>CAKAGR010000001.1 GCA_916438445.1 uncultured Mobiluncus sp.
TGGGGCGGGGTCGTGATTGTTTGTAGTGCGGCGGTTTTCCTACTCTCCCACACCCTGTCGAGTGCAGTACCATCGGCGCGGGCAGGCTTAGCTTCCGGGTTCGGGATGGGGCCGGGCGTTTCGCTGCTATGACCGCCGCCACGTTTTTCGGGCTGTGTGCTGTTTGCTGGTGGCTGGTTGGTGGTTTTTGTATAGCGGTTGCGAGTATCTGGACAGAGAGATTTATGTCGTGTTCGTGTTTGCGTGTGTGGTGTGTGTTTGTGTTGTTGTTTTTGGCCGATTAGTACCAGTAAGCTCCACACGTTACCGTGCTTCCACGCCTGGCCTATCAACCCAGTAGTCTACTGGGGCCTTCCCACATAAGTGGTGGAGAACTGGTCTTGGAGCAGGCTTCCCGCTTAGATGCTTTCAGCGGTTATCCCTCCCGAACGTAGCAAACCAGCCATGCTCTTGGCAGAACAACTGGCACACCAGAGGTTCGTCCGTCCCGGTCCTCTCGTACTAGGGACAGGCCTCCTCAGTTCTCCAACGCGCGCAGCGGATGGCGACCGAACTGTCTCACGACGTTCTGAACCCAGCTCGCGTACCGCTTTAATGGGCGAACAGCCCAACCCTTGGGACCTACTCCAGCCCCAGGATGCGACGAGCCGACATCGAGGTGCCAAACCATGCCGTCGATATGGACTCTTGGGCAAGATCAGCCTGTTATCCCCGGGGTACCTTTTATCCGTTGAGCGACCACGCTTCCTCAAGCCATGGCCGGATCACTAGTTCCTACTTTCGTACCTGCTCGACATGTACGTCTCACAGTCAAGCTCCCTTGTGCACTTACACTCGACACCTGATTGCCAACCAGGCTGAGGGAACCTTTGAGCGCCTCCGTTACTATTTAGGAGGCAACCGCCCCAGTTAAACTACCCACCAGGCACTGTCCCTGAACCGGATCACGGTCCGAGGTTAGGAACCCACTTACAACAGAGTGGTATTTCAACAATGACTCCACCAACACTAGCGTGCCAGCTTCACAGTCTCCCACCTATCCTACACAATCGCAAGCGAGCACCAATACCAAGCTATAGTAAAGGTCCCGGGGTCTTTCCGTCCTGCTGCGCGAAACGAGCATCTTTACTCGTAATGCAATTTCACCGGGCTCACGGTCGAGACAGTAGGGAAGTCGTTACGCCATTCGTGCAGGTCGGAACTTACCCGACGAAGGAATTTTCGCTACCTTAGGATGGTTATAGTTACCACCGCCGTTTACTGGGGCTTAATTCACCGCTTCACCACAAGTGGTTAACAGCTCCTCTTAACCTTCCAGCACCGGGCAGGCGTCAGTGCGTATACAGCGCCTCACGGCTTAGCACGCACCTGTGTTTTTGATAAACAGTCGCTTCCCCCAATTATCTGCCACCACCACCAGCTCACCACCGCAAGGGCAGGTCACCAGGATGGTCCCCCTTCTCCCGAAGTTACGGGGGCATTTTGCCGAGTTCCTTAACCATGATTCACCCGTCCGCTTTAGTATTCTCTACCTGACTACCAGTGTCGGTTTAGGGTACGGGCGGCTAAAACCTCGCGTCGAAGCTTTTCTCGACAGTACAGGATCACCGAACTTCAACCATAACAGTCTCACCATCAAGCCTCACCCTTCACGCCCCCCGGATTTACCTAGGAGACAGGCCACACTCTTAGACGCGCCAAGCCATAAGACACGCGCCGGTTACCTCTCTGCGTCACTCCTGTTAACACGCTAAACTACTACACCCCAGGACCCCAAGACCCTGACAAACCAGAAACCCGAAGGCAACCAGAAGCCAGAGCATCGGTTAGCATAGGACGCCTCGTCTTGGACGGTTTTTCGCCGGTACCGGAATATCAACCGGTTACCCATCGACTACGCCTGTCGGCCTCGCCTTAGGGACCCGACTAACCCAGGGCGGACAAACCTAGCCCTGGAACCCTTAGTCATCCAGCGGGGAAGATTCTCACTTCCCACTCGCTACTCATGCCTGCATTCTCACTCCCACCCAGTCCACCAGAGATCACTCCCTAGCTTCACCCCAGGCAGGACGCTCCCCTACCCAACAACACCACTAACCATCCCTTAAGAGGCCGTGAACCGTGTTGATGCCGCGACTTCGGCGGTACGCTTTAAGCCCCGCTACATTATCGGCGCGGAACCACTTGACCAGTGAGCTATTACGCACTCTTTTCAAGGATGGCTGCTTCTGAGCCAACCTCCTGGTTGTCTACGCGACTCCACATCCTTTTCCCACTCAGCGCACGCTTAGGGGCCTTAGTCGACGATCTGGGCTGTTTCCCTTTTGACAATGGAGCTTATCCCCCACAGTCTCACTGCCACGCTTAACTTAACCAGCATTCGGAGTTTGGCAGACCTCAGTAACCAATACGGCCCATCAGCCAACCAGTAGCTCTACCACCAGCAAGAAACACGCAACGCTGCACCTAAATGCATTTCGGGGAGAACCAGCTATCACGGAGTTTGATTAGCCTTTCACCCCTACCCTCAGCTCATCCCCCCGGTTTTCAACCCAGGTGGGTTCGGTCCTCCACACGCTTCTACACGTGCTTCAACCTGGCCAAGGGTAGATCACCCCGCTTCGGGTCTACATCACGCGACTCAACGCCCTATTCAGACTCGGTTTCCCTACGACTACCCCACACGGGTTAACCTCGCCACGTAACATAACTCGCAGGCTCATTCTTCAATAGGCACGCCATCAGCCCTTAAAGCCTCTGACGGATTGTAAGCGCCCGGTTTCAGGTACTATTTCACTCCCCTCTCCGGGGTACTTTTTCACCATTCCCTCACGGTACTAATACACTATCGGTCACCAGGAAGTATTTAGGCTTACAAAGAGGTCTTTGCAGATTCAAACCAGATTCCACGAGCCCGGTCCTACTCGGGGACACGCACCAACCCAGACCCTGACCAAACACCTACGGGGCTATCACCCTCTACGGCCTGCCATCCCAGACAGTTCAACTAAACCAGAATCAAAAGGCCCCGCTCCAATACAGAAAGCAGCATGCGACCCCACAACACCCCCACGACAACGCCTGTACGCTATCACGCCGCGAAGGTTTAGCCTCATCCGCTTTCGCTCGCCACTACTCACGGAATATCTTCTCCTGTAGGTACTAAGATGTTTCACTTCCCCACGTTCCCCCCGCACCCCTATCAATTCAGAATACGGTAACCAGGCACAAACCTGGCTGGGTTCCCCCATTCGGGCACCCTCGGATCAAAGCCCGCTCGACGACTCCCCGAGGCATATCGCAGTCCACCACGCCCTTCATCGGCCCCTGGTACCAAGGCATCCACCGAACGCCCTTACAAACAACAAAACCAAACAGTAATATCACCAGAAGAACAAACACTAAAACAAAAAAACCAGCATCACAGATACTGCACCACTATACAAAAACAACCAACCAACCAAGAAAACCCAGACACAAGCCAAAAACCCGCACCCAGATAACCAGCCAGGCCAGCAAGCCCAAAACCCGACAGCGCCCCTCAACCCCACAAAACAAGGACCAGGAACCGACCATTCCCCACGCGCTACCCTAAACACCAGAAAACACAAAACCACGAACACCACAACAGCGCCCGCTACTGGCAAAATAAACGTGCTCCCTAGAAAGGAGGTGATCCAGCCGCACCTTCCGGTACGGCTACCTTGTTACGACTTCGTCCCAATCGCCAATCCCACCTTCGACCGCTCCCCCCAAAAAGGTTGAGCCACGGGCTTCGGGTGTTACCAACTTTCGTGACGTGACGGGCGGTGTGTACAAGGCCCGAGAACGTATTCACCGCAGCAATGCTGATCTGCGATTACTAGTGACTCCAACTTCATGGGGTCGAGTTGCAGACCCCAATCCGAACCGAGACCGGCTTTAAGAGATTAGCCCCACCTCACGGTATCGCAACCCTCTGTACCGGCCATTGTAGCATGCGTGAAGCCCAAGACATAAGGGGCATGATGATTTGACGTCATCCCCACCCTCCTCCGAGTTAACCCCGGCAGTCCCTCACGAGTCCCCACCATAACGTGCTGGCAACATGAGGCAAGGGTTGCGCTCGTTGCGGGACTTAACCCAACATCTCACGACACGAGCTGACGACAACCATGCACCACCTGTACACCACCCCGAAGGCCACACCATCTCTGGCATGTCGCAGTGTATGTCAAGCCTTGGTAAGGTTCTTCGCGTTGCATCGAATTAATCCGCATGCTCCGCCACTTGTGCGGGCCCCCGTCAATTCCTTTGAGTTTTAGCCTTGCGGCCGTACTCCCCAGGCGGGGAACTTAATGCGTTAGCTACGGCGCAGAACCACAGGATAGCAGCCCCACACCTAGTTCCCAACGTTTACAGCGTGGACTACCAGGGTATCTAATCCTGTTCGCTCCCCACGCTTTCGCTCCTCAGCGTCAGTAACGGCCCAGAGACCTGCCTTCGCCATCGGTGTTCCTCCTGATATCTGCGCATTCCACCGCTACACCAGGAATTCCAATCTCCCCTACCGCACTCAAGCCCGCCCGTACCCACCGCAGACCAACAGTTAAGCTGCTGGCTTTCACGACAGACGCGACGAACCACCTACGAGCTCTTTACGCCCAATAAATCCGGACAACGCTCGCGCCCTACGTATTACCGCGGCTGCTGGCACGTAGTTAGCCGGCGCTTCTTCCCCAACTACCATCAACACGGCCAAAACCGTGCCTTTTTCGCTAGAAAAAGGAGTTCACAACCCGAAGGCCTACACCCTCCACGCGGCGTCGCTGCATCAAACTTTCGTCCATTGTGCAATATTCCCCACTGCTGCCTCCCGTAGGAGTCTGGGCCGTATCTCAGTCCCAGTGCGACCGACCACCCTCTCAGGCCGGCTACCCGTCAAAGCCTTGGTAAGCCATCACCCCACCAACAAGCTGATAGGCCGCGAGCCCACCCCATTCCAGAAAAAACCTTTCCAAACACAACCATGCGGTCACGCCTGAATATCCGGTATTAGCAGCCGTTTCCAGCCGTTATCCCAAAGAAAAGGACAGGTTACTCACGTGTTACTCGCCCGTTCGCCACTAATCCACCCAGTGCAAGCACCAAGCTTCATCGTTCGACTTGCATGTGTTAAGCACGCCGCCAGCGTTCGTCCTGAGCCAGGATCAAACTCTCCGAAAAAAACAATTCGAAGCCAGAAAACCTGACAAAAAAGAAGATTTCATAAAACAGAAACCAACAAACACTAACAAGCACCCAACCCCCAAAAACAGAAGCCAGGCACCCAACAAAAAAACGCGTAAAAAACAATCAAAAACACTGTCGAGTTCAAAACCAACCAACCCACTCGCAAGGCCAAAGCCCCACCGGGGTGAGCCATTTTGACACACAGATATACCCCTAATCAGCGGTCAATCCGTAGTTGCCATCTGGCTCGATTGCTGTCCCACCGACTTAGTTCGTCGCAGGGGCAACGGATAAATAACTTAGTACACCCCCCACACCGAGTCAAATCGATTTCGCAACATTCCAGACCTCGACCCGGCGAACCTCGACCCTTTTATTGCAATACCGGGGAAATCTCACAAAGATAATTTCCCCGGTATGCACTCGCTTTCGGGCGTGTCGCCGCTATTTCTGCCCGCTGGTCAAGGCATCCAGCAACTTGATTTTCCCTGAAGTCGACAGGATTCCGCGGCGGTAGAGTCGCGCTCCCAACCCAAATCAAGGCCGGTAACACCGCCAAGTTGATGCCCAAACTCAGCCACGGTTCCCACCACAGCATCTCGGTGGAGACCAGTTGTCGGGTAGGCATGGCAAAGCAATTCAGGAACGGAATCATTGATATTACGCGCAAAGCCAGACCGTTGGGGGCATAGACCAGGAACATCGCGGCATAGAGCCCGCCGACCGCCATCATGGTCAAAGGCGCCACGGTCTGGGCGATTTCTTCTTGACGCGCCACCATTGCCCCGGCCCCGGCATAGAGCACCAGGTAGGTCAGCAAGCCCACCAGGAACCACACCACAACCCAGCCACTGTAGGCCCCTAAGTCGACCTGCAAGGTATCGGCCATGCCGCTCCAAATCATCGTTGCCAAGGCCGCGGCCCCGACCAGCAGCATCTGCACCATCCCCACGGCACCAATCCCTAAAATCTTGCCCGTCAAGAGGCGGCGGGCATTCACGGTAGAGATCAACACCTCCACTACGCGGGAGGTCTTTTCCTCGACTACCCCCACCGACACCAGGTTTCCGGCCGTGATGATGAATATAAACAACACGAACAAAATCACCATGTTCCCAATGTAGAACCCCAGATTAAAGTCCATCTTTCCCAGCAAACCGCCTTCTTCGGACACATCTTTGACCTGAATCCCGCTGGGGTCCGTGGCTTTGGTAAATTCCTCTAGATTCGTCCCCAAGCCGCTCAGATACTGGGCAGTTTTGAAGCTCGACAGCCCCGACTGCACTGCCAGACTGAGAGTCGGCGAGACTGGCCCGTCGGAAATCATCACGGGCTTGTCCAGGGTTCCACCCAAGCCCAGCTCTATGTCTCCATCTTTCACCGCTTTTTCCAAGGCAGTGTCGTCGGGATAGTCGTGAATCTTGAAGCTGGTTTCATTCCCGCTCTGGGCGGCGAAAAGCCCGCTGAGCTCCGGATTGAAAACCGCGGAATAACTTTGGGTCTGTGGCGTCAAGCCAATCTCATGTACCTCGGGAGCGAACAGGTCAAAGTGCTTCACCGCAAAACCGCCGCCCAGAATCAGCACCATCATGATGAGCAAACTGAATATGGTGGACTTAGACTTGGCACGAACCATGAATTCGCGTTGGGCGACTATCAGTATTTGTTTCATCGCTGCGCTCCTTTCCTCCGTCGAGGCCCCCAGGGTAGTTTCCGGCCCCCGCTTGGGTTTTCCTCCGATGCGGTTTCGGAAGGGGAGGAGGGCGGCTCTACGGTGTTCCTAAAGATTTCCGCCAGACTGCGCACCACGGGAGAGTAGTTAGTCACGGTTCCCGCCGTGGTTGCGGCGAGTAGAATCTGGTGACCCTCGGGGCTGAGGTTATCGACCTCGATTTCGATTCGGGCCAAACCCGGCCCTACGGGAGCCTGGTGCGCGGATTCCTCTACCAAAGTACCTTCCACCCCTTTGTGTACCGGACGTTCCAGTTCTCGCGCCTTGGCCAGCGCCGCACTCACCCCGGCCTCGTCCCCTTCCAACAGTACCGTCGCCACACTCGACTCGCGACGCAAGGCACCGACCTCGCCAGAGGCCACCACCCGACCACCGGAAGTTATCGAAACGTGCGTACACAGGTCCTCGACCAGGCTCAACTGGTGTGAGGAAAAAATCACCGGTACCCCCCGCGAGGCGTACTCCATCAAAACCCCGCTCATAACGTCAACCGCCAGGGGGTCCAAACCGGAAAACGGCTCGTCCAGAATCAAAGCCTCGGGGTCGTGCACCAGAGCCGCCGCCAACTGGACGCGCTGCTGGTTACCTAAAGAGAGTTTTTCCAGCGAGTCATTGTGACGTTCCCACACCCCCAGGCGCTGCAGCCAGGTCTTGGCCGCCGCGGTTGCCGCAGTCTTGTCCAGACCGTGCAGACGGGCAAAATAGACCAACTGTTCCAAAACCTTCATCTTGGGGTAGAGGCCGCGTTCTTCGGGCATATAGCCGATTCGGGTGCGCGCCCGGTCGTCGATGGCGGCTCCCCCCAGCGAAACCCTGCCGCGGTCCGCTCCGGTTATCCCCATGAAAATCCGCATCGTAGTGGTTTTCCCCGCACCATTAGCGCCGACGAAACCCATCACGTTCCCGGGCGCCACCTGCATACTCAATCCGCGTAAGACTTCGCGTTCACCAAAAGATTTATAGAGGTCTTGAGCCTCCAGGGCGTGTTGATTCATCCGTGTCCTTTCTGCCGACTCCAGTCTATCTAATGCAATGATTCCGCGCGTTTCCATGATTCCGCAGCCTGGGCACCCCACGGGAAACCGGGTCAATTTGCTCCGGAGTGTAGAATCTTCACCATGTCTTGGTTCGAAGCCCTGATTCTGGGCATAGTAGAAGGAATCACCGAGTTCCTGCCGGTCTCTTCCACCGGGCACCTCACCATCACCGAGTACCTCCTGGGTTTCAAAATTGACGACCCCGGCATGGTGGCCTTCACCGCGGTGATTCAAATCGGTGCGATTTTGGCGGCAGTTATCTATTTCTGGTCCGATATCTGGAACATCATCACCGCGTGGGTAAAGGGCCTGCAGCGCGCCGAGGCACGCGAAGATAACTACTATCGCTTTGGCTGGGCCATCATCTTCGGTTCCATCCCCATCGCCGTAGTGGGGCTGCTATTCAAAGATGAAATCGAAACCGTGTTGCGCTCCATGTGGTTCGTCGCGGGAGGCCTGGTGTTGTGGTCCGTGGTTTTGTTTTTAGCGGATCGGGTTTCGGTGCGGAAATCTGTAACGGCCAGTACAGATACTGTGGGTACTTCCCGGGGCGAGGACCTCGACGCGGGTTCCAGCCTCAGTTACGTAGGCGGAGACGTGGCTCGGGTCGAGGCCGGGGCGGGTCGTCGCAGAAAAGGAAGCCTGGATAGTCGAGGCACGCGCGGGGACGCCGACACTACTATCTGGCAGGCCTTGATTATCGGAGTGGTGCAGTGTTTCTCGCTGATTCCGGGGGTTTCGCGCAGCGGCGCGACGATTTCCGCAGGGCTTTTCCTGGGATTCGACCGGGTCTTGGCCACACGTTTAAGTTTCTTCCTGGGAATTCCAGCCCTGGCGGCGGCCGGAACCCTACAGGCAGTCACGGAATTCAGCAACATCTCGGACACGGTAGGTTGGGGACCGACCCTGGTGGGCACAGCGGTATCTTTCGTGGTGGGGTACGCCTCGATCGCTTGGTTGCTGAAATTCGTGTCCAAGCACAGCTTCACCGGCTTCATCGTCTACCGCATCATTCTGGGCGGTGTGATTGCCCTGTTGCTGGGTGCAGGCTTGATTCCGGCTGTCTAAGGCATATCTCGCAGCGAAACCGGGAACCGCACCTCAGAACTATACCTATAACCAGATTGGACGCGACGGTCTGCTATCGGCGGTATCGCCATCACCCAGGAAGTCCTGGATTTCTGCGCCGAAAAGGGCATCGCACCGCAGATTGAAGTTATCAGTGGCCAGCAAATCAACCAGGCGTGGGACGACGTGGTTTCGGCAAAGGTTCGTTACCGCTACGTGATTGACACCTCGACTTTCTGGGTCATTTCGCGGGTTTCCTCTGGGTGCCGGGGCCTTCAGGCTCCGGCACCGCTGGATTTTTGGGCCTGTTAGAATTAGCCGAAGACTTTGAGTTGGCGGGGGTTGCGGCCGCGAATCATTGTACCGGCCGGTACAGATACCGGGCAGGGGAAGGAGAAGTCGTGGGCGGGGTTGTTGATTTGCGCCACCGCTTCACCATTCCAGTCGCGGATTCCCTCTGCGGGCATGGTGAAGGGGATGGGCGGCCCGCCGGGCACCAGGAATTCGACTGCTTGGCCAGGGACAATCTTGTTGCGCGAAAACAGATACAGGCGTTCTTGTGCGGGGTCGTATTTCGTGACCACGCCCAGTAACATCCACTCGTTTATATAGACCGCTTCCGTGACATTTTCACTGACCGGTTGTTCATCAAGCCAGAAACCGGTGGAATAGCGCCGGTGCGTCACCTTATAGGGCTCTTCCAAAATCCACGGCGAAAACTGCACCCTATCCGAAGCAGACAGCGGGTCCTCGACCGGGTCCACCGTAGTACCCGAAACTGTAACGGTTGATACAGAACTTGCGGCGGCCTCGACCCTGGCAACCTCGACCGGGGCAGCACCTTTACCTGAAACTGTAACGGCTGGTACAGAAACTCCGCAGCGTTGCTGCAGGTACTCATTTACCGCGGCCTTGTAGGCATTGGACATGGCGGCCACATAGAGACCGCTTTTGGCGCGCCCCTCTATCTTCAGGCTAGAAACCCCCGCGTCGATAACTAAATCGAGGTAGGGCAACATATTCATGTCCTCGGAGTTGAACAGGAAAGTGCCGTGCGCGTTGACTTCGACGGGGAAGAACTGGCCGGGACGCTTTTCCTCTTCGACGCGGTACTTCCAGCGGCACGACTGGGCGCAATCTCCATGATTGGCGTCGCGACCGGTGAGGTGCTTGGAAATCAGGCAGCGCCCCGAAAAAGCCATACACATCGAACCGTGGACGAAGCACTCGATTTCAAGTTCAGCGGACGTGCGTCGCCGCAGTTCGCGGACCTGTTCCAGGCTGAGTTCGCGGGCCAGCACCACCCGGGAGGCTCCCAGCATTTGTAAGGTATTCGCGGCTTGATAATTCGTAACCCCCGCTTGGGTAGAGATATGCAGTTCCAGCCGCGGGAAAGCCTGATGAGCATAGGCCAACATCCCGATATCCGTGAGAATCAGGGCATCCACGCCGATGTCACACAGCTGGCCGAGGTAGTGGTTCATGTCCTCGACTTCGTCGTTATCCGGCAAGATATTCGCCGTCACATAGATCCGGGCCTGCCTCGCGTGGGCATATTGTACCGCCTGGTCAAATTCTTCGAGGCTGAGGTTTTTCGAGGCTGTGCGCATACCGAAGGACTTGCCCCCGGCATAGACCGCATCAGCTCCAAAGTCGATGGCGGTTTTCACGTTCGCCAGGTTCCCTCCCGGGGCGAGGACCTCGGGACGGGGATAGGGAGGGTTTGTGGTGGTCAAGTTTTCCTTCTTTTCGCGTCGCGGTAGCCGTAAAGCATCGCCAGGGCGAGGAGTCGTTTATGGAGCAGTT
Source organism: uncultured Mobiluncus sp. (assembly GCA_916438445.1). Taxonomy (GTDB): domain Bacteria; phylum Actinomycetota; class Actinomycetes; order Actinomycetales; family Actinomycetaceae; genus Mobiluncus. The sequence goes on from CAKAGR010000001.1 coordinate 10,855, forward strand.
TCACGGGTTTCCGTTTTCCTTGTTTTGGGTGGCGGCGAGCGTGCCAGGCCGATTGTCGATTCTAGCAGCGGGCTGGGACGTCTGTCCCATCACGATTATGGCCTGGCGCTCCTCTTGCGATACAATCTATGTCGACCGGGGCATTGGCGCAGTTGGTAGCGCGTTTCGTTCGCAATGAAAAGGTCAGGGGTTCGAATCCCCTATGCTCCACAATCTGAAAAGAGGCGGCCCCTGGGTCGCCTCTTTTCAGATTTAGTGGGCAGCTGATTCGATGCCGTTTGGAGCGCGGCGAACAAACCGAATGCCGATGAAAAATTCATCGCCATGCTGAATGACCTCCACGAGGCACCACCTGATTGCGCCCTCTCGACTCATCCTTGCAATCTTGCTTATGCGGGACCAATAGCTCACGGTCGTTGAGGTTTTGTGCAGGGGGCGGAAACAATTTATCCAAAACAAGTATTAGCTACACATAGATATAATGCATTTGTAGAGCTCCTTTTGTTTTAACCCAGTTTCACCCATCTTGTTCCTCGAGTTCGCCGATGAGGTGATAGAGGTCACCGTCGTTCATATGGGCTTTTTGCTCTGCATCGAAGTCGTGGACGATTTCGCCGTGGTTCAGCACCAGAAGGCGGTTACCGTATTTCAGTGCGTCGCGCAGATTGTGGGTAATCATCATGGCGGTCAGGCCCTGTTCGCGAATCACCAAGTCGGTGTACTCCAAGACCTTTCGCGCCGTTTTCGGATCTAGCGCCGCAGTATGCTCATCAAGCAACAGCAACCGCGGCGTCTTCAAAGTCGCCATAATCAAGGCCACTGACTGTCGCTGTCCGCCAGATAAGACACCAATCTCGGTATCCAGGCGCTCTTCCAGACCCAGTTTCAAAGGCGCCAACAACGCCGCCATCTCGTCGCGCCGTGCCTGGTTCATGGACATCCGAAAGCCCCTCGATTCCCCGCGCTTTTGTGCCAGCAGTAGGTTCTGCGCCACAGTCATACGCGGCCCCGTTCCGAGTTTCGGGTCTTGGAAAATCCTCCCAATCAAGGCTGCACGGTCTTCCTCAGCAACACGCGTTACCTCGGCACCATCGATATATACCCGGCCACTGTCAGGGATGATAGAGCCCGCTACCACGTTCAACAAGGTGGACTTCCCCGCCCCGTTGCCCCCCACAATGGTGATGAAGTCACCCTGTTTAACCTCCAGGGAAACCCCTTTGAGCGCCTGGAAGGTATCGGCGGTGCGCTGATGGAAGGATTTGCGCACATTTTCTAGGCGCAACACCACTTTGTTCTCGGTTACTTCACTCATTTGTTTGCTCCTTCCACTGTCTTAGCGAGCTTCGTCTCGGCCACCAGATTTGCCCGTCTGGCCGCGCGGTCGCGGAAAAACCGCTGCAAAGTTGGGATAGAGAGGCACAGCCCTAAAATTATCGCCGAGAACAACTTGAAGTTATCGGTGTCGAAGTTCAAGCGCAGCACCAGCGCCAAGAGCAAACGATAAATCACTGACCCCACGAAAATCGCCAAGAGACGCACCGGCAGGGAAACATTACGAATCACGACCTCGCCGATGATGATGGCAGCCAGGCCGATCACCAGCGAACCGATTCCCATGGAAATATCAGAATACCCGTTGTCTGTGGCCACCAGGTAACCACTCAATGCAATCAAAGCATTGCCCATCATGTAACCCAACAGCAGCATCTCGTTGGTAGAAATCCCCAAAGACTTTGCCATAATGGGGTTGTCCCCAGTGGCAATCAAGGCTTGACCCAAGTCAGTGCGGAAAAAGAATCCCAAGCATGCCACGATTATCAACACCGCGATAATCCCCAGCACCATGGTGTCTACCATTCGCGGCAGCCCCAGGTCGGACAACATTGTTTCAATGATGGAACTTCGGCGATAGAGAGATTCGCCTTGCCCATGAAGCGCAGATTAATCGAATACAAGCCGGTCATGGTGATGATACCCGCCAGCAACGAGTTGATGCGCACCTTAGTTATCAGTAGCGCCGTAATGGCCCCGGCCGATGCCCCGATAGCTAATACCACCAGCAGCGCCAGCAAGGGGTTCATCCCCAGAATCAGCAGCTGCGCCCCGATAGCCGCACCGCAAGTAAAAGAAGCCTCGGTGGTCAAATCCGCTTCGTTCAAGACGCGGAAGGTGATGTAGACACCGATGCCCATCACAGTCCAAATTGCGCCCTGAGAGATGGCGCTCAACAATATCTCCATTTTTCTTTCCTTCACGAGATTCCCCGCTGCGTTTAGTACTAAACTCAGCGGGGTCCCGTATTCAGTTATTCTTGGTTGAGTTTTGGGGGTAGCTTGGATGGGCCGCCTTACTTCTTGGCCATATCGGTGCCTTCCTTGAGGATTTCCTCGGGCAGGGTAATCCCCAGGCGTGCCGCTGCTTCGGAGTTGAAGTAGGTATCGACCTTCTTGGTGAAGACGATGGGGTAATCCTGGGCCTTCTTTCCTTCAATCAAATCAGCCAACACATGCCCGGTGTCAATCCCCAGTTGACGCTGGTTGATACCTACAGTAGCCAATCCACCGGCCTCTACCATGGTGTCGACTACGGGGAACACGGGAATCTTGTGGGCATTAGTGGCGGCCACCAAGGTCGGCATCGCGGAAGCAATCTGGTTGTCGCTAGAACAAAGATCATATCAACTTCGCTAGCTAACTGTTCAGCGACCTGGGTCAAATCATTGGTAGTGGTAATAGTAGCTGCCTTGGTGGTGAAACCGTATTCCGGAGCCAACTTGTTGACGTCGCGCACGGCCTCGCCCACATTCTGCGAGGAAGAAGAATAGATGATACCTAAACGAGTCGCGTTGGGCATCACTTTCTTGATCAGGTCCAATTGCGCCTTGACGGGGGCCTGGTCCGACACACCGGTGACATTTACGCCCGGTTTCTTGTTGTCCTTCACCAGGCCTACACCCAAGGGGTCAGAAACCGCCGAAAGCACAACCGGTACCGAATTCTGCGAACTATTCGCCAAAGCTTGCGCTGCGGGAGTGGCGATGCCTACCAGGAAGTCTTTCTTGTCGGCCATGAACTGATCGGCCAGGGTCTTTAGCAGAGTTTGGTCCCCTTGACCGTTTTGATATTCGATGTCGATGTTATCACCATCCTTATAGCCTCGCTCGCCCAGTCCGTCATAGACGCCTTGACGAATATCGTCTAGGGCCGGGTGCGACATCATTTGCAGCAATCCGACTTTCACTTTCTTGCCGTCGCTCGACGCGCCACTGGAGTTCGGTGTTGCCGCATTCGCGGTCTTGTCCATTTCGTTAGCTTTTTGGATATAGGGCATGGCGATAAATAACATCACCAAGATCCCTACCAGGAAGGCTCCTACGCCCGCGATCTTCTTCATGGTCGCCTCTTTCTCGGTTGGGTTGTTTCGGAACTGATGAATCGAGAATAGCGACCCCAAAGTCTCGACGTCTAACCTGTTTCACATAGCGAAAGGATTCGTCTCACTATATAACACGGCCTCTACTGAGCATTCTCAAAAACCCGGTTTTCCCCGAAATTTCGGCGATTCACACAAAAAGATGCAACTCAGTCGCCTGAGGCACGTCTCCGCTCCAAAATACTCTCCAAATCCAGAGGATCAGCCACCACATCTTTGCTCTTCAAGGCAACACCAGCGGGTAAATACTGCGCCACCTGCGGACGCAAGGGCACCGCAACTGACGCAGGCTCTTGCACCTGGGCCGTGACGACCTCGCGCCGGGCATCCGGAGCCCGCAACGTATAGGACGGCGCCGGAATCGGGGTCGGATCCCAACGCAGGCCACTGACCCGAACCGCCCCCCGGTCCTCGCCCCGGCCTACGTCCCCCGCGGCGAGGTCCGAACCCGCCGTAATCTGCGTTTGGGAGGTTTTCCTCGACGAGGCCCTCGTCGAGGTTTTTGGGTTGAGGTCGCTTTTGGTCTGTAGCTTTTTCTTGGGCGAGGTTCTGGGCGTGTAAAGCAGCCTGCTCCACTGCGCGGGTAGCTTGAAGTTGGTTGAGAGTTTGGGTCAGGTTGGGTTCGGTGCCGAGATTATCGCGCAAAGACTCGCGGGCTACCTGAGCCCAGTGGTTGCGACCGCGCGGTTTATCGGCGTGCAAGGCTGCTCTCCCCGCTGAAGTTTTTTCCAGTTCACGCTCCAAAGAGCGGATTTCTTGGAGGAATTTCAAGTCTTTGCTCCGACCGCGTTTCGCCGCGACGGCTCCCCAAGCCAGAACCATCCCCACCCCGGTACCCGGTACCGAGAGTCCCCACCAGGGCGCGACCGCCGAGGCTAAACCTACGATGACCAACATGGTGAAGATGAGGGTTCCCAGTAAAATCGCGCGGTGCTGGACGGCGGCTTGTCGCGAAGCGGCGGCAGAGGAACGCTGCGCTTTGGCCTCGGTGTAGTCGCGCAGCAGCTGAGCCATGCGTAGAGGTCGAGTGGTGGAATTCCCGCTGGAAGAAGCCTTTTGGTAGAGAGAAACTTGGACGGCGGGGCGGTCATTAGATGTCTTTTCGAGGTCGAGGACACGCATGTTTTCCGAGAAACGGTCTTCGCTGCGGGCCTGACCCATCAGGCGACGCGATTTCGCAACTTGCGGTAAAACCAAGGCAGTGACGATGAAAGTCAATCCTAATAAAATCCAAGCAGATGATCCCACAAGATTTAAGTTATCGAGTGCAACGCAGAAAACTGTCCCGCCACTCCGAGGGCGGGTTTTTATTGCCATAACTGGGAATTGCGAGAGTTAACTGGAGTCACTGTAGTCACAAAAATCACAACAGTTTCAGTTTCCAGACAGGCGTTCCAGCAGTATCCCCGCACGCCACTCCTCGGCAGTGATAGCGAAAGAATGGTGATCGGCCCAAGCCCCATCGATGTAGATGAAACCCTGGCGCAATCCTTCGTAACGCAGCCCCAGTTTTTCCACCAAACGCAGTGACGGGGCGTTTTCGGGTCGGATGTTGATTTCGATGCGGTGCAGGCCATAGTGCTGCAGGCACCAGTCAATTACCATCGCCACCGCGATGGGAGTCAAGCCTTGGCCGGCAAAACGTGAGTTTATCCAGTAACCCAGGGCGGCACTCATGCAGGCCCCGCGGTTGACTTGGCTGATGGAAACCTGCCCGGCCAGGCGACCTTCGGGGAGGATGGCCAGATACATGCCTTTGCCGGCGCGGGCACTGCGCGCGGCAGCAGAGACATAGGCTTCCAAAGTAATTGGTTGTCCGTACCCGGGAGGGCTGGCGGCTTCCCACCGAGCCAGCCACTGGCGGTCGCGCAAACGCATCTGTTCTACGGCAAAGAAATCATTACCTTTGAGCTGGCGGACTTCCATCCAGTCGTAAGTCTCGCTCAACCCGCGCTGGAGCAGGTTGTCTTCGCGAATCACCACGCGGCGGAAGGCCCCGGGATAGCGTTTTTCTGAGCGCAAGGAAGGCATCGCCGCATCCCTTTCAGTCCAGCACCATGCAGTGCAGAGCCGTACCGGCCTCCACCCGAATGGTGGATTCGGGAACCACGGCGAATGCGTTGGCTCTGGCCAAGGCTCCCAGGCCAGATTCCAGACCGACGTGGGGCGAGACCTCTTGCAAGGCTTCCTCTGCGGTCACCGTCCCCAGTCCTAAAACGCGAGCTCGATAGTTGCCTTCGGTGCCACTCAACTCTACGGGGACGAACTGGCGGCGCTGCGCGGGTGAATCCCAGGCACAATCCACCACGGCTTGTACCGATTCGCGGTAGAGGCGCTTTCGACCCGCCATCTTGCGCAACACCGGACGGATGAAGGTTTCAAAGGCAACCTGCGCCGCCAAGGGGTTACCCGGCAAGCAAAACACTGGCACCTCGCCGATTTTCCCCACCCCGAGCTGTCGTCCCGGAGCCACGGCGACATTGTCGAACCGCATCTGGCCCAGGTTGTTCAACACCTCTTTGACTGTGTCGGCCGGTCCCGAGGACAAACCGCCGGTGGTCAGGATGACGTCGGCGCGCACCAGTTGGTCCTCGAGGGTTTCGCGCAGCATCGCCCGGTCATCGGGGGCCATCACCCGAAAAGTCTTGGCCCCGCTTTCGTGGCAAGCGGCCGCCAAGGAATGGCCATTCGCATCTGCAACCTGGCCGACCTCGAGACGGGAACCGGGCTCCACTAACTCATCACCGACCGTAACGATGACCACGCGTACCTTCGGGTGTACCCGCACCCGCGACATCCCCAGAGCCGAAAGTAAGGCGATTTTCTTGGCGTCTAAACGCTGACCTGCCCTCAACAGCACCTCGCCGCGACGCACATCCGAACCTCGACCAATGAAGTGCTGCCCCTGGGTCGTATCTACACTGTTGACCGTGACCTGAGAAATCCCCATATCCGTATCGAAAAGCGGCACCACCCAGTCCGCCCCGGCGGGTAGAACCGCGCCGGAGGCCACCTTAATGGCGCAACCCGGAACCAGACTGGCCCACGGCGCGTCCCCGGCCAAGACCTCGGCGGTCACCGGTAGCGTCACCGGCAACTGGGAAAGCACCGCGCGATTCACCGCGTAGCCGTCCACTCCAGCCAGATCTTGGGTCGGCAGATCTGCGGGCGCCACCACGTCGACGCTGAGCACACAGTCCACGGCGTCATCCAGCGGAACCGCCAATTCAGCCAGAGGAGCGGCGGCCAAGAGACAGAGATTCAGGTGCTCACCTACGGAACGCATAGCGGGCCTTTCTGTACCGAGAGGTACATTTTTTGCGGCAAAGTCCAGTACGAAGCAAGTATATTGCGAAGGGGCCTCCAGTTCGGCCTGACCTTTAGATATGGAGGGGGTTGCGGATGAAAGGAAGATGCTTAGGCAAGAAAGTCTTTGCGGAAATCCAAAAACTAGGGGAAAATCAAGGAAAATTTTGGCACAATAGATAACGTGCAAAACGCCGAACTCAACCTGCCTGATCTCAGAGGCCAAGAACCAGAAGACGCAAAGCAGCGTCTTCGCCAGTTAATCAGAGAGTCCCGCCGGCGCCTGAACGAAACCCAGATTCAAGAAGCGGGAGAACAAATCCGGCAACGGATTTTGGGGCTAGCACAAGAACACCACACGGTAGCTATCTACGTTTCGGTGAATCAAGAACCGGCCACTTTGCAGACCCTGGAAGACCTCTACCAGTCGGGGAAACAGGTTTTGGTGCCGAAGCTCGGGCCGATGCTGGCCCGGAACTGGGCCTACTATGCAGGAGCGGCGGATTTGGCGGATCTATCGCCCAATCGACCCAAGGAACCCAGCGGGGAGGCCTTCGAATCTGCGATTTTAGAACGTGCCGATTTGGTGATTACCCCGGCTTTGGCGGTGGATCAGCAAGGTAACCGCCTGGGTCAAGGCGGAGGTTGGTATGACCGCGCTTTACCTTTCGTGAAACCCGGCACTCCGATTTATGCCCTTTGCTATGACGCGGAACTGGTCAGCATCACCTGCCCACCGGCCAGTTCGACGTTCCCGTGAACGGGGTCATTACGCCGAATCACTGCTTCGCAGTTAATGGGGCGCCTTTCCCGGTCTGACGCGGTTTTCCAGGGTTTTCCACAGCCTGGCACAGAAATAGTTTATTCACATCCCCATCTAAATGAGCTGGAGTAGTATCAGGGACTTTCCTAGTCTGGCCCCATGAAAACACAAAGATTTTGGAGATGGCGCTTTCCATTGGCCGCGGCACTGGCAGCTTTAGCGTTGCTGGTCGGGGTCTCGGTATTCGCGCCGAAAACTAAAGGAGTTTCGGCCCTGGTGGTTCGCCAGGCTGTCTGTGCGGGATGCGTCATCCCGGACTCTGCTCTACAAGTCAAGACGGTTTCGGCGTCTGCTTTACCACAGGACTATCTCAAAACTGCCCGTGAGGCGAGTGGACGTACCGCCAGTGTGGCGCTGAGCCCTGGAACAGTCATGCAGGAGGGCTTCACGGTAGAGACCGGAGTTCGAGACTTGAAAACCGGAGAAGTGGCTTTCACTCTGGAAACCACCAACCCCGAGGTGATGGGGCTTTCACACAGTGGTCTGCGGGTGGAAATCTGGGCCGACGGCGAAGGCGGCGTCACCGAAAGCCAGATATTGGCCACCGATGTGCGGGTGGTGGGGGTGCAACTTCCCGAGGAAGGTTTCCTCTCTACCTCCGCTGGGGCCGCCACCGTGTACCTGGCTGCTTCCGAGGAAGAAGCCCGCAAAGTCATCAGCGCGAAAATCCCAACATCAGCTCTCTTTTGTGCTGCGGGGTGCGGGCCTTGACCTCTATAGCCAAGTCGGGGTTTTTCCATCTTTGGGAAGTGGCACAGGAAAGCTGTTCCTCCGGGCACGCCCCCCACCTCAGTGAAAACCGGCAGAGCAACGGGTGGGTTTCTGGTCGCTCAGAGCCCTGCCGAAGTGGGGTGGGATGTTTTTCCCGCAGCCACCGGTCATTCGTGTCGAGGTTCTCCGCTGGGGTTTCGGCACGGCCGGGGTCGCGTCGGCGGTGCTGGGTGCGAAGGGATTCTCCTTATCGAGGTCCTGGGGTGCGATATAGGTGGCGCGGCGGCGCGGACGTGTTTGGGTTGACGAAGGGTTCACGTGGTTTCACCGCCTTCATCCCAACGCCTGGGCGCGGCGACGCACAACGTGGCGCAACACCGCATCGACTTGAGCCCCGCGACGTGAGAGCGCCAGGGTTTCGCGCAGTTCTTCAACCAGTTGGTCTTCCTCGCGCATGACCCCGTCGGAGCAAATCCACCCAGGAGTTCATCGAGCTGGTCATCTCCGTAGGCGGCCAGTGGCAGCCCTTTCGCGATGGGTGGGCGCGGACCTCGTTCCCCGCGCCACCAGTTGAAGATGCGGTCGAGAGGAGCCTTCGCTCGGTTGTGCTTTAACATCGGCGGCGGAACCTGGGGCGGTACCCCCGGACACACCTTCCCCATCGAGGGCAGTTGCCGCGGGGTCCGCAGCGGTATCGGAGTTAGGATGCGCAGAATCGGCATCCGATGGGTTGGGGGACTTCGCGGTGGGCCAAGGCTTTGAATCCGGGCTTTGCGGAGCTTGCGATTCCAAAGTTACATCGTCTCGCAGCTCTACTTCGGGGGCGGCAATCACCGGTACCGAGCGGGCCTGGAGACGCTGGCGCAGCGCGTCCTCGACGGCTGCCTCCACGCAATCGGCCTGGAACTGGGGATCGGCGAAAACCTCGGTGGTGTAGCAAGTCACCACCCGCCAACCGGCCGCTTCGAGACGGGCCGGCCAGTAGCGCTCCCTGACGACGCGCAGACGGTTGGGAAACGTAGCTTTCCCCGTCTGTCAAGACCGCTACCAGCAGCTCGGAAGGCAGTTCGGCATGTCCGATGGCCAGGGGAATCTGGATGCCGTCGGTCAAGCCGAAGCGTGGCACCACGGTCAGGCCTCGGTGCCACAGGCGCTGCGCCAAATCCACCAGGAGTCGGTCCGGTTCGGAAGCGAAAGACTCCTCCGAGGTCAAGGCTCGCTGCATACCATCGGGGTTGTTAGCGGCTTCGAGCAAATCCAAGAGCATCTTCCCGCCCGGGTTGGTCACCTTCGTGGCGTCCACTTCGGCGGCGGTGAAGCTCGAAACGATTTCGAGGCGCTGACGCGCCACTTCCAGGCTGCCCACCAAATGAGCCACCCCGGAAGCTCCGGAAACCGGGCCGAAGTTCAGTTGTACGCGACCCTGGGGGGTCTTGGACATGCCCAGACTCAAGATCACCACATCGCGACGCAAGCCCGCAGTCCCCGCGGAATCCACCACGACGAAAGGCTCCGGGCCGGACTTGTGGAAGAACGGCTGGGCCTGGGGAACCTTGATCAAGGCATCCTTGATGGCCGAACGAATCCGGGCTACAGCCTCGGGGTTTATACAAACCACCGCCAGGGACTCCAGTGGCTTATTCAAGGCGTGGTCCAGGCACAAGCTGATTACCCGCTGAATCTCGGCGCGGGAAATCACCAGGGACTGGTCGCGAGCCAGAGGTGCTTCCGAGCCGTTGATCTGGTGGAAACCCACCAGGGAGGCCGGGCGCGGGGAAGGTACCGCCCAGACCGTTTCGGCGTAGCCGTGCTTCGAGAGGAACTCGGCGACTTGTTCGTTGAGTTGCCCCAGTTCACAGCGCAGTTCGAGACGAGGCAGAACTTTAGCAGCCACCTGGGTGAAACCCGTCCAGCCGCGACGTGAATCGCCCAAGACCACCAGTTGCTTGGCTCGCGCCACCAAAGGCATTACCTGGTGCAAAGAAAGGTGGTCGAGATGATCCAAGATGAGGAGGTCAATTTCATGTTCCCCATAGAGTTGCGAAACCACGAAAGGCGACAGGGCCCACACCGGACGCAAACGGTGCAGCAGCGGCAGGTAAGCGGGCCAATCTATCGCGGCGGAAGACAGCAGGGATTCCACGAGTTGATCGAGCAAAGCCGCGTATTCCTGCTTGGCAGATTGGCTCACCCGAGAAATCGCCTTCATAACCGGATAGGTCAACGAAGCTACCTGTGCCAAGTCCAGACTGCGCATCTTGTCGGCCAGTTCGTGCAGTGCCTCGCCGTCGGTCCCCGCCAAAACCGGGTCACTTTGCATGATGGCAGTGATGATGGCAGACCACCACGCCAAATCCAACTCGGCCAGGGCCAAGTCTGGATCAACTTGGCGGGACCGCAAATCATCGAGGAGTGGCTGCAGACCTGCCGCCTTCAACTCGCGCCACAAACCAACCTGTTGCGGCAAAGCCAAAGCATCTTCCTGGGACTGATGCAGCGCCTTCACGGTAGCAACCAGTCCCGAAAGCGGGGCTTCACGGTACTTGGTTCCCCTGGGTTCCAAGGCTTCACTCAACACTGCTTCCAGGGCTTCGAGCTGGGCCAAAACCTGCCCAGTCAGGGTCTTAAGCACCATGAGGTTATCGGGGATACGCGGCCACGCCCCAGGCAGGGCATAGCGACGCCACAAATCCCGATAGCTTTGTATCCGCACCAGTTCCGCGTGCAGATCTCGCACCGAAATTCCCGGACGCAGCGCCTCCTTGGCTTGACGCACCAAAGCCCGGCGTTCCTCGAGTTTCATCGGCAAGGACCGCGCGGCCCGCCACTGGGGCGAAGCGGTAGCAATCACCAAGTCCGCAGCGGATTTCTCGAAGATTTCGGGTTTGAACACCTCTAAGCTCTTGGCCACTCCCTGCAGCATCCCCAGCTGTTCCTCCCAGGCAGCCAGAGTTTGAGGCATGACTAACCCGGTCTGTTCACTAGCTACTTCGATGGCCTTGTACAAGTCAGAGAGCTTATCCACCGCGAGGTCGTTGACACGATCGATTACGTCCTTAGCATCCGCCTGGGTAGAGAGAACCACCCCGTTCCACGGGGAATCTTGCAGCTCCGGGCGCAGCAGCCCGGATTCCTGGGCTCGCAGCAAAAGTTTTCGGGCCTCTTCCCGGCCCTCTTTTGCGCTGCGTTCAGAATCCGCCAGATTCAAACGCACCTTGGTGCGTGGTCCGGGTTTTGCGCTGGTCAAATCTGCCAGGGCCTGCAAGGCTTCGTAAGCCGAGACCTCCCAAGGTTGACGCACCTGATGCAGTCTCTGGGAATAGTCCCACAGTTTTTGGCGCGTTTCGCGCAGCAACTGATGGGCACGCCCCAACTCGGACTCCGCCACGGGAGCCTGGACCTGGGGAGGTTCCTGATTCAAGTCAGCCAGTTGCGAACGCAGCGAGGCTCGCCACTCGCCCGAACCGGTCAGGTCCAGCACGAAGGCATCCATCCCGGATTTACGCAGCATGGACGTAACGTTGACTCCGATGCGACGCACCCCCGGCACGTAGCACAGCTGTCTGCCGCTGGCTGCTGCATCCGCCAATAGCGCCGCTACCGTTTCAGTACCCGGCGCCCCCGGGGGGACCTCGACGAATACCGAACGACCCGCGGCGACGACCTCGACCACGGCGGACTGCGTCACGTCGAGGTCACCGATACCGCGTTCCTCGTCAGGGTCGCGATCGGAGGATGAGGTCAGAGGCAGTGGCGCCATCAGGGCTTCGCTGGCCTCCGGGTCACCGGCAAAGGCCCGCGCGAGCGGATTATGGGTGGCTTGGGGCAAGATACGGTCCCAGTCGGCAGTGAGCAGAGCCCCGCTCAGACCCAGATTCCCTACCAGGACGTTTTCACGCAAATCGAAGCCGGGAATATAGTCTTGGCCCACAGTGCGCAGCTCTTGGAGGAAAGCTGAAACTCCGAAACCACCCGCGCCAAAGTGTCGCTCCATCAGCTCCTCGGCGTCGAAGTCGATGCCGCGCTGTGTGAAGGCTTGAACCAGAATCGGGTTGAGCAGCGCCGCGCCGTCCATGCGCAAGACAAAGTCCTCGTCCAGGGATTCAAATTCGAGGGGGCGCAACAGCACCGGAATGTTGAAGTTCTGCAGTTTAAAGTACGAGAAATCCGGTTGAGTGCCGCGGTCTTCCTCTTTGAAAGGCGGCAATTGTGTCCATGCCGCCACGCCCACTACCAGGTAAGTCGGATAAAGCCCGTAGCGCGCCAAAGAGGCTTGCTTTTCGGATTCCAGAAGCGAAGCGGTGGCACGCACGGCAAAACCGAATGCGGATTGATCACGCAGCAACGAAGATAAACGAGTCTGGCGTCCCCCATAGAGCTGGGCGATACCCGCCGGGTGCGCCCCGGTCAGATCCAACAGATTCGGGACAGAATCGAGGTCGCGCAGGGCATCCGCACCGGATTCTTGGCGGGCCTGATCCGCCCACTGCTGCAGACGCTGCGTAGTCGTGTCGACCACCAAAGGTTCCAGCGCTTCGGTGGCTTCACTCAAATCGGTAGGGTTATCCACCCTTAAAAGATATGAAAAAGCCATGATTTAGTCGCCTCACCACGCCTAAACCCCCCAGGAAAACCCCGATTCGGACTGGTGCCTAGAGTTTGCTGAATTTATGCAGGGGGTTTTTCGGCGCTAAACTCGAAATAGTGCAGCGAGAGGACAGAAATGACTTCGAATCAACTTTCTGAACCGATCCGTCTGGGAATCGACGTGGGTTCCACCACGGTGAAAGCTGTGGCTTTGGACCGGCAAGGCACGCGTGTATTCGCCGACTACCGGCGCCATCGCGCCGACGTGCGTCGCGAACTGCTACACCTGCTGGAAGACATCGCCGCGGACCTCGGCGAAGTCAGAGTTACCGCCACCGTCACCGGTTCGGGCGGGCTGGCCATCGCCGAATCCATGCAGGTGGACTTTACTCAAGAAGTGATTGCGGAAACTGAGGCGGTGCGAGTGTTTAACCCGCAAACCGACGTGATTATCGAGTTGGGCGGCGAAGACGCGAAACTCACCTACCTGCACCCCACTCCGGAACAGCGCATGAACGGCAGTTGCGCGGGAGGAACCGGGGCGTTTATCGACCAGATGGCCACCCTGTTGGAAACTGACGCGGCGGGGATGAATGCCTTGGCTGCCGACTCCACCACGCTTTATCCCATCGCTTCGCGCTGCGGGGTTTTCGCCAAATCCGATATTCAGCCCCTGTTGAACCAGGGTGCCGCCCACGAGGACATCGCCGCTTCGGTGTTCAACGCGGTGGCGACCCAAACCATTGCCGGGCTGGCGAACGGGCGGCCGATTCGCGGAAACGTACTGTTTCTGGGCGGTCCACTGCACTTTTTGGAGCAACTGCGGGTGGCCTATCAGAACCTCTTACCAAAGGTCGATTCCTTCCACACCCCCAAAGATGCCCAGCTCTATGTAGCCCTCGGTGCCGCGCTACTGGCCGGAACCACCACCGCCACCTTCGCAACCAACCCCAGTACCGGCCTCGACCCGGCGAAACAAACGACCGGCCTCGACCCGGCCGCACCCCAAAACCTCGCCGCACCCCAAAACCTCGCCGCACCCCAAAACCTCGCTGGGACCCCGCTTTCGGCGCTAATCCAGCGGCTCAAAGTCGCCAAAGTGGACCACGAATCCACTCGGATGCGCCCGCTGTTCCGAAACAAACAAGAACTGCGAGACTTTAAGCGCCGACACCAACAAGAACAGATACCCACTGCCCCGATTACCCAAGCTCAGGGCCGCTGCTGGCTGGGAATCGACGCGGGTTCCACCACCATAAAAGCAGTGGTGATTGACTCGAAGGACCGCATTGTTTTCACTCACTATGCCTCTAACGAGGGCGACCCCCTGCGCGCTGCGGTGGAAATCGTGCGGCGGCTGCGCCACGACCTGCCCGAGGACGCCATCATCGGTCGCGCCTGCTCTACCGGTTACGGCGAAGGACTGGTGGCGGCGGGACTCAGCCTCGACGAAGGCGTAGTGGAGACCATGGCACATTTCCGCGCCGCGAACCACATCGCGCCAGGAGTGACCTCGGTGGTGGATATCGGCGGCCAGGACATGAAGTTCATCAAAATCAAAGACGGCGTGGTGGACTCTATCGCAGTGAACGAGGCGTGCTCCTCCGGATGTGGTTCCTTCCTGCAGACTTTCGCCGCCACCATGGACACCTCGGTGCAGGAATTTGCTCAGTTGGCCATGCAGAGCCCCGACCCGATTGATTTGGGGACACGCTGCACAGTTTTCATGAATTCTTCGGTGAAACAGGCGCAGAAAGAAGGCGCCGACACCGGGGCCATCGCGGCGGGGCTTTCCTATTCGGTGGTGCGAAACGCGCTGTATAAGGTGATAAAACTCAAAGACAGCTCGGACCTGGGGGATAAAGTCGTGGTGCAGGGCGGCACTTTCCTCAACGACGCGGTGCTGCGCGCCTTCGAACTGCTGACGAAACGCCGAGTGATTCGGCCCAATATCGCCGGGCTGATGGGGGCCTACGGCGCGGCACTCACCGCGAAACTACACGACCCCCAAACGCAAGACTCCACCCTGGCGACCTTAGAGGACCTCGACCATTTCCAAGTCGAAACCACCCGAAAAACCTGCTCCTATTGCCAAAACCACTGCAATATGACGATTTCTACTTTCGCCAACGGCACTCGCCACGTCACCGGGAACCGCTGCGAACGCGGGGCTTCGCTGGAGAAGCGACCCTCGAAATCCGAAATACCGAATCTGTACGACTGGAAATACCAGCGGATTTTCGCCTATCGGCGCCTCACCGAAGCCAAGGCTTTCCGTGGAGATATCGGGATTCCCCGCACTTTAGGGATGTATGAGGACTATCCGCTGTGGTTCACGATCTTGACCGAACTGGGGTTCCGCGTGATGATTTCGGGGCGGTCCAGTCACGACCTCTTTGAAGAGGGGATGGAGTCCATACCTTCGGAGAATATATGTTATCCCGCGAAATTAGCGCACGGACACATCGAGGCGCTGCTGCGTAAAGGGATAAAGACGATTTTCTATCCCTGCGTGAACTACAACGCCCCGCAGAATCCGGGGCAGGACAACAATTTCAACTGTCCCGTGGTGGCGACCTATCCCGAGGCGCTGCGGCACAATATGGAGTCTCTGGCCGATCCCGAAGTGCGTTTCCTCAGCCCCTTCTTGAATCTGAGTAAACCAGATTCCTGGCGCAACGCCTGGTCGAGGTTTTCGCGGACTGGAACGTTAGCCTCGAAGAAGCCCAAGCCGCCATCGCGGCCGGTTTCGCCGAAGATGCCCGCGTCAAAGAAGAGACCCGCGCCCAAGGACGCGCCGCTGTGGAGTGGATGCGCCAGCACGGGGTGCGTGGCGTGGTGCTGGCCGGGCGGCCCTATCACCTGGACCCCGAGATTAATCACGGCATCCCCGAAGCCATAATCGGGTTGGGGATGGCGGTACTGACCGAGGATTCCGTGGCGGACCTGCGCTTGGAGCGGCCCTTGCGGGTGCGCGACCAGTGGACCTACCATTCCCGCCTGTACGAGGCCGCCGCCCGAGTGGGTGACGAGCCCGACCTGCAGTTGGTGCAGTTGACTTCTTTCGGTTGCGGCCTGGATGCGGTGACGGCCGAACAGGTGCAGGAGATTCTGGAAGGTCGCGGGGATATTTATACCCAGCTGAAGATCGACGAGGTTTCGAACCTGGGTGCCGCCACGATTCGGTTGCGTTCCCTCTCGGCCGCAGCGGCGGAACGTGGGGAACGTGAGGAACGTGGGGAACACGTGGAACGCGCGGGAAGCGCGGCGGGTGCCAAACACAACGCACCCAAAGCACCCAACGCACCCAACGCACCCAAACCAGACCTCGAGTCGGCCACCATAGAGACCTACCTACCCCAGCCCAATCACCGTCCCGGGCACCTCTACGAATCTCACCCCTTCACCGAGCAGATGCGCCGCGACGGCTACGAAATCCTGGTACCGCAGATGGCACCGATTCAGTTCCGCCTGGCCGAACCCGTCCTGCAGCGCGCCGGGTACAAGGTGAGACTCCTGGAACAAACCGATGCTTCTACCCTCGAAACAGGGCTGAAGTACGTCAACAACGATGCCTGCTATCCCTCGATTGTCACCATCGGACAGCTGATTGAACAGTTCACTTCCGGCAAAGTTAACCCCGACCGCGCCGCCGTGGCGATTACCCAGACCGGGGGGATGTGCCGCGCCACGAACTACGCCTCGCTGTTACGCAAGGGACTTCGCGACGCGGGATACCCCCAGGTTCCCGTCATCGCGGTTTCCCTGCAGGGCCTGGAGGAAAACCCCGGTTTCAAACTGACGCTGCCGATTTATCACCGTTTGATTCAAGCCATCGTGGTGGGCGATGCCATCCAGAAGATGTTGCTGCGCGTGCGCCCCTACGAAGCCACCCCTGGTTCAGCCCAGCGTCTCTATCAACGCTGGAACCAGATCTGGCGCGACTGGTTCGCTTCGGGGGGTCATACCGTGGAATACGGTCGTGTGGGATACCGCCGGTTGACGCGACGGTGCGTCGAAGCCTTTGACGCCCTACCCCTAACCACGCTGGAACGCAAGCCTCGCGTCGGTCTGGTCGGCGAGATCCTCGTCAAATTCCACCCCGACGCGAATAACCACGCGGTGCGCGTCATCGAAGAGGAAGGCTGCGAGGCGGTGCTTCCGGGGCTGCTGCAGTTCTTTGAATATTCCCTGGCCGACGGGCCGTGGGACTGGGAGAATCTGCGCGCCGGGGCGAAGTCCAACCGCTACACCAAGCCGGTGGGACTGTGGATTTTGAAGCAATACCAGCGCACCGTGAACCAGGCTTTCGCCAGCACCCGAGGCAAGTTCACCCCCAGCCACGACATCATGGAGATGTACGAGTCCTCGAAAGACATCGCTTCGATGGGGAATCAGGCCGGCGAGGGCTGGTATCTGGTTTCGGAGATGGTGGACATGATCGAGCACGGCTGCCCCAACATCATCTGCGCCCAACCCTTCGCCTGTCTGCCCAACCACATCGTGGGCAAAGGCATGTTCCGCCCGTTACGCCTGCGTTTCCCGCAGGCTAACTTGGTGGGCATCGACTATGACCCCGGGGCTTCGGCGGTGAACCAGCTCAACCGCATCAAACTGATGATTTCCACCGCGAAGATTAACCACGGTTCGAGGACCGTGGGTTTGGATTTCGCCGCCTGGGACGAGGGAATGCCCCTGGTCGAGGGCGGAAGTTCGGCGGGGTGCGCGGGTTGCGGGTCCGCGGGTGGAGGTTGCGGGTCCGCGGGTGCGTCTGGTGTTGGTGGCCGCACTGCTCTGGGACTTCCGTCTTTGCCGATCCGCCGCCGCTAAACCTTATCCCATACCGCATCCGCATCGATAGAAAACCCGAACCCAGAAACCGGTGCCCACGATCAGTTTTGAACTTCTACCCTATTGGGCCAGGCGCTTGACTCCAACGACTGGAACCGCAACTAACGCCGGTGCCCACGATCAGATTTGAACTGATGACCTACCGCTTAGGAGGCGGTTGCTCTATCCACTGAGCTACGCGGGCCAGTCCCTATATTTTAGCCTCGCCCCACCAGGCTCTCCAAAGCCGCGTAAAAAGAGAAAGAGCCGGTGCGGGCCGGCTCTTTCTTTTAGGGGTGTTATTCAGAAAGTCTGTTATTCAGCTGCGGTAGTGCTCTGTTGCGCGGGGGCTGCCTGGGTGGCGGCAGCGGCAACCGCGGGGGCAGTTTCCGCGTTGGCGACGCGCACGTAGCTGGGGGAACCGAAGACATTCACTACGGAAACGGATTGCCCCGGCTGGGGGGCGTGGATCATCTTGCCGTTGCCCAGGTAGATGCCAACATGGCCACCATAGTAGACGATGTCGCCGGCTTGGGCTTCCGCGGCAGAGACCTGTGTGCCGGCGGAGCCTTGGCCCCAGGAGGTGCGCGGCAGGCCGATGCCGGCCTGGCGGTAAACGTAGCCGACGAAACCGGAGCAGTCGAACCCACCCGGCGTGGTCCCGCCGTAGACATAAGGAACGCCCTGGTAACGCAGGGCGATGTCGGCGATGGAGCCACCGGCGATGTTGGCGGGAATAGAGACCGGTGCGGCATTGTAGGAAACGTGCTGTGCCGTGGTGGTGGCATTCTGGGCGGCTTCTTGCTGAGCTTCTTGCTGTCCCGGCAGTACGACCTGACCTTCGGTCCAGTTCACGTTTTCCGGAGCAGTGATTTCGGGGTTAGCCGCCACGGCCAAATGGGCCTTGGCTACCGCGTCGCCGACCTGTGCGGCCACGGGGGTGGCCCGTGCCACGGTGTTCTGTGCGTCTTCGGGGGCTGCCAGGGCGGAACCCGCCCAGACGGTACCCAGCGCCAAACCGGTGGTGGCTGCTGCGACGAACCCCTTGCGGGTGTCTATAGATTTAAGGGAATCAAAAGGCGTTGAGGGCTTTGCCGCAGAGCGGTGACGACCACGTTGGTTTGCGTTAGCCAATGGATTCTACTCCTTCAGATTGTGCCGTCTTGAGGCGGCTCGTCTCTTGGAACTTCTCTAGGTTACACCATGATATCTAAAATGTCACATTTGGATAACGAAAAATCGTAAATCATGTCTAGACAATCAAGATTTTATTGGAGTTCCACGAAAAAAATGCTTGAAGGCGTCTGCATTCAGCACCACCGGCCCAGACGCACCGTTCCCATCCTGACCTGCACTTTTACCCGAAATGGCCACTTCCTTGCCCGCGGAATCAAAGCTGAGACAAACCTGAGAGCCCGGTAACAAATCGGCTTCGAAAAATGATTGCAGCAGTCCTTCCGTCGCTTGGAGCGGCTCTCCGATACGGCAAATCACCGCCTGTCCCCCCTCGGGATACTGGTTGGCGTACTGCGCCAGGGAGGTACCCGGGGCCAAAATCTTTTTTCCCGCGGCCTGGGCCTGGTCCGGGATGGGGTTGCCGTAGGGGTCCAGCGAATGGTCCTTTAGCAGCGGCCCCAGCAACTGCTCTACTTGTTCACTCATGACGTGTTCCCAACGGCAGGCTTCATCGTGGGCATCCACCCAGCTCATCCCGATCTTTTCGGTCAGCAGCAGCTCTGCCAGGCGGTGTTTGCGCATCACACTGGTGGCTTGCTTCATCCCTTCTTTACTGAGCATGATATGGCGATCGTCCTCTACGGTCACCAAGCCGTCTCGCTCCATCCTGGCGATAGTTTGGGAAACCGTGGGCCCAGAGTGTCCCAGCCGCTCGACGATGCGGGCGCGCAGCGGAACCACCCCATCCTCCATCATCTCGTAGATGGACTTGAGATACATTTCGGTGGTATCGACCAATTCACTCATCGCTGCAAGTTCCTCACTATGTGTATCAGTTCAAATTCGCAAACAGGTTACCAAAATCCGCCACACATTACGCGCCGTTTACCTAGGAGTGCCATAATCGACTCTATGACTGACCCGACGCAGATTTCGATTCCAACTCAACTCCTCCCCCCGCGATGGCCGCTTCGGTTGCGGACCGTCTCTGGTACGCCCCGCACAACTGCAGAAACTCGCGGATTCTACGCTGATGGGTACCTCGCATCGCCAAGCCCCGGTGAAGCACCTGGTGGCCTCTTGCCAAGAAATGTTGCGCGAACTTTTTACCTTGCCAAAGGACTACGTGGTGGCCTTGGGTAACGGCGGCGCGACCGCATTTTGGGCAGCCGCGACTTGTTCATTAGTTCGCGAGCGTGCGGCCCACGCAGTTTTCGGCGAGTTCGGCGCCAAGTTCGCGTATGAGACTTCCCGGGCTCCGTTCTTGGATGAATCTGTGATTACCGAAGCCCCGTTGGGGTCCAGCACCCTGCCCCAGCCCGACGAGGAAGTCGATGTCTATGCCTGGCCCCACCAGGAAACCTCTACGGGCGCCATCGCCGAGGTGACGCGGTTGGGTTCGGACGAGGACCTCGTTTTAGTTGACGCCACTTCTATCGCGGGTGCGGTGCAAGTCGATGTTTCGCAAACAGATGCGTATTATTTTTCGCTCCAAAAGGCCTTGGGTTCCGACGGTGGTTTGTGGTTCGCCTTTTTGTCACCAGCTGCGGTTGAACGGGCGCGTGCGGTTTCGATGGACCCGGGTCGAGGACGGTGGGTGCCGTCCTTCTTGAACCTTGCGGTGGCGGTGGATAACTCGGTAAAGAACCAGACTCTAAATACTCCCGCCCTGGCTACTCTGGAGCTGCTGCATTCCCAACTGGAGTGGATCTTGACTCTGGGTGGTTTGGCCGCTGCTGAAGCGCGGGTGCGGGAGTCTTCCGACGCCATCTATGCCTGGGCCCAGTCCAGTGCAGTCGCTACGCCTTTTGTGACCGAGCCAGAAAAGCGATCCCCTGTGGTGTCTACCATCGACTTTGTCGATGCCGTAGACACCACAGGGGTTATCAAGGCTCTGCGCGCCAACGGAATCGTGGATGTGAATCCCTATCGCTCCTTGGGGCGCAACCAGCTACGCATCGGAACTTTCCCCTCTACTGATCCGGCAGATACCCAAGCCTTGTTAGCTTGCCTGGATTATCTGCTGGAGCGGCAGTGAAGATGCCCCGCCGCAGCCCTCAGGGCTGCTAGGACAGCAGCTGTTGGATGGGCCCCAAAACGAAGTAGATAGCGAACATCAGCGATACGATCCACATCAGCAGTGATATCTCACGAATCTTGCCCATGCCGATCTTGATGACGAAGTAGGTCACGAAGCCAATGCCGATACCTACCGAGATCGAGTAGGCGAAGGGCATGAAGGCGATGGTCATGAAAGCCGGAATGGCGATGGATGGATCCCGCCAGTCAATCTGCGTTACCTGGGTCATCATCAGGAAGCCCACGAATACCAGTGCGGTGGAAGCAGCTTCGGAGGGAATCATCTCTACGATGGGCGCCAGGAAAGTGCTCAGCAGGAACAGGATGCCGGTAACCACCGAGGCCAGACCGGTACGGGCACCTTCACCCACACCCGCACTGGATTCCACGTAGGAGGTGTTAGAGGACACCCCGCCCAGGCCACCGGCCATGGCTGCCAGGGAGTCAATCACCAGGATGGAGCGGGTGCGGGGCGGGTTTCGTCTTTGTCCAAGAGGTCGCCTTCGGCGCCGATCGCCACCATGGTCCCCATGGTGTCGAAGAAGTCCGCCAGCATCAGGCTGAAGATCAACAGCACCGCAGCCAGGGGTCCCAGCTTGGTGAAAGCACCGAAGAAGTCGATTTGCGCCAGGGAGTCGAAGGTCGGCAAGGACCAGGCATCAGCTTTGAACTCGGGTACCGACAGACCCCAACCGGTGGGGTTGTCGTCGGACTTGACGCCCAGACCCACCACTGCCTGAACAATCACGGCCACCACGGTAGAAGCCAGAATGCCGATCAGGATGGAGCCGCGAACCTTGCGGACATAGAGCACGATGGTTACCAACAAACCAATCACGAAGATTAAGGCCGGCCAACCCGAAAGCGAACCGTTGATGCCCAGCTGCACGGGGGTGCCGCCGGGACGGATGATGCCGGCGTTGATCAGACCGACAAAGGCAATGAACAGGCCGATACCTACCGAGATGGCCACCTTGAGCTGTCCGGGAACAGCCTTGAAAACTGCCTCGCGGAATCCGGTCAGTACCAGGATGGTGATTAGCGCGCCTTCCCAGAAAATCAGACCCATGGCTTCCTGGTAGGTCAGGCCCGAACCCAACACCAGGGTGAAAGCCACCATCGCGTTGAGTCCCATACCGGCGGCCAGAGCCAAGGGATAGTTCGCAAAGAGACCCATCATGATAGTCATGATTCCCGCCACCAACGCCGTGGCCGAGGCGATACCACCCATGGTGATGTTGCCATCTTTGGGCAGGGCATTGGACAAGATGATGGGGTTGATCACCAGGATGTAGGCCATGGCGAAGAAGGTGACGAAGCCACCGCGGATTTCCCGGGCCACGGTGGAGCCGCGCTGAGAAATCTGGAAGAAGCTGTCGAGAGTACTGGTGGGCGCACCACCACTCTTAACTACAGAATTTTGAGTCTTACCGCTGTTTTTCTGCGCGGTTACAGATTTTTTATTGCTCACACCACTAACTTAGCCTTTCCTCTACGGGAAACGCAAAGCCGGCGCTAAGCCTTTATTCAGACTCTTTCGCATCGTCTTCTAAGGAGTCCAACACCTTCAAAGACTGATCATCCAGATAAGACTCACCCACCGGCATAGAAGTAGGAGTGATGTCCGCATCGGTTTCGGAATGCGCGCCGCAGGTGTGTCCCATCGCCACGACGTGGCCGTCGTCCGGGGACCAGGCATTAGTGCACAGGCCGAACTCGAGCCGCAGCGAACCATCAACCTTCCACATGTAGCCACAAGTAGAGCAGGGATTTAGAGGAGGGTTGCCGTGGCGGTCCAGTTCGGTGCGGGAGTGCTGGTCTCTGAGCCAGCGCTTTACCGCGGCGTTGCGCCCTTCCAGGCTCAAGACTCGTTTGCGCCCCAGACCCAGTTCCCACAGCGCTAACTGGTCCGCGTCTTCTCCGGTGGCCTGATAACCGGGTTGCAGATTCGGGTCATCGTCATCGTAGGGGGTGTTGTCTTTTCGGCTCAGGTCTCCGGGCTGCAGGCGTTGCGCCCACGGCACCCACGCCGGCGCCAGCAGGGCGCCTTCTCCGGGCAACAGATCAGTTTCCGAAACCGTCCCGGTGCGAGCATGCGGCACCCGCGCCAGCGTCACCGCCCACACCCAGCCTTTATAACCGGCTTTGCGCGACTCGAAATAGTGGGTAACAACTCGTTCCCCTTCGGCAGATACCTGCAGGTGTTCGCCGATTTCTTCGGGTTTCGCCATCCCAGCCAAGGCGGCGCGGGCGAAATCAACTTGTTTGGCCAGAATCCCATCTACGCTGCCCGGTTCCTTGACCGGGGCGGGGGAAGTCCTGCGGACCATGAGTTTTCCTTTCCAAGGCCAAGTTACGCTTCAAAGGACTGCGCCACAACCTTAAGCATCTTAGCGATTTGTTTGCCGTTATCGGGGTAGCGTCCCTTGCGCAGGGAACCCGAGGCACTGTCGAGAATCCGAATCAGGTCCTCGACAATCGGCACCATCTCTTCGGCCCTTTTCCGCTGGGACCGGGCCACCGAAGGCAGCTTCTCGACGATTGATACCGTCATGGCTTGCGGGCCGCGTTTCCCATCAACTACCGAGTACTCGATCTTGGTGCCTGGCTTGAGGTCGACAACTCCTTCGGGCAGCGCCGAGGCGTGGAGGAAGACTTCTCCCTCATCTCCGGCGATGAATCCGAAACCTTTCACGGCGTCGTACCATTTAACTTTCCCGCTGGGCACAGCTTTTCCTCACTCTTCAAAAACCCCCGATTCGGGCTTTGACTTTCTAAAGATAATAACTATAACAGTGTACCTGTCTGTCACTGCTAAGATAAAGTCATCTGACTTAACGGCCCCTGAACCGAGAAAGCAGCATAAAAGTGGTATCTAGAATCGCCGTCGCTAGCCTGGCACTCTTCCTCACGGGGATGACTCCCCCGGCCTACTCCCAAGCCATGTGGGTTGAAAACAGCTCTATTTCCACCGTTTCTGCCCCGGCCCCAGTCACCCCGGCCCCAGCCGAAGCTCCCATCTCTATGAGCGACCGCCACATCTACGACCCACAGAATCTGCTGGGCCAAGACATCTACCGAGTCGAGGCCGCCATCCAAGGCGCCCGAGATAAATCCCTGGATGTCTACATAGCTTTAGTGGACTCTTTCTCTGGCTACGCCCCTTCGGAATGGACCTCCCGCACACTGCAACTCAGCGATCTGCCCGGTGACTCCTATATCTTGGCCATCGCCGTGCAAGACAAGCAGTATTACGCGGCCTCCACCCAGGGCTCGCGCATCGCCACCAGCACGGTCTCTGATTTGGCCACTTCGCTAATCGCCCCGCAGCTCTCTTCCGAGGACTTCGCCGCGGTTTCCTCTTCTTTTATCGAAGGTCTACTCCAGAACCTCAGCGGCTCTCTTTCCGCCCAGGCTTCCCCGGATTCTGATTCCTCTTCCGGTTCGACCAGCCGCTGGTTCTTCGTGATTCTGCTGGGAGCCATGATTGCCGCCGTTGCTTTGGCTGTGGCACTTTATCGCCGCGCTTCTGGCCCGAGCCGCGCCGATGAAGAGGTTGACTTCGATGCTCTGGACGCCCAGGATCAAGTCGTGGAAAAGGAACCCGGCCCTGCTCTGCCCGAGGGAACCTTGGCCGGATCCGAAACCGAGGCGGTGCACGATACCTACACGGCGGACCTCGAACCCCAAAACCTCGAACCCCAAAACCCCGAACCCTTTATCCCGGCCTCGACGGTGGTGACGGAAGTGGATTCCCCCGTCGAGTACCAAGCGGTTGCGTATGCGACACCGGTTAGGGACCGGGTCGAGGACGAAGCAGTTGCGGATGCGGCGATGCCCGCTTTGGACGAGGCCGACTATGAACGTTGCGTGGCGGCACTGCACGAGTTGGGTGGGGTCATCTTTAACGCCGAAGAAGATGTGGTGGCTACCGAAACCGCTTTGGGAACAGAGGCGGCGCAACAGTTCCGCGACCAGCTCGAAGCAGCGCGTCACGCCTATCGCAGCTTGGCAAATCTCATCGACAACGAGACTGGCACTTTGCACCAGCAAGCCGACTACATTGTTACCGCCGCGCAACAGGCAAAGCGGAACCTGACGGTAGAGATGGTGAATGCAGCCAAGTTGCGTCACGACCCGGCTCAGGTAATGACTTCGCTGAACCGCCTGACTAAGGCGTGGAACCAGGCGCGACGCGAGTTGGGTGAGTCCAACCAGGTCGCGGCGAATCTGTATCAGATGTATGCCGGCGAACAGCTGGAACACATCAAGGCGAATCTGAATCACGCCAAGATTTTGATGCAGGCTGCCTATCGCGCCATTGTGGCGGGCCAGGAACACGCCAAGAACGGCGAAAACGACCAGGCTTTGAAGTATCTGCGCGGGGCCGAGCGCGCCATGGTGCAGTCCACTCAGATCAGCCAAGGTATCTCGCAGATGCACGAGTTCCTGGAGCTGAGCCGCCAAGAGATTGCCTATTTGCAGCAGGTACTGCGCGAGGAGGTTTCCCAGCTACCGCCCCAAACTTCGGGCCCACAAGTCGCCATGGTAGAGCGCGTCTTGGCTAACGCCGAGGAAACCATGCAGGGACACGGTAACCCACTGGTAGCTTTGACCAAGCTGTACAGTGCACAGACCGAGATTGAACGCGCGGCCGGCGGGGAGGTCGATCCGGTGGTATTGACGCACCAGTTCCAGACTCGACTCAATCACGTTTCTCGGTTGTTGCTCGTGGAGCGTTTGAACCTGAGGTTGCGACGCAAGTTCACCGACCCACAGCTTCAAGAACAGCTCTCGAATTGCGACAAGATGCAGGGCAGGGCCCAGGAAAAGGCCCGGACCGACCTACCTGCCGCCATCCAGATCATCAATTCCAGTGCGGAACTGTTGGTGCAGCTGGATTCCCAGATTCCCCCAGCTTTCCCCGCGAAGGGGTAAAACTGCACTTCTGAGCCGATTTTGCGGCGGGGCAGCAGATCAAGCCCCGCCGCAAAGTTGCTTAATACGGGCGAAAACTGAAAGTATATACCCAGTAATAATCGTCTGTTATAAAGAAATAATCCGCATATGAAACTGCAAACTTCTGCCGAAGAGACCACCTATCTTTTAGTTGATGGCGAGAACATCGACGCCACCCTGGGACTGAGCGTGCTGGGACGCCGTCCCGAACCTGACGAGAGACCTCGCTGGGATCGGGTGCGTTCCTATGTGGAAGAAAACTACGAGGGGCACACTCGCGGGCTTTTCTTTTTGAACGCCTCGGACCACATGCCGATGACTTTTGTGCAGGCGCTGCTGGCGATGAACTACCAACCCATTCCGTTGTGCTCGGATAACCCCGAAGAAAAAGTTGTCGACGTGGGGATTCAGCGCACCTTAGAGACCATCCTGACTCAAGACAGCGGCAACGTGGTGCTGGTCAGCCAAGACGGTGATTTCGAGCCCCAACTGCGGGCCTTGCTGAAAAAGGGACGCAATGTCGCCGTGGTGGGTTTCGAGGAATTCCTCAGTGGGGAACTGCGCGGCCTGGAAGAGCTAGGGCTGCAGGTCTTGGACCTGGAACGCGAAATCAAGGCTTTCAACGAGCCGCTGCCGCGAATCCGCGTGATTCCCCTCAATGATTATTCGCCCAATAGTTTCCTGTAGAGCACCGCTGCAGGCCGTTTATCGGCCTTGCCGGGCCCTGGCTTCAACTGCGGTCTATTCACTCACGCCCGCGGCGCGAATCCGCTGGGAGCGCAGCTTATCGCTTCCCGCGATTTCTGGTTCCAGCGGTTCCAGCTCCCCCAGAACTCGAGACAAGAGATAGTCGGCCAACTGCGGGTTTCTGGCCAAAACCGGGCCGTGCATATAGGTGGCGATCACCGATCCCTGCACCGCACCTTCAATGGCTTTCCCCTGTTGGCGGGCTCGATAACCCTGGGGAATCTCCTTGGAGAATACCTGTTTGCTGACTCCGGTTTCCTCGGCGGCTCCTTCCAGCTGTGCCGGGGGGACACCGGGAAGACCGTTGCCGGTGCCGCTCAGCACCAGGCCGAAGGGCTGTGCCTCCGCGCCCAACAGGGTAGCTCCGCCGTGATTCTCAAAACCGGTCAGCAGCTGGGTCAGCCCCGAATCCGACAGGGGCCCCAGATTCGCGGGCCGGGTCACCAGCTCCCCGATGGCGCGTGCGCCTTGGGGCAGGGTCACCACGTCGAGCAAATCCGCCCCGGATACCTGGTTGCCTTGAGCATCGGTGTACCAGCTTCCCAACACTTGCAGAGCCGCGCAGATTGCCAGCACCGGGGCACCCGCTTCGATGGCGCGAGACAATCCGCGGTCGCCGTGGAGGTGACGACTGGCGATGGTCTGGGCGATGTCCTCGCCCCCTCCCAAAGTGTAGATGTCGAGGTCGGCGGGGATGGCCTCGGTTATTCCTACGTGAATAATCTGGGTAGGTACCCCGCGCAGCTCCGCCCGGTGTGCCAGCACCACGGCATTGCCGCCGTCCCC
This sequence comes from uncultured Mobiluncus sp., assembly GCA_916438445.1. GTDB lineage: Bacteria > Actinomycetota > Actinomycetes > Actinomycetales > Actinomycetaceae > Mobiluncus. The sequence continues at coordinate 38,294 of CAKAGR010000001.1, forward strand.
ATAAGTGCCCAAGACCTCGGGCATCAACACCCCGATCCGCAAGGTGGATTCAGTGGAAATTTTTGGACTCATTGCATATATCCCTTCGCGATGAAGTCATTGCGGACATCACGGAAACAAGTGTAGTTGAGCAACATATCCACCTTTCCCGGCGCGACTTCTTCTACGGCCTGAGCCACGTTTTCGGCCCAGCGGGTCTGGATACCGGCATAGTTGAGTCGCACTTGCAGGTCTGCGCCGCGCTGGCCGGTGGCCACCACGGTTTTCCCCTGCAAGGCCTCGAAATTTACGTCCCACAACCAGCTCAGGTCCATGCCGTCAGCACGCTGTCCGTTCACTCCGACAATCAACTGCGCCTCGGGGTCCAGCATCGACATGCTCTCCATCCACCCCGCGGGGTTCTTTGCCAGCAACATACGAATCTGACGGCCAGCTATCTCGAGGTGAGCATAGCGCCCGACCACTTCACTGACCTGGGCAATTCCGCGAGCGGCCTGGCTGGGTTCAACTGACAGCTCCAGGGCCGCGACAAAGGCCTGCAGGGCATTAGAACGGTTCGCCCGGCCCGGCAAATTCACCGCGAGTTTGTATTTTTCATCCTTGGGATGGTGCTGCACCACCATCTCACCACCTACCTGGAAGTCAGTTCCCTGCCAGGTCCAGACCGGTACGGGACGGGAAAATCCCGATCCCGAATATTTCTGGGCCTCTTCCTTGCCGGAAAACAGGGTAGTGAGCGATACCTCGTACCACTGCACCAGCGTGTCTCCCCCCGAGGCGAGGGCCGGCTCATCGCCGCGATTGTGGCCATAGATAATGGCGCCTCTTGAACGTGGGGCCGTGAGGGAGTCTTTCGTCCAACCTTTCCCGGCCGCCACCCAAATGGCTCGATCGGAGGACAAAGCCGCGGAAGTCATCAGCGGATCATCTATGTTCACCACCAATTTGGTCTTGGGGTTTTCAATCACTGCCTGGCGGACACGTTTCTCGATGGTGGCGATTTCCCCGACCCGATCCAGTTGGTCCCTGGAGAGATTCAACAAAACAATCACCTCGGGCCGCACCATCTTGCACACTTCGGCCAGGTGCATTTCATCAACTTCCAGCACGGCGAAAGGCGCATCGGGCTGAGACATCAGTGCCGCGGTGATCCCCGGAGTCATATTGTCTCCCCCGCGATTGGAAGCGACTTGGACACCCGTGGCTTGGATGGCCTCGCTGAGCATCCTGGTGGTAGTGGTTTTCCCGTTAGTTCCCGTCACCACCGCGATGCGCTTGCCGGCGGCCAGCTTCGTCAGAAATTCGCGATTGAGGCGCAGAACCACGCGTCCACCGATCATTCCGCCGCTGCCTCTGCCGGTGACTCGCGAAACCCAAGACAGGCCCCCGCCCCAAGGACAGCAGAAAGCTATCCCACAACCCCAGATGCGGACCTCGTGCATTTGAATACGACATAAAGTAAGTTTACCCACACCTCGCCCCGACCCCCGACACCGTACCTCGCCCCGACCCCGACACCGTACCTCGCCCCGGCCCCGAACCAGAAAAACGCAGCGGAAACTTTAACATAAGTGTCACCATAATCCTGCTACTTTTACATGCTATGTAATATAGAATGGTCGTGGGCGATAGCCCGAAACCCACCAGACGAAGGAGTCTTTGAGATGCGCCAGATTATCATCTTGGGCGGCGGAACTGCCGGTTCCATCCTCGCTAACCGGCTCAGCCGCGAACTGCCCACAAAGGAATACCAGATCACCGTGGTGGACCGCAACAATCTCCACCACTATCAACCCGGATACCTCTTTGTACCTTTCGGGATGTATCGTCCCCGCAGCGTGGTGAAACCCCGCTCGCGCTTTCTGCCCGCGGGAGTACAATTCGTGCCGGACACGATTCTACGCGTCGACCCGGAAACGAAAACCGTTGAACTGGCAACCCAAAAGCTGCAGTACGACTATCTGATCATCACCACGGGCTGCACCATCCGCCCCGACCAAGTCCCCGGCATGAGCGACCCGCGCGTGTGGCGGCGCAGCGTTTTCGACTTCTATACCCTCTCTGGTGCCACGAAACTGCACCGCGCGCTGCGGGATTTTCCAGGCGGCAAACTGGTGGTGCACACCTCGGAAGTTCCCATCAAGTGCCCCGTCGCCCCGCTGGAATTCACCTTCCTGGCCGACTGGTTCTTTTTCCGCCGCCGGCGCCGCTTCGATGTCGACATCACCTTCGTCACCCCCCTGGACGGCGCCTTCACCAAGCCGGTGGCGAAACAGGAACTGGGCGATATGCTGCGTAAACGCGGTATAGAGGTTGAAACCGACTTTAACGTAGAGCGCATCGATGCCGACGCAAAGCTGCTGGTGGGATACGACGGGCGCGAAATCCCCTTTGACCTGCTGGTTACAGTTCCCCCCGATGATGGGCCAGCAATACGTAATTGACTCCGGTCTGGGAGACGAAATGGGCTTTATCCCCGTCGATCCCCACACCTTGCAATCCCTGGAACACCCCGATATTTTCGTCCTGGGCGACGCCTCTAATGTCCCCACTTCCAAGGCCGGTTCGGTGGCGCACTTCCAGAGCGAATCCTTCGTGGAGAACTTTTTGCAGTTCTTGCGCGGCCAAGCCATGACCCACTCTTTCGACGGCCACGCCAACTGCTTCATCGAATCCGGTTACGGCAAAGCGATGCTGCTGGATTTCAACTACCAGGTCCAGCCCTTTACCGGGCGCTTCCCGCTTCCAGGAATCGGTCCGCTACGCCTGCTGGGCGAGTCGCGGATGAATCACTTGAGCAAGCTGGCGTTTTATTTCCTCTATTGGCATTTCCTGGTACGAGGCCGTCCCCTGCCTTTCCCGCGCGACATGCCGCTTGCAGGGAAAGAGTTTAGGCGTTGGGGTTTCGAGGAAGACGGCGTGACGCCACGGCCCCAGGTCTCTGCCCGGGTGGAGCCGCATCCCGAAGTGGTGCTGCCTAAGGTGCGGTTGCGTTCGACGCCTCCTTCCCGGATCGAGGAAAGCGTTGGTAGTGGCGTAGGTAGGTTTTCGTCCCAGGTCAAGGACGTCATCCCGGTGTTGAGCGAGGCGGCGGGGGTGCGTTTGGAGGTGAGTGAGGAAGGCTACTTGACCAATCCCGAACAGTGGAGTCCCGAAGTGGGACGAGCTCTGGCTGAGGCCTTGGGGCTGGCGCTGGACGAGGGCGCTTGGAAAGTAATCGAGTTTGTGCGCGCAGACTTCGAGAAACGCGGTGTTTCCCCTACTCTGGGGCGAATCGCAAAGGTCGGTGGTTTCGACGTGAAGTCGATTTTCGCCGCTTTCGGAAACAAACCAGCCAAGAAACTCGCCTACATCGCCGGGGCACCCAAACCGGTGGGATGCGTCTGAAGCGGGCCCCCGAAACAACTAAAGAAAGGAAAACCACATGAAACCCCAAACCACCGCGGAACCCCCAGCGGAAGCCGACGTAACCTACGTAGACCGCAAGATGGCTTTTATCTGTTCCAAAGGGAACTTGGATATGGCTTATCCCGCTTTGATTATGGCCAATGCCGCGCTCTCGGCGGGGAATCCACGTAGATATATTCTTCACTTTCTGGGGCTTAGACATCGTAGATAAACGCACTATGGACAAGTTGAAGTTCACGATGCAAGCCAATACCGCCATGCATATGCCGGCCCTGGAAAAGCTGCGACCGGGATGGGGAACCATGCATATTCCCCCGGCCCTGGGGGTGTTGCCGGGGATGACGGCCTTTTCCACCAGCTACTTTCACCGCGAATGCGCCAAGATAGATATCCCCCCGGTGCGCGACCTGCTGGAACAAGTCGCCCAGCTCGGGGCCCATATGTGGGCCTGCAAGATGACGGCCGACATGATGCAGATCACCCCGAAGATGCTGCATAAATCCGTGCGCGCCATCATCGATGCCTCGGACTTCATCGAGCTGTGCGAAGGGGCGCAAATCATCTTCATCTGAATCTTTAGGCTAGAGTTAGCCTATGGCAGGTATTACGGTGATCGGCGCTTCTGCGATGGGTTCGGCCCTGTGTCGCCCGCTGATCGACAACGGTTGGGACGTGTCTCTGTGGGGCACCGAATACGACGAGGCTGTGATGGGTGCCTACGCGGCAGGGCTGCCGCACCCCGCAACGAAGGCGCCGCTGGCCGGTGGGGTAAAGCGCTATCGCTACCGGCAACTCGAAGCGGCCTTGCGCGGTTCCGAGGTCCTGGCCATCTGCGTGGCTTCGGTGGGGCTGCCCGCCATCACCGAACGACTTTCGCCTTACTTTGACCGGGTACGTGCGCTGTGGCTGACCACCAAGGGTTTCGTGGCCGAACCTGGAGGACAGGTGCAACTGCTGGCAGAGGCCATGGCTGCCATCGCGGATCGTTCGGGGGCGAAACTGCCGCCGCTGGTATCTATCGGGGGGCCGGTGATTGCGCGTCAATGCGCCCTGGCCGAACCTACCGCCACGGTTTTTGCCTGCGGCGACCTGGGGGCGGCGGTGCACTATGCCCGCGCGGTGCGCACCGACTACTATAGAGCCTTCCCCACCGACGACGTGGTGGGGCTGGAGGTCTTGTCCCCGCTAAAAAATGTCTACGCCATCGCCCTGGGTGTCACCGAGGGAATCCAAGAAGCTACCGGGGCGCCGCAGTCGAATCTGCGCGCCGCGGTTTTCGCCCAAGCCGTGTCCGAGATGTCTTTGGTGTGCGAGGCTCTGGGGGGACGCAAAGAAACCGCGATCGGCCTGGCCGGGGTGGGCGACTTGGAAGTCACGGGGATTTCGGGGCGCAACAAGTTCTTTGGCATGCGCCTGGGACGCGGCCAATCCCCCACCGAAGCCGAAGCCGAGATGCGCGCCGCGGGGCACACAGTAGAAGGGGTGCCCACTACTCCCCTGGCTTTGAACCTGGTCAAGCAGCGCGTCCCGCACTTGATGGAACAGTTGCCGCTGTTACAAGCCATCGCCCAGGCGGTGGCGGGGCAGGTAGATATTCGCCATGTTCTGGTTGGCGCCGCGCTGCCGGCCTATCCGGCCGAGATTCCGGTGGCTGAATACGACGGGGTGTGGAGCCGCGAATGGAATCCCACGCGTCGGCATCTGCCGTGGCGCATCGGGCGGTGGTTGCCACGCTTTGGACGCTAGGAGGGGGCGGTAGGCCGGATGGCGGGGTTTTGCCGAATCCGGGCCAGCCTCTCTAGCCCCGGGTAGGTGGTCGAAAAATCACGGGTTCGCGCGGTAGTTTCTCTAAAGACCAACTTTGTAACGCCCGGTACAGAATGTCGCGGTTCGAGGCCGTGACGGGGGTAGTGTCGAGGTCTTCCTCCCAGCCCAGGCTTTTCAAAATCTGGAAAAGAATCTCGGTATCGCTCCAGCCCAAGGCGTGAAGTTCAGCCCGAGTCACGGATTTATCGCGTTTGGCCAGGCGCTGTCCGTGCGAATTCATCACCAGGGGTACATGGAAATACTGCGGGGCCTGGCCTCCAAAAACCTCGGTGAGCCAAGCTTGCACTGGGGCACTGGAAGCCAAGTCCGCCCCGCGAACCACCTGGTCGATGCCCTGTTCCAGGTCATCGACCACCACCACCAGCTGATAGGCCCAATCACCGTCGCTGCGACGCAGCACAAAGTCATGCAGCATTCCGGTCAATGATCCCAAGATACCGTCTCGCACCGTAAATTCAGTATTTTCCGGGGCGCGCAAGCGCAGAGCCGGTTGTCTTCCGGTCTCCTGCAGTTCCTCGCGGCGACGCTGCCTGGTGGCCTCGTCCAAGTCTCTACACAGACCGGGATAGATTCCGGGTTTACCGTGTGGCGCACTGGCCGCCTGGGCGATATCGGCCCGGGAACAATAGCATTCATAGACCAGGCCCTTTTGTACCAGCCGTTCCAAAGCGGCCTCGTAACACCCGTGGCGCTGGGACTGATACAAGATTGTACCGTCCGATACAATACCCAGGGCGGCGAGGTCCTCTATCGCCGCGGCGGCGTACTGGGGACGCGAACGGCCCGTGTCGATGTCTTCGATGCGCAGCGTAAACTCGCCGTCTGCCTGCTTCGCTAACAGCCACGCCGCCACGGCGGTGCGCAGATTCCCGAAGTGCATCACTCCCGAAGGGCTGGGGGCGAATCTTCCCTTGGGCATCACACTGGTTTTACCAGCGGGAAGGTGATGGTTTCACGAATCCCCAAACCGGTCAAAGTCATCAGCAGACGGTCCAGGCCCATCCCCATACCGCCGGCGGGAGGCATACCCTGTTCCATCACAGTCAGGAAGTCTTCGTCTAGCTGCATGGCCTCGGGATCCCCGCCCGCGGCTTCCAGGGACTGGGCCTCGAAACGCTGGCGCTGCACCACCGGGTCGTTGAGCTCGGAATACCCCGTAGCCACTTCGAAGCCGCGGATAATCAGGTCCCACTTTTGCACCTGCCCGGGTTTTTCGGGGTGGGACTTCACCAGTGGAGAGGTGTCTTCGGGGAAGTCACAAACGAAAGTCGGCTCCCAGATATGGTCACCCACCAGCTCTTCCCACATCACCTCGACGATCTTGCCGTTGACATAGTAGGGAGCCAGCTCGATTTCGCGGGCCTCGGCCAGGGACAGCAGTTTTTCGCGCGGGGTCTGCACCGTGATTTCTTCTCCCAAGGCTTGGGACAGAGAAGCATAGAGGTCCATCCAGCGCCATTCCCCGCCCAGGTCGAACTGGGTGCCATCGGCCAAAGTCACCACTTCAGATCCATAGACTTCTCGAGCACAGGTCTGGATTGCGCTGCGGGTCAGCTCGGCGATGCCGTGGTAGTCACTGTAGGCCTGGTAGGCCTCCATCATGGTGAACTCTGGGGAGTGCGAGGAATCCGCCCCTTCGTTACGGAAGTTTCGGTTAATCTCAAAAACCCGGTCGATACCTCCCACCAAGCAGCGCTTGAGGAAAAGCTCCGGAGCGATGCGAAGGTAAAGCGGCATATCGTAGGCATTCATATGCGTCTCGAAGGGACGAGCCGCCGCCCCACCGTGCAGCACCTGCAACATGGGAGTTTCCGCTTCCAGGAACCCGCGCGAATCCATGAAGTTACGCAGAGTCTTTACCACTTTGGCGCGGTTGCGCACCATGTCGCGCGCCGCGGGACGCATAATCATATCCAAATCGCGCCGCCGCACCCGCATGTCTTCACTCAAGGTAACTTCTTCGCCAGCTTGATTCACATAGCTCTTGGGCAGGGGTCGCAGCGCCTTGCAGGTCAAAGCCCAAGAATCCGCCAAAACCGAAAGTTCTCCGCGCTTGGAACTGATGACACGGCCGTGTACATAGAGGTGGTCCCCCCAGATCCACATCGGTTTTGAAGGCCGCCAGGGCCGCTTCCCCGACCTCGGCCAGGGACAACATCACCTGCAACCGGGTCCCGTCACCTTCTTGGAGAGTAGCGAAACACAGTTTCCCCCCGGTACGCACCAACATCACGCGACCGGCCACGCCGACCTCGTCCGAGGTCTCTTCTCCGGCGGCCAAATCGGGATAGGCAGCCCGCAACTGCGCCAAAGTGTGGGTTATCCCCACCTTTACCGGATAGGGATTCGCCCCACCCGCCAACAGACGTTCGCGTTTTTCGGCGCGCACCCGGATTTGCTCGGGGGCGTCATCCGCCCGGTCTTCCAAGTCAAGGTTTTCATTCTTCGCAGCTTCACTCACCTCTCCAGTCTAAACCATCCCCGCGCCAATAAAACTTTCGTCTATTGGCTAAGCCCCCTACCGCTTCGCTAGGATAGGGAAGGAAACGACGCTCGAGGGGGATTACATGTTGTTGGACGAAAATGACATCGCCACAGTCAACGCACGCCTGGACGCCTTCAAAGCGGCCTTCCGTGATATTTCCCAGATGCTCAACCCCCAAACCGATTCCGGGGAACTGATCGCGAAGCTAAACGAATGTTCCCGCCTGTTGGACCGGGCTTCTTTCGCCCTGATGGTTTCCAGCTTGCAGGGAACTGCCGCCGCCACCGAAGACGAAAAGCAGGAAAACATCAAGCACCTCGAGCAGCTCTTCTTGAACTTGGATTGAGCCTGGGCCCAAATTCCAAAGCAGCCGGGATCTATAGGCCCAGTAATTACTCCAGGGGTTGGTTTTGGGCGTCCACGTGCACAATGTGGGGCTGCAAAGTACGCGCTTCTTGGTCATCTACCGTGGCGTAGGCAATGATAATCACCAAATCCCCCGGGTGCACCAACCGGGCCGCCGCGCCGTTCATCTGAATGGTGCCGCTGTGGCGTTCCCCGGCGATGGTATAGGTAGACAGACGCTCTCCGTTATTCACATCCACCACGTCTACGCGCTCGCCGGGCAATATATCGGCTCGCTCCAGCAATTCTTGGTCGATGGTGATGGATCCGACATAGTTGATATTGGCATCGGTAATGGTGGCGCGGTGGATTTTCCCGCTCATCATAGTTCGCATCCGCATGTTTCACCCTTCCCTAAGTTGTACTGAATCAACACATCCATATTATCAATCAGTCTGGTGGTCCCGATTTTCGCGGCCAGAGCCAGGATGGCTGGCCCGTAGAAAGTGGGATCGGTAACCGGTTCGTAGCCCAGGGGATTCACCAGCGCCACATAGTCAATCTCGATTCCCGGTTGGTCCAGTTTTTCGGTGACGGCCGCCACCAGGTTTCCCGCATCGAGGTTCCCCCTCCCGCGCTTGGTCGCGTCCCCACTTTAGGGCCGCGGACAGTTCGAGGGCGGTGTGGCGCTGTTCGGGGCTGAGGTAGCGGTTGCGGGAAGACATGGCCAATCCATCCGCCTCGCGTCGGATTTCCACCGGCAAAATCTGCAAGGGAAAGTCCAAGTCGCGCACCATCTGTCGAATTATCGCCAGTTGCTGGGCGTCTTTCTTGCCGAAGGCAGCTACGTCTGGACGCGTGAGGTGGAACATCTTTCCCACCACCTGCAGTACTCCAGCAAAGTGCGTGGGACGGGTTTCCCCTCTAAGATACGCCCCGCGGGGCCCGGATCGATGCGCACCCCGGCTTCGCCTTCGGGATACATCACCTGCGGCGTGGGGGCAAAAAGCGCATCGGCCCCGACTTCTCGCAGTTTCGCAGCGTCTGCCTCCAAGTCGCGAGGATAGGCTTCGTAGTCCTCACCAGGCGCGAACTGGGTGGGGTTTACGAAAACCGTGACGAGGACGTGTGCGGTTTTTTCCTTGAGCGCACGTACCAGGTCCAAATGTCCTTCGTGCAGCGCACCCATCGTCATCACCAGTCCCAGGGAGCCCGACAGTGAGTTCCTCCAGGATTCCAGTTCAGGGCGGGTATTCAGTATTTCCATGACTTCTCACTCATCGATAACAGCCGGGGTGATTCCCGGCTCTGTTTTACTCTGACTGGGATTTCCCGGCAACTAATTTTCTGTACCATTCGTCACAGAATTTATTGCACTTGCGGTGGATTCTGTACCGTCTGATACAGAATCCACCATCTCGGAGGTAACGCGACGCATCCATTCCTCGGGGCCTTCTTTATCGCGAGCTATGTCTGAACGCGAAACCTGCAGTTTCCACAGCTGCAAGGCTGTGGCCGGTTCCTGGTGATCGATAGAGGTGGGTACCAAACCCGGCACCAGATGCAGGTGCACACTGGCCATATCGAGTTTGCGTTGCAGCGGGCCTTGCATCACCGCCACGGACTGAACCCGGGCGTGAGGCACGAAAGACACACTGCGCGTGATGCGACCACTGCGAATCATCACCATGGTTGAAGTCAGAACCGCAGCGTTGCGCTTCCAAGTAATCCAATCCAACCACTTGGAACGCGGCGAAGCGGGGAAGAGACCCTCAGCCGGACCGGAACCATACATCAGAGTATCCAGAAGTTCTGTACCAGCCGTTCCAATTTCTTTCCCGTGGGCATCGGTAACCGCACCCAGGTCGCGTTCCATCATCCACAGTGCATGGAGAGCCTGTTGGCGAGTCCCCACCGGTAACAAAATATTGGATTGGGTATTTCCCCCCTGAATCGCCGCTGGCGCCCTGGTAACCAGCCAAAGTCATCTCTACTTTCCACCAGTCCTTTTTGCGCCACAGGAACGGTTGGCGCAGCACCACGGCGTGAACCCGGCCTGGAGGAATGGTCTGGGAATCGTGCGTAGTCAATCCGTGGCGCAGTCGTATCCCGTCGGGAGAAATCGCGGCGGTAAAGTCCCACACGCGGTTAATCTGGGCAAAAATCCCCGCTCCAAGACCAAATATCGAACCGCCCGCCACAATCAAAGTCTGCGGTACGGCCCAGATTCCGGCCCAGAAGCTGGTGACTTCGCCCTGTATCACCATCAGGATTGCCGGCATCAAGGTTCCTACAATCACGATGGGAATGATCGCCAGCATCACCCAATTGGATATGGAACGTAACAGGGACTCGATCAACATCGTCGTGGGGATCTTATAGAGCTGTACTTCCGGGGCTTGCCCGAAACCAACCGGCAAATCCCCAACCGCACCGGCCCTACCGATACCGGAAACAAAGCCCTTTACCGCCCCGGCACCCCGCGCCTTCTCACCCGCACCCGTCGCGGGGTCCTCGGACCGGGAGCCGCCCTCGGCCAGGGAACCGGCGGCCGCAATGCTGTCACCGGCCGCGATTGTACCGGTCGATACACTTTCTTGTCGCTTGAGCCCAGCCGCTTTAGCCAGCACTTCGCTGCGCAAATCCTGGCATTGGGCAGCGCTCAGATAGGCTATGTCAATCTTGGAATCTCCGTCTCCGGCAGAATCAATATGCAGCTTGGCCAGGCCAAAGAGACGCGGCACCAGGGGTGCGATAACATCCACGGCTTGGACGCGATTGAGGCGCATGTGACGTTCGGTCTTAAAGATCACGCCCTTGCGGAACAGCACGGATTCATCGGTTACGGCATATTGGGTGAACCTCCACGACAGCCACGCAAACAGCGCCAGCACCAGCAACAAAGCCAGCAGGACTGCGGTTCCGATCAACAGCACCATGCCCCAGCCGGTGTAATTCACCATCTGCGACAGGCCTTTGATATCCCCGAAATTATCGAGTTGATAGATAATGAAAGCCACCACCGCCACAAAAGCACCCCAGGTCTGGGTCAACGGCGTCAGCGGATGCACCTTGCGCCACTGAATGGCGGGCTCTTCCCCCTGTAGAACGTTTGGTACAGAATCTGTACTCATCTTTACAACCCCGCTCGCTGCGCTTCACCGCGCTCGGTCAGGAGTTTGCGGATGCGGTCGGCCTCGGCCTTGTTTAACCCCGGAATCTTGGCCTTGGTGTCTTGAGAGGCCGTCTTCAAACTCACATTGGCGATACCGAAGGCGCGCTCGATCGGGCCCTGCGCCACGTCCACATACTGCATGCGCCCGTAGGGAACCGCCCACATCTTTTTGAACATGATGCCGCGGCGAATATAGAGGTTCTGGGGTTCTTCTGCATATCCCCAGGCGCGACGCTGGCGCGGCACCAGCCACAGCGTCCACAAAAACAGCAGCACCGGCAGCGCTGCCAAGGCCCAGATCCAAACCGGGGGCTGTGAGAAATAGCAAATCAGCAAAATCACAATCAGCACCAGGCCCCACCAAATCGCATTCAACAGGAGCACCGCAGTGGCATAGGACTTTTCGATGGGTTTGAACTGCACCCCGGCAGGGGCAAAAAGCTCGTCTTTGGGCAGGGGTTCACTGGGGGTCATATCGTCTCCTTTTCTCCAAACCACCATAACAAAACACGGATTTCAGCGCGAGTCCAGGCTATCTAACAGCTCCAGGTACTGCTCGTCGCTGAGGGCCTGGCGCGCGTAGGCGCGTTTGGCGGTGGCCCTCGCGCAGGCACGGTAGGTTTCGGGGATATCGGCGAGGTCGTCTAGAGGTTTCCCCGGTTCGGTATCGGGTTCCGCCACGAGGGCGCCCCTATCGAGGGCGGCGAGGTGGCGGCGAATCGTGTGGGTATCGGCGCGCAGAATCGGGCCGCTCAGACCTTTTTCGCCCTCCTGCAGGGCGCGTTCCAAAGCCGTTTTCAACAGGGGCTCCAAGAACTCGGCCGCTTGGTTAACCCCTGCGGCGCTCAAGGTGCGCATTGCCTGGGTCACCACGGTGACCAGGTGATTCGCACCGTGGGCCAAAGCGGCATGATAGTGGCCACGGGCCACATCACTTAAAACATGCGGCACCCCTTCCAAGTCGAGAACCAAGGCTTGAGCCACCGCCAGCAGCGGCACCGGAGCACTCACGGCCCAGTGCACACCGCGCAACCGAGCCAGATCCAAAGATGTTCCCGAAAATGTTTGAGCCGGATGCAGCGCGAGGGGAATCGCGCCCAGGGCGGTGGCGGGTTCCAACACCGCCAGACCCAGGGAACCTGCCGTGTGTCCCACCAGCTGACCGGCCCGGAACCACGCGGCCAAAGCGCAGTCCTCGACCAAGGCCTCAGTTCCCCGTCGCGCACACAGAACAGCACCAAGTCACTTTGCGAAAGCAACTCCTCTATATCCAATACGGGAGTCTGGGGCAGCATCGCCTCCACGCGCTCCCGAGAGGCCTCGGAACGGGCGGTGATACCCACCAAATGGTGACCGGCCTGGAGAAAAGCCGCCCCCAGAACCGGACCCACCGCACCCGCACCTACCACACCGACCTTCAGAGTGAAATCTTGCACGCCACCATCTTAAACCATGAAACTCACTGGATTTTTTCTGGAAAATATCCGAAAATAACTTGAGAATCTGAAAATCAGGCTCTCGGGATGTCACGTTACCGGGTCTGACACATTAGAATAGGCCTAAGTGTTTCTGGGTTTTGGCCGATAATTTCGCCCGAACGCAAAGAGCAAGAATCTATAGAGGACGGTTATGGAACCTGCAGTAAATGAAGCTCGCCTCCTGGTCGTTGACGACGAGCCTAACATCCGTGATCTTTTGGCGTCTTCCCTACGGTTTGCGGGATACGACGTGCTCAGCGCCGGGGACGGCACTAAGGCGCTGCGACTGGCCACCACCGAGAAACCCGACCTGATCATCCTCGACGTCATGCTTCCCGACATGGACGGTTTCACAGTGACGCGTAAACTGCGCGCTTCGGGCCTGGACATGCCTATCCTGTTCCTCACCGCCAAAGACGATATACGCGACAAGGTCGAAGGCCTGCAGGCCGGGGGCGATGACTATGTCACCAAGCCTTTCGGCCTGGAAGAAGTCGTGGCGCGCATCAACGCGATTCTACGTCGAACCAAGCGTTCCAGCACCGAACAACCCCTGTTGCGCGTGGCTGACCTGGAACTGGACGACAACCTCTATGAAGTACACCGCGGCGGACGCCTGATAGAGCTGTCCCCCACCGAGTTCAAACTGCTGCGTTACCTGATTGTCAACGAGGGCCGGGTCGTGTCCAAAGCACAGATCCTCGACCACGTTTGGGAATACGACTGGGAAGGCGACGCGGCCATCGTGGAATCCTACATTTCTATCTGCGCCGCAAGCTCGACGCTCCCGACGAGAACGGCGTAGTGCCGCCCTCGCTGATTCAGACCCGTCGCGGGGTGGGCTACCTGCTGCGCGACCCGAACGAGTAAAGCTCGGGCAACCCACGAACCTCCCCGGAATAGTCTTGAGCAGGCCCACCCTCAGATGGCGCGCACAGGCGCTGACAACCAGGTTGACTATCGTATTCGCGGCCTTTATGTTGTCGGCTTTGGCGCTGGGCGGTGCTGTAACAATTTTGTCCCTCAGTACCTATCTGACCAACCAGATGGACCAGCAGCTCTCGGCCGCGGCGCGCATCATGGGGCCCAACGCTGCGAACCTGACCCAGTACACCTCGCTGTACAAGACCCTGCCTAATGACTACTACATATACGTCCACTATCTGCCCGAACAGCACCAGGACGACCGCGAGTTCATCACCGACGCCACCCGCGAAGAATCCGGGGTGCCTGACAAAAACTACCTCCCCAAGGACTCCGATATTCCGGCAATTAACGCCGCGACTTCGCTGGTGATGCCCGGCACCACGGTGCCTTCCGAACGCGCGGGGGAAAACTGGCGGGTGCTGTCGATTATGCTTTCGAATAAAGGCAAAGTGGCCGGTGCCGTGACGGTGGGTTTGTCGATGGCGGGACAGCGCGACATGCTCCAGGCCGTGACTTTCACGGTTTTTGTCTCTACCTTGATTATTGCTTTGGTGGCCACACTGCTGACGAACTTTATGGTCAGCCGCTATTTCCGCCCGCTGCACCAAATAGAGAACGTGGCTTCACAGATTGCGGCGGGCGACCTGAGTAAACGTGTGCCAACCTCGCCGCCCACCACCGAGGTTGGTTCGCTGTCGAAGTCGCTCAACATCATGCTTTCGAACCTGGAACAGGCTTTCTCTGCGGTGGAGCTTTCGGAACGCAAGCTGCGTCGCTTCGTGTCCGATGCCTCGCACGAACTGCGCACCCCCACGGCGGCGATTCGCGGTTACGCCGAACTGTCGCGCATGGGTGGGGTCGGCCCCGAACGCCAGGCCGAAGTAATGGCCCGAATCGAATCCGAGGCCACGCGCATGGGGAACCTGGTCCAGGATTTGTTGACTCTGGCTCGCCTGGACGAACACCGCCCCATGGTTTTCGAACGCACCGACATCACCACTTTGGCGCGCAATGCGCTGTCCGACTTGGCGGTGCTGGACCCGAATCGTCCCTTGGCTCTGCTGTGCCTCGAGGACCAGTCCCTGCTGTATGTTCCGCCGATCACGGCGGTGGTGGACGCGGAAAAGATCTCGCAGGTGATTACGAATCTGCTGTCTAATGTGCGCCAGCACACCCCCGAAGGTACCCCTGTCGAGATTGCGGTGGGGTACCGGAGGTGGCCCGACAAAACCGGGCGTAACCTGCGCGTTTCCGAGGCCTCGCGGATGCCGGCCTACTCTCGTTGTGCCGTTATCGAGGTCCGGGACCACGGTCCGGGGGTAAGTCCCGAGGATGCCCGCAAGGTCTTCGAGCGCTTCTATCGTTCCGACCAGTCCCGGGTGCGCACCACCGGGGGTACCGGCTTGGGTTTGGCTATTGTTTCCGGCATCGTCAACGCCCACAACGGCACCGTGGCGATGCTGCCCACTCCGGGAGGCGGGGCTACCGTGCGTGTCAAGCTACCTTGCCAGGCCTCTCACACCGAGGCGCAAAAGGACCCGGCGGCTAATAACCCCGTTGCCCAAGCCATCGCGCAAGCCGCACGCAACGGGCTCAATGCCCACTTAGAAGAGCCGATGAGCAAAACCCCCGCTACCGCAGTGACCCCGACGGCCACACCCACCCAAAGCAAGCCTGCGGCATCGACCCTGGCGGCATCTACCCGGCCCAAAAACCAAGACCGCGACGAATCCCGAGTCCACAGCCGCAAAAGGAACTTTTACCGATACCTCGGCGCCGACCTCGAAGGGGGAAACCCCCACCGCACCTTCTACACCTTCTACATCTGCCGCAACTTCCACCGCGAAACCTACGCCAGCCTCGCCCACAAAGCGCGTACCGCCGCCTCCACCTCCCCCGCCGCCGACCCGGTTGGTGTGAATCGGCGACTTCGATTGGAAACGCACTTAGGTTATATACTGGATGTTTGACTCTCTATCCGCGCAAGGTAAAACAAAGGAAGATTGATGAACGTGGCACCTGCCTGGCTGATTGCCGCTTTCACCCGCGCCGCTACCCATTTGGGGGCACAGGCACCCGCGTCCAGTTGTGACGCGGCGGCCCAGGAACTGGCCCAAGCATGGATGGAGCCGGGACGGTTTTCCACAACCTCGAGCACCTGAAGGCCCTGCTGGAAAACATTGATTTCATGGCGCAAACTGCCCGGAATCCCGATGCTTTGCGCCTGGCGGCTTGGTTCCACGGGGTGCGTTTCGACGTCTCGGCGCAGGCGGTCGCCCAGGCCAAAGACGGCTTGGATATTCACGCCGGAGCCCTGAAAGCCCAAGGGGTTTTGACCTCTCTAGAGATGCCACAGCCCCAGGTGCAGCGCGTCGTGGGGCTGATCGAGTCTCTGGAAGGGCATCGCGGGGATCCCGACGACATCGATGCGCAGGTGCTTTCCGACGCGGATTTGTCGATTTTGGCTGCGGATCCCGAGGACTACCTGGACTATATGTGCCAGCTGCGCCGGGAATACTCCGCCTACGATGACGCCGAATTTTGTCTCGGCGCGCAGCCAGGTGGTTTCCGCGCTTTTGGCACGGCGACAGCTGTTTTGGACCCACGCGGCTTCGGCTTGGGAGGAACTCGCGCGCGAAAACCTGCGCGCCGAGTTAGAGCGTCTGCAAAAGCCCGATACCCGCAGTTTGCCGGAGGTTTCTGTCCCCCTCGAGGGCGGCGCGACCGATGGTGACGCGGCCGGTATCCAAAGCGGTGCGCCAGGTGCGACTGACGCCGTGGGGGTTGCAGCCCGGGTCGAGGACGGCGCCGGGGTCGGTAGCGTGGGTGCGGCTGGTAGCGTGGATGCTGCCACACCGGAAGTTTCAGTTCAAACCCCAGGCGAGGATCTCGAAAACGAAGACGAGGCGAAGCCCGAAGAAGACCGGGGTATTGACCTCGACGCGGATATCGAAGACCCCGCCGATACCTCTACAATGCTCAGTTCTACCCTGGAGTCAGTAGAGAACCTGATGGACACCATGGCAGTGAAAGCCATCAAAAACTCCGTCTTCTCCCCTCAAACCCATGTCCACTCAAGACTGAGTAAACCCCTTGTGGATGCCTGGGGCGCGGGAGTTATCCACAGATTTTGCGTAGTTTTCGGTTTTGGCAGTTATCCACACCCCAGCGGCCCTGGCCTGGTGCGGGGCGGCGCGCTGTCCTAGATTGCCGTTGTAGGTCCCGTCCGGGGCCTGGCACCAAGTAGGCTTTGCCTTCACCGGTACTGCGGTATCCGTGGCAAGGCCACCAACGTGAAAGGACAAAAACATGCGTTACCAAGTTGATTCAGATGCCGTCGCCGTGGCGGCGGGACAGACCAGGGCCTGCGCGGAATCCATCAGTTCCCAAGTGGCAGCCATGATGGGACACCTGACGGGGCTACAGGAAAGCTGGGTCGGTTCGGCTTCCAGTGCTTTTGCTTCACTGGCGGCACAGTGGCGGGCCACCCAAGCCACCATCGAAGATAATCTGCGCCAAATCGGGCTCCAACTGGATGCGGCTTCGCAGACGTATTCACAGGCGGAACAGACCAGCACCGCGCTCTTTGCGGGAGCTTAAACAGTGAGGGTAAACGCGGTGCTGTAGGCAATCAGCGATTGGCTACGCCCAAGGTGATTTTTTTCCCCGTGATTAGGGAAATCACCACCGCGGCGCCTACGCCAGCTCCCAGGCACAGCAGCAGCACCAGCAAAAAGCTGATGGCGCTGGGGATCGAAGACGTGATGGGTGCCGTCATAAAGGAATTGTGCGCGTTAGGGTCGATCTGCGATACCGCACCCTTGGCCGGCATATCCATGGCCTTGGGGACATTGGCATCTTGAACCTGGTTCATCACCTGCGGGCCGGCGGGGGCAGACAGAGAGCCATCGGCGTTGTCTTGCGCCTTTGCGGCGGTTTCCTGGGCGGTTTCAGAATTCGTATCCGGAGCCACAGTGGGTCCGACACTCATGGAATCCAGGGCGACGTACTGCATCGTGGCACCCGCCCCGGCGGATTCATCGGGAACGGTAGAGGCATAAGCTGCAGGAGCCACTGACAAGCCCAGTACCAGAGCAACTGCGGTAACCATCCGGCGCTTCATCGTATCCTACCTCCCTGCCCTCCCCCGGTTCCAGCATTTTACCAGCCGGGCTTTTGGCCCCACTGTTGGCTTCGAGGGGTGAACCTGTGAATCCTTACAGACAATATTGTATCCGTAATCTATTCATTCGGAAACCCCCCAGGCCACATTAGGATTTATCTCATAAATTCTGGCCAAATTGAGCGATTTCTGTGCTATGCCGCTGATGGCTTGTACTGACAAAACTCTGGGTGTGAGGCTGCCGGGGCAGCCTCACACCCAGAGTTTTTCTATGCAGTTGTGCACCCCACCTGCGATTTCAGGACACTTTCAGGCCTGCAGCGGCAGGGTGACTGGTTCTGGGCTTAGTACATGCCGCCCATGTCGTCTGCGGCAGCCGGAGCCGGAGCCGGAGGCTCGGGCTTGTCCGCCACCACCGCTTCGGTGGTCAGGAACAGCGCGGCGATAGAGGAAGCGTTCTGCAGGGCAGAGCGAGTCACCTTCACCGGGTCGGCAATCTTGGCCGCCAGCAGGTCCTCGTATTCGCCGGTCTTGGCGTTCAGGCCCTGGCCCTTGGGCAGGTTGCGTACCTTTTCAGCCACAACTCCGCCTTCCAGACCGGCATTGGCCGCGATCTGCTTCAACGGGGCCTCTACGGCTACCTTGACGATAGCCGCACCGGTGGCCTCGTCACCTTCCAGCTGCAAGGACTCGAAGGCCTCGGACGCGGCCTGAATCAGCGCCACGCCACCACCGGGAACCAGGCCCTCTTCTTTAGCGGCCTTCGCGTTACGCACCGCGTCCTCGATGCGGTGCTTGCGTTCCTTTGAGCTCTACCTCGGTAGCGGCACCGGACTTGATAACCGCCACGCCTCCGGCCAGCTTCGCCAAACGCTCCTGCAGCTTTTCGCGGTCGTAGTCAGAATCGGTCTTTTCGATTTCGGCGCGAATCTGCTTGACGCGAGCCGCCAGGGCTTCCTTGTCGCCGCCACCATCAACGATGGTGGTGTCGTCCTTGGTAACCACGATCTTGCGGGCAGTACCCAGCACCTCGAGGCCTACGTTTTCCAGCTTCAGGCCGACATCCTCGGAAACTACCTGAGCGCCGGTCAGGATCGCCATATCCTGCAACATGGCCTTGCGACGGTCACCGAAACCGGGGGCCTTTACCGCCACGGCCTTCAGCGCGCCACGAATCCGGTTCAGCACCAGGGTAGCCAGGGCTTCACCCTCGATGTCTTCGGCGACCAGGGCGATAGGCTTGCCCGCCTGCATCACCTTTTCCAACAGCGGCACCAGGTCCTTGATGGAGCCAATCTTGGAATCCATCAACAGCACGTAAGCGTCTTCCAGCACAGCTTCCTGGCGATCCGCGTCGGTGACGAAGTAGGGAGAGATGTAGCCGCGATCAAAACGCATACCTTCGGTAACGTCCAGAGTCAGACCGAAAGTATTGGATTCTTCTACTGTGATAACGCCTTCTTCACCCACACGCTCCATGGCTTCGGCGATCATCTCGCCGATGCTCTCGTCCGCGGCAGAAATCGAAGCGGTAGCAGCAATCTGGTCCTTGGTCTTAACTTCTTCGGCGTCTTTGAGTAGTCGAGCTACCACGGCTTCTACGGCCTTTCGATGCCGTGACGCAGCGCGATGGGGTTAGCCCCAGCGGCCACGTTGCGCAGCCCTTCTTTTACGATGGCCTGGGCCAGCACCGTTGCGGTGGTGGTGCCGTCACCAGCCACGTCGTCGGTCTTCTTGGCAACTTCCTTTACCAGTTCAGCACCGATCTTTTCGTAAGGGTCAGACAGGTCGATTTCTTTGGCGATGGACACACCATCATTCGTGATGGTGGGGGCGCCCCACTTCTTTTCCAGAACTACGTTACGACCCTTGGGGCCCAGCGTGACCTTTACGGTATCGGCCAGCAAATCCAGGCCACGTTCCATACCACGACGGGCCTCTTCATTAAAGGCAATCATCTTTGCCATGAGTATTTAACCTCCGCTTTATGAGCTTTAGAGTGACAGCGAATGCCCGCGACGGACGGCCCGGCCCCGGCCAGTTCATGTCTCTGGTCGAGACAGCGCCTCATGCGCCATCATTGTCACTCTCACATCGAGAGTGCTAAAACCATCTTGGCACTCTCCCCTCGAGAGTGCAAGTTATCGCGGTGAAACTGCCCACAGTTCAGCTCTGGGCAAAAGCGACACCGAATGCAGAAACGGGATTAACCCATAAACCGCAACTCTCGGACCTCGCCCGAACCGCAGTCCTCGACCCGACCCAAACCAAAGTCCTCGACCCGGGACTAGTCAATATCCCGGGTCAAAACGACGTACACCCCGTCAACCGTGTCGCGCTCAAACAGCATATCGATGCCCAGCAACTGCTGGATTCGCTTGGCCTCCCCCTGGTGTGCGGCATCGTAGTAGATACTGTTCTGGGCGGGTTTTTTCCCCTCGAAATTCCCCGCCACCACTCGGGTGAAACCTTTAGAATCCAGGATTTCCTTGGCCTTGGTGGCTAATCCCTCGATTCCGGCGGCGTTGACGATTTCCACCGAAACCCCCAAATCTGCCTGTCCCGAGGCGTGGGCATCCGTGCTCGCCTTGCTGGGGGATTCGCTGGGGGATTCGCTGGGCGTTTGAGTGGGCCTCGCCGAGGCAGTTTCACTGGGAGTGACCGAAGCCGAGGCGTTGGGGGTGGCCGTGGCCGAAGGCGAAGCTCCCGAGGAGACATCGCTGGTGTTGTGCGAACCCAGCAGCAGCAAAATCGCCCACGACAACAGCGGCGCGGCAATCAAGGCAATCACGAAAGGCAGAAATCCCTGCCACCAGGGTTGACCGGGTCGATGGCTGCCTTGGGGCAGGTTCTGGGCGATGCGGTCAAATTCATCTTCGGGAAACTGGGCGTCACTCACGCTTAACAAAAATAGCGGTACACAACCGATTTTGCAGCTAAAGCCACGCCCAAGACCCGGCTTCTGCCTCGGCGAGAGGCTGCGAGGCGTCCCGTGGGTCTCACCGGGGTGGGGTTTTCGGTGGGTGCCCGAGGTTAGCGGTGCGGTTTTGGGTGCCCCCTTCGAGGTCCGCGACGGGGTTTAGAACAGGGTAGGCGGGGAGTTCCCAATCTATCGGGGTGGCGCCTTGGCAGGCCAGGAGTTCGTTGGCGCGACTAAAGGGCCTGGAGCCGAAAAACCCGCGCGAAGCCGAAAGTGGCGAGGGGTGGGGCGATTCGATGACGGGGTAGGCGGCTTCCCGGAAAAGCGGGGCTAAGGCGCGGGCCTGATTCCCCACAGAATTCCAACCAGCGGCTGGTTTCGACGCTCCAAAACGCAACGAATCGCGAACTGGGTGAATTTCTTCCCAGCCGCGTCCCTGGTGCGAACCGGCTTTCCCAGGGGTGACGCTGAGTACCCGGTTGAGCAGCATCACACCTTGTCTCGCCCAGGGGCGCAGGTCACCGTTCGCGGGGCGCGCGAAACCTAGGTCCGCCTGGTATTCAGCAAAGATATTCGCCAAGGAACGCGGTAAGGGCTGGACGTCAGGAGCCGTAGCGAATGCCAGTCCGATGGCGTGGCCGGGAGTGGGATAGGGGTCCTGCCCCACAATCAGGACCTTCACTTCAGACAGGGGATAGCTAAATGCGCGAAATATCTGTGCGTCTTGCGGTAAAAAACCCCGCTGCGCTGCATTTTCTTGGGCCAGGAAATCGGCGATTGATTCCAGCAGCTCCCACTGTGGAGCCAGGGACTGGTTCCAGTCTGGGGCCATATGTTGGATGGAGCCACTTAGGAGACTCGAACTCCTGACCGTCCGCTTACAAGGCGGGTGCTCTACCAACTGAGCTAAAGTGGCGCGGCTCAACCGGACCCATTGAGTGGTGGTGTAGCACAGGTCCGGGAGCACCTAGCAATTGTGGCATATCTTGCACTCAACGCCAAAGTTCTTCCCCACCCTCGACTGGGTACGGCACCGGAGCTGAGGCCCGATTCCGGATTTCCCAAGCCCTGGTTCCAGGACAGCAATGCAAAGATTAGGCCGTATAGGCCACCAACAGCGCCAGGCCGGCACCCAACAGCAAAACCGCGGCGAAAAGCCGCATCCACCAGCGAGGCAAGATAACACGCACAATTCGCCTGGCACCTAAACGCATCGGTCCGCTCCACGGCAGCGCGTAGGCCAAAACTATGCCGATGAATACCACCAGACAGCGCCCCAGGCGCAACGTGTCGATGCCATAGACCCTGACCAGCTGCCAGTTTTGCGAAAAATCCGCCTGACTACCCAGCCACCACGACAGCCCTGCCGCCATTCCCAACACCACCAGGGCAGGCAGCGAAGAGACGAGTCCGCGCAACAAAGCCACGGGAGCCGCAAAGAATCCCGGGCGGCTTCTCCAGTGCCAGCCGCTGGTAGCTCCGATGAGGCATAAAGCCCCCAGCACTGTCGACACGGGGAGTTCCGCAAGGGGAAGCAGCAGGGCGGCACCAAGTGCAAAGCTCAAGCCAAAGAAGGGGAAGTTTCGCCGGGGGTGCGGCCTCGGTTTCGTCCTCGGTTTCCGGCTCGAGGCCGTCTTCGATGGTTTCGCCGAAGTTCGACTCCCACTTTGGAACGCCTGGTACAGAATTGGCTTCCGTCAGCACCGCGGTAGGAGGAAAAGCTGTGTTCGCTGCGGGATACAGGAGATTTTGTTGTGTCGCATTGCCTCTCAGCAGCGAAGGCGAGAGTTCTAGATGCTCGGTTTCAGGCGATTGTGTACCAAACGGTACAGTTTGTGGAACACATGTATTTTCGGCGGTTTCCGCCAAATATTCAGTATCTGTACCGGACGTTACAAATTTCTGCCCCGCGTGTGCCGCTTCGGTGATTACCGCGGTTTCACGCTCTGTGCCCAAGCCGGCCTGGCGCAAGGATTCCAGCAAGACCGGAAATTCCAGCCGCTCCCCCGCCGTCAGCGGCTTGAGAGCCGCGCGGAAATCCCGGGCCAGCCCGGCAGGGAGGCCCGCCACATCGGGATTCCCCGCCAAGACCCGTGAAATCTGGATTTGCGTCGAGGCACCCCCGAAAGGCGCTCGTCCCGTCACGGCAAAGAGCAGCAGTGCACTCAGGGCCCACCAGTCATCCGCTTGGGGATCGGAATCGGTTGGGTCTCGATAGCTTCGGGAGAAATGAAACCTGGAGTACCCACCACCAGCCCGGTACGAGTCAAACCAGCGCTGTCCTCCAAAGCCGCGATTCCGAAATCAATCAGCACCGGCCCTGACGGAGACAAAATCACGTTGGCGGGTTTGATGTCGCGGTGGGCCACCCCGCGTTCATGCACTGCACGCAAGGTTTGAGACAGCAGTTCCCCCAGTTCCGCAGCGTCTGTATATTCCCAGGGGCCCGAGGCCGCCACTTCGCTTCCCAGGGTGGGTCCCGGAATGTAGTCGGTCACTAAAAATGCCTCAGCCGCGTCAACTTCCAGATCCAATACCTGGGCGATTCCGGGGATACGCAGCCGCATCAAGGCAGTGGCCTCGCCGCGCAGTCTTTCCCGCGCCCCGCTTTCCAGTCCTTCCCCGCCAAAGCGTTGCCCCAGGTCAGCCCCCAGATCCAGCAGTTTGAAAGCCACCTGGTTTCCCGCTCCGTCCCGAGCCAGATACACCCGCGCGGAAGCGCCCGCCCCCAAGAGGCGTTCCAGCACGTATCCGCCCAGTTCCTCTCCGGGCTCGAAAGCGACGACCACGCCTCTACCCTACCCGGAAGGCCCGAAAAACCCGTGACAAGGCGCGGGAAATCTGTCATACTTAGAAGGTCGCGCTAAGGGGCGTGGCAGTGTCAGTGGAGACACAGACATTCTCACTCGGATCGTCCGGCACGTACCTGCCGGTGAGAGGAATAACGAATAATTATGGCTACAGTTACCTTCGACAAGGCCACCCGGATTTATCCCGGTTCCACCACCCCAGCCGTAGATGCGCTGGATCTAGAGATTAAAGACGGAGAAATTCTTGGTCCTGGTTGGCCCTTCCGGTTGCGGAAAGTCCACCTCGCTGCGCATGCTGGCAGGCCTGGAAGACGTCAACTCAGGTCGCATCTTGATTGGCGACAAGGACGTCACCGACGTCCAGCCCAAGGACCGCGACATCGCGATGGTGTTCCAGAACTACGCGCTCTACCCGCACATGACCGTGCGCGACAACATGGGTTTCGCCCTAAAGATCGCCGGTGTGGACAAAGCAGAAATCGACCGTCGCGTCCAAGAAGCTGCCGAAACCCTGGACCTGGTGGAATACCTCGACCGCAAACCCAAGGCTCTCTCCGGTGGTCAGCGTCAGCGCGTGGCGATGGGCCGCGCGATTGTGCGTAAACCCCAGGTCTTCCTGATGGACGAGCCACTGTCAAACTTGGATGCCAAGCTGCGTGTCCAGACCCGCACCCAGGTCGCCGCTCTGCAGCGCAAACTGGGCGTGACCACTCTGTACGTGACTCACGACCAGACCGAGGCTTTGACCATGGGCGACCGCATCGCGGTGATCAAGGGCGGTATCCTGCAACAGGTCGGCACCCCCGAAGAGATGTATTCTCGCCCGTCGAATGAATTTGTCGCGGGGTTCATCGGTTCTCCCTCCATGAACTTGCGCAAGTTCAAGGTGGAGGGCAACGTGGCAAAGCTCTATGGTGCTTCCGTGGAAATTTCCCAGGCCCAGAAAGACGCCATGGTTGAGGCCGACAACGACATGGTCACCATCGGTTTCCGCCCCGAGGACCTGGAGCCCACCACCGAGGACGGGGTCGGCACCATCCCGGTGGTGGTAGACATCACCGAGGAACTGGGTTCGGATGCCTATGTTTACGGCCATCTCGAGGGCGACGACTCGGGCAAGTCGGGTTCGGTGACCGAAGATAACCTGGTGGTTCGCGTGCCTCCGCGCACCGCGCCAAAGACCGGCTCCATCCTGAAGGTGCGCATCACCCCAGGAAACATGCACGTCTTTAGTGCCTCCACCGGAGTGCGCCTGCCAGACTAATCTCTATCCTTTTCTTGTTCTTATAGCTGTGGGCACTGCTTTGGGGCAGTGCCCCACAGCTATTCGCTACCACCCCTCGCCACCCCCACACCCACCACACCCCAGCCCTCGCCGGGGTATTGATTTTCAGGCCTGAAACAGCGCAAAATCTCAAGGTGTGAAAAACGCATTTTCCATCACCACCGTCACCCCCGAACCCGCACTTTTGACGCTGCCGTGGGACCTCTCCCTCGAAGAGTGGCCGGAAAAACCACATCGTCTCGCTGCCGCGCGGGATTTTCTCGCCACACCGTGCGTTTCGTGGATCTGGAGGGGCGCATCGTGGCGATCAAGGAAATCGGCACCACGGTGGCGAAACACGAATACGAGATGCTCAAGACCCTGTCTCGGCTGGGCGAACCTTGCGTGAAACCGTGGCGGTGATCGACGCACGCCGCGACGCGAATGGTGAAGAATTGAGCTCTGCCTTGGTCACCGAACACCTGGCCTTTTCTCTGCCCTATCGCGCCTTGTTCTCGACCAAGATGCGCCCCGACACCGCCACGCGCGTCATCGACTCACTGGCGGTGCTGCTGGTGCGACTGCACCTGGTGGGTTTCTATTGGGGCGACGTCTCGCTTTCGAACACGCTTTTCCGGCGCGACGCCGGGGCTTTCGCCTGTTACCTGGTGGATGCCGAAACGGGAGAATACCACCCCGAGGGTCTGAGCTCTGGCCAGCGCGGTTACGACGTGGACCTGGCGCGCACCAACATCATCGGGGAGTTGATGGACCTTCAAGCCGGCGGGCTGCTGGACGAAAACGTGGACGCCATCGAAATCGGGAACCTGATTCAAGAACGCTACGACACTTTGTGGAACGAACTCACCGCCGAACAGATGTTCTCGGCCTCGCAGGGCTGGCGCGTCGAGGAACGCATCCAGCGCCTGAATAACTTGGGTTTCGACGTGGGCGAGTTGAAGATGAGCACCGCCCAGGCCGACGGCAAACTCAAGATTACCCTGAAGCCCAAAGTGGTGGACTCCGGCCACTATCACCGCCAGGTGATGCGTCTGACCGGGCTTGACGTCGAGGAAAACCAGGGCCGACGCATGATCAACGACATGCAGGCCTATCGTGCTTTGAATCACCTGGAGGACGCGCCCCTGGAAACCGTGGCGCATCGCTGGGTCACCGAAGTGTTCCAGCCGGTGCTAGACGCCGTTCCCCCGCAACTGCGCGCCAAGCTTTTGCCCGCCCAGATTTTCCACGAGTTGCTGGAGCACCGCTGGTATCTCTCGGAGCAGGCCGGCGAGGAGGTCCCGCTTCAAGAGGCCGTGGATTCCTATGTGCGCAAGGTTTTGCCTCGCAAACCCGACGAAGCCACGGTGCTGGACCCGCCCACCGCAGAGTTGGCGACCCTGAGCCAGAACTTAGATTAGACCCGGTTCGAGGCCCGCCACTTGCGGTTGTGGTTCGAGGCCCGCCACTTGCGGTTCCGGCTGGGTTTCAGTCCCGGGCGTGCGCCTCGAGGAATTCGTAGACCTCGCGGTCATCCACACCGGGGAAAGTCCCCGGAGGGGTGGCGGCCAACATGTGGGAATGCACCTTGACACTGGGCCAGGCATAGCGCGCCCACTTGGCCTGCAGTTCCTCTGATGGTTCGCGACAACAACTGGGGTCGGGACAGATCGAACTGCGCCGCACCGTAGTTTCCCGCCCTCGAAAATACGTGGAAAATTCGAAAGGTACCCCCACCGAAATCGAGAAATCCCCCGCGCGGTACCGCTCCACCTTCGAGGCTGACCAATAGGTCCCAGTAGGGGTGTCGGTGTACTGGTAATAGGGAGTAGAGGGATCCAACTGTTCGAATACTCGCCGCACCCCGTAGCGACGACACACCAGCTGGCCCTCGACGGAGCCATCGGCATGCGTGGGGAAAACCAATTTATCGTTGGCGTAGGCCTTATAGATGGTGCCGTCGGTGCCGACCCGAAAGAAATGCACCGTCATCCCCAGGTGTTTCGTCGCCAGATTCGTAAAGCGGTGCGCCGCGGTTTCATAAGTCACCGCGACGCGGTCAGCCAGGTCCAGAATCGACAGGTCGCGCGCTTTTTGGTCGGCGGTAAGCTGCCTCACCGTGGCGGTCTCGGGCATCAACACCGCCGAGGCAAAGTAGTTCGCCTCTACGCGCTGGCGTAGAAACTCATAATATGTGGCCGGTTTGGGGTGATTCAGCGCCTGGTCCCCCAGTGCGCGCAGAATCAAGTTGCGCGAATCGTGGCCCTGGGCCTCGATTGAAGACAGATAGATTCGTTGGTTCTTTAGATCCGTCACCGAACGCGCCCCGCGCGGCAGATCCGGCAGTCGCACCACCGAGAAACCCAGGTAGTTCGCAATTTCTTCGACCCCGGATTGCAGCAGCGGCCCCGAGGTAAACCCGGTGGCTTGTGTGATTTCCGTCGCCAGTTCCTCGATTTCGGGCAGGTAGTTATCCAGTCGATACATCTCGATATGCATGGCTTGATTCGCCTTGCGGGCAGCCTCGGGTGACTTGATGTTGACCTGAGTGACTTGGGTGAGTTTGCGGTGCACCGTGACCAGAGCTTTGAGCGCGTCTTGGGGGAGGCGCGGGCCGATATGTACCGGGGGAATACCGTGTTTCTGCGCGTTTTGCGAATTCTGTAGTTCTGTCAGTTCCAGTTCTAGGGCGGCGCGTTGCGAGGGAGGGGTGGGTTGCAGTAAGGAGTCGACGCTGACGTCGAGGGCTTGGGCGATAGCGGTGAGAAGCGGGAGGCGCGGTTCGCGTTTCCCGTTCTCTATCTGGGAAAGCATCGAAGGGGCGCGCCCTACCCGCAGACTGAGTTGACTCAAAGTCATCCCGGCCTTGGATCGCGCATAGCGGATACGCGAACCCAAAGTAGCCAGGTCGATAACCCCAGTGTTTGGTCCGGTTTCCCTGCTGGGGAGGGATTTCATCACGAACTGCTTTTTCCTCGCCACCGTTTCACAACCTTCCTGAACATCGAAACTCTGAAAAAATTCTACGGAACCGCCACGTCCTGTCACTCAAAACTCTAGCAAAAATTTACACATGTGTGAAGATTTTCATATTTTCACGGGATTTTAGCTTGAAAAATCCTTCACGGGACTCCGAAACTGTTAATAACTCAAAATTTTCACTCAAAGATGAGTTGCAACCCGCGGCCTATCGGAGTGACCTGAAAGTAAGGAACTATCATGACCGAAACCGCCAAGGATCGTATCGCCCGTCGTGGAGCCGAAATCGAAAGGACTGGGCCGAGAACCCCCGTTGGAAGGGCATCAAGCGCCCCTACTCCGGCCAGGAGGTAGCTCGTCTGCAGGGCTCGCTGACCCAGGAACACACCCTGGCTCGTCGCGGCGCCGAAAAACTGTGGGACCTGCTGCACACCAAGGACTACGTCCACGCCCTGGGCGCCATCACTGGTAACCAGGCTGTAGAGATGGCCAAGGCCGGGCTCAACGCCATCTATCTCTCGGGCTGGCAGGTAGCGGGTGACGGGAACTCCGCCGCCGAGACCTACCCCGACCAGTCCCTCTACCCCTATGACTCGGTGCCGAAAATGGTACAGCGCATCAACAACGCCTTGACTCGCGCCGACCAGATCGACTACTCCGAAGGCAAAGATGACATCGACTACTTCCTGCCGATTGTGGCCGATGCCGAGGCCGGCTTTGGTGGCCCGCTCAACGCCTATGAACTGGCCAAGAACCTGATTCGTTCCGGCGCGGCCGGAATGCACTACGAAGACCAGTTGTCTTCAGCCAAAAAGTGTGGCCACCTGGGCGGCAAAGGTGCTGATCCCCACTCAGCAACACATCCAGAACCTGATTGCGGCTCGCCTGGCCTCCGACGTTGAAGGGGTACCGACTCTGCTGGTGGCACGCACCGACTCGCTGGGCGCCAATCTGATTACCTCCGATGTGGATGAAATCGACAAGCCCTTCTTGACCGGCGAGCGCTCTCCCGAGGGCCACTTCTACACCACTGCGGGTGCCGACGTAGTTATTGCTCGCATGTTGGCCTTCGCTCCCTACGCGGATCTTCTGTGGGTAGAGACCGCGACTCCGGATGTGGAACTGGCGCGCCGGGTCGCCGAAGCGGTAAAGGCCAAGTACCCGGACAAGATGTTGGCCTACAACTGCTCGCCTTCCTTCAACTGGCGCGCGAACCTCTCGGATGCGCAGATCGCCACCTTCCAGAAGGAACTGGGAGCCATGGGTTACGCCTTCCAGTTCATCACTCTGGCGGGCTTCCACCAGATCAACTACGGCATGTTCGACCTGGCCTACGGCTATGCTCGCGAAGGCATGACGGCCTACGTCAAGCTGCAGCAGGCCGAGTTCGATTCGGAATCCCGCGGCTACACCGCCACCAAGCATCAGCGCGAGGTCGGGGCAGGATATTTTGACCTGGTGGCGACCACGGTCAACCCCGATTCCTCGACGCTGGCACTGAAGGGCTCCACGGAGGAAGCCCAGTTCTAGGAACCACCGGCTCCCTGGTTCCCAAAACCCCGTCGAGGTCCTCGTCTCCTAACTACCACCCCCTTAGCTGAGGCGGGCTGGAACGGTGACGAGGACCTCGACGGAGGGGAAACCCCCAACCCGACGAAACCGCAATTTTTATAGTTTGAGGAGAAAAATCATGGAACTGCGACCTGTAAATATTGTTCGACCGATTATCGACGGAAAAGAACAACGCCTGGATAGAGAAGAAGAAATCCTCACCCCCGAAGCTTTGGAGTTCTTAAAGAAACTGCACGTGCACTTTGCTGGGAGGCGCGCCGAACTGCTGCATGACCGCCACGATCGGCGCCAGCGCCTTGCCAATGGCTCGCTGCCGAAATTCCTGGTAGAGACCCGGGATATCCGCGAAGACGATAGTTGGAAGGTGGCGCCGCTGGGGCCGGGTCTGGAAGATCGCCGCGTAGAAATCACCGGTCCGACCGAACGCAAGATGACAATCAACGCGCTGAACTCCGGGGCGAAGGCCTGGCTGGCGGACCTCGAAGATGCCAACACCCCGCACTGGGAGAATGTGATTGGCGGACAGATCAATCTGCGCGACGCCATCGCCGGGACGATTTCTTTCGACTCTCCCGAAGGCAAGCACTATGAACTGCAAAATAACGACATAACCCAGCTGCCCACCATCTTGGTACGGCCTCGCGGCTGGCACATGATCGAAAAGCATATTCGTGCCGGCAAGGAACCCATGGTGGGATGCCTGGTGGACTTCGGGCTGTACTTCTTCCACAACGCCAAACCCTGATCGAGAAAGGGCGCGGACCGTACTTTTATCTGCCCAAGATGGAGAATCACCGCGAAGCGCGGCTGTGGGCCGATGTTTTCGCCTACGCCGAAGAATACGTGGGGATTCCCCACGGCACCATTCGCGCCACCTGCCTGATCGAAACCATCATGGCGGCATTCGAGATGGAGGAAATCCTCTATGAACTGCGCGAATACAGTGCGGGATTGAATGCGGGACGCTGGGACTACATCTTTTCGATCATCAAGAAGTTCCGCGACTCAGGGCCAAAGTACGTGCTGCCGAACCGCGCCGACGTAGGGATGACGGTGCCGATGATGCGGGCCTACACCGAGTTGTTGGTCAAGACCTGTCACAAGCGAGGCGCCTCGGCGATTGGCGGGATGTCTGCTTTTATCCCCTCTAAAGATGCCGAGCGTAACCAACAGGTCGAAGCCATTGTGCGGGCCGATAAATCCCGCGAGGCTGGGGACGGTTTCGATGGTTCCTGGTGCGCCCACCCCGGCATGGTGAGCTTCATCCGCGACGAATTCGACAAGGTTCTGGGCGAAAACCCCAACCAGATTTCGCGCCAGCGCCCCGAAGTCGAAGTCAGTGCCGAGGACCTGTTGAATATCGAAGGCACCACGGGCAGCATCACCGAGGACGGGGTGCGCACCAATATTTCGGTGTCACTGCGATACTTGGAGGCCTGGTTGGGCGGTAACGGCGCGGTGGGTATCTTTGGTCTGATGGAGGATGCCGCCACCGCGGAAATCTCGCGTTCTCAGATTTGGCAGTGGATCCACAACAAGTGCCAGCTCGAGGATGGCCGCGTGATAACCGCCGAAATGGCGCGGCAGATGTTAGAGGTCGAGGCCGCCCGCCTGGTCGGGGAAATCGGTGACAATCCGGTGCGGGTGGCGCGGGCCAACCGCGCGGCACAAATCTTTGCCGAGATGTCCTTGAGTGAAGACTTCCCGACCTTCTTGACGGTGCCGGTCTATGCCAATGACGTGCCCTAAGCGATAAGGAGGCGTCGTGACCTAAGTATCGCGGCGTTCAGAAGTCCAAGATGAGGGGGGCGTGGTCCGAGGTGGCCTCGCCCCTTCTCTCTTCGAGGTCGACGAAGGCACCTTTCAGGGCAGGGGCCAGAGACGGTGTGGCCAGGGCGAAGTCAATCTTCATGCCTTGGTTGCGGCGCCACCGGGCTTTTTGATAGTCCCAGTAAGTCCAACCCGGTGCAAAGGCGCGACTCACTTCACGCAGGTGACCCTCCGTAACCGCATCCTCGACCCGAACTACGGCGCCGTCCTCGCCGCGAACCGAAACCGCATCCTCGCCGCGAACCGAAGCTTCGTCCTCGACCCGGGACACAACTGCATTCGCCCCCAAAGTCACGGCCTCGTCCCAGGTGTCGGCATCCAGCAGAGCGGCGAAAGCTTGGCGTTCGGGTACAGAAACATGAGTGGCGTCCTGGAAATCCGCCATGTCCCACACGTCCTCGTCGCGCGGGGCCACGTTGAAATCCCCCAGATAGAGCCCCAAAGCCGCGGGATCGGCCTGCAGGGTGGCCTCGACGTGGGAACGCAGCGCGGCCAGCCAATCCAGTTTGTAGGCCATATGCGGATCGCCCAAAGCGCGACCATTGGGAATATAGAGCGACCAGACCTCTATCCCGGAAACCCGCACCCCCAGGGCGCGCGGCTCCAGATAGGGCTCGAGTTTCCCCGAACCGAAGCGTGGATGCGGGTGCTTGCCGGAAAACTGGGTGCCCAACAGGTTCGCGTCCAGACCTCGGCGCACCGCCACCGCCACGCCGTTCCACTGGTTCACGCCGTGGCAAAAGACCTGGTAGCCAGCATCTTCGAAAGGCTGCAGCGGAAACTGGTCGTTGCGGCACTTGATTTCCTGCATCGCCAAGACGTCTATTTGGTGACGTTCCAGCAGCTCCAAAACCCGCGGGGCCCGAGTGCGAATCGAGTTCACATTCCAGGTAGCCAGTCGCATCGCTTCCATTCCTAAACTTCTTTGATGATGTCGGCGATGGAATCCATAACTTCGTTGGGGCGGTAAGAGAAATCGCCGATCTGTTCGCGCTTGGTAGAGCCGGTCAGCACCAGGAAAGTGTGCAAACCGGACTCTACCCCGGCCAACATATCGGTGTCCATACGGTCGCCGATCATGGCGGTTTCTTCGGAGTGCGCGCCGATTTTGTTCAGACCCGTGCGGAACATCACCGGGTTGGGTTTACCGATAAAGTACGGGGTTTTGCCGGTGGCGGCGGTGATCATCGCGGCCACCGCGCCGGTGGCGGGCAGCGGGCCATTCACCGAAGGGCCGGTGTTGTCAGGGTTCGTGGCGATGAACTTGGCACCCTTGACGATCAGCTGCACCGCGGTGGCGATCTGGTCAAAGGAATACGAGCGGGTTTCCCCCAGCACCACGTATTCGGGATTCGTCGAAGTCATGACGTAGCCCGCTTGGTGCAAGGCGGTGGTCAGGCCGGCCTCGCCCACCACGTAGGCGGTGGATTTCGGGGACTGGGCCTTGAGGAAAGAGGCCGTGGCCAGCGCGGATGTCCAGATACGTTCCTCTGGCACTTCCAGGCCTGAAGCCGCCAGCCTGGCGGAAAGGTCACGCGGGGTAAAGATCGAGTTATTCGTCAATACCAGGTATTCGCGATTCTTGGCGCGCAGCGCGTCCAGGAACTCGGCGGCGCCGGGGATGACTTCTTCTTCGTGCACCAGTACGCCGTCCATATCGGTCAGCCAATACTTGATTTCACGCTTGGGGGGATTTATCTCAGCTTCGCGGGCTTCGCGGGTGCCGAAAGTGGCATCCATCATGGCCTCCAGTTTGTCTTGGATGTGGTTCTTCATGATTGTCCTTCACTTTTCACGGGGCTTCACCCGCCTTGACCGATGCCTCTCACCGGCGAATCGCCGGTCCCTCCGGCGTTGGAATACGAACTACTTCCCTATAAGGTTAAACCGGAAAACCGCAGAAATCAAAGGAACGACATATGAAATGGGCTTTAATCACCGGCGCTTCGGCAGGCTTAGGCGAGGAATTCGCCTGGCAGCTGGCAGCTGAACCTCTGAACCTGGTTCTGGTGGCCCGGCGCGAGGACCGTCTCGAGGACTTGGCGGCACGCCTCCGCAGCGTCGCCGGGGTCCAGGTCGAGGTCCTCGCCGCGGATTTGGTGACGAAAGCCGGCCAGTACGCCGTGGTGCGTCGTCTCCAAGACAAATCCCGTCCGGTTGCGGTTTTGGTGAATAACGCGGGCTTCGGTCTGGGACAGTCCTTTGTGGACGGGGACTGGAAGCGCGAGGAAGCGGCCCTGGAGGTGATGGGAGGCGCGCTGGCGCGGCTGTGTTACGAAGGTGCGCGTGCCATGCGTTCCCGGGTTTCCCGGTTCGAGGAAGGGTACTCGCTTTTCGGGGTGAAGTTGCCCTGGCGGCGGCGGGTGCTGCGCGGGGGCGGGGTGATCATCAACGTATCTTCGGCCACGGCCTATACCGCCATGGGTTCCTATGCCTCGATCAAAACCTGGGTGCGGTTCTTTTCCGAGTCTCTGGCCACCGAGCTGGCAGGTTCGGGGGTTTGGGTCACCGCGGTTTGTCCCGGTTTGATGCACACCGAGTTTCACCAGGTGGCCCAGATGGATGCCGAGGCTTGGCCCCGGATCGGCTTTGTCTCTAAAGAAACGGTGGTGCGCCAAAGCATCGAGGCGGCCAGGCGTCACCAGGTCTTGGTGACGCCGACCTGGCGCTATCGCTTCTTAATGGGCCTGGCGCGCCTGGCACCGCGCTGGGTGATGCGGCGCTTTTTCGGCGCTGCCATGTTCTCTCGCGCCATCTAGCGGCCCTCGGGCTTGGGTTTTCGCCTGGTGGGGTTCGGGGCGAGGTCGAGACGCCGTACCGACCATCCGAGACAAAGCAAAAGGGGCGGGAACCGCGGTTCCCGCCCCTGGCAGCTAAAGCCACAAATAAGTAATTTACTTCATCTTGGTGCCGGTCGAACCCAAGCGCTGGCAGGCCTCGACCACGCGGGCAGCCATGCCGGCCTCGGCAGCCTTGCCCCAGGAACGTGGGTCGTACTGCTTCTTGTTGCCGACCTCGCCGTCAACCTTGAGCACACCCTCGTAGTTCTTCAGCATCCAGTCCGCAACCGGGCGGGTGAAAGCGTACTGGGTGTCGGTGTCCACATTCATCTTGATGACACCGTTAGCCACCGCCAGGGCGATTTCTTCCTTGGTGGAACCGGAACCGCCATGCATCACCAGGTCGAAGGGACGGTTGCCCGCATTGAAGTGAGCGCCGACCTCTTCCTGGATGGTACCCAACAGTTCGGGGCGTAACTTGACGTGACCGGGCTTGTAGACACCGTGCACATTACCGAAAGTCAGAGCGGTCAGGTAGTGGCCTTTTTCTCCCAGACCAAGGGCCTCTACCGTCTTGATGCCGTCTTCGGTGGTGGTGTAGAGCTTTTCGTTGATTTCGCCAACCACGCCGTCTTCTTCACCGCCGACAACGCCGATCTCTACTTCCAGCACGGTCTTGGAAGCCACCGCCTTGGGCAGCAAACGCTTGGCAGTTTCCAGGTTCTCGGCCAGCGGCACGGAAGAACCATCGAACATGTGGGACTGATAGAAGGGCAAACGCCCAGCCTTTACCTCTTCGATTTCCAGGTCCATCAGGGCCTCGGTCCAAGAAGCCAGCTTGTCCTTGGTGCAGTGGTCGGTGTGCAGCGCCACGGTGACGTTGTAGTTCTTGGCCACTTCGCGAGCATAGGCGGCCATAGCCAAAGAACCCGCCACGCGGTCCTTTACGGTGGAACCGGACCAGTACTCGGCCCCGCCCACGGAAACCTGGATGATGCCGTCGGACTCGGCCTCGGCGAAGCCCTGCAGCGCCGCGGTCAAGGTCTGGGAAGAGGTCACGTTGATGGCGGGGTAGGCGAACTTGCCTTCCTTCGCGCGCTTCAACATCTCTGTGTAAACTTCGGGGGTTGCGATTGACACTCTATTCTCCTTCGTGGTCGGTGTTTTCTAACGTTTCTATTGTGTCACTTTTTCACCGCGCGGGTGCGGCCTTTTGTCCCACTTCGCCCGGATTCTCCCAGCGATTCGGGTCGCTTCAGCGCAAACCCAGGTCATCGAGTCCCAGCGCATAAAAGTACGGGTACCCCGCCTGGGCGATATTCTTTGCCGCGTCGGTATCGCGATCCACAATCACCGCCACGGCCAGGACCTCGGCTCCCGCTGCTTCCAGAGCCTTCGCGGCCTGCAGCGGAGAACCCCCGGTGGTGGAAGTGTCTTCCAGCACCACTACTTTCTTCCCCTGCACGGATGGGCCTTCTATCTGGCGCTTCATGCCGTGATCCTTGGCGGCTTTTCGCACCACGAAGGCATCGAGTTCCAGCCCGCGCGAAGCCGCGGCGTGCATCATCGCGGTGGCCACCGGGTCGGCCCCCATAGTCAAGCCCCCCACCGCGTCGATTTTCTCCAGCGGGAAACCGTTTTCCTCCAGCAGGTCAATCATGACGTGTCCGATCAGCGGCGCCGCTTCGTGATGCAGGGTGGCGCGACGCATATCGACATAAAAGTCAGATTCCTGACCGGAAGCCAGGGTGACTTTTTCGTGTACTACAGACAGCTCCTGCACCAGTTCGGCCAGGCGAGACAATTGCGGATCATTTGTTTTCACGCTATCTAGCATAGAGTTTAAGGGTGCCTAAGGACTACTTTTTCACTCCCGAAAACCCCGACAAGGTCCGCCGTGACGGTACCGGGGAGGGTAGCGGTGTCGGCGCGCAACTCGAGGCCGCAACCCCGGACACAGCTCCCGACCCCACCCCGTCCTCGACCGGGAAATGTTGGCGCGCCAGGTAGCGGCCGCACCCTCCCCGAGGTCCTGGACCCACAACTGATGCAAAACGGCGACACCCGCAATGTTCCCGATCACTATCGCTTTTTGGAACAACGACGCTATCCGCGCCGACCTGGACCGCCTGCTGGAACCCCAACCTGATGACTTGGAGATACCGGCCCTGGAGGTAGCGATGGAGAACCTGGGGCACGACTTTAACCTGGGCTCGATTATCCGTACCGCCAACGGTTTGGGGGTGCGCCACGTGCATATCGTGGGGCGGCGGCGTTTCAATCGCCGCGGGGCCATGGTGACAGATCGCTATCTGCACCCTGCATTTTTCATCCCGATGCCGCTTCTTTGGCGCAATACGCCCGAAACCACCGCCTCGCCGTGGTGGGGATGGATAACTTCCCCGGGGCCGAACGCCTGGAGACTTGCGAGTTGCCCCCGCGCTGCCTGATGGTTTTCGGCGAGGAATCCGAGGGGATTTCACAGCCCATGCAAGAGATTTTGGAACACTTGGTACAGATTTCACAATACGGTTCAACGAGGTCTTTCAACGTCGGCCACGCCGCCGCAATCTGCATGTGGGCCTGGCGTCGCGTTTATCCCGCGCCTCTGGAGGCCTGGGTTCAGCCCGAACTTTGACCCAGCAGGGCGAGTTGGCGGATTTCGGCGTTGAGCTGCGGCCAGATTTCGCGGTGTTTTGGCCCGAAAGGAGCTCCTCCCAGGAACACCCCCGCACTGCCCGAGGCGCGATCCACCCAGATAAAAGACCCGGATTGCCCAAAATGCCCAAAGACTCCCGGCGGGA
Source organism: uncultured Mobiluncus sp. (assembly GCA_916438445.1). GTDB lineage: Bacteria > Actinomycetota > Actinomycetes > Actinomycetales > Actinomycetaceae > Mobiluncus. The sequence goes on from CAKAGR010000001.1 coordinate 75,021, forward strand.
AATCCGGGGGCATCCAGTGCGGGAACTTGTGGCCGTGCAGCTCGACACCGGTAGCCCAGAGGTTATCTTTCTGAAAACCCCAACCAGGCAGGATTCCGCGCAGGCCGGGGTGGCGCGGCGCTGTCCAGCGTTGGACTTCTGCGGCGGAAAGCAAAGTGGGCTGTGCAAACAACAGGGAACCCGCCAGTCGCGCCAGGTCCGTTACCGGCCCCTTCGCCCCCCAGGACGGGGAATCAGCCAGTATTGTACCGGTCATTCCAAGGGGTTCCAGCACCGCGGATTTCACCCAATCGGTCCAGCTCAGGCCCAGCTTCCCCGCGGCTACTTGCACGGCGGTTTCGATGGAATAATTCGAGTAGATACGCTTTGTACCGGGCGGTACATTTTTGCTTCGGGGTGGAGATGCCGAAATCTACACCCATCTGAAAGTCCGGGGAACCGGGGGTGCCCAGGGGGCATCGAAAGGCAGACCCGCTGAGTGGGAAAGCAAATCCGCCAGACTCACCCCGGGGGAATCTGTGGCAACAGAGCCGAAACATCGGCTTCAAGGTCCAAAGCCGCGCGGGCCCCCACCCCGCCAACCGCAGCCATCCCCGCCAGGCTGGAACCGGCCTCGACCCGGGAAACCCCGCAACCGGCCTCGACTCGGGACCTCGTACCCGGTACCTCGACCGGGGAGGCGGCCACCCAAAAAGCCACCGCCACGGCGAATTCGTCACCGACATCCACTTGAACGGTTGGTACAAAACCTCGCGGTCTGGACTGGCGCCCAACCAGCAAACTACGCGCCCGTCGTGCAGCCGGGTCAAAACCCCCAGGGCATAGGGGAAATCAAAGCCGCGACGCGCGGGCAGGTGTTCGGGCCCTAGTTCGCCGAAAAGCACCGCAGAGCCAGCCGCGCTCAACGCAACCAACCGGATTCGCGATAGTGGGCACGCATCAGGGCGGCATAGTCAGGGACGAAAACAGATTCGTAATACTTGACCATACCACCCACTGCGTCGAAATCGTGGTCATAGAGCCACTGATTCATCAAGCCGTAATACACCGCGGTTTGCAAGGAGGTGATGTTGGCCGGGGTTTCTTCGCCTTGGACCCTGCCCTGCACCACCAGCTCGGTCCACGCCTTTTCCAGCACGGAATGCAGGCGCTGGTTGCGCGATTCAAAGTGGTCGTGGGCAGGGTGCACATTCGAGGAAGCCTCGACGCGCAACATGCATTCGACTTCGACCAGCAGGGGGCTTTCACCCATCCTGGACAGCAGCATCAAGATGGAATCCAGTACGGTCTGGGCATCGAGCACCTCCAGTTGGTCCAAGTCAAAGCCCAGTTTTTCCTCGTAATCAGAGACCACGCTCATCAGCAGGACTTCTTTGGAAGGGAAGTGGTAGATGACGCCGGGGTGGGAAATCCCGACTTTGCGGGCCACGTCGCGCAGCGACATGCCGTGATAGCCTACTTCCGCCAGCACGTCCACCGCTGCGTTCATGATGGACTCGCGCCGAGCCACCCTCGATGCATACGGGCCACGGGCCCCTCTTGCTGCCATGCTTTTCCTTAGTCGCGCTTGGTTTCCTTGCCTTCCTAGCTGATATTTTAGCCCAGGGCGGCGCGGCTCTCAGGTTATCCGCGAGGCGTCACGCGCAACTCCAAGCTGTAGCGGCCGTTGAAACCCAGGTTCCCTCGCACGTCAACCAGGACTTCGCTGCCGCGCGGCACCTGCCCCGCCAGCAACATTTCCGCCAGCTGGTCTCCGATTTCGCGCTGAATCAGTCGGCGCAAGGGACGGGCCCCAAAGCTGGGGTCGTATCCGGTGGTGGCCAGCCAGGCCCGGGCCTCGGGCGTGACTTGCAGCGAGAGCTGGGATTCGGCCAGGCGCGCCGACATCTTGTCCAGCTGGATATCCACATTTCTCCAGGTCTTGGGTCGAAAGCGCCTCGAAGATGATGGTTTCGTCCAGACGGTTGAGGAATCGGGCTTGAAAGCCGCGCGGACCTGCTCCATCACCAGTTGGTCGCGGCGCGCGTGGTCTTTTGGCCAACTCCGGGTCCACCAAGAAGTGCGAACCCAGGTTCGAGGTCAGCACCAAGATGGTGTTGCGGAAATCCACGGTACGTCCCTGACCGTCGGTCAGGCGGCCATCGTCCAGGACCTGCAGCAAGATGTCGTAGACATCGGGGTGGGCCTTTTCGACTTCATCCATCAAGATGACACCATAGGGACGCCGCCGCACTGCTTCAGTCAGCTGGCCGCCTTCGTCGTATCCCACATATCCCGGAGGCGCCCCGATCAGGCGCGAAACCGAGTGCTTTTCGGAGTATTCGCTCATGTCGATTCGCGTCAAGGCGCGTTCGTCGTCAAAGAGGAACTCGGCCAGGGCTTTGGCCAATTCGGTCTTCCCCACCCCGGTCGGACCCAGGAACAGGAAGGAACCCGTGGGTCGATTCGGGTCAGAGATACCGGCCCTGGCTCGGCGCACGGCATTGGCCACAGCCTGCACCGCGGCTTTTTGACCAATCAGTCGCTTCCCCAGGTGAGCTTCCATCTGCAGCAGTTTCTCGGATTCTCCGCTGAGCAGCTTTCCCACTGGAATCCCCGTCCACGAGGACACCACTTCGGCGATTTCCGCTTCGTCCACCTTTTCGGCGATCATCGGTTCGTTGTCCGCCCCCAGGGTCGAGGCCGTTTCTGTACTGTTCGGTACAGTTTCGGTTCCGGCCGAGTCAGAAGTGGTAGTGAGTTCTGTACCGGGCGTTCCAGTTGCGGTTGCGGTGGTGTCGGTGGCGGTCGCGGCGTGGGCGGGGGCCGCCTTGGATTCGGCCGCGGCGATTTGCGCCTGTACTGCCGGGATTTCACCGTTTTGCAGACGTCCAGCGTCCTCCCAGCGCCCCTCGCGCATGGCTTGCTCCAGCGCGGTATTGAGCTCATCCAGTCGCACACGCAACTCGCCGACCTTGTTGTGGCCGGCCTTCTCGGCCTCCCAACGCAGATTCAAGGCCTCTAACTTCGCGCTGCGCTGTTCGAGATTGGCCTGGAGTTGGCTCAGTCGCCCGGCGGTGGCCAAGTCGCGGTGATCCGGGTCAGATCCCTGCAAGTACGACAGCTCCATCTTGATGCGGTCCACCTCGCGACGCAGCTGGTCGATTTCCTCGGGGGAAGAATCCAGTTCCATCCGCAGACGCGAAGCGGCTTCGTCAATCAGGTCGATGGCCTTATCGGGCAACTGGCGTCCCGAGATATAGCGGTGCGACAGCTGCGCGGCCGCCACCAAGGCGCCGTCCGAAATCGTCACCTTGTGGTGAGCCTCGTACTTCGGGGCAATACCGCGCAGAATCGCCACGGTATCCTCGACCGAAGGTTCACCCACATAGACCTGCTGGAAACGGCGCTCCAAAGCGGGATCCTTTTCGACGTATTCGCGATACTCGTCCAAAGTCGTGGCGCCTACCAGACGCAACTCTCCGCGCGCCAACATGGGCTTGAGCATATTCGAGGCATCCATCGCCCCACCGTTAGCTCCCGCACCCACCACCGTGTGCAGCTCGTCGATAAAAGTAATTACCTCCCCCTTCGGCGGCTTTGATTTCTTCCAGCACCGCCTTGAGGCGTTCCTCGAACTGGCCGCGGTACTGGGCCCCGGCCACCATCGCGGCCAGGTCCAAGGCAATCAAATGCTTGTGTTTCAGGGAATCCGGGACGTCTCCGGCCACGATACGCTGGGCCAGGCCCTCTACCACGGCAGTTTTTCCCACCCCGGGTTCACCGATCAAAACCGGGTTATTCTTGGTGCGTCGGCTCAGTACCTGGATTACGCGGCGAATCTCTTGGTCACGCCCAATCACCGGGTCCAGCTTCCCGTCCATGGCGCGCTGCGTCAGGTCGTCACCGTACTGCTCCAGGGCTTTGAAAGTGGCCTCGGGGTTCGGCGAAGTCACCTTCGCTCCGCCGCGGGCTTTCTCTATGGCTTTGCGCAGTTTTTTGGCTGTGGCCCCGGCGTCGTTCAAAATTTTGCCGACCTGGCCCTCGTTCAGCGCTAAACCTACCAAGAGGTGTTCGGTAGAGACATAGTCGTCTCCGTTGTCACTGGCTTCGTCCCCGGCCAAACGCACGACTTTCAAAGTGGCTTGCGTTGGGTTGGGTTCGGCTACGGATTCCCCCGTCGAGGACGGCAGCTGGGCCAGGGCGGCCCGGGTTACGTTCTCTATGGTGGCGGTATCGGCGACTTCGTTGAGCACCTGGAAGGCGATGCCTTCGTGGTCCTGCAGCAAAGCCGCCAAAAGGTGAATCGGTTCAAAGCTGGGGTTGCCGGCATCTTGCGCCAAGCGCAAAGCATTGGCTACCGCTTCTTGGGACCGAGTAGTGAGTTTGTGGTCCATATCATTCCTCCATCTGTCTATTCATCCCGTCCTTGCGGGCTACGACATCTATTATATAACGCTTTTTGGAAAAAGTTGAGTCGAAGGCGCTCAAGTTTTGATTTGCTTTTCAGGTTGCGGGGATTCTGCATGGCAGCGAAAATGGAGTGTCAACACCAACGACTATGCAAAGGAGACATCCATGGGAATCGAAGATCTGGCGAAGCAAGCCACCGACATGGCCGCTGGCGCTGTGAACAAGGCCAAGGAAACCCTGGCCTCAGAGGAACAGACCGACGCGCTGCTGGACAAGGCAGCCGATGCAGCTTCGAAGCTGACCGGCCACAAGTTCGACGACAAGATCGACCAGGCCCGCGACTTCGCGGACAAGAAGCTGGGTTCAGAGTAACCCAGCCTTATCTGCAGCGTCTGGTAAGAAAGCCTGACTTTCTTACCAGACGCTTTCTGTTATCCGCACCCCTGCACCCTCACCGGCGCCTCGGTGGCGGTGGATCCCTACTGTCTCCCCCGCCACAGCACCAGGGCGGAACCCGAAGTCAGCGGGAAAGCCACTTCGGCGCTTTTCTCGGCCCGTTCCCCGCGGTGCATAGAGGTGACTTCCCGGTTGAGGTGGCGGCAAAGACCCGGTTCTGGGCCCCCGCCATCAAAGCCAGCTGCGAGTTTTTCGGCCTCTAGTTCCTCGACCCGGCGCTGTAGCTCCATGATCTGGGCGATTCCGGCCAGATTCACCCCTTCGTCTTGGCTGAGGTGCTGGACTTGGCCCAGGTGCGCCAAGTCGCGCAGCGAGTACCGGCGGGTCCCACCTTCGGTGCGGCCCGGCACCACCAAACCCAGGCGGTCATATTGCCGCAGGGTCTGGGGATGCATATTCGCCAAAGCCGCTGCCTCGGAAACCCTAAAACGCGGTTTGAACCAGGCGCACTGAGCTTCTATCTCGTCCAGCAGCAACCCTCCGGCCGCGTCGTGACGGATGTCTTCCATCCACCGATCCAGACGCAGCTGCGAATCACGCAGCATCGCCAAGCAAGACGCCAGTTCTTCCAACAGGGTCACAAGACCACCTGCTTTTCCAGCTGGGCGCGCGGGTCGGCGCCCTGGGTAGCGGCACTGAAGTCCTGGATGGCTTTCTTGGCCGCTCTTGAGAGCTTCTGCGGCACCGCGACCTGCACCGTCAGGCGCAAATCTCCCTTAGAATCCTTGTCTTGCAAACCATAGCCGGGGATCTTTATCTCTTGACCCGACTGGGTCCCCGGGGGCACATTGACTTTCACTCTACCCCCGTCGGGAAGCGGGACATCCGCCAAAACCCCTTGGATGGCCTCGACAAAAGTCACCGGCAGAGTAAAGAGCAGGTCCTTGCCTTCCAGACGCAAGTACGGGTGGGGCTCGACGTGGCAGGTCACCACCAGGTTACCCGGCGCGCCCCCGCCGGAACCGGGCTGCCCCTTGCCTTTCAGGCGAATCTTTTGGCCGTCTTTTACCCCGGGGGGAATCCGCACGGTGATGGTTTCGCCCTTTAGCTTCAGACGCACCGTCGCCCCGTGGAAAGCCTGTTTGAAGGTCAACTTGGTGGAAGCTGACAAATCCGCGCCGTTCTTTTTGAACAGCCCGCGTCGCGCGGCTCCACCGTTGCCACCAGCCCCGGCACCACCATTACCGCCAGCGCCGGGGAATCCGAATCCCCCAAAGCTGCCACCAGCCCCTGCACCGGCACTACCGGCGAAAGTACCCCCACCGGCGCCGTAACCGGGATAGCTGGCCCCCGGCACGTCTCCAGCAGCGGCCTGACCCATCATGTTAAAGATGTCGTTCAGGTTCACTCCCGTGGTGGTGTATTCAGTCTGGAAAGACCCGGAGGGCGCGGAGGAAAACATCGCAGAAAACGCGTCTTCAAAGTCCGAAGCCGAACCACGCCGCCCGGTAGATGCCCGGAACCGCGGCCCCCCACCGGCCATGGCCCGCAACGCGTCGTACTGTTTGCGCTGCTGAGGGTCGGAAAGCACCGCATAGGCCTCGCCGATACTCTTGAACTTTTCCTCGGCGGCCTTGTCTCCCGGGTTCTGGTCCGGGTGATACTGCCTGGCCAGCTTGCGATAGGCCTTTTTCAGGTCCTTCACCGACACGTCTTTCGACACGCCCAGGACCTGGTAATAGTCTTGTCTAGCCAATCATTCGAGGTCATTGTTTTTCACTCTATTCTGTGTCACTCTTTGAGGCTTTCACCGCCACTACTACCATCGCGGGCCGCAGCACGGTTTCGCCCATCAGGTATCCGGGCTGGGCGACTTGTTCGATTACCTGGTGGCCTTCTCCTTCGCCCAGCATCTGGATGGCCTGGTGTAGCTGCGGATCGAAATCTTCCCCGGCCTGGCCAAAGCGTTTTACCTTGAACTTCGCCTCCAGTGCGGATTCGAGTTTCTGTGCCACTGACTTGAAAGGCCCGGATTCCAGGTCTCCGTGGGTGCGCGCCAAAGCGATGTCATCCAACACCGACATCAGCGCGTTCACCACGGAGGCCACCCCGGCCTCTTGCTGCAGCGGCACTTCGGCCTTGGTGCGCCGCACGTAGTTGTTGTATTCCTGTTGCAAGTTATACAAATCCGCTCGCGCACGGGCCAGTTCTTCGTCCAGCTCGGTGATGCGTTTTTCCTGCGCCGCGGCCAGTTCCCCGGCGAGGTCCGCGCCTGTTTCGCAGGATGTGGTTTCGGTTTTCGCCCCGTCGAGGTCCTCCGCCTGGGTGGTGTCCTTAGTTGCGTTGGCCCGGGGGTTTTCCCGCGAGTGCGCCGGCCCCAAGCCCGCACCTTCTTCCTGTGGCGAAGCCGTTGAGTCCTCTTCCGAGTCGTGTTCCGTGGCCTTATGGGCCGCCCGGTCGGATTCCTTCTGGGCGGCTTCGTAGGCCTCCAGGGCTTCCCGGGCCAGCTTGTCCTCGCTCACTTGTTTTCCTCTTCGTCGATGACTTCGGCGTCGATGATGGTGTCATCATCTTCCGCCGGCTTGGCGCCATCTGCCGCGGGAGCGGCCTGCGCTTCGGCGGCTTGGGCATAGAGGGCCTGTCCGATGGCCTGGGACTTTTCTTCCAGGGCGGTCATGGCCTGCTTGATGGCTTCGAGGTCTTCACCTTCCAGAGCCTTCTTCAAGTCATCCACCGCGGACTTCACCGGAGCCACCACGTCTTCGGCCAACTTGTCGCCTTCATCCTTCAGCAGCTTCTCGATGCGGTAAACCGCTTGTTCTGCGCCATTTCGCACTTCGGCGTCTTCGCGGCGCTGCTTGTCTTCGGCGGCGTGGGCCTCGGCTTCCTTCACCATGCGGTCGATTTCCTCCTTTGGCAGCGAGGAACCACCCGTAATGGTCATGGACTGTTCCTTGCCGGTGCCGCGGTCCTTGGCCGAGACGTGCACGATGCCGTTAGCGTCAATGTCGAAGGTGACCTCGATCTGCGGCAGGCCGCGCGGTGCGGGAGCGATGCCGGTCAGTTCAAAGGTGCCCAGCGGCTTGTTGTCCCGTGCGAACTGGCGTTCACCCTGGTAAACCTGAATCAGCACTGAAGGCTGGTTGTCTTCGGCGGTAGAGAACACCTCGGAACGCTTGGTCGGAATAGCGGTGTTGCGCTCGATCAGCGGAGTCATGATCCCGCCCTTGGTTTCAATCCCCAGGGACAGAGGAGTCACGTCGATCAACAGCACGTCCTTACGGTCACCTTCGATAACCCCGGCCTGCAGGGCGGCACCCACGGCGACGACCTCGTCGGGGTTCACCCCTTTATTCGGTTCGCGACCACCAGTCAGTTCCTTTACCAGTTCGGTTACCGCGGGCATACGGGTGGAACCACCCACCAGCACCACGTGGTCGATTTCAGACAGGGAAAATCCCCGCGTCCTTAATCACCGCATTGAAAGGAGCGGCGCAGCGCTTCAACAGATCCTCGGTCATCTCTTCGAACTTGGCGCGAGTCAGCTTTTCGTCTAGGTGAATCGGGCCGTTTTCGCTCATGGAGAGGTACTGGAGGTTGATATTGGTGCTCATCGCCGAGGAGAGTTCCTTTTTCGCCTGTTCCGCGGCGTCGCGTAGACGCTGCAGGGCGATGCGGTCCTTGGACAGATCCACGCCGTCCTTGGACTTTACCTGTGCCACCAGCCAATCCACGATGCGCTGATCCCAGTCGTCACCGCCCAACTTGTTGTCGCCGTTGGTGGCGCGTACCTGGATGGTAGAGAACCCGTCGTCGTCTTTGCCTACTTCCAGCAGCGAGACGTCGAAGGTACCGCCGCCCAGGTCAAAGACCAGAATCAGTTCGTCTTCTTTACCTTTTTCCAGGCCGTAGGCCAGGGCCGCGGCGGTGGGCTCGTTGACGATGCGCAAGACATTGAGCCCCGCGATCTGTCCGGCCTCTTTCGTAGCGGTACGTTGGGCGTCATTGAAGTAGGCCGGCACAGTAATGACCGCGCTGGTCACGGTGTCTCCCAAGTATGCCTCGGCGTCTTGCTTCAGTTTGGACAAGATACGCGCAGAAATTTCCTGGGGGGTATAGCTCTTGTCGTCGATCTGGACCTTCCAGTCCGTACCCATGTGACGCTTTACCGAAGAAATCGTGCGATCTACGTTGGTGACTGCCTGACGCTTGGCGACTTCACCGACCAGGACTTCCCCGGTCTTCGAGAACGCTACCACCGAGGGGGTGGTGCGGAAGCCTTCAGCGTTGGCGATGATGGTGGGTTCTCCCCCTTCGAGGACCGCCAGTGCGGAGTTCGTGGTGCCCAGGTCGATGCCTACTGCTTTTGCCATTTATGTTTCCTTCTCTCTATGTCTGGGGCCCGCATCGCGAACCCCGTTGGTTTCCTGCACTCTGAATTATTCTTGAGTGCCTACGGCTCAAGTTTACACGAGGGCTGCAAGGCTGTCCAGTTAAAACCCGAAAACTTGAGTCGCACCGACTCAGATTTTCCAAACACCCGTCCTCGAACCTCACCGGAACCACGGTGTTTTAGGCCTTGAGAAAATCCGGGGCGCGGGTATGTGTGGTGCGGTGAGTGGGCGGGTTGCTACGCGTTAGGGGAAATCAGGGTGGTTAGTCGTCTTCGCGGCGACGACGTTTGGCCAAGAGGATAAAGCCGGTGCCCAGCAAGCCCGCACTCATAAACACGGGGACCCACACTTCGGCACCGGTGGCGGCCAAAGGCAGCCGCGATGGCTTCGGCGCGGCGCCGCATCGCTTCGGCGCGGCGACGGGCCTCTTCCTGGGCGGCCAAAACCAAGGGGTCGTTGGGGTCGAGGTACGAGGGTTTCGGCTGCGGATTAGGGTAAGGCGCGGGGTTGTCGCTGGGTTCCGGCCGCGGCCCTTGGGAAGGATTTTCGGAAGGCTTAGGTTTGGGGTCCTCGGAGGGCTTCGGAATCGGCACCACACCGCCTCCGCCGTTGTTCGAGTTGGGTTTCGGTGGTTGTGGCTTTACCGGTTTGGGTTGAATCCCGACAAGGTATTGCCACTGTCCCGCTTGCGTCTGGTTTTCAATAGGTAACCAGGCCAAAGTGGTTTGGAATTTTTGATAAGTTTGCGTCGGGCCACTCGGGGTGGCAATCTCTATCAGATAAAGCCCTGGCGCCAAACCCGGGAAAGAAACTTCTCCGTTCGCATCGGTTGTGCCACCCCAGGAACGGTCCTTACTCATCTTCCGCGCCTGGGCCACCGTCAAGCTGCGTAGCTTAGAACAGTCCACACTGTGGGGATTAAAGGTATAGGTAAGTTTCGTGACCGTCACGGTGTATCCCGTGGTGGAACCAGTGGTGTGAGAAGCCGAAGGGTCATTGTTGGGGTTGTCCCCACGCAGCCGTAACGTGAGATGCACCTCTTGGTTCTCATCTAAGGGCTTGCCATCCATGGTGGTACCCGGCACAATGGCTTTGATGTTGTCTTCGCTGTCGGTGGCGAAAGCCGGCGCCGCGGCAAAGAATCCACCGGGCCCATCCACCTCCAGTGCCCCCAAGTCCCCGATCCCCAGCGGCACGCACAGCGCCACGCCGGCAGCCACGGCCGCCGCCCGGTTCCACACTCGCTTCGTCATTTTAGCCACTCTCCTCTTGGCGGTGTCGGCTCCGTCTCTGGGCCGCTACAGTGCGCCCGGCACCCGCCGCACCGCGGACCTCGCCCCGGCCCAAACCGCGCCCCTGGCCCAAACCCGCACCGCGGACCTCGCCGGGGTTCGCAGCACGTCGCTGCACCGCCCAGGCCCGCCCCAAGCGTAACAAGACCAGGGCCAGCGCCAGAATCGCCACCCCCAGCGCCAGCCACATCCACCACTGAATCGCCAGGAGGGCCGGCTTAGGACTCGGGAAATCGGCCTCGTCCAGAGGGACGCGCTCGCCCGTCACCAACAGGCGGTGGGATTAATCCCGTAAGGGGTGCAGGTCAGCACCGTCAACAGGTCCTGCCCGCCTTCGACCTTCAAGCTCGACACCTCGTCGGGCAACACCACCTGAATGCGAAACACCTTGTAAGCCAGCTTTTGCCCCAGAACCTCGACGTACATCATGTCGCCTTTACGCACCGCCGTCAGGTTATCCAACAGAGTCGCCGTGGGCAGACCAGTATGCCCGGTCAGCACCGCGTGGGTGTCCTTTCCCCCTACCGGCAGCGAGGACCCGTAAAGATGCCCAATGCCTCGCTCCAGAGTCTCTGCTTCCGATCCGTGATACACAGGAAGCTCCACGTCGGCGGCCGGAATGATGAGCCGCCCCATCTGTGGAAGCAGATCCAACTGGTGCAGGTACGCCTGATAGGGGAAATTGGACTTCGCCACGCGCGACATCCACGGGTCCAGCACGGGAGTGCCGGGGATTTCGCGGTTGTACTGCCGGGCCTTTTCCAGCACCTGGTCCAGCACCTCGGGGCGAGTTTCTTCGATGCCTTCACTGTAGGCATTCGCCGCTTGGCGCTGTTCAACGTTACTGAAAGTGGTGACGGTGACCGGATAGAGCAACACGAGGACTCCCGCGAGTACCAGCAGCAGCGGTACCCAGTAAGAAGGGCGCGGCGCTGCGGCGGTCTGGTGTTTCGGTGCCAGCCGCATGGTGGGTGCCGGGGTCGAGGACCGTCGCATCGTTTTGCGCCTCCTTTCGAGGGTCGAGGGTTGGGGTTATCGGTTTAGTCGCCTCAGGTTACGTCTGAGGTTGCGTGATGCTGGGCCTTAATTGCGTTGGTGGCGATACATGTAGGCCACGCCGATGATGACCAAGGCCAAACCAATCGCCAGGAACACATAGATGCCCGCGCCACCGGTGTTGGGCAGCCACTGGGTCAACGTAGAAGTCCCGACGTTCTTTACGGTGACATCCACCCGGTTGTTATTACCCAGGGCGGTGGCATCGAAAGTGAATGGCTGAGCCGCGGTTAGTTTCTGGTAACCGTTGGGGGCCGTGGTCTGTACCAGGCACAGCTTGCCTTCCGTCGCACCCAGCGGGGAAATGGAGACACCGGTGTCGGCATTGGTGATTTCCCATTCGCTGACGTTGCTAATGGTTAGGGGCTTAGTTTCATTGGCAGTCACACCGTCGGTTTTACACTGGAAGATCTTGAACTTACCACCTGCCAGGGCGGCGTTATTCTTACCTGTGTTCTTAATTACCAGGGTGCCGAACTTTACCGTGGTGGGGTTGTCATCCGGGGTGACGATGATGCCCGGGTTTGAGGGGTTGTCCGGGTCGCTGTCACTCACCGTCCGGTATTCAGCCTTGGCGGCGTTCTGCACTGGCTTCGTGTTATTCACGCCATCATTCACTGTAGTAGAGACTTCGGCGTAAAGCTGCTTGCCCTTGTGAGCCTTCAGCTTATCCAGACCAGTAGCGGTGAAAGTCACCGTCAAATCATCAGCCGTAGGTGTTTCGGTTTCTATGGTGAAGTCATTCGGGGCATGCAACTCTACATTGGCACCTCCCTTGTCCAGCACCAGTTTGTCGAAAGAAATGGCCTTCGCGGTGGCGTTTTTCGGGGTATCAATAATCTTGAAAGAGTAGAAGCTGAAGCCTTCAGAAAGGGCGGGGATGCCGAACTCCAGGCTCCAGTTCATGGTGGAACCCACGGTGATTACGGTGCCAGCCGGGGTGATATTTTTCTTGGTGATCTTTCCGGCATCGGCATTCTTGGGGTAGACGTGAATGTTATACATCCATTCCGAGGTATTGGCCGGGTTCGTCATGGGGACGAAACCACCGCCGGGCTCATCAGCATCCGGCCCGCGGGAGCCACCGTCTGGGTCAAGAGATACACACCGGGTTTCAAATTATTAAAGGTGTATTCCCCGGTGCCGCTGGTGGTTCCGGTCTGGGCGCCAAAGGTTGTATCCTTACCCCCGAAATCGGTGGGCCTCAGCGTCACAGCCGTGTTGTAGCCCGCGGTGGTGGTGATATCCACCGTGGACTTCTCCAGTTTGAAAGTCGCCCCAGCGATAGCCTGGGCACCCTGCGGGAGGGTCTGCCCTGCCGCTCCGGTGCCCGCGACTTCACCACTGGTGGGCTTCGTCAAGGCGTGCACCGTAATGCTTCCCAGCTGATTGGAATCAATCGTGGTATCCGCGTGGGCGGCGGGGGTCATCGAGAGCCCCACCAGCCCCAGCACCAGCAGCGCAGCGGCGGCCAACAGAGCCACGCCGCGTTGCCACAGCATCATTCCTTGATGTTTCATGGTCTTCTAACCTCTACTTCCTGTGTAGTAGTAGTAATATTCCTGAGTTATAAAATTCTCTTGCGTCGCAACCACAGCGTCAGGGCTGCCCCCGTGGCCAACAGTGCCAATCCGCCAAGTTCTATCCAGGCGCGCTCCCCACCGGTCTTGGGCAGATGGCCCGAGGAGACCTCGGCCACGTCAATAGCCCAGGGTTGTTTATCCGTAGCGGGCTTCTTCAGCGCTACCAGCCCAGAGTTTTCCTGGATTTCAGATAGCGCCACCACCAAGTCCGCCCCGAAATCCGAGGCGTTGGTGTTCTGGGTATTCGCGGCTTCTACCTTGAATCCCCAATAGGTCGGCAGCAACTCGCCTTTACCGGCCTTGGTTTCTTCCAGGACATAGCTGCCCGGACCCAAGTTCGTCCAGAACTCTCCGGTGGCGACATTTCCTGGTTCAGCACCGGGGTAACCTCGATGGCTTGGCTGCCAGGCTTGGGGTTCACACCATCTACGGATTCAAAGATCCGGAAAGCCGCCCCGCTGCCCAAGATAGAGGTACGGTCGTCCTTATCGACCTTTCGCACCTGCACCTTGGCCTTGTCGCGGTACACCGTGTGCAGCACCACGCGGGCATCCCCACCGGGACTGACCTCGAAGCCTTCGGCCGGGATGGCCGGCCGCTGGGTGGCAGACCACTGGATATTGCCTTCCCCCGTCCAAAACATCAGAGAACCTCGGCACCTCCGCATAGGGCAGGCCGGTCTCGGTATCCATCAACTGCTCGTTGGGAGGGGTCAAGTACGCCATCAAGTGCTGCAGGCCCCCAGCCGCCAGCTGGTCTTGCACATCTTGCGCCAAAGCCGCGGGCACCACCTTGCAGTTCGTGGCGGCACTGAGCACCGTCGCTTTCGCCAGCTGCCCAGCCAAAGCATCTTGTCCCTGGGCATCTTTCAAAACCCCGTTGGTAGGCGCATTCGCACCCAACGCTGCCAACACGGCCGCGGGCAGGGCGGGGTTAGTACAACTGTAGGTGTAGCCATAGCGGGTGGTATCAACCGGCAAGTACTCCTTGGCCCTCGTCCCATCCGGATAAGTCACCACTTGCAAGGTATTGAGCGACACAAAGTAGCCATTAGTGAAAGTCACCACCGTGGGGTTTTCCCCAGAGGCATCCAGCTTTATCCCAGTGGCCTTGGTTTCAATCGCGGGCTTGTCCGGGTCAGCCTGAATTCACTGACCACCGGGGACTCGGCCGTGCCGGACTCTACCTTTACCTTCGCGGTCTGCTTGATCGCCGGATAGGCCGCGTTGGGATCCACCCCACCCACAAAGGCTTCGCCGAATTCACAGGTGGCCGAGGCGGGAATCAGGTTTTCCTCGTCATCGTTGGGCACCGCGGTGGCACCCGTTCCCGGAGTCACCCTCAATGTACCGCTATAAACCACCGGCACCATCTCGTCGGGATTCGTCGAAGAGGCTTGCCGCAGATAGGGGTCCGTGCAGGCGTAGCCAATCTGATAGCTGGAGGCGGCAGCTTGCGGGCTGACATTCACCAAGTTCTCTGAATTCGGGGTGTCTTCCAGCAGCTTTCGCACCTGGATATTCGCCGCGGTGCGTTCAAAAGTATTCTTCAAATCGAAACTGTTTGCTTCTGGATACCGGCCCCCAAAGGAGACACCCATTCCTTGGCCACCCTGAAGCCCTTCAACAGGAATTCCCGCTCGGTCGGCATCAGGTTTCCATCCGCCGGATAGGTTTTACCATCTACGGTTCCCCCGTTGACGTCGATCTCGCCAAAGAGTTGCTTCAGTTGCGGTTTCAGTTTTTCCGGAGTGTATTCGTCGAGGTCCTCGGTCAAGATAGTGGTTTCGTCGCCTGCGTCGCGGTGCAGGACCGGTGTCACCTTGGCGTCATAGGAAACCGGGGTGGTCTGGGCAATCACACAGTTGTACCCCACCGGCAGCAACACATCGGCAACTCCTTCGGCCTCGTATTCGTGGCCTACCTGGGGCTGCAGAGTGATGGTGGTGTTATAGATAGCCGCACCGTTCAAAGTATTGGGCACTTTTTGGCCATTGGCCTGCAAGGTAGGCGGCTTGCAATAGAGCCGCAGCTTCACGGCCTGGGACTTTGCCAGGCGTTTGCCGTTGCCGCCGACCTGGTACTTCACCTTTACCTGGGTCTTTTCAAAGGTGTAATCATTCCACACTACCGCGGTACCTACGAAGTTCTCGGGCAAGGTCTGGGGGACGATGGGATCGTTTTTCCCAGCGGCTTTGTAGGTGTCGTTTACCCGCTCGCGCTGATCTCGGGGCACCTGCACGGTGGCCGCAACTGTAGAGTTACCCTGGTACTGGCAGATATCGGTACCTTGGCTAGAGCAGTTCGAGATGATGTTTTCCCGGCCGCGGTAACCACCGGTGATTTCCCAGGTATTATCCCAACGCGAGTTATCACGTTTCGCCACTTCGGGGTCCTCGGAAAGGGTGCACTTTGCCCCGGCCGGAATCGCATCCACCAGGTGCCGTTCGCCCTGTTGGAAACGACCGATATTCACCGATTGGGTTTGCGCCAAATCTCCGGACAGCATAGCGGCCAGTTTCCCTGGCAGGGTGTGGGTAGCGTCTTCTTGTTTCACTATTTCGCGTGCCTGGGGAATACCGATGGCTTGGCCATTCAAGGTACAACCATAATCCACCTTGTACATATGGCTGGCGGGAATCATCGCGACACCCTCGCCACCGACCTTTTTCTTAACCGTAAATGAACCCAGTTGCAGACGATAGGGCACCGTCAAATTCAGCGAGTTCCCCGCGGTGCCATTGTCGTTGGCCCGAGTTACCAGAGACACAGTTTCCCCTTTTTGCTGGGCCTGGGTGCCGGTGCCTCCCTGGACTGCCAAACCAGGTTCGCCCCCGTGGTGGCGTCGTGTGCCAAGGGCAGGTCTTCGCTGTCGCGCAAATCCATGCCGGAAATCTTGAAACTGGACAGAGTGGAGGAAAGTTCACAGCGCCATCCCACCGGGACAACGGCAGGCTGGCTGGTGGCCCAGGTGCCGTTTCGCAGCGTCAGTACTGTGTTGAGGGAAAAGGTATCGGTCTGGCCGTTACCGGTGTTGCTGCACTTGAGCTTGGCTTGGACCTGGTAGGTATCGATCCAAGTACCCGCCCCGATGGTGCCGCTGCCTCCACCTGGGGCTTCCTGGGGCGAGGCCGAGGGGTTGGTGCCGTGTCCCGTCGCGACAAAGTGACGGAAGGCCGCTGCTTTCCAGGCCGCAGGTACTTCCACGGTGGCGGCTGTGTTGGTATTGGCCGAGGTCTTGACGTCGGTTTGCGTAAAGAAGTTCAGTGAGGCCGTGGCGGTGGCGTAGTGATTCTGTACTGTTACTGACAAGGTGCCATCCGTGTCGGGGGCCTGGAAAGTCAGACTGGGGTTCCCCGAAGCGGGGGCGGTCCATTCCTGGGACTCCCCGCCTCCAGAGGAACGCATAGAGGTCTTGCGCCACACTTTGGGGTCATCGGTGGTGTCTTGAGTCAAAGTACAAGAGGCATTGGGGTTGATCAGGTTGCCCTCGACGATGTATTTTCCACCATTACGAGGCAAGGTGAAGTGGATAGACCCCGGAGAACCCGCACAGGTCAAGGTGTAGTTATATTTATTTGGCACGGACAGAGATTCATAGGCCGTGTTGCGCGATTCGGTAACGATGCTGAAGGCACCGGCGATGGGCAACAGGGAATAATCCGTAAAGACCTTCACGTCTTTGTTCTCACCCAGCGTCAAGGAATCTTGGTCAACTGAATTCTCAGCAATCACCCGTTTTGCGGCTTGAATCTGTGAGGTCTTCTTAAAGTCTTCCAAGCCCAGCACTTCGGTGGTTACCGAGCACTTTGAACCGGCTTTAAAGACCTGTTCCAGACTGACATCTGCCGGGTTTCTTCCACCAGAATCGTCTTGGTGAGCGGACCCTGGGTGGTGCCGTCTGGCTGGCGACAAGTAATGGTGACTTTTTTGTCCAAACCTATCAAGGCCTGTTTCAACTCGGCCTCTG
Organism: uncultured Mobiluncus sp.; assembly: GCA_916438445.1. Lineage (GTDB taxonomy): Bacteria > Actinomycetota > Actinomycetes > Actinomycetales > Actinomycetaceae > Mobiluncus. The sequence continues at coordinate 92,103 of CAKAGR010000001.1, forward strand.
CATCGAAGTCCTCTGAGAAGTTCGAGGTGTGCTGTACGTGTGGCTGGAAAGACACGTAGTTGAACTGTGTAGTGGTAGAAATCTCCGCGTTTTCCGTCAAAGGCCCAAAGACCTGCACCCCGTTACGTCCCGGCAAAGTGGTGAGGACGTTCGGAGTGGAGCCTACCTCCTCGGTCAAGGTACAAGTGGCCCCAGCCGGTACTCCTTGGAAGATTGCGGACTTGCCACCGCGAATCTCCTGGGTGAACTGGGGAATCAAAGTCTTGCCGGTATCGGTGCAGCGGATGGTTTCGGTGAAATCCTTTTCCAGTCCCACCGCGGCGGCATCACCGCTGACGACTTTGTTCAAAGTGACGTTCACGGTCTTGCGAGTGATGTTCTGGGTCAGCTTCACTTCCTTTTCCCCGCCGGTGGGAACCCAGAAGTGGTTGTTCTGGCAGGACTTCACCTCAGAGGAAGGGGTCGAGGAGTTCTCGGAACAGATATCCGAAGCATAACTGTCGCGAACATCGAAACCGGGTACGCTCAAGGGGCTGGACTTGGCCCCGCCGGTTTCTTCGGCTGTTTTCGGCGGCTGAGAGCTGAACAAGCAGTGCGCCCCGGCAGGCCACAGCGGAATCAGATTGCCTCTTTCGTCTCGTTCAGGGGTGCCGTTCGCGTCCTTCTTTACCCCCAGATATACCGCGGTACCATCAGTGGGGACATCGATGGAACCCCGTTCCACGTAACCGGGCATCGCCTCCGCCCCGGATTCGGGAATCTCTGGCGGCTTGGTGGGGTCACCCATATAGCGACAGTTGTAATAAACCGGTACGCGGGGGCTGTTTTTACGGAAGTCCGCGGCAGTGCGGGCCTGGTCTTGGGTCTTGAAGTTCACCGAAAGCTTTACCGAGGCCTTTTTGGAGGTAAAGGTAGTCATCAAATCCAGCACAGAGTTCCGGGCCCCAGAGTTCAGGCCCTGTTCCATCCGGACTTCGAAGTCGGTCTCAAAGGCATAGTCGAAACTGCTGTTGGGGGTGACGGATTTGGCTTCGCTGGTACCCATCAAAATGGAGCGGTCCGAACTGTCCGCGACGGACATCAAACGATCCCAGTCGTCCTTGGTCCAAGTCGCACCGGTGCCGCTGGCGCCATACTTTCGTTCCGGATAGCGGATATCTTCGTGGATTTTACAGGTGGCTCCCGTAGGTAACAGGATCAAGTTCGGTCCCGAACCGCCGATGGGTTGATCCGTAAAAGAAAACTCGGTGTTCAAGCGAATGGTTTGCCCGTTCGAGTCTTTGTCCAGATGGTACTGTTTGGTTCCGTGTCCCACGTCGGCGTTGGGATCAGTGACGCTGAGGGGGTCTTTGCAGTCCCACTTAACTTGGAAGCGCGACTTCAACACATCAAAGCGAATCTGCTCGTTGCCGACACTCACCGATTTGCGCAGCACTGTGGGGCGTTGCTCGCGGACATAGAAACCACACTTGATGTAGGCGTATTTCTGCAACTGCGCCGGGGAAAGGTATACAGAGCCGTTGGATCCGGCTTCGGGGACAAAGATATCGTAGCTCTTGGTGTTGGTATCCCAGCTGGCCTGATAAAAGAACGCCACGCAGCGGGCATTGCCTTCTTTGGGCAGTTTCTGGGGTGTATAGGACGTGCTGGAGGGTAGTTTCAGGCGCGTCAAAGCGTACTTATACGAAGCTTTGGGAGTTATCTGCAGCTTGGAGGTTTGGGACTGGTCACGCAAAGGAATCTGGAAGACGCCGTCGGGACCGGTGCGTTGCGAAGTGATGGTACCGGCACTGAACTCCAGATCGTTGGCGGGTCGGTGATAGACCAGGTTCTGGTCAACCACATCCGCTGTCACAGTCAGGTACTTGTCTTCGAACAGCGCCTTTACCATTTCATCAGAAAACTTACCGTCACGCACTTGGTTACAGTGCTGTTCGGTGCGGATATACCAAAGATTCCGACTGGATTCCCAGTTATTCTTGACGGGGTCGTGGTTGAAACAGGCATTCTTACGTTCTTGAACGCAGGCATTGTAGTCGGCAGAACCTTTTGCATAGGTATATTTATTGTAGCGGCCACTGGTACAGAAATTGTAGGGATCTTGCCAAAAGTAATTCCCATTGGTCAAACCAGGAGCCTCGTGTCGCAGATAAGTATAGGAAACCGTCCCCGCTTTGGTGTTAGCGTGATTTACTTGATTAACCACCTCATTAACTCGTCCCTTAAAGGTAATCGGGCCGATAGCGAAGATGTTCAGGCGCGTACCTTGGTTGGCTAACTCGATGATTTCTGGGCGCCCTTGGTCTGGGCGGCACCAACATTTAAATAGTCGTGATCGCCTGACACCTCTACGTTACCTGAGGTAAAGAACAGTATCTTGCTGTAGTAGGGCTTGTCGGGGTACTTGCCGTACTGGGCCTTGTACTTTTCGCGATAGTTATTCGAGTCACGCAACACCGCATCGAAACCGTTTTCCCAGTTGGAGCCGGGGTTACCGGACCGGCGGTTCCCCTGTCCGTCGGTGGCGTCCAAGCTGTCGATTTTGTTAATCACTTGCTGGAAAGTATCGGCATACTGCAGGGAAGTAGCGTTCAAGTTCGCGGTGTTGGCCGGGGCGGGGGTGCCGGTTCCGCCGCGGAAGAAGGTATAAATCCCCATAGACACCGGGGCGCCTTTCAGGCGGGACACCGCGGCTTTTATCTGGTTAGCTTGGTCGCGGTTGCGATAGTTGCGCAACCCCCCCCCTACAGTCCTGGGTCGGTGAGCTATAGGGGTCACACATCAAACCACCCATGGTCTCCCAGGTATAGGTGGGAGCAAAGTCAAAGACCAAGGCAATTCGGTAATTCCCCACGCTGTTGAGGCCAGAAGCACCACCGCTGCGAGGGAAGTTCGAAACCCACGGATCGTTGTCAGTGCCGATGGGCCCGTAGTTGGCAGGGATGGCGGCGCGTTCCTCGGCCGAGAGGTCCGCAGCAGAGGCAGTCTTAGAAAAGGCAGGCAGCACCGCCAGCAGAGTCAGCAGCAGTGAGGCCGCGGCTACGATAGCCGCGGATTTCTTGGCCGTCATACTAGCTTTCATTTTCGTAACACCTTCGCATTGCCTACCACTCAGGTAACACCAGTCACTTTCGTCACAAGTCCGCACCTCTAGTTTAGCCGCACTATTTATAAATTATAAGAACCCCTTAAAACTTCTTTCCACCGCCCCTAAATCATTATATTTCCCCAGAAAACCTCCAGCTTTCACCCGGTTTTTCTACAGCTTTTCGCTAAGCCGCAAAACCTCGGTTCGCCACGGTGCGACTGGTAACCATCCCCATCATGTCAGCAGCTGGAATATTGAAGGAACGCTTGCCTACCAGGCGATTTACCGCCTGGGCCAGGTTATGAGAGTTGAAACCCCCGACAGTTGCCTTTTGTGTCTCGGTAGATGCCACCACTTTGGGATACACCCGTACATTGTCGCTGGCACGCAGACCCGCAGTGGCCGCCACCTGCACGGCGAACATCTCGTCAGCACGACGAACCGCACCTGAACTGGTATTTTCATCCATAGTCTCAACCCATCCTTGGTCAATACTCGCGGCCCCAGGGCCACACAGCTTCCTGCTGTACCCCCAATGCTTCGGCACAATTCGCGCCCAGTTTAGGATTCCCGCCCTGTGAAAACCCTGAAATCCACCCCTCAACTAACCAAGTGGTTTGTCCTGACAAAGTCAAAACCTGGGGGCCGGACCCGCCACAAGGTACACTGACTACGTGGCTGAAAAAGAAAAGTCCTCGGGGACACTGGTGATTGGTTTGGGGCGCTTCGGCTCCGCCGTAGCGATGACGCTAAACTCGCTGGAACGCGAAATCCTGGGGGTAGAGAACAACCCCGTCCTGGCCGAACAGTATTCGGCACTGTTCCCCCTGGTGGAAGCCGACGCCACCCGCCTGGACGCACTGGAACAACTGGGCGCGCGGGAATTCTCCTCGGCGGTGGTGGGGGTGGGGCACCTGGAAGCCTCGGTACTGATCACCGCAAACCTGGTGGACCTGGGGATTGAACAGATCTGGGCCAAGGCAATCAGTCGCGAACAAGGCAAAATCCTGCGGCGCATCGGGGCCCACCACGTCATCTATCCCGAGTTCGACGCCGGGAGGCGCACCGCGCACCTGGTGGACGGACGAATGCTGGATTACGTCGAGATGGACCGCGAAGGTTTCTCCATCGTCAAGATGCGGCCCCCCGCTGAAATCCAAGGCTTTACCCTGCAGGAATCCGATGTCAGACGTCGCTACGGGGTGAATATCTTGGGTGTAATCTCGCCAGGACAGCACTTTGAATATGCCGGGCCCGACACGGTGGTAGCCGCGAATGACTTGATTATTGTCTCGGGCGACGGAAAGCTGCTGGAAGACTTCGCCAACCGCCCCTGAAACACCCAAATCTCCCTTGAAACACCTCTGAACCGGCCCTATAACCGCAGCTGAACCGCAACCGCGCTGCCACGGCCTCGAACCGGGAGCGAACCTAGAACTGCAACCACACCGTCGAGGCCGGTACCACGCGATACATCACCGCGCAGACCTCGGAACCGGCGGGAACCCACCCCTCGGGAACCGACACCCCCACCGCTACATCCGCGCAGTCTAAGACGGCCTCGAACCCGAAGTGCACCACGTCATAATCCTGACGCACCCGCTCCCAATCCACCCCCAGGAAAACCGTGCGTTTGCCCGTCAGGCGGGCGAACTCCTCGCGCACCAGATCATTGGTGAACTCCAGCGGATAGCGAGTCACCAGATCCACCCAGGCCTGCACCGAGTCCACCTGGTAGGCGCGCTGGTAGGGAACCTGCGGCACCGACTCCCACAGCAAGGCCGGGTGTTGGGCTTCCTCGGGGGAACCGGGCCAATCCGTGTCGAAGAGGTTCAGGGAACACGCGGTTTCCACCAGGGTGAAGTTACCGTCTTCGTCCGGGACACCCGCGATGGGAGGCATGGGGCCGATGTAGCTGATGAAGTAGGGGAAAGTGTGCGGATTCGTGCCTCCGTGCGCCGAAGCATAGCGCGGCAGCCCACCGGAAGGCCGCGTCACCGAATCGGGCGAGTCCTCTGGTTTGGCGGTTTGGGCATCCAGGTAATCCACGCGGAAATGCTGGGCGGCGGGGTGGAAGGGCTGGTTCAAGAACTGGAAAACCGGGTAAGACATCCAGGCGCGCGACACCGAATCTGCGATCTGGCGACCCTGGGGGCCGATCAGCCGGTCGCACAGGCGCGGCTCCAGGTTCGGGCAATAGGTATAACTCATCACCGCTGTAGAGAGGCGCTCCATCAGGTGATAAAAATTGCCTTCCACGAATTCCGTGGTAGTCCAGTGCTGGATTTCTTGATAGACCTGGCGCAGCGAAGCGATCGCCACGTCAGAGCCGGGCAAATCGCGTACGTCGGCGCCGTTTTGGAGTGCCTTCAAAGCGCGTTTTTCCGACTTGGCTTCGGCGCGGGAAATAGTATCGAGCATCATACGCTTTACCGAAGAAGTAGAGAGGTATTGGGCGTATCCCGCCAGGGGAGTGTCGTGGACGATGTCGCGACCGAAGTTCGGCAGGACCACTTGCTGGACCCAGAAACGCCGCCACGCCCCCAGGTTCGCCTCAAGTTTGGGGAAAACCCAGTCATCTATCGCCATGTGCCCCTGCCTTTACAGAAAGTTGCAAACTTAGCCTCTATCCGATGCTCGGAGATTCCTCGGGATAACGGATGACCCGGCGTCGCAGACGCACCGCCAGGGCCGCCCCGAAAGTCATGGTACCGACCCGACCAGTGAACATCAGCAGTATAAGCAGAATTTTAGCTGAATCCGGCAGGTGGGGGGTGATGCCGGTAGACAGCCCCACGTTACCGAAGGCCGAAGTGGTTTCAAACAGCACCTGCGCCAGGGGAAGGTCCGTCAAGATCAGCATCAGCATGGTGGAGACCCCGACGATCAGGGCGCCCATCGCCACCACCGCCACCGCCAGGCGCACCGTGTGAGCCCCGATGCGACGCCCAAAAGCCTCGAGGTCGCGGTCGCCGCGGATCTCGGCGATGATGGCCAGGACCATGACGGCGACGGTGGTTACTTTGATGCCGCCTGCCGTAGAGGCCGTACCGCCACCGATGAACATCATGATGTCCATCAAAAACCAGCTGGATTGATGCATATCCGCTACGTCCACCGTCGAAATCCCCACGGAACGGGTGTTGACCCCGGCGAGGACGGAGGCAAAAAGTTTTCCGCCCAGCCCCAGTTTTTGGTAGGTGTCGGGGTTGTTCCATTCGATTAGTGCGGTCAGCAGGCCGCCGATCGCCATCAGGGCGGTGGTGGTGACGAGGGTGAGTTTCGAGTGCAGGGTGAGGCGGCGGGGGTGGCGCCAGTTGCGCCGCAGGTCCATCGCCACAGGGAAACCCAGGCCCCCGATGAAGGCGCCGACAATGATGGGGGCGATCATGGCGAAGTCCGCGGCGTGGGAGGTCATGCCGTCTGGAAGAATTACGAAACCGGTGTTGTTGAAAACACTGATGGCCATAAAGATCGAGTACCAGGCCGAACGCAGCACCCCGAAGTCCAGGCTGAGGAAGTACGGAAAGAACAAGGCCGCCACGATTCCTTCGACGCTGAGCGAAATCCCCAGGGCCAGCTTTACCAGGGAGCCGACTTCCCCCAGGTTGCTGGATTTCTCGCCCGCCGCCAAGAGCCGCGTGGTTAGTCCGATGTGGCGTGACACAGCCAGGGAGAGCATCGAAGCCAGGGTCATCACCCCCAGGCCACCAATCTTTATCCCCAGCATGATGACCAGCAACCCGAATCCCGACCAGTAAGTCTCGGTGGGCAGCACCGTCAAACCGCTGACGCAGACCGCAGAAGTGCCGGTGAACAGGGCGTCGACCACAGAAGCCGAAGCCGTCCCGGCGGTGGCGATGGGGAGCATCAGGAGGCCCGAAAACACCGCGATGATGCACAGGAAAATCACCAAAGTGAGACGCGCCGGGGCACGCCGCGCCAGTTCGTCGAACCACTTCTGGCTCTTTTCGCGCAGATTAGCCAGGATTTTCACTACGCCTTAGGTTCTTTCTGTCCGGTTTGGCCGGGCGACTCTCGGACCGACCCGCCACGCAGATGCGGTTTGGGCAGGGCCAGATTGCTACTTTATAAATCCCGATTTTACGCCATTGCTCCCCGATTCCTCGCTTCGACCAGAAGTGGCGAGGCCAAGACGGTACCGACCACCCGGCCTCGACCACCCGACCTCGACCCGGCCTCGACCACCCGACCTCAATGGGGGAAAAGTAAATTTTTTCCGCAACTAACACATTTTGCGAAAAACCCGCTATATTTTAGTGGTACAGGTGTTAACGCTGTGACAGATGTTGCTGCAGCAGCGTTACGAGGATTTGCACGGAGAGAACAGGGTGACCCCGATGGCGCAAAACCAAGCCCCGCAGTTTTTGACTGTGGCCGAAGTCGCAGATTTACTGCGCGTCTCTAAGATGACGGTTTACCGCATGGTTCACGCCGGCGACTTGCCTGCGGTGCGGGTCAAGCGTTCCTTTAGGGTGCCGCTCAAGGCCGTCGAGGCGCTGAGCGAATCCAACCTGAATGAATGGATCGGGAACGAAGATTCACAGCAAATCGCCCAGTAGTCGCGCGCTGAACCGCCCTGCGTTTGGTACCAGCGAGGTCTAACCGCTACACTAAACAGGCTTGGAAATTAGCGCAAAGATATGTGATTTAGGAGGTCGGCGTGGGTTCCGTCATCAAGAAACGCCGCAAGCGTATGGCGAAAAAGAAGCACCGCAAACTGCTTCGCAAGACTCGCCATCAGCGTCGCAACAAGAAGTAAAGACGTGTGTGTGCCTGGCCCAGGTGGCCGGGCACACAGCTTTTTAGGGTGCGGTCCCGGTCCAGGACGGCGGCGGTTTCGGTGGAGGCGGTGCGGTCCCGGGCGGTTTTCGGATAGACTGGAAAAGTGACTGAGACTCGCGTAGCCGCCTTCTTTGACGTAGACGGGACCTTGCTGCGCGGCGCCTCTACCTGGTACCTGGCCCAAGACCTGTACCAGCGCGGATATTTCGGGGCAAAGTACATCGCCTACGCCGCGTGGTACTCCTGCCACTATCTGCTCTTCGGCGAGAAACGCAAAAACGTCCAGAAAATCAAAGAACATTCCTTGGCGGTCATCAAAGGGAAACTGCAGTCAGACCTGGTGTTGATCGGCGAGGAACTCTATGACCGCTTCATCGAAGAACGCCTGTTCCCCGGCGCCTTGGACATCATCGCCGAACACCTCCAAGCCGGCCACGAGGTCTGGCTGGTTTCGGCCACCCCCCAAGAAATATCGGGGCAAATCGCCCATCGCCTGGGACTGACGGGCGGTTTGGGGACCGTGGTAGAGGTCGGTCCGGACGGGCGCTACACCGGCCGGATGCCGAAATCCCTGCTGCACGGCAAAGCCAAGGCCGAGGCCGTGGGACAACTGGCGTTGCGGCGCAACCTGGATTTGTCGCGGTGCTATGCCTACTCCGATTCGATGTCGGATCTGCCGCTGTTTCGCGAAGTCGGCTACCCTCGCGTAGTGAATCCCGAACCGAAGCTGCGTCGCCTAGCGGCGCGACGCCACTGGCCGATCTATAACTTCGCCTATCGCAGCCCGAACCAATCCCTGGCCGCGCGCCTGCCCTTCGCCCTGAGCGTGGTGATCGGCCTGGGGTGGACCGCCCAGATTCTGTGGCGCTATGTGCTGCGTCGACTGCCGGGACTGCCGCTGCGGGCCTGGAGGAGGCTGCGTCGCAGCTGACCCGGCGGATGACTGTCGGGGACACACGCGCCCGAGAAACGCGCGCTCAGAGAAACAGAGAGGCAGAAAAGGAAAACATGGCTATCACCACGGTTCACCTGATGCGACACGGGGAAGTCGATAACCCTCAAGGAGTGCTCTACGAGCGCCTGCCCGGCTATGGCTTGACCCCGCGCGGACAGCAGATGACCGCTATAACCGCACAGTGGCTGCAGAACCAAGGCCGGGACATCAGCCAGATTTTTGCCTCTCCTTTGCAGCGCGCCCAAGAAAGCGCCGCCCCCGCTGCGAAACTGTTTGACCTGCCGATTCAGCCCGAAGCGCGCCTGATCGAGGCCGGTTCCAAGTTCGCCGGTCACCAGATTCACCGCTCAAAACTAACCCTGGCGCATCCGCGGTACTGGCCGTGGTACGTAGCACCGTGGCGCCCCAGCTGGGGAGAAGCTTATAGCGACATCGCCCGGCGCATGTTCGCCGCGGTAAGCCACATCCGGGCTTGCACCGAGCCGGGACGCGAAGCCCTGGCGGTTTCGCACCAGTCCCCCATCTGGATTCTGCGGCGCTTTATCGAAGGCAAACCCCTGGCGCATAACCCAAAGGGGCGCGAATGCGCCCTGGCTTCTTTGACTTCACTGCACTTCGACGGGGCAACTTTGATCGGTTGGGAATACGTCTCCCCCGCCGCTGACCTGGTGACCCAGGCCTCGGACATGACACCGGGGACCTCGAAAGCCGCCACGAACCGCGGCTAAGGCACCGTACAACTAACCGCAACACCACCAACCGCACCCCCTTCGGCGGGGAAGCGAACCTCGCCCCGGCCGCTCTAAAGACTTGGCTACCAACACCTCCGTGCGGATAGTAACCACCCAGACACACCGTGTCTTGTCCAAATCGTGGAAAGAACAGAGCCAGCATCCAAGACACACTAGAATACTGGGTGGGAAACTGCCCGTGAAGCAGAGCTGACAGAACAAAGACAAGAGAAAACTGAAGGGTACTATGAGCGCGAATTACGCTACCTACGAACAGATGTTAGCCAAGATCGACCCCCGGATGGGCGGCGAATATATCTTCGTCAGTCTGCCCCAAGTACCCGCCGAGCTGGATCCGATTGCCTCGATTCACGAACCCGAAGGCATCACCGTGGGGATTTCGAAAGAACAAGCCAGTGCCGCGGGGCTGGACACCCAAGACCTCTTTACTTTGATTACCTTAGCCGCGCCGGGTTCCTTGGACACCGTGGGGCTGAACTCGGGTATCGCCCAGGTGCTGTCTTCGCGTTCCATCCCGGCGAATATTTTTTCCGGTTTCTATCACACGCATATCTTTGTGCCCTCCAAGATGGCCAAAGAAGCCATGGCCGTTTTGGAAGATGTTTCCGGACAGGCCAAAGCCTGGATCTGATGCGAAAACTATGACCTCCCCCACCAAAGAACGAGCCTTCCTCGAACCGGACCCCCTGGTGCGACAACCCGACGGCACCATCAAACAGCGCAACCCCCTGACCGGCACCCAGGTGTGGTCCGTGCCGGGACGCGGACACCGCCCCTTGCAGTCCACCAACCCCGATGCGCGCCCGCTCCAGCCCCAGGACTTTACCCGGACCTGTGCCTTTTGTACCGAGCGCTACTATGACACCCCGCCGGAAAAATCCCGCCTGGTAAAGGGGATGGACCAGAAATTCCACCGCTTGGAAGGACTTTCAGCCGAAAGGATGCACGACGTAGTGGCGGAATTCCGCCGCATCCCCAACCTCTTCGAAATCGTGTCCTACAACTACTGGCACCTCAACCACAACCACTATCCCACCCCCGAACAAAACGCCCGCATGGCGGCCTATCTGGCCACCGAAGCCGGCTACAACCACGTGCTGCACGTGGTGAAGATGCGACTGGCTGCCGCGGGAGAAACCGAACTCAACGACATCCCCGACGAACGCCTCTTGACGCTGGCGACCGGGCTCTTTGCGGGGGGACACGACGTCATCATCGCCCGGCGCCACTATGTGGACGGCGCTAAAACCGACGAAGACAACGCCTCGGCCGGGACACTTTCGGTGGCGGAACACCGCGCGTATGTGGGCTACACCATTCATTCGCTGCGCGACCTTTATCAGCTGAACCCCGCCGTAAAGTACGTCACCGCCTTCCAGAACTGGCTGCGTCCCGCCGGCGCCAGCTTCGATCACCTCCACAAGCAGCTGGTGGCCCTGGATGAATACGGGATGCAGATCGAACAAGAGGCCGCCCGCGTGGCGAAAAACCCCCAGATCTATGACCAGATTCTGCACTACGCCGCGCATCGCCAACTGTTGATTACCGGCAACGAACACGCCGTGGCTTTCGCGGACTTCGGGCACCGCCACCCCACCATCGCGGTGTGGAGCCTGGGGCCGGCGCTGCTGCCGTGGGAATATTCGCGCCAAGCCCAAGACGGGATTCCGATGTGCTCCACGCCCTGCACCGGGCCTTGGGTCCGTTGACCCCCACGAACGAAGAGTGGTATCACCGCCCGCCTTCACTTTCCGCACCCATGCGGTTTCGGATTCTGCTCAAACAGCGCCTGTCTACCTTGGCGGGTTTCGAAGGCGCCACCCGGATTTACCTCAATACGGTAGACCCGTGGACTACCCGCGACCGCATCTTGGAGCGGCTGGGGCAACTGCGCGAAGCCGGTGAAATCGCCCCTGACCTGCAGCTGGGAAACGAATACCGGGTGGGGGAAAATCCTCTATCCTAGACAAAGACAGCCGGGACGTGCCGGCGCAGAGGAGGAAGCAATGGATATCGGCTGGAAAGCCATCGACTTGGCCGCCATAGCGGTGGCGGGATTGATCAGCGACAACATCGTCAAAGCCGGCTGGAAGCTGGCCACCGGCCACACTCCCCCGGCGGATGACGACCTGGAGGCGAACCTGTTAGAGGCGGTGGTTTTCGCCATGCTTTCCGGGGCTTTGCTGGCGGTGACGCGCCGCGCTACCGTGCGCAGCGCCGCCAAGTGGTTCAACAAACCTCGCCCCCAGATAGAGGTCTAGAGCCGCACCACGAAGTCGTCCTCGTCCAGGATGGTCCCTTGAGTGGCCGCGGCAATGACGCGGGCGATGGATTCAATCACGTCGATTACTGCCAGTCGTTCCAGACGCTGGGAACGCCTGGGGCGATTTTCCTGCGTCGTGGCGATGTCAGGCGCAATCCACCGCACGTCATAACTGATGAAACCCTCCTCGTGCGGCCCCAGAGCCGCCGGCGCCACAGTTTCCCCCTGCACCACCACGTGAACCTGGGATTGTGCCCCGACGCTGACTTGGATGGCGAAGGCATCCACCATGGGAGGCAGACTCATCGCCGCTTCGTCGAAAGCCTCGGCTTCGGCTTGCAGCCAGGCGTGTTCCCCTGGTCGAGGCCCAGTCGCGCCCGGATTCCGTCAGGGTCGTAGTCGGCGCGCAGTTGCGGGGTGTTTAGGTGAACTTCCCGGGTCGAGGTCCGGGCGTGGGCATTGCGATGTGCCCCGGCGAGGTTCGGTGCCGGGGTGGTGGGGTGGTTGCGGTTGGTGGGGATGGCCGCGGTGTCGCTGGGCTTCGAACCGGTAAGAATCTGGGCCCCGGTTGCACGGCGCGCACGGCTTTCAGTGTGGCGGCCGGGTCCAACCACACCGGGGAAAGCACGCGCAGATTCACCGCGGAATCCGGGTCGGGAACCAGGATGGGTCCCTCGGAAAAGCGCAGCGCACCGGCCAGGCGCCGCGCCACGCGACGCATCCCGTGCAGCACTTCGAGTTCCAGGCCTTCGGGTGCTCCCGCGGTGAAAGCCGCCCAAAAGGGGTCTTGGCGAATCAGCCAGGGCGGGGCGGGTTTGCCGCGCAGGGTAGGCACCGAAATCAGATAAGCGTATTTCAGGTTGGGGGGCAGACCCAGGCCGACGATGGCTTCGGGGGTCAGCTGCCAGGGTCCGGTCAGGTAGGCATCTTGGTCCAGGTGCAGCAGGCCTTCGCCTTGGCGCGAACTTTCGGGCCACACCTGGGAAGCCAAGATATCGAGTTCCTCGGGCTCTACATCCGCCCCGACGGCCAAGAGGTGAAAGGGCTGAGCCGCCTCTAAGGTCAAAGCGTCGTGGAAAACCGCCGGTGAAAGCACCATCGCAACCCCCTATTTACCGCAGACTCCAAGCCGCTGCGCCGCACCTTCCTCGACCCCGGCGCTAACCCCGACCTCGCCGGGATGCCCGGAACCGTCCTCGAGGGGGGAAATTTCGGGCACAATGCCGCGCCCCGCGCAGACCTCGACCCGGGAGAAGTTCAGGTAGGAACGCGACGCGGTGGGGCCGCGCTGGCCCTGGTAGCGCGAACCTTGGGCACCCGAACCGTAGGGGGCTTGGGCGGGGGAAGACATCTGGAAAAAGCAAAGTTGGCCGATCTTCATGCCGGGGTACAACGCAATAGGCATGGTGGCGGTGTTCGAGAGCTCCAAGGTGATGTGGCCGGTGAAACCCGGGTCGATGAAACCCGCGGTGGAGTGCGTCAACAGACCCAGGCGACCCAGCGAGGACTTTCCCTCCAGGCGCGCGGCGACGTGGGCAGGTAGGGTGAGGTGTTCGAAGGTGGAACCCAGGACGAATTCTCCGGGGTGGAGGATGAAGGGCTCGTTGCCGACGTCGATGAGGTGGGTCAGGCCGGGCTGTTGAGTGGCCGGGTCGATGAGGGCGTATTTGTGGTTGTCGAAAAGCTGAAATAGCGGTCCAGGCGCACATCTACCGAGGCGGGTTGCACATCGGAGGGGTCGAAAGGGTCGATGACGATGTCGCCGGAGTCAATCAGGGAACGAATATCACGATCAGAAATCAGCACCTCTCTATCGTAGCGATTTTTTGCCAGGGACAATCCGGGGAACGGGTGAGAAACTGGACCTATGGGAAACTCCGAGGAAAACTTTGTATCATCCGGGACCGCAGATGGCGACGCAACCGAAACAGCGGACCTCGTACCGGGCACCCACCCCGTGCTGGGAACCGCGATGGGCGGGCCGTGGCCCGAACCGCATGAAATTCTCTATGTCGCGATGGGGTGCTTTTGGGGAGCAGAACGCATATTTTGGCAAATCCCAGGGGTTATCAACACCTGCGTGGGTTATATGGGAGGAACCGCGCCAGCTCCCAGCTACGAGGAAGTTTGCACCGGGATGACGGGGCACGCCGAAACCGTGCGCGTGGTTTATGACCCCGAAATAGTCAGCGCGGGACAGTTGCTGAAAGCGTTTTGGGAGAATCACGACCCCCACGCAGGGCGATGGCCAGGGCAATGACCGCGGGACCCAGTACCGTTCGATGATTGTGGCGACTACCCCGCAACAACTGGAGTTAGCGCTGGAATCCAAGCGGGATTTCGGGGCGGTGCTGGTGGCGGTGGGGCGCGGTCCGATTACGACCGAAGTCTTGGAAGCAGGGCAGGCCGGGGTGTTTTGGCCCGCTGAGGACTATCACCAGGCCTATCTGTACTATCGACCCAATGGGTACTGTAATCACGGTTTCAAGGGCTTCACCTGCGCAGTTCCGGGGTCGGGACAGTAATGGGGCGACCCCGTCGAGGGCGGCGGTTGCGGTCCGGGGCGAGGGCGGCAGTTGCGGTTTTCCCGTTAGGGTGGGGAAAACGGGTGAATATTTTGGAAGTCGATTTTCATTTCCGGACCGTGTGCTTTGATTGATGCATGGATAAAGATGCTCTGATTTCGGCCCTGCCTGGCGGGCCCACGGCGACGCAACTCAAATGCCTCGATGCCTTGGCATCTGGGGAGGACGTGATTTTGACTGCCCCTGCTTTTGCTGGGAAATCCGCGCTGGTCGCCGCCGTGGCTGCGGCGAACCCCGCGGTGCAGGTGCTGGTGGTGGGGACATCGCGGCAACGGGCCTTGCGCGCCGCGGTACAGGAATCGGCAACACGGCTTCACGGCGGCGGGGCCGATTTACAGGCCTATCGCGTGGGGAAAGTGGATTCGGTTTCCGGTTTCGCCATTCGCCTGGTAACTCAGGCAGCCGCAAACAGCAATCTGCCACAGGTGCGCCTGGCGACAGAGGCTGAAACTGCCACCTGGATGCAACAGGCATATCAACAGGTGCAATGGCCCGATGTTCCAGGCCCCTTGGCGCGTCAAAGCGAACAGTTCCAGACCGAACTCTTAGAGGCCGTCAACCGGGCGCGGGATTTCTGTTTGACTCCCGCTAAGGTGGCGGAACTCTCTGTCCGACACCC
Organism: uncultured Mobiluncus sp.; assembly: GCA_916438445.1. Lineage (GTDB taxonomy): Bacteria > Actinomycetota > Actinomycetes > Actinomycetales > Actinomycetaceae > Mobiluncus. Next base: position 107,171 of record CAKAGR010000001.1, read on the forward strand.
CCAGTGGCTGGGGGTGTCTCGGGTGCTGGAACAACTGCTACAGATGCAAGAGGCCCGCCGCCAGGATTCACGCCAGGGCAGCTGGGCCCTGGACGTCAACGGGGTGCTCGATCACCTCCTGGATCTGCTGAGGGGGGACAGCTTGAAAGTCGGGGTGAACTTCCCCGTATTGCTGGTGGTAGATGACTTGCACGAAGTCACCGCTCAGGTGCTGGAACTGTTCGAATTGGCGGCCTCTAAGGGGGCACAGATTTTTGCCACCGCCAACCCCGACGTGGCGACTTCGCTATTCCGCGGCGGCTTCACTCACGCCGCCACGGAACTGACCGGGAAACTTCCCTCGGCTCACCGGGTGCGCGCCATCTCCTCCCCTCAGGTGCTACCTTTGCGCAACCCCGAACTGCACCAGTTCTATAACGCCGCGGTCTCGCTGGTCGAAGCCAGCGACACCGCCGCGATTCGGGAAAACCCCGTCTTAGAGCTGCCTGCCCAGCCGCGCAAAGCAAACGGCGTGTTGGCGCCGTCTCTACAGCTGGTCGTGGGGGACTCCCCGGCACATCAACTGGAACAATGCGCGCGGATTTTGGCCAATCTCCACATCGACCAGGGCATTCCTTTCGGTGACATGGCCGTGATTGTACGTACCTCTGCCGACATAGAGGCCACTCGCGCCACTTTGGCTCGCTTCGAAATCCCGGTTTTAGCGGCCCCGCGCGCCACTTCTTTGAACGCGGGGATTTTTTCTGGGCCGCTGCTGCGTCTGGCGCTGCGCCTGACCCAGGGGGAAGAACCCACCTGGGAGGCCCTCAGCCGCGAGATGTGCTCCCAGCTGGTCGGGGTGCATCGTTTCCGGATGAATGAATTGCGGCTGAACCCCAGCGACACCCTCCCCGACGAGGACATCGTGGATTTAACAACCCTCCAGGTCCCCAACCCCTTCGTGTGGCGTTGGTTCCGCAGTGGGGAACGCGCCGCAAAGGCACGGCGGAAAATCACCGCGGTGGCCCGCGCCTTGAAAGAAGCCGTTCCCGAAGAAGGCAACCCGGCCAAGTCTTTGTCTAAACCCGCCCAGGCAGTTGCCGCAGCGGCGTGGAAACTGGGGTGGCTGTGGCACCACATCTCTACTCGGTCGTGCAAAGGCGAATCGGACTCGAAGAAATCCTGTGGCTGATCTGGGACGGGGTGGGTCACGCCCAGGAATGGCAGCTCGAAGCTCTGGACCTCTCGGTTACTCTAGCGCGCCGCCAACAACTCAACGAAGCCTTGGACCAGGTGATGGATCTGTTCAAGGTGGCCCAGTGGTGGGCCCAGCGCAACCCGAAAACTCCCCCCCAGGCATTCCTGACGCAACAATACGAATCCGTGGTGCCGCAACGCGCCGTGGCTCCCCACGGGCGCAACACTCCCGGCGTCACCCTCACCACGCCCTCGCTGGCGGCAGGACAGCATTGGCCTGTTGTCGCCCTCGTCGGGGTAGCGGGACGGGACTGGCCGCGACTCACCCGCCACGACCAACTCTTGGGAGCCGCGGGGGGATGCCCTTTATCAGGCAGCCCAAAGTGGCGTTGAAGCACAGGTACCGGTCGAGGCGGATCCCTCAGGGAAGGCGCCCTCGGGAAAGTGCACTTGGCCCGACCCCCAGGTACAGTCCGCCTGGTATTCCGAGGCGCGCCAACTGGCAGCGGCGATCTCTCGGGCCACAGACCGGCTGATCATCGCCACCGTGAACGGAACCGAACAAACCCCTTCGCCTTTCCTCTATGGAATCTTGAATCGTTTAACCCACGACGCCCAGCAGGCTGCGCGTTTCTTGCAGGGCACCACCTATAACCCCGCACAAGCCAGCAGTTTTACCGATATTCTCACCCAGGCCAGGGGCCAGGCCCTGGCGGAAACCACAGCGCAGGCCGAGGCTTCGTCGCGCACCCACAACATTGCACAGACTCTGGCCTGGCTGCAACTACACGAATACCCCCAGGCCAACCCCCAAAGTTGGGCAGATTATCTGCCTCCCAGCAATCCGGCCCCGATACAACAGGGCGGTACAGAGGTGTATCTCAGCCCTTCCGGGATTCAACGCATCATCACCTCGCCGCTGGTCTCCGTGCTCGAAGGGCTGGGCGGACAGGATTCCTCCAAGGTTTCCGATGCGCTGGCACTGGGGACGCTGATTCACCGCGTCGCCCAGGAAGTCACCGAAAAGATGTGGCCCGTCGACGTAATACCTCCCCGGCAATATTCTCGAGAAGAGGTCGAGTCTGCGGTGCGGGATAAATACCTCGAGCTGTCTGGGGAACCCCAAGACACTGACATCTGGTTGGAACGCATGCTCCGTAAACGCATCGACCGCATGCTTTCGAACCTCGCAACCTTCTGCTTCCACTTCCAGCAGCGTTCCTTGTGCGAGTTCGGGTGGCGAATGGGTCGCGGGGAAAACTCTACGGCTCCACTGGAGGTGCAAAATTTCCGCGACCCTGACGGGCCGGGTTTCCAACTCATCTCCTCGATGAATTTCGACCGCGTCATGTTCGACGACACGGACTCTACCTTGACCATCGTGGATTACAAGACCGGGAAACCCAAGTACCACGACCAACGCGGGGTCAACGCGAATCTGCAGATGGCTTTCTACCAGTACATCGCCCGGTCAAAGGAATTCCAAGAGGCACTGGGGAAACCCGAAACTTTCCCGGCCCAGGTACTCAATCGCGACGGCATCACCTTCCAGGTAAAACAGGGTACGGATCCTCTTGGTTCCCCTCGAAGTCGACCCCCTAGACAAAAACTACAATTTAGAAAAACTTGCGGTAGAACAGTGCGAACTCGACGCGGTTATCCCGAAAATCGGTCGGGCAAAAACCGGGATTCCCTCCGAGATGGTGATAAACAATCAAGACAAATTCGCCCTGACTAATCCACACCTGCCGTTTCTACACTCCCCTTCGCGCTACACCATAGATGGTGGAACCCCACCTCCCCCAGAGCTGGGCGGCTCGCAGCTACCTCTTGAATACGCAGAAATCATCGATTGCTTCTTGGACGACCGCGCACCGAATTTGACTCTGCGTGACTACTTAGAGGAACGCTTGGGCATGGCCGCCACCATCAAAACCGGTGCGGTTTTCGCCCTTCCTTCCAGCTCGTATTCACCTACAAACTTATCTTTGCAGATTCAGGAGTGGTAACCATGACTCAGTTCAGCGCAACCGAAATATTTCGCGCCATCAAGGGAGGGGGCTCACCGACCCCGGAACAGGTTCAAGTCATTGATTACGGCCTTGAGCCACTCTTAGTACTAGCCGGGGCGGGTTCGGGGAAAACCGAAACCCTGGCTTTTCGGGTGCTGTCCCTGATTGTAAATCACCAGATAGCCCCACACCAGGTACTGGCCTTGACTTTCACGCGCAAAGCCACCGCTGAGATGGCGAATCGGCTGGGCAATAGGCTCTCTGCCTTGCGCCAGGTCAAGAACCCGCAACAGCCCACCCAGCTGGAAACTTACATCGCCAGCCGCAGCGACATTGAATCCAGCGTAGAGGTCTCTACCTATGACTCCTTCGCTAACCGGATGGTGGCTCAATACGGTGCCCTGGCGGGGATGGAACCGGTCACGCTGATGGAGCAATCCCAGGAATACCAGTTAATGCACCAGGTAGTCAGCGAATACCCCGGGGAAATCTCCGATGCAGATTCCCCCCACATCAACACTGTGATCGCCAAAGCCTTGACCCTGGAACACCAGCTGGGGGCTTTCTCAGTAACTCCACAAAAAGCGCAACAAGTTTTCACCACCTACCGGGAACACAGCGCCCAACTATTGCAGCAACTCGAGGCAGCGGTACAGGCTTGTAACTCCCTGGACGGACGGGCTACTGGAGAATCCACTCTCCGCGAGGATTTGGAAAAGATGCAAAGCGGCATCGGGCTGCGCCTGGATCTGCTGGGGGTTGTGGCCGCTTACCGCCAGGCGAAGGCCGAACGTAGCTGGGTAACTTTCAATGACCAAACCAATCGCGCTTTAGAACTGGCACAGAACCCGGAAATCGTTCAAGCTCTGCGCCAGCGCTACCGGGTGGTTTTGCTAGACGAATTCCAAGATACCTCGGTGGCGCAGATGAAGTTCCTGGGAGCCTTGTTCGGCGGGCACCCGGTAACCGCGGTGGGGGACCCGAACCAAGCCATCTATGGCTGGCGCGGCGCCTCGGCCGATTCAATGGGACAGTTCGATACCTACTTTGCCCACTCGGAAAAGAACGCGGGTGACTCATCCCCAGATACCAAACATCTGCACCTAACCACCGCGTGGCGAAATGATCGAAGTATCTTGAAAGGCGCCAACGTCACCATCCGGCCCTTCCTCGAGGCTCCCGGCAGCGAGGTCCGCCCCCTGCGGGCCAGACAAAACGCCAACCGCGGTACTTTCAACGTGGCGATTGCTAACAGCACTGAACACCAGGCGCGCACAGTCGCCCAGTTCTTCCTCGAACACTGGCAGGGAAAGAACCGAGAGAACCCCGGTAACCACACAGATTCCCTGCGGCGAACCGGCGCGGTACTGATTCGCCAGCACTCTCAAACCCCGATACTTGCCCGAGTGCTGACCGAAGCCGGCATTAAGATACAGATATGGGCACAAGACGACCTGTTGGTCTCCCGTCCCGCCACTTTGATTCGCTCCGCGCTAGCGGTGGCACTTAACCCCGACCGGGGCGACGCTCTGGTGAATCTCCTCGATGCCTTCGCGATTTCACCCGCGGATCTGAATACCTTGTGGGGCGCGGTTCGCAGGCGGGAACGCAACCGGGACGAACAGAGGCTGTCTAGCATCTTGAACCCGGGTTTCCTCGACCGGGTACCGCCAGATTCGGGACTCAGCCTGGCTGCCCGCCACCGCCTCCAGTGGTTGTCCCAGCTGATAGCCCGTCTGCGCAACTCGCTGCATCTACCCCTGGTGCCGCTACTCAGCTTGACGGCTGCGCTGCTGGGTCTGGACACTGATTCCAGTACGGAAACCCGCAAATGTACCGCCGAGTTTGTGGATTTTGCCCGCGACTTTGACGATGAAGAAGCCACCCCCGAAGTGTTCCTGGACTACATCGAATACCGCATCGAGAACCGCGACGGCGTAGATATGTCCGAACCCGAAGTGGACCCCGAAGCCGTGATGATTCTCACCACTCACGCCGCCAAAGGATTGGAGTGGGATGTGGTGGCGGTGTGCGACTGGCCAGAGAAAAACCAGACCGGCAAAGAACCCAAGTCTTTAGAGGATTCACAACCCTACACCTCCACGAATTGCTGGTTCCTGGGCACCGGAACCAATTCAGCCATGGTTCCTGCCGGATTGCGAGGACTCGGAATCGATGACCCTAAAGAGGACATAAAGATAGTCGAAACCCGGGATAGCTATAAGTCCGTAGCCAAAGCAAAATCCGGTGCCTACAAACTCACGCTACAGCTTGACTACCAAAAAGCCGAACAAACCGAAAGCACATATCAGTTCGACGAGCAAAGACGTTTGGCTTATGTCGCCTTCACACGCGCAAAAACTCACTTACTTTATGCCAGTACTCTATATAAAAATTTCAACAGCAAAGCCTCGCAGCCCTCGGTGTTTATGAAAGAACTGTGGCAGGCCAGAGAAGAACCATTGGAGGATACCCCCACCGAAACCCCCACTGAATCAGGCGACACGGACACCCAGACTAACACCTGGCTAAAGCCTTATGACCGGGTACAACAGTTCCTTGCTGATGGACAGCAGTTTTCCTCGTGGACACTGGAATTTCCTCAGTTGACTGCCAACCCCGATTTACCGCTGCAAACCTCCAAGTACTGGCCAGCTCTCGATCCCCACCCCGACCCCCAGGTCCGGGCCAGGCACAGCGCGATGCTGGAACTCCAGGCCCGCGTCGAGCAGGCCGTCACTGATCTGTACTCTGCCGCGAACCAACGCCCGGATATACAGACCGACCGGGACGGCACGCCAGGGATGGCTAATGACCTGCTGGAACGCGCCCAGAAACTGTGGGAAAGCAGCCAGGCAGACCGCGAATACATCACCCAGTGGCGTCAGCAGCTCGCGCAACTCTCTGTCACCGAGGTTTCGAAAGTCATCTCTGATTCGGGCTTGTTCCAGCTACAGAAACTCCGCCCCATTCCCCAACCTGCTTCTGCGGCGATACAACTGGGCAACGACTTCCACGCCTGGATAGAACAGTGGTGGGATCAAAAAGAAGGCGGGATGTTCGATCTGCAAGAATTCGACCAGACTCTGCTACCCGGGTACCCCCCGCGCCAAAGCCCTGGAGAAACGCATCAACTCCTTCCTACAGCTCGATTTCAAAGAAGGCAAAGTCCCCCTCGAAATCGAGACTTCCTATCAGGCGCAACTGAAAATCGGCGGGAAAAGTATCCCGGTGAATCTGCGAATGGACGCGGTGCTGCAGGAAAACACCCAACCAGAAAGCATCTGGATTGTGGACTGGAAAACCGGGAAAGTCCCACCCCCCACCGACTATCCTAAATGGGTCCACCAGTTGGGAATCTATCGCCTGGTTTACCTCGAACAACACCCCCAACTATCCCCCGAACAGGTACGCGCGGCCTACGTATTCATTGCGGATAACCCGAAACACAACCAGGTCTTGGACCTGCAGAAAATCTGTGCGGAACTGGGGATTGCGGAATATGACTCCGCCTACCTGGCTACGCAGCTGACCCAAGCCCAGCAAGCCCTTAGCACAGAGAACTGAGAGACACTGGGACACAGGGACACACTGATTTCAGACAAAACCCCAGAAACGAATAAGGTGAAGCTATGTCAAAGAAAACTGCTTCCAGCCCCACCCCGGCGCTGCAGATTCTGCAAGACAACCAGGTCGAATACGAACTGATTGAATACGACGCCGATGCGCACTCCCCGCGTGGATTCGCCCTAGACACGGCACAGAAACTGGGCATCGAATCCGCCTGGGTCTATAAGACCCTGGTCACTATCGTGAGCGGACTGCACCCCGAAGGGCGCCACACCGACGGCCCTGTCATCGCGGTGGTACCCGCAAACTGCACTTTGAATCTGAAACGACTGGCGGCTGCGGCCGGCGGGAAACACGCCCAGATGATGGACCGGGCCAAAGCGCAAGTCCTGACCGGCTACGTCGCCGGGGGCATCAGCCCGCTGGGAACCAAAACTCCCCTGCCGGTTTTCCTTGACGAACAAGCCCTCGCCCTGGAATACATGCTGGTCAGCGGAGGAAAACGCGGCCACTCCGTGAAACTCAACCCGGCCGACCTCGCCGAACTCACCCAGGCCACCATCGCCGATATCGCCGACCCGTTGTAAACCCGACCTCGACCGGGAACCGCAGCCCCGGTCGAGGTCGGGTGGCGGTGGGTACGGGTGAGTGCGGGGAGAGGCCGCCTTAGTGGCGACTCGGTGGTGTAGGGGTTGGTGGGGTGGTTGCTCCGGGCCGCTTCAGTCGCGCGGGGACATCATAAACAGTGCCATCTTTGCCGGGGTCAAAGCTGTCACCGCGTGTGGCAGGCGAGTGGTGAAGTGCACCAAGCCGCCGGGTTTGAGAGTGACTTCCCGACCCTCAGCACTAATCAAGATCTCCCCTTCCAGACACTGCACCAACACCGGCATGGCGGCGGTGTGTTCCGAGAGTTCTTCGTCTTTATCAAAGGCAAAGAGCACCACATTCACACCTTCACCCTTTAATACAGTGCTAGACACCGTGGCCTTAGGGTTGACCTGAATCAGCTCGGCCAGATTTTCAAAATCAGAGAGTCCCTGGGGGTTAATCATTGGGGTTTCCTTCCTTTACCTGGGCCACAATGGCGATTCCCGCCAAGTGATCGCGATATTCATTGAACAACCTACGCATCTCCAGGACTCGGGCACGCAGGTCCTTGTCGCGCATAACATTACGCAAAATCCGCACAACCCCACCTAAGCCCTCGTCTTTGAGGTTTCGCCCTGGGGAAAGCAGCGCCATAGGCGCCTTCTTTACCTGGAGAACTTCGTAGCCAGAGTTTTCCAACAGCTCTCGCCATTCCTTTTCGGTCAGTGGGCGAGCGTTTACGTGGATTACTTGCGAGAGGCGCTTGCGCAAGGTGTCAGCCACACCTTGGTCAATGTCGTCGGGAACCAGAGCGAGTTCGTGGATGGCGTAACGCCCACCGGGGCGCAGAATGCGGGTGGCCTCGGCGGCGATTTGGGCCTTAGTCTTTTCCCCTTGCATCGTCAACATGGCTTCGCCGATGATGACATCGGCACTGTTGTCAGGCAGTCCTGTGTTTTGGGCAGTCGCATTGATAACTTTCCCTGTCGGTCCCACTACAGCTTGGACTCGCTGCACTGCGGTCGCGTCAGCATCTACCCCGGTATAGCTGTGGATGCTTTCCTGGTTGATGAGCGCGGCGGTTCGACCCAGACCAGGGGCGAATTCCACCACGTCGGCTCCGGAGAGACGGGCATTGGACAAGAGGAACCGGGTCAGTTCCAAGCCTCCAGGGCGCAGCACCTTCTTGCCGGCACGAGCCAGCACCCAGTGCCCTGCGGCGGTTTGTACGGGACGGCCAGATTGCGGAAGTAATGATTCAGTAGCCACACTGCAATCATACCAAGCTAAGGTAAGCATAACCACAGGGGGGAAATTGATGCTCTGCCTTGCTTCGCGCCTCCTGACACCAGGAAGTCACAAGTCCCGCGCCAAGAGCCAGTCGGTTTGGGCTTCGGTGCCGGTGACGAAGGTGTGCTCGCCGATGCGTTCGAATCCTTTGGCGCGATAGAACTTTTGGGCGGGATAGTTGAACTCCCAGACCCCCAGCCACATGCGGCGTTTCCCTGCCGCGCGCGCTCGCAGCTCGGCCAGAGTCATCAGCACTGAACCGATGCGACGCCCCTTGAAACCTTGCAAAACATAGATACGCTGCACCTCAAAGGCGTCTTCCCCCATCGGTTCGGTCTGCGCCTGGCCCACATTGACCTTCAGGTACCCCACCGGGATGTAACGCTGTGACGCCACCCCCCGCAACGTCCTCGACCGGGTCCACCCCCGCAACGTCCTCGCCCCGGATTTCCGCAACGAAGTATTCGCTACCCGGCGCCACTAACTCTTGCCGCAACAAACCGACCTCGTAGGCCTCGTCCAGGAATTTATAGAGGTCCTCGTCACTGGTGGCACCTTTGAAAGTTTCGGTAAAAGTCCGCCGAGCCAGTTCCCGCACCAGTTCGGCATCCCCCGCTCCCAGCCGACGAATTCGCAATCCTGCGGCAGCGGCATCGGGCAGTTCCACCTGGGCTCCGCGCGGAATCTGGGCCGCATCGGCGGGCACACGCAAGTCAGCAGTCGGCGAAACTTCGGGATAGAGCTGTTCTTCCATAGGCCTAGATATTACCAGCGTCAGTCCTTTGCGTCGGTCCCGGTCGAGGTCCGCGGTAGTGGCCGAGGCAGTTCGTCGCGCTCTGGACGTCACCGCAGTGGTGCGCGGCGAAAACCGCAGTCAAGCCCCGCATGTCATCACCAAGTCCATCGAGGAACTGAGCCGGGCGGACCTGGCCCCCTTCGATGTGGTGGATGAAATCGAGGCCGGAAAGCACCAAAACGAACACGTCACCGTGAACTCCAAGTAAGTTTTTTACTTGAACCTCCGCATTCATTGAGACCAGAGGAACAGCGATGCACAGCGCAAAACCCGCCCCGGATAGTTTCGAAGCAAGCCAGGAAATGCGCCCTGAGTTAGTGGCGAAACTCATAGAGTTGCTGTTGGCTGAGATGCCGCGGTTCAACCCGGATTGGCGCGAAACCGCAACAGATTATGCTTCGCAGCGTCGCTTTTTGCGCGGCTTGATGAATGTGCGACCCCCGGCGCCGCTTTCCGCGCAGTTTCTGGAGTCCCAAAACCAGTTACTGCGCGGCGAGGCGGAGCAGCGGGGTGTCGTCGAGGCCAGTACTTTGCCCGGCAGCCCACTGGATTCGCGCCTGAGTCTGTGGCAGGGTGACATCACGCAACTGGAGGCGGACGCCATCGTAAACGCGGCCAACAGCCAGATGCTGGGGTGCTTTGGATGGAACCACGCCTGTATCGACAACGCGATTCATTCCGCTGCCGGCTTGGAGTTACGCCAGGAGTGCTATGAAATCATGACGCAGCGGGGACGTCCGGAACCCACCGGCACCGCCACCTTGACCGGGGGATATTGCCTGCCAGCCAAACACGTGATTCACACCGTGGGTCCCATCATCGAAGACCAGCCCAGCCAGCTACAGATTCGACAGCTGCAATCCTGTTATCAGCAGTGCCTGGAATTGGCGGCATCTCATGATTTACACAGCATCGGATTGTGCGCCATCTCTACCGGGGTGTTTCGTTTCCCCAAGGAACAAGCCGCCCAGATTGCGGTGCAGACCACCCGGGAATTCCTGGCGAAAGCAAGCCAGAGCAGCGTAGAGCGCATAGTTTTCGTGGTTTTCAACGACCGCGATTACCAGATTTACCAAAGACTTCTACACAGATGAACCCAACTACCCACTCCCCCAACTCCACGCCGCAACCGCAAACCCCGACCTCGACCCGGGAACCGCAAACCCTGACCTCGACCCGGGAACCGCAAACCCTGACCTCGACCCGGGAACTTGCCATCGCCATCTGGGCAAACGCGAAGGGAGCGGAGGGTGGTGGGTTACGATAGGCGGGAAAACATCGGGAACTCCTTTTATTCAGAGGGCGGTTTCGGTTACGACGATGCCGTCGGAATCACAGGTGAGGAAGTGTCCGGGGATGAAGTCTACGCCACCGATACTCACCGTGACGTCACGCTGCCCTTCCCCGGTTTTCGTGGATTTGCGCGGGTTGGTCCCCAGGGCTTTACAGCCGAACTCCATCCCCGCGATTACCGCGGAATCGCGGATGGCACCGTTGACGATGATGCCTTCCCAGCCGTGACTGCGTCCCAGTTCCGCAATCAGGTCCCCGACCAGGGCGGTGTGCAGCGAGCCCCCGCCGTCAATCACCAAGACCCCACCGGGATTCATTTCGGACAGGATGGACTTTAACAAGGCATTGTCTTGGAAACACCTCACGGTGGAAATCACGCCACCGAAGTGGGTTTTCGCGCCGAAGTTTCGAAACTGCGTATCGCAAGATCGCACCTCAGGCCCGATTTCATCGACTAAGTCAGCAGTGGCTTTCAAGGTATTGGGAGCATCAGCATTCATAAACTCACCTTAGCGAAACTCCGCCCGAATTTCGGGACTTTTGGTTCTGTTCAAGCTGAGAAATCCCCGATAGGATAGACGCGTAATCCACTCTCGTTCAAAGGGGAAACTGATGGAGAATAAGGTTCAGCTCATTACTTATGCCGATCGTCTGGGGGACGGCACCCTGGCGGGAATGACTCGTATCTTGCGTGAACGCCTGGGGGACTCCTATTGCGGGGTGCATATCCTGCCGTTCTTTACTCCTTTCGACGGGGCCGATGCGGGCTTTGACCCGGTGGACCACCGCGAAGTTGACCCGCGTCTGGGAACTTGGGCAGATGTGGGGGAGCTGGCCCGGACTCACCACATCATGGTCGACACCATCGTGAATCACGTGTCGTGGGAATCCGAACAGTTCCAGGACGTGATGAAGCGCGGAGAGGAAAGTCCGCACTATCCCATGTTCCTCACGATGTCTTCGGTGTTCCCTAACGGCGCCACCGAAGAAGAACTGGCTGGAATCTATCGACCGCGTCCCGGCCTACCCTTTACGCACTATAACTTCGGGGGGAAAGACCCGCCTGGTGTGGACTACTTTTACTCCCCAACAAATCGATATCGACACCGATTCACCCCAGGCCTGGAACTATCTGATGTCCATCTTGGACCGTCTGGCCGCCAGCCAGGTATCTTCGATTCGCCTCGACGCAGTGGGTTACGGCGCGAAAGAATACGGTACTTCTTGTTTCATGACCCCGAAAACTTTCCAATTGATTGAAAGAATTAAACAAGAAGGCCAATCCCGCGGCCTGGAAACCCTGATTGAAGTGCATTCTTACTATCGCAAACAAGTAGAGATTGCCTCTAAGGTAGATCGGGTTTATGACTTCGCCCTGCCTCCGCTATTGCTGCACTCGATATTCACTGGCGATGTCCAAGCCATCGAGGACTGGGCTCTGGTCCGCCCCAACAATGCGGTGACGGTGTTGGATACTCACGACGGCATCGGGGTTATCGACATCGGCTCTGACCAGCTGGACCGCAGCCTCAAAGGCTTGGTTTCCGACCAGGCGGTGGATGCTTTGGTGAACACGATCCACGCCAACACCAACGGCGAATCCCAGCAGGCCACCGGAGCGGCGGCCTCGAACCTGGACCTGTACCAAGTCAACTCCACCTATTATTCGGCGCTGGGGTGCAACGACCAGCACTACATCGCCACCCGCGCGGTCCAGTTCTTTATGCCGGGAGTTCCCCAGGTCTATTACGTAGGGGCCCTGGCCGGAAAGAACGACACGGAACTTTTAGCGCGCACCAAGGTGGGACGCGACATCAACCGTCACTACTACAGCGAAGCCGAAGTCAACCAGCAACTGCAACGCCCAGTCGTCCAGGCTTTGATGGCGCTGTGCCGTTTCCGTAACCAGTTGGATGCCTTCAACGGGGAGTTTTCGCACGAGGTCCGCGATTCTCGCGTTTTCGTCGCGCGGTGGGTCAATGGCTCCTACAGCGCCACTCTAGAGTTCGAACCGGCCGCCGGGGCGGGAACCGGCAACGCGGCCTCGGTGGTGCGGCTGAACTGGACGGACGCCGCCGGGGAACACAGCACCTACGACTTGATCGCTAACCCGCCAGTGGTGGCTCAATAGGGAAAGCCCGACGCAAACTCGCGCACAGAGAGGACAAAGAAAATATGACTGAAACCCCTAAAACCCCCGACCTGTCCGAACTGGACGCCTCTGGGCACCACACCACGCACCCGGAACTGTTGCGGCTGGGATTCGGCTTAACCTTTAACTGCATGCTCAGCGCGATTCCGTGGGTGGCGCTGACCGCGGTAATTCTGCCGGCGGTGTTGGAAAACATCGACCCCATCAACAAAGAATCCATGCTGGGTTTGACCAACGCGGCCGGCGCCGTGGTCGCCCTGATCGCCAACGTGGTTTTCGGGGCGCTGTCGGACCTGACCCGTTCGCGCTTCGGGCGACGCACCCCGTGGATCATCGCGGGCGGACTGGTGGCGGGCCTGTCGATGGGCTCCATTTCGCTGTTCGATTCATTCCCGCCCATCCTGGTGATGTGGTGCATGGCCCAGCTGGGTTACAACATCATGCTGGCGCCTTTCGTCGCCACCATGTCCGACCGCGTCCCCGACAAGTACCGCGGCACCGTCTCGGGCTTCTACGGAGCGGGCATCGCCGCAGGTCAGACGCTTGGTAACCTGGTGGGTGCCACCTTCTTGGACATGGAAGGCGGGCTGTTCCTGGGGTGGATGCTGGCGCTGGGAGTGTTCTCGCTGATCGGCATCATCACCATCGCGATCTGGCCGCGCGAACGCGACAACCGCGACCAGCCGCGCGAGGAATTCTCGGTGAAGATGCTGTTGCTGACTTTCCGCCCACCCAAGGGTGCGCCGGATTTCTACTATGCGCTGGTGGGTCGCACCCTGATGATGAGCGGCTACTGGATGATCAACACCTATCTGCTCTACATCGCCCAGGACTATGTCTATGCCTCCGAAGTCGACCCAAAGTCTTCGGCGGCCGCGCTGATTCGCGGCATGGCTTTCATCTCTTTGATTGTTGCGCTGTTCGCGGCCATGCTCGCCGGGCCAGTGACGGACCGGATTCGCCGGCGCAAACTGCCCGTCGCCCTGGCCAGCTGCCTCTTTGCGCTGGGCACGGTGATGCCGCTGGTTATGCCTTCCGAGCTGGGGATGTACCTCTTCGCCGCGATCGCGGGTTTCGGCTACGGCACCTACAACGCCATCGACCAGGCCCTGAACGTCGCGGTCTTGCCCAACCCGGACGAGGCCGGAAAGGACCTGGGGATTTGAACCTGGCGAACACGATTTCGACGGTGCTGGGTTCGGCCTTGACCTCCGTGATTGTGGCTATCGTCAAGATGAGCCTGGAGGTATCCCAGACTCCACCCGTAGCGTATTCCGTGGTATTGATCGTGGCGATCGTGATCGTGCTGATTGCCGCGGGCTTGATCATGCGGATCAAGAACGTGCGGTAGTTGGGTCGGTTGCGTTTCCGGGGCGAGGTTCGCCGGGTACGTTTCCGGGGCGAGGCTCCCGGGCCAGGCGTGAGTTGCGGTTTCGGCAGTGGATTCTTGCCGGGGCGAGGACTGCGGTGGTGTGGGCAACGGGACGTGAGATAATCACCGGTTCGGTGTGCGGGGTAAAGGTCCAAGAAGTCCCCGATCCGCTGCTGCGGGCCGTCACCTGCACTTTTCCGCGCTGTAGCGCGGATGCTACCGCTGGTTGCGCGAGAAATTTGGTTGCTTTTCCAGATGCTACCAAAAGGTGGTGGAATGCTACCAACGACATCCTCATGATGGGAGCTACCCGGGGGTATCTCGGGTGTGTCATGATTGAAGAACTGAGGAGTTTGAAATGAGTTTCAAGGACAACCTGGTGTATCTGCGCACCTTCTAACGGCTTGACCCAAGAACGCCTGGCTGTCCTGCTGGGAGTTTCCCGCCAAGCCATCTCCAAGTGAGAGTCGGATCACGCCTATCCCGAGATGGATAAATTGTTGACGATTTGCCAGGTCTTTGACTGTGGCCTGGACGACTTGGTGCAGGGCGACCTCACCCACCCCTTCCCGCGCGATTCCGGCGAAAACTCCACGCACCCGACCTCGACCCCGGTAAAAACCTTGGGGGTGGCGGCGCAACCTAAAACCGAGGACTTCACCGGCTACGACCAGCATTGGCGTTCTTTCGCCTGGCGGCTTGGGGTCGGCATCGGACTCATTGTCGCGGGCCTGGCCGCAGCAGCGGCCACTTCTGACTTGCTACCTCAGGCTTTAGCGGATTTTGGGGCTTTTACCTCTTTGGCTCTGGGCACGGTTCTGGGTTTGGCTTTCGTCATTCCGGCGGGGCTGTCTCACGGACAGTTCCGGCGCCTACACCCCTTTGTCGAGGATTTCTATTCCGAGGCGGATCGCGCGCGCGGCGCGCAGGTCTTGGCGATGCGCATTGTCGCTGGGGTGGCGCTAATTTTGTTGGGCATCGCGACGCACATCCTGGCCGAGGATGTGCTGTGGCCGCGTGCGAATTGGATCGCGGTCTTCGTGCTGGGCTTTTCCGCTCCGGGAACGTGCCTGCTGGTTTGGGGCGGTGTGAGTCACGCGCGCTTCAACGTCGCTGGATGGAACCACCGGGCTGATGGCCCTGGTGACTTCACGGATTCCCCGCAAGAGCGCGCAAAGTCCGAGGCGCGCAAGCTATATGATTTGGTTTGCGCCTTGATCATGCAGGTTGCCACGTTGATTGCACTGGGGACTGTACTGGTCGCCTCGGTAGGTTTCGCTGACACCCAAGGCGGACGCCTGGCGTTGATGCTGTTCTGGGTGGCGTGGCCGCTGGGCGGCATCCTGTGTGGCATCGCCTGGATGATTATCCGCATCCGCTACCTCAAAGACCCCACCGCGAACCTTAGCGTACCTCCCACTGAATCCTAAACAGTTCCTGGCTGTCTTCCTGCGGTTCCAAGGCGTTGGCGGCCTGGTCGAGGGCTGCGGCGGACTGTTGGCGCATTCGGTTGCGTTGCTGGCGGTATTCGTCCTCTGCTTTGTCAGCTTTATCGCGCCACGCCCTGGCTTCCTTGCGGAAAGTCAGTTCCCGTCAAAGGTTTTTCGCGCCTCGAGAGGCCTTCTCGGCTGCTTGCGCCTTCTGGTTGTACCCAAAGATCTGGGCGTCAAAGTCGGCCTTCAAGTCCAACCGCGCCGCATGAACCAGTAATTCTTGCTGCAGAAAATACGCGGCGTTGTCGTGTTTGTCGCCTTGAGGGCGTTAAAGTGTTGATGTGTCAGCGAGGAGGGGACATGCAGTTCGTGAGTCACTACGATTCACCGTTGGGAGGTATTGAGATTGCAGCCGACCACAAGGGGATTATTGGTTTATGGTTTGTTGGACAGAAATACTTTGGGGAGGGTTTGGATAGAGACTCTGTAGAACTCCAAACCGAGGTACTGGAGCAAGCTAGGGTTTGGTTGGATATATACTTTTCTGGTGCGGAGGCAGGATTTACCCCTCCACTGCATTTACAAGGAACAGAGTTTCAGAGAATGGTGTTCCAGGCCCTATTAGATATTCCTTATGGCCACACCATAGCATATGGCGAAATAGCTAAATCAATTGCCGTCCAGATGGGCCGGGATTCTATGTCCGCACAGGCTGTCGGAGCGGCCGTAGGGCGAAACCGGATATCGCTGATAGTGCCGTGCCACCGGGTGATTGGCGCTAACGGGAACCTGACTGGTTACGCCGGGGGCATCGAAAGAAAAGCTCGTCTCTTAGAATTGGAAACCGCACGGTAGGTGCCCCGCCTGTTTTCGAATCAAATTCACGAATCAACCATGACGCTTCCCGGTGTACTCATACAATTGAGGCATGCAAACACACATTAGTGACGGGGATATGGATGTGATTGACTTCGCCAAGTTGATTGGTCGCCTTCCCCCGCACCTGCCGATTTCGGATGCGATGGAGGCCCCCGAGGGCCTGCAAGAAGGAAGGTGGCCCAGCCAACGCAAACACCTCACCACATGGTTCCGAAGCCAAGCCACCCTGGGCCACGGCGCTTACACCCGCCAAACGCCCAACCGGTCTGCGAAACTGACCTACAACCGGTTCCAATGCGCCGAGGGCTCATCTGGCTGGCTGAAGCCGCCGGAGTCCCCGCCTCTTTAGTGCAGCAAGCCGCCACTGCTGCATCGTCGGCCCCGCACCGCTCACAATGCCGGATCGTGCGTGAGTACATCCCCTGGGACATGGTCTACCAGGCCCTCACAGAAAAAGTGGAAACATCGCAGAAATCTGGCACCATCGGCCGCAAACTGTCTGCAATGGTGAGCCGGTGGCGAGGCCGGTAAGTAAGAAAAACTCATATCCGGAAACAGCCCCCGCTGGCCTCAACTCCTGTTGTGTGCTCCAACAAAATATGCTGGAATCCGGAATACACCCGGATCCCAGCAAATTTGGAAACAAAGACGTCGAAAATGATAAAAACCGCTTGAGCCCTTGAACCCCTGTTGAGCAGGGGTTTTGTTGTTTTCGGGGCGGTTCGCTGGCGTGTTCGAGCTCCGGCGATCCGGCGGTCATCGCTGTAACGCCCACTGGGAGTGGCGTCCGTTTGAAGCCAAGGGGGTCTGCGGGTGGACTTGCGTTAGCGGGTACCTGGTTAGGGGGTGTCGTCGCTTTCAGCTAGTGGTTGGAGGACACGGAGCGTTTCAATACCGGCTTGACTGAGCGTTTCGAGGATTAACTCTGTGAGTGTTTCGTGTTCCTGAGCCGTAAGCGGGTTTGCTTCAAGTTCGTGTTGGACAGTCCTGAAGTGCTTGATCGGTGCGGACTCATCTCGTGGGCGCAGCAAACTTCCAGCCCAAGAACCTTCGTTCTTACAGATGTAGATAGGGTCATTCTTGTGACCGATAAGTTGAATTTTGATTTGCGAATCTGAAACGGGATTGAGCTGTTGTGCTAGCTGGCTGGCGCAGTTATACGCCTCGATGAGAGCCAATTCCACAACGTTCTGGGCAGCCTCGTCTGCCTCAGTGGTGTAGAGACGAGAACCTTGCGATTCGCTGGTTTCTTCGGAGACTGCGAGCTGTATTAGCACAGCGACGGATGCGTCAAAGCCCACCTCAAGGAATGCGTGGAGCCGGTTGATTTTTTGGCGACTCACATATCTACGATCACGCACTTCTAAAACATGATAGAGGTTTTCAAGGAAGGAGAATCCTTGGCTAGTGGCGAATCGATCAAGTTTTACGTTGCTTAGTGCGACTTGGACTTGTTGCTTTTCTAATTTAGTGGCGAGTGGTTCTTGAGGCGTTAAAAGCAAGATCAACGCGACGCCGGGGAACTCTTCGGAAGCTTGTTCTGCCAGTTTGAGAAGCTGCTGGTCGTTCTTTGCTGTTTCTTCTTCAACTAGATTGAAACTCTGGCGATACAAGTCACGAATTCGGCGCTCGTCGAGCCAGACCGTTCCTGGTCCTTTCCTTATGGGGACTTTGAACGTCCGAGTTTTATTGTCTCCAGCTATTTTCACGAGGTGAGGCATTGCTGGTGAATTTGGCACATGGATGGCGACGAGGTTTTTCTGTGCGATCTGATCGTGGTAGACGCGAATGTCAACAGAAATAGGCGGATCGATGCGCCCTTCGAGCATCTGGTGGACTTTAGTTTCGTCGGTGACGTCCAGATTCACGCCGATGATGTCTGCCGCCGCACTGTTCTCTTCTGCGATGCCGCAGATGATCCAGCCGCCGCCACTGTTGGCCATCGCGCAAACATCCTTGATGAGTTCTTCTTTCTCCTTCTCATTTTTGGGATGGTATAGCGTTCGTTTGAAATCTAGGTCGGCTTGCTCGCGAACATGATTGGTCACCAATTGGCTAAGCAGTTCATAGGACACTTGTGTGCGCGATGGAACCCGCAACTCGCGGTGCTGCGCTGACGAAGCCATAACCTACCTCTTTCTACGATTTCTGTTTGCGCGCTTTCTGAAGCAGTGCTGGGGGCTTGTCTTAGATGTCTTCTTCTCCATTGGCGAGGTGTTCTGCCTGTTCAATGATCAGCTTGACGGCTTCTTCCTGCTTGTCCGGCGGATACTTGTACTTCGCGAGAAGCCGTTTGATTCGTGAACGCATACGAGCACGCACGGATTCTTTCAACGTCCAGTCGACCGTTGCTGAACGGCGAATTGTATCGACGAGTTCACGGGCAATGGTCTTAAGAGTTTCGTCACCCATTTCCATGATGGCGGAGTCGTTTTGAATGATCGCGTCGTAGAGCGCCACCTCCGCGTCAGTAAGACCGAGTTCGGCTGCGCGTTTCTGGTCGTCGCGCATTTCCTTAGCAAGTGCCACGAGCTCAGCGATAATTTCTGCAGTGGTAAGCGAACGATTCGTGTAGCGTTTAACGGCCTCGGTAAGCATCTCAGAAAACTTACGTGACTGGACGAGATTCGTTCGTTGCAATGTGCGGATCTGATCGTTAAGTAGACGTCGCAGCAGACCGAGCTGGAGATTAGGTTTCCCATATTTTCCGATAGTTTCGAGAAACTCATCGGAGAGCAGGGATAGCTCGGGACGTTCCATTCCGGCAAACTGGTAGACATCAACAACTTGATCAGCAGTGACAGATTCGTTAACTAGCTGCGCGAGCACAGAATCAATATTCCCAGTCCCGACACGGCTCTTGCCAGCATCGGGGTTAAGGATCTTTAGTGCTGCCGCACGTACATCGGTAAACAGCCGAACATCGTCACCGATCGCTTCTGCCTCCGGTCGGGAAGCGACCAGTGCGTAGGCTTTGGCCAAGGCAAGTACCTGGTCGTTGTACCGTTTGGTGACGTCTTCATCGGAGAGGACGAAGTCAAGCACCGTCGCGTACTGCGAAAGACGCTGTGAAGCAGACAAAGCGGGCGATGAGTCGTAAGTGACCGTGTGTAAGATCCCTTTAATGATGTCGTACTTTTCCTGCATCACATTTACGAGCTCGTCGATAGGGACACCAACTTGTTCACGGTCTGAAGGTGAGTAGACAGCCAGCGCGTCTTGCAGCGATTGGAAGAGTCCGATGTAGTCGACGATCAGCCCACCAGGTTTGTCTTTGAAACGGCGGTTCACCCGTGCGATAGCCTGCATCAAACCGGCACCTTGCATCGGCTTGTCCACGTACATGGTATGCAAGGACGGAGCGTCAAAACCGGTAAGCCACATGTCACGCACGATCACGATCTCCAGCTCATCGTCTGGATTCTTTGCACGTAGTTTCAGATCGCGGCGTTCGTCTTTCGAGTGAATGTGGGGTTGGAAGTTCGCTGGATCGGCCGCAGATCCTGCCATGACGACTTTGATCTTTCCCTTGTCGAGATCGTCGCTGTGCCACTCGGGGCGCAGTTTCACAATCTTCTCATACAGCTCGACCGCGATCCGGCGACTCATCGTGACAATCATGGCCTTGCCCGCCATCGCAGCACGGCGTTCTTCCCAATGGGAAACGATGTCTGCGGCCACTGTGTCGATCCGGGACTCAGCGCCGACCAAAGCTTCGAGCTGGGACCACTTCGTCTTGGCGCGCTCCGAAGAATCGAGAGAATCACCTTCACAGGCCTGTTCAATCAGATCATCAATGTTGGCTAGGGAATCATCAGAAAGATTGATCTTGGCCAAACGTGACTCGTAATAAATCTTGACCGTTGCCCCGTCTTCCACTGCGCGCGTAAGGTCATAGACGTCGACGTAGTCTCCGAAGACAGCGCGGGTAGAACGATCATTCGATTCGATCGGGGTTCCAGTGAAGCCAAGGAACGTCGCATTTGGAAGCGCGTCTCGCATGTGTTTTGCCAAACCTGCTTTGAGACGTCCCTGCGAATCCAGAGTCTCCGTAAAACCATATTGAGAACGGTGAGCTTCGTCCGCAACAACGACCACATTACGGCGATCCGTGAGCACAGGATTAGAATCCCCATCCTCACCTGGTGCGAACTTGTGGATAGTGGTGAAAATGATTCCGCCAGATGCCCGAGTCAGCAGCGAGCGCAAATCATCTCGACCTTCCGCCTGTACGGGCGTTTCTGGCAAGATACGTGCTGGAGCGAACACCTCGCCAAACAGCTGATCGTCCAGATCGTTACGATCGGTGATGAATACCAACGTTGGGTTTGCCATACGTGGATCTCGCATCAGCTTGGCCGCGTAGAAGACCA
The DNA here is from genome assembly GCA_916438445.1 of uncultured Mobiluncus sp. GTDB lineage: Bacteria > Actinomycetota > Actinomycetes > Actinomycetales > Actinomycetaceae > Mobiluncus. Next base: position 128,105 of record CAKAGR010000001.1, read on the forward strand.
TCTCAAAGCTCTTGCCTGAACCTTGGGTGTGCCACACGACGCCACCACGACGATCCCCATCAGGACCCGAGGCGCGAATCGTTGACTCCACAGCAGCATTGACCGCCCAATACTGGTGGTACTTCACTACTCGCTTGATCAACGCCCGACGCCGCTGACCGGAAGCCGCATCCGCGACAGGTTCGTCAGAAAACACGACGAAATTACGCAAAATGTCGAGGAACCGCTCAGGATCGAACACGCCCTTGATGAGCACCTCCAAAGCGGGGCGGTTCGTGATCACATCACGCCCGTCGATGGTCTTCCACGGCGCATAGTGCTCGAACCCTCCGGTAAACGAGCTCATCGCAGCAGCTGTGCCATCTGAAATCACCGTCACCACGTTCGGCACAAACACTGACGGAATCTGAGAACGATAGGTCTGGATTTGGTTCCAGGCGTGACGCATAGTGGCGTGCTCATTGGCAGGATTCTTCAGCTCCAGCAAACCAACCGGCAGACCGTTCAAGAACACCAGCACATCAGGGCGGCGATTGTGCCCGTTTTCGATAATCGTGAACTGATTCAACGCCAGCCAGTCATTTGATGCAGGATTCTCAAAATCGATCATGCGTAGCAACACGGTAATTGTTTGGCCGTCACTGGCTGTCGTCTCAACAGGTACGCCCTTGGTCATCAAATTATGTATACGCTGGTTCTCCAGCACCACATCCTGCGACTCCGCACGCTGCATCCGTTTAAGAGCCTCACCCACCATCTGCGGTGACGCGCCCGGGTTCAACCGCCGCAAAGCATCCTCAACACGGCCCCACAACACGACATCCGAAGGCTTTTCGCGAACATCGCCAACAGCCGCATCAACCGGCCCATACCCAGTGCGATACCCAAGCTCAGCGAAATACTCCAGCGCAGCAAGTTCTACGGTGTTTTCATTAAACGCATTCATGATGCAGCCTCCACTGTCGAATCATCAACCCATCGCGCCAACACGCTTAACGCAGCTAAATACTCAAGGGCCTGTTGCTCAGACATTTCTTGCTCAGCCTCATGAGCAAGAGGATTACGAATACCAGCGAACACACCCCTCGGCAAACATGCGTGCGCCACGCTGCACCGACCTGAAAGTCTTACCCCCATCATCAGACACACGATGTAGACGCGGACTACCTATCGCACAAGGCTGTTCACTAAACGCCTGATTGAAAAGATCCGTCTCCGAAACATCACGCCGTCCCAACTTATTTTGAGTTTCCGCATTAAGTTTACGAATAGCACCTTCCACAGATTCACAGAAATGTCCAGATTGCCACAATGACGAAGCACCGCCCCATACCCAAGGATGCAGCCTCGCAGCCGATAGCTCAGGAGCATCATCTCCAAGATTTACGCGGATCTCTTCCTCGCGTTCAAGTTCGACTTTGGCTCGAATAGCCGCCTCACGATGCCGCGTCCAACGGTTACGCTTATGTAACTCAATTTCGGTACGCCACCTAGGAATCACCCGATCCAGTACTTTCTCAACGATCTGAGCTTGCTTAGCCACGTCCGCGTCTGGCGCAGCAGTACTTGAAGTATTGGCAAGGTAAGCTATGCCATTACCGCTGAAGCTATCATTCCTAAGAACCGTCATTTCGATGAATTTGTCAAGTTCTCCTATTGCCCAATCAACGTTAAGTCCAGTCATCCGGAAACCTCCATAACACGCACTCGAATTCGACCTGACATCAACTCGGGAAGAAGTGCGTCGCGGAGGGAAGCTAGCCTTCGGTTCTCTTCTCTGACTTCGTGGGCGTACCGACGCATCGCAATAGTTGATTCTTCGTATTCTCTTAAAGCCGAAACATTCTGAGGAATATCGGCTTCGTAGCTCTCAATGACGCCAACATCGACAGCTGGGTAGGCGCTTCCACCAGCTGCTGAAGCGAGATACTTGGCAAATGTTGAATCACTAAAAACGTATGTGAGGAATGAGCTTCCAGTGAGAGCGGTTGGGCTTGCTACTGCGAATCCAGTTGAGACAACAAGATTCTTCGGCGGATTGTAGAGCGGAGCAAAAACGTGTCGATTGGGTCGAACAGTTGAATAAATAACATCGCCATCTTGAACGAGCCGCCGGGCTCTGCTAGGCGCATCTGGTATGTCAAAAATGGTGGTACCTTTTACGAAACCGTGAGCAGTTTGCTTGATATCGACGTACTCAATCTTGTCGAATTGCCCTTTCCGCAAACTTCTCGTATTGAAAATGGGCGAGAACTGAAAGAGGAACACTCCTAGTTGGCTCACTCGCTAGCATTCTGTCTGCAATGTGCATCTGCAAGTTGGTTTAACTTTTTCGCAGCTCGATGATTTGACTCGATTTTGTCGTCGAGCGCACCCAAAGTCGCAGAAATACCTTGTTGTTCCTCAATCGGATGGGCTTTGAAGTCAATTTGCTTCAGTATTGTTTGGTTCAATAATGGCTGGCCAGAGCCGTGCCTCAGTCGATGAAGATTCAAGTTTTTCAACACGTAATACCAGTATTGTGTTTGACCCGATTTGATCGGAGTTGCGTACATTGCATTATCTGTGACATGCGCTGGCGTCGGCGAATAGAATACCGATCCACAGTAAGTGCCTACACGGCCAATTATCACTGAAGCAATTTCAACATTCGCACTGGCTGAATTCCCGATAATTCCATTTGAACCGAAGACAGGGAAAGGTAGTTCTGGTGAGCGCTCTGGTGATGTGCTGCCATTCTTAAAGATTAGATAGTCGCCTAGCTTATTCATGAAGTCCACCAATTCGTTCGCGAATCTCTACCTCTAAAGCGCGTCCACGCTCGAATTCTGCAAACAGTTCCTTGGTGAGTCGTTCGATTTTCTCGTCGATGGGCTCGCCGTCGGTCTCTGCTTCGGCGATGCCGACGTAGCGGCCAGGGGTGAGTACATAACTGTTGTCGGCAATTTCGCTCGTCGACGCTGCTTTGCAGAATCCTGGTTCGTCGCTGTATTTCTCGAAATCTTCCAGAGAACGCCATGTGTTATAGGTGCTTGCGATCTTGGCAATATCGTCTTCGTTGAGTTCTCGGCGTGCGCGGGTCACCATGATGCCGAGTTGGCGTGCGTCGATGAACAGTACTTCGCCGGTGCGCTCGCGATGTCCGTTACCGCTGCGGTCCTTCGCGAGGAACCATAGGCTTGCTGGGATTCCGGTGTTGAGGAAGAGCTTGTCGGGAAGAGCAACAATGCAATCGATCAGATCTGCTGCCACGAGCTTCTTTCGAATATCGGGGTCTGTGCCGTCAGATGACGAGAGCGCGCCATTGGCCATCACAAATCCTGCCGTGCCTTTCGGGGCGAGGTGGTAGAGGAAGTGCTGGATCCAGGCGTAGTTGGCGTTACCCTCGCGCGGGGTTCCATATACCCAACGAGGATCATCAGCGAGGGATTCATCCCAGTAATCGGAGATATTAAAGGGTGGGTTCGCGATGATGTAATCCGCGCGAAGATCTGGATGGAGATCTTCGGTGAACGAGTCAGCAGATTTCGAACCTAGATCGGCATCGATACCGCGCAAGGCGAGGTTCATCTTCGCCAGTTTCCAGGTAGTGTTGGTGAATTCTTGACCGTAAATCGAGAGCTGGTTACGGTTGCCACCATGAGCGTCCACAAACTTTGCTGATTGTACGAACATGCCCCCGCTGCCGCAGCACGGATCTAGCACACGGCCTTCGAATGGTTGCAGCATTTCTACGAGTGTTTGGACGACGGAGCGCGGCGTGTAGAAGGCTCCGCCTTCTTTACCGGTTTCCTTGCCTGCAAACTGTCCGAGGAAGTATTCGTAGACTGATCCAAGCACGTCGTCGGAACCGTGATCAGCGTCCGAGCCGAACCCGATTGTGCCGATGAGATCAACTAGCCCGCCGAGGCGTTTCTTGTCTAACCCTTCGCGACCATAGTTGCGTGGGAGGACGCCTCGTAGCGTTGGGTTCTCACGTTCAATGAGCTGCATTGCTTCATCGATGAGCTGGCCGATCTCTGGTTGCTTGGCTTGATCTTGTAGATGGTGCCAGCGTGCCCCTTCAGGCACCCAGAAAACGTTGTGTCCCGCGTATTCGTCACGGTCTTCGAGGAAGTCTTCGAACTGTGCCTCGTCGATACCATCTTCGCGTAGTTCATATTTGAGCACTGCGCGGCGTTCCTCGAAACGGTCAGAGACATACTTGAGAAACACTAGACCCAACACGACGTGCTTGTATTCTGAGGGCTCTTGGTTACCGCGAAGCTTGTCGGCCGCGTCCCACAGTTTTTGTTCTAGGGTTTTCTTACTTTTAGCGGCCATTCACTTCTCCTTGTTGTTCAGGTGTTGTTACGTTCTGGATGTTGTTGGTTGGGATGGTTTCTAGAATTTCAAACAGGTCGCAGTCGAGTGCGTTGCAGATCTTGATCAGGACATCGGTGGTGATGTTTTCGTCTTTGCCAAGCTTCGCGATGGATCCGGCGCTGATCTTGGCGGCGGATTGCAGGTCTTGCTTCCTCATGCCTTTATCGATGAGGAGCTTCCACAATGGCTTGTAGCTGATCTTCATCGCGTGCCTTCCTCTTGTTTGGAGTTCTTGCTGGGTTTCTTGTTCCATGTCCATCCGTAGAGCGCTTCGTGTTCTTTGCCTAGTTCGATCACTGCTGTTTGGGTGACGATTGTGTTGACTTCAGGTGCTTCTGCGTAGTGTTCGTCTTTGTCGAAGGCGATGAATATCTGCTTGTTGGTGAAGCGCTGGTAGAGCTTGAGGATTCTGCCGACGGTTGCGTCTTCGATGCTTTGGTGCAGCGGGTGATCGTGGATCACGTATGGGAGCGCGGTCAGCTCCAGCATGGCTAGGTCGAACAGGATCAGGTTCTTTCCGGTGGTGCCGGTTCCATCGTCAACTTCGGAGCCGTAGGTGTAACTCTTGCCGGTGTCGGAGAATGTGAACACTGGCGGGTACCAGTCGCCTGAGCCTTTATAGAATGAAGCGGTCGAGGCGGGCGATCTCAGCGTTGAGTTTCGTTTCGATCTCACGGTCGTAGCTCTTACGGGTGTCATTCAGGCGGGCTTCAGCGTCTTTCTTTTTCTGATTTGAGGTCTTGGGTTGCTTCCCAGGCTTCTACTTGTTCCTTGACGAGTGCAAGATGCCCGCCGATTTCGGCGTTGCGGCGCAGTTCTTTCTCTGAGACGTGGATGGGCACATTCAGATCTCGGAGCTGTTGTTCGGCCTCACCGATGAAGGTGGTCAGCGAGCCCAGTTCTAGTTGGTAGGCGGTGATCTGGTCTTCTACTTCGTCGGAGACGATCTCGGTGATAGTTCGGTGGAAGAGTTGGACGTCTTCGATTCGTTCGAGGTCCGCGTCGGGAAAGAACACTTGTAGTTGCGCGAGGTCAGGATCAGTGATGGCGGGGAAATCTTCGTTCAGGGACTGTGTAAGACGCTGAATTTTTGCTTTCAGTCTGCCGCGTGCAATTCGCAGCCCGTGCAGATGGCTCTTGATCGTTGCAGCCTGGTCGGAGTACTCGACGTCGAGTTCAAACATTGCTTGATCGGCGCCTTTGATGTGTGCGTCGAGTTCTGATTCGAGTTGGTGAACGTGCTTGACCGCTTGCGTGTAGTCCCTCTTCAACCGCAGTTTTTGCGCTTGGAACACACCAATCTTTTGGGTTCGTTGCACGGCCTTGAGGTTTTCCGTTGCCGTGGTGAGAGCTTGTTCGAGTTCTTTGAGGTAGTCATAGACACCGAAAAGCTGGCGCATCACAGCCAGCCCGGTGGCTACTGGTTCACGGCCCGGGCCTTGTAATGGGGTCTCAACGCTGCTCAGTGCTTTTTGCTGGATGCGAGCAAATCTTGTCACGATCTGCCGGAAGGAAGCATCCATGCCTGACAATCCGTATTGGTGTTTGAGCCAGCCTACGTACTCATCGAACTCCCACCGCTCAGCGGGGTTCTTGTATTCAGGGTCCTCATAGGTTTGGACGAACCCTGGAACGTTAGTGGTGCGCGAGAAGTAATAGTCCACGTCGTTGAAGCGGAAGGTGAAGTAGATCGTGTGAGCACCTTCAGCTTTCGCGCTGACGGCTTTGGATTTTGCGAATGTTGAGCCGCCGAACGCGTAGTCCACGATGAACAGCAAGGTGGACTTACCGATCGAGTTTGGGCGCTTTGCCCGCCACGCACCGTGTTCAATCCGGGATGGAACATGATCGGTGGACGAACCTGACCGTTATTGCGAAACTTGTCTGACCAGACGCTAACGAGCACGGACAATCACCCCTGTCGTGGAGTCGACGTTGATCTGTTTGAGAGCAAACAAGGCAGTGAGCGCATCGAGAACGTCCTCGATCGCAGGATTATCGAGCCGCGTGCGAAGCTCGCTGATGCTGACGGGTTCGACTTCGAGGATGGTCAAAATTGGCGCGAACAGTGCGAGCGTGGATTCCGAAAACGGGTAGAGCTTGTTAGGAAAGCGCATACTGGGGCTCCTTTCCACTGGTGACAGGCGGGTGCGGTGCTTCGAACACGTCACATTTTTGGATGAAGTAGGACACCACTGCCTGACACGCGACGAGTTTGCCACCAGTGGTGGTGTACAACCATTGCGTGAGCTGCGTGAACACGTCGTCCTGGGGTATTCCAAGGCGTTTGAGTCTGCGATATTGAGAGTTGATCGAGTGCCGGACTTCGTCGAAATTCCAGCCGTCGTTGTAGTCAAGCTGTTTCAACGTCGATTCGATGAAGACGTACCACGCAGCGACGTGTGTCAATACAGCCTGCTGCAATATGACGTCATCTGGGATTTTTGTTTCGACCGCCAGTGGTTCTGTGATCGGTTGATGTAAATCGCCTTGTCCAGCGCCGCCCATCTTCTCCAACACTTGCCGTATCCACTGCTCCATGCCTTCTGGAGACATGGCCAGGCGAGATTTGAACTGCGAAACGAGTTGGTCCTTGATTACCTTGAGATCTTGGACAGCTTGTGGATTAGCGCCCGTGTGCATCGCATGATGATGGGAACACAGCGCGATCAGATTCGCAGGATCTCGCGGATCGTCCGCAGGGTCGATGACGGTCACCTCGAAGCTCGGGACTGCCACGCCTTGATCATTGACCTGAAGAAGCTGATTCATGCAGTTCAAGGCTGGGCAGGTCGACCCAGCTTCCATCTGCAAAGCAGGCCCCAAACGCTTGTGCGCTGCAACCGTTTGGATACGTCGAACTTTTTCTTGAGCGTCCTCCACCAGTTGCTGGTTCGTTGTCGCCGCAGTTAAGACTCGCGTGAAGTAATCAGCACACCATTCAGGGACACGCTCCCACGCGATTGACGGTTCAAAGGGGCGGATTGCCTCCGCCATGCGTTCCAACTGAGGCTGGCTACGCTCCTGTAACGTCGCAACGAGTCCATAGGGCTCGAAATTGTGTCGCAAGATCGGCTCAGCAATATCTGAGTTGAAGGGCCTGTTGCCGGAGGCGATGTGGTTCAACGACGCAGCCGGAGGGGCCATCACCGGATCATCCTCAGTGCCCTCAAAACCTGGGTCTGCCTCACACACCAGAGACAACAGGTCACGCATCCGTTCTTCCCGGTTGGAGCCAAGGTCAAGGTTCGAGCTCAGCAGCTTTAAAGAAGTTCTTGAACTCCACCAGCATCTCCTCGTCTCAGCCCTGTCTCAAATCGTGTCTCAGTTCGTCTCAAGTGGCTCCGTAACGTCATTGGCAGTGGCAGCGAGCTAACTGAGTAGAACAACAACGCTCACTGATTCTACCGAAATTATCTCGCGGTTGCGAAGAATTATTGGCCCGAATCTGTGAGGAGGTGAAGCACATGGGGAAGAACCGCAAGCAGACGTCCGCGAAGGTGGCGTCCAAGGCATCGAAGATTCTGACCGATGGCCGTTATGGCAAGGACTCGAAGTCCGTGGCTGCGTCAGCGTTGGCGCAGGCCAAGCCATCCAAGCGCGGCAGGTAGCCGCAACCATTCCTGCTCTGGTGTGAGTGCTTCTCGCACCAGAACAGGTGGAGGCGGTAGTGCTGGTGGCCACCGGCACTGACGTTCTCCAAGCCTGAACGTGATTGTTCGGGAGCTCATCTGGCGGATGAGCGACCTCCACAGCGAGTGCTGGCTGTGGTTGTAGACAAATGAACCACTAGTGAGACCTGCTCTGGGAGCGCTCGGCGGGTCACCTCACCCAAACCTCTTTGCTGAGGGGCGGGTGGGGTGGCTCGCCTTTGTCGTCTTCCAAGTAGTTCTCACCAGTGATCTGGGCCAAACAGATCAGGTCTCCAAATCACCGGGATTCCCAGAGAAATGGAGATCCTTCGATGAAGGTCACCTTCAAGCACGAAGCAGACAACAACAAGAACGAGTCCATCACTGACACTTTCGACATTGACCCTGGCGAGTTCGCTCTCATGATCGCAACCGACCGTGAGCAACGCGCCGCCGCTACTGGTGTTCCGCTCGACCAGGTTAAGCCCTGCACACCGCAGAGGATTCTGGACGAGTTGTGGAACGCAGAAGAAGCGGCCACGCATCAGGCGGTTCGCGCCGATCGCGGCAAGGGTAAGGAGAAATGTACGTGTGGGGCTGGGTGCGGTCCTCGACGTGGATGCCGCGTCCCGAATAACAAGCCGTTTTCGTATGAGCAGATGCTGAGATCGATCTTGACCCTGCTTCACCGGGTATCAGCGCTGAAGACCAGGTCATCGAACGCGAGGACAGAGTCGAGCGTGCCTGTGAGCTCAAGGTGATGCGTGACATCATCGCTGGTTTGGATCCTCAGCATCGTGAGGTGATGACGCGTCTGCTTGCAACCGACAAGCTCAATCAGGCGCAGGTGGCGCGCGATATGGGGTTGACCCGTGCTCGGGTATCGCAGCTGGTGGCAGAGGTAAAACCGCTGATCCGGCAGGCGGTTGATGAGGCCCGATTTAACACTTCGAGCGGTGTCGGCAGTGGGGTGAAGGGAGAAGCCAACCGGGCTGCTCCCACAAATGAGGAAGAAAGGTAAGCCCGATGGCTCGACATAGTCTCAAGCTTCATATTGCCCGGCATATCCCTGACGACCCCGGAATCGTCGCCACCAAGAATGTGACGCTGCGCGAACGGCTCATGCGCCTACTGCTTGGTACCCCACGCAAAGTCATGATTCTCGTTCTTGGTGACTCGGTCAAGCAGATTGACATCACCGAAAACACCGATGACGACCTCATGGCCCTGGCCGATACTCTCAAGGCGGGTGAGTCCAAATGATGATGCCGGAAATTAACGCCTTCATTCGTGATGGAAACCAGACGATGCGATCGCTCGCCGATTTGCTTGCGCGGGCTCAGCAGATCGTTGAGGAGAGCTTCGAAGACCACGCAGGAATGCCTGGTGAACGCCCGGAGCTTGCCCCTGCAGATCAAGGAACCCTTCGAAACCATCCCAGCCACGCACGCCAAGCCAGAACTACTCGCATACGAGCCAGAGGTTGAACCTGAACCGACGGTGACGTTGGAAGAAGTACGTGCTTTTCTTTCCGAGCTCTCAGCGCAAGGCCACGCCGCAAAGGTTCGTGAGCTGATCGTCGAGGCTGGTGCGGACAAGCTCTCAGCGGTGGATCCGTCGAAGTACGGGTGGCTGCTGGATCGGGCGAAGGAGATTGCTGATGGCACCGTCTGATCACGCACTCCTCTCAGCATCTGGAGCGCACAGGTGGCTGAACTGCACCCCGTCGGCACGTCTGGAATTCGATGAGCCGGAGTCGACGTCGGCTGCGGCTGAGCAAGGCACCGCCGCTCATGCCTTGGCTGAGCACAAGCTCCGTCGCGCTTTGAAGCAGCGCTCGAAGCGGCCGGTCTCAACTTGGGTTGATGACGAGATGGAAAACCTCACGGACGACTATGTGACGTTCGTCCAAGAACGCATCTCCATCGCGCAAGAATCCTGTGGTGATCCGCAGGTGCTCATCGAGCAACGCCTGGATTTCAGCCATGTGGTTCCGGGAGGTTTTGGCACCGGGGATTGCGTGATCATCGCCGAACCCACACTCCAGATCATCGACTTGAAGTACGGGCAAGGCGTCCTCGTCGAAGCCGGGCGCAACCCGCAGCTCATGCCGTACGCACACGGTGCAATCCACGCTTTCGGGGATCTGTATGACATCGAGACCTTAGCAGTCACGATATACCAGCCACGTCGGGGCAACGTCGACACCTGGGAGGTGCCGGTCGCCGACCTCCTCGCGTGGGCCGATACAGAGGTCAAGCCGAAAGCCGAGTTGGCTGCGGCGGGTGGGGGCGAGTTCTGTCCCGGCTCGTGGTGCCAGTTCTGCCGTATTGCACCGACGTGTCGGGCACGAGCCGGCCAACTTCGCTCTCGCGAAGCACGAGTTCGCCCCACCGGCCGAGCTGACGGATGTGGAGATTGCGGATGTGCTGGCTCGGATTCCGGATTTGAAGTCTTGGGCAGCCGACGTGGAGGCCTACGCGCTCTCGAAGGCCGTCAATCAAGGCGTGGTTTTTGAGGGGTTCAAGCTAGTAGCCGGACGCTCGATCCGCAAATACACCTCCCGAAACCGATGTCGCAGCAGCGGCTGAGGCGGCTGGATATAGGGACATCTGGGATCGCAAGCTCATCACCCTCACCGCCATGGAACACCTCATGTGCAAACCCGCCTTCAACGAGATCCTCGGCGATCTCGTGACCAAACCTGCAGGCAAACCCACATTGGTTCCTGCATCCGACAAACGACCAGCGCTTGACCTGGTGAGTGCGGCCACCGATTTTCAACCAAACAAGTAACAATCAGAAAGCAGAAAAGATTATGACAACGACAACTAATCCGACCCGTATCGTCACCGGCGAAGTACGCCTATCCTACGCACGTGTGGGAGCCGAACTCCATCCAGGGTGGCAAGCCCAAATACTCCGTCAGCCTGATTATCCCGAAGTCCGACAGTGCGACCATCAGTGCGATTGAGAAGGCTGTGGACGCGGCCATTACGGCCGGCATCGGCAAATTTTGGTGGCAAACGCCCCAACAGAGCCGCGTTGAAACTCCCGCTGCGCGATGGGGATGTGGAACGCGACGACGAAGCCTACAAGGGCGCCTACTTCCTCAACGCCAATAGCCTCACGGCCCCACAGATCGTCGACGAAAACGTCGCACCTATCCTTGACCGTGCTGAGGTCTACTCGGGCTGCTACGCACGCGTATCCCTGTCCTTCTATGCGTTCAACACGAACGGCAACCGTGGCATCGCCTGCGGACTGGGCAATATCCAAAAGACCCGCGACGGAGAAACCCTTGGCGGAGGACGAGTTTCCGCTGAGACCGACTTCGGTGCCTTCGCCGCTGATGACGATTTCCTGAACTAGCCATCCCCACACGTGGAGGGAATCAGCACATCTTGTTGGTTCCCTCCACTTTTCCTCTATGTGAAAGGAACCTTGTCATGCGAACACTCTTCTGCGATATTGAATCTTTCAGTCCCGTCCAACTCGCTAAGACGGGTGTTTACCCCTATTGCGAGCACCCAGACTTCGACATCCTCTTATTTGGTTATTCGATTGATGGCGGCTCGGTAGAGGTGGTGGATCTCGCCAACGGACAATCAATGCCCGACGAGGTGCTGGCGGCACTGATAGATCCATCCGTGGTCAAGTGGGCGCATAACGCCGCCTTCGAGCGTGTCTGTCTGTCGGCCTGGCTACGAGCGCATCATCCCAAACTGTTAAGTGATGGGTTTCTTGACCCGGCGCAGTGGCGGTGCACCATGATCTGGTCGGCTTATCTCGGTTTGCCGATGAGCCTCGACGCAGTGGCCACGGTCCTCAAACTCGACGTCCAAAAAGATAGTGCCGGACGCAAGCTGATTAAGCAGTTCTGCACACCTGCCACACCCTCAGTCTTGAATGGCGGCAAACGCAGGAATCCACCATCAGCTGACCCGACCGGGTGGGCGCGGTTCATCGACTACAACCGGCGTGACGTCGAAGTCGAACTCGCCATCCACAATCGATTGAGTTCTTTCCGATGCCAAAGTCCGAATGGGGCACCTACGCTCTTGACCAACGCATTAATGATGCTGGGATTCTTCTCGACCACACGCTGGTTGATAACGCGGTCGGGGCGGATGAGCACCACCGCAACGCGACACTCGCTCGGGCACAGACATTGACTGGGTTGGAGAATCCGAACTCGCCCATCCAACTCAAACAATGGCTCCACAACCACGGCTGCGAACTCGAATCACTAGCGAAAGCTGACGTCGATGCCGCCCTCGATACTGCCACGGGCGAGGTGAGAGAGGTTCTCGAACTTCGCGGCGATCTAGCTAAATCTTCGGTGAAGAAATACCAAGCCATGCAAAACGTCGCCGGCAGCGACGGTCGAGCACGTGGGCTCATCCAATTCTACGGCGCAGGTCGCACTGGACGTTTCGCCGGACGCCTCGTCCAAGTCCAGAACCTCCCCAGGAACTATCTGCCTGATCTCGATCAAGCACCCACGCTCGTCAGAACAGGCAACCTCGACGCACTTGAGCTGCTCTACGACTCCGTGCCCGACACACTTTCGCAGTTAATTCGCTCCGCCTTCATCCCTAGTATCGGCAATCGGTTTATCGTCGCGGACTTTTCTGCAATCGAAGCGTGCGTCATCGCCTGGCTCGCAGGAGAAACCACCACCCTGGACGCGTTCCGCGACGGTAAGGACCTCTACTGCGAAACCGCTTCCCGCATGTTCGGCGTTCCAGTAGAAAAACACGGCATGAATAGTGAGCTTCGTCAGAAAGGAAAATTAGCAGTTTGGCTTGTGGTTTTGGCGGCTCAACGGGCGCTTTGGAGCGCATGGGAGCACTCACCATGGGACTCGCCGAGAACGAGCTCAAACCGATCGTCGATGCCTGGCGGCAAGCTAACCCGCACATCGTCCAGCTTAGGGCGGACGTCGAGGAAGCCGCTATCGCCGTCATCACGTCTCGCCAGCCAATCCGGCTACGGAATCTGCGCTTTATCGTCGAGTCTGGGATTCTCTTCATCGAACTGCCCTCGGGCAGGCGACTTGCGTATGTGCAGCCGCGTTTGGGTGAGAATCGTTGGGGCGGCACCTCCATCACCTATATCGGCACCATAGGGTTAAAGGACAAATTGTGTGTCTGGGGGGTTAGTCCCATGCGTTGTTGTAGGGGGTGGTGTGGTGGAGTTCGTTCCAGGTGATTGCGTCGCCCCATCCGGGGAGACTTCTTTGGGTGATGTGTAGGTTTTCCTGGTTTAGATAGCATTCCTCGAGTTGCGCATCTGTAGGCATTATTTTCAGGATTTCTGCTGGAGTCGCGGGGTTTTCGATGTGTTGGTAGCACCACCAGAAAATCGCTTTGATTCGCCTGGTCAGGCTCATTGCGCGGTGGTCTTTGAGCATGGCACGGAGTTGAGCGTTTATCCCGCCTTCGATCTGGTTGTTCATTGCTGGTAGGCAGGTCAGTGTCTGGTCTGCGAGGTCAGGATCGAGATACGTGAACAGGTTACCTGATTTTATGAGCCTAATTAGCGAGTCCCGGGCGCGAACGAGTTTCTCGTGGGTCAAGCATCTTGTGCCGTATTCGTTTATGGTTTCCTCCGCGAGGAAGGCTTCCCATTCCAGGCACCAGTTGTTGAACCCGACCAGCCATTGTAGAGATTCTTCCACGTTATGGACATGTAACAGGTCGCGAGCTATTCTCCCGAGTTGTTTCCCGGCTGGCAGCTTCGGATTCATGGTGATGTAACGTCGTACCTGCATAAACGCGTGATATGTGCAACGCTGGACCTGCGTGCCCGGCCAAAGAAGCTGCTCTAGCAGTTTTGAAACCTGACCCACCATCGCTCACGACTAGAAGCGGGGGCGCTATCCGATCCAGCAAGGCTTTCCACGCGTTAATGTTCTCGTTCCTAGCCACATACCAGCCCAACACATGCTGACGAGTACAGGCAATCAAAACCACGGCCTTGCGTCCCAGATAAATCCCGTCGACAAACACCACGTCATGAACCTCGTCCACGATTGGAGAGAACGGCCATAAACACCAGAACTTAGCTGCATTACGACGAAACGTCCGGCCCGCTCCGGGCATGTCTTTCTGCCGCTGGCGCGACAACAGCCAGCTCAGAAAACGATTAAGCTCTTTAGCAGAGTTATCAATCTTTCCGACCTTAGACCTTCCACACTCCTTACAACGCCAACGCTGAGAACCAGAAGAAGTCTTTCCATTACGTTTCAAAGGAGTATTACACGCCGGGCATTTCATCATATTCATGCCATCAGCATGAACCGACCAACTTTCAACCCGACTTTCCCCCGCCAAAACAAGCAAAACACGGGAAAACAGACACACAATTTGACCGACCCCAAAGTTCAGCCAAACCAACTTTCAACCCGACTTTAAAGCTCTACCACAACGAAAAACCCGGATAAAAAACACACAATTTGTCCTTTAACCCTACCTTTATAAGATGTTCAAGCACGCGATGAGTAGATGTAAATCTACCGTGTGACTCTCAATACGCTCCAGCTACATTTCCTACTTGGGCCATCCCAACCAGACAGCGATTGCAAGGAGGACGAGACCGGTCAATATTGATATGGTCCACGCCTTAATGTTCTTAACTCGCATGCCACCAAGAACGAGAAGAATCAAGCCAAGCAGACCAGACCCTACCATTGCGAAGAATCCCATAGTTTTAATCCTTTCGTTTACTCAGTTGTAAAACTCTCTCATGTCTGTCCGCAACGTAAAGATCGTGTGTGACAGTAACTATTGTTGCGCCGTGTTCCCTGGAAAGTCCGAATAGGAGACTTAGTATGCGTTCCCTGTTTTTAGGGTCAAGGGAGGCGGTAGGTTCGTCCGCCAAGAGAATCCTTGGGCGTAGCATTACGGCACGGGCAAAGTTGGCTCTAGCTTTCTCACCTCCTGAACATTCAAGTGGCTTCTTGCGAACTATGTGTCCTATAGCAAGCAAGTCGACGACTTCTTCGTAGCGTTGTTGCCAATCCCGCACCCTTGGCTGCGAGTAGAGAAATGGCAGAGTTATGTTGTCCCGTATGCTGAGTGAATTAATCAGGGCCGACTCTTGCAGCACGAAGCCAAGTGACCGGTTGCGCCACGTAGCCATTTCAGACTCAGATAGTTTAGCTACGTCCTGTCCTAGTAGATGGTATCTTCCGTCGAACTTCGGGTCGATTAAACCGAGAATATTCAGCAGCGTGCTTTTGCCAACCCCGGACTCGCCAATAATTGCGACACTTTCACCCTCGATTACCTCAAGCGTGAAACCTTCAAGTGCCGCCACCGAAAAGGCAGGCTTTCGGTAGTACTTACGCTTTACCTCAAGATCGATTATCTTGTCACTCATTGCAATACTCCTACTGAAATCGGTACACGCCGAATCTTCCAGACAACGCATTGGGACACGATGAAGACAAGAATCAGATTTGCAAGTGCAGCGGCTGCAAGTGCAATCCAATCCATCTCCATCAAGCCACCCGCGATGCCGTAGGTCATAAATGAAGCGTCTTTACGCTCCCAAGTTGCGTACCTGGAAAAGACAACCATCACAAAAACAGCCAGCAAGGCTACAGAAGAAAGCAGTCCATAGTACCCAAGAAGAAGCCTTCGGAATCTTCTGTAACTCAGGCCAACAAGAAGATTAATCGTAAACTCACGTACCATAACCCGGACGCCGGCAAGCGAACTCCATACGGCAAGCAGCATAATCGCTACAAGCAATACAGTCGAAATCACCGACAGGAAGGCCATTGACGATCCAAAATACTGGTTGTAAAAGTCGATGTTCTCCTGTTGGCTGAAAAAGTTCAGCTTCAGCGCAATTTTATCCTCTATATACCTGCCCAGCTCCTGCGCTTTAGGTCGAGTAGTGTCCGTCAGGTTCAAATCCATCAGACCATTGATTTTGAAAGATGTCTGGGCCTGTTCAATAAACGAGTCAGTTACGGGTACTATGACCGAGAAGTTATAGTACTGTTTCGAATCCAGAGCATATAGGTTGGAATGCGAAGAATCCCGTTCAAGGATTCCCGTAACCCGATAACGCACTTCTTTATTCAGTCCAGGATCAACGAGAGAAAGCTCGGAGCCCATCGGATATTGATCAGCGAGCCCTGTACCAACGATGACCGGAATCGAGTTCGACTTATTAAGTTCGTACTGAAAGTCCAACCCTTTTCCTGCTGCGATTCTAAACCCGTTTAGCTCGCTGTACTTTTGATTCATATATGCGACAGGAACCTCTACGTCGCGCTCATTCGGTATTTGGGCTATGTAACCGTCTGTGAACAATGCGAAGCTAAAGTCATTCTCAACCCGATGGTACACATCGCTGATCGCAGCATCGGATATTTTGTCAAAGTCAACTACCGACTCAGGATCGAGATTCCCGATAAACGTTCCCGGAACATTAAACCGTGCGACCTCGCTAGCACCCTCTGAAGTAGAAACTAGGGTTCGCGTGGCCGTAAAGGCGATATAGTTTGTTGCAAAAATCAGTGCCAAAAGTACTGCTACCAGAATCGGCTTGCGCAGAAAAACTCGGGCGAGAAAGAACCGAAAAACTTTCATACTATCCTCCTCCTTCCTAGCAAGAACGAAGCAAGCGCTATATGGGCAACAAAGGCAGCGAACAGATGAAGCGAATTAGCGACCTCTAGCTTTGCAACTGTTTGAATCGCTAAAGCTAACAGAAGGCAGAAGACGAGAATGGTTAAGCATGCAACCGCATAACGAAGCCGTATCAATGGTAACCGGTCGCCAACCAGAATGCGGCAACGGATTTCAGTATCAGCCTTCAGAATGCCTTGGTAGTGATAGACAACTGCCATGGTGGACGCCCCAAGTACGAAAGCGTTCTGATGCTCTACCACGAACTTGAGATACCGCATTAGCACGTAGGAATCTGAGGCCGATCTCTCCACATAGCTTAGAAACCCTGCTAAAAGGAAGCAAGCAGCGTAGAGACAAGCCAGCTCAATCAGGCTTTTCAGCCTGATTGGGAGTTTGCCTACCTGGTACCTCATGCACGATAACCTTCTTATACGACTGGCATTTACAACGGGGACACTAGACCTGCATTAGATTACGGAATGATGCTAGTTAGACGACGTCCAACTAGCGGTCATGTCCCCAGTTGAAAATAGTGGTCTGACTTGAGCTCCAGTCCAGAAGGTTATCCCAGACGGACCCGGTGACCTTACCATTGGTAGCGACCTTGTGCATCAAGGTCTTGCCGGCACGCGAATACTTGAACCAAGCATTGCGGTAGCCAGAACCAGAATAGTTCCAGGCAGCGCCATCGTACTTCACCTGAAGAACCTCAACAGACGAGGCCCCGTTAAGGCTGTTGCCGAAGCTGGCAGCGTATGCCGCTCCTGCCCCTCCCGCAGTGAGGGTCGCAGCTAGAGCGAGAGCGGCGATTTTCTTCTTCACGTTCATGATTTGTGTCCTTTCTTCGTCGAAGAGATGCAGGTCTAACGCCCCATTTTAATGGTAACCGGTCACATTTGTACTGTCAAGAGATTTCGATCTATGCAGCGACCTTTACCTGCATCTTTCCGAATTAGCCGTAGGGTGTGCACGGCAAACACCTCGGTTGAAAGTCGTGTGTCTAACACCTGCCTGGCTATCGCCGCCCTGAGGGGGCTTCTGTCCTTTGCGGCTAAATCCACACGTTTTGACGCATGCCCCATATTCTGGCATTGGAGTACCGGCTACAACACCCTCGGATCATTGGGAACAGGGCGAAAGAGCCATGCCGAGGTTCAGCGACGGGTTCAGGGTGAACCTAGGTTCTATTGACAGGAAATGGCTCGGTCCTGAACTACCAATCATGCTAATGGGCTGAACCTTTTGACGCATGCCCGTACTTTTTGACGCTTACTGCCTCAACCGGCCAAGCCACCCACTGAGACGACGGGTTAAAGGACAAATTGTGTGTCTGGGGGGTTAGTCCCATGCGTTGTTGTAGGGGGTGGTGTGGTGGAGTTCGTTCCAGGTGATTGCGTCGCCCCATCCGGGGAGACTTCTTTGGGTGATGTGTAGGTTTTCCTGGTTTAGATAGCATTCCTCGAGTTGCGCATCTGTAGGCATTATTTTCAGGATTTCTGCTGGAGTCGCGGGGTTTTCGATGTGTTGGTAGCACCACCAGAAAATCGCTTTGATTCGCCTGGTCAGGCTCATTGCGCGGTGGTCTTTGAGCATGGCACGGAGTTGAGCGTTTATCCCGCCTTCGATCTGGTTGTTCATTGCTGGTAGGCAGGTCAGTGTCTGGTCTGCGAGGTCAGGATCGAGATACGTGAACAGGTTACCTGATTTTATGAGCCTAATTAGCGAGTCCCGGGCGCGAACGAGTTTCTCGTGGGTCAAGCATCTTGTGCCGTATTCGTTTATGGTTTCCTCCGCGAGGAAGGCTTCCCATTCCAGGCACCAGTTGTTGAACCCGACCAGCCATTGTAGAGATTCTTCCACGTTATGGACATGTAACAGGGTCGCGAGCTATTCTCCCGAGTTGTTTCCCGGCTGGCAGCTTCGGATTCATGGTGATGTAACGTCGTACCTGCATAAACGCGTGATATGTGCAACGCTGGACCTGCGTGCCCGGCCAAGAAGCTGCTCTAGCAGTTTTGAAACCTGACCCACCATCGCTCACGACTAGAAGCGGGGGCGCTATCCGATCCAGCAAGGCTTTCCACGCGTTAATGTTCTCGTTCCTAGCCACATACCAGCCCAACACATGCTGACGAGTACAGGCAATCAAAACCACGGCCTTGCGTCCCAGATAAATCCCGTCGACAAACACCACGTCATGAACCTCGTCCACGATTGGAGAGAACGGCCATAAACACCAGAACTTAGCTGCATTACGACGAAACGTCCGGCCCGCTCCGGGCATGTCTTTCTGCCGCTGGCGCGACAACAGCCAGCTCAGAAAACGATTAAGCTCTTTAGGAGAGTTATCAATCTTTCCGACCTTAGACCTTCCACACTCCTTACAACGCCAACGCTGAGAACCAGAAGAAGTCTTTCCATTACGTTTCAAAGGAGTATTACACGCCGGGCATTTCATCATATTCATGCCATCAGCATGAACCGACCAACTTTCAACCCGACTTTCCCCCGCCAAAACAAGCAAAACACGGGAAAACAGACACACAATTTGACCGACCCCAAAGTTCAGCCAAACCAACTTTCAACCCGACTTTAAAGCTCTACCACAACGAAAAACCCGGATAAAAAACACACAATTTGTCCTTTAACCCCCACCATAGCACGGCGCTGGGGACAGTTAGAAACTTACGGCGGCAAGGTGGTCGAGAACATCGTTCAAGCAATCGCCCGTGACCTGCTTGTGGTTGGCATGCACGCCGTCGCTAAGGCGGGGCACAAGATTGTGATGCATGTTCACGACGAAATCGTCATCGACGAGCCCACAGATTCGGGCTTCGCCGTCACCGATGCGTGCCAGCTCATGTCCACACTCCCTACATGGGCGTCAGGTTTGCCGTTGGATGCGGACGGCTACGAATGCGATTACTACCGCAAGGATTAGACGCGCCAGAGAGGCAACTCGCGCCAGTTGTCAGGTGCGCCTGTGCGAGAAAACGGCACGATGGGATTGTGCGGGTAAGTGTCGAACAGCTTCGGTAGCCGGTCGGCTGGAGACAAGTCCAGTTGGCGGTGCAAGTATTGGATAAGGGAGAGCTGTCCGAATACGCGATTCATTCCTTCAGCTACCGGAGCCAGCCTGATGTCATTGTTCAGTTTCGGTTTGATGTCGTAGACGCGGTTGAACATTCTCGCGTGGTGAGCCGCGTAGTTACGCAGGATATTTAAGGATTTCAGCCATGACTCTAGCTGGGATCCAGTGAGCCCACAGGGCTCGGCAATCCGTTTACGCACAATATTGGGAGACATGCCATACAGGTAGGACAACATTCCCCAATCCATGATTTCAACGGCCGCCCAGATCGGCAAAGTCCCTCCATATTTGGAATTATGATGGGCGACGAAATCCTCCTTCGACGCTTTCAGCGCCGATTGATACTTTCCTATCCACACCTCGTGCACAGTGCGCTCACCCTTGCCTCGCTGACTTGCGCGAGCTCCTAAACGTTGAGGATCAAAATAGATCAGCGGATCAAGGCGACCTAGTTCGTGACCAAGCCTGGTCCGAATTGCCAATTCCACACGGTCGAGCTCAATGAATACGCTGTGGCGCAATCGTTCGTCGAACTCGTACAGCGCCACCACCAAATCGAATGACGCTCCGTCAACAAATTCATCTTGGGCGATACCATTTTGCGGGGAAAACCGGCGCATCGGATACCAATATCCGGATAAACGGTAGTAATTTAGCTGCGCTAACAACTTCTCGGCGTGCTCTGAGTTATCAATTTGCATCCCACGCTGGCCAAGCAATTCGACCTGCTCCTTGTAGGTCTTGAACAGTTTCATCTGTTCCACGCGCTCACCTTTGTCTAAAGCGAAGACCGGCCCTGGACTCCCACCGAAGCGGGCAGCGGAACCGGTCATGTTGTCTGTAAGGTTACCGCGTCGGCGCCGCTGAAGCAAGAGAGATTGATAGTTCTTCCACGCAAAGCACCCGACAAGTTCTTCTATGACCCGTCCGGATTGGGTGGGGCTCGAGGGCGTATGTGCGAGAGCCCCAAAGCTCAGTGACCACAAACCTGCCTAGGGGGGGTTAACTCCTTGGAGGTTTGTGGCCTACCACTGAGAGCTTCTCGCACCAATCGGTGCACCTTTCGTCTATTTGGCTCTCAGAACAGGAGCCTTGTTATGGGCAACAGCATTCAAACATTTACCAATGACCGTTTCGGGCAGGTACGTAGCTTCGCCGCCGATGATCAGACGTGGTTCATCGCCGCCGACATCTGCCAAGCCCTCGATCTGACAAACCCATCGGTTGCTGTCTCGCGTCTCGACGATGATGAGAAGGCTAAGTTCAACTTAGGGTTCTCCGGCGGTGCCACATGGTGCGTCAACGAACCCGGCCTTTACGGGCTGATCATGGCATCACGCAAACCAGAAGCCCGAGCATTCAAGCGGTGGGTCACCCACGAGGTGCTGCCATCGATCCGCCGTCACGGCCTGTATGCCACTGATGAGCTGGTCACTAATCCTGAAGCGCTCCTCAAAGTGCTTGATGCCTACGTCGCGGGAGCGCCGCAAAACCGCAGAGCTCACCTTGCAAAATCTTGCGCAAGCTCAAGCCCTGGCCGAAGCGAAACCGAAACTGTTCTACTACGACATGGTACTCAAAGCCAAGGACGCTCTTCCGATAACGGTGATTGCGAAGGATTATGGGCTTTCTGGTCGCAAGCTCAACCAGCTCCTGCACGAACTCGGTATCCAGTACAAGCAATCGGGCGTGTGGCTGCTCTACGCCCAGCATGCTGGCAACGGTTACACCGACACCAAAACCCATGTCATTGACGACGGTAATCGCACCCGGATTCACACCTACTGGACGCAGAAAGGCCGCTTGTTCATCTACGAGGTTCTCAAGAACCAGCTCAGCATTCTGCCGGTGATTGAGCGTGAGGGTCAGGTGCAAGCATGACCGTCGCGACTCTTGATATTGGGTTTTCGAAGAAAAATACCGAGGGTTATCTGGACCTGACGAGTTACCACGCTTTGAAGAAGCTCCAGCGCGAACAATTCGGCTACCGACCCTTGGTTTATATCTGCTCGCCGTATTCGGGCGACGTGCAAGCGAACGTTGAGCTCGCCCGCCAATTCTGCGGGATCGCAGTGAGTGTGGGCAAGATTCCGTTCGCTCCGCATCTGCACTATCCCCAGTTCATGGATGACACCGATCCCGATGAGCGTGAGTTGGCGATGTTTTTCAATCGGGTCCTGCTCGCCAAGTGCGAAGCCCTGTGGGCATACGTGGGTCAAGTTAGCCCTGGTATGCGCCTGGAGATCGGGTGGGCACGCGACCTCGACCTACCGATTAAGTTTCTTCGATTCTGATTTCAAGGAGGTCACCCCATGACCACGCCGATGGCTTTGTTTACCGCCACCGTTACCGGCGTGCAGAACAATAACCACTACCCGCATCGACACGAGGTCACTGACGCGGCATCGCTGTCGGCGGTCGCCGGGTTTGATCATGTGGCAGCTGCCTATGTGAATGATCGCCGCTCAACCTCAGCCTTCATGTCTTCGGATTGCGTGGTGATGGATATCGACAACGACCATACAGAAACACAGACCGAGTGGATTACACCAGAGCGCTTGGGCGAGTTGATGTCGGGCGTGGAGTTCATGACCGCCACCTCCCGCAACCACATGAAGCCGAAGGGCGTGCTCTCCGCCCGTCCGCGTTTCCACGTCTACTTCCCAATCTACGAAGTACACGACGCGGATGAATACGCTGGGTTGAAGCATCGCCTCGCGAGCCGGTTTGGATTCTTTGATCGCAACGCTCTGGACGCAGGAAGGTTCATCTACGGCACCCCCAACCTCGAACCACCATCCACGACGGCACGAAGCTGCTCGACGTCTGGCTGGACGCGGCTGACGAGATCGATGTCTTCGCTGCCTTCGATCAGAGCACTCTCGTGATTGGTGAAGGCTCCCGTAATGCCACGCTCTCGCGCTTCGCAGGCAGGGTGCTCATCCGCTACGGGCAGACCGACCAGGCACGTGACCTGTTCGACCGCAAAGCCAACCTCTGCGAACCACCACTCAGCGATGCGGAATTGCAGACGATTTGGAACTCGGCGTGCAGGTTCGCTTCGAAGGTCGCAGCCAACCTCGACTACCTACCACCCGAGGCGTATGCGGAGTTGACGAGTTTGAAGCCGGAGGATTTCACTGACGTCGGCCAAGCCATGGTGCTTGCCAGCGAATATGCGAACCGGATCTGTTATTCACCAGCGACAGCGTGGATGGCCTACGAGAACGGGGTGTGGGAGGAAAACGAACCCAAAGTCCAGCACGTTGTCCAAGAACTGACCACCCGCCAACTCGAGCAAGTCGATGCCGAGCTGGAGGCAATCAGCCAGCGCGCCAGCGAGCTCGGGGTGACAGCGATGCTCGCGGCCATGACCAAAACCAAAGCGCTGGGGATGTTTACACCCGAGCAGACGCGGGTGTATCGGGAGCTTACAGCTGCCCAAGAGTGGCAGAAGTTCATCTACAAATGCCGCCCAGACCGTACGATTCAGGCGGTCATGCGTCAAGCCCGACCCCTCGCCCTCATCAACCCGGAGGTGCTCGACGCGCAACATTTTGGCCTCGCCCAACGTCGCCGCCGCATCTGCCTTGTCGCAGATTTTGCAGGCCGATCCGCACCCGAGATTCTTTTTGAGCCCGCGAGCAGCTCAGGGCATCCTGAATCGTGTGGCACGCAAGAACAAGACCATGCCCACATCCCTGAAGCAAGCCTTGGGGCCGTAGCAGCTCGGTGATGTTGTTGGATCATCATCCGCAGGACTCGAGGTTGACCGTCAACTCCTCGGGGGTGGTGCAGACGCTGACTGCCCGGATGGGTAACTCACCCACCAACGTCCCCATCCTCCTCGACGCCCCAGGGGAACGCAGGGTGTTTGGCCTGAATTCGATCCACCAGTCCCGCTGCGGTGGCGGCCACTACGGCTACGAAGCGGAAGTGTCGAAAACCCTCGACCTGAAAGGCGGGGAGCCGACCTGCAACCAAGGCGGCATGGTCATCTTGGAGCCCGTCTATGCCGCATCCAAGGCCGACTATTTCACCCGCACCGCCAAGGATCAGGCAGGTGCGTTGCTGGCCACGGATTACACCGACCCGCCCATGGTCACCAGCTCGTCGCTGCGCCCCAGACAGTTGACGCCGGTCGAGTGCGCCCGGTTGCAGGGCTTCCCCGACGACTGGTGCGACCAGCTCGCCATCACCGACCCCACCGATGCCCAGCTCGACTACTGGGTGGACGTGTGGGCCGAATGGAACCGCCTCCGAGGCGTTAAGCCCCGCTCCCGCAAGCAGGTCGCCGGCTGGCTCGCAGACCCGACGTCAGATTCGGCGCAGTACAAAGTTGTGGGGCAACGGGATCGCACTGCCGGTAGCCGAACACGTCCTGGAAAGAGTGAAAAACACGGCCGATACGACTGGATAACCGACGCGTTTAGAGCGTGTATGTACATGACCCAAACAGCCAACCCGCACCTGGGGAAATACGTCAAAGAGGCCGGTCATGACGACAATCCAGTTCACCAAACAGGCCAAGAGCCGCAAGCAGCTCGCCGCCGCAGTCGCGCTCCTGCTCACCTGCGGGGATGGTGAAGAACGCGCTGAAGTGTATGGGTGCGCGGCTGATCGTCAGCAAGCATCCATTGTGTTTGAAGTCGCGGCTGACATGATCCGCATGAGTCCAGCGCTGTCCAAACGTGTCAAGATTCCTGCCTCGCAAAAGCGGATCATCTACAAGCCCACCAACTCCTTCTACCAAGTCTTGAGTGCGGAGGCGTATTCGAAGCACGGGCTCAACATCTCTGGCGTTGTCTTCGACGAGCTGCATACCCAACCGGGCCGTGCCTTGTTCGACGTCATGACGAAAGGATCAGGCGACGCCCGCACCCAACCCCTGTACTTTCTCATCACGACAGCGGGTACCGACACGCATAGTATTTGTTATGAGCAGCATGAGAAAGCCGAGGACATCCTCGCAGGCAAAAAGCACGATCCAACGTTCTATCCGGTGATTTACGGGGCGGACCGCGGGGATGACTGGACCGACGAGGCCGTGTGGCATAAGGCTAATCCGAGCTTAGGGATCACTGTTCCGATTGAGAAAGTCCGCCAAGCCTGCACGAGCGCAAAACAAAACCCAGCCGAAGAAAACACCTTCCGACAGTTGCGTTTGAACCAGTGGGTGAAGCAGTCGGTGCGGTGGATGCCCATGCGCGTGTGGAATCTAACGACGCCCCCATCGACTGTCCGATTTGGAGGGGCGGGTGTGTTACGGCGGGCTAGATCTTGCTTCGACGACGGATATCACGGCGTTCGTGCTCGTCTTCCCACCCTACGGGGACGATGACAAATATACGGTCGCGCCGTGGTTTTGGATCCCTGAAGACAACCTCAAACTACGTGTGGCTCGTGACCCCGTGCCCTACGACCTGTGGCAGAGCCAAGGCTTCCTGCAGACCACCGAGGGCAAGCTCGCCCACGCAGGACACGCGGTCCTGTCATGGATGGTTGACAATATTCACGTGCGTACCGACCCGGCAGGCAACATCAAACCCGACAAACAAAAGAGCACCGAGAAGATCGACGGCGTGGTCGCAACCATCATGACCATCGACCGCGACATCCGACGCGGCAACGCCCACACGGCCACATCAGTGTTCGACTAGCGGGGACTGCTGGTGCTGTGAATGCATACAAAACCGTAGACAGTTAGGTTAGTCTCATGTAGAGTTGGGTCAGTGTATTATCCGAGCACATAACACTCAACAGTCAATGTCTACGGTGACGGAGATAAAAAATGAAGATTTCCAAATTGTTTCAGGTTACTGTCATCGGAATAGCTTTGATGGTGCCAACTTCAACTATGGCTTCCGCCTCTGAGCTAACTCCCCAAAGTGAACAATCGGTAGCCTATTTAGGTTTAAGTGAGAGCTACGAGTTTCCATCCCAGACGGAGGGTTCTGATCGCTATGTTGGTGGCAACGATGCTGCAGACAACACAATCCAGCCCATGGCTGCAACACGCGCTGCAAGGTTCATTGGGCGTATTGATGCGCATAACGCTCACGAATCAGGATCGGATGTCTCTGGACATGTGTCGTGGACTCTTATTAGTGGTGCGAGTCGTAAAATGGAGGTGAAGTCAACGCTAAAAGCGAAAACGGCGTGGTTTGGATATTCCACCAAGGCTTCGTCCGGCAGGGTCTCGGTGTGGCCAGGCGGTGGCGGGGGAAAGGCTGCGGTTGCTCGGTATCGATGCAATGGAACCAAGTGTACAAAGTGGTATACCTACGGGGAAGGGTTTGCACCTGGAACTCAAAAACCCTGGGGGTATCACAACGGTAATGTAGTTACTCTTTCTTGCGGGGCTTAAATTGAATTGAGCGATGAGGATAGGTCATGCGATTTCATTCACTGCAAGTGCAAATCAAAGGCAATGTGGTTAGTTCGAATGAAGGCCGCGATTTTTCGCGCGACATTGCTGATGAATTCTATCTCTTGTCTCGCTCCTTGGGGTTTGAAGGTGAGATAGATACCTATGCGGGCTTGTGGAGCACCCGGTTCGTGTATAACGACCACTCGCTTCTTACAGGAGATTTTTCTAGCCAGGGGTTTGCATCTCGATCTTGTGTGCGACGTTGATCATCCAGTTCCGTTTGGTTCAATTTTCTTGTGCTTAGGGGAAACGATTAGGCGAATTGCTCAATGTGAAGTAACGGAACTGGCTGTGGTGTGCAAGCCCTATTCAGTTCGCATGCGGTGTAAAAGACGAAAGAGCGAGGCGCATCTTCAGGATTTCTTTAGTTTAAAGACCGTTGAGAACCCTCTCCCCGAGGTGCAATGTTCAAGGATTAATTTTGCGTGCTATGGCCGCCGGCATGTGGTCGGGCAATCCGGATCGGTGGCGTCGCCGAGGTCGCGGTGCTACTTACCCGAGTTGGCGCTACCATTTTCTGGGATCTGGTCACAGTGGGAAGATGATTGTTTGCGTGATGCTCAAACGATTCAAATTGAGGTTAGTTAGCTTGGCGATTTTTTACCGCTACCCTGGGTCTTTCGGGTTGCTCGCAAAATATCAATCGCACTTCTGGAGATAGCCAGTCAGCCATTCTGCTACGCCTTTCTCAAGGAACACGTGAGGTGAGCGTGTTCGAGGATCCGGACTTTAGCGTGCTCCTTAATAAACCGGAGGCTCTCGATGAGGAAAATGCTCCAGCTCCCAAGGTTTGGAATACCATACATTACGAGCGCGGAAGATCAATGTCGATACGCGTTGATAACTGTGCAGAACTAGACTTATTAGAACTCATTGTTTACGATCAGCTTGACTCTCAAAGTCGTCCGAAAGGGTATCAATATTTCACAATATGTGGGGCTGAGTCGGGAGAGAAGTGTAGCGCAATATCGCTACTTCCTATGGAAGCACAACGTCTTATAGACTCCCCTGAATTTAACCATTTCGCCCTTGCTGGGATATGCATCAGTGATGACAGGATGGATGCCGCAAGCTTTATCACGTTTCTTAAAAAATCTTAGATTCTGCAGATTATTACGCTTGCAAATTTAGCGAGTGCATTGACCCAGGTCTTTAGCTCTGGGTTACTTGAGTGTTGCCCATAGAAGCCCTGGCAGGTAGCCAGGGAGAATGGATGAATGGTGGAGAAGTTTAGTAAGCACACACCGGATCAGATATGGCACTCGACCGAGCAATCCGAAACGGTACCGGCCACGTGAGTGGCAGTGTTTATGACGAGCGGGGGCTCTTAGTTCTCTAGGTCGATTGCGATGCGCTCGAGGCGAAATTCTTGCCCACTTAGGATAACGAGGGTGATAGGGGAAGCGAGGCTCACGCTGCGACATCACAGCCCATAGTTGTTTGTCATTAGCGATAGCTTTCAGAAACGGCTTCATTTCATTGAGTACGGGTTTCTTCCAAGGATATTTCTTGTCGTTAGGATTGCCCCATATCAGGATTACATCAGTTACTGATTCAAGAACGATGCGCCACAGCTCCTTTGAAATTGGGAGCGAATCTTTCAACGGAAGTTCGGCGGTGTCATCGCCCCACTGCGGAAGTGACTGTGGTTTTCCGACGTGCGGAATGAGATTAACGAAGACTACCTCTGAGAAGATTGGGTCATCTTTTTGCTCTAACAAGCGGTAAAAAAGATATCGTGCACTGAAGCGTTTTAGAATCTTGTCCGTCGTCGCATCCCCACGGTATCCATCTCGTCGGAGCCCCAGCTCAGTCGCAGTTGAGGGGTTCATTCCGATGACCATGGCTGTTCGTTGTGTTGTTGTCGGCACTCCGGTGCGTAAAAACCAGCGTTTTTGTTCGGCGTGTGGGTCTTTCGGGAATACGAGTTCGCCATCATCCCACGCGGCTTGAAGTTCATCGATGAGCGTAGTCATTTATCCATTGTCTCATGAAAGAATTGAATATGGGGTTTCTAAATTGGTTGCGTGGCGACGCCACCCGCTCCGCTGAGGATCACGCGATCAGCTCTGGTTATAGCTTTTTCTTCGGGGCAACGTCGTCGGGTCGCCCGGTGACAGAACGCTCGGCGATGCAGATGACCGCCGTCTACAGTTGCGTGCTCATTTTGGCTGAAGCAATCGCGGGACTGCCGTTTACCGGACGGCCAGAGCTCGTCGCACCAAAGAAAAACGAATACCCGCCACCCGATAGAGCATGATCCTCAGCGGAGCGGGTGGCGTCGCCACGCTACCAATTTAGAAAACCCATGCGGTGTCCTTTGACATGTAAAATTGGGAATATGAAAGCTCCCGCAAAACAGTCGTGGGCACTGATGAGTGTCCTGCTAGCGGCATTTTGGTTGTTGCCGCTCATTTCCATGTGGATCAACAGGCTGAGCGATCCCAACGCCAAGTGGTTCATCGCGTTGCTCTTCCTCGCGTTTCCACTACTCACCATCGTTTTGAGCGTTATCGATGGGGCACGCCACGGGTTCGGCTGGTGGTGGCTACTGGCCCCGTTCGCAGGGTTCTTGACCACACTGTTCGTGTACTACAACGATTCAGCCCTCATCTACGGCGTCGCCTACTCGATCTTGGGGCTGATCGGCACAGGCATCGGCGCGTTCATCCATGCGCGTGCTCACAGCACGAGTAGGCCGCGTTCGTCATAAATGCTGCCGCTGACGTGGCCGGTGCCGCGTCGGATGGCGCGGTCGATGGCCATGATGGTTGCGACCACGCCGTCGATCTTCTCGGTGCTCTTTTGTTTGTCGGGTTTGATGTTGCCTGCCGGGTCGGTACGCACATGAGATCGTTGCCCTTCTTCAGTCCCCAGCTGCCTATGGGATGCGGAGGATACGGCGCAGGTTCAGTGTCAGTCCTTTTCTTGAACTTGAGACGACAGTCGAGGATGCCATCAGTAACGTGGTGATTGCGCGGACAATTAATAAAATCCGTGAACCATTTCTGGCCTTGTTCTACCCATGCGTGTTTGGCTGGATCTCCCCAGGCGCGAATGATTCGGACATTCTGTGATGAGGTTCTTGAGGACTCTAGGATTGTTTCAAGGGTTTCTTTGAAAATCTGTTCGAGATTTGGTCCTGTCCAGTCATTGATGCGTTGCTGAACTGCATCGCTATCCTTGTTGATAATGGGTACAAGGTTCATCATCGTAAGACGCTGCGTGTTTTTCAGCTTGGCGCTGCGGAGCCACCCTCGCACTATACGTGCCGTCTGGTCCGTTTCCGGCACCCACCCACGAGCTTTGGCTTTCTCGGTTTGGACCCGTCCTGAAAAAGCACGTGCGTTCGAGGGATTCATCCCGATTACGACAACATGATCGCCCTTAGGTATTTCTGGGAGATAGTGCGTTAATAGCAACCGAAGTTCATTTGGCTTCGCGGGTTCAGATGATGCTGGAACGATCTCAAGACTCGGGCTGGACTCGTTGTTAACGCGCGCAAAAATCGAGTGGCCTATGAGCTTCTGATCAGAGTCAATCAGCGAGAAGCTAACGGGGTCTTCCTTTTCTAGAGCTTCTTTGAGTGTGGTTTTCCAACTATTTCGCGTCATGGATTCATTTTCCTGATTCTTGAGGGGGATTTCAATGGGGTTTCTTTCCTGGCTGCGTGGCGATTCCGCTCGTAAGGCTGACGACCATGCCCTGACGGGTGGTGGGTACTCGTTCTTCTTCGGAGCGACCTCATCGGGGCGTCCGGTGACAGAACGATCCGCTATGCAGATGACGGCAGTCTACTCGTGCGTGCGTATTCTGGCCGAAGCAATCGCGGGACTGCCGTTGCACGTCTACCAACAATCCAGTGATGGTGCGAAGGTTAAGGCACTCGACCATCCGCTCTACCGGTTGTTGCATGATGCGCCTAACCCCGAGATGACGTCCTTAGTGTTCCGAGAAACCCTCATGACCCACCTTCTCCTGTGGGGTAATGCGTTTGCGCAGGTGATCCGCAACGGGCGCGACGAAGTCATCGGCTTGTATCCGTTGATGCCGAACAGGATGACGGTTGGGCGTGATGAGGCTGGGCGGCTGTATTACGAGTATCAGCGGACATGGGACGAACCAACAGGAAGGTTCGAGACCGTTACGTTGGCCGCGCGCGATATGCTCCATATCCCAAGGCTGGGCTTTGACGGGCAGGTCGGTTATAGCCCGATTGCAATGGCAAAGAACGCCATCGGCCTCGCCCAAGCAACCGAAGACTACGGCGCATCGTTTTTGCTAACGGCGCGGCTCCTGGTGGGGTGTTAGAGCATCCGGGCACGATCAAGGACCCCGCGCGCGTCAGGGAGTCGTGGCAGTCCACGTTCGGCGGCGCACGGAACGGGAACAAGATCGCTGTGCTCGAGGAGAGCATGAAATACACACCCATCTCCGTCAGCCCAGAACAAGCTCAATTCCTTGAAACGAGGAAGTTTCAGATCAACGAAATCGCCCGCATCTTCCGTATTCCGCCGCACATGATCGGCGACCTCGAAAAATCCAGCTTCTCCAATATTGAGCAGCAGTCGTTGGAGTTTGTGAAGTACACGCTCGGTCCGTGGGTGATCCGCTTCGAGCAAGCCATCACCAAAACCCTCCTTAGCCCGCACGAGAAGCCGCAGATCTATGTGAAGTTCAACCTCGGAGGCTTGCCGCGTGGGGATTACAAGTCGCGTATGGATGGGTATGCGGTGGCACGGCAGAACGGGTGGATGAGCGCCAACGATATCCGCGAGCTAGAAAACCTCGACCGCATCAGCATCGAGGCAGGCGGGGATCTCTACCTCGTCAACGGCAACATGCTCCCGCTCGGTCTCGCAGGGGCATACGCGCAGACAACCGAGTCTGAACCGGAGCCTGAACCGGCTGAGGAACCTATGAGTGAATCTTCTGTACGGAGGAGGATATGAGACGTTTTTGGAACTGGCTCACACCCGAGCCACACAACACTGACCCGGACGCTGACAGTGTCCGGGTTTTGCGTATCAGCGGCACGATCGCTGAAGAATCCTGGTTCGATAACGACATCACACCCGCCATCTTCGCAGCCGAACGCAACGCGGGTAGCGGACCGGTGACGATCTGGCTGAACTCGCCTGGTGGTGATGTTGTGACTGCGGCGCAGATCTACAACATGCTCATCGACTACCCAGGCACAGTGACCGTCAATATCGACGGCATCGCCGCATCGGCTGCGTCCGTGATCGCAATGGCCGCCACGAAGGTCGCCATGAGCCCTGTGTCGATGTTGATGATTCACAACCCGGCGACGATGGCGGTCGGGGATAAGGACGAACTCGCACGTGCGATGAGCATGCTTGAATCTGTCAAAGAATCGATTATCAACGCCTATCAGCTAAAAACTGGACTGTCCCGGGCGAAGCTGTCCAAGCTCATGGATGCTGAGACGTGGATGGACGCCCATGCCGCCATAGAAATGGGTTTTGCCGACGAACTCCTGACAGGCGAACGCAACCCCGCCTTCAACGACAAGCCAGACGAGTCTGACGATGACGATGATGACGAGGTCGAGTCACCAGATGAACCCGACGAAGACGACGAGGATGAAGATCCGAAGCGGCAGATGTTCCCGCCCAAGAACGCGGGACAAGGCACGGTGTTTTCCCGCCGAGCAGCCGAGCAAAAACTCGTCGCACACCTGACCGCCACGGCATCGCCGCCTCTGTCGAAGCCGGTGCGTCCACCACGCCCAACCGTTACTCCCGCCGTGCCTGTTGGTCGGCGGGTTCTCGATTTGTACGCCGAATTGATCAATCAACCCCACTGAAAGGACCAACACCCATGACAACCCCTATGACTGTTTCTGATCTTCGCACCAAGCGCGCAGATGTTTGGAAGAAGGCGAAGGCCTTCATCGATGAACACCGCGATGCTACATCTGGCTGCCTGTCTGCTGAAGATGATCAGGCTTACGCGAAGATGGAGGCCGAAATCGATCGACTCAGCAACGAGATCGCCCGTTCTGAACGTGCCCTGCGCCGGGATGCTGACCTGGCTAAGGCAACTAACACACCGCTGACCTCAATGCCAGGCATCAACCTTGACGATGAAGCTAAGCCCACGACCCCACGCGCAACCGCCACGTACAAGCGAGCGTTTTGGGATGCGATGCGGCTCAACGCTTCTCCGATGGAAGTACGCAACGCCCTATCCGAGGGTGTTGATACTGAGGTCGGATACCTCGTCCCGGACGAATTCGAACACACCCTCGTGGCGGCACTGGCGGATCAGAACATCATGCGCTCCCTGGCCAAGGTCATTCAAACCACCAGCGGGGATCGGAAGATCCCGGTCGTCTCCACCCACGGCACCGCAGGTTGGCTCGATGAGGGCAAGCCGTACACGGAATCTGATGAAGCCTTCACGCAGGTGACGCTGAGTGCGTTTAAGCTTGGCACCTTCCTCAAACTCTCGGAAGAGCTGCTTAATGATGCGGCGTTTAATGTCGAGCAGTATCTGGCGGTGGAGTTTGCTCGCCGTATCGGAGCGGCTGAAGAAGAAGCCTTCCTCACCGGGGACGGTAAGGGTAAGCCCACCGGAATTTTCAATGCCACTAGCGGTGGCGAGAAGGCGGTGACCACGGGTAAGGCCACGGATATTACAGCTGATGAGCTCATCGACTTGCACTATTCCCTGCGTGCTCCGTATCGCAAGAACGCGGTGTGGCTGATGAACGACTCGACCGTCAAGACCGTGCACAAGCTCAAGGATGGTAACGGCCAGTACTTGTGGCAGCCAGCGTTGACTGCTGGAACGCCTGATCTGGTTCTTGGCCGCCCCGTCCACACGTCGACGTTTGTTCCGGAGATTAAGGCTGGTGCGTCGACGGTGGCGTTCGGTGACTTGTCGTATTACTGGATCGCCGACCGGCAGGGCCGCTCCTTTAAGCGTCTGAACGAATTGTTCGCTACCACCGGTCAGGTTGGGTTCCTTGCTTCTCAGCGTCTGGACGGGAAGCTCGTCCTGCCCGAAGCGGTCAAGCTGCTAACCCAAAAGACCACCGCATAACCCCGGCGACAGTGGAAGGAGGTGGCCGCAATGACCACGGTTGATTTGGTTGCGCAGGTGAAGGCGAATCTGCTCATCACCCTCGACGATGACGACAAGCTGATCGGCGTACTGATCAATGCGGCCACCTCCTACGCCTACGCCTACCAACACCTTGATGAGGGCTACTACGAGACCCACGACATGTCTGGAGCAACCAGGCAGGGCATTGTCATGCTCGCCTCCCATTTCTACGAGTCTCGTGATGGTTCGACGGCAGGATTCTGGTCCGATAAACCAGATGCGGCTCGGGCGGTGTGGAACGCGGTAAACAACCTGCTGCGCCTGGACCGCGACTGGAAGATCTGAAGGAGGCAGCTGATGGCTTCGATTGGTTCCATGTGCATCACAATCGACCTCATCACCCCGGTTACGGTGCGTGATAAGGCGGGGTTCACGGCAACACGCGATGAAGTGCGAGCAACCGTGCGGGCGCAGATCGAGGTGCGGCACGCCTCGGCTGCGTGGGTGAACCGGGCAGCGTACTCAAAGACTAACGTTCTCTTCCGCATCCGCACCATCCCCGGACTATCCGTGACCACTGATATGCAGATCAGCGCACCCGAGGGCAGGTATGTCATCGACGCCGTCGAGGTCATCGGCCGTTACGTGGAAATCCTTGCCCACCAGACCACACCCGAAGGGGGCAACTGATGGCTAGAGTGCAGATTCGCTTGCCGAACGCGTTCATTGATTCTCTCAATGCGGCCAGCCGTGTGCTGGAAACATCTGCTGATGAGGTTCTGCAAGCTGGGGCTGCGGTGGTTGAGCCGCGTATGCGAGCAAACCTCGCCGGTGCGATCGGACGGGCCACCAAGAATCCTTCGCGGTCAACCGGGCAACTACTCAGCGCGCTTGGTACGACCTCGGTGAAAGTGAATAGCCGAGGCGATTACAACGTAAAGGTCGGTTTTGCTGAGAACCGCTGGGACGGTCGAGCGAATGCGTTGATCGCGAACGTCCTCGAACATGGCCGGTCTAATCAGCCTGCACGTCCGTTCCTTGCACCCACCAGGTCGCAAACCCGCAGGGGTGCGATCGGAGCGATGAAAACGGTGCTGGCGGCGCGGATTGAGCAGGTGGGGTCATGACCCACATTATTGGAACAACTCACGCAGATTGCTGACAAGCTCGGCCTGCCGTTCGAAGTTGGCCTGTATACGGCTACGCCCGCGCCGCGGACGTATCTGGTAGCGACACCACTGGCTGATATGTTGGACGTGTTCGCCGATAACCAACCCAGCGTAGAGGTTGAGGAAGTCCGCCTCGCCTTATTCACGAAGACCAACTATCTAGAGCTTCGCAACCAGATCACGCGTGCCCTGTTTGATGCGGGACTGACGATCACTGGCCGTACTTATGTTGGTTTCGAGGCAGATACCGGATTCCATCACTACACGATAGACGTCGCGGGTTGGGGGAGTTTCTAGGCGTCTTCTTCGTCGAAGAAGTCCTCATCGATTTCAAATAAGGTGAATTCTTGCTTCTTTTGCACGGCGACACCGTAGTTGAGCATGTAGCGAGTGAGGTCTTTACCGTCGATAAGAACGATCCTTCCGTGACGGTACCCGTCAGCTGTTTGCACTGCTTTGGGTTGGAAGCTCGAGGTGGTGATGAAGACTCCAAGGTTAGCTCCGTGCGCATCGAGGGAACCGATGAAGTTACGGATGTCAGGATCGCCGACCTTGTTTTCGTCCTTGTAGCGTTTGGCTTGAATGTAGACGTTGGTCAGCCCGAGTGCGTCTTGGCTAATGATTCCATCGATGCCGCCGTCTCCGGATTTCCCAACATGCTTTTTCTTGCCTTGAGTCCCGCCATAACCCATGGCACACAACAGCTTAATAACAGCCTTTTCAAAGAACTCTGGTGAGGCATTTTGGAGATGTTTACGTAGGTCCGTTTCTACCTTGTAATTAAATGATTGTTCGATGTGGGCCATGAGCTCGACGGGGCTTTGCTTTTCGTCACTGATAACTTCGACAGACTCTTGTGGTGTGTCGGCGTTTTTCCGCGCAGCGATCTCGTCTTGATAAGCCTGCCAATCAGGCCACTCGAGCATATCCTTTTCGCTATACACGCTTAAACCACGAGTTTCGACTGCACGACCATTGTCTGTGATCTGGTATTGACCGCGCTTGGGTCGGTCCAGCAATCCGGCTTGCGTGAGACCAGAGCATGCCCAATTAATGCGATTAACATATCGCAGTTGACCCGATGCGATTCGTTCAGCTCGGACATCGTCAGTGAGATTCAAATGATTGGCAACTAGTTCACACACTTCACCAAAGGGGCGTAACTGCCCGTCGCGAAGCACCGTTAAAACTACGGGACGGAACTGTTCAATTGTCGGGGTGTTATCAGCCATAGCACTCACTGCTCTACGGGTTACGTCAATGGAACACGTCCATTCTATCGATTTTCTCTTAACTATCATCCACACTCCACGAGAGGACTGCTCATGGCAACAATCGGTTTAGACAAGCTCTACTACGCCACCATCACCGAAAACCCCGACACGGGGGAGGAAACCTACGCCACACCCAAACCCCTCGCCAAAGCCATCAGCGCAGA
Source organism: uncultured Mobiluncus sp. (assembly GCA_916438445.1). Lineage (GTDB taxonomy): Bacteria > Actinomycetota > Actinomycetes > Actinomycetales > Actinomycetaceae > Mobiluncus. The sequence continues at coordinate 163,955 of CAKAGR010000001.1, forward strand.
ACTCAGTGTTGAGGTTGCTGAAGCGATCCTGTATGCCGATGACGGGCCATCCGAGATCGTTAAAGAATTCAAATCCGGCACCATGACTTTGGGTATCGACGACCTGGGTGGTGAAGCAGCCGCAGCCTTGACGGGTGCGACCGTGGATTCCAACGGGGTGCTCATTTCAGCTTCCGAGGACGGCGGGGCTCCCGTGGCGATCGGTTTCCGAGCCGCACGCTCCAACGGGAAGTACCGGTATTTCTGGCTCTACCGAGTCTAGTTCGCCCTGCCAACAGAAACGTTAACCACTAAGGCCGACTCCATCACGTTCTCCACCCCGAGCATTGAGGGCACGATTTTGCGTCGTAACAAACCCGATAGTAAGGGGTGTCATCCGTGGAAGGCCGAAGTCACCGAAGGCGCAACCGGCGTCAAGCCCGAGACGATCACGAACTGGTATGCGCAAGTTTATGAACCTGCCGTTACAACCGAAGACTAAGGAGCGTAAGCAATGACGACCAAGAAGAACGCTGAGTCTGTTGTTGAACCAGGCGCTCCGCCATCGTCAGCATCGGCGGGGAGGACTACGAGCTGGTTTTCACCACGAAAGCCACGCGTCTAATTGCCGAGCGTTACGGTGGACTCGAATATCTGGGTAACGCGCTTGAAACCTCCGACGACCTGGGCAAAACATTGGCGGAAGTGGTCTGGCTCGTGGCCCTGCTCGCCAACCAGTCCGTCGCTATCCATAACCTCAAACACCCAGACCAGCCCCGGCCAGAACTCACCGAAGAACAGATGGAGTTGCTGCCCGTGCCAGCAGACCTAGCGGACTATCGGGGCGCGATTACTGAAGCCCTGCAACGCGGCACCCGGCGTACCATCGCCACCGAGCCGAACCCAAAAGAAGCACCAGTGGCGGGCGCATAGCCGACACCACGGAGGCGACCTTCACCCGGCTCACCTACATCGCCCTCGCACACCTCCACCTCAGCGTGGAACAGGCAGAGTTGATGGTGTTCGGGGTGCCGCTCGACCTGGTGGACTGCTGGCGCATCGAGACCGGCCGTGCCCAGCCGAAACGGGTGTAGTTTATTGATGATGTGATCCCGGCTGGAATCTAGGTATCAGTGGGTACTGTTGAGGACACAGGCGGCTATGAGCTGGTCGATGCGCCGCACATCAATTTTCTTACCCAATTTAATTTTGAGATGACCGGCGCGTGTCCAAAGGTCTACTTCAGCATTGAAATCGATTCGTCCCGCATTCTCGGTTGACCAGGCGTTGATGGATGAATACGGCATCGAATAGATTTCAACCTTCTTCCCAGTCAAGCCTTGTGAATCACGTACAATAAGCCGCTTTGAAGTAAAAATAGCCGAATCTCGAAAAGTCTTGTATGCCGCGTAGGGTTGTTCTCCTTCGACGAGAAGCTGATTGACGTCCTGCGGAATGGGTACTTCTTCAAAGAAAGTCCATTTGGTGATGCTTGAAGTCTCCATGATTATTCCTCGCTGAAGCTCGTCGTTGTTCCTTCCACCCTTGATTATATCACCCCCTAAATAATTAAGGAGGCGTAACACGCATGGCTGACTCGAGTTTTGGTTTGAAGATTGGGCTTAAAGGCGAGCGTGAGTTCAAGCGTGCGATCACGGATATTAACCGTGAGATGCGGGTGCTCGGCAGTGAGATGAAGCTTGTGGCGTCCTCGTTCGATAAGAATGACAAGTCCGCCGAAGCCCTCACCGCTCGTAACCAGGTGCTAGGCAAGGAAATCGAGGCTCCGAAAGCCAAGATTGAAACCCTGCGCACCGCGCTGGAAAATAGCGCTTCCTCGTTTGGTGAGAATGATTCGCGGACGAAGAATTGGCAGATTCAGCTCAACAACGCAGGCGCTGAGCTCAACCGCCTTGAAGGCGAACTGAAAGCCAACAACAATGCCTTGTCGGATTTCGGTAACGAGGCGGACGGTGCCGGTGACGATGCCAAGGGCGCGGCAAAGGACGCAGGACGTCTTGAGGGTGCGGTGGATGATCTTGGGGATGAGAGGACACCACCAGCTCCAAGACCCGCATTTTCGGTGACGTGTTGAAAGCCAATCTCGCCTCCGAAGCCATCATCGCCGGGGTCAAAGGTATCGGGCATGCGATCGCCAGTATTGGTCGCGGCATGGCCGGAGCCTTGAAAGAGGGCGTGGAGTACAACGCGCGTATGGTGCAATACGCCACAAGCTTCACGACGATGCTTGGTGATCAAGCCAAGGCCCAGCAGCTTGTGAATGATTTGAAGGTTGAGGCAGCGAAGACCCCGTTTGGTATGAAGGACCTCGCGGGTAACATGCAAACCCTCCTGAGCTTTGGCATGTCGTTGGAGGATGCGAAAAAGCACCTCAACGAAATCGGCGACATTAGCCAAGGTGGCGCGGTGAAGATGGAGTCCTTGACGCTCGCCTTCGCCCAAATGTCTTCGACCGGCAAGCTTACGGGTCAGGATTTGCTGCAGATGATCAACGCCGGATTCAACCCCTTAGAAGAAATCTCGCGTAAGACCGGCAAGTCCATCGGTGAACTGAAGGAGGATATGGCCAAGGGCGCAATCTCAGCTGACATGGTCGCTGACGCCTTCGCGTCTGCCACTAGCGAGAGCGGCCGTTTCTACGGAGCTATGGACGCCCAATCCAAGAACGTTTTCTGGTCAGCTTGCGACGATGCAGGATGGGGTGGAAAACCTTAAAGGTGCGCTGGCTGGCGGATTGAACGAGGCGTTGGCTGGGTCGGTGTTGCCGATGGTGAACGGCTGGATTGACGAACTCACGGCAGCGTTTGAAGAAGGAGGCACGCCTGCCCTGATTGACACTCTTGGCACCGTGCTACAGGAAGATCTCGGGTTTATTGCTGAGCAACTACCTATGGTGGTCGGGACCGGCATGAGCATTTTGACCGCGCTCCTTGAAGGCATTATCAAGGTGTTGCCACAAGTGGCCGAGACGGCGGTGACATTGATTATCGCGCTGGTCGAGGCGATCATCGAAGCCCTACCGTCGCTTCTTGAGGCGGCGATTCAGATCATCACCACCCTCGTCTCTGGCATCGGCGAAGCACTACCGGAGTTGATACCAGCGGCGGTGGAGATGCTCGCCGCTTTGGTGCAGGGTCTGGTCGATAACCTCCCGTTGCTTCTTGATGCGGCGTTGCAGCTCATCACCGGACTTACCGAAGGCCTCATCGCGGCTATTCCCGTGATCATCGAAGCAGGAATCCAACTGTTGACGGCGTTGATTGGGGCGTTGCCGCAGATCATTACAACGATCGTGGCCGCGTTGCCGCAGATTATCGCCGCTATTGTGTCGGCGATTGGTGGGGCTATCCCGCAACTCGTCCAAGCAGGCATCCAACTCTTGACCGCGTTGGTACGTAACCGCCGCAGATTCTTTCCACAATCGTCGCAGCAATCCCATCGATTATTTCTGGGATTGTGTCTGCTGTTGGTCAGGGTGTTTCGGCGATGGCCCAGGCGGGCAAAAACCTCGTCTACGGATTGTGGAACGGTATCCAGTCCCTGGCGGGGTGGCTGTGGAATTCGGTCTCTAACTGGGCAAGCGGGATTTGGGACTCGATCACTGGCTTCTTTGGCATCCACTCACCATCTCGCAAGATGGCCTGGGCAGGACGGATGCTTGTCGAAGGCCTCGCAGGCTCCATCCGCACGGACGGCAACAAGGCTGTCACCGCAGCTTCAGAGCTCGCGCGCGACACGATAGACGCCTTCGCCGACCTTGAGGATGGGCTTCATGTGCAGATCGAGGCGGTGGCAGAGCTGCAAGTGCCGAGCGTTGACCTCACCCCACAACCCGTGACTGTATCTCAGCGAAGTACTGATGAAGCGGCAAAGCGTGTGGATGTCGCTGGGATCGTGGATGCGACTGCAAAGCGGATCCTCGGGTCTTTGGATATTCGGTGACGTTGTCGGATGGGACGCTGGTGGGCAAACTCGCACCCGCCCTCGACAAACAACTTGCCCGCCTTGATCGGCGGCAGACCGTGATGGCAGGAGACTACTGATCATGTTTGGTTTCACACTGAACAGCGCGGTGACGTCCGCGTCGCTCGGTCTGCGACTCACGGCACCGGTGGCGATTCCCGCAGCTACCAAGGCTGTGGACGATATCGAGGTTGAAGGCAGAGCGGGCGACGGGAGTCGAACCCGCCTCTGAAGCTTGGGAAGCTTCCATTCTACCGATGAACTACGCCCGCAGAACTTCTTTAGTATGTCACAAAACGCACCCCTCCGGCAAAAACACCACCCACCGTCCTCGCCCCGGCCGAACCCGAGACACGACACCAGCCTACACCCCCCACCGAACCTCGACCCAGGAACCCAAGCACCGAACCTCGAGGCGGGCATCGTTAACGCAAGCAGCCAACCCCGCCACGGCAACGAAAAACCCCGCCGTTCTGCGCGAACAGCGGGGCAAGCGCGGAGATGACAGGATTTGAACCTGCGAGGGACTTGCGCCCCTAACACCTTAGCAGGGTGCCGCTTTCGGCCGCTCAGCCACATCTCCAAGGACTCTTAACTGTACCTAATCCGCGCTGGTTTACAAAGTTTCCCGCCGATGCGCGCAGCTGATACAGTAGTTGCTGGAATGCTCCGGGAGGGCTGACAGAGCGGCCGAATGTGACGGTCTTGAAAACCGTTGTGGGGAAACTCACCGGGGGTTCGAATCCCTCGCCCTCCGCTTTTACCCCCAGCAATCGTTGATATTCTGCGGAAACATTGGAAAAAGCGCTGAGCGAGTCGGAAAGTACGTTGATTATCGCCAGTCACGACCGCTGGCTCATCGACCATTGGCGAGGCTCACAACTAACAACAACCAGATAGTTTTTTCCACTTCCTGATTTTGGCGCGAAATGCGGTAAACGGCGCGAGCGTGTTTATATGTATCCACTTCCACACCGGCCACGCCGACGGGGTAGAGGACGCCCACGCCCGCTGCCCTGAGACGCAATTTGATAATGATTATCGTTTTCATTTATAGTAACCCTTATGAAACTAATGAAGATTGTTGCAATTGTGTCAGTAATGACTGCGGCCCTGGCTGGCTGCGGAACCGAATCCGGCGATTACGACCATAAAGGTCAAAAACACGACGATCACGGCGTGAGTTCCGCGGGAACAGAAACCTCGAAAGCAATGCCCCGCGTTGTCGTGGCAACCGAGAGCGGGGTAAGTATCTTTGATGAGAACCTTAAGAAGGTTGCGGATTTTGAGCTCACATCACGCCCATCGTTAACAGTGGCACATGACGGTCGTCACGTAGTGGCTAACCGTCGACACGATAACGAATCATCTATTATCGATGCGGGTGCGTGGAAGCAGGAGCACGGCGATCATTTCCATTTCTATACTGGACAGCCAGCACTGCTGAAAGAGGTTGTTAAGGGTAATAAACCTGTTCACGTAGTGCCGAATCCGCAAGCGGGGGCGACCGGTATTTTCGCTGATGATGATGGCGCGGCTTCCCTGGTCACCACCGAGAATTTAGAGACAGGTCAGCTTGATGACCTCACTCGTGTCAAAGCCAACTTGCCGCATCACGGCGTAGTGATTCCGATGCCTGAAGGTCACTATCTCGTGAGCGCCACAGCACAGGAAGGCACCGCATTGCCCGACACTATTGAACTTCGCCACGGGGAGACTGAGGTGGAGAAAACTTTCACCTGTATGAGCATGCACGGTGAAGTTGCTCGCGGCACCAACGCCGCCTTCGGCTGCGATGACTCTGTACTTGTTATCAAGAACGGCAAAGGTGTCAACATTCCTACTCCCGACCTTGGCGAGGATCGCGTGGGTACTTTCGTAGCTAATGCGGACTTTTCTACATTGGTCGGTAAGGGCGGCGATAAGCTCGTCTTCGTTGGTGACAATACCACAAAGACTGTCGGGGTGGACGAGGGCGTGAATATCTCGAATCTCGCTATCACACCTGACGGTCATGTGATTACACTGGGAACCAACGGCAAGCTCTATGTCTTTGATAAGGTCGGCACCCTTGAACAAACCATGCAGGTGACCGGTGAATGGGTAAAGCCCAGTGGTCACGGCGGCATTGCCCCCGGAGTTGCTGCTGGCAACTACGACGAAGCTAACACCGTGTGGGTCTCTGACCCTCTCGCTGGAAAAGTGCACATGATTGACCTCTCTACTATGACCGAGACTGCCACTGCGGAGGTTGCGGGTCAGCCGACATCGCTGGCGGTCACGAATGTGAGCTAGCCACTCGTTGTTTGCTGCGCATGTTTTCCTAACGAACAGTGTGCCCCCTCTAACAGTTGAGGGGGCACACCTTCACGTATAGTCCAGGGGGTAGAGATTTTCTAGGTAGCCCCGAACCGAGACTATCTGGGTGTAGATGGGCGAAGGAGTCAATGCGATCGAGTTCATGCCCTCACGACGAACTTGTCGGAAATCTCAACAAGTTGCCTCCTCATCAAGCTCGCCGTCGGCATAGATATGGCATAAGTAAACAATTTAGGCTTTATTTTTAGGATTTCTGCTGGAGTCGCGGGGTTTTCGATGTGTTGGTAGCACCACCAGAAAATCGCTTTGATTCGCCTGGTCAGGCTCATTCCGCGGTGGTCTTTGAGCATGGCACGGAGTTAAGCGTTTATCCCGCCTTCGATCTGGTTGTTCATTGCTGGTAGGCAGGTCAGGGTCTGGTCTGCGAGGTCAGGATCGAGATACATGAACAGGTTACCTGATTTTATGAGCCTAATTAGCACCTACTTTCCAGCCAATGGCGCGTCGCCTCATCTGAACGAATGAGGCGTAGATTCCGCCTTGTTCTAAAAGCTGGGCGTGAGTACCTCTTTGAACGATTCGACCTTTGTCTAGAACCACAATCTGATCGGCATTGCGAACCGTCTTCAAACGGTGAGCGATCATGATGACCGTCTTGTCACGCGTTAGAGTCTCAATTGCTGATTGCAGTTCCGCCTCGTTCTCGGGATCGACGTTGGCGGTCGCTTCATCCAATAACACGATCGGTGCGTCCTTGAGTAAAGCGCGAGCGATCGAGATTCGCTGCTTTTCGCCGCCAGAAACGTTCGCCCCGCCCTCACCTAGCACGGTGTCGTAGCCATCTGGCAGGGCCGCAATGAAATCGTGACAGCGAGCTGCTTTAGCCACCTGTACAACTTCTTCGTGACTGGCAGATGGCCTGCCGAATTTAATGTTGTTTTCGATTGTGTCGTTAAATAAATAGACGTTTTGAAATACCATTGCGAAGTGGGTCATGAACTCGTCGAATTTCCATTCGCGAACGTCCACCCCGCCAAGTTTGACGCTTCCGCTGTCTACATCCCAGAATCTGGCCATGAGATTTACCAGCGTGGTCTTTCCAGACCCAGATGGTCCGACGATGGCGCAACTAGTACGTTGCGGTATCAACAAGGAAACATCGTCTATCACTTTGGAATTTTCGTAAGAAAAATCGATGTTTTCGAGCACAATATCGTTGTTATCCGAATCGGTTATTCGCCCTGATCCGTCCAAGAACGGGGCGGAATCTACTTCTTGTATTCTGTCCATCGCGTTATCGATGGTGGGAAGCATGAAGGAAAGCGCACCGGCCATCTCTAGTTTGGCGTACGTCATGAATCCGCCAATAAGAACTAGCAGAGTAATGAAAAGCTCCATGGATCCGTCGAAATAGAACTTGACCGCTGCCGCGATAGCAGCCACGGCAAACATGCGAAGAATGATTTGCTGCAAAACGTTGAACGGTATGCTCTTAGTCTCCAGGTTATAGTTTTGTTTTCTGTTTCTTCGATTGTTGTCTTGAACGACGTGTCTGAACGTTCGGAAAGGTTGAATGCTTTGACGACGCTCATTCCTTGCAGGAATTCGAGGACTGCGTCCACCAACTTCATCTGGGCCGCAAGACGCTGTGGGGAATGAGCCCTGGCAACTACCAGCATTTTACGGTTTACCACCAAGATGACCAAGATGCCGGCTAGAAATATGGTGCCGATCCGCCAGTCGATGATCATGTAACCCAGCGAGAACATGACTGCGTGAATATATCCGGTCAAGATTCGCACTACGATAGAACTTGCTAATGCCTCAAGATCGTCCATAGTGGATGTCGCGATTGCGGTTAGATTGCCAAGGCTGCGGTTGCTAAAGAAACCCATCGGCATGTAACGCATACGCTCACCGATGGAGATTCTCTTGTCGTCAAGCATCTCGTAGCTGGCGCGCATTTCTAAGCGGTAGCCCAGATAGTGGAAGATGACTTGCAGCACTACCGAAAGTAGAACCAACAGAAACGAGAGCAGGGCAACTCGTGCGGTGAGGGTCTGCCTGATCACGTTCGCGAGAACCAGGAACAGCGGGATCACTTGAAGAGTTCCGGCTAGGCTACGCAGAATTCAAGCGCTATTGCCTTGTACCATTTGCTCTTGTGCGCGCCTGAGAATTGGAAGAACTTTTTGAAAGTGGAAATCATTTACATCGCCTTCTCATCTATGTCTCGAACGGACTCGTGAGCGTCCCACATCTGTTTATAGAGACCACATTTTTTCAGTAAGCCTTCATGCGTGTCGCAAGCCACAACTGTGCCGTTTTCAATAACCGCTATTGAGTCTGCATGCGTGATTGTTGAAAGCCTGTGCGCGATCACCACTAGAGTCTTCCCGCGAGCTAGCCTTGCGACAGCATCCTGGATTACGGCTTCATTTTCTGGATCGGTATAGGCCGTGGCTTCATCTAAAACTACGATTGGGGCGTCTTTAGCCATTGCCCTAGCAATCGTGATGCGTTGACGCTCTCCGCCTGAAAGATGATCTCCTGAAGTGCCCACTACGGTTTGATAGCCGTTTTCGAGCTCCTGAATGAATTCGTGACAGCCGCTAGCTTTAGCTAATGCCACCACTTCCTCGTCGCTTGCTCCCGGGCGTCCCATTCTGATGTTGTTCATAACGGTGTCATCGAACAAATAGTTGTCTTGGGACACGTAAGCGATGTTTTCCGCAACCTGTGAAAGCGGCATATCTCGCACGTCCACCCCGCCCAAACAAACTGATCCGCTAGTGACGTCCCATTGCGACGCGATCAGCTTTGCGATGGTCGATTTTCCGCTGCCTGACGGCCCGACCAAAGCAACCATGGATCCAGGGGCGATCTCCAGATCTACCCCTTTCAAAACTGGTTCGTCGGCATAGGAAAATGTCACGTTCGAAAGCTTTATGCCGGTGTCTGCCAATTCACGTGGTTTATCCGGGCGTTCCATTTCTGGCTGATCTAGCGTCTGCCCAATTTCGTTCACTACCGTCGAAATCTTCGATATGTCACTAGTGAACAAGATTGCGGCAAATAGCGGCTCTGTGTAACCGAGCGAAAGCACGATGATCGTCACGAATGTGGCAGGAGCAAGCGAGCCATTCAAGACCAGCAAAGACCCTATCGGCAAGACGCCTAGTAGAACGCTTGGCCAAACATTCATCATCAGCGAAGTCCATGGCAGGTTTGTGCGCATCCCAATCCAGCATCAAGCCCGAATTGGCGCGCACGGCGTCTGTGAACTTTTCATACGCTGACGCGCTCCGCCCGAATGCCTTGATGACTTCAATACCATTTATGTATTCGACAATGGTTGAGCCCATATGGTTCTTCGCAGCTACGACTTTTCCATATTTTTCGGTGTAATCGCGCATGCCGATCGCGTAGCACAAGATTCCGACGGGGATAGTTGCTAAAGCCGCGAGCGCCATCCGCCAATCTAGAACAAAGATGACCAGCACAACATTGAACGCCACCAACAGATTTGCGGTTAGCTCAGGCACGATGTGTGCCAGTGGAACATGGATTTGTTCTGTCCTTTCCACAAAGGCCGACTTGAGCGTACCGGTGGGTGTTTCTAGAACGTAGCCAAGTGGCATTCGATCTAGCTTCACCGCGAGTTCTCGACGCACCTCGGAAACCACGGCGAACGTCGCCTTGTGGGACAACAAAGTGGCTATCCCTGAAAGCACAGACCTGGCTACCTGCCCGAATGCTGCAGCAGCAATCCAAAGCACGTAGAAAGAGCTATTACCGCTGCCTTCAAGGAGTGCCTTCACGATCATTGCTACTGCGGCATAAGGCAGGAAACCGCTTGCGACGCCGAGCACTGCCAGCACCACCGAAGCAATGTATGTTCCGCTGTGTGGACGCGCGAATTTCATTAGCCTTCGCAGCGGAGAAACAGCTTTCTTTACGTCCGTTTTGGCGCCTGCCGTCGCTTCTATGCCTGAGTCATTGTTCACAGTTCGATCATCCCTTTCCGCTGACTTGCCACTAGCTTGAGCCCTAGTCGCTCAGCGATAGATTCAATTTCACCTTCGCTAAAAATGTGGTGGCCGACGAGTTCCATGATGGCGGCGTCTATCTCCTGATTCATTTCCGGTACCTTGCGGAAAGTCTGGATGTGGATCATGCCGCCTTGAGATAGCGTCTCGACGACGCGATGCAAGCTCTTTACTGGGTCACCGGTCTGATGCCAAGCGCCACAAAACCAGATTTCTTTTGCGCCTGAAACAGGAATTTTTTGAAGTAAATCTGCTTGCCGATATTCCACCTGCCCCACCTGTTTACGGGCTACTTGCCCCTGTTTTTCTCTGGCGATTTCGAGGGCGTTTTCTGAAATGTCTAGCCCGATGATGAGGGCGCCACGGCACCTATCATCTGTTGAAAGTTTGCGGGCGTACCATCCGGTTCCGCATCCAAGATCAAGAACAGTATCGCCTTCCTTACGGCTCCAACCTTCAGGATTTTGAGCGGTCAGTATCTGGTAGATGTCTTCGAAAGTTAGCTCTTGCCCGGAGTATTTCCGAATGAAATTGGGATGCGTTTTCTCCTCATATTTTCGAAGTTTTGATTTTCGGTCCAGACTCCACTGTGCGAAGGATTTCATGCTTTTCCTTTTTTAAACGTCTATAGGGAATGGCTCACGATTGATACGTCTGCGCCGTGGTTTTTGCACGACTGCAGCAGCAGTTCGCACGTCTCAGGTAGCTGAGCAATTTCGTATGTCCCGGGCGCAAGATCGCCGGCGGCTAGTTTCTGCAGACAAGTCGCCGCAGATAATGCCGTGAACTGGTACGACGTAAGCCCCTTGACCGACGCAATGATTTGCTCGTCGGATGTTTGCATGGTGATCTCTAGGTTCGCAGGTTTTGGATCGCCTGCTTCTAACGCCTTGCTAGTTACACCCTTAGAAGCCTTCTTTGCTAGCCACCTCGATATTCCCGGCAGAGTAAAAATCCGTTTACTTTGCAAATAGTGGATGGTTTCGCATTCAGCGCCGAAAACTCTACTTGATAGCTGTAATCGCGAACAGTCGGAAATATGGCACTCACCGACGATACGTCCGGGCATTCGTATCCCACGAGATCACCGACTTGATCTGAATGTTCTTTTTGCTGTATTTCTCCAGCCTCTAGGATCCGGTAGCCACCATACATAGTTTCAAACATTGACTGCACTGAGGCAGCTCCGGCGGGCTGTCCCGATCCGATCCGCAACACGGCTTGGATTTTCTCGACGGGTTTTTCAGATTGGCTCATTAATAGGGCCGTAGAAATGCCTGGGCATAAGCCCGCACCCGTGACTACGACGACACCCGACTCTTTCGCTGGAACCGAAAGAATAGCCTGTCTGGCATCAATCGAATCGTTGATATCTATGTAATTCGTCCCAGCATCCACACATAGCCTTGCAACCTTCGCCAGCCATTTTTCGAAGGGTCCGATGCAAGAGACCGCCCAGTCGTATTCGCCTAGGGCGTCCATGACTTTCGATCTCGGCCCTAACAAATCGAGTCTGCGATGATTTGGATCGTTCGACTCGCTTCGAGAACAGTAGTCGACCTGCCAATCAGTATCAGCCAGATAGTGACGAACCAGTTGTCCTGTAACTCCGGAACCACCAAGAACGATTATTTTCATGATTACCTCATCGATGAGCTAGTTAAAGATTTGGCTACGAAATTCGCCACTGCATTTACCGTCGGAGCGCATTCAGGACCAGTAATGAATGAGTAGTGGTTTCCCTGGACTGTTTCCGTTTCAGTCTTTCCCACATACCCTTCCCATTCGTAGGCGTTGACAGCCTCTCCATCATCGGGAAGAACCATCAAGACCGGAATCGAAGGCGGGAAGTTTGTCGCTTCGTAGCTATCTGGCTGGTAGCCGTTGCGGGCAGCTATCAAAGTCCGCAACGTCGAGAAATCGACCACCCTGGCGTTACCGGCAGAGACACCTAAATCTTCTAGGAGGGAATCCGAAATCGCACTGGCCACCTGGCGCATCACGCCGGGATCGTCTGCAAGCTCAGACCAAAGATCCATTAGCGTATTCGCCGGCGCATATTCCACGCCAGCCTTCTCAAGTATTGCCATATCGCTTGCCAAATCGAACTGCCCTATTTCGGCTTGGATACCGGGTGCAAGACTGTCCAATAGGACTAGCCCAGCACATCGCTGTCCTAGCTCACCGGCCAGGGCATGGGCTAGTGTTCCTCCAACACTCCAACCAACTACGATGATTTTTGCCGCGGGATCAATCGAGTGCTCAATCGCTTCTGCGTAACGTGAGACTATCTGCGAAACGGAAATATCTTGAGGCCATTGTTTGGCAAACTCAGCGAATTGAATGCCCCAAACCTGGGCTTTCTTCGGCATGCCAATCGCTAGGTCCCGATAGATATCTACCGTCCCAAAACCACCATGTATCATCACGACGACAGAACGTGAATCGCCTTCGCGGAGCAAGACTAGAGAAGAAGTCTCCTTCTCAACTGGCTTGTCCTCTGTTAGCGAGGCATTTTCACTAGTCTTCGTCGCCAACCGGATGAGGCATCTTAGAGATGGGTTCGCCAAAGCTTGGGCTAACGGTATTTGTTGACCTACCAAAGTTTGAACTTTTTTTGTACCAGCTGGACGAAACCCTAGCGAATCAAGCCCAAGTTCAAATAGCGACGCATCCAAATCTGCCTGTTCACTTACTCCGAGCTGAGATTCAAGATGTTTCTGAATTTGCTGGACAACCACCTTCTGCGACTCCGATAAATCATCGGGCTGAGAAGGTGAGCCTCGCTCCGCAGCACTATCGACTCTCTCGTATTGCCAGGCATCACGCAGCAGACGAGCAGCCTTCGAGGGCAGCGACGCTTCGAGTTCTCCATCTTTAGCAAAAGATTCAAGGAGTGACTTGAATCTTTCGAAGATAGCCTGCATAACTGCCGGATCGAGCACCCGCTCGACGAAGTCGAACGAGATGTTCAGGGCGTTTGAAACCATCATCACTTGGTTGTCGACCAGCACTTGAGGGGTCTGAGAAATCGCATAATCTACCTTGCCCAGGATGCTTTCGGCATTTTCTTGGGAGCCAAATAGCAGCGATGTAAACACGAACGGAGCTAGGGCCTGCCCGGTGAAACCGCGTCGTCGTCCCATCTCAGCCAATAGCTTTACTCCAGAGCGACCCTCACCTAGCTGCCCGAGCAGACGAGACTGAATAACTTCCAACGCGTTTTCTTCTTCCGCGTCGTCATAGTCAACCAGCACGATGCCCGTGAAATCACCGAACATGTTGTCTGCGCCGGCAATGTCTAGATCACGGTTATAAGTTGTAACGTTTATCCCCACCTTCCCCTCTAGCGAAAACAGGGCCAGGCTCTTGGCATATGCAACAAGTAGGACCGTGGAAAGCGAAACGCCTTGTTCTTTGGCTCGATCCTTTAGCTCTGTAGTCATTTCTTTGGTGACGTTCCACGAGAGGCGACACATCCGAGGCACCTGCGGCATAGCAGCACGCTGCGGAAGAACGTTGCCCAGCGGGAACTGTGCTATCAGCCGTTCAGTTTCAGCAGATAGCGGTAAGGCGTCACGTTCAGCCTGTTTTTCGCGGGCCGCTATGACGTAGTTTCGATACGATCCGACGACATCGGGCAAAGTTTCGCCCCTGTATACGCGGGAAAGGTCACGGATAAATATGCGCTGGCTTGCGCCGTCACCCACGATCATGTCGACGCTAAAGAACAGCCGATGCGTTCCGTCAGGCAATGCAAAGGCAGATATATCAAATAGCGGCCACTGCCCAAGATCGTAACGGCGGTGGCTTAGCTCACCGCGTTTCTTCAACACGGCATCAGCTATTTCTTTCTCGCTTGCTAACGTGAAATCTTCAACCTCGATACGGTATCTGGGAACTTCTCGCAGGATTTTTTGGCGGCCGTCTTCGGTGAAAACCGCCCGAAGCATATCGTGGTGCCGCACAACAGTGTTTAACGCGTTTTCAAATTGCGGCATCGAGGCGTCAACTATCGACTCCACGTAGTAGTGCTCTCCAACCCCGCCAAGATCGAAGCCATGGTGCCTGCCGACGTAATATGCCATCTGCATTTCAGTCAACGGGAATGACGCATAATCGTCACAACTATCTTCCGACGAATTAACCACCTGGTTGTCTCGACTTAATTTTTCCGCAGCTTCCAGGAGAGCAGCAGCGCTTTGAACCGTCGGCGACTTCACGACGTCGCGGAAGCGTAGGCGATTCCCACTCCGTCTAGAAACCTCTCTTAGCATCATCTGGAAGCTGAGAGAATCTCCGCCTAATGCAAAAAATGATGCATTGAGGTCTTCTACGGGCACTCCAAGCACTAATTCGAAAATCTCACGCATGAAATCAACGTTGTTCGCGTCGACTGCGATTGTCTCGATTTCGCGCTTGCACTCTTCATTGTTACTGAGCCGAGCAAGAGCCTTCTGATCGAGCTTGCCATTTACTGTCATAGGTAAGACATCAACGGGCTGCAATATTTGTGGAACCATATAGGAAGGAAGGTGCCTAACGAGCTCATCGTGGACTACTTCTTGGGTCACTCCTGCTTTGGGAACATAAGCGCACATGAGCGCAGGACGGCCACTCCGCTCAACCACCAATGCGGTGGAAGTATTCACGAGGCCAGACTTGGCGAGTACGGCCTCGATTTCGCCGAGCTCAACGCGGAATCCGGCTACCTAACCTGGCGATCTTCGCGTCCACAGAACTCCACGAAGCCCTCGTGGTTGAAAATGCCCAAATCACCGGTTTTGTAGCAGCGGCCAAGGCCAGGAACCTCTTGGAAAGCTGCCTTGGTTATCTCTGGTGCCGATGCGTAACCGGTAGCTAGCCCATCGCCAGATATCCATATTTGCCCTACAACTCCTCTCGGGCATGCCACTCGATCGTAGGAAAGGATGTGAATTCTCTGGTTTTCTAGTGGGTATCCGTAGGGTATACGTTTTTCAAGGCTGTTTTCTTGCAGCGGATATTGGATAGACCAGATGCTTGCCTCTGTGGCGCCTCCCAAGCTGTAAATTCGCGCATTGGGAAACACCTCGCTAACTCTTCGTGGTTGAGATGCGGGAATACGGTCACCGCTAAGCAGTACAGTTTTTACGGATTTAAATACCGATCCTGGTTCACACCGCAGCAGAAGCAATTCCATGATTGCGGGGGCTGAATTCCAAAGAGTAATTTTCTCACGCTGCAAAATATCGAGTATCTCGTCAGCGTCTCGCTCGTCCTCGACCATCGTTAGCGTAGCTCCCGCTGCAAAAGCGCCAAAAACATCGTAAACAGATAGGTCAAACCCCAGGGAAGATAGCCCGATAATCCGCGCGTTTTCGTCAACGCCGTAGCGCCTGTTAACATCACGGATCGTACCAACGACACCCCTATGGGTAATTTCTACGCCCTTGGGCGTTCCGGTCGAGCCCGATGTGAAGATCAGATAGGCCAAGTCATCAGCCTCCGGGCGAATCAAAACATCTGTAGAACGTCGTTCATTCGCGCCTTCTATACGAGACACCTCAGTCGTAACGACCACGGAATCCGGAATAGATTCTCGAATTGATTGGCGTCTAACGGCCGGTAGGTTTTTAGACACGGGAACATATGCGGCACCTACTCTAAGCGCCGCAATCATAGCAACTACGTCGTCGGGGCTCTTAGTGAACTCAACAATCACCTTGTTGTGAGGTTTTATCCCCCGTTCCAAGAGATAATCAGCAAGGCGGCCTGATCTCTCCCATAGCTCCAAGTAGGTATAGTCATAGGTTCCCAGGATCGCCTTCTTTTCAGGGTATTTAGCTACGGACCGTTCTACGTAATCGAGAAGAGTAGTTTCTGTACGTGCTACAGCAGTGTCGTTATATTTAGTTGCCGCAACCTCAGTGTTGGCATCTCTTATCGGGAGTCTGCTATTTCCTGCCGCAACTTCGCTTAGCAGAGCTACGAGCCGGGCAAACATGTCCTCAGCGAATGGATAGTATTGTGGGACTACATCCCAGGAAATGTTTATGCGGCCACCGCTGGCTGGCATAGCCTGCATATCTAGGCATACTTGCGCGGTCTGGGTATAAAGGAAGTCAAGCGAAACGTCTATGCCCGTTTCTCCACTAGATAACTGGTGAAAACGATGGGTGCTGTAGCTTTCAACTGATCGCTGTCCGAGCGCATCATATCCGCCATGATTTCCACCCCACCGACGCTGCCGTGCGCTAGCCCTTCAAACATGTCTTGGCTGATCTTTGTAGCCAGTTCGCAGATGCTTGCCACGCCGCTAGTGTCGATGCCTACCAGCATTGAAGATGTGAAGTCCCCTATAACGGCAGATGCTGCACCTAGTGCTGTACGACGTGAGACCGTCACATTGCACACCATGCCGGGAGCGTTATGCCAACGGGCTACCACGGCAGCGCAGCAAGCAAGAATCAGAGCAGAGAGTGAGGCCCTTGCTCTGTCGGCTACGGCGCTCAGTTCCGTTACAAGCTGAGCATCCAGCGACTCGCTAAACCGACGGGTGTGCCAGCACGTCGTACCCATGACACGTTGTGCAGGTTCTGGAGGCGTTGGAAATGATTCCACTTTTTTACGCCAATACTCGATGTCTCTGCGCACGGTTTCTTCACTGTCACGAGAAATCGTCTTTTTGACGGCTTTAGCGATTGGCAAAGCTTCCGGCAGCTTTTTACCTTTTAGTACCGACTCGATCTCGTTGAATAGAATGTAGAGAGAACCGGCATCCATGATCACCATGTTGAAGTAACCCAATAGTTTGCATGGTCCGTTCCCGCATACTTCTATGTGAACTAGCGAGTATTTCGTTAGATTTATTCGCTTTGCGTTGCAGATCTTCTCGGACGCGCAGCAGTTCTTGTGGCGAAGTAGCATCGTTACTACCAACGCTGACTTGTCGCTCTCCGGGACGCATAACGCCCTCTTCAAGGTCGATTTCATAGTCGAAGATGTCGTGACGATCAAGAACTATCTGAATAGCACTTAGCAAGTCTCCTCGAGAGCATTCATAACTCGCCTCGGCATAGATGAATGTTGCCTGACCACCGAGCTCGATATCGTCTTCGGAGCCGAGTAAATATGCGGTTTGAATCGGAGAAAGCGGAATTCCTTCGTCTTCTGTCTCGACTTTTTCATCTTCTTCCGACTTGAGGATCAACGCATTAGCCAGGTCAGTCGGGGTTGCATTGTAATCAAGACTGGCCATGTCGATAGTTGCGCCTAGCTCACTTTCCAGCGCGAACATCGCTTGCACGAGTATCAACGAGTTCGGGACGAGCATTCGAAGCATGCTGTCTGGCTCGAACGGAATGGCGGTAATGGATTCTAGAACCTTGCATACTTCAAGAGTTTTTTCCATGCTTTTTACTTCTGAGGGACTAGCCTCACCCATGATCATAGCAGCTCCTCCAGTTCCCGACGAAGTTTTTTACCGTTCGCCGAACGTGGAATTTCTGGGATCCTAACTACCTGGCTGACTGGCACACCGGCTTTGCTAGCGAGCGCACCGATTATTTTTCGGTCATCGGGAGCGTCGGGACTTTCAAGAACGAACACGACTACCTCTTCTTCGTCTGTACTCGGGTTTGTGCGGCCAAGCACAACGTTGTCCTGACCGAGCTCTTCCATAATGATCGTTTCGAGATCCGGCGAATAGTAGTTTTTCCCGTTCACGAAAATGATGTCCTTCTTGCGAGCCACGACGAAGAGATTGTCGTTGTGAACTAGACCGATATCACCTGTTGGCATATAGCCGTCTTTAGCGAAGTTGTGTTCAAGTAGGCCGCTGCTTGTGATTGAGTAGCGGGTCATAGAGGTACCGGCGATGAAGATTTCTCCCACAACATCGTCATCGAGTTCATCGCCATCGTTGTCACGGATAGAAAGAGACATCCCTGAGACGGGCTTGCCTACTGAAACAAAAGCAGCCCCGTCTGTCCGTGCTATGTCTACGTAGCGAGCCCCGATTTTGACGTTCGACCGGTCGAGATTAACAGTTTGCAGCGGCTCATAGATTCCAGTAGTCGAGATCTGCAGGCAGGATTCTGTCATTCCGTACGCAACGACAATCGCATTTTCCCGCAGACCGAAATCTGCCATCTTCTCAGCAAATTCTTCTGCAGTTTTGATTCCGACCGGCTCTGAGGCACTAATCAGCTTTTGGACGCTCGAAAAATCATACCTCGCTCCATCTGGGATACCACGAGCTTTTAGATACCTAAGGACGTGGATGAATCCGAAGTTCGGGCTTACGGTAACCGTCGGGCGATAGGTAGTGACGGCCTCAAACCAAAGCAGCGGATTCATGATGAAATCGGATGTAGGCATGAGAATCTGAGGAAACTTGCGGAACATTGCGTAAACATGGAACCCAAGCAACGAGTAGTTATGCGTCAGCGGAAGCCACGTGAGCATAGAGTTTTTGAAACGCTGAGGGTGGGAGGGAATAGTGGCTTGCATGGCGTTCGAGAGCGTCTTTTCACTGACCAAAATGCCTTTTGGATCTCCGGTAGATCCAGATGACATCTGAATCAGTCGGATAGTGTCGTCATTTGGTTCGTAGGCGGATGCGATTGGCTCGGCCATCATTGCCTTGATTTCATCTACCAGAATCGCCTTTTCTTTGGGTAGACACGGCATGGTTCGCTCGTCTGCGATGACGAAAGCATCTGGGAGCATAGCAAATTGTCTTGTTCACTCGTTCCGCATCGACCGCGGAAAAAGCTGGTGGTGCAATCACAGGGATGGCACCAAGCCAAATACATGCCCAGAACATTTCGATTAAGGGACGGTTCTTAGTAATTTGAAAAACCACATGCTGGCCTGCCTTTACTCCCGCCGCACGAAGCTTCCCCGCTGTCGCTGGGGTGGTTGAGACGAGCTCACCGTATTTAACTTCTTCGGCCTTGCCATTTTCGAAAAAAGTTATTCCTGCCTCATTGCAATTGTGGAGGTTGGTAAGGATTGAAAGAACCGTAGACATCTATATATTTCCTGTCTAGAAATTGATTATTAATGCAGTAAAAATCGATAACGCAGCAGGCGCTAGCGCGTCCTGTATGCGCCACGGGTAAAACACTCGATATGTCTTTACTGGGTAGCGGCCAAAATGACGCGACGACAGTGTCAGAGCTAGTCGCTGTGAGTAACGAATAGCGTCAACGAAAAGAGGCAAAGCGGAGTGCACAGGCACGAGAAATCTAGCTATCCAATTGGAAACACCTGCCTTGTAACGAACCTTGCGCAACCGAACTGCAGCTGAGACGAGTGGCGAAACGGTTCGCAGAAAAAAAGCGATTGAAGTTCCTGCCAGCGCGAGCGTACCCCAGGTATAAGAGACTTTGAGCCGCTGCGATACGGCATCGGCCAGTTGGGTTACGGTGGTTAAACATCCTGCGCACAAAGACGCAGAGATCATGATTGAACCAAGCGAGGCATGTTTTGCGACTGCCTGCCACATCACTCCGGGTTGGGACGACCAGTTACCTCGAAGAGCAATGAGCGCAAATGCCGCTGCCACGAGGATAGTTACACCCAAATGTGCCAGAAATATTTTTCTATTTTGGTGGAAAGCGACAGCCGTCAATAAGCAAACGCACGACAACGCCGCTACAAGCAGTGAGCTTGGTATAACCACTCCCAAAATTATGAGCCAGATTAGGATCGTTATGATCGTCACGGGATTCAGAGGCGGATACTTTACACGACTCGTTTTTCGCTCACCGAGGCCTCAGAAGATCTCGGCCTCATCTCTATTACGCGGTCCGCTCTTATCAAGTGCGCATCGTGAGAACTTATGAGAATCGTCCCGCCGCCATCTGCATAACAGCGGAGTATCTGGTTAAGCGTCTCTGTGTCTTTTGTATTCGCTGTCGGCTCGTCCAGTAAAAGTAACCGCTTGTTGGATAGTAAGGCCAGCAGAACCGACAGTTGACGTTTCCTATTTGCGCTCATGCAATATGGAGATCCCTGTTCCTCGGCTGAGAAACCGAAGATTCCTGGCAGGTCAGTCAATTGTTCTACAGAAAGCGGCCCATCTGATTCACTGACGTTGAGTCCGTATTTAATCTCGTCGCCAATCGTGCCTTGAACGAACTGCCGCTCAGGATTTTGTTGCGACCAGGACACTAATCCGTCAGGCACTCTGGTGACGGATTTGCCATCTACTCTGATTTTTCCTTCAGTGGGCCGCGCTGCACCTGACAGAATGGCCATTATGGAGGTCTTGCCGCAGCCGTTAGGACCCGTAAGAAGATGAATTTTGCCGGGGTCAAGGCTCATGCTTACTTCGTCTAGTCGCTTCGTTTTCTTGCCCAGCGATATTGCGTCAATTTCTATCTTCGGAGTCTGGACAAGGCCCTTACTAAATGACCAAATTTCCGACAAGTGGACATTACCCATTCGACGTTCTACCTGCTGTGGCAGCATACTGAGTTCATCTGCCCATTCGGGTAACGCTGTGCGCTGTTCAAAAATGACAACAGTTGTTCCGTCGTCAGCTAGATCTCGCAGTATTTTATAAACCTGGCGCCTGCCCACAGGATCGATGTTCGCGCATGGGCTGTCGAGCACTATAGCTCCCGGTTTACACGCGATTGCGCAGGCTATCGCGAGTCTTTGTCTCTGACCGCCAGATAGCGTCCACGGGTTCCTAGACTCAAGTCCTTCAAGACCTGTTAGCTGTAAGGCTCGTTTAGACCGCTCGACTATCTCACTGGATGGCACGCAGGCGAATTCTTGAGCGCTAGCAACCTCATCGGCCACAGTGAGCGTGACAATCTGAGCGTCAGGGTCTTCCCCAACGTATGCCGCCTCCGGGCAGCGGATTGTTCCGGTTTGCTGCAACCCTTCAGGCAACAGCCCGCATAGTGCGCGCGCAACTATTGTTTTTCCGCCACCTGCCGGAGCACTAATCACATGGATAGTGCCAGGTTTGCAGAAAAAAGAGACATCTTTTATTAGAACATCTCCAAATGGAGAGGAAATGCTCAGGTTAAGAATTTCAATCACATGTGTGTCGCTTCACTACTAATTATCAGCACGCCTCGATGCTGAATCTTCTTGGCAATAAAAAGCGAAAGCCAGGTGCCGGCAAGGGAGGACACCGTGGAGATTGCCATACAGGAAAGTGGGAGTCCAAGACCACTTTCTGAAATTCCCAGTGTCATGGGAACCATGTATCCCATGAGGCCGCCTAACAAAACGCTAGACACGAAGTATTGGAGTGTTGACCACTTGCGATAGAGGGTGACAAGGAATGGGATTTCAACAATTAACCCCTCAAACAACAACGCAGGTATTGCCGACATCCCGAATGGTGTTGTTACAGCAGAGATGACCCCAATTGCGGCACAGGCGATGATTGCCGAGCCGCCACGCTTCACTAATATAAGCGGCAGCAGACAGGGAATGACCCATAACCCCAAAGTAGCGGCGACTGCGTAGCTGTGTGCGAGAGTCGCAACCATTTGCAGGTATGTGAGGGGAACAATAATGAACGAACCAGCCACACCTATTGCAACGGATGCTAATAATGCTCTAGAAAAATTGGATTTCTTGGATTCGTTGATGTCTTGCTCGTTTGCTTTCGAAGGACTATCGACACCCATCCGGGCCTCCATTCGTTAGAATTTTAACTATCTCTTCTGGCTAGGAATAGTTCCTTCCACTCAGCCATACTCAGGTTATGCTAGGCTTAGCTTACCATGACCGCTTTTAGAAATGCAAATCTTTTCAAAATGATCTTCCCGTTCCTCACATCAGGCAAAGAAACTTGGGGAGTTGAGCACGAATACCTCTACCCCGAGGAAGAAGCTTGGATATCTGGAGCAAGCAGAGAGCGAAGGCAAGAGTTCATCGCGGTTCGAGCCTGCGCGCGAGAGGCGTTATCTTGCCTAGGCCTGAAAAGGCCTGTGCTGATTGCAGAGCCGATTAGAGGACTTACCTGGCCTACCGGCATCATCGGGTCAATGACCCATACCAAAAATTATCGTGCGGTCGCAGTGGCTTTGCGAGGCGAGTTCATTGGAATAGGCATCGACGCTGAACCCGCACTCCCCCTTCCCGAGGGGTTAGACAAACGAATACTTGTAAAAACTGAATTTGACACCGTCGATTCTTTTAGAGATCTAAGCGAAATAACTTGCTGGAATCGTCTGATTTTTAGTGCAAAAGAGAGTGTCTACAAGGCCTGGGCACCAGTAGCAGGACATTTCCTCGATTTCGACGAGGTGACCCTGACGCTTACACCAGAATCTGAAAACACCGGAACTTTCACGGCACTATTAAGCTGCTTAAACCCATTCTTCGTCGCCGGCGGCTGGACAATTAGTTCTCGGCTAATTCGCACGGCCGCCTGGGTCCGAAAGTCCGAGTTCGCCTAACGACTCTGGCAGTAGGGCATCGCCGCCAGCCAAGAGGCGCTAGTAGACTCGGAGATCGGCATCCGCTTCAAGGACCCTAAGCTGGGTGGGCGAGATAAGTCTCTGCTGTAGAGCAAACCCTGTCGCCACACAATAAAGGCAATAGCAGAATCCTTAGTCGGGGCATGGTGAGGGTGCAGCGATTTTCTAACTCAGCCCCAGACACCGGATACTAGCTTTGAATGCACTGAACCCCGAAAGTTGGACTGGTTTAATTCTAAGTGGTTAGGGTCTCAAGGGTCTGATTCCGATATTGCGTCGGGGTCAGGCCCTTGAATCGTTTTTGAAGCCGGGCGTTGTTGTACCAGAAGATGTAATCATCTACGGCCCGGTAAAGCTCATCAACACTGGTGAAGTACTCGCCGTAGTGCATTTCGGTCTCAAGATGACCGAAGAAGTTCTCCATCACCGCGTTGTCGTAACAGTTGCCCTTTCGTGACATCGACTGGACACCACCAACGGATTCAATTAACTGGCGCCAACTGGTCTGGCGTGAAGTTGCGGTCCAGGAGGTTCTCGGCAATGTGGCTAGTCTGGCCTTGGTACGAGTTGTACTTCTTACGTGACCTGACCTTGGATTTCAAGCCCATCTGGTCCATGAGTTTCGCGCCGCCTCACAGGTAAACGGTTTCCATCGACACGTCCGGTTTTGAGTTACTTCAAGGCCGTACATGTGAGGGCAAGACTCCTGCGGTGGCCAACGCAGGTTTTTGCCTCAAGCCTGAGCGTGATTGTTCGGGAACTCACCTGGCGGATGAGTAAGCCCTATGGCGGGTACAGGTTTCCTTATGGCAGATGTCGACATTGTGGCGACCTATCGCGTCTACAACGTGAGGGCCTCCGCAATTGAGCACTTGCTTCATCGGGTATTTGCCGAGGTTCGCCTCGATATCCGGCAGGTATTTCCGCACTCCTCACTTCACCGCGGCGGCGACCTCGGCCGGGGTCAACCACGGCTGGTCCAGCAACCCGGCCCGCAACATCACCGGCAGCGAAGCCCCCAGCGGAAGACGCGGCGCCAACAGCGCCCGAGCCGAATGGAAAATATCGGGAGCTCCGGGCCAGATGGTGTCGTCGGGCTTGTTCATGGGGTTCAGCTCTCCCACCCATGCCCCGTTCGCACTGATCACGTAGCCTTCGGCATAGTCCCAATACATCTCGTAGCGCTGCTGCATCCGCTGAACTTCTGCCGGCGAGGCGCCTCTTATTCGTAACAGTTTCGCCAGCGCGGCGGCCGTCAAAATCGCCTCGGTCACGACCCAGGCAAAACGCTGTCGCAGCAGCGGGCGCCCGGCGTAGTCGGTAGTGAAGAAGAACCCGGAGTTCCCGTCGCGCCGCCAGGCGTCGGCAACCGTGCGATCAAAAATCGCCACCGCGGCTTGGGCGAAACCCTCCGGGACCTCCAGCCCGACGGCCATGCGCATCGCCGTCAAGTTCGCGATCCAGCGTGCGAAACCCAGGCAGTGCCCCACGTTTATCCCGTAGGGACGCCTGGGGTCGGCGGGCCGCCCCACGTTGTATTCCCGGTCAGGACCCCAGTCGGCGCGATAGTGCTCCGGCACCCGCCAGTCGTTTTCACGCGCCCGGTCGATGAAGAACTGGGCGATGCGGGTGGCGCGTTCCAGCCATTCCACCTGCCCCGTCGCGTCCGCCACCAGGGTGTATGCCGCCAGGGCGTGCAGATTCGTGCTGAAGCCGTGGTAGTGTTCCAGAGTTGAAAAATCCCGGCTGTAGTTGTCGGTGACTCGCCCCAGTTGCGGGTCCCAATAGTATTTTTCGCTCAGCTCTATGGCCGCCTCCAGCAGATCCGCCGCGCCGGGACGCTCCGCCACCTTCGCCGCCGCCGCCGCTTCCAACAGGTAGGACAAGGATCGCGAACTCTTGGTGCCGCCATCCCTCGCCGCGTCACCAGCCCCAGCACCACCAGCCCCTTCAATCGCCGGCACTCCCGGCGCACCCGCGCGCTCTTCTTTTTCGGTTTGGGGCAAAATCAACGAAAACCAACCCTCGTGTTCCCCATCTTTGAAAGCCGTCGTGATGGCGCGAATCCCGTGGTCGCAGCGCCTGGGACTGCCCGGAATCCCCAGCAGGGACGCGCAGGCATAGACGTAGGTCGAACGCGCCGTCAGGTCCAGTTCAACCGACTTTTCCGGATCGACACAGCCGTCGGCGCGGATATAGCCGAACCCCCCCGGCACATAGGCACGATGCCCATAATCCAGCACTGCCTGCAAGTTTTGACTGAGCCACAAGGCGTGTTCCGGCGCCCCAATCCAAGTCATCTGGGCCTCCTCTTCGTTGAAGACACCTATTATTTTAGTCCCAACCGACGCGCAAAGTGGCACTTTCACGGGGCAATTGTCGAGGCCCGGTGCAGCGTTTCCCGGTCGAGGTCCGGTCCCGAGGGTCCGGATAACAGCCAGGTCCCGGCGTTGTCCCACACCGCAATCTGGCAACTAGGCCCCGAAGTACCTCGCCAAAGCCTCTAGCACGGCGGCACTACCGTCGCGCTCTACCTCAAAAGTGTGATCCTTCGCGGCCCGGACCACTTCGGGATCCTGGGTTCCCACCGCCACCCCGTAGCCGGCGAAACGCAGCATCGCCACGTCGTTTTCCCCGTCCCCCAGCGCCACGGTGTGCGCCGGATCAGTGCCGAGTTCACGGCACACCTCGGCGATGCCGGTGCCCTTAGAAATCCCTGGAGGATTCAGATCCAGCCAAGTATTGAGCCCAATCGCATGTTCCACCCCGGCGAAATCCACGGCTTGCAGCGCGCGACGGAATTCCGCAATACCCAGCCCCGGCACCCGCAACACCGCCCGCGTCACGGGCTGCGCCAACAGTTCTTCCAGCGGCGCCACCGCGATTATCTCGGTCAACTCTCCCCGCGGGAAACGCCCGATTCGTACGGAACCCTCCGGGAGAGTCTTCCACCCCGAACAGGGCTTGGGGGAAAACTGCCTGGAGTTTCGCCACGATTTCGCGCGCGTCGAAAGTGTGTTTCTGGGTCATGCGGTACCCCGCCCCAAGCTGAAAGTGCCCGATCACCGCGCCATTAGTGGACACCACCCAGGCGGATTCCAGCCCCAGCCCCTGCACCACCGGCAAAGTGGCGGGAATAGAACGTCCCGTAGCGATGCACAGCTGTACCCCGGCCGCCACCAGCCGCTTGGTCACGTCCCGGAACCGCGGGCTGAACTGTTGCCCGGCATTCACGATGGTTCCGTCGATGTCCAGCGCCACCACGGTTCCCTGCGCCGTGGCCCCGGCGAGGTAAGTGGGTAGCTGTTGCAGATGGTGCGTGACCTGGTCGAGGTATGCCGCTTCGGTTATGTTCGGGGTAAAGGTTCCCCGGTAGGGCGCGTCGGTGCTCACTTCACGGGTTCCAGGACTTCCAGCCCGCCCAAGTAGGGGCGCAGACCCGCCGGTACTCGCACCGACCCGTCAGCTTGCTGGTGGTTTTCCAAGATAGCCACCAGCCACCGCGTCGTCGCCAAGGTCCCGTTCAAAGTGGCCGCTATCTGGGGTTTACCTGCCTCGTCGCGGTAGCGAATCGAAAGGCGACGCGCCTGGAAGGTGGTGCAGTTCGAAGTAGAAGTGACCTCCATAAAACGATTCTGTGTCGGCAGCCAGGCCTCGCAGTCGAACTTTTGTGCCGCCGAGGAACCCAGGTCCCCCGCCGCGGTGTTGATGACGCGATAGGGCAGTTCGACCTTAGCCAGCATTTCTTTCTCCATCCCCAGCAGTTTCTGGTGTTCCGTAACGGAATCCTGGGGCTGGCAATAAGAGAACATCTCTACTTTGTGGAACTGGTGGACGCGGATAATACCGCGGGTGTCCTTTCCATAAGAGCCGGCTTCGCGCCGGAAACAAGCCGACCACCCCGCATAGTGCAGCGGCCCCTGGGACAGGTCGATGATTTCATCGGTGTGGTATCCGGCCAGGGCGACCTCGGAAGTGCCGGTCAGGTACAGATCGTCGCGCTCGAGATAATAGATTTCATCCGAATGCGCACCAAGGAAGCCGGTGCCGCTCATGGTGGCGGGAGAAACCAGGCAGGGCGTGATCATGGGGGTAAAGCCGTGTGCCACCGCGGTGTCCATCGCGGTGTTGAGCAGCGCCAGTTCCAGGCGCGCCCCGATACCTTTCAGATAGTAAAAGCGTCCCCCCGCGACCTTTGCACCCCGGTCGGTATCGATGGCGTCCAAGCCCAAACCCAGGTCCAGGTGGTCCTTTGGTTCAAAGCCCTCTGCCGCGAAGTCCCGCACCTTTGGTCCCAGGTGTTCCAGGACCTCGTAATCGTCTTCGCCCCCGGAAGGCACCCCGGGCAAAATCTGGTTCTGTAGCACCATGGCGGCATCGCGGGCGACCTCTTCTGCCTCCCGAGAGGCCTCTTCCAAAGATTTCACCCGGGCGCTGAGTACTTTGGCCTGTTCCAGCAGAGCCGGGCGTTCGTCTTTCGAAGCCTTGCCGATAGTGGCGGAAAAAGCCTTTTGTTCGGCCCTGGCTGCTTCGAAGGCTGCAGCGCGTCGCGGCGACGCGCATCCGCTTCGAGGGCGGCGTCAACCGTGGCCGGGTCATTGCCGCGCGCCACCTGCGAGGCGCGCATCGGTTCGGGATCTTCTTTCATCTGGCGCAAATCGATCATGCCTTAAGCATAGCCGCAACCCCCGGACACAAAAATGGGCCTCCACTTTTTCGCCCCACCACCGAACCTCGCCGGGGTCCCTTAAACCCGACCACCGGACCTCGCCGGGGTCAACGTAACTGTCCGCCTCGACCCGAAAACTGCCACCTCACACCGCGCGTCCGGCCCGGACCTCGTCCAACCACGCCCGCGCCGTGGCGAAATCCAGGTTCGCGGTACCGCGCTGAATCTTGGTGCGCGCCCGGTCCGCCCGAGGATATGACCCCAGGAACCGTACCTCGGCACAGGTGCGATGCAAACCCACCAGCGCCGCTTTAACGCGCTCCTCTTCCAGGTGCCCCTCCAGGTCAATCGAAAATGCGTAGCGGTCAAAGTGCCCACCCACGGGACGCGACTCGATGCGCGACAGATTCACGCCGCGCGCCGAGAACTGCTCGAGCATATTCAGCAAAGCCCCGGCCTCGTTTCCCGGCAGCGTGACCTGCACGGTCGTCTTATCTGCCCCCGTCGGAGCAGGAATGGACCCGGGAGGGGACACCAGCACGAAACGCGTCTTGGCTTCGGGGTTATCGGCGATGCCGCTGGCCAGCACTTTCCCCGCATAGGTCTGGGCCGAAACCGCCGAACACAGCGCCGCATCGTAGCCACTCTCCGGGTCCTCCAACAGCAGTTTCGCGGCTCCCGCCGTCGAAGTGGTCGGAATGTGCATCACTTGGTGGCCGACGTTTTGCGCGATCCATTCCCGGGTCTGGGCCCAGGCGTGGGGATGCGTGCCGATGCGCCGCAACTGCGACAGTTCCAGGTCGGCATCAGGTCGGCAAATCAGCGTAAAGTCAATCGGAACTTGAGTTTCCGCCACGATCGTCAGGGGTTGACCGTGCGCCAAAGTATCCAGCGTCGCGTTCACCCCGCCTTCCACCGAATTCTCGATCGGCACCACCGCGCGGTCGGCCTGACCGGTGCGCACCATCCGCAGCGCATTCTCTACCCCGGTGGCGGGCAAAAGCTGCACCGAATCGGCGGCTTCCCCGGCGAATTCCGCCAGCATTTGGCGCGCGGCTTGTTCGCAGAAGGTCCCAAAAGGCCCCAGGAAAGACACTCGCAGCGCTCCGACGACGCGGGAACCGGGCAGTTGGGGGGTGTTCGTGGGTTGCGCGGTCTGGACCGGGGCGAGGTCCGTGGTATGGGCCGGGGCGAGGTCCGCGGCGAGGTCCGCGGGTTGTGCTGGTAGCGCGGGTTTCGCGGTGTGGCCCGCATTAACATCTGGCTGTTGCCCCTCAGCTGCAGAGATAGACATGCATCGCTCCTGTTTATGCCTCTGTTTTGCGTCGAGCTTGGATTTTTCATTATTACCAAGTACCGCGCTTTGTACAAAACTATTATGATTTACCTATGTTGTTCATTCCTAACGCCGCCAATGCACAGGTCCGCGGGGGCACCGCAGCGCAAAGAACCATCCGTCGCTCCTACAAGCCCGTGCCTACTCTACGTTACATGGCAACCGGAATGACCGCGATTTTGCTCAGCATGGCGCTGATTTCCGGCTCGATGAGCTCCACCATGCACTTCGACCAAACCCTGGGACATCTCCCAAGAACCGGTCTACGATCCCTTCGGGCGCCAACGCATCCTCGATATCGGCTCGCTCAGCGACTCCAGTTCTCGCCAGGAACTCCTGGACAAGCACAGCAACTCCAAAAAGAACTCTTCCTCCAGCCCTACTCCTTCGACTTCTTCTCCGGCTCCCGCTCCTTCCTCCACCACCGCCCCGACCGCGGGAAACACCGCGAAGCAAACCACTCCACCTTTGGTTTCTGGCACCGAAGCGGTAACCGAGACTGCACCTGGCGCCACGCAAAACCAGCCCCCAAAAGAATAAGCGGCTTGGGGTCCGGGGCTTTGGTACCCGGGTCGAGGTTCGCCGCTGCGCTTGGGGGTGCCACCGGTTTTCGCGCCAGTTCAGTCAGTGCCGCGGTTCCACCTACCTCTGCGAAGAAACCCCTGCTGGTGTTGCTGGGGGACGGTTGGCGTTGGGACGCCGGGATTTTCCCTGAATTTACCGCACTGTGGCAGCGGGCCGAGAGAGCCAACGTGGTGGTACGTTCCCAGTCCCTCCCCACGTGTTTCGCCAAGGGGGTTGCCACCCTGGCCCAAGGGAAACGTTCCGCTCCAGGCGCTTCTCACACCACAGTTCTGGGCCGCTCCCTTAGAGGCGGCCCATGTAAACATCATCACCGCGGGGGACGTCTTGGCTCGCTCGCTATTGGGCAAACAAGATTCGCACCACCTGACGGATTCCAGTTTCCGCAACGCTGACCCTCAGGTTCTGGCGCAGTTACTGCGTCAAGTGGTCCAAGATTCGACCGGGAACCGGGTGGTTTTCCTGGACATGACGCTGTTTTCAACCGCTGCACAAAGCCAAGTTCTGCCCGAACTGCTGCAGATGACACAGGATCTGGGGTGGAACGCCATGGCCCTGGGAGTTTCCGATTATGGGGCCTGTGACAAAGATAAAACCACGCAAAACAGCGATTCTAAAGTTGACATGGTTGACGCTTCCGCGCAGTACCCCAGCAGCGGAACCGGTCCGCGTCTGCAAGCTTTCGCCGCTCTGGGGCCGGACTTCAACCGCGGCGGGGCCTATTCTGGCTCCACCCACCACACCGGTTTGACCCACCTCCCCGACGTTACCGCCACGATCCTGTCATATTTCGGGGCCGCGGTGCCTCGCGGTGTCAACGGGGTTCCCCTGGTTTCCAAAGGCGAGGCCTCCATCGCGGACCTGGCCTCGGCGGCTCGCCGGGCCGCTCTGATTTATCCCGCCCAGTACTGGTTCCTGCCGGGATTGGTGGGAGTTCTGGTCCTGACCCTGCTGGGTGGGGTCTGGTCTCTGAACCGTCGCGGCCGCCCCCTGGATTCCTCGTGGCCCCAGCCGCGGGCCCTGCTGAGTTTCTGGCGGGTTGCCGCCCTCTTCGCCGCTCTGCTCCCCGCTTCGGCCTTCTGGATCAACCTCTTGCCCTGGTGGGAACTGGGACCCGCCCAAACCGAAGCCGCGGTGGCACACTTCAGTTGGTTCGGCGGCTTGCTTCCCTTCGCCCTGGCCGCGGTGGTGATGCTAATCTGTACAGGCTTCGGACTGGTTTCCCTGCTGGGCCCGCTGGGAATAATAAGCGTATATTCCCTGTTCATAGGGTTTTTAGACCCCTTCTTGTCGGGGCGCATGATGCTGGATTCGCTGATCGGGACACAGTCAACTTGGGGCGGCAGATTCTATGGCATCGACAACATGATGTTCGCCATCTTCCTGACGGGCGCTTTGATTCTGACCGCCTTGATATACGGGATTTCCGCGGAATCTAACCGCAAACTGCTGTTAGTGGTGCTGGGGCTCTTTGCGGTGGCGGTAGTCACCGTAGATGCCCTGCCTTCCCTGGGTGCCGATTTCGGCGGAGTCTTGGTGGCTATCCCAGCCTTCGCCCTGCTGTTCCTGCGACTCACCACCCGACGCTTTAAAAGCCCTATTATCTGCGGTCATACTCTTATTCACCCTGGCGGTGGCTGCCGGATTGGCTTACTTGGACTGGCTGCGGCCTCTAACGCAGCGCAGTCACCTGGGGAACTTTTTCGATACGGTGCTGCACGGCGAAGCCTGGCCGGTAATTCTCGAAAAAACCACCCAGCTGTGGCGTGCCGGGTGGTCACCCGCGATGATTCTGGGGGCTTTGGCCGCCTTCCTGGTCATCCTCTTTGCGATGGTGTGGCCGCTGTGGCGCACCTGGAGAAACCCCTATCGGCGCGACTACGCCTGGCTGCGCGGGCGCGAAGCCGGAGCACAGGTGCCTCAAGGACTGGAGTGGAGCACCTGGGAACGCGCCGCAGCGGCAGCTTGGTTCCTGGCAATGCTGCTGGGCATAGCCGTAAATGATTCCTCGGTGCTGCTGGGACTCGCCGGATTCGCCGTCGCCGCACCGGCCTTCCTCGCCCAGGTCACGCACCGCTTCCTCACCGAAACCACGCCGCGCTGAAGCAACCGCACCTCGACCGGGGAACTACCGACCGCACCTCGACCGGGGATAGCCCGCAGCACCGCCCGCGCTACCACCGCTCGCAGCACCGACTCGCCCTTCAGGAAGAACGCCCCAACAGCGAAGGCGAGGGATATATGGCACGCGGTTCCTGGGACAAAGCCGCTTTGAGGCGCAGGCCACGCTCCATGCGGATGTGGCGCACCACGCGGGAAACTGCGGCTCGCAGCACGCCCTGGAACTGGCTGAGGCGATGGCGATACCCCGCCCAGTCATTGCCGGTGGCGCGGTGCTTTAGGTCGCAAGGGACTTCTTGGACGGTGAAACCTTTGGCCAACAAGTCGATGGTCAAACCGGTCTCGACCCCCCAGCCCTTGGCCAGCGGCATGCACTCAAAGAAAGCCTCGGAACGCAGGCAGCGCTGGCCGGAAAGCGGCTGCAGTGGCTCCCAACCAGTGGCCCAGCGAATCGCGCGACGCGCCAAGCCCGTGACGAAACCGTGTCCACCTGCGCCTTCCTGGCGCGGCAACAGTGCGATGGCGCAATCCACCTGCCCTTCAATCACCGTCTCGACCAGCGGAGCGGTTTCGGCGGCAGAATCTCCCAAGTCGGCGTCCAGGAACAGGATCAGGCGACGCGGCCCGGCCTCGGGGTCGCGCATCGCCACCACCTTCGCGCCCGTCTCCATCGCGGAAGCCTTGCCGCGATTCACCGAATGGCGCACCACCGTAGCTCCCGCACCCCGGGCGGCCTCGCCGGTGGCGTCGCCCGAGCCGTCATCCACCACAACAAAGAGGTCCACTTTGGGGATTGCCTTGCAAGCACGAATCGTGGCGGCGATGGAGGCGGCTTCATCTTTGGCGGGGATAACGACGGCGACTCTTTGGTCCGGGTGCTGCTGTGACATAGCTGTATTTTAGGGTCTCCGCGGGTGGGCGCAGGTGCTTTTGGGCTGGGTGGGGGAACTTTGGGCGAGGCCCGGGGTGGTCCCGGGTCGAGGTCAGGGTGGTCGGGTGGTTCGGCGCGGCGCCAAGTTTGCGGTTTCCTCCCCAAGGCGAGGCGAAAGTGAAAGAATATCGTTATGCATGAAAGAGCTGGGCAAGTTGCCAAACCACAAGATTTGATCAATGTCAACGCCTTGATTGACGCCTACTATGACCTGGAACCCGATGTTTCTATCCCTACCCAAGCGGTGGCTTTCGGGACTTCGGGGCACCGCGGTTCCGCCTGGATCGGGCCTTCAACGAGGCGCATATCGTGGCCACCACGGCCGCCATCGTCGAGTACCGGCAAAAGCAGGGATTCGACGGTCCGCTGTTCATCGGGCGCGACACGCACGCGCTGTCCGAGCCGGCTTGGCGCACGGCGCTGGAGGTTCTGGCGGCGGCCGAGGTACATGTCTATACCGACGCCAGGAATTCTTATACCCCCACTCCCGCGG
Source organism: uncultured Mobiluncus sp. (assembly GCA_916438445.1). Classification (GTDB taxonomy): domain Bacteria; phylum Actinomycetota; class Actinomycetes; order Actinomycetales; family Actinomycetaceae; genus Mobiluncus. The sequence goes on from CAKAGR010000001.1 coordinate 196,855, forward strand.
TTTCTCACGCCATCTTGAAGGCGAACGGTGCCGGAACCGCTGGCGGGGTGCGCCTCCAAGGGGCGGGCCTGGCCGACGGCATCGTCGTTACCCCTTCGCACAACCCCCCGCGCGACGGGGGTTTCAAGTACAACCCTCCCCACGGCGGGCCGGCGGATACCGACGCGACTTCTTGGATCGCCAACCGCGCCAACGAAATCTTGCGTTCCGGGTGGCGTTCTGTCCCGCGCACCACCAAACCCCTGGAATCAGACTATGTAGATAAGACCGACTTTTTACCGAATTACGTAGATTCTTTGGTTGATGTGGTTGACGTAGAAGCCATCCGTGCGGCCGGGGTGCGCATCGGGGCGGATCCCCTGGGCGGGGCTTCGGTAGATTACTGGGCCGCCATCGCCGAACGTTTCGGATTGAACCTGAAGGTAGTCAACGAAAAAGTCGATCCGGCCTGGCCCTTTATGACGCTGGATTGGGACGGCAAGATCCGCATGGATTGTTCCTCTCCCTACGCCATGGCTTCTCTGCGTGCCGTGATGGAGGGCGAGAATTCACCCTACGACATCGCCACTGGCAACGACGCGGATTCCGACCGTCACGGCATCGTTACCGCCGACGGCTTGATGAACCCCAACCACTACCTCGCCGTGGCCATAGAGTACCTCTTTGCGCATCGTCCCGGCTGGAAACCCCAGGCCGCAGTTGGGAAAACCCTGGTGTCTTCGGCCTTGATTGACCGGGTGGTCGCCGGGATGGGGCGGCGCCTGGTCGAGGTCCCCGTGGGGTTCAAGTACTTTGTGCCGGGTTTGTTGGATGGTTCGGTGGGATTCGGCGGCGAAGAGTCCGCCGGGGCTTCGTTCTTGCGCCAGGACGGCACCGTGTGGACCACCGACAAAGACGGCATCATCGCCGCGCTGTTGGCTTCTGAAATCTTGGCGGTGACGGGAAAGACTCCCTCCCAGCTGCATCGCGAACAGGTCCAGCGCTTTGGGGATTCCGCCTATCAGCGTGTTGACGCGGCGGCTTCGAAGGCCGAAAAGGCCAAGTTAGCTGCGCTTTCCGCCCAAGACGTTACCGCCCAGACTTTAGCCGGGGAAGAAATCACGGCTCGCCTGGTGCGCGCCCCCGGAAACAACGCGGCCATCGGCGGTCTAAAGGTGACCACCGAAAACGCCTGGTTCGCCGCGCGTCCTTCGGGCACCGAGGACGTCTACAAAATTTACGCCGAGTCTTTCCGCGGCGAAGAGCACCTGAAGCAGGTGCAGGCCGAGGCGAAAGAAGTGGTTTCCGCCGCGCTGAATGGGTAAATCTCGGTACCGGAAATAAGGATTTCTGGATCCGTAGCAAAACAAAATAAGTACATCTGTGCAGGTAGTAATGGTTTTACCGTTGCTACCTGCACGGGTTTTACGAGCGGGCCTTCAGTGGCACAGCTGCAGCTGCGCCCACAGCGCACGCCGCTCGGCGGCGGTTACCGACAGACCCCAACGGTACTTGATATACACCTGGTGATACGCATAGGGGCAGCGGTAGCCGCGGTTCGGAGGCAACCACTGGGCGGCATTGGCCGCCCCTTTGTCTTCATTAGCGCTGCCCAGCACCGCCAACAACACCTCGGGGCTGTTGGCATAGCGCTGCCTGTCGCGCGCGGACCACCGCCAAGCCCCGGAATCCCAGGCATCCGACAGTGCGACTACGTGGTCGATCTGCACCTGGGCGCGCGGGGCTTGGGTAAAGGATTGGGACTGTCCCGTATAGGGGTCTTGGAATTCCCCGCCGGTGACTTTACAGAAATCCCCGTCCCCGTGTTGCACTTGGTCGAGGTCGCGCGCCAAGATTTCTTGACGCGTATCACAGCCGTCCCCGTCCAGGTCCAGCCAACCCGCGCCGAAGGCCTGGCGACGATAGCCCTCTACGCCTTCAACCTCGCGCAGGGGCAACGCACAGAGCCAGCGTTGCGCATCAACCACGTCAACTGTAGTATCCCGTATTCCCGGTGTTTTACTCTCAGATTCAACCGCATCTGGCGAATCCGAGACCCCGGCTGAAAACCCCTGGCAAGGATCACCCCACCCGGGCTCCCCACCTAACTGCGGGCCCAAACCCGGCAACACCGCCCACGCGCACCCGGCCAAAACCGCACCCAGAGCAACCTCGCCCAGGAACACCCAACGAAAACCTCGACCCGGCCCATCCTCTACAACACGCACCCACCCATCTTCGACCGGCGGAAAGCCCAAGGCCAGACCTCAGCGCGGGGGGTGTGAATTACACGGGGAAGAAAGTTATCCACAGGCAGATGCATCCTCTTCGTCCTCGGCCCCGGTGTCGGGCATTTCCCACAGACGGCGCGAGTCTCGCTCCAGGCGTTTCTTGCGTTGGTGCAGTCGCCACTGGCGGTGCGTCATCGAAACCGTCCAGCTGCTCGCCTCGGGCAGCACCCAGCGCCTCCAGGAAGCCAGGATGGTGAAGGTCGAACCCAATACGGTAGAGGCCAGCATGCCCCACAGGGGATATCCCGCCTGGAAAAGTCCTGCGTCCAAGCAAGCCGCGCACAGCGCGGGGGTGGCGTAGAGAGAGTTGCCGCCGAAAACCGCTGGCACGTTACCCGCGGAGATGTCGCGAATCATACCCCCGCCAATCGCCGTGGTGACCCCCATCAGGATCGAAGGAATCACCGCGAAACCCAACCCCAGCGCCTTAGAAGTCCCCGTCGCGGCCCAGCAACCCAGCACCATCGCGTCGAAAGTCACCAGGGTGCGCCGCGACCACTTGCCATCGAAGCGCCACAGCCAGGCAATCAAAGCGCCCAGCAGCGCCATGATCAGGTAATAGCGGTCGGTCAGGGCGATGGGCGGACCGGCGTTGAGCATAACGTCGCGCACGATACCGCCGCCCATCCCAGAGAGCATCCCCAGCACTACGAAACCCACGAAATCAAAGCGTTTTTCCCGCGCCAGGCGACCGCCCAGGATGCCGTTGAAGAACACTCCGGACAGGTCCAGAAAACGGAACACCGCGGGGAGGGCCTGCTGAATGGGCTGAGTGGGGTCGCCCTGGGGCTCCAGGGTCATCAGCTCGGGTATCAGGCACAGCACAAGGAAATCATACTCATGCGTGGGGAGTCAGGACAGTACGCGCGAAGCGATTTCGCCCAAGAAATAGGTAATCGCGGCCGCGGCCAAGCCGATGAGGGCTTGACGAATCGAGCGCCACAGCGGGGCTTTGCCGGACAGCACGCCCATGGTACCCCCGGTTACCAGCAGAGCCATCGCCACCAAGGTGGCGGCCAGGGTTATCCCCAACCAACCTTCGATTCCCAGCAGGAAAGGCACCAAGGGCAAGAAGGCTCCCAGCGAGAAAGAAATGAAAGAAAATGCCCCGGCCTGCCAGCCGGAGCCTACGGCGTCGTAGTCTTCTCCCGGGGTGGGGTCGAAGAGGGCTTCGAGGCTGTAGTTAGTGGAATTATCCTTGCTGTCTTGGCTATCGGTGGTTGACGTAGTTGACGTTTCAGTGGTGGATTCCGGGGTCGGTTCTGGGAGGGTTTGGGCAGGCAGGGCGGGCAAACCCTTCGGGTTCGTCGCTTCGATTTGTTCCATCATGGCCGCGGCGTGGGCGGTGGCGGAATCTAGGTCCTCGCCCTGGGCCATAAACAGCAGTCGCAACTCGTTTTCGGCGCGGTCCAGGCTGCCCAGACGTTTAGTCATATTCGGGTCGGGCAGCGAAGACGACAGGATTTCACGCTGGGAGGTCACCGAGATGAACTCTCCGGCTGCCATCGACAGGGCTCCCGCCACCAGGCCGCTGAATCCCGTCAACAGAATCAACAAGTGCGACGATCCCGCCCCGACGATGCCGCCGATCAAGGCCAGGTTCGACACCAAGCCGTCGTTGATACCAAAAACCATGGCGCGGGCTTTGCCGCTGAACTGGGCGCGGGACTTCGCCGCCAAGGCACGCACCACCTCGCTGTGGAGGTGTTCATCGGCCGCCATCTGCCGCGTGGCATCCCCGTCGAGGTCATAGGTGCCGCGTTCCTCGGAACGCTGCATCAGAGCCAAGATAAAAACCGATCCGATGCGAATCGCCAGGGCTTGGAGGATGCGAGCATAGAGCGAGGTTCGCGGTGCCGGTTCAGCGTGAGGACCCAACAGGCGCAACCAGTGTTCTTCGTGGCGCCGCTCTGCCGCCGCCAGTTCCTCCAGTATCAAACGGCTTTTTCCCTTCGCGCCGCTTGGCGATTTCTCGATAGGCGTGGGCCTCGGCGCGTTCCTCTGCCAGGTACTTGCGCCAGCGCTTGATTTGTTCCGAGGTAGGGGTGGGATTCGGCTTCGGGGATTGCTGTGCTGCCACCCTGGTTCCTCTCTTACTGGACGACTTTTCCGTCGATAATGGTGTGACCGTCGTGATTTATGGTTGACGTGGTTGACGTTTCTGTGGTGTTGCCGCCGTCGAATAGATTCTGCTTCAAGTTATCCGCCAGTTTATCTATCAGGTTGGTGCCCTGTTGCTTCAGTACCTGTGAAACCCGGTCGGTGGTGTATTTCTTGGCCGCTTCCAAGCTGGGTGACTGGTAGAGGTCCGAGGCGAAACCCTTGATGCTGGCGATCTGTTTTTCGCTCAGCCGCAGCGCCAAAGCTGCTCCGGCGCCCAACCCCGCCACGAAAATCCACTTTGCATCCATCTTTGGGGGCACACTCCTTTACTTGCCGTAATCTTTTCAAATCTTATCGGTTGGGCCCAAAAATCTCTAAGCCTGGGCTCAGCCCAAACGCGGGTGGACGCGGGGACTGACTTTGGGCAGCGAATGCAGCGGACGCGCACTTTGGGCGGCGGCTTGCGCCAGCTGCGCCGCAGCAAAAAGCATAAGCCGAAGCCTCTTTCCCGTAAGCCAGCGCCCGCAGCAAATGCACCGCGGCCATAATTTTCGGATAGGGATTCTGACCCAAAACTGCCGCTCCCCCAAAACCGCCGGGGCCGCCCTCCTCGCCGCCCTCGACCCGGTCCGCCACCGCCACTCCCCCAAAATCGAAAGCGGCCGCATTCATTCCCAAGCCTAGGCGAGTTTGCGGCGAAAGACCCGCTTGCAACTCGACCAGCTTCTTCAGTTCCACCTCCAGATCGGTTCGCTGCGCCGAGGTGGGATCGATGACTTCGGCAATCACCACGTCGCAATCCAGCATCCCGAGCTGTTCCTCAATAAGGAAATCTGTCTGGGTCATGTCCACAGAAATAAGCCTATATGCGCTGGTAATAGCGTTATTTGAAGGCGTCAGGGCGGCGGGGGTGAGACTGAGGGAAGGGTGCAGACCCAAATGCTTTGCCTCGGTGGCCAGCATCCTAAATCCCGGTGCAGTCGAGGCGCTCGGGTGCGGATTTCAATCCCCCACCAACCCAGAGACGCCAGCTGTGAAATCAGGTGCCGGACACTCTGCCAGGGCAGCCCCCCGGAGGCATCGCAAGTAATCACCCCGCGCATTATCAAACCCTCGCTGGACTGGGACAGGGCGGCAAAGTCCTGGCGCTGATCCTTAGACAGGGTAAAGTCAGGAAAATCCACCCCCAAAGCGCCCAGACTCAGCGGCACCCCCATGTTTTCCATCAGGCGAATGGCCTGCAAGAAGGAGTCTTTGCGGTAAACCGTGTCCCCCACCATCTCGCTGAGCAGCTCCGGGTGGCGCCACGGCAGAACCGGCAGATGCAGGGGCGGTAACTGCTGGGCGGATGTTTGGGTGTCTGGGCTCACTCTCACATTGTGCCTCATCTGACCTAAACTGGATAAAAGTATGTCTAGAAAACTCAGTTATCCCCCGGATTTACCCGTCAGCGCCCGCGCGCGGCGAGATTCTGGATGCCATCCGTTCCCACCAGGTGGTGGTGATTAGCGGCGCCACCGGCAGCGGGAAAACCACGCAGCTGCCCAAGCTGTGCCTGGAGGCGGGACGCGGTCAAAACGGCATGATTGGCCACACCCAGCCCCGGCGCCTAGCGGCGCGCTCGGTGGCCTCCCGCATCGCAGCCGAACTGGGTGAGGAACTGGGGCAGACCGTGGGCTACCAGGTGCGGTTCCGCCAAAGCGTAGGGGAAAACACCCAGATCAAACTGATGACGGACGGGATTTTGCTGGCCGAGATCCAGCACGACCCCCAGCTTCGCAAATACGATGCCCTCATCATCGACGAGGCCCACGAGCGGTCCTTGAACATCGACTTCATCTTGGGTTATCTGCAAAGACTGGTGCAACAGCGCCCTGACCTGCTGGTGATCATCACTTCGGCCACCATTGACTCGCAGCGTTTCGCCGCCGCTTTTGGTCCCGATACTCCCGTTATCGAGGTCGAAGGTCGCACCTACCCCGTCGAGGTCCGGTACCAACCTTTGGTGGAAGAAGTTACGCCATCCGAAGGTGGCGAGGACGGCGGCTCGGGACGCGGCGTGGACGGCGGCGCGGCGGGGTTGCCGGGCGAAACCCCCGTGGACCAAGTCACCGGGATTCTGCGCGCCGTGGATGAACTTTGCGGGGAAGGGCCGGGAGACATCTTGGTTTTCCTGGCCGGCGAACGCGATATCCGCGACACCGCCCAAGCCCTGCAGGGCCACCTGGGGCGACGCTTTGTCGCGCCGGGGCAGCGCTCCTCGCAGCCCGGCGCCGTCGAAGTCCTGCCCCTGTACTCGCGCCTCTCCGAGGCCGAACAGCACCGTATCTTTGCCCCGCACCCCCACCGCCGCGTGGTCCTGGCGACGAATGTGGCCGAAACTTCCCTGACGGTTCCCGGAATCATGTACGTCATAGACCCTGGCGTGGCCCGGATCTCGCGCTATTCCAACAAAACCCGAGTCCAGCGCCTCCCTATCGAAGCGATTTCCAAAGCCAGCGCGGACCAAAGAAAGGGTCGTTGCGGCCGCATCGCTCCGGGCATCTGCATCCGGCTGTATTCCCAGGCAGACTATGAATCTCGCCCCGCATACACGGAACCGGAAATCCAGCGCACCTCACTGTCTGCCGTGATCTTGCAGATGGCTTCACTGGGCCTGGGCGATGTGGCGGATTTCCCCTTCCTGGACCCCCCTTCGGCGCGTTCTATCAGCGACGGCGTGCTGGAGTTGGCCCAGCTGGGCGCTTTAGATACCCGCTACAAACCCGCCCGCCTGACCCTGTTGGGGCGAAAACTGGCCCGGCTCCCCCTGGACCCGCGCCTGGCTCGGATTTTGATCGAGGCCGATGATTTGCGCGTCTTGGCCCCCGCCTTGGTGGTGGTGGCGGCCCTGGCGATGCAAGATGTGCGCGAAAGACCGGCCGAGTTCCAGGCTCAGGCTGACCAGCTCCACGCCCGTTTCGAGGACGACTCTTCGGATTTCTTGGGGTATTTGCGGTTGTGGGACTATCTGCAGACCCAGTCTCGCCAGCTTTCGGGTGGGGCTTTTCGGCGCCTGTGCCAGCGCGAGTTCCTGCATTATCTGCGGGTGCGTGAATGGTTCGACCTGGTGAATCAGCTGCGCGATATGTGCCGCGAAATCCGCATAAATGTGCAGCGAATCAGCGAAATAGTAGTTGACGTGGTTGACGCGGATTCGCTGCATCAGGCCCTGTTGACGGGGATGCTTTCCCAGATCGGGACTTGGTCTGACCAAAACCACGAATACCTGGGCGCCAAACAGACCCGCTTTGTGATTTGGCCCGGTTCGGGTCTGTCGCGCAAGCACTACGACTGGGTGATGGCCGCGGAACTGGTCGAGACTTCGCGGGTTTTTGCCCGCACGGTGGCGCGAATCGAAGCGGAGTGGATCGAGAAAGCCGCCCGCCACCTGGTCAAACGTAGTTTCTTTGACCCCTATTGGTCCACGCGATTCGGCGCAGCGATGATTCACGAAAGAGTCACGCTTTTCGGCCTGACTTTGGGGGCAGACCGGGCCCACCTCCTGGCTTCGGTGGGAGACATCGAAGTCGATGGCACCACGGCACCGGCCCTGGCCCGCGAGCTCTTTATCCGCCACGCCTTGCTGCGCGGCGAGTGGCGCGAAACCCACGATTTCCAAGCGGAGAATCGCCGCGCGATAGAGGCCGCGAACGAGGCAAGGTTGCGCCGCCAAATCCTGGCCGAGGTGGATGAATATGTCTTGGAGCGCTGGCTAGATACGCGCCTTCCCGCCGAAATCACCTCGGCCCAGGCCTTTAATCACTGGTGGAAACACAGCCAGAGCGACCCGCAGTGGCTGTGTTTCCCTTGGGAGCTACTGGTTCCAGACGGCACTTTGGCCCAGGACTTTCCGGATTTCTGGACCCAGGGTGACTTGACGCTTTCCCTGGTCTATACCTTCGCAGGGAAGCGCGGCGGAGAAAAGCCCGGTTCCCGGGGTGGTCGCCACGGGGCCAAACCGCGCGAAGTGGATAGCTATGAATTCCCCGAAGGGGTGACGCTGCTGATTCCGGAGTCCCGTTTAGAGGAGATTGAGGCTGGCGGTTTAGAGTGGCCCGTACCGGGAGCTTTGGAGGATCGACTCCTGGCTTGGGTCAAGCACCTGCCTAAAACCGTAAGGCGACGCATCGTCCCCGCCGCCGCCCTCGTCCAGGAAATCACCCCCAGATGCGTCAATACCTGGCCCAGGAACCCACCGAGCGCCCCCCTTGGAGCCAGGCTTTCGCCCAGGCGGTGTTACAGGCGCGCGGCGTAGAGCTGGGTACATCCGACTTGGAGGCGGTGGCCAGCGGGGTCGAGGACGCCATGCGGAACCACTTTGCGGTGCTGGGGCGCGGCGGGAAAGTCCTGGGGGTGGGCGATGATTTCGCTGCATTGCGCGACCGCCTGATTGTGAAGAGCACTCGGGCGGGCACCCGCGTGTGGAAGCAGCAAGAAGCCCAGAAAGCCGCCGCCGCCCGGCCACAGAACTTCGCCGCCGCCGTGGTGGATCAACTGCGGCTAAGCGAAACCCGGGTGATTACCCGGTGGCGCGGCGCCGAAGCTGCTTCCCTGGCGGCCTCGCCCTATGAATCCACCGCCGCGCTGGTCGAAGCCGCGCAGCACGCCGCCGCCTTGGCTCTGTTGGAAAACTATGCCCACCAGCACGGCCAAGTCGATGCCGAAAACCTGGAACAGGCGGTGGAGTGGGCGCGGGACCACTACGAAGATCAGGTGTATCTCACGCTGCAGGCAGTGGCGCGCGCCGTGGCGCAGCAGGCCCAGCTACAAGCCGCCCTGGGTCAAGACCCCGGTGGGGCCTTGAGCGAGACACACGCCCAGATTCGCGCCCACATCGCTTCGCTGCTGCATCCCCAGTTCTTGAGCGAAACTCCCCCACAGAATCTGGCAGCTTTAGAACGATATTTGCGCGCGGACCTGATTCGCTGGGAAAAGGCCCGGCAAAATTCCGCCCGGGACCGCCAGCTCGCCGCGCAGCTACTGACGGTGCGCCAGCAGTACCGCCGCGCCGAAACTGCACTACATTCCCGGCCTTTCCAGGCGGAATCCGCCGCCGCGCTGCGTCAGGCCCGCTGGATGATTGAGGAATACCGCGTCTCGCTGTTCGCCCAGCAGCTGGGCACCGCCCAGAAAGTCAGCCCCGCGCGTATCGATAAAAATCCTCTTGCCGCTGATTTCCGCGTAATAGTGCGGTTGACACGTCGTACCACACGCAGCTTCAAACCAGCCTGACCGGGGAATCCCCAAGCACGAGGTTCACAGCCGCGGGTCGCCGAACCAGGCTTTGAACAGCCCAAAGAAGTTCGCGTTACCGAAACTGGAGCAAGGCCCGAGATTCTGGGCCAGGGCGGAGTCATCTGGCTGATAGGGAGTGTAGTTATAGAGCCCCGCGGTAGCTTGGTTTTCCAAGGTGACCGTCCCTGACCCGCAGTTCGCGTCGGGAGAATAGGCGATGTCGTAGGTACCCCCGGCGCGATAGCTAAAGAGCCAAGGTTCCAGGCGATAGCGCTGGAACTGCGAGGCGGCAGAATAGACTTGCGTGGCGAAACCGAAGTATTGCGAATCGCAGTTCTGGCCGTCGGGACAGCCATAGCCTGTGGCGGTGAGGTAGCGCTGGGTACTCAGCGCGGACCCACTGGCAGTCAGCAGCCCCTGTTCCTTTTGCAGCAATACCAGCAGCACCTGCGGATTCACCCGACAAGCCTGGGCAGTTTTATAGATAATCTGCGCCGCGGTCTCTCCCACCCCGGCCGCGTATCCATCGCAGCGAGCCGAGGCGGGAACCTCGACGGTGTCCTCGACATAGTCCGCTAAACACGGTGCCTGACCGGCCTGGCAACCGGCGTTTTGCTGCGCGATGAAGGCTGCGATCTGTTCCTGCGTCATGCTTTGGTAGTCGAACATGGCGCGGTCTGAAATCAGGTTCCCGGCGGTGAAGTCGCTGAGGTCGATGTGGGGTGCGTTGGGTGCGAGGTACCCCGGGTCGAGGTCCGCGTCGTCGTTTCCGAAGAAACCAGCGCAGGTTGACAAGGTCAGAGCCAGTCCCAGCCCGAGCAGAGCTATCCCCAGGAAAAACATCGGGAAGCTGTGGGATTTCTGGCTCACGAATCGAGTCTAGCCCATGTTTTCCCGCGCACCGTTACTGATAGACTAAGGCCAGAATCACTAATTGGAGGAAATATGACCACCCCTGACCCCAACTTCAACACCACACCGAATAACTCCAACCCGTTCGCAGCGCCGGGTTCCAACCCCACCCCACCCCCGGCCTCGAACCAACCCAACTTCAACCCCTCGACCCTCCCTACACCCCAGACGCCCTCGAACCAAGGAAACTTCTCACCGGGATACCCCGGCAACAACACCGGCTTCGGCTCCAATATGTCTGAACCGTCCAATCCCTTCGGTCCGGGGGTCGGCGGACAGCCCGGACAGCCGGGCCAGATGGGTCAACCCGGTCAACCACAATTCCCCGGATACATGCCACAAACTGGCTCCAGCAATACTCTGGCTCTGGTCTCTGTCATCCTTTCCGGGCTGGGCCTCTTGACCTTCATCACCGCTCCGATCGGCGCCATCTTGGGCCACGTTTCGCTGTCTCAGATTAAGAAAACCGGCCAGAGCGGACGCGGCTTGGCGCTGGCCGGCGCGATTGCCGGTTGGGTCATTACCGTGCTGTGGGTCATCTCCCTCGTCATATTCACCATCTTCATAATTTCTATGCTAAAAGAAGTCGGCAACATGCCCGATCTGCCCCAAGATGCCACCGACCAGCTGCAGATCTGTAACCAGATGCTGAATTCGGACAATGCCAGCTTGGATGAATACCTGGAATGCCTCAAAAAAGGCCGAAAAACTCAGCAATATCTGAGTTCGGAAGCACTGCACCTCGGTCTTTGCCGGATTCATCCCTGAGCCCAGCCTTAGAGGAGCGCCCATGCCACTTGTGTTTCAAGCCAGCGCCCAGGAGTTGTGCCAGCAGCTGGCTCAACAGATAGCCGACTGCGCGAAAACCGAGAATCCCTTGCGCGTAGTGGGTTTCACCGGGCCTCCGGGAGCCGGAAAGTCCTTTGTGGTGGATCTCTTGGCGCGGCTCTTGGCCGGACAGACAGCCGGGGCCAGCCCTTTGCTGGCGGGGCTGTTACCCATGGACGGATTCCACAAATCCAACGCGGTGCTGGCTACCGAAAGTCTGAGCGACGCCAAAGGCACCCCGCCCAGTTTCGACGTGGTGGGTTACGTCATGGCGCTGCACCGGGCCCAGGACGCCTCGACGGTGCTGTATGCGCCGGGTTACGACCGCGACCTGGGCGAGGCCATCGCCGCGGCTCATCGGATAGAGTGCGGCGGTACCGTGTTGACCGAGGGGAATTATTTAGCCAGCCAAGACGGGCCGTGGGCGATGGCGCGGGAGGCCATTGACTGCTGATTTACCTGGATGTTCCGGCCGAAACCACCAGGGAGCGCCTGATGGAGCGTCACACCAAAGGGGGTAAACGCGACGCGGCGGCGGCGGCACAGTGGATCCAAAGCGTGGATGACCCGAATCGCTTGATTATCGAAGGAACCAAGCATCGCTGCGACCAGATTTGGGTGTTGGAACCCGAAGCTTGACGCAGACGCATCGGGGCAGCCGCGTACCGCAGAACTATTAGGCGCAACCGAAACGGCGAACCTCGAACCGGGACTTTTAGAGGTTCCCGGCGCGCACCGAATGTGCTGCGGCCTCGACCGTTTCGGAGGAAACCGCGCCTTCACCGCCCAGAGGCAAAAGAGTGGTGGGGTGATAGTGCGCCAGGTAGTTGTGCGTATCGTCGCTGAGGTGGTCGGTGCGACCCGGCACCAGCAGCACCGGCCCGTCTCGCAGCGCCCCCGCCACCAGCGCATCTACGAAGTTGGTGGCATTAGCCAGGTAAACCACGCGGTTATCCGGGGTGGGAAGCGGATTGCCCTTCTGGTCAGTGCCTGCATCGGTGGGGAAAGCGTAAGACGCGATGGCCACAGCCGTGTCGTAGCGAGTCGCTCCGGCCAGGCGGCCCGTGGCCCGAGAAGCACTGATGCGTTTCAAAGCCTGGTCGGGCACCACGCTGGATCCACCCAAGGCCACCACCTGTCTGGGGTCGAGCTTTTCCACGGCGGAAGCCACCAAGTCCCAGCTGGCGGGGTTATTCGGGTCGATGAGTAACACCGGGCCGTCAGTCAAGATACCGCCCACCACGGCGTCGGGGGAACCGGAACGATCCGCTCCCACGCCGTCAGCGATATAGACCCGCCGGGCACCGTTGGGGAAAGACACATTCGCGATCGCGATGGCGGTGGAATAGCGGTCCGGCCCGAAAACCCGCGAAGTCTGGCGGCCCTGAGCAGCGTCTTGCAAAACGGAGTCGGGAATGGCGCCCCGTCCTCCCAAGGCAACGACCTCGGTGGCGCCCAGGCGGTTCAGTTCGGAGCGCACCGCTTGGGGAACCGCACCGCTGGGCGGGACCAGCAGCACCGGCCCGTCAGTCAGGGAGCCCCCGGCCAGGGAATCGATTGGGCCGTCGGAGCGAGCAATGTAGGCGCGTTGTGAACCACCGGAATAAGCCCGGGCGGAAATCGCCGCGGCGGTTTCGATGCGGGTCGAACCCGCCAGGCGCAGCACCGGGAAACCGGTGGCGGAACCGGTGGAGCCGAACCACGCGGTGAAGAAGCGGAAGAAGTTGCGGTTACCGTAGCTGGAGCATTCGTCGCCCAGGCCACCGCCCGCCGCCAAAGCCGCCGCGTTAGGGGTGTAGGGAGTGTAGTTGTAGAGACCGGCAGTGGCTTGGTTCGCGATAAAGACCTTTACCGTGCCACACTTGTAGGTCTGGCCGTCGTCGTTGCGCTTGGGGTGATAGAGCAGGTCATTGACTTTCCCGGCGCGGTGACGGAACTTTTCAGGGTGCAGACGATAGTACTGGAAGCGGTGCGCGGCGGAATACACCTGGTTAAAGAAGCCGAAGTACTTGCTGTCACATTCGGCCGTGTCGGGGCAGGCATAGCCCATGGCTTTCTGGTAGCGCGACAGTTTCAGGTTCGCCCCAGACATCGTCAAGAGGCTCTGTTCCTTTTGCAGTGTAACCATCAGGACCTGGGGGGTTGACGCCGCAGGCCTGGGAAACCTTGGCGAGGATCGCGGCGGCGCTTTCGCCCGGCGCCCCTTGGTAGGCAGCGCGGCAATAGGCGTCGGCTTCGCGGTCCGGAGTGGCTTGGGCGTAGTCCTTGAGGCAAGGCACGGTGACTTGGTCGCTGCCTTGGTTGTCGGTTCCCGGTACGCAGTTCGCCCCCACGCGGTTCAAGAAGTTCTGGATGGAGTTAGCGTCCATGGTGTTGGGGTTATAAAAGATTTCATCGCTGATGATCATCCCCGGGTTGAAACCCACCACTGCGCCAACCGGTACCTGGTCGAGGTCGGGTTGTTCGGGGTCGGCGATAGCGCTGGTGCCGTTCAGCGCAGTGACGGATAGGGCCACTACCAGCGCAAACGCACCGAAAATCGTCAAAATGCGCATCCCTGCTCTTGTCACCCCGATCATTATTTGCCTCCCAGACATCCGGTCGCTATACCTCATGTATCGCTTAATACGCCTAATTACTTAGGAAAACTGCAGATTAATGATAGCGCTTAATCGAGTCTTTTGGAGCGGGCGATTTTTTCCGCTTTTTCAATTACCTGGTTCCAGGTGCCGCGCATCTGCCGCTGCGCCGCGGCCGAGGGCCAGTTTCGACCGGCCCGGCGTTCGCGGGCTACCCACTGGGAATAGTAGGCGACAGTAGTGGATTTCTCTGTGAGGTGACAGTGATTCACGAATTCTAGGGCGGCTTTCAGATAGATTTCATCGCTGAACTTTAGCGATCCGCATGCGCGACCCCGTTTCGAGGTCGCCAGTCCCAGATTCTCCAAGGCCTGGTTCCAGGTACCGCCGCAACGCTTTGTGATGGTCTGGCAGGTGGGCGGCCAACGCACCATCCCCTGCGAGGAGTTCACGCCGCGTTCGGTGATGTCTTTGGTGCGCAGCCGCTCGTAAATGGCTGCGGGGATGGTGGTTTCGGGTTTCTCTATGGCGCGTTTGCGGGCCAAAACAATGCGGGGCCAGATATCTTCCAGACGCGGAATCACATAGTGGCTTTTCTCGGCGCCGACCAGGCGGTCGCTGACCTGCTGGATACGCACCACGTTGGCTTCGTCTTCCAGCACTGCTTCCAGGTCCTCTTTCATTTTGGAGCTGAGTTTGAACTTCCCCTGCAACATGTCAATCACGTCAACCGGGGTTTTTTGCAGTTCACGCGAAATCTCCTCGTCGTAGCGCAGGGAAAGGATGTACCACAACCCTGCCTCTACAACTTCCTGAGAGAGAATTATTTGACGCGACAACTAGGACCTCCACCTGATGCGCATATTCTTCGTCGGGGCAAAACCCCCTTTACCTGCAGTTTAACCGTAACACAAGGAGAGTAAAAGCGCAGGTCAGAAGTCCCAGTCCTCGTCTTCGGTGTCTTCGGCGGCCCCGATCACATACGAGGAGCCCGAACCGGAGAAGAAGTCGTGGTTCTCGTCAGCGCCGGGGGAAAGTGAAGCCAAGATCGCCGGATTCACGTCGCAGTCCTCGGCGGGGAACATGGCGTCGTAACCCAGATTCATCAAGGCTTTATTTGCATTGTATTTGAGGAACTTTTTTACATCTTCGGTCAAGCCGAGCGGATCATAAAGTGTTTCCGTGTAGAGTTCTTCGTTTTCGTAAAGATCCAACAGGAGGGAAATCGTGTAATCCTTGAGTTCCTGACGGCGCTCCTCGGTGGCTTCGCGGCAGGCCAGCTGGTACTTATATCCGATGTAATAGCCGTGGACGGCCTCGTCTCGGATAATCAAACGAATCAGGTCGGCGGTATTGGTCAACTTGGCGTGCGAAGACCAATACATCGGGGCATAGAAACCGCTGTAGAACAAGAAGGACTCCAGCATGGTCGAGGCCACCTTGCGCTTTTCCGGGTCATTGCCGTGATAGTGATCCAGCACGATCTTGGCTTTCTTTTGCAAGAACTCGTTCTCTTCGCTCCAGCGGAAGGACTCTTTGATTTCTTCACTCGAGAGCAAGGTAGAGAAAATCGAGGAATACGACTTGGCGTGCACTGACTCCATGAAGGCAATATTGGTGTAGACCGCTTCTTCGTGCGGGGTGCGGGAATCTGGAATCAGCGAAACCGCCCCGACGGTGCCTTGGATGGTGTCCAGCAGCGTCAGCCCAGTAAAAACCCGGTTCGTCATGTTCTTTTCGTCTTGGTTCAGGGTCTTCCAAGAAGGCAGGTCATTAGAAACCGGGATCTTTTCGGGAAGCCAGAAATTGCCGGTCAAGCGGTCCCAGACCTCGAGGTCCTTTTCGTCTTCGATATCGTTCCAGTTAATCGCCTGAACCACCTTTGGCAAACCGATAACCATTGCGCACTCCTTTTAAAATCAGCTGGGGATTCCTCCCGGATGGATGGGCCGGGATACCTCTCTCATCTTAACAGTCTATACGGGGATTAACCCGATCTGGGCCAAAGACGCACACTTCGGGGCGAGTGTCGTTTAGGGTAAGAATAAGAGCAGCCATAACCCTAACGCTGAAGGAAAGCCTGTGGATGACGAGGAAATGGATCTGATCCGACTGGTCACCCAGCTCCCCCTGTCCGAGCTGGGTGAACGCCTGCTGCATCTCCAGGCCGGATCGAAACTGGGACTCTATCTGTTGGAGCTGTCGAACCTGCCCCTGGGACCCGGTGCCGTCGAGGAAGCCGAAACCAATCTGTCACGCCCCCTGCATTGGCTTTTGCAACAACTGGATACCCGCGACCCGGAAATCACCCTGGGGCAATACATCGCTTTGTTTTCCCAGGCCTGCGAGGACCCCGAGATTACCGCTGGTATCGAACCGGTAGACCCCGCGCGCCTGAGTAACGGGATGAAGGTGTTCTTTACCCTGGCACTGCAGACCGGGTTGATTACCCTGGACCAGGAACGCGTCATGATTTCCCTGATGGGCAGTCGGCAACTGCGCCACCCCGCGCCGATGTTGCCCTTGATTGCTCGGGCCTTTACCACCGGCGACAACCACGGAAACTTGCTGTGCCTGGTGATTTGCGCCATGACTTTGACTTTCCGTGACCGCGAATGGGCCTTGCACAGCGCCCCCTACGAGGCCGCCGCGGAACTGCTGGCCGAGATGCAGCACGAGGCCTCTCAGGCGGAAATCCTGGAGACCATGCAGACCTTCGATGACCTGTGCTATGCCGCGGGATGCCCCTCCGCCACTTCCAGTAGCGCGCGTGTCCTGTTGCAATACCTCGTCTCCGAAGTGCTGCAACCTGAATAAAACCCACCCCGAAACCGCAGTTTCACGACTCAAAGGACGCCCCGACCTCGCCGGGGAAAACCCGACCCTGACCGAAACCCGCGAATCGCACCTCGACCACGGCGCGGACCTCGACCCGGACCCTAGGCGGGGAACCTAGAGCATGCAGGAGACGCAACCCTCTACTTCCGTGCCTTCCAGGGCGGCCTGGCGCAGACGGATGTAGTACAGCGACTTGATGCCGTGGGTCCAGGCATAGATTTGGGCGCGGTTGACGTCACGAGTGGTCACCGTGTCGGGGAAGAACAAGGTGAGAGAGAGGCCCTGGTCGACGTGTTTCGTGGCCTCGGCGTAGGTGTCGATGATTTTTTCGTAGCCAATTTCGTAGGCGTCCTGGTAGTACTCGAGGTTCTCGTTGGTCATGTAGGGGGCCGGGTAGTAGACGCGGCCGATTTTGCCCTCTTTGCGGATCTCGATTTTCGAGGCGATGGGGTGGATCGAGGACGTCGAATAGTTGATGTAAGAAATCGAGCCGGTGGGGGGGATGGCTTGGAGATTCTGGTTATAGAGTCCGTCGCGTTTCACGGCTTCGGCCAGTTCGCGCCAGTCCTGCTGGGTGGGGATGTGGATGCCGGCGGCGTTGAAGAGGTCGCGGACCTTGTCCGTGGCGGGCTCCCAGACCTGGTTGAGGTACTTTTCGAAGTATTCCCCGGTGGCGTACTTGGATTTCTCGAAACCCTCAAAGCGCTGGTGGCGTTCCTTAGCCAAGGCATGCGAGGCGCGCAGCGCGTGGAAAACCGTGGTGTAGAAGTACATGTTGGTGAAATCCAGGCCCTCTTTCGAGCCGTAGAAGATTTCGGATTTCGCCAGGAAACCGTGCAGGTTCATTGCGCCCAGGCCGATAGCGTGGGACATGTCGTTGCCACGCTTGATGGAAGGCACTGAATCGATCGAGGTCAGGTCCGAAACTGCGGTCAAAGCGCGGATGGCGACGTCGATGGTTTTGGTGAAATCGGGGGACTCCATGGCTTTGGCGATGTTGATCGAACCTAAGTTGCAAGAAATATCCTTGCCGATGTGGCTGTAGGTCAGGTCCTCGTTGAAAGTTGAGGGTTCGGATACCTGGAGGATTTCGGAGCACAGATTCGACATGATGATACGCCCGTCGATGGGATTGGCGCGGTTCACGGTGTCTTCGAAAACGATGTAGGGGTAGCCCGATTCGAACTGGATTTCGGCCAGAGTCTGGAAGAACTTTCGGGCTTTGATTTTCTTTTTCTTGATGGCGGGGTTATTCACCATCTCGCGGTATTTCTCGGTAACCGAGATGTCACTGAAAGGCACCCCGTAGACGCGCTCGACGTCGTAGGGGCTGAAGAGGTACATGTCTTCGTTGCGCTTGGCCAGTTCGAAGGTGATGTCGGGGATCATCACGCCCAGCGACAGGGTCTTGATGCGGATCTTTTCGTCCGCGTTTTCGCGTTTCGTGTCGAGGAACTGCATGATGTCGGGGTGGTGGGCGTTGAGGTAGACCGCGCCCGCCCCCTGGCGGGCCCCCAACTGGTTGGCGTAGCTGAAGGAATCTTCCAGCAGCTTCATCACCGGAACCACACCCGAGGACTGGTTCTCGATCTTTTTGATGGGGGCGCCCGATTCACGCAGATTCGTCAGCAGCAGCGCCACCCCGCCGCCGCGCTTGGATAGCTGGAGGGCCGAGTTGATACCCCGCGCGATGGACTCCATATTGTCTTCGATGCGCACCAGGAAGCAAGACACCATTTCCCCGCGCGCCGCCTTGCCAGCGTTGAGGAAAGTCGGGGTGGCGGGCTGGAAACGGCCCGTGATGATTTCATCCACCAGGTCGCGCGCCAGCTGTTCGTCGCCGCGAGCCAGATAGAGCGCCACCATGCACACGCGGTCTTCGTAGCGTTCCAGGTAGCGCTTTCCGTCGAAAGTCTTCAAGGTATAGGAGGTGTAGTACTTGAAAGCCCCCAGGAAGGTGGGGAAACGGAACTTGTGGGCGTAGGCCTGCTGGAAGAGCGACTTTACGAAGGGGAAAGAGTACTGGTCCAGGACGTGTTTCTCGTAGTAGCCTTCCTCTATTAGGTAGTCGAGTTTCCTTCAGGTCGTGGAAGAACACGGTGTTTTGGTTGACGTGCTGGAGGAAGTACTGGCGCACCGCCGCGCGGTCGGCGTCGAACTGGATCCGTCCCGCGGCGTCATAGAGGTTCAGCTTGGCATTCAGCGCGTGATAGTCGTGTTCCGGCGTCAGCATCTCGGCCACGTCGGTGTCGGTCAGAGTGGCTGCAGCGTTCAGGCTGGCTGCAGGCTGGGGGATGTTGTTGCCCAAAATTCTTCCAATCCTTTGCGTACGTTTTCGACGTCCTGCGGGGTTCCCAGCAGTTCGTATTTATAGAGCAGCGGGACGCCGAGCTTTTGCGAGATGACGTATCCCGCGATGCAGTAGGCCGTCCCGAAGTTCATGTTTCCCGAAGAGATGACGCCGCGGCACAGGCTGCGGTTGTGTTCGTTATTCAGGAACCGGATCACCTGTTTAGGTACCGCTTTCTTGGTGTCTCCACCCCCGTAGGAGGGAACGACGAGGACGTATTCTTCGTCGACCTCTAGGGGCGCCTCGGTGGGGAGGGTGGGGATGCGGGCGACGGGAAGGCCGAGTCTTTCCACGAAACGCTTGGTGTTTTCGGTTGCAGAGGAAAAATAAACCAGCAGCCCCAATTTTCGCGCCTTCTTTCGAATCGGTGGGTCGGTTTGATTGCTTGGTGGGTTTGACCGTTTTGATCGGGAGATCAGTTGTATCAGGTGGGACAGGTGCTTGGTTTGATCTGGAAGATCAGTTCCATCACCTATATAGCGAGGACTTCCGCGGCAGCGGCCAGATTCTTAATCTTGTCGGGGCGGAAACCCGACCAAGCGTCCTCGCCGGCGAAAACTACCGGGGCCTGCATGAATCCCATCTCTTTGACGCGGTCCAGCGCGCCGGGGTCTTGAGTGAGGTCAACGATGTCATAGTTGAGGCCTTGCTTGTCCATGGCGCACTTCGTCGCGTTGCACTGCACGCAGTTCGGCTTGGTAAAAAGAGTGATGCTCATCGTTTCGGTGCCTTCCCGTCTTCGTCTGGGTGGGGGCCACCAGGGCCACTCCATCCGGCTGTTGTCCCGACCCGAGGGGCGAAACTACAGCATTGTCATTATACCGGTGCCCTCAAGGGGCTGTCGAGTTCAAAACACTACACCTTGTGGGCGCCAAGGTCTAGCACCACAATATGTTGTGGTTAGATTCCGGTGGGAAAATCCTGTGGATAACTTTTTCCGGGCCGGTGGATAGGACTGTGGAAGAGGGTAAGGGTGCAGGTATTAGGGGAAAGTTACACCGTTGTAGTTTTCCACAGGGTGGGGAAAAGAGATTTTTAATTTGGGTGCGCGTCCCGGCGTGTCGCAGTCTGATGGCGTGTCGTGTCACACTGGAGACATGGAACACGAAGCAAAGCCCACAGCGGCTACCAATGTAGAGTCATTTCAGCTCGATCACCGCCTGGTGAAGGCTCCTTTCGTGCGGATTGCGCACCGCGAGGTCCTGCCCGGAGGTGACGAGATCATCAAGTACGACGTGCGGTTCAAGCAGCCCAATGTCGCCCATCTCGAGATGCCGACGGTGCATTCCCTGGAGCACTCGGTGGCGGAGCATATGCGAAACCACACGGATAAGTTGATTGATTTTTCCCCCATGGGGTGCCAAACCGGGTTCTATGCCTTGACTTTGGGGCTGGGACCGGAAGAATTTATGGCGGT
Organism: uncultured Mobiluncus sp.; assembly: GCA_916438445.1. Classification (GTDB taxonomy): domain Bacteria; phylum Actinomycetota; class Actinomycetes; order Actinomycetales; family Actinomycetaceae; genus Mobiluncus. The sequence continues at coordinate 217,429 of CAKAGR010000001.1, forward strand.
TTTAGAACAAACCTTAGTTGACGTGGTTCACATGACTGAGGTGCCGGCCGCGAATGAGGTGCAGTGCGGTTGGGGGGCGAATCACAGTCTGGAAGGTGCCCAGCAAGCCGCGAAAGAGATGCTGGAGCACCGCGGGGAGTGGGACCAGGTCTTTGCCTAGATATCGCTAGAGAATCTCTTCGGGTTCGCGCAGACCAATCAAGGTCAAAGCCACCAAGAACGACAGCCGTGAAACGTCACCTGCGCGCTGGTAGTTCTCCGCGGCGGCCTCGGGACCGCACAAATCGGAGATACCGCGAATCGCCAAGAAGGGAACCTCGACCCCCGCCGCGACGTGAGCCAGAGCGGTGGACTCCATGTCGGTGGTGATGGCTTGGGGGAAGGTCTCGCGCAGCTCCAGGGCGTCTTCGGCCCCCACGAAACGATCCGCCGAGAGGAACAGTCCCGCGCGGGTGCGGGTAGGGCCCAGCTGGGCGGGCAAGGAGCCGAAGCGGTCCAGCAGGTCGGGGTCGGCTTTGAAGGTTTCGGGCATGCCCGGGATTTGTCCCAGTTGATAGTCGAAGAGTCGCGCATCTGCCCCAGAATACAGATATTCGGTACCGGCGGTGACCTCTCCTACCTGGGCTTTCGCGTCTAAACCACCCGCGGAACCGCAGCTGAAGATGTAACGCGGGGAGACATAGGTCAGCGCCGCGGTCAGAGCCGAAGCCGCATTCACCAAACCCACGCCCGTCGTGACCAAGGCGATAACGGCGTCCTCGACCTGGAGCAACTGCAACGCACCCTTCGCACCCAGGTGCACTATGTTGCCCCCGGCTTTTACGATGTCCCACATCGGGGCGGCTTCGGACTCCATGGCGGCGGTGATTACGGCCAGGACCGGGATGCGTGCCCGGGCGGGAGGGATTTCCAGGGCTTGGTGGGCAGAGGTGGTCATGGCTGGGGTGGCTCCTTTTTCGGGGGTGAGCGGTTGGCAATACCCATGCTACGGCACGAGGCGCGGAGGCGGGGAATGTGAGGTTGGTGTGGGGTTTGTGTGGGGTTTGTACGAGGTTCGTGGGCGCGGTTTTCCGGGGTTGGTGCGGTTTTCCTGCGGGGGCAGGTGATGTTAGACTAGTGAGCCGGGCCCGTAGCGGCCCGATGGTAACTTATCCGTTACCCAGGTAGCGTGTCCGAGCGGCCGAAGGTGCAGCACTCGAAATGCTGTGTGGTGTCACAGCCACCGTGGGTTCAAATCCCACCGCTACCGCAAGGAGCGAGCGCAGCCCACAAGCTTGCTTGTGAGGGTGCGCGAGCGACGCAGCGGCGCGTCATACCGTAGGGTTGACGCGCACCGCAGGAGCGAGCGCAGCCCACAAGCTTGCTTGTGAGGGTGCGCGAGCGACGCAGCGGCGCGTCATACCGTAGGTTGACGCGCACCGCGACTGAGCGAGCGCAGCCCACAAGCTTGCTTGTGAGGGTGCGCGAGCGACGCAGCGGGACGCAACGAGCTTTGCGAGTTGCGGCAACCGCCTAACGCAACCTGGAAAAGAACCGCCGCAGCTGGTCCTCGAACCGGGACTGGTCCACCCCACCGAGGACCTCGACCTGGTGATTTAGACGCGGATCACGCACCACGTCACGCACCGAACCGCATGCCCCGGCCTTCGCATCCCAGGCCCCGAAAACCAGGCGCGACACCCGCGCGTTGACGATCGCACCGGCGCACATCGTGCAAGGCTCCAGGGAAACCACCAACGTACAGTCGCGCAGATTCCAACGCCCCAGGCGCCCCGCCGCCTCGCGCAGAGCCAGAATCTCGGCGTGTGCAGTGGGATCGAAAGGCGCAACTTCACGCTGATTCAGCCCCAGGCCCGCCACGACCCCATCGGCTGTCAGCAACACCGCCCCGACCGGTACATCGCCGCCGCGCCCAGCCTTTTCCGCCAACTCGTAAACCGTATCCAAAGTCCGCACTTCGGCCTCGCGCAGCCCCCAAAACCCCTGCTGATTCGTCATGTCCTCACTCTAACGGCCCGACTGCCCGCGCCGCGCCCCGCGACGCGATAAGTTTTAACTATGCATATACATGTCGCTGACCATCCATTGATTGCCCACAAAATGACTCTGCTGCGTGACAAGAACACGCCTTCGCCGGTGTTTCGCCAGCTGGTCGACGAGTTGATGACGCTGCTGGCCTACGAATCCACGCGCGATGTCCGGGTCGAAGAAATCGAAGTCGAAACCCCGATCACCACCACCACAGGCCTGACTATGGCCAATCCGCGGCCCATCATCATCCCGATTCTGCGCGCCGGATTGGGGATGCTGGAGGGGATGACGCGCCTGCTGCCCAACGCCGAAGTCGGATTCTTGGGGATGAAACGCGACGAAGAAACCCTGGCGATCGAGACCTATGCCAACCGCCTGCCCCAAGACCTCTCGGGTCGCCAGGTCTTCCTGATTGACCCGATGTTGGCCACCGGCGGGACCTTGGTCGCCGCGATCAACTATGTGTTGGAGCGCGGCGCCAGCGACGTCACCTGCACCTGTCTTTTGGCAGCGCCAGAAGGGATTCAGGCGGTGACCGAGGCCGTCGGGGAGCGCGCCGACGTCAGTATCGTGGTGGCCGGCGTGGATGAACGCCTGAACGAGGACGCCTACATCGTTCCCGGCCTGGGTGACGCGGGTGACCGGCTCTACGGCATCGTCGGTTAGGGTTCCCCCGTCGAGGACGTCGGCGGTTTTCGGCTTTCGGTTGCGGTTTTATAGTTGACCGGGTCGAGAACCATGGGTTGATTTTCGCCTTTATATTGCGGTTTTTACGTTGACCGAGGCCGGATCGCGGGTGTGATAGCCAAGGTTGGGTGCGCTCGACGAAGGATTCGAAATAGAGAATGCTAAGGCCCGGTTTTTGACCGGGCCTTAGCACTTGTTATGAAGTTTTCAGAGGTTTATTCGGCGATTAGAAGGCCGGGATAACCGAGCCATCCGGCCAGTTTTCCTTGATGAACTTCTTTACCGCGTCGGAGTGGAGCAGCTTCTCCAGCTTGGTGACGTCCTCGCCCTTTTCACCGGCGCGCCACACCAGCACGTTCACGGAGGGATTGTTTTCCGCGGATTCAATCTTTAGGGATTCGGAGGGCTTCAGTCCGGCTTCCTGGGCAAAGTTACCGTTAATCACCGCAATGTCCACGTCGGGAAGGCTGGCGGCCAGAGCCGGGCCTTCAACTTCGTGGAACTGGAAACCACGAGGATTCATTTTAGGGTCGGACTTTACGGTAGCTACAGTCTGGTCAGAGTCAGTGACCTTCACCAGGCCGGCGTCACCCAACAGCTTCAGGGCGCGACCCTGGTTGGTGGGATCGGAAATCACTGCGATAGTGGCGCCGTCCTTCAGTTCGTCCAAGGACTTGTGCTTGTCGGAGTAGATTGCCAGCGGTTCGAGGTGGATACCTTTACCGGCTTCAAACTTGTAACCGCGGCTGGCGGATTCCTTTTCCAAGTAGGGCACGGTCTGGTAGTAGTTAGCTTCCAGCTCGCCGCTGTTCAGAGCCTCGTTGGGCTTTACGTAGTCGGTGAATTCCACCACTTCGATGTCCAGACCAGCCTTTTTGGCTTCGCCGGAGTCAATCAGGTAGTTGAGGATTTTGGCGTGCGGAACGGGGGAAGCTCCGACCTTGATTTTCCCGTCAGAGCCTGCGTTCGCATCTGCCGAGGAACCGCCACATGCCGCCAGGGAAAGCGCCAGAGCGCCAGTACCTGCGAGGGCCAATGCACGAGAGAGAATTTTGTTCATATCTAGACCTTTCCGGGTAGTTGCACAGTCCAGAATAGCGAATAATCAACAGATGGCTAAATCTATCTCAGATTCAGAACATGTTGCAGAGCGAGGACTTCCGCCCCTGCCGGTTGGGATGCACGGGCCAGATGGCGGGGTTTTCCGCGGTGGCAAGCGAATTTGCCCTGGACGCTTTTTATCCGGTATCCTTTCAGGGCATTGATTCTTCAACAGCACCACCTAGCCCGGGTGGCGGAATTGGTAGACGCGCACGGTTCAGGTCCGTGTCCACTTTCGTGGGTGGGGGTTCAACTCCCCCCTCGGGCACAGCAACGGGGTCCCGGAAACGGGACCCCGTCTTTCGCTTTCCCCGAGAACTACCGCGACGGCCTCGACCCAGACCGTAACCACCGCACCTCGACCCGGGAACTATCGCGACGACCTCGACCCGGGCGAAAACTGAGAAAATCGAGTTTAAGTGTCCAAGCACCGTGCCGAATAGGTAGAATATCTGAAGAATTATATGCATTTTGGAATCTGGAGGAAGGTAGCAGTCGATGACTGGTCCGAGCGTTCCCGTGAATAACCCCGGGGGCAACAACATACCCGGAGCGCCGCCGGTGAATCCGCAGGCGCCTCGCCCCGGGCACGGATACCCGGTCTATCCTGATCATACCCAGGCCGTGCAGCTGCCGGTGCAGCTGACGAATCCTCCCACCGGGGCGACTGCGTTGCCGGGATACGGACAGGCTCCGCGCGCACCGCAGGCTCAAGATCCGCGCCAGATTGTGGCAGATGACGAATATAAGCATCCGGATTTGGCGGATTTGCGCACCCGCGTTCCTTTCAACATGCCTGGGCTCTTTACCCCGACTCCGACCCGGTCATCGCGCAAAAAGCGGCGCGAGGAAAACGCCCGGAACGCCGCGAATGCTGGCGGAGGCCGCGACGGGTTGCTGAACAATATTTCTTTGCCCAATATTTCTTTGCCTGGCGATCCCAATGCAGCGCCGTCTTTCAAGGAACTTTTGAGTCAGCCGGTTTCACACCTGGCGGCGGCAACCATTGCTTCGCCCAAGGAGCTGGAGGATTCTGACGGGCTGCAGTTCCGCGCGGTCGGCCTGGCAGTGGGCACGGTGCCGGAACCGGATGAGCGCTATCCCATCCCCTACATCACGCGTGAACACCCTTCTTACTACACGGGTTACGAGATTGCCTTGATTATGGAGTCCATCCATGACCCCGAACATGCTCGCCAGGTTTTGGCGCGTATCGTGGCGGTGCCGCGTTGGGTGCGCTGGGCTATCGCGCTGTTTGGCGGGGTCTGTGGGGCGGCGGTTTCGGCGTTGAACGGCTTCCTGTCCCTGCTGGCCTTCGGCGGCATGATGACGGTGGTGCTGATGTTCACGTACTCTTTCGCCAGTCGTATCGGTTCGGGGCGTTTCTATGATCCCACCGGGTACAAGGCGATTTGGCTGGGCGGTTTCATGCCGATCGGTTTGCTTTCGGCCGTCATCGTGGCGCGTTCCGTGGCGCCGCAACCCTGGCTGGCCATCGGGGCCTTTATAGCCACCACTGCATGCGGCATCTTCTGGACGACTTGGATTCAAAAATTCCAGATACGTAGGATGCTGTCCTCGGAGATTCCTGACCAGGGCGAGGAGTTGTAGCGGGCCGTCCTGGTGAGGGTTGTGAGCCTGGTGAGGGCTGTCGCGTTCCTAACGCGTTAGGAGAACTGAGATGCGGCACCACCTGCCCAACACCTTGGGAGGAGTTAGAGGGGTTCGCTAGACAGAGAACATGATAATGGGAAGGAACCAGACGAAGCCCCAAGCCAGAGACAAACCTGAAAGCCCCAGTGCGGCGCGTAGGAAAGCTTGACCTGGGCGGGAAACACCGTGTCGGCGCAGACGTCGGTAATTCACCAGGGAAAGCGGGAAAACCACCACGGCGATCAAAGAGGAAAAGGGCGGTAAGACGAAGGAAATCAAGGACGCCACGAACAGGGATACGTAGAGACCTGGGGTTTGTTGTTTCGGGGCGTGGTATCCGGGGCCGGAAAACACCGTCTCTGCAAGGACCTTGCTGATCCCCGGGAAATCGGATACATAGACATCTGCCATAGGGAAAGCCTATCGAGAAATCCGCCACCCCGCCTCATCAAAGCTCAATCGAAACGAGAATACGACCGATCCAACCACAACGACCTCCAGCTGAACCGCACTCACCCCCACGCCAAACTCCACTCGCCCCGAAACCAAAGCGCCTCCTCCTCAAGCAACCCATCCCCCACCCGCGCGAAACTCCGTGGCCACAACGCAAAGTACCCATATTAGACTCTGACCATCCTGCGTAATAGATTTGAGCCAAGACATCACCTCTGGAGAGGAGCAAGGCGTGAGAGAGAACTCCGCACCCACCAACCCCAACCAAGCCCAAAACCCCAGCCCGGACCTCGCCGAGGGCAAACCCAGAAACCCCAGAAACCCCGGAAACCCCGACAAAACCGGACCTTTCACTTGGAAACTGCACGGCGATGGCAAGTCCATCGGGCCTGGTGAAGTGGTGCAGCCCCAAGAGCGCCTGTCTTGGCCGCGCACCATCGGGATTGGCTCGCAACACATCGTCGCCATGTTCGGCGCGACTTTCCTGGTGCCGCTGCTGACCGGATTTTCTCCGGCGACCACGCTGTTCTTTACGGGGATCGGCACGCTGCTCTTTATCCTCATCACGGCGGGACGCCTGCCTTCCTACCTGGGGTCTTCCTTCGCGCTGATTGCCCCGATCGGAGCGGTGACGGGCTATGTCGCCGGTGGCGGGGCACCGCTGGACCCGGCGAAGATGGCGCTGGCCCAAGGCGGGGTGATCTCGGCTGGTACGCTGCTGCTGGTGGTGGGCCTAATTGTGCATTGGGCCGGCGCGGGGTGGATCGACCGCATCATGCCACCCATGGTGACCGGCGCCATCGTGTCGCTGATTGGTTTCAACCTGGCTCCCGCCGCGTGGAACAACGTCAAGCAAGCTCCCGTCACCGCCACCGTCACCATAGTGACGGTGCTGCTGGTGACGGTGCTGTTCAAAGGGATCATTGGGCGACTCTCTATCTTGATCGGCGTGCTGATGGGCTACGTCACAGCCATCATCCGCGGCGAAGTCAAGTTCGACGCCATCGAGAAAGCCGACTGGGTGGGGCTGCCCCAGTTCCACGCCCCGGCTTTTGACCCGACGCTGTTGGGGTTGTTCCTGCCGGTGGTGCTGGTGCTGGTGGCCGAGAATATCGGGCACGTAAAATCCGTGGCCGCGATGACCGGCCAGGACCTGGACGACTTGAGCGGTCGCGCCTTGATTGCAGACGGCCTCTCTACCATGCTGGCAGGCTCCGGCGGCGGTTCGGGCACCACGACTTACGCCGAAAACATCGGCGTGATGGCGGCGACTCGCGTGTATTCCACGGTGGCTTATATCGTGGCGGCAATTGGGGCGCTGTGCCTGTCGCTGATGCCGAAGTTCGGCGAGGCCATCGCCACGATTCCGCCCGGGGTTTTGGGCGGTGCCGCCACAATTCTGTATGGCATGATCGGGATGCTGGGGGTGCGTATCTGGGTACAGAACCAGGTGGACTTCAGCGACCCGGTGAATCTGAATACAGCCGCGGTTTCGATGGTGCTGGCGATTGCGAACTACACCTTGACTCTGGGCGAGGTCACTTTCGAAGGCATCGCCTTGGGTTCGGCGGCCGCCATCGTGATTTACCACCTGATGCGCGGGATTTCGAACCTGCGCGGCACGAACCTGGAGCAGGCCTCGCCGGCTTCGGCCCCAGCGGGGACCGAACTGGATTCGGCGGCTTACGCGAAGCGCCACGTGAAATCCCCCAAGGAATAACGACCGAACAGCTATCCTGGAAAAGTACGGCGCTTGTTTCCGGCCCCAGCCTACCGGCCACGGCCAGACCCAGCAACCCATCCGCACCCCCACAGAAAGGCAGCATCATGGGACTTTTCGGATCGAAGCACACCCCGGCGGGTCCGCCGCGCCCCTACCCCGACAGCTTCGCCGGCTGGGAGGCACCCATCACCCACGCCACCATCGAAGACTCCCTGGAACTGCAGGAAACCTTCGAGGCCCTCTTCACCGGTTTCAACGTCGAAGACATCAACGGCGCCGAATACGACGACTGGGCCTATCTGGTGCGCGACCGCCACTATCCCGAGGATTACGCCTCGGTGTGTGTCTGGATTCGCGGCTACTTTGTGGGGCGTCTGGACCGCGAAACCGCCGGTAAGTACGTGGTGGAGATGAACGGTCTGGACTCCCAGGAGCTGAACTTGGTGGTACCCGCGCACCTGTGGGCCCAGCGCACCAAGTCCCGCCTGGCGAACCGCGTCACGCTGTCGCTGCCGCCGGTAGGCAGCGTCGGCCCGGTGAATTTCTTCCCGAAAAAGGCCTTCACCATCCCTGCCTCCCGGCGAAGAAATCAGACTGGAGGGCGTGGACGCTCACCTCGAAGCCCTGCGCCCCTTCATCTCGACGGGCAAAACGGTGCCGCTGGCCTTGATCATGGTCGAGGAAAACGGCGGATTATCCGCGTATCTGAATAAAAAAACCCGCGTCGGTTTCGTCCCCGCCGAACCCGCCGAGCTGATGATTCCGCTGGTGCGCGTCGCCCTAGCAAAGAAACTGGTCCCGGTAGCCAAAGGCATGATTTCCGGCTCGAACATCGTCAATGACTTGACTATCGTCGCCGGTGATGTGCGCACGGTGGGGCGCGACTGGGTGCCGACAAAAGACGGCGGTAAGTAGGGTTTCGGCCCCGGTTCGAGGTTCGCACCGCGGTATATGCCGGGTGGTTGCGGTTTGGTTCCCCGTTCGAGGTCCGGTTTTCACTTCCCGGTGAAGTTCGCTAGACGAGGGCGGCGGCCAGGGCGGGGTCGACGCGACCGAAGTTGTAGTAGGCCGCACAAGCTCCTTCGGGAGAGACCATGCAGGTACCCACGGGATTCGCCGGGGTGCAGGCGGTGCCGAAAACACTGCACTGCCAGGGTTTGAGCGAACCGGTCAACACCGACCCGCATTCGCAAGCCGGCGGGTCCGCCACGCGCAGATTCGGCAGGTTAAAGCGTTTCTCGGCATCGAATCTTTCATAGTCCGGCGCGATCCCCAAACCGGAGTGCTCAATGAATCCCAGGCCGCGCCACTCGAAAGTATCGCGTTGCACAAAGACGCGGTCCATCAAAGCCAGTGCCGCGGCATTGCCTTCTTCTAACACCACCCGGGCATATTGATTTTCAACCCGAGCCTGACCGGCGGCAACGTCGCCGGAAACATACTGTTCCAGCAGCATCTCGACGGCCTGCAAGATATCCAGAGGTTCGAAACCGGTAACCACCACCGGCAATCCATAGTCGCGGGGAATAAAGTCAAAGGCCTTTGAACCTACGATGGTGGCGACGTGGCCGGGGCCGATGAACCCGCTGATGCGTCCCTGGTCCAAAGCCATAATGGCGCGCAGAGGCGGCTCGATGCGGACGTGGTTACAGAATATAGAGAAGTTCCGGATATTTTCTTTCTGGGCCCGGTCCAACGCCACCGCCGTAGAAGGAGCAGTGGTTTCGAAACCCACCGCAAAGAACACGACTTCGCGATCGGGGTTTTCCCGAGCAATCTGCAAGGCATCCAGGGGCGAATACACGAAACGCACGTCGCAACCCCGGGCTTTGGCTTGCTGCAGCGAACCCTCGGTTCCGGGGACCCGCATCATGTCGCCAAAAGTAGTGAAAATCACGCCAGGACGATTCGCCAACCACAACGCATCGTCGACTCTCCCCAGCGGAATCACGCAAACCGGACAACCCGGTCCGTGAATGAACTCGACGCTCTTAGGTAAGAGGTGTTCCAAACCGTGGCGATAGATAGTGTGAGTGTGCCCCCCACAAACCTCCATAAATGCCAAAGGTTTATCTAATTTTTCCGAAAGTTTTTCAATCTTTTTCAGCAAGGCTTGGGCCGCGACGGGATCGCGGAATTCATCAACGTACTTCATATTTTTCTGCGCTAAATAAAATCAACTAATTGAAGAGGTAGTAAAAGAGTCTAATTCATCCTCGAAGGTATTTCCACCCAGGCGTTTTATCTGGTCCAGGGTGGCGGCGGCTCATCCGCGTCGATCTTCGCCAGAGCGAAACCGACGTGCACCAGCACCCAGTCCCCCACTTCCAGGGGCTCGTCCAGCATCAAATCCACTGAGATCTCGCGGTTTACACCCGAGATAGATACCGTGGCGATGTTCTGCGCCGCCTTTGCGAAATCAACGATCTGTGCGGGGACTCCCAAACACATGACTCCTCCTTTTTCAATCCGGCACCAGCTATTTTACCCTTTCGGCACCCCTGCTTGCTCAGCAGATTCGCGGCAGCGGGTCTCCGACCAACATATCCACCAGCCTGGTGCCGCCGAATCCCGTGACCAGCACCACCGCGTTGCGTGGTTCTGCCACTATTTTCCCGACGAGGGCGGCGTCTTCGCCCCCGGGGAGCTGGCGGATGGCGGCCAGCGCGTCCTGGGCTTGTTCGGTGGGCACCACGGCGACGAACATGCCTTCATTGGCTACGTAAAGCGGATCGATACCCAAGATGTCGCAAGCCCCGCGAGTCATCTCGTGCACCACCAGCTTGGTGTCGTAAACCGCCACTCCTTTATCGGTGGCGCGGGCCAATTCATTCAGCACGGTACCCAAGCCACCGCGAGTCGCGTCGCGCATCCAGCGGGTCTGGGGGGCGGCCTCTAAAAGCGCTTTAGTCAGGGCGTTTACCGGTTTGGAGTCGGTTTCGATGGGAGCGTCGATATTCAAGTCTCCGCGCGCCAACATCACCGCCATGCCATGATCGGCAATGGGGCCGGAGACGAGAATCTGGTCCCCGACCTGGACCGAAGCCGCGCTGAGCTGTACCCGTGCCGGGACAATCCCGACCCCCGCGGTGGTGATAAATACCTTGTCAGCCGCACCTTTGGGAACCACCTTGGTGTCTCCGGTGACGATTCGCACCCCGGCTCGGTCTGCCGCGTCGTGCATATCCGCGACGATGCGCCGCAACACCTCGATCTCCAGGCCTTCTTCGATGACGAAAGCCGCGGAGAGCGCAAAGGAACCGCGCCGGAAACCGAGAGGTCATTCACCGTTCCGTTCACCGCCAAATCACCGATAGAGCCACCGGGGAAGAAAATCGGGTTCACCACGTAGGAGTCGGTAGAGAAAGCCAGGTGTGCCCCTGGTTCCAGTTGGGCGCCGGCCTGCGCCACCAAATCCCCCAGCTCCATCACTCCCGCGTCGGTCATCTGGTTCAAAGTCCGGTTGCCATAGCCGCGCACAAAAACTTGCTCTACCAGCTGGGCGCTGGCTTTACCTCCCGCACCGTGAGCCAGGGTGACGTATTCGTCTTTGAGTTTGTCACCGAACTGGCGGACCTTTTCGATGCGTTGCAAAACCTGGGCTTCGTTGGCGGGGGCCCGACCGACGCTGCGTGCTTCATCTGCTTCATGAGTCATGTTCCTAGCCTTTCACTTTTGCAATCGCCATGCCAGCGTGAACCAGCACCTCGTCCCCCGCACTGACGGGACCTACCAAAGAAACGTCCACCCTTTCCTCGCCCCGGAAACTGGAGGTCAGGGCGGTAACCCCGTCTTCGAGGACCTCCCTCACCACCACGGGACGGCCCTCGTCGGAGCAGGTGATACAGACCTCGGCGGGGTCATAACGAAAAGTCGCATCAGCTGCCTGCAGGGCAGTCTGGAGGGAGTCACCCAAGGTGTCGTCAAGATTTAGCTTGATTTCTGTCATTGAAGCGTTTCCTTAATACTTAAAGGCCTGCTTAGGTGATAGTCTAATTTTCCGGTGTGGAAAATCTCAACCGGGGAAAAGATTTTCCCCGGTTTACGGGATTTGCTATCCGTGATCTCCGGTGAAACTGTCTGGACCAGCCCCGCTGAGAGGAACTAAGTAGTAGCCTAAATACGGCTTTTTGACCCTCCCTCCGACAAAGAAGGACATGACGAAGTGACCTACAACGTGCAACCGTGGCAGGCCGGCACCCTGGCTGAAAATATCGCCAAAGCAGGAGTTTCACGGCGTGATTTTATGAAGTTCTGTTCGGGTCTGGCCGCAATCTATGCGGTCGGTACTCCGGCGCTGGCGAATGCGGCTCCCGCACAGAAGGCGGCGCAGTCCATCGCAAAAGCCCTGGGAGAGGTGCAGAAACCCAATGTGGTTTGGCTCCAGCTGCAGGAATGCACCGGGTGTATGGAATCCGTGCTGCGCTCCGGAGGCACCACCGTCGAAGAGGTGGTGCTGAATCTGCTGAGCGTCAACTACAACGAGTTGATTATGGCCGCCGCCGGCGAGGCTGCCGAAAAAGCCCTGGCCGACACCAACGCCCAGCCGCATATCTTGGTGGTGAACGGCTCGGTGCCCATGAAGGATAACGGTATCTACTGCACCATCGGGGGGCGTTCCGCCGAGGACGTGCTGCGCGAATCCGCCGAGAACGCCACCATGATTCTGGCGGTGGGAGCCTGCGCGGTTTACGGTTCGGTACAGGCCGCCCGACCCAACCCCACCGGAGCTGTGGGCGTGGACGAAATCATCAAAGACAAGCCGGTTATCAATGTTGCGGGATGCCCGCCGATTGGTGAAGTTATCACAGCTTCCCTGGCTTATATCTTGACGCACGGCGAAGCCCCCGAGCTGGATTCCGAGGGGCGGCCCCTGTTTGCCTACGGTCAGCGCATCCACGACTCTTGCCCCCGACGCGCCCACTTCGACGCCGGCCAGTACGTGCGGACCTTCGACGATGCCGGGGCGCGCGACGGCTGGTGCCTCTATGACGTGGGGTGCAAGGGCCCTTCGACCTTTAGCCCCTGCCCGATTCTGCAGTGGAACCTAAAGTCTGGCTGGCCCATCGGTGCAGGTCACCCCTGTATTGGGTGTACTGAAAAGCACTTCTATGATCGCTTCACACCTTTCTATGACAAGTTGCCCAATATCCCCGGTTTCGGGATCGAGGTCACCGCGGAGAAAGTTGGTTTGGGTTTGACCGGTTTGGTGGTGGCGGGTGTGGCCGCCCACGCCGGTGTCACCGCGGTGAAGGCCGCGGCCGACCGCAAAGCCACCGCGAACTCCCCCAATGGCGGCCTTCGGCGACAAAGTCGAAACCTCCCCGCCACCGCCACCCCAGCGGCCTCGACCGGGACCGCCACCCCAGCGGCCTCGACCGGGACCGCCACCGCAACTACCTCGACCACCGACACCACCGACCCCAAGAGTGAGGCCTAGAGAATATGGCAGAACAAGTTGTTATCGACCCCTTGACCCGTATCGAGGGTCACCTGCGCATCGAGATGGAAACCGATGCGGAAAAGATCAAAAAGGTCTGGTCGGTGTCGACCCAGTTCCGCGGTTTGGAGCTGATTGTGCGCGACCGCGACCCGCGCGATGTGTGGGCCTTCGTGCAGCGCACCTGCGGAGTCTGCACCTCGGTGCACGCCATCGCCTCGGTGCTGGCAGTAGAAAACGCGATCGGTTCGCAGGTACCCGAGGCAGCGAAACTGATTCGCCACCTGGTGCTGGGGTCCCAAGAAATCCAAGACCACGTGATTCACTTTTATCACCTCCACGCCCTGGACTTCGTCAACGTGGCGAACGCGGCGAAGGCCGACCCGCGCAAAGCCCTGGATTTCGCCAACTCGATCGGGTCGAAGTGGCGGGGTAACAACCTCAAGCGCTTCACCGAGGTGCACGACACCCTGGTCGGCGTGCTGGAATCAGGGCAGCTATCGGTTTTCACCGGAGGGTACTGGGATCACCCCGACTATCGGCTGCCCCCCGAGGCGGACCTGATGGCGGTCGCGCACTATCTGGACGCCTTGGAATTCCAGCGTTCTATTATTCGCGTCAACACAGTTTTCGGTGGCAAGAACCCCCACCCGAACTTCCTGGTGGGCGGGATGGCTTGTTCGATTGATCCGAACTCTTCCGAATCCATCAACCAGGTGCAGCTGGACCAGGTCAAGACCTGGATTCAAGAAACCATCGAGTTCGTCAACGACTGCTATTACCCTGATGTTTTGGCGATTGCGGGAGTGTACAAGGATTACTTCAACATCGGTGCCACGCACCCGAACTATTTGGCGGTGGGCCTGGCGGGGTCTATGTACGGCGGGGATCCGGCCCAGGCCCGGGCCCGCGACACCCACGCTGTCATCAAGCCCGGCGTGATTTTCAACAATGATTTAAAGGGGATGCAGGCTTTCGACCCGAAGAAGATCGAGGAGCACATTTCCTCGGCGTGGTACAGCTATCCCGAAGGCGACGACAAGGGCCTGCACCCCTCGGTGGGAGTGACCGAAGTGAACTACACCGGCCCCACCCCGCCCTTTAAGTGGTTGGCGGGGGCCGAGGACGGCAAGTACACCTGGTCGAAGGCCCCGCGTTACGACGGCAAACCCATGCAGGTTGGCCCCCAGGCGCGGCTGATGGTCGCCCTGGCGCAGGGATATGAACCCACGGTGAAGCTAGTGAACCAAGCGGCGAAAAAGCTGGGGATCACGGTAGAGCAGATTAACTCGACGATGGGGCGGACTTTTGCGCGCTGCGCCGAGGCCGTGGTATCGGCGGATCTGTTGATGGAGGACTATAACTCGTTGGTGAAGTGCATTCAGGACGGGAACACCGATGTTTTCGATGCCTCGAAGTGGGAACCCTCCAGCTGGCCCGAGGAATGCCAGGGATATTCCCTGGTAGAGGTGGCGCGCGGAAACCTGTCGCACTGGGTTACCATCAAGGATGGGAAAGTGGCGAACTACCAGCAGGTGGTGCCTACGACTTGGCTGGCCGGTGGGCGTGACGCCAAGGGACAGACCGGCATCTACGAGGAATCCTTGCAGGGCAGTGGGGAACACCCGCTGGTCAACCCCAAGGAGCCCTTGGAGCCGCTGCGTACCATTCATTCCTATGATCCGTGCATGTCTTGTGGGGTGCACATCTTGGATCCCGACGGGAACTTGCTGACCGAGGTGAGCACGTCATGAGCCACGAAACTCCCTTCGCGGCCAGGGACTCTGAACCGACACCACCGCCGCAACACCGGGCGGAATCGCCGCAACCGCAAGACGCGGACCTCGGCGGGGGAACGACACCACCCCCACCCACGCAGGCGGCGGACCTCGGCGGGGAACCCCAAAACGCGCCCACCCAAACCTCGACCACCCAGCGCGACGTGAGGGACCTGAAGAACCAGGTGCAGTTCTTTAGCGCGGGGGAAAAACCACAGGGAACCATCGAAGTTGGGGGCGGTTTTAGCTGCGGGGAACTGTCGATGCGACGTCTGCTGACGATGGCGGCGGTGGCGCCCGAAGGCTCGACGGACCCGGTAGACGTGGCGATGAAGCACGCCTTGAAGTACCAGTTCAAGCACGGAGCGCCGAACACCACGGTGCCGGCGGACCAGGTCGACCCAGCGCGGGAACGCAAGTATTCACTGGCGCGCATCAGTGGCTTCAAAACCACGAAGTACGGCGAAGAAAAGACTATGGTGATTGCGCGCGGCGACCTGGAATCAATCATCAACGTGGCCGAACCCAAGCACGAGATTCGCTCGGTGGTGCGGCGCAACGCGCAAGCCGCGGGGGCGCGGGGGTACCGCTGCCTGGGGATTGCCTCAGCGACCGTGGGGGAAAACGGGGAACTCAGCCCCTTCCAGTTGGAAGGCTTCATCAACGTCCGCCCCACCGGTACCGGTCTGGTGGGCGAGGACCTGACGCCGACTTCGGATGACTGGGTGCGGCTGAAGGTGTGGGGCGCGGGGCTGCGTTTCCTGCACTGGCTCAACGTTTTGCTGATCGTGACGCTGTGCGCGACCGGGTACTACATCATGGACCCGTTCTTTGGGGATTCCTTCTTCCGCGGGGTCGAGCCGGGCTGGTTGATGGGGTGGATTCGCTTTATCCACTTCACCGCCGGGTTCTGCTGGATCGCGGTGGGGGCGGTGCGCGTCGTCATCGCCTTCGTGTCCAAGGACCGCTACATGCGCTGGTCCATCTTTTGGCCTTTCAAGACCAAACAGGACTGGCGCAATCTGTGGCTGGTGATCAAGCACTATCTGTTCCTGGAAAAAGAAGGCCCGCTATATGTGGCGCACAACCCGCTGCAGCAGATGGCCTATACCGGGATTTACGCTCTGGGCGCGGTGCAAATGCTGGTGGGGTTGTCGCTCTATGCCCTGCCGCACAAAGAAGAATCCCCCATCTGGGCCTTCATCACGCTGCCGAATGACTGGATCGGGATTCCGAATATGCGTCTGGTCCACGCCATCATCATGTACCTCTTCATCGTCTTCGTGATTGGCCACATCTATCTGGCTTTCCGCGCGGATTCGATGGAGCGCCACGGAGGGGGTCTCTTCGATGATCAACGGCGGGGTGTACCTGCGGCGCGGTTCGCGGCCCGTCGACGCCCCGGAGCTGTAAGGTAGGGGAAGGCTGGACGCCTTGGACCGGGCACCGAACACCGGAACTGGAGCCGAGAAACGCCGCGGCGACCTCGAACCGAAACCCCAAACCCCCGACCTCGAACCGACGAAAATGATGGAAAACCAAGAAACAGTAGCTTTTCTGCCGCGCGACGGCAGCGGCATTTTTTATGAGGGCGCGCCCTTCACCGTGCTAGGGGGTGGGCAACCCCATCATGGGAGACGACGGGATCGGGGTGAATATCTTGGGCGGGCTCTATGCGCTGCTGGAGTCGCGGCCCGCATGGCAGGCGCGCGTCGCGGCCGGGGAGCTGGCTTTCGTTGAAGGCGGCATCGGGGGCATGGAGCTGGTCCCGGTGGTGCAAGACGCGCACCACCTGTTGATTCTGGATTCCATCGCCCCGGGCGAGGGCGGCGGCACAGCAACCAGCCTGGGAACCGGTGCGCGAGTGCCCGGTCAGGTGCTGCACTTCACTGGCGACCATGTGCCGCGGCTGCTGTCTATGAAAGTTTCTCCGCACCAGGTGGGTTTGATCGACATCTTGACTTCGTGCCGGTTGATCGGGCGGGAACCCGAAGTGGTAGAGGTCGTCGGGATAGTTTCGGGCGACATCGACTTGCGGGTGGGGCTATCTGAGGCGGCTCAAGGCTCAGTTCCGGTGGCGGTCGAGGCGGCTGCTGCCGTGTTGGATCGGTGGTTTAGCTAGGGGTTGCTGGGCCGGGTCGCGCAGTAAATCAGTCGGTTTCCCAGGTGACGGTCTCGATTTCGAATTCTTTCCCGTGAGTGAGGTTCGCCGTGGGCGTGCCGCATTCGGGGCACAGCAGCGCAAAGAACTCGTCGATCTCTACGTCGCGTTCGCAAGTCGGGCACCACACCGTAGCGGGAACTTCATGCAGGACCAAACGCGCCGAAGCGCAAACCGTCCCGGGACGCGCGAACTCCCACGCCCCTTCCAGGGCGGCGGGAATCGCGCCGGAGCGTGTCCCGACTTTCAGCGTGACTTCGCTAACGTCGTGCGCGTGGTTTTCCGCGGCCAGCCGCGAGATGGTTTCTATCACCGAAGTCAGCAATCCCAGTTCATGCACCCCTCTATTGTGCCAGCTCCGCGCCGGGATTTGCCGGTCGGGAGTGTGCGGGTGGTGGGGTCAAAAGAAGACCCGCGCATAAAACTGCAAAAATCACCTTTCGAAGGCGGATTTCGGCCCGAAAACCACGGAATTTGCAGTTTTATGCTCAGCCATCGCGAGTATGCGACCCCCGTCTGGCAAACAAGAAGCAGACCAGCAGGGGAAAAATGCCGGGCTAAGGGGAAGGGCAAAGAAGAGGGAGAGGAAGATAAAGAGAAGAGGAAGGGGTAGGGTGGAGAGGAGCAGGGCGCGGAGCAAGGCGCGTAAAATAGAGCAGGAAACGCGACGGGAAAGTACGGCGCGAAACCCGGAAGGAAACCGGGAAACCGGATGGTCGCCGTGATGGGCAAACCGCCAAGCCGCCGAGCTTCCAAGCCACACAACCACAGAGCCGCCAAGCCAAAGGGAATGCGACATGAAGATTGACCTCAACGAAATCATCGACCCGATGGAGGCGCGTATCGTCGTGGAAACCGGGCCCCACGGCGAAAAATCCGCGCGTTTCGACCTGAGCGGCCTGCCCCGGGTGGACCAGCTTTTGATTGGGAAAAACGCAACGGAAGCGGTGTCGATGACAGAGCATCTGTGCGGAATCTGCCCCGTGGCGCATCACTTGGCCGGCAACCGCGCCTTGGACCAGCTGGCCCACGCGATGCTCGATCCGCAATCCCCCGCCGACCTGCAGCGACGCCTGCTGCACTACGGTTCTGTGGTCGAGGCGCATTCCTTGCGTTTCCTGCCGCTGCACCGCGAAGCCGGAGTCACGCTCAAGAAGCTTTCGCGCCTGATGCTCAACGCGGCGGGTTCCCCAGGGCACTTCCCGGTGACGGCTCGCCCCGGCGGGGTCGCCACCCCTTGCTCCCCCGCGGATCTGGATACCCTGAAAGCCGCCCTCCCCGAAGGTATCGCCGCAGCTCGCCGTTTTAGATACCGTGTTTTTCCCCGTCGAGGCCGCCCGCCCGGCGAGTAGCCCCGGTCACGTTTTCGGCGCTCCCCGCGGCGAGGCCGCCGCCGTCAGTTCCGGCCCCGGTCCGGTTTCCAGTCCGGCCCCCGCTTCCGGCGCCGGAAGCGAGTGGGAATCCGCGAACTTCGCCGGGGCTGATGTGGCGTTAATTGACGAAGCCGGCCACCCCGATGTCTTCGGCACCCGAGTCCGCGCGGCGCGCGGCACCGAAGTCCTGTTCGAATGCGACTTTTCCCAGTGGAATCAGGAATTCGTCGAAGCCCTGCCGGGTCAGGCCGCGCCGCGCCCCTATCTGCGCCGCCTCGGCCCAAAGGCCGGACTCTATCGCGTCGGCCCGCTCTCCCAGCTGCGCATCGGCACCCTGACCACTCCCCTGGCCGCCGCCGCCCAGACGCGGTGGCTGGAAACCGGCGGAGGCGCTCTAGCTGCCCGCGCCGTCATCGCGCTGCACGTCTTGGAACGCAGCCTTGACCTCTGCGCCCGGTTGCAGGACGTTACTCCCGCAAGACCTGCAACGCCCGCCACCCCCGCATCCCCCAAACCCCCGAAATCCCCACATCCCCCAAATACAGCTCCACGAAGGTGCGGCCACGGGCCTGGTGGACGGGCCGCGCGGCATCTTGGCACACAGCTACCGCGTCGACGCCGCGGGAGTCATCACCGACTCGGTGATTCTGACCCCCACCGCCCAGAACGAGCCGTGGCTGGCGCAACTCCTGACGCGCGCGACGACCGCGAATCCCGGTGACGGCCTCGACCCAGGCAGCGTGCCGGCCGGAACCAACGCCGCGCTGGAATGCTCGATCCGCGAGGCCGACCCGTGCTGCCGATCAGCAGCGCCCCGGCGGGGCAAATGCACCTGAAACTTGATATTCTGAAAGGGAAAAGCGCCAAATAGCGCGCCAAGAGGAGGCCGAAAAGATGTGTGTCGGGGTGCCGTGCCGGATTCTGTCGCTGCAACCGGGGCTGATGCCGATGGGGACGGTGGATGTGGCCGGAGAGGCTCGCGAGGTCTGTTTCGCCTACCTGCCCGAGGCACAGGTCGGGGACTACGTCTTGATTCAAAACGGTTTCGCGATGAATCTCTTGACGCCGCAAGAAGCGCAGGAATCCTGGGAAACTTGGGCCGAGCTGGGGGTAGAGGCGCGGTAGTTACGCCGGGGCGAGGTCCGGGGCGAGGACACCGGGTTGCGATGCAGCGAGGGTGCGGCGAGGGCACGCACAGGGTAGCGACATGCCCTGGGTCGCAGTAGATGGCCACGAAATCCGTTGGCAACGCTAGAAAATGCCTGGTGTGCAGGCACCGCGCCTCAACCCAGGCAGAGTTTTCGAAAACACGGTTTTCCCCTAGAATCAAGGGGTGAAATCCGTTCCTGAACCGCGTGAACCGCGCAAAGATTCGCCCTCGGAAGAGGGCGATATGCTTCTTTCTGCCCGTCTGGCGGCGTGGTTCAAAATCATCGCGGTAGGGATGATCACCCTGGTCGCCTTCGAGGCCACCGCCGTGGGGAACCGCCATGCCTTTCGTCGTGGATGACTTGGGCGGCAACCAGTTCTATGCCTTGGCCGCGGGAATCCCCCTGGCGGCACAGATCATCTCCACAGTTTTCGCCGGACACTGGGCGGACGCCAAGGGCCCCCACCAAGTGATGTATGTGGGCATGGCGTCATTCATGGGCGGCTTGGTGCTGTGTACCTTCGCGCCGAACATCTATCTTTTGGTGCTGGGTCGCGCGGTCCAAGGCATCGGCGGCGGCCTGCTGATGGTGCCGCTCTATGTGATGGTCGGAGCTTATGTTTTGCCCCGCAAACAAGCGGCCTTCTTCGCCGCCTTCGCCATCGCCTGGGTGCTGCCCTCGATGTTCGGCCCCGTGATCGCCGGGACCCTGGTGGACTACGTACACTGGCGCTGGTGCTTCGGGGTGACCCCGCTGGTCTTCGTGCTGTTCTTTCCCTTTGTCTGGCCGAAATTCCGCCAGTTCCCCCTCGCTCCACGCCGCGTTGCCGCTGCGCATCCCGCTGTGGTTGCTGACGGTGACCCTGGCTACCGGCGGGATGGTTATGGTGCTGCAAGTGATTTCCGGAGTCAGCCCCGATGACTTCACCAACTGGCTGCTGGTGGCCTCGGTGGTGGTCTGTGCCGTGCTGCTGTTCTGCGTCAGCTACCTGGTGCCGGCCGGAACCTTCCTGGCCCGGCGCGGAGTCCCCGCCACCGTGGCGCTGCGCGCCCTGCTGAACGGGACCTTCATCGCCACTGAAACCTATCTGCCCTATATCTTGAAAAACGTCCACAACTGGGGTCCCACCAAAGCCGGCCTGGTCATGACCGCCAGCGGAGTCACCTGGGCTTGCGGTTCGTGGCTACTGGGCCGCATGAAGGACCAACGCTTGGTACAACTGGTGTCCTTCCTGGGCCCCATCGGCGGTGTGATTGGCATGAGCATCACACTGCTGCCCTTTATCCCGGGAGTAAATCCGTGGTGGACTTTGGTGGGTTGGTCCATCGGCGGTTTCGCCGTAGGCCTGGTCTACCCCACAACCTCGGTAAACACCCTGGCCTGACCCCACCCGAACGTCACGGTGTCCTGTCCTCGTCACTGCAGGTCGCAGACACCTTCGGGTCTTCCTTCTTGATCGCAGTGGGAGGCATCATCCACGCCTACACCTTCGCCTTGCAAGACATCTCTTTCGTCTACACCCTGGGGGTCCAAGTCGCCCTGATGGCCTTGGCGATCTGGGTGTCCAGACGCATCTTCCTCGACGACCCCGTGAAGCAGCCAGACAAGGTAGACTGATTTCGTCCGACCCACATACCCCAACCCAAGCACCGAACCTCGACCACCGCAAACTAACACCGCAAACTAACACCGCAAACCACACAAATAGAAAGTTGATATATGGAATACGTACTGCAGTTTATTTTCGGAAGCACCACGATGATTATCACCATATTGGTGATTCTCTTGTTGCTCGGAATGGTTTTCGTTGTGCAGCAACAAACCAGCTACATCATCGAACGTTTCGGAAAGTTCCACCGCGTCGCTAACCCCGGCCTGAACTTTAAGATTCCTTTCATCGACCGCATAGCAAAGAAAGTTCCGCTGCGGATCATGCAGCTGGACTCTGTCGTAGAGACCAAAACTCTGGACAACGTCTTTGTTTCCGTGCCGGTTTCGGTCCAGTACCAGGTCCAAAACGTCGTGGATTCCTTTTATCGTCTGGCCGATCCTGAACGCCAGATTCAGTCCTATGTCTATGACCGGGTGCGCACTTCGCTGGCGAAACTCAATCTGGACGACGCGTTTTCCTCCAAGGACCAGATCGCCCAGGACGTCGAATCCACCTTGGCCAGCGCCATGAACGCCTACGGTTTCGCCATCATCAACACCCTGGTCACCGACATCAACCCCGACCCCACGGTGCGAGCCTCGATGAACTCCATCAACGCCGCCCAGCGCGAACGCGAAGCCGCGATTTCCCTGGCCGAGGCCGAAAAGATCAAGATTGTGAAGCAGGCCGAAGCCGAAGCGGAATACAAGCGCCTGCAAGGTGAAGGTATCGCGGCCCAGCGCAAAGCCATCGTGGACGGTCTGGTGCAGCAGTACGAGTTGCTGCGCGACGCCGGCGTGGGTAACCAAGCCCAGGAAATGCTGCTGTTGACCCAGTACTTTGACACCCTCCAAGAAGTCGCGAAGTCCTCGAACACCCAGACCCTGCTGCTGCCCTCGAACCCCGGCGGCGTCGGCGACGCCATGGCCGAGCTGCGCAATTCCTTGTTCACTGCGGTCCGCGCCGGGGAACAGGGGCAAAAGTAGACGCCCGGTTCGATGATGGATGGTGAGGGCCCCTGTCTGGTGGTGTTAGGGAATGTGCAAGGCTGGGGGCGCGTGGGTGAGCTGCTGGACTTCTACGCGTATTCCCGGATAATCTGCGCCGACGGCGGTCAGAAAGTGGCCGCGCGCCTGGGGCTGCGCGCCACTGACTTCATCGGGGATTTCGACTCTTCGCCCGTGCCGGCAGGAAAGCTGCGTCGCGCGAATGCCGACGGCCAGATTTTACCCGAGGACACTTTGGATGCCCCGCCTGCAGACCCGGCGCAGGCGACTGTCTATGTGCTGCCCGCCGAAAAGAACGTCACCGACGCCGAAGCCGCGGTGGACCTGGCGGTTTCACTGGGGTACCGGCGCATCGACATTCTGGGGGGTTGTGGCGGCAGGCTGGACCACACCTTGGGGAATCTGGGGATTTTGGCGAAGTACGCGGGGCGCGGCGAGTTGAAGCTGCGGCTCTTTGACGGTTTCAACCAGGTGCGGCTGGTGGGGCCGGGGAGCCACCGCGTGGCGAAAAATCCGTGCCGCTTCTTCGGGGTGATTCCCTATGGCGGCGATGCGCAAGGCGTGACGCTGCGTGGCGTGAAGTATCCGCTGCAAGATTTTTGCCTGCGGCTAGGCACGACTCTAGGGGTCAGCAACGAAATCCTGGGCGAGGCCGCCGAAGTAGAGCTGCGCCAGGGTCGCCTTTTGCTGATTTCTTCGCGCGACTAGGAGCGCGCAGTAGCGCGCGTTGGCCCGGGGGCAAACTGCGAGGGCGTTCGGGCCTGGCAACTGCGACGCTCGCGGGGGTGGGCAAGGTATCCTGGAAGACATGATTCAAGGCGCGATTTTCGATGTAGACGGAACCCTGCTGGACACCATGCGGATGTGGCGCACCGTCGCCGTAAAGTACCTCGCCCAGCTGGGGGTAACTGTGAACCCTGAACTCGGTGCGCGATTCTTTGAGATGACGCTGCCGGAATCCGCCCAGCTGATGCGCGAAGAATTCCAGCTGCCCTACAGCGTGCACGAAATCATGGAAGGCATCCACGCCGCGGCCGCCAATGCCTATCGTCAAGAATGTCAACTGATGCCCGGCGCGGGGGACTTTGTGCGCGCCTTGCACGCACGCCAAATCCCGATGACTATCGTCAGCTCCGGCTCCGAGGACCTGATCCGCGCCGCCCTGTCGCGCCTGGGCCTCGAAGACTGTTTCCGCGCGGTTTCGCATCGACCCAGACCGGACTGTCCAAGCGCGAAGACACCATGTTTCTGCAGGCCGCCGCGGTGATGGGGAGTCGTCCCGAGGAAACCTGGGTGTTCGAGGACGCCCCTTACGCGGTAAGGGTGGCGAAGGCGGCGGGGTTCCGCGCGATCGGTATCGCCGATGAGAACACGCGGGGTTACTGGGACCAGCTGCGCGCCGAAACCGAAGATTTCTGGTACGAATACCCCTCTGAACTGCCGTCTTACCTGTTGGACTGAGGAACCCACTAAGCTAGTGATTTAGTAAACAGACCATCCCGAGGCCACAAACTCGCGACAACAGATACCGAAAAGATGACTGAGAACCAAGAGAACCAAGAGAACCACGAATCCCCAACCCGCCTCCACAAACCGAGACTCAAAACCATCGCTCCTCCTGCGGTGGCCCCGCTAAAGGCGCGCGTCCTGGCGTGGGCGGTCCACCTCTTCACCATGAGCGGCATGGCTTTCGCCGTGCTGGCCACCCTTGCGATGATCGAGGGCGAACTCAAGATGATGTGGCTGTGGCTGGTGATCGCGATGCTGATCGACGCCATCGACGGCACCTTCGCGCGCGCGGCCCGAGTCAAAGAAGTCCTGCCCTGGTTCGACGGCGGGATCTTGGACATCATCATCGACTACCTGACCTGGACCTTCATTCCGGCGATGTTTATGTACATGTACCTGCCGCTGGGCCCCAAGTGGCTGGCGGGGGTGCTGATGCTGGTGGTGTTGACTTCCTCGACGCTGTGCTACGCCAACGAACACTGGAAGTCCAACGACTACTACTTCTACGGTTTCCCCGCGGCGTGGAACATCGTCGCGGTGATTCTGTGGGTGTTCCAAGGCGGCGCCCTGTGGAACTTCACCTGGATCGTGATCTTCATCATCCTCACCGTCGTGCCGGTGTACTGGACGCACCCCTTCCGCGTCAAAAAGCTCATGGCGCTGAACCTGGCCGCCATCACAGTGTGGATCGCCGCCACCGCCGTCCAAGTAGTCATGTTCCCCGTCACCCCGATGTGGGCGCGAATCGCCTTCCTGGTTTCCGGCATCTACTTCCTGGGTACCGGCGTGGTGCGCACCTTCGTCGGCGAGGACCGCCCCAAGCGTTAGAGTCAAAGCTAAAGTCCCCGGCGCCGCTTCAACCCCACCGCCACGGCCTGGTCGCGCAGATAGTTGCGCAGCTCCCACCCCACCGCTGCCGCAATCAGGCACACCACCACCACGTTTACCAGCATCGGATAGTGCCGCCCGTGGGTCCAAAAATAGATGTAGGGCGTCATGAAAGTCACCAGCGTCACCACCAACCCCAGATAGCGCTCCCAGGCGCGGTGCCCCGCGACGAAAGCGATCAAACCCCAGGTATATGGCACCGCCGTCACCACGTCCATCAGCCACAACAACAGCACCGAACCGCGGAAATTCGGCACCAACATCACCGGCAGCGCACGCAGACTAGAGTAAAAGAACACGATGGCATAAGCCCAGAATTTCGGGCTGCGCAGCAGCCGATACGGCACCGAAGACGGAATGACTCTCGCGCCCACGCCCCGCAGCGCGGCGTAGTTGCGCGTAGAGATGCTGACGGAATCTACCCCGCTGAAAGCCAGGCGAATCAAGTCGCGTTGCCCCTCGTTGCCCGCGCACCACGACTGGCACCACGCCGAAGGGCAGATTGCGACGGGCACGTGCGCAGACTCCCATTCGTTGCCGGGGTACATCTGCCGCGCTTTCGCGGCGGGCAGCCCCTGCAGGTAAGGCACCTGCGAGGGTCGCAGTCGCTCCCCGATCACCTGCACCAGGTCCCCCGATTCAGGCCGGGTGGAGTCTTTGCCAAAGAATGCCCTTAGCGCGGGCAGGTATCGCACATCCACCAGCGCGACCAGCACTTGATAACGCTGGGTAATCAAGGTGCGGATTTCAGCGCAGATTTCCCATTCGAGGTCCTGGTTCAGCACCCCGGTTTCGGCACAAGTGCGGTGGAGGTGGCGGGCGACGCGCGGCAGCAGAGTCGAGATACTCAGGTTCTTGGGTCCCAGGTTCCCCAGGCGGTCTACGCGCGATACTCGTTTGAGCCTGACGGGGTCGACCACGATTTCGCGCAGCAACGGAATGCTGGCGGCGGTGTGGTTCGTCAAGAAACTCAAGCACTGTCCTCTCTGCGTCTTTAGGGGCGGCCATCCTTATTCTTTCACAGACTCCCTGTGTGCGTCGCCTGAGCGACCGGGTAAAAGCCCGGCGCGACACAGAATCCGAACCCGCACTGCGGGGTAAAACCCCACCCCGCCGCGTAATTTTGGAACTGCGCGTTGAAAGCGTTATGCTTATCTAGCTTTCAGGCAAGCGCCCGTAGCTCAATGGATAGAGCATCTGACTACGGATCAGAAGGTTGGGGGTTCGAATCCCTTCGGGCGCGCTCTAGCCCCGTCCAGTTGCGATCCAGTTGGCCGGGGCTGATTCAATTTTACCGGCAATCCTGCCCGCCCAAAGCGCAGAAATCCGGAATCAACCACAGATTAGGTAAGCTATTAGCGATGAACTACACAGAGACCCCGATGATCACCTTGCGTGACGTCAATAAGGTGTACCGGGTTAAATCCGCTCCGGATGGGGTGGTGCACGCCCTGGACGGCATCAATCTCTGCATCAACAAGGGCTCTATTCACGGGATTGTCGGCCAATCCGGCGCCGGCAAATCCACTCTGATCAGGTGTTTGACTGCCCTGGAAACCCCCACTTCGGGCTCTATCACGGTGGACGGCCAAGAGATGACGGCGCTGAAGGAATCCGAGCTGCGCAAGTCTCGGCGCCACATCGGGATGGTGTTCCAGGCCGCGAATCTGTTGGATTCCCGCACCGCCGCCGGTAACGTCGCCTATCCGCTGTACTGGCCGGGGTCCCGCGCGGCCAGCGCCACGACCGCGTCATGGAGCTGCTGGACCTGGTGGGCCTGAGTGACCGCGCTTCTTCCTATCCCTCCCAGCTCTCGGGCGGCCAAAAACAGCGCGTCGGTATTGCGCGCGGCTTGGCCACGAACCCCCCGGTGCTGCTTTGCGACGAACCGACTTCCGCCTTGGACGCCGAAAGCACCCAGCAGGTGCTGCACTTGATTCGCGACTTGCGCGACCGCCTGGGCGTAACCGTCGTCATCATCACCCACGAAATGAGCGTAGTGCGCGAAATCTGCGACTCGGTTACCCTGCTGGAAGGTGGCAAGATCATCCAGAGCGGCACGGTCGAAGAAATCCTGCGCGAACCCAACTTCTCGCCTGGCGCTGGATCTGGTGCCGCTGCCGCGTGTAGAGAAAGCCCCGGTGCTCAACGGCAAACCGGCAACTTTGCTGGACATAGCTTTCAACTCGACCCCCGGTAAACCCACGGGTTCGGCGGTTATGTCGCTGGTGGCTTCGGTGGGTGCCGACGTCGCGGCGGGTACTTTCGAAACTGTGGGCGCCACGCAGGTGGGTCGCCTGGCACTGGCGGTGCCAGGCGAATCCGTGAAGCAAACCATCGCGGCGCTGAAGGCGAAAGACATCCAGACCAATATCCGCGAACTCTCCGCAGCCCCCGCACAGAAAGGAGGCGACGAAAAGTGAGCAACCTCGCTTTCCTGGCCCCGGCCCTGAGCGACCTGGCCCACCAAGTCACCAATCAAGTCGCCGACCAAATCGCCCCGGCTTTCAACGACCTCGCCCAGTTCAAACCCGAAAAACCCCGGTGGTTCGACAACGTGGTGTTGACCCGCGAACTCTACCCCGAAACCATGAAAACCTTGGCGATGAGCGGCGTCTCGACCCTCTTCACCATGCTGTTGGGCATCCCGCTGGGCCTGCTGGTGGTCGCCACCGACAAGCACGGCCTGACCCCGAACGCCCCGGTGAACAAGATCGTGGGCTTCATCGTCGACCTGGGGCGTTCCATCCCCTTCATCATCCTGGCGGTGAACCTGGGCCCGCTGACCCGCCTGATCGTCGGCACGACGCTGGGCTGGCAGGCCGCCTGTGTCCCGCTGGTTATCGGCGCCACGCCTTTCTTTGCGCGTCTGGTCCAGTCCAACATCATGGGCGTGGATTCGGGCAAAATCGAGGCCGCCCAGATGATGGGCGCTTCGAAACAGCAAATCATGTGGGGCGTCCAGGTGCGCGAAGCCATGCCGGCCCTGGTGCAATCCACCACGATCTTGATCATCACCATCATCAGCTACTCCGCCATCACCGGCGCCCTGGGTTCGGGCGGTGTGGGTTTCCTGGCGACGAACTACGGCTACTACCAACAAATGTACGACGTCGCGATCTCGACCATCGTAGTTATCGGCGTGATCGTGATGGTGATTCAAGGTATCGGCGACCGCATCGTGCGCCGCCTCGACCACCGCTAAACCGCCGTCCCTAAGGAGCACACCCGATGGATTTCCTGGACAAAGTAAAGTCAAAGCTCTCTAACGTGGGTCCCGACAAACCCATCGACATTACGCAGCAGATTCGCCAATCCATGGATCGCGGCGCCATGGCGGTTTCGCGCGACCGCACGGTGGCGCCCAACCGCTTCCAGGTTTTCCTCACCCCCGCAACCGACCAAGCCTTCACCCAGTGGGGCAAAGAAGCGCTTTTGGCCGAGTTCGTCCGCGACGCCCAGCTCTACGCCGCCGAACAGAGCTATTCCCTGGTGGGTTCCATCCAGGTGGAACTGCTGCCTGCCCCCGAAGGCGCGCGCCGCTCGGAGGTAAAGGCCCATTCGGTTCCCAGCGCCCAGCCCGTGGAAGCCTCCGGCGCGGTAGAAAACAAGTCCTGGCGTCCGGTTTCGGGTACGTCCCCCGCCGAGGTTCCCTCCTCCGGTTCCGGCCCGGCTCCTTTCCCGGCCGAGGGCGGCACTGCGGTTCCCGGCGCGGCTCCTTTCCCGGCCGAGGGCGGCACTGCGGTTCCCGGCGCGGATTCGGTCCGGGGCGAGGACAGCGCCTCTGGTTTCGGCCAGGTTTCGGTAGGCGCCGGTAACGTAGGCGCAGCCTCCACTGCGGGGACGGCCTCGACCCCCGACGCGGATTTACTGCAGCAAAACGCGAATAAACCCCTCTTGGAAGTGATCGGCGACCAGACGTATCTGCTGGTGGGGCAACGCAGCATCGTGGGGCGCGGCTCGAATGTAGACATCGCCTTGAACGACTCGGGGGTGTCGCACCGGCACTTCGAGATTGTCCAGGTTGGGCCCCACTATGTGTTGCGCGACTTGGGTTCCACGAACGGGACTACGTCGAGGGCAACAATGTAAAGGAAGCCACTTTGCTGGACCGCAACATCATCCAAGCCGGTCGAGTCAAGATGATTTTCTGGCGCCAGGCGGCCGACACGGAAGGCACTCCACAGTGAATGAACTGACTTTTACTTTGCTGCGCCTGGGTTACCTGGTGCTGCTGTGGCTGCTGGTGGGCGGGTCCATCCTGGTGCTGCGCCGCGACATCTACGGCACGGTGGTGACCAAGCGCGGCCAGGGTGCCAAGGAGCCGCGGCAAAAGAAACGCGACCGGGCAAAGTCGGCCAAAAAGTCCCCGGCCCTGACTACCTTGTTGGTGACCGAGGGTCCTTTAACGGGTTCTTCGCTGCAGCTCAGTGATCGCCCCATCATCGTGGGGCGCGCCCCGACTTCGACGCTGGTGCTGGACGATGACTACGCTTCGGGACAGCACGCCCGGATTTACCCCCAGGGGGGGGCCGCTGGTACGTCGAGGACTTGGGTTCCACCAACGGCACGGTGGTGGGCGGGATCCGCATCACCGAGCCGACCGAGCTGGATGCCCGCACCCCGATTCGTTTCGGCCAAACCATAGTGGAGCTGCGCTGAGATGTCGATTCAACTGCGCTACGCGGCCCGCTCCCACATCGGTTTGGTGCGGAAGAACAACCAGGACTCGGGTTACGCCGGGCCGCATCTGCTGGTGCTGGCCGACGGCATGGGTGGCCCGGCGGGCGGCGACATCGCTTCTTCGGTGGCGGTGGCGCACCTGGCTCCCTTGGACGACGATACTCACGCCGCCGAGGACCTGTTGGACCTGCTGCGTAAGGCGGTGCAGGAGGCTCACGAGGGAATTAGTGGCGCGTTCCAGCGCCCACGAGGAACTGGCGGGTCTGGGTACTACTTGCGTGGCGCTGCTGCGTTCGGGGAACAAGATCGCGATGGTGCATATCGGGGATTCACGGGCTTACCTGTTGCGCGACCACGAACTGACCCAGGTCACCACGGATCATTCTTTTGTGCAGTACCTGGTAGAGACCGGGGAAATCACGGCCGAGGAAGCCGCGCATCACCCCAAGCGTTCGGTGCTGTTGCGGGTGTTGGGCGACATGGACGGGGACGTGACTTTGGATGAATCGGTGCGCGCCGCGGTGGTGGGGGACCGCTGGTTGCTTTGCTCCGACGGACTTTCCGGGGTGGTCAGCGCCGAAACTATCCACGAGGTTTAGAGGAAACCGAAACCCCCGAGGAATGCTGTGAACACCTGGTGGCTCTGGCTTTGCGCAGCGGCGGCCCGGACAACATCACTTGCGTGGTGGCTGACGTGGTGGATTCCGACGAACAGTTGACGCCCACGGCGGTGCAGGTGGTGGGGGCGGCTTCGACGCAGCCGGCCGGGGCCAGCATCGGTGAATCCACTCCGGCCGAGCGCGCGGCGATGTTGCGGCGGGGCAAACCCCTGGACGAGGACGCCGCCGTTGTGGTTCCGGCCGACCCGCGTCGGATGTCGGTGCGGGCCAAGATCTTCGGGGCTTTGACGGTGCTGGTACTGCTGGTGGCGGCGGGGCTGGGTTTGCACACGGCCTATCGCTGGAGTCAGACCCAGTATTTCTTAGGGGTGGCAGATGACGAAGTCACGCTGTTTCAGGGGATTCACCAAAGCGTGCTGGGTTTCAAACTTTACGAGCCGGTAAAGGAACTGGGAGTGCATGACTCGCAGCTGTCTCCCGCCCTGCGCACTCGCCTGGAGCAAACCATCACTCTGAGTTCCCGCTCGGACGCGGAAAAACTGTTGCAGGACTGGCAGACGGCTAACTTGGTGACCCCGCGCGAGGCCGCGCCGGTACCCTCGCAAACCGCGACCCTCACCCCCAACGCAACCCAAAATACCTCGACTAGCGCCCCGCACTCGGCCACAGGTGACGACACCACGGCGACCTCGACTGGCGAAAACAACCCCGCGACCTCGAACGGGGAGGCACCCTGATGGCGACGGTAGTGCAATACCCGGCGCGGTCGGGACGCAGTTCAGAGTTGGTGCTGTTGGTGGCGGCCATCCTGGTGGGGGTGGGCGGTTACCTCTCGGTGATGGCTTCGCACCCCGAAGCCCCGGCGACGACGTGGTACTGGCACTGCGCGGCGATCGCGATTTGCGGGGTGGGCGCGCACGTGGCGTTGCGTTTCCTGGCGCCCTATGCGGACCCCGTGATTTTGCCCATTACTCTAGCTTTGAACGGGATGGGGCTGGCGATGATCGCGCGGCTGGACCTGTACTACACCGAGATGGGCACCGACGCCGCCTTGAGTCAGGTGCGCGGGAATTCGCAACTGATCTATATGATCGGCGGGGTCGTGATACTGATCGCGGTGCTGGTGCTGTTCCGCGACCACCGGACTTTCCGCAAGTTTTCCTGGGTGTCGCTGGTACTGGGGATTTTCCTGATGCTGGCCACTTTGATTCCGGGCCTGGGGGTAAAGTCTTACGGTTCATATATCTCGGTGAGTCTATTTGGGATTTCCATCCAACCCAACGAGTTCGCCAAGATTCTGTTGGCGATTTTCTTTGCCGGGTACCTGGAGTACCGACGCGATTCCCTGGCGATCGCGGGGAAAAAGGTCGGTTTCTTGCAGCTGCCGCGGTGGCGGGATTTCCTGCCGATCGGGGTGGTTTGGGTGGCGGCCCTGGGTTTGCTGGTGATTCAAAAGGACCTGGGTTCGGCGCTGTTGATTTTCTCGGTTTTCGTGGGGGTGCTCTATGTGGCGACCGACCGTCCCAGCTGGCTGGTTTTCGGTGCGGTGCTGCTGGCTCCCATCGCGGTGGTGGCGTATTCGATGTTCACGCACCTGCAGCAGCGCGTCACGAACTGGCTGCACGCCTTCGACCCGAAAATCATGGACTGCAACCAGATCGGGGTTCCTGCCAGTTGGTCAAAGGGCTGTTCGGTATGGCCTACGGCGGCTTTAACCGGGGCGGGTTGGGGTCGCGGTATGCCGGGTCTGACGCCGCTGGCGAACTCGGACTTCATCGTGGCTTCCCTGGCCGAAGAACTGGGACTGACCGGGATGATGGCTTTCTTTATGTTCTATCTGATTCTGGTGTCTCGGGGTCTGCGCACGGCTCTGGGGGTGCGCGACGGTTTTGGCAAGCTGCTGGCCACCGCCCTGACTTTCTCTATCGGCGCCCAACTCTTTATCGTGGTGGGCGGCATCACCCGCATCATTCCTTCCACCGGCCTGACCGCGCCTTTCGTGGCGGCGGGCGGGGCCTCGCTGCTGGCGAACTGGATTGGCATCGCGATTCTGCTGCGGATTTCTGATTCGGCGCGTCGCCCCCTGCCCCCGCCGCTGGCCGAGAAAAGCACCCAAGCCGCCGCCGGGGTCATCACCGAGGCCCCCACCGAGAGGGTGGTGCGCGCATGAACGCCCAGATCCGGAAACTCTTTGTGGCCTTGGTGGCGATGATGGTGACGCTGATGGGCGCTTTGACCTATCACCAGTTCATCGACGCTCCCAGCCTGAACGCGAATGACCAAAACCGCCGCATCACGGACGCCTACTGGGGCCAGGAACGCGGGAAATCGTGGCGGGGGACCTGGTCCTGGCCGAATCCACCCCGACGGGAAGCCGGGATGGGGTGGGGTTGACCTATCTGCGCCGATACCCCCAAGGCGCGGCTTACGCCCACATCACCGGTTATTTCCCCGCCGCCATCCGCGGCCAAGTCGCGGACCTGGAAAAGAGCATGTCACAGGTGCTTTCGGGTAACTCGGGTTCCCTGTGGATCCAGCGCCTCCAAGACATCTTCATCGGCTCCCAACCCCAAGGCGGCAACGTGGCGCTGACCTTGGACCCC
The DNA here is from genome assembly GCA_916438445.1 of uncultured Mobiluncus sp. Classification (GTDB taxonomy): domain Bacteria; phylum Actinomycetota; class Actinomycetes; order Actinomycetales; family Actinomycetaceae; genus Mobiluncus. The sequence goes on from CAKAGR010000001.1 coordinate 249,941, forward strand.
AAGGTCCAAGCCGCCCTGGTGCAGGCCCTGGACGGCCTGACGGGTGCGGCGGTGGCTCTGAACCCGACGACAGGGGAAATCCTGGGGATGTATTCCTCGCCCAGCTACGACCCGAACTCACTCAGCGTCGAAGATTCCGCCACCTTGCTGGCGAACTATCAGGCCCTGCAAAACGACCCGAACCACCCCATGGAGAACCGCGCGCTGGAAGCGCTCTATCCCCCCGGTTCGACCTTCAAGATCGTCACCGCCGCGGCCCTGCTCAAAGACGGCGGCATCACTCCCGACACGGTGGTTTCCGCCCCGGACCAGCTGGACCTGCCTAACTCCAGCCACAAACTGATCAACTACGCCAACGAATCTTGCGGCAACGGCGAGGTGCCGCTACGCTTTGCTTTCGCCAAATCCTGCAACACGCCTTTCGGTAAGTTAGCCATGGAGCTGGGCGCCCAGAAACTGCAAGACCAAGCCAAAGCCTTCGGTTTCGGCTGGGTGCCGGACCTGGGCCTGAACGCTGTGACTTCCGACTTCCCCATCCCCACCGCGGCTTCTTACCTGGCTTCGGCCGCGATTGGCCAGCAAGACGTGCGCGTCACCCCCCTGCAAGTCGCGATGTACAGCGCGGCGGTGGCGAACCAAGGCGTGGTGATGCAGCCCTATCTGATCAACCAGGAACTTTCCGCCGATTTCCAGGTCCTGAAACAATACACCCCCAAGGAACTCTCCCGCGCCACCACCCCCGAGGTCGCCGCGCAACTCAAAGAGATGATGAAAGGGGTTATCGCCTCCGGTACCGGTTACGGTGTGGGGGTCAACGGGGTCGAGGTCGCCGGCAAGACCGGTACCGCGGAAACCGGTGTGGGAGCGGGGAAAGATATGTGGTTCACCGGTTTCGCCCCGGCGGACAACCCGCGCGTAGCCATCGCCATCGTCATCGAGGACCCCGCCGGTGCCATGTCCTATTCCCGTGTCTTGACCCCGCGCGCCCACAACATCTTCCAGACGGTGGTGGGCCAGTGATCGGGACGAACACCATCTTGAACGACCGCTACCGCCTGGTTTCCGTCTTGGCCACCGGCGGCATGGGGGTGATCTGGCGCGGCTGGGATAAACGCTCCCAAAGCGTGGTGGCAGTCAAGGTCTTGAAAGAGGACCTGGTGGGTCAAGAAACTTTCTTGGCGCGGCTGCGTGCCGAGGCCCAAAACGCGGCGCGGCTGCGCCACCCGAACTTGGCCGCGGTCTATGACTGGGGCGAAACCGAAGGTCAGGGCTGGATCGTGATGGAGCTGGTCGAGGGCCGTCCCCTGTCCGATATCTTGGCGGGCGGTCACCGCATGGACTGGGAGCAGCTGGCTTCGATCCTGGCCCAGATCGCCGGGGGCCTGCAGGCCTGCCACGAAAATAACGTGATTCACCGCGACGTAAAGCCGGCGAATATCTTAGTGTCAGACAAAGGCGTGGCGAAACTGACGGACTTTGGGATTTCCCTGGCGCCGCGCGCCGAGGCTTTGACCGCGGCGGGGATGGTGATGGGGACGGCCCAGTACCTGCCCCCCGAACAAGCCATGGGAGAAAAAGCCACGGCTTCGGGCGACATCTACGCCTTGGGCGTGATTGCTTACGAGGCCCTGGCGGGTCGGCGCCCCTTCACCGGCGCCACCCAAGTCGACATCGCCTTGTCGCACGTCAAGGACCCGGTCCCGCCGCTGCCCGCCGAGGTCCCCGAAGCGGTGGCGCAGTTGGTGTACCGCATGTTGGAAAAGGACCCGCGCCTGCGCCCGGCCAGCGTCGCCGAAGTCGTTACCCAAATCAAAGGGCTGTGGCACGGGCAGGTCCCGCTGGCTTTCACGCCGCGCATGGCCTTTTCGCGCACCCCGAATCCCGAACCCACCCAGGAAATGTCGGCGCTTTCCTCGTCGAGGTACGCCGCTGCGGTTTCGGGTTCCCCGGTTACGCCCCCGTCGAGGTCCGCTACCCAGGTTCCCGCCCAACCCTACACTCGACGCCCCGCGCAACCCCCCGCGCAGCCTTCCGCGCTACCGGTCAGGCCACCCGCCTTCGACCCGGCACAGCGTCAGGCCGTCATGGCGAAACTGCAAAACCCTAACCTCGCCGGACAAAGAAGCAACCGCAACAAAAATTATTGCATCCGTTATCATCACGGTGCTGGTACTGATAGCCTTGATTATCGGCCTGGTGACGACGACGCAGCACAGTGCCAGCCCGCTCAGTGCACCTGGGGAAACCCGGGTCAGCGCGGCCGCAGCCAACCAGCCGCGCATCCCCTGCACCGGGGATGCGCCAACCCAGGAGGAACACCTTGACGGAGACGAATAGGATCATCGGCGGACGCTATGCCTTGCGCCAGCTCATCGGACGCGGCGGGATGGCCGAGGTGCATATCGGCAGCGACACGCGCCTGAACCGCATCGTGGCGATCAAGATTCTGCGCCAGGACCTGGCGCGCGACCCCATCTTCCAGGCGCGGTTCCGCCGCGAAGCCCAGTCCGCGGCGAACCTGAACCACCCCTCTATCGTGGCGGTTTACGACACCGGAGAGGAAGCCATCACGGCTTCGGACGGCACCGCGGTGCAGGTGCCCTATATCGTGATGGAGTACGTCGAAGGACACACGGTAAAGGAGCTGCTGACCGACGGCAACCCCGTCCCGATCGACGAAGCCGTGTCGATCGTTTCGGGAGTGTTGGACGCGCTAGAGTACGCCCACCATCAAAACCTGGTGCATCGCGACATCAAACCCGGCAACGTCATGATCACCACCACCGGCAAGGTGAAGGTGATGGATTTCGGCATCGCGCGGGCCCTGACGGATTCCCAGGCCACTATGACCCAGACCGACGCCGTGGTGGGGACGGCCCAGTATCTGTCTCCCGAACAGGCGCGCGGCGAACAGGTCGATGCGCGTTCGGACCTGTATTCCACGGGGTGCCTGCTGTTCGAACTGCTGACGGGACAGCCGCCTTTCAAGGGAGATTCCGCGGTGGCGGTGGCTTTCCAGCACGTCTCGCAGCTGCCTCCCCTGCCGTCTTCGATTGCTTCGGACATCCCCGAGGCGCTGGACCGTGTGGTGATGAAGGCCCTGGCCAAGAACCGCGAGGAACGCTATGCGGACGCCAACTCGATGCGCGCCGATCTGCAGGCGGCAGAGCGCGGGGCTTCGGTGGCAGCACCCCTGGCGACTTCGTGGAATCCACCGGAAACCGGGGCGACCGCGGTGTTGCCGCCGGTCGCTTCCGGTGGCGCGGGTCTCGGAGCGAGGCCGGGTGGTGGGGGTTATGCCAGTAACGCCTTCCGCGATCCGTACTCCCCGGTCGAGGCCGGCATGGCGACGGCGACGATGTCTGCGGTTGGGAGGCCGGGTGCGAAGAAGAAGCGTCCGGTGGTTCCCATTGTGTTGGGTGTGTTGAGTGCGGTGATTGTGGTGGCCATCGTGGTGATGGCTTTCGTGTTGCTGAACGGCGAGTCCCAGGACACCACCACGGTAGAAGTCCCCGACATGACCGGTATGAACCAAGAGCAAGTACGCGCCGCCCTGACCGAGGCGCAGCTGAACATGACTATGGGACCGGCGCAGAACTCCGAATCCGTGGCCGAGGGCTTGTTCTTGAAGTCCACGCCGGAACCAGGAACTAAAGTTGAGCCGCGCACCAAGGTAAAGGTGGTGTTCTCGCTGGGTCGCGGGGAAACGCATGTACCACAGCTGACCGGCATGACCCAGGAGCAAGCACGCGAAGCCTTAAAGGCTGTGGGCCTGAACTTGGGGAATGTGTCCACTACTGACACGGGTTCGGTGGACAAGAACCGCATCGTCAGTTCCAGCCCGAAAGAAGGCGAGCCGATTCGCCGCGGGGATTCGGTAGATATCGAGGTGGCTTCGGGTAATGTCTTGGTGCCGTCTTCGCTGTTGAACGGGACTTTGTCGAATCTGCAACAGTTCGTCTACACCAACCGCCTGATTTTGAGCACCACCGAGCAAGAGACCAAGGACGCCACGCCTGGCACCGTGCTGCAGCTGGACAAGGCTGGACAGCTGGTGGCCCAAGGTTCCACCCTACAAGCCGTGGTGGCGGTGGCCCCCACCGAGCCCAGCCCGGGCCCCAGTTCTTCGACGGATCCCTCTTCCAGCCCCAGCCCCAGTGATGACAAGGGCAAGAACGGGGTATAACGCGCGGTGGCGTGGTGGCAAGCGGTAGCGCGGTAGCGTTAGCTATTGGGCGTAGCTGAGCTGTGTTCTTCCGGTGCCTGGTGAGGTTGGGGTTGCTGGGGTTGTTGCTGGCGGCGAGCTTCCTCCAAGGCTTTACGCGCGTCTTCGGCCTGCTTCAACGCGGCTTCGGCCGCCTCGGCCTTGCGCGCGGCCTCTTCCGCGGCAGCACGCTTCTGGGCTTCTTGGGCGGCCTTCTGGTTGTTCTCCGAGGTCTTATCCGCGATAGCCTGGCGAATCTTGTCTAAATCTTCGTTCAAGCGGTCTTTCGAAGCGTTCAGGGAATTCGACAACTCCGTGGCGCGTTCGTCCGAAAGCGTGCCTTGCTTGCTGATCTGTTCCAACAGGTATTTCGCGTCGTCGATCTGAGCGCTCAGCGCGGCGCGCACATCGGAAGAAACCCCGGCGTTATCCGCATCCACCAGAGCCTGCTCGGCCTTTTGCAACAGTTCCTCGACGCTGGACTGAATCTGGCCCAAGTCGCGTTGGTTCTGCGAGCCGCGTACCGCGTCGATGGCGGCCTGCAGCTGCTTCACCACGGCGCGCAGTTCTTCCTCTTGGGTCAACATCCGGTTCGTCGCCGCCGCCAGATCCGCCGCTTCCATCGAGGAGTTACAGTCAGTGACCTGCGCCTCGTGCTGCGAAGTGTCGTACTGAGCCTTCAGTTGGTCCAGCAGCGATGCGTCGGACAACAGCGATGCGTCGGTTTGCAAGGTGCGTTCGGCTTCGGCGCGGGTGTCTTTCAGGTCTGAAAATATTTCCTGCAAGTCAGAGGCGGCCTTGGTGCACGCCGAGCGCGCGGATTGGGCCCCGCCTCCCAGGAACAGCATCGTGACCCACGTGCCCAGCGCGATAACCACCAGTACGGCCACGACGATGGCGGCAATGACCCACTTTCGTCCCGAACCGGGTTTCTGCCCCGGGTTGGGGCCGTTACGGTCCGCGTCGAGGGCGGTTGATTGGGTGGGTGCCGAGGTCGGGTTAGGGGTGGCGGGCGGGAATTCGATCGGTTGGGTGGCCGAGGCGGGGTAGGTGCCCCGGTCGAGGTCCGCGCGTTCCACCCTCCCCACCGGGGGAACTGCGGCGGAATCCGCGTGGTGGCGTCGGCAGGGCCCGCTTCGGCCTGGTTTCGCTTCACCGAAACCCGATTCACTTTCCGAGCCCCTGGCTGTCCTTGATTCGCCGCATCTGGCGTAGGCGGTTGAGTCATCTTACCGGCCTCCCTCCGTTGGTATCCCCCATTCTACCCGCTCCTCACCCCACCAATTCCCCTTGGTATCCCGATAACTGCCATATTCGGATTGCTCCTTGCCGCGATAGAAACCATCGAAACACAAGCGGCGCAAGCCGACGGTGTGGCCACCCAGCACTTCGACGACCCAGTCCAGGCCGTCCAAGACCGGATGCCCCAACCCGTCTAAAAATAACCTGGCAAAGCCTCCTCGGCTGCTCCGTGCTAGAATTTTCCCGAAGCGAACCTATTGAAACCGAAGGGAAACTCATGGCCGCCACCCGCACCACCGCCACCCACCCCGCCGCAACCCAGACTCCGGCCCTCGACCCGGACCCGAACTGGTGGCGCCAAGCGGTGGTGTACCAGGTTTATCCGCGTTCCTTTAAGGACAACAACGGCGACGGGCTGGGGGACCTGGCAGGGGTGACCAGCCGCGTACCCTACCTGCAGGAGCTCGGGGTGGACGCGGTGTGGCTGTCACCCTTTTACCCTTCGGCGCTGGCGGATGGCGGCTACGACGTGGACGACTATCGCGACGTGGACCCGCGCCTGGGCACGCTGGCCGACTTCGATGCCATGGTGGCCGCGCTGCACGCCGCGGGGATCCGCGTCATCGTCGACATCGTCCCGAACCACTCCTCGAACCGGCACCGCTGGTTCCGCCAGGCCCTGGCGGCCGCGGCGGGCGACCCGGCTCGCGACCGCTATATTTTCCGCGACGGCCTGGGGCCCGACCGCGCTCAACCCCCCACGGACTGGCGCGCCCAGTTCGGCGGATCGGCCTGGGAGCCGGTGGGCGACGGCCAGTTCTATCTGCATTCTTTCGCCCCCGAACAGCCGGACTGGAACTGGGACCACCCCGACGTGTGGCGGGAATTCGACGAAACTGTGCGGTTTTGGGCGGACCGCGGGGTGGACGGTTTCCGCATCGACGTGGCCGACAGCCTGGTGAAAGACCTCTCGGAGCCGCTGCCGACCCAGGCCCAGCTGGATGCCTGGCCGCTGGACGGCACGCATCCGCTGCGCGACCGCGACGGGGTTCACGCGGTGTATCGCCACTGGCGAGCCATCTTTGACTCCTACGACCCGCCACGCACCGCGGTGGCCGAGGCCTGGGTTCCGGTGCGCCAGCGCCGCAACCTCTACGCCATGCCCGACGAACTGGGCCAGGCCTTTAACTTCGACCTGCTGGAGGCGAACTTCGACGCCGCCCAGTTCCACGACATCGTAGACGCGAACCTGCAGATGGAGGCCCAGACGGGTTCCTCGGCGACGTGGGTGCTCTCTAACCACGACGTGGTGCGCCACGCTTCGCGCTATGCCCTGCCCAACCGCGCGACGGATGACCAGCGGCGCTGCGGCACGGATTGGCTGCTTTCTGGCGGGGCAGAACCGATCGCCCAGGCCGCGCGAGGTCTGCGCCGGGCACGCGCCGCCACTGGCTTCATCCTGGCCCTTCCCGGTTCGACCTACCTCTATCAAGGCGAGGAGCTGGGCCTGCCCGAGGTCCCCGACCTGCCCGACGCCGCGCGCCAAGACCCGACGTTCTTCCGTTCGCCCGGCGTCGACGTGGGTCGCGACGGTTGCCGCGTGCCGCTGCCGTGGGTTTCGGTTTCCGGGGCGAGGTCCGGTGCGGCAGTCGAGGGCGAAGCTGCGGTTAGTGGCGAGGTTTCGGATGCGGCGGTTTCGGCGTCTTTCGGTTTCTCCACCGACCCCACGGTGGCGACGCACCTGCCCCAGCCCAGCTACTTCTTAGACTTCGCGGTTTCCGCCCAAGAGGCCGACCCGGATTCGACCTTGAGTTTCTATCGCCGCGCGCTGCAGCTGCGCCGCGAGTTCCTGGGAGGCCAGGTGTCTTCGCAGCTGTCTTGGCTGGACACCGGCGCCGTACAGGTCTTGGCTTTCGAGCGTCCGGGTGGGTGGATCTGCGTGACGAACTTCGACGCCGCGCCGCTGTCGCTGCCCGTGGACGGCGGAGTTTTCGCGCACTGCACCGTGTGTTTGTCTTCGCAGGACCCCACCTGGGGAGGGCAAGCTTTCGACGGTTCGGTACCGGGCGAAACCACACTGTGGCTGCGCCGGAACTGAAACCTCGCCGCCCTCGCCACCGAACAACCTCGCCGGGGTCAACCCCGCAGCGCACACCGCGCCGACACCGGCACCCTACCTCCTCGCCGGGGCCTACTGGGTGGATGCGGTTCAGCAACACCTCTGTCGCGGCAACAAACAGGCGCTGGGTGCGGCTCGGGGACGCGGGCTTTCACCTTCGACGCCGACCAGCATCACTCCCAACAGGCGCTGTCCCTGATAGGCGGCATAAGCGCGCGTGGCTTTCGCCAGTTCACTCAACCAAAAGTAGCGCGTATAGAGCCGGCGCAACGTGGGATTATAGACGTACAAATCAAAGTTCATACCCACCATCGCAAACTCCACCACCTTCGCGTGGTCCCGCGTCTGCAGTTCGGTAATCCTTATAGTCATGATGGTTTCGCGCCTCTGTTTGCTTTGCATGGCTTCAGTTTTGCCGGCAATCCCAGCCCTGCCCTCCCCGAGTCTATCGGCTCGCCATCCTCCTGTCCCCGCCGAGGTCCCCATCTTGGTTCTGGGTGTAGCGGTCGTTTGCGGTGTGGCAAGGCGATATGGTAGTTGTATCTGTTGTGATCGCCGGAATCAAGCAGGTGAATAACAACTATGGTAATGTATACGAAGGGCTTATTATTGGAATTTGCTTTGTTGTTCTGTTGATTAGCGCACTCTGGAAAGTTAGAAAGCGGAACGATTAGAAAAATTCCTGTTTGCAGAATTGAAAGCCCTAAGTTGATGGAGGAAATGTTTGATGAAGACAATAGGATTGCTTGGTGGAATGAGCTGGGAAAGCACGATTCCTTATTACCAGATTATTAATGAAGAAGTGAAGAAAGCCCTGGGTGGACTTCATTCCGCAAAAATTGTTCTCTACAGCGTGGAATTTGACGAGATTGAAAAATGTCAGTCCAGTGGTGACTGGGACAAGAGCGCACAGATTCTTGGCAATGCCGCTAAAGGACTGGAGGCTGCAGGAGCAGATTTCATTTTGATCTGCACTAACACCATGCATAAGGTGGCACCACAGATTGAGATGATGATTGGTGTTCCCATTGTTCATATTGCGGATGCAACTGCGGATAAACTTGAGGATGCCGGTATTAGAAAGGTTGGCCTGCTCGGGACAAAATATACGATGACGCAGGATTTTTACATGCAAAAGCTGATTGACAGAGGTTTTGAGGTAGTCATTCCCGACGACAAGGATATTGATGTGGTTAATAACATCATCTATGGAGAGCTTTGTCTTGGAGAGATTATGTATGATTCCCGCAAGGAATATCAGCGCATCATAGAAGGACTTAAGGATAAAGGAGCAGAGGCTGTGATTCTCGGCTGCACCGAAATTGGTCTGCTGATACACCAGGATGATTCTGTCCTGCCTATTTTTCGACACTACGGAGATTCATGCGAAACGCGCTGCTGAGTGCTCTGACTGAATAAATCCAGTTTTACAAAGTGAAAACTCCCGAAATAATCTCCCTCCCCCACCCCCAGCCCTCCCCTGAGCCCGAACCACCGACCTCGACCGGGGGTTTGTCCTGGACAAAGGCTGGGAAAGATATGGGAAAGAGGCGCGGGTTGGCTAAAATAGGCGCATAGTTGCCTTTTATAGATTCTTTGCGAGGAACCAGGATGCCAGACCTTGAAGACATGCAGCGCCAGGCCGCTGACCCGCACACCCCGCTGAGCACCCTGCAGAGCATCGCGCAGGACTATCCCGCGCTGCGCCCCGTGCTGGCGCTGAACCCCTCGACCTATCCCGGCCTGCTGGAGTGGCTGCGCGACCTGGACGAACCCGAAGTGAACCAGGCCTTGGCCAAACGCGCCCGACGCGAGGCCGCCTCGGATGCACTGCCAGACGAGGTTGTAGAACTGCCCCGGTCGAGGCTTCCCCGCAGACGCAGACAGACCCGGCCACCACCCAGGAACCGGCCACTGCGGTGCCGGAAAATCGCGTACCTTCCAAGGCCCTGAAGCCGGCTAGGCCCGCCTCGCATATGCATCGACCCGAAGCAGAAACCGCCCCGGCTGGCACAGGGGCCGAACCGGCCAGACACGGCGGAGTGGCGCAAGCCATCGCCAACGTACTGGAGAGCAACAGCGCCACCGCGAGAGCCAACGCAGCGACCGGCGCAGCGGCGACCCCGCCCCCGGCACCCAACTCGGCGACCTCGACCCAGGGGAACAACGCGGGAACCTCGACCCAGGGGAACAACGCGGGAACCTCGACCGAGGAAAACTCCATAACCTTGTACGGGTCGTGGTACCCGCCGGTGAAACCCGAAACTGTGGCGGTGGCGAAAAAAAATCGACGCTCGCCGCTGCTGTGGTTCGAGGTGGGGATCGCGGCGGTGTGCGTGATGGGATTCGCCGTGATTAACGCGATTAACGACACTTCGGAAAACATGGCGCAGCAGGAGCAGGCGATGCACAAGGCTTTTACGACGCCGGATCCACCCACTCCCACACCGCAAGTCACGACGCTGTTACCGGAAGGCTACAACGGGCCGACGAAGATTGTCGAGAAACCCGGGGCGCATCCGGGCGAGACCTTGATGGTGGTGGTGCCGGACCCCGACGGGGACAAGCCCAAGGCTACGCCGACCAAGACCTCCACCCCGACGCCGACGAATGCCTTGGCCGCGCCCAGCAACGCCAAACGTGTCGCGTCTTTCACCACGGCGGACGGCAATGTGCGGTGCAATATCGGCGACGATTTGGTGCAGTGCGTGGCGAATCAGCTGAATGTCGCGACGAACTGCGAGACGCGCAGCGACGAAACCGCCTATACCTTGACGCTGTATCCGCAGAACTATATTCTGCGTAACTGCATCACCCCTTCGCAGGCGCAGACGCAGGGAGTTTTGGCGCCTGGAGAGGCGGCGGCCTCGAACCAGTTTGCGTGCAAGAACTCGAAGGCCGGGGATTTGGTGATGTGTTGGAACCTTAAGAGTGGGGACGGATTTACCCTGGGGTTACGCAATTTCGCCATGTTCGAGCAGGGTTCGACCTGCCGGATTTTGAGTAGAGATTTGGGTATTGGTGCTGGCGGGTGCCGGTTGGGCTTGCCGGCGTGCGCGACGTTAGCGGGCTTGCGGGTGCCGGTAGGGCGAAGCGAGCGCGGGCTTTACTGTTGTGGGACGCCGTTGGCGCCTTGGACCTGTGTCATGTCGAGGTTGCGGACCTGGTGCAGCAGTTCGTCCAGCTGGGTGCCTTGCAGCAGGCCGGCTTCGCGGAACACCAGCACGGATTGGCGGAAGATCATCAGGGTCGGGATTGAGACGATGCCGGCGGCACTCACCATGGATTTCTGTTCCTCGGTGTTTACGGTGCCGAAGAAGATATCGGGGTTACGCTGGGCAGCCTGTTCGTAGACGGGGGTAAACAAACGACAGGGTGCACACCAAGACGCCCAGAATTCCAGAACTACGATGTCGTTTTCGCTCATGGCTTGCGCCATGTTTTCTTGTGTTACGACTTGAACTGCCATGTCAGAATGTAACCTCCTGGGGAGAGTCTAGCACAGAGAAAGGCCCTGGCCGGGGGTACTCGCGCGGGGATTTCGCCGCGAAATCGGGGGGATGTGAAGGCCCGGTTAGGGGCCGGGGGCGGCGCCGAGGCAGGCGCCGCGTGAAAGCCCGGAAACCGCGCAGAAACCTCGGCGAATTACCGACCGAACCCACGCGGAAACGCCCGCGAAATCCCGGCGAATCACCGCGGAAACCCCCGCAGTCTCACAGTTCCTGCGCCACCAGCTCGGCCAGCTGAATCGCGTTCAGGGCCGCACCCTTGCGCAGATTGTCACCACAAACCACCATCACCAGCCCGCGGTTATCCGGCACACCTTGGTCTTGGCGGATGCGCCCCACGAAGGTCGAGTCCTGTCCGGTGGCCTCCAGCGGGGTCGGTACGTCACGCAGCGTCACTCCCGGCGCCCCTTCCAAGGCGCGGGTGGCTTGCCCGGGAGTGATGGGACGGGCGAATTCCGCGTGAATCGTCAAGGTGTGGCTGGTCACCACCGGGACGCGCACGCAGGTGCCGGAAACCAACAGCTCCGGGATCCCCAAGATGCGGCGCGACTCGTGGCGCAGCTTCTGTTCCTCGTCGGTTTCCAGGCTGCCGTCATCCACCAGGTTCCCCGCCAGCGGCACCACGTTGAAGGCGATGGGTGCCACGTAAGTCGACGGCTCGGGCCACGAAACCGCGTCACCGCGCCGCACCAGTCCGTCTACGTCCTCGACCCCCGAAACCGCGTCCAACATGGTTTCCAGTTCACGCACCCCTTTCAGGCCGGAACCCGAAACCGCCTGGTAGGAAGACACCGCCAGGCGCGTTAACCCCGCGATTTCGTGCAGCACCTTCAGGGTCGGCATCGCCACCATCGTGGTGCAATTCGGGTTCGCGATGATGCCTTTCGGGCGCACGGCCAAGTCTTGGGGGTTCACTTCGGAAACCACCAGCGGGCAGTCCGGGTCCCGGCGCCACGCCGAGGAGTTATCGACTACCACCGCCCCAGCCGCCGCGAACTTCGGCGCGAACTCGCGCGAAGTACCGGCACCGGCGGAAAACACCGCGATGTCTACACCCGACAGATCCGCCGTGGCGACGTCCTCGACCACGACCTCGCCACCCCTAAACGGAACCCGCGTACCCGCCGAACGCGCCGAAGCAAAGAAACGGAAGTTCTGGGCCGGAAAGTTGCGCTGTTCCAAGAGGTCGCGCATCACGCGCCCCACCTGTCCGGTGGCGCCAACCACAGCCAGAGTCAAGTTGTCTTTCATCGTCCGGTCCCTCCATATACGACGGCTTCGGTTTCGCTGGCGTCCAGTTCGAAGGCGGAGTGCACCGCCCGCACCGCGTCGTCCAGCTGCGCCAGCTCCACCAGCACGGACAAGCGGATTTCAGAGGTCGAAATCATGTCGACGTTGATGCCGGCCTGGGACAGCGCCCCAAAGAGTTTCGCGGAAACACCGGGATTAGTTCGCATCCCCGCGCCGATCAGTGACAGCTTCCCCACCGCCTCGGTGTGCACCACGCGGGCGAAGCCGATTTCTTCGCGCATCTTTTCCAGTGCAGCCACCGTCGCACCGGCTTCGGCGTGCGCCAAGGTGACCGTCAAATCTGTCAAGCCGTCCTGTACCGTCGAGACGTTCTGGACGATCATGTCGATATTCGCCCCGGCCTGGGCGATGATCTCGAAGATGCGGGCGGCCTTGCCGGGCTGGTCAGGCACGCCGATCAAAGTGATCTTGTCCTGAGAACGGTCGTGCGCGATTCCCGAAATAATGGGGCCTTCCATGTTTTCCTCCGAGTTATAGGTCAGGGCGCTTTGCGGGACCAGGCCCTTTAGCGCCGGGTTGGCGGGACGGTCGGAAATCCAGGTGCCTTCTTTTTCGCTGAAGGAGGAGCGCACGTGCAGCGGCACGTGATAGCGACGCGCGAACTCTACGGCGCGCAGATGCAGAATCTTCGCCCCGTTCGCCGCCATCTCCAGGGTCTCTTCGAAGTCGATGGCGCGGATGCGGCGCGCGGTGGGGACGATGCGCGGGTCGGCGGTGAACAGCCCGTCCACGTCGGTATATATTTCGCACACGTCGGCGTGCAGCGAGGCCGCCAGCGCCACCGCGGTGGTGTCCGAACCGCCGCGCCCCAGCGTAGTGACGCTCTCCCACTGGTTCACGCCTTGGAATCCCGCCACAATAGCGACGTTTCCGGCTTGGACCGAGCGGGCGATGCGTTCGGGCATCATCGAAACAATCGAGGCCTTGCCATAGTGTGTGTCGGTCTGGACCCCGGCCTGGGCCCCGGTATAGGACCGCGCCGGCACGCCCAACTCGTTCACCGCCATCGCCAGCAGCGCCATCGAGATGCGTTCCCCAGCCGAAAGCAGCACATCCATCTCGCGGTCCGGGGCATTCGAGGTGATTCCTTGGGCCAGGTCCAGCAAGTCATCCGTGGTGTCACCCATGGCGGAGACCACCACAACTACGTTGTGACCTGCTTTCTTAGTTTCCACGATGCGCTTTGCGACGCGCTTCATAGCTGCGGTATCCGCTACCGACGATCCGCCATATTTCTGTACTACAAGGGTCATGTCTCCCCCTCTCTGTGGGTGTCGATGTTGTCGCTGTTGTCTGTTCGGCGTATCTCAGATGCTGGAACCTATGGGGTTGCCGGGCTGGATGCGCCCTACCGATTATAGCTTTTCGGCCTCTTCTGGCCACTATTTCCAGTGTCACTATGTGAAACGGGGTATGGTCCGGGGCGAGGGCGGGTGGTTACGCGGCGAGGTTTGATGGGTATGGTCCGGGGCGAGGTCCGCGGTGGGGGTGGGTGGGGTGGTTGCGCGGTGGGGGCTTAGCCGAGGCGGCGGCGGCCTTCGAGGGCGCGTCCCAGGGTGACTTCGTCGGCGTATTCGAGGTCGCCGCCCACTGGCAGCCCGGAGGCCAGGCGCGAGGCGGGGATCTGGAGGCTTTCCAAAAGTCGCGCCAGGTAAGTCGCGGTAGCTTCGCCTTCGACATTGGGGTCGGTGGCGATGATAACTTCTTGGATGCGCCCGTCTTGGAGGCGCTGCATCAGCTGGGCGATGCGCAACTGGTCGGGGCCGATGCCGTTGATCGGGTCGATGGCCCCGCCCAACACGTGATACAGCCCGCGATAGGACCGGGTGCGTTCCAAGGCGGGGATGTCCTTGGGTTCTTCGACGACACAGATCAAGCTCTGGTCGCGACGCGGGTCAGCACAGATGGCGCACACCGGGTTCTCGGTGATGTTCCCGCAAGTTTCACAAAAATGCACCTTGTCTTTGACAACGCTGAGCGCCGCGGTCAGCTGCGCGATGTCTTGAGGGTCGGCGCCCAACACCCAAAAGGCGATGCGCTGGGCAGATTTCGGCCCAACTCCGGGCATTTTTCCCAAAGCATCGATCAGGTCCTGGAGGGCCTGAGTAAAGATCGGCGCCACGGCTTACCTCCTGCCCCGCGGGTCGCTTTGAACGAACTGTCCCCCCAAGATGGCTTGCGCCATCTCTTTGCCGGGCTTTTTCCGGCAGCTCCCGCTTCGCGCTGGGTGGGGTTGCGGGTGGCGTTGCCGGTTGGGGGGTAGTTTGCGGGGCGAGGTTGGGTGCCGGGGTCGAGGCCGGCTGTGCGGGTTGGGGCTCGGGTGACGTCGCCGGTTGCGGGGCTGGCTGGGTGCCGGGTTGGGGTGCGCCGAAGCCGGAAACCACCCCGGTTACCGGCAGCGCTATTCCCAGGACTTCTTTGAGCGCACGCGAAGCCGCCGAGGTGTGGCGTTCCCCGAATGCTCGCAACAATCCCGGCGCCGTGAAGGCGATTTCCAAGGTGCCGTTGCGGATCCCCTGTGGCTGGCCGTGTGTAGAGACCAGGTTCCCGGTAGCGGCGGCGTTTTCCCGCAACCAATCCAGCACGTGGGCCCAAGACCCCAAAATCTTTTCGTACTCTGAGCCCTGGTCCCCGTGCACATTCGCGGGTGCCGCCGGTCCAGGCTGGGCCGCGGAGGGCACTGTCTGGGGTGCAGGGTTGGCATCAACCTGTGGTGGTCTTTCCGGAGTTTCAGGCGCTGGGTCCGTTATCGCTGCGGGCACACTTTCCGCCTTATCCGTGGCTATGGCAGTTGACGTGGTTGACGCAGCTATCTGTGGTTCACCCCAAGGAGTCGGCGTGAACTTCCACTCTGTAGAGCTGGATTCCCGCAGTGTCGGTTCCGGCTTAGAGGCAACCACCGGCTGTTCCGGCACTGGCTGTTCCGGCACCGGCGCAACTACCGGCGCCACCGCAACCGGCTGTTCCTCGACCGGGGCCGCCTTTTCAACCGCAACCGGCGCAACTACCGGCGCTGCGTCCTCGACCGCGCCGACCGTCATCAACAGCTGCGCCACCAGCAACTCCAGGGCCAACCGGGGCGAAGACGCACCTTGCATCGCCATCAAACCGTCGTGAGTGACCTCTGACAAACGAGTCAACACCCGCCCGCTCAGCGCCGCGACCTGGGGTTTCATCAAATCCAACTCTGTCTGAGGCAGGTCCCCCAACAGGTTCGGGCCACCCGCCAGCTTCATCACCACCAAGTCGCGGAAGTACTGTAACAGGTCCTCTACAAAGCGGCGCGGTTCGTTCCCCGTCATCATCATGCGCTCTGCCACGGCGTAGGCCGCGGTGCCGTCCCCCGCCACCAAAGCATCCACCAGGCCGCCCAGCATCGCCACGTCGGTGTACCCCAGCAGCGCCACCGCCCGGTCATAGTGCAGCACCGCTCCGTTTTCCCCGGCGATCAACTGGTCCAAGATCGACAGCGAGTCACGCACCGACCCGCCGCCGGCACGCACCACCAACCCCAAACTCCGTCCTGTACCTGGACGCCTTCTTTCGCGCAGAGGTCACCCAGGTATTCACGCAGGACCTCTGGGGCGACCAGGCGGAAAGGATAGTGGTGGGTGCGCGAACGAATGGTGCCGATCACGTGGTCGGGTTCCGTGGTGGCGAAGATGAACTTTACGTGTTCGGGGGGTTCTTCGACCAGCTTCAACAAAGCGTTGAAACCAGAGGCCGTCACCATGTGGGCCTCGTCCAAGATAAAGATCTTAAAGCGGTCGCGCGCCGGGGCGAAAGTGGCGCGTTCGCGCAGTTCCCGCGCGTCTTCGACGCCGCCGTGCGAAGCCGCGTCGATTTCCACCACGTCCATCGACCCCGGCCCGCCCGTAGCCAGGTCCAGGCACGAAGGGCATTGCCCACACGGCGTCGGCGTGGGCCCGTTGTGGCAGTTCAAACACCGCGCCATGATGCGCGCCGAAGTGGTTTTCCCGCAGCCGCGCGGCCCGGAAAACAGATAGGCGTGATTGATGCGGCCGTTCGCCAGCGATGCCTGAAGCGCCTTCGTGACGTGTTCCTGTCCGATGACGTCTTCGAAAGTGTCGGGGCGATAGCGACGATAAAGGGCCTGCATCATGCCTCTACTCTATCGCGTGGGTGCGCGACGAAAATTCGCCTCCAGATTTGCGCGGTATCGCGCCACTTTGGGTCGCCTGCCGCAAGCCGCTCCCGGTCCTCAATCCCGAAAGCCTTCCCTCCGGTCGAAAGCCACAATCCCCAAGGGCTCCGCCACTAGCAGCACCACTAGATAGGACTGCAGAGCCATCCCCAAAATCGCTATCAGGCCCAAGATCTGCCACCGCGCCTCGGGCAGCCACGCCAGGGCCACCACCGGCGCCACCAAAACCACCAACCCCGCCAAAGTCCGCGGCAACAACCCCACGCTCAACAACAGGCAGCGCCGCAACCGCAGGAAGAACCCTTTCACCGTGCCGAGGTCCTCGCCCCGGTTTTCGCCGACGTCACCGTTACCGGCGTCACCGTTTTCGCCGCCACCGACCTCGCCCCGGACCCCTTCCCAAGTCAGCAGGGCAAAGCACCACAGATTCACTCCGGCCACCAAGATCCCCACTGCCGTCAGGACCGCTCCGTAGGCCAGCGACAAACCGGGTCTGACCAGGTCAAAGACCAGCTGGTACTCCCAAAACGCCAAGGCGGCGAAACCCAGGTCAAAGACCCACAGCGCCGTGGCGGCCAGACCTCGCCGGCGCCAGGCACGCCACACCGCATCCAGCGAAGCCGCACCTTCGTGGAACAGCGAAACCGCCGTCACCAAAAGCACCAGCACCCCCAATCCGCCCGTCACGACCCCAGCAAAACACAGCAGCGCCGCCAAGTTCGCCAGGCACAGCGAACTGAGCCACGCCAGCGCCTGGTAGAGACGCGAATTCACCGAAAAGAACCCCGGCACGGCGCCACCTATTCCCCGCGCGGTTGGGCGATGGTGCCGCCCTCGACCCAGTGCCCCGGCACCAGGATTTGACGCGGCTTTTCCCCGTCTATCTGGGAAAACAGCATCTGGCAAGTCAGCTTCGCAATCTGTTCGGTGGGTTGGGCCAGGGTCGCCAAGGCGGGCTGGACGTGGCGCGAAACTTCGATGCCGTCGAAACCCGCGATCGAGATGTCGCTGGGGACCTGCAAACCGGCTTCGCGCGCGGCGCGCATCGCCCCGATCGCCAAGACGTCGGCGATGCCGAAGATCGCGGTGACGTCGGGGGCGTCGCGCAGCAAATCCTGGGTCATGCGGTAGCCGTGCGCATAAGAGTACGGCGAATCGTCGTCGGGGGCGAAGGAACGAATCCATTCGCGCGGCACCCGAATCCCGGCCTCGTGCATCGCTTCGAGGTACCCCTCTAAACGCAGGCGCCCCACCGAAAAGTCCGTCATATCCGAACCCAAGATTCCGATGCGGCGGTGTCCGCGCGCCAGCAGGCGCTCTACGACTTGGCGGGCCTCGTCGCGGTCCGAAACCGAAACCGAACAATAGGTCGCGTCGTCGTTGGCGTAGTTCGACACCGTGGAAACCACGTAGGGGACCTTCAGGCGCGGCAGGCGGCTCTCGCGCTGGCGGAACCGGGCGCCTAGGAAAATCACTCCCGCCACGTAATCTTCGTCGATGGTGTGCATCGCCTCTTGGAGTTCGTCGGCCCAGTGCTGCAGCGCCACGACTTTCATCGAGTACTGCTTTTCGCGCACTTCGCGGCCAATCACCTCTAACATGCCGCCGAACAGCGGGTTATCCATGCCTTTCACCATGATCGCCACCGAGCGGTTATTCGTCAGTTTCAGGTAGCGCGCGTGGCGGTTGGGCTGGTAGTCCAGCTGTTGCGCGACGGCCTTGATGCGTTGGCGGGTTTCCTCCGAGACGCCTTCTTGGTCGTTTAGCGCGCGCGAAACCGTCACGATCCCCACGCCGGCGGCGGTCGCAACGTCGCGGATAGTGGTACGTTTCAAGAGGTCTCCCGCCCGGATACCTGGGTGAGTTGCCGGATGCGGTCCCACGGCGCGCCCTGCAGCTGTTCGGGTGTCATGCGCCACGACCAGTTCCCCTCGGCCTGGGAAGGCACGTTGATGCGGCCTTCGGAACCCAGGCCCAGATAGTCACCCATCGGGATGATGCAGGTATCAGCCACCGCCGTCATCGCCAAGGTGATGAAGACCCAGGTCAGGTCTTCGAGGGGGGTTTCGAGGGACGCGGTGTAGGTGCGGGCCGCGGCGAGGTCCGCCGGGGCGAGGGCGTCGAGCCAGCCCCGTACGGTGTCGTTGTCGTGGGTTCCGGTGTAGACCACCGAGTTCGGCGACATCGCGTAGGGCCAATACGATCCCGGTTCACGCGAATCGAAAGCGAACTGTATCAGCTGGATTCCCGGCATCTGGGTTTTCTTCGCGCAGGCGAATCACTTCTTCGGTCAGGTACCCCAGGTCCTCTAAGACGAAAGGCAGCGGCCCGATGTGTTCGGCCAGCCGGGTAAAGAACTCCATCCCCGGGCCCTGTTCCCAGTGCCCGGCCGCCGCGCTGGGGGCGCCCGCGGGGATGGCGAAGTAGGGACTCCAGCCCGCGGAAGTGGTCGATGCGCAGCATATCTACGCGCTTCAGATGGGTTTCCACCCGGCGCAGCCACCACTCGAAGCCCTGGTTGCGGTGTTCGTTCCAGTCATAGAGGGGGTTACCCCACACCTGGCCCACGGCCGAGAAACCGTCCGGCGGCACCCCCGCCACGAAGTCGGGTTGTTTGTCGTCTCTCAGCTGGAACAGAGTGGGGTTCACCCAGGTGTCCACCGAATCCAGCGACACATAGATCGGGATGTCACCTAAGATCTTTACCTGCCGCGCCTTGGCGTAGTCGTGCAAGGCGTCCCACTGGCGCTGGAAGAGCCACTGCACAAAGCAGTGGTACGCGACTTCTTCGCGCAGTTCTTCGCGGGCGTTGCGCATAGTTTGCGCGTCGCGGTCGCGGAAGGCCGCGGGCCAATCCAGCAAAGAAATCCCACCGAACTTTTCTTTCAGTGCCATGAAGAGCCCGAAGTCCTCTAGCCAAGAATTGTGCTTGGCGAAGTCCTGGTATTCGTGGTCTTTCCAGAAGCCCTGGCGGCGCACAAAGGCCCGCCGCAGCACCGCCGCGCTGGAGGCACCGACCGCTTCGTAGTCCACCCGCGCCGCATCGCTACCCCACTGCAACCCGCGCAAGTCGCCGTCCTCGACCCACCCATCTTCCAACAGCATCTCTATATCTATAAAGAGCGGGTTACCGGCGTGGGTCGAGTAACTGGAATAGGGCGAGGCGCCGTAACCCGCGGGGCACAGCGGCAAGATCTGCCAGATGTTTTGCCCCGAATCCGCCAGGCGGTCCACGAATTCACGCGCGCTTTTCCCGAGGGTGCCAATCCCGTACTTTCCCGGCAGGGAAAACACGGGTAACAGAATCCCTGCTTCGCGAGTCCTCATCTGCGATCAGCCCTTGACTGCGCCGGCGACCACGCCCGCGATGATGTACTTTTGCGAGAACAGATAGAAGATGACGATGGGGATGATGGCCAACACCAGCATCGCCATCATGGCGCCCATGTCGTTGGAGCCGTGCGAGCCGACCAGCTGCTGCACCACGACGGGGATGGTCTTGTATTCCGTCGAGAGCCCGATCACCAGGTAGGGCAGCAGGTAGTCGTTCCAGATCCACATCGCCATCAGGATCGCCACCGTGATGGTGACGGGCTTCAGCATCGGCATCACCACCAGGAAGTAGTTCCGCAGCGGGCCACAACCGTCGATCATCGAGGCTTCTTCGACGTCGCGCGGGATACCTTTGATGAAACCCGAAAAGATAAAGACCGACAGCCCCGCGCCGAACCCCAGGTACAGCAAGATCATGCCGACGGGGTTGGCCAGGTGCAGCGAATCGGCGATCTTCACCGTGGGGAACATCACCATCTGGAAAGGCACCACCATCGAAAACACCAGCGCCAGGTAAATCAGGTTGGTCCACCAGGTCTTTATGCGCGTGATGTAGTAGGCCGTCATAGCCGCGAAAAACACGATGACCAGCACAGATGCCACGGTGATGAAGGCCGACCAGCCAAAGGCCCCGAAGAAGCCGGTGGCGGCCAGGCCTTGGACATAGTTCGTCACCCCGGCCCAGTATTCGCCCAGCGGCAGCGCAAAGGGGTTATCCGAGATAAAGAACTTTCCTTTGAAGGAGTTCATCAGGATAAAGAGCAGCGGCCCGATGAAGATCGCGGTCAGCGCGATCAACACCACGTAGATCAGCGCTTTCGCCGGGGTGCTGAGTTGTCCCGATTCGGTTCCCTTCAGGGGTTTCCCCGACGAGGCCGCCGGTCGGGGTTGCGGTTTTGGTTGCGGTTTTGGTTGCGGTTGCGGATTGAGGCTGGCTCATGATTCGACCTCCTTGGAGCGGGTAGCGCGCAGCTGCAGGAACGCGATGAGGGTGACGATCAGGAAGAAGATGACGGCTTTTGCTTGGCCCACGCCTTCGAAGCCGATGCGGCCGAAGAAGGTGTTGACGATGTTCAGGGCTGCCATCTCGGTTTGACGCATCGGCGCGCCGTTAGTCAAGGCCAGGTTTTGATCGAAGAGTTTGAAGGAGTTAGACAGAGTTAAGAAGGTACAGATCGTGATGGATGGCATCACCATCGGGATGGTGACGTGGCGCATCACCTGCCAGCGTCCGGCCCCGTCGATTTCGGCGGCCTCGGTCAGTTCCGGGGGGAACTGACTGCAGGCCGGCGATGTAAATCACCATCATGTAGCCGACTTGCTGCCAGTTCAGCAACAGGATCAAACCGATCAAGCCAAAGCGCGCATCGGAGACCACGGTGGTGTCGAAGTTACGCAACACGGCGTTGATGATGGTTTGCCAGGTGTAGCCCAGCACGATGCCGCCAATCAAGTTCGGCATAAAGAACACTGTGCGGAAGAAGTTTGTGCCTTTGAGTTTCCGTGTCAGGAGGTAGGCGATCGAAAAGGCGAAGACGTTCACGGTGACGATCGCAATGACGGTGACCAAAGCGGTAAAGAGTAGGGCGTAGATAAAGCCCTGGCGGTCACTGAAAGCATCTATGTAGTTTTGAATGCCGTTGAAGGTGGCGTTCGTGACCGTGGTGAATTTGTTGAAAGACAGATAGATACCCACGGCGAAGGGAGCCAAAAAGGCGATAACAAAGGCGAGCAGGGTTGGACCGGTGAACACCAAACCCCAGCGTTTCAAACTTTTTCCCATTGCGGACCTCTCGATTTATACAACACAACACTGTGTGGACAACTCTGTGAGGAGTTGCCTGGCCCTCTTCGGGTGGGCGCCGCCGGGGTGACCCTTTGGCTGGGGCTCAGAGACGACGCCCACCCGTGGAAAGAGAGCGTTCGGGTTTAGTTACCCTTTTCCCGGGACCATTCCTGGACGAAGAGCTTCACTACGGCGTCCCAATCCATCTGGCCGGAGGCGTACTGGGCCAGGGCCTGGCCGAAGTCGTCCTTGAAGGTCTGGGAGGGGAAGGTGGTGAAGACCCACGGCACCGACTTTTCTTGGTGTTGGACATGTAGGAAACTATCTGCTGTGCCAAGGGGTCAGTGGGCTGTTCGGCCTTGGAGAAGGTGTTGAAGGGGGGGATGAAGCCCAGTTTCTCTACCATGAACTTCTTGCCCTTTTCCGATTTCACCAGCCAGTTCACAAAGTCGATCGAGGCCTTTTGCTTGGCTTTGGATACCTGGGAGTTAATGGAGAAGAAGTTCTCTGTTCCGATGTTGATGCCCTGAGATTCTTCGCCGGACTTGCCGGTGTAGATGGGCAGCATCTTGACGTCTTCGGCTTTTACGGTATTGCCGTCAACCTGCTTGATTTGTTCGTAGGCCCAGTTGCCGTTCTGTACCATCGCGGCCTTGCCCAACGCGAACTCTGCCATCGAGTCGTTCACGGCCTTGGAAGAAGTCAGGGACGGAGCGATGGTGGAGTTGTTCAGGTACAGGTCGAAGATGTTCTTGAATTCCTTGTTGTACTTGAAGGTCAGGTCCTTCATGTCGTTGACGCCGTTATCCTGGTATTCAAAGTACACCGGCAGGTCGGCCAGGTGGGTCTGCCAGCGCCAGTCCTCGCCGGGCTTGAGGGAAGTCGAGGCGAAAACGCCGTCGATGCCCAGGTCGGCTTTCTTGGCCTGCATGTCTTCGGCAACGGCCTTTAGGGTGGCGAAGTTGTTGATTTCGTCAACCGACTTAGCCTTGGCGCCGGGCATGGCGAAGTACTTTCGCATGATGGCGTCGTTGTAGATGATGCCGTAGCCTTCGACCACGTAGGGAACGCCGTAAACCTTGCCGTCCTTACCTACTGCCATGCCGGGATCCACCAGCGCCTTGTAGAAATCGGTGTTGCGGAGGTCAGCGGTGTAGTCCAACCAGGATTCCATGCCGATCGGGCCGTTGACCTGGAACAGGGTCGGGGCGTCTTTCTTGGTGACCTCGGCCTTCAGGGTCTGTTCGTAGGTGTTCGAGGCCGCGGTGACGACCTTAACCGGAACACCAGTTTCCTTGGTGTATTCCTTGGCGACTTCCTGCCAGATGGCGTCCTGTTCCGGCTTGAAGCTGAGGTAGTACACCGATTCGGCATTCGCGTCAGCAGAGCTGTCCGAGCTGCCACAGGCGGTGAGGGTGAAGGCCATGGCACCGGCGGCGGCCACGGCTGCGAAACGAGCGAGATTGTGTTTCATAGACCTTCCTTCTGTTGTGAATGTCCAGCGACACCGCTGAAATCATCAACGGAAACGTTTCCGTTAGCTAAATAGTAGTGCTGGATTTGTTCAGTGACAAGAGCTGATTTGGTAACGATTTGGTAACGATTTGGGGCCTTCAGTGTTTTTCCAGGGTCAGGCGGGGTTGGTGAGGTTTCGGGGGATGGTGGGGTTTCGGGGGTTGGGTATCTTGCGCTGGCGCGGCGGTGCAGCAAGTGGGAGATGGGGAGGTAAAAGTTCCCCGAGCACCCGGAAGAGCGCCCTTATCCTTGCTGCCTTCCGGCCCTGGGGAGGTTCAGACGGTTCCGTCACTCGGGGAACATCCCCAGTCTACCGGCTCCACCCCCTCGCCCCCAATTTCTGGGCGATGCTTCCGCTCAGGTCCGTAGGAGGTCTGACTCGTGACTGGAGTGACTCTATGGGCTGATGCGACCAAAGGGAAGTTGTGTCTGGGGAAGTACTCGGGACAAAGAGCACAAATAGCAAGGTTTCTGTGCACTTTGTGCAGCAAAGTTCAGCTGACAAAAATATGCAGATGTCAAAATTTCAAGAAGCAGGAAGGGAGTCGTCGTATGTTTTCGAACTCAGCGGCGGGTTGCGAGCATCAGGAATTCGCCGGCCAAGACCTGGTTGGCGCGAGGACGCCCTTCGATGTCGTTTTCAGCTACACAGGCAGTGACGGGGAATCCTACGTTGAGTTCCAGCACCCAGAAGTTCTGCCCCGTTAGGGTGTTGGAGTGCATCTCTGCCGCGTTGATACGCCCGGCCAAAACCGCGCCGGCGTGCGCCCCTTGTTGATTCACAATCGAAACCGCGCCCATAGAGATAAAGGTCGGCAGGGTATCTGCCGGTTCCTTCGCTGCGCCCTCGCCAGCTTGGGCAAAAGTCTGGGCAGTTTCCGAAGCCGCATAATCCGCTGCGGTGGCATAGAGTTCCACGCGCTGCGCCAGGGCTGCCAGCGCCAACCTGCCTTCGTCGCCACGGCCCACCTGGTTCAACAACCCTCCGCGCAACCCCCAGAGCCGCCCGCCCCAGAACCTGGTCCGAACCCCGCCCCGCCAAGACATCGGCCAAGATAAACCCGTCGGCCATCTCTACCCAGCGCGCCTCCACCGGCGTAGAAGCATTGAAATCTTGGTGAATATCCGCCAGCGCTTCGTCTACCACGTCGAAAACCACCACTGCACCGGAGCGGTCCTCGTAATGGAAAACCCCATTTTCCGTATCACCCACCACCGGCGTGCACTTGTCGGAAGCCAAGGCCAGAACCTCGTCCGCCCGGGCTTCGGTCGTCATCTCTAAACCGACGGCCCGCCAAGTCGGACCCGTAGTGAAAACTTCGACGGCTTCGGGCTGGGTTTCGGACATGGCGGCCTCCTTCGGCAAAGTGAGCGGATACGTCCAGTCTAAACCAAAACCCGCGCGCCTCTCCCCAAGCCAAGGCGAAAACGCTGCGCTAGGGTGGAAGTATGTCGCCTTTCGAAGCCCCGCGTCCTGATCCTCGTCCCGGCCTAGACCCTTCGCTGTTGCCCGCCGATCAAGGCCCCGCTGAGCTGCAG
This sequence comes from uncultured Mobiluncus sp., assembly GCA_916438445.1. Lineage (GTDB taxonomy): Bacteria > Actinomycetota > Actinomycetes > Actinomycetales > Actinomycetaceae > Mobiluncus. The sequence goes on from CAKAGR010000001.1 coordinate 274,664, forward strand.
ATTCGCCAGTTCCTGGCGCTGCGCACCCAGACTCGCCCCCAGGACTGGTACCTGGTTTTGCGCGCGCGCCTGGGGATGGAGGCGATTTTCCGGTGCTTTGCCGGGCGACCAATCCTGACCCAAGCCTTCACTTGCGTCACCGCCATCAACCCCATTTTAGCAGCCGGCGCCCACCCGGTTTACGGCGATATCTCGCCGGAAAACTACTCTTTAGCCCCGGCGTCTCTACACGCGGCTTGCACCGGCACTACCCCAACCAACGCCACCCAACCCCAGAACCTCGCCGCGGTGGTGCTGCAGCACACCTTCGGCATCATCGACCCGCAGCAATCCGCCGAAATCCTGGCGCTTTCCCACCAGCGCGGCATGGCCGTAGTCGAGGACTGCGCGCACTGCGCGGGGCGGATGTTTCGCGGCGAGGACCAGGCGCGCGCGGACTTCGCGGTGCATTCTTTCGGCGCGGAAAAGATGCTGCCGACCGCTTTCGGCGGCGCAATCTGGGTTAATCCGGATTCGCCGTTTCACGAGGTCTGGGGCTTGCGCGTGCGGCGTGAACTGGCGCAGGCCGCCCCCGCTTCGGGTAGAGTTGCGCTGGCGGCGAACACCTATCGCTTCCAGAATCGCGTTTTCAACCACCTCCCTGGCGCGCTGTCGGGGGTGCTGCGTCGTGCGGGGCTGCGCCTGGGGACCTTCCTGCCGCCCATCATTGCGGGGGAAAGCCAGGGGCGCCAGGCCACTCCCGTTTTGGGCCTGACCAGCGGCGTTGCCCGTCAAGTCGAGGCCTCGCTGCAGTCCCTGAGTCGCCTCGAGACCCAGTCCCAAACCGCATCCGCGCTGTATTTCCGCGAACTTTCGGGCCTGGAAGGGGTGCGCACGGTGCCCCAGTGGGCCGCCACTCAGCCCCTGGTGCGCTTCCCGCTGCAGATTGGCGAGGGCTTTGACAGCGGCGAGTTGACCGAAGCGGTTTTCGCGCGTCTAAACCAGCGTCGCCTCTGGCCCGGCCGCTGGTATCGCCCCGCGCTTTTCCCCGGGGTTGAGGACCCGCAACTCTACGGGCTCCCGGTCGATATGGCCGCCGCGCTGCCGCAGACGCATCGATTGATCGGCTCGGCTCTGCAGTTGCGCACGCTGGTCTACGGTTCGCGCGGCGAAGAAACCGCCACGGCTTTGCGCGAAATCATGGCTTCGCTTTAGGGATCCTGGAGGGCCCGGGTCGAGGTACGGTCGGTGCGTTCCCGGGTCGAGGTACGGTCGGCGCGTTCCAGGGTCGAGGTGCGGTCGGCGCGTTCCCGGAAAAATCGCGTCAACCACGTCAACATTATTTAGTTGAAAGTTCAATCAATTTGTCAGCAGCTATCCGTTTGATTATGAACTGCCAGCCAGCCAGCCACGCGACGTCAAGAGATACCCAAAATACGCCTGCCCCAGCGAAAGCCCCCCATCGTTGGCCGGCATCTCCCGATGCGTCAACCACGTCAACCCTGCTTCTTTGACTTCGCGGCGAATCAGCTCCTCCAAGATCCAGTTGATGGCGCTGCCTCCGGTCAGACCGATGACCTCGATTCTTTCTGCTCGGGCAACCTGGATGGCCGCGCTGGCCAATATATGCGCTATCTCCTGGTGGAACCTCCAGGCCAGCTCGCCGAGCGAAACCCCCCTCGCGTCTACCTTCCACCAGGTGTGCAAACACTGCGCGCACTTCCTCTTCTCCACAAAGCCAACCCTGGCCGCCACCTACCGCGCCGTCCTCGCCGTAACCCGGTACACCGTCCTCGACCGGTTCCAAAAAGGCCTGGCCCAAACCGCATCGGCGCAGGTAGCGCACGGCTTCGGTTTGCAAGGCGACCGGCGCGGCAGCTTCGTGGTCGGCCACCTCGCACAAGCCCAGCAGGGCCGCGGCCGCGTCGAAGTACCGCCCCAGCGCTCGCGTCCACGCCAAACCAGACTGCCGCGGCCTGGCCTGCGCCACCCCGCCTGTTCCTCGCAAAGCCTTGGCCGACCTTTCCGCGTCGGTATCATCCGGCGACCCAGACTCGGCCTGCCCAGCCGGTGCGGACTCATCCTCCGCCCGCAACTGCGATTCCACCAAGCGTCCCGCCCCGCCGCACAGTCGCTGCTCCAGAGGCAACCCGCGCGGGTCCAGGCCGAATCGATGCAGCACCGCCACACCTTGACGCCACGGCTCGCGCACCGCCAAATCGCCGCCGACCAGTGCAAATGCCGGCAGCGCTCCACACCACCGCAGCGCGCTTTGCTCAATCCACTGGGCCCACTGCGCATCCAGCGTCGCGCGCCTCGCATTTTCGCCACGCCCCCGGCCGAAATTTCCCCAGGTCCACCACAAAAATCTCGGAGCCCCAGATCTGGGAATCCTCGCCGAAACCCGTGCCGTCCACCGCCAGAACCACGGCGCGTTCCGCCCCGTGTTCCGCCAGCAGCGACAGGGCGTGCGCTCGGTGATGCTGCAGCGTCAGCAGCTGGGCGGGATGCCCTTTCGCCCGCAAATCCGCCACAAAGCGCCCGGCCCAGGCCGTCGTGGCATAGTTGGGATGCCGGTCGCACACCACCAGGCCGGGCCGCTGTGCGTGAATCTTGGTCATCTGCACGACCGCTCGCTCGAAGGCCTGTTGTGATGCCAGAGACTCCATGTCGCCGATATGCGCCGAGGTGAAAGCCATCCCGTCTCGCGACAGGGTAAAGGTGTTCTTCAGTTCGCCGCCGACACCTAAGATCACGGGGTTGGTTCCCGCCGGGTCGAGGTCGGGTCGGTGCGATCCCAGGTCGAGGGTCGCGTCAACCACGTCAACATAGCTTTGCGGTAGCAGAATGGGTACCGGGGCATATCCGCGCGACCTTCGGACCGGAGAAATTCGGATTCCTTGGTCCGAATCACAGCCGGGACTCAGTTGCACCACCGAGTCCTCGACTGGAACGGCGATGTCTCGATTGTGCAGCAGGAAGGCATCAGCTATCTCCGAGAGGCGCCGCAGTGCATCGGCATTTTCATAGCACAGCGGCTCGGAAGAGAGGTTTCCCGAAGTGGCCACCACCGGGAAATCCAGGCGGTCCAAAAGCAGTTGGTGCAGCGGGGTATAGGGAAGCATGATTCCCAGCGTGTCCATACCCGGCGCCACCGAAACCGCCACCCCGCGACCGACCAAAGCGCCGGCCTCGCCACCAGAATCCCGCAACGGCGCCAAAACGATGGGGTGCTGCACCCCGCACAAGGCGGCCTCGCCGGGGCCTGAGACGGGACCCAGGTCGACCAGTTCACGCGCCTCCGCCAGGTCGCGCACCATCAGCGCCAGCGGCTTGCCGTCGCGATGTTTGCGCCGGCGCAGTCGCGAAACCGCCGCTTCGTCGCGGGCATTGACCAGCAGGTGAAAACCTCCCAGACCCTTCACCGCCACCACTCGCCCCTGCCGCAACCAGGCCGCGACCTGGGATAATACCTGGTCTTGGGCGTGGCGGTCTCGGCCCCCACGCGATCCATCGCACAGCTCGGCGGGGATTTCGACCTCGCCGAAAGGGTCGTTTGCCCCGGCGGGAACCTCACTGGATTCCACTGTCCACAGGTGCGGACCGCAGTCATAGCAGGAAATCGGCTGGGCGTGATAGCGGCGGTTTTCGGGGTCGCGGTATTCGCTCTGGCAGGCCGGGCACATCGGGAAGTCGCGCATCGTCGTGGCGGGACGGTCATAGGGCAGGTCCAAGATGATGGACAGGCGCGGGCCGCAGTTGGTGCAGGTGGTGAAGGCATAGCCAGAGCGGCGGTTTTCGGGGTCGCGCAGTTCGCCCAGGCAGTCGGGACACAGCGCGGTGTCGGGGGGCAGCAAGGTGCGCGCGCCGTGTCCGCCGCCCGATGCGACGATGCGGAAACTCGATTCTGCGTCAACCACGTCAACATTAGATTCCCGGATTTCCATGATTTTTGACAGGGGCGGGGCTTCGGAAGTGACCGCGTCGATGAAAGCCTGCAGGGTGTCGGGATGCGGTGCCTGGGCTTCGATAAAGACCTGCAAGGCGTCGTTGCCGCAGAACCCCGACAGTTCGGGGAAACGGCTGGCGACGCGCGCCACGTGCGGGCGAAAACCCACGCCTTGAACGATTCCAGTCAGTAACCAACGGCGACGCTGTGGCTGGGGCGCGGGTGTGGGGGAAGGCATGGGCATGGGCATGGGTGTGGGTGTGGGCTGAAGCGGGTTCCTCTGCCTTTTTCAGCGGTGCCCGGGCTGGAATTGCCAGGCCTCCCAGGCGGATTCCACGATGTCGCGCAGTCCGAAGCGCGGCTGGAAGCCCATTACCTGGCGGATGCGCGAGGAATCCGCGACCAGGCGCGGCGGGTCCCCGGCGCGACGCGGCCCGACCTCCGGGATGAAGTCGATGCCGGTGACCTCGTGAACCATGTCGATAACTTCTTTGACCGAGTTTCCCTGGCCGGTACCGACGTTGAAGACGTGGTGTTCCTGCGGATCCGCGGCCGTGCCAGGCGCGCTGCCAGCGCCCGCCGCCCCAGAAGCCTCACCCGAACCCCCACCAGAAGTCGCCCGCAAATACTCCAGCGCCTGAACATGCGCTTGGGCCAAATCCTGAACATGGATGTAATCGCGCACACAGGTCCCATCCGGAGTTGGGTAATCCTGCCCGAAAATCGCCGGGGGCCGACCTGCGGCCAGGCGCTCGAACACCATGGGAATCAAGTTCAAAATCGCGGGATCACCCAGGTCTTTCGCCCCGGAACCCGCCACGTTAAAGTACCGCAGCCCAATCCACTTCAAGCCGTAAGCTCGCTGGCAAGCCGCCATCATGGTTTCCCCGAACAGCTTGGTTTCCCCGTAGGGATTGATCGGATGCTTGTCGATATCTTCACTGACCAACTCGACATCCGGCATCCCGTAAACCGCCGCGGAAGAACTGAAAATCATCTGGTCCACGCCTTTTTCCGCCATAGCCTGCAGCACCAGCGCCAACCCGCCAATGTTTTGCTGATAGTACCAGGCGGGTTTCTCCATCGACTCCCCCACCTGTTTGCGCGCCGCAAAGTGAATCACCGCGGTGACTCCGTCCAAGGCCTCGACCAGTCGCCCATAGTTCCCTGCATCCGCCACATCCATCTGCACCAACCGCGCCGAACCGATGCGCGCCGCGTCGCCATAGGACAAATCGTCAACCACGACAACTTCTTCTTGGCGTTCTTGCAACACTCTGACGACGTGCGCCCCGATATATCCGCAGCCGCCGACCACCATCACGCTCATGCCCAGCTCCTAACTCACCGTGTTTTGCTTCAGCCCGAAAGTCTCGACTATCCAGGGGAAGCCCCACTGGAACAGCGCGGCCGTCACCGCCAGGAACAGCACACCCATCCACACCCAGCGCAGCCACTTCGGCCCCGGCAGAATCGAAAATATCCAGCTGTACATCGAGCCTCTCCTCTTGGGGATTTCGCCAGTCACCTGGCGTTTTCACTGCAATTTTATCGCGTCGAGGACGGGTCGTGGCGTTTCCGTCGCCTCTTTCGAAACCGCCTTGGAACTGTTCAGCCCGCCTCGAAAACTTAGTTATCCCCGGCCAACTCCGACCCACCAGCCGACCCACCGGCCTCGCCTGAAGCCTCTCTCGTTGTACCCCCTACCGGAAGCTGGCGCACATCCAGAGGCCCAATCACATCCTGACCTGCGGCTTTCATCGCATCTTGCCCCTGTAGCGCTAAGGGCCTCCCGCTGGATTTTGGCACCCAGTACGCCATCTTCGAGTACACGATGAAGCGCTGGGAGTTTCCGTATTCGGGGTGACAGGTCGTCAGCGTCATCAGGCGTTCAACCGGGACAGCTTCCTTGGGGTGGTGCGGTATCGGGTAAATCACTTCGATCGCGGTGGGCAGCACGATTTCCGTGTCGAAAATCTCGTACACCAACCAGGCCTGCGGAGTTTCCACCACCAAGGGGTCCCCGACCTGCAGTTCTTCGACGCGCCTAAACGAGCTTCCGTAAGAAATCCGGTGCGCCGCCAGTGCAAAGTTCCCCACCTGACCCGGCCCTTGCGCGGTGGTGTAGTGCCCGGCATAGCCCGTGTCCAGCACCGCCGAAGTGGTACCTTCCATGATTGGCACCACCATCTGGTCCCAACGCGGCACGTGCAAAGTCGCGAAAGTCTGCCCGGTTCCCGGCACGGTCAAAGTGGGCGGCGGATCGGTGCGCTGCACGTCGGTGGTCTGCGTCGCGGCCGAGGCGGTGTCGGTGGTGAAGGACTGGACCGCCACCGCGGTCGCGCCTTGGACCTGCCACGTCGTGACGAAAACCTGCCACACCACGAACAATGCCAGAATCACGCCGACGCTCAACATGGTTTGCCCCACCCCGGACATCACCGTCACCGAGAGACTGCGGCCTTTCCGAGTTCTCTCCGGTCCGCTTTGGGTCGACCCGGTCGAAGGATTCGGCCCGCTTTGGGTCGGTCCGGTCGAGCTTCCCGGGTTGAGGCTTTGTGCCGCGCCAGAGGTTGTGTCAGTTGCGGGGGTGGCCCCGGTCGCAGAACCGGCGCCAGCGGGCTGACGCGCGGCCACCATGCGTCCATCTGTGCCCTGACCTGCCAGTTCGCGTCGCATCCGGCGAGACGGGAAAGACTGCGGTTGGGGGTTCTGGGGGTTCATCGCGCCTCTCTTTCGCTGGCTTTTCGCGTCTGCCGGACGGGTGTCTCGATGCCGAGAGCGCCGGTCCTTGGCCGCCTTTTCGACAAGCGCAATTTTACCAATTTCCGCGTAACTTGGCTTATTAGATATGATAAGTCAGTATTTAGAGAGTAAACCCCCCCGCACAGAAAGGAACCGAGGTGCCTGACTCCAAGAGGCGCAAGCGCTCGCGTAACAGCTCCGCCGAAGAAGAACTGCATCCTACCTGGTCAGACGGGATGAAGCGTTCCCCGCGCTGGTACGCACCACTGGCGGTAACCATCATGGGTCTGGGCTTGTTGTGGCTGGTGCTGCACTATGCGCTGGCGCTGAACCTGGGTGTCAACCTGCTGGGCATCGGCAACTGGAACATCGCCTTGGGCTTCGCGGTAATCATGGTGGGCTTCACCATGCTGATGTGGTGGAAGTAGCCCCGCCCTCACAAGTACCGCGCCAAGAAATCCCTGGTCCGCTCCCGACGCGGCGAAGCAAAAATCTGCTCCGGACTGCCTTGTTCCTCGATGATGCCCTCCGCCATAAAGACCACGTTTTTACTGACCGTACGCGCGAAAGCCATCTCGTGCGTCACCACCAGCATCGTCATGCCTTCCTCGGCTAAACGCCGCATCACCTCGATAACTTCACCCACCATCTCTGGGTCCAGCGCCGAAGTCGGCTCGTCGAACAGCAGCACCTCCGGGTCCATCGCCAGCGCCCGAGATATTGCCACGCGCTGTTTCTGCCCGCCCGACAGCTGCCGCGGCCGCGCGTTGATATAGGGCAACATCCCAACTTTCTCGAGGTACTCCAAGGCTTTCTCCCGAGCCTCTCCCGGCGAACGCCCCAGCACCTTCACCTGCCCAATCATGCAGCTCTTTAGGACCGTCATGTTGTTGAACAGGTTAAAGGACTGGAACACCATCCCGACTTTCGACCGGTATTTCGCCTGGCTGAGCCCGCGATCAAAAATCGACTTGCCGTGATACAAAATCTCGCCGCTGGACGCGGTCTCCAACCGGTTGATGCATCGCAGCAGCGTGGATTTCCCCGATCCCGACGCACCGATAATGCAGGTCACGTCCCCGGGATGCACCTGGAAGTCGATGTCGCGCAACACCTGGTTCGTCCCAAAAGCCTTGGAAAGATGCCGCACCTCGATGATGCTCTCCCCGCTCGAGGCCGCCTGGATTGCGCCCCCACTCGAGGCCGCCTGGGTTGCGGTGTCTGTTTCTTGCGGTTCCTGCGTCATCATTATCCCCTCACTTTTCTTCCCCGGCAGTCCCAGCCGCCCCAGCCCCTCGCCGCAGGAACCGACGCCCGCGTCGCAGGGCCTTCGCGGCAGGGTCCTCGAAGGTATAGTTCCCCGCGGCCATCACCAACTGATCCTCGTTCATCAACTCGTACTCGCTGGCCAGCTGGTAATCCGCGTCTCCGTCCAGACGCTTTTCCAAGCGCCGCAACAGGAAAGACGAAACCAGCGTCAGTGTCAAGTACCCCACCATCTCGATGGTCGCCGAAGGGAAGTACTCGAAAACCGCCCCGGAAACCATCTTGTGGACCGCAAAGAACTCCGAGAACCCGATGATGAACATCACCGAAGTGTCTTTGATGTTGATGATGAAGTTATTCCCAATCTGCGGCAAGATGTTGCGCAAAGCCTGGGGCAAAATCACATAGAGCATCGCCTGGAAATGCGACATCCCAATCGCGGTCGCACCCTCAGCCTGTCCTGGGTCGACGCTGATGATGCCGCCGCGCACGGACTCGGCGATGTAAGCCCCCGTGTTGATCGACACCACAAAAATCGACACCCCCCAAAGCGAGCCGAACTGCAACGCATTATTCGTAAAGTACGGCAGCCCGTAAAAGATAAACACGGCCTGCAAAATCATTGGAGTCCCGCGGAATACCTCGACATAGATCCGAATCACCACGCGAATCAGCGCCAAGAAAAACCGCTTGAGCAACGGGTCAGTTTCGGGGTGCGGGATGGTCTGCAGAATCCCGCAAAAGAACCCAATCACGCAACCCAGCAGCGTCGCGACCGTTGCCAAAACCAGCGTATTCACGATGCCTTGCAGATACACGCCGCCGTATTGATTCAGCAACTCCAGGATGTCTTGCCAGAGTTTGCCCAACATAGGGCTCACCTTCTTCTTTCTGATCTTTCTTTCGACGAGAACGGGGGTTTATTCCCCGGCGAGGCTTACTCTTCCGAGAGCGGCTGAATCTTGACGGCCTGCGCCATCTGGGCGTCGAAGTCCGCCGGGGTCAGCTTAGAGAGGAAGGCGTCGATGGCCTTCTTCAGCTCGGTGTTACCTTTGCGCAGCGAGATGCCGATATTCACGTCCTCGTCCGAGACCTTGAAGTCGTCGCCGTCATTGGGGAAATCCAAGATTTTCAGGTCAGGATAGGCGATGATGGCGCCTTGCGCGGTGGGCATATCGGTCACTACGTAGTCAACCTGGCCGGTCTCCAGAGCCATCAGCATTGCGGGGGCCGAAGCTGCGGCGGCTTGGCGTTGGGCGTTGGGGATCTGGGGGATCAGAGTGTCGTACCAGATAGTACCGGACTGGCTGGTGGTTTTGCCGCCTTCCAAGTCCTTGAGGCCCTGGGCGTTGGCATACTTGCTGTCGGACTTGGTCAGCGCCACGATGTTGGCGTAGAGGTAGGGCCCGGCGAAGTCAACTTCTTTGGCTCGTTCCGCGGTCATGGACTGGCCGGCGATGACCGCGTCAACCGTGCCGGACTGTACCGCGGGAATCAAGGAATCCCAGTCCAGCTGGACGATTTCTAGTTTCCAGCCGTTGGCTTCGGCGATCTTCTTTGCCGTCATAACGTCATAGCCGTTGGCGTACATCACCGAGTCCTTAATCGGCACGGCGTCGTTGGCGTCATTGGGCTGGGCCCAGTTGTAAGGCGCATAGGCCGCTTCCATCGCCACGGTAAAGACGCCGTCTTCGACGCCGGAGCCGCTGGCTTGGGCGGAACCCGAGGCGGCGGCCTCGGAGGGGGTGTGTCCCGCAGAGCCGGCGCCCGGGCCAGCGGTGCAGGCGGTCATCATCAGGGCCGCGGCTCCGGTGGCCGCGATTGCATTCCAAAACTTCTTCACGTTTTCAGCCTTTCTGTAAGCGGGCCAGCCGGGGCAGGCCCGTTTGAGTACTTCTGACTCCGCCGCTTTGACGTAAAAAAGCGAATGGAGCCACGAGTTTTCATGACTCCACACAGGTGTTTTGCATCATGACAGCTCTCCGCAACTGCGACAGTTCAACGCATATTCTGCGTTGACCCGGAAACCGACAACTGGGAAATTGTCGGCCCCTCGGCGGCTTCCCCTTTCGGCTCCCGTCTTCCCAAACGTTGCTTGGAGCTTACTGATGTAGGCCGCGCCTCCGTCATCTACGTACTTCCACTATACGACTTCGCCCGGCCCCGGCCAAACCGCGGTCCCACCACGCAGCCCCAGACCCGTCCCCCAAGCCGACCTTGTACTCACAGACCCGTACCGACTAAAGTTGATTGGTACGCCCTACGTACTGCGTCTGCGGTACCGATGCCTCCTGGTCAGTGTGATAGGCCCGGCTGGCAGAACACCCTAAAATGATGTGAAAAATACCCCTGTGGAAATCCTCACCCTGCCAACCCAGCCAACCCCTGCCAACCCTGCTCTCCCCAATTCGCCGAACTCAGTCTCATCAACCCCACCGCCGCCCGCTACATCACCATCGCGGCCATCGCCATCTTCGCCCTCGCCGCGCTGCTCTCCCTGACCCGCAGCCTTCCGCGCACCCTCCTGGCCCTGCTCCTGGCCGCCATCCCCGAGGCCGCCCTCGTCTTCTGTTTCCGAGTCTGGCCCAACCCCTTCCCCGGCGAGGTCCCCGACCGCATCTTGCTGGCCGCCTTCGCCTCGCTCTTCATCGCCGCCGGTGTCCTGGTCATGCGCCGCCGCCGCCTAATTCTGGCGGTGTTGCTGATCCCTTCCCTGGCCACAACCTACCTGGTCGCGAACCTGACTTACCGCCAGTACCCCAATGTCGGCGCGCTGCTGCCGCCCACCAACGTCGTCCAGATGAACTACGAAAACTTCCAAACCCTGACCAAAGCCCCCACGCGCGGCGGCCGCCAAGTCGGCGCACTGGTCACGGTCCCGCTGGCCGGCACTTCTTCACACCTCCCCGCCCGCCCCGCCATCGCCTATGTTCCGCCAGCCTATTGGACTCAACCCGGACTGCGCCTCCCGGTCCTGGTTTTTGCTGGCCGGCAGCCCCGGCGGCCCCTCCGAATGGTTCCCGCGCGGGCGGCGCCAACGACGCCGCCGACTCCTACCAGCGCAGCCACGACGGCGTCTCGCCCATCATCGTCTCGGTCGACGGCACCAGCTCCGCCCTGGCTCAACCCGCCTGCGTGGATGGCCCGCAGCTCAAAATCCAAAGCTACCTCGCCAACGACGTCCCCGAACTGCTAAAATCCCGCTTCCGCGTGCAGACAGACCAATCCAAGTGGAGCATCGGCGGACTCAGCTACGGCGGCACCTGCGCCTTCCAGATCGCGGTGAATTCCCCCGGTCGTACGGCACTTTCCTGGACTTTTCCGGAGAGTCCGAGCCCACTTCCTACAACCATAAACACACAGTTCAAGCCCTGTTTCACGGCAGCGAAGCGGCTTTCCAGGCGGTGAATGCGGCCGATGTGTTGCGCCGGGTTGCGCAGGCGGTAAAGGGTGCGGACCGGGTCGAGGACGCCAGTTCCGTCCCCGGCGAGGGTAGCGGTACAGTCCCTGGCGAAGGTAACGGCTCCGGTTCCGACAAGGGTGACAGTTCCGTCCCTGACAACACCTCTGAGTCCGACCTCGCCAAGGCCCGCGCCTATCGCCAGATCGCCGGGACATTCATCTGCGGCAAATCCGACCACAAAGCCATCGAAACCCAAGACTTGCTGGCCCCGCTGGCCCGGGCGGTTGGAATGAATATTGAGGTAAAACGAGGTCGAAGGCGCCCACAACTACCAGACCTGGCGCACCGCCATCCACGACACCATCGGTTTCGTCGCCACCAGAGGAGGCCTGTAAAACCATGCCAAACCACACCCCGAACCAGACCCCTAACCCAAACCATACCTCGAACCCAACCCCGAACCTCGAGACCGGCCACCCCCACAAACCGAACCTCGACCCGGGCGCCCCCACAAACCCAACCTCGCCCTGAAATTCCTCCGCACCCTGGCGCGCACCACCCGCCACACCTGCGCGCGCGTTCCCGTCACTTTCGCGCTCATCGCCATGATCTGGGTGGCTTTCGCTATCGGCTCGGGCGATCGTCACCGCCTGATGGAACTCTATGGCCTGACCACGCGCGGGGACGCGAACCTGCTGCACATCTTCTCCAGCGGCATCACCAGCCCGACGTGGACCGGGGCGGTAGACGCGACCTGGCCCTGCTGATCTTGGGTATCGTGACGGAACGCACCTTGGGGTGGGCCAGGTACCTGTTGATTGTGCTGGCTTCTCAGGCGGTGACGGTGACGCTGGGGGTGGGGCTGTGTCACGCGCTGCTGGGCGGAACCAAGACCTGGAGCCAAGCGCTGCTGCACGGCACCTATCTGTCCCCCGCGGCGTGGATCTGCACCACGGCCATGGTGGCTTCGGTGCAGATGTCTACGCTGTGGCGCCGCCGCGTGCGCCTCATCACCCTGGTGGTCATCACCACGCTGCTGTTCTTCACCGGCTCGATTGCCGCGCTGGTGGTTTTCACGGGTTGTCTGCTGGGATTACTGGCGGGTGAACTGGTATTCCACCAGGGCCCGCGTTTCCTCAAACTGCACCAGATTTTGCTGCGTGAACAGCGGCTCTTGGTGGCGACCCTGGTGGCCTGCGTCACCTTCGTGCCGCTCTTTGTCTCTTTCCACGCCACCGCCCCGGGTCCCTTCCTGCGCGCCGGCCAGCTGATCTGGGAATCCACCAACGCCCTGCGGGGCGACTTCGAAGCCTGCCAGGTCCTGAATTCCTCGGCCTGCTTCAACGTGGTGAAGGTCGCGAATCAACAGGGAGTGGGTTCAGGGCTGGCGAATCTTTTGCCGGCCCTGCTGCAGCTGCTCTTTACCTACGGCTTGCTGCGAGGCCGGCGCGCCGCCTGGATCGGCGCGGTCGTGGCGCAAATCGCAAACCTGACCCTGATCGTGGCCCAGTTCCTGGTGGTCGACATCAACCGCAGCGAACTGGATCTGGGAATCGCGGCGGCCAGCCTGGCCTCGATTCCTTGGATATTATGCCTGGTCACACTGCTTTTGACGGCTTCGCGTTTCCAGGTGCGTTCCTCGCGCAGCGCCGCCCGCGCCTGCGCGCTCATCATCGGCGCCGGCGCCCTGGTGGCCTCCCTGGCTTGGATGATCGGCGCCCTGGTCCTGGCCGATTCCTTCACTCCGCGCGCCACGTGGCTGCTGGCCCTGCAACAGCTCCCTCCCAGCTGATGCCCCCGAACCTCTACATCCTGATGCCTTACTTCACCATCCCCGTGGCTTCTCCCGGCTGGACGCTCTCCAGTTGGGTCGCGGTCGTGATGTGGGTCGCGGTCGTCGTCGCATTCGTGAAACTGCTGGTCAACCACGACTTCGACCCCTCCCACCAGGACCGCGCCCGCGCCCGCATCATGCTGCAGTCCGGCACCGGCGACCACCTGTCCTTCATGACGCTGTGGCCCGGCAACCGCTTCTTCTTCACCCCCCAGGGCTACGTCGCCTACCGCGTCCACAACTCCGTCGCTGTCACCACCGGCTCCCCGGTCCTCGCCCGGGTCGAGGACGGCGACACCGGTCCCGGCGAGGACGGCAGTTCCGACCCCGCCGCCCAACTCCAAGCCCTCGCCCAGGCTTTCGAAAACTACGTCGCCGCCCAGGGCTGGACCTGCGCCTGGTACTCAGTCCCCGCCGATTTCCAGCGCCCCGAACACCGCCGCCTCCACGTCGCCGAGGAATCCATCTTGAGTGCCGAACAAGTCGGCTTCACCGGCAAAAAGTTCCAAAACATCCGCACCGCACGCAACAACGCCGCCAAAGAAGGCGTCGAGGCGCTGTGGACCACTTGGGGGGAACTCGACCTAGAGATGCACGCGAAAATCCTGGAACTGTCCGAAGAGTGGGTCGACAACAAGGCCCTGCCCGAAATGTCATTCACCCTGGGCACCGTCGAAGAGCTGAAAATCCCCGGCACGCGCCTGCTGCTGGCCGTGGACCAAATGGGCCGCCTGCACGGCGTCACCTCGTGGCTGCCGGTCTACCAAGACGGGGAAATCCGCGGTTTCACCCTGGATTTCATGCGTCGCGACGCCTCCGGCTTCCGCCCGGTCATCGAGTTCCTCCTGGCCGAAGCCCTGGTCAAAGCCGTCGACCTGGGCCTGGGTTGGGTATCGCTGTCGGGGGCGCCCCTGGCGAGGTCCGGTGGGGAGGCGCCGGGTGCCGGTGGCGTGGACGCAACTCAAGGGGAGGCGCGGGTTTCCTCGACACGGTCCTAGACCCTGGCCGGGGACAGCATCGAGCCGCTCTATGGCTTCCAGTCTCTGGCGCAGTCGAAGTACAAGTTCCACCCGCTACACCAGGGCTGGTACCTGCTCTATGACGACGAGTTGGCCTTGGGCGCCATCGCCTTGGCGGTGGTGGGGTGCTATCTACCCCAGCTCAGCGCCGCCGAAGCCGCCACCACCGCCAAAGCCTGGGTTAACGCCCTACGGGCGCGGCGCCAGGACTGAGCTCGACCCCGGCCACCCAACCCAAACCCCGGACCTCGACCCCGGCGAGGTAAAAAGAAAAGGACGGCCGCAGCCGTCCCCTTCGATAAGTTCTGCGCGAAAACCGCGCGGCGAGCCCGGTTACTCGGCCACCACCACCAGGTCTTCGTCGTCGATGTCCTCCCAGGATTCTTCGGCCCAGGGGTCCTCTACCGGGCGGGTACGGCTCCACACAATATAGCCGGCCACAGCCAGACCCGCAGCCGCCGCAAAGGTAGCCAACCAGGGTTTCTTAATCGGACAATTCTTCTTTGTAGCCATAACTGATTTGACTCCTTCACTCGCTTTGGTAACTTTCTGTGCAACAACGCCACTGGGGGCAAGCGCCTTAGTGACCGCGTCACTGGCAGACTGAGCGCGCACCAGCAGGTCTTCCCTCACGAATCCTCGACCGCTTCACGAGCGCGTTGCGCGCCGGCACTGACGTTATCCGCCAAATCCTCCGAGGACTTTCGCACGCAATCCATGTCCAAGCACTTCGTAAAGTTATCCAGCATCGGCACTCCTTCCGCTTAGCTTGCCTTCGATGGCAGGTTATTCTATTCTGCCTCTTTTTTGTCAACTTTGCACAAGATATGAGCTGGAGTTTTCAAAGCCAGCAAACCGCCCGCCTTTCCTTGCACCTCCCCCCAGACCATGAAAAGATAGCCCTATGAACGCAACTATTCACACTTCCGAAGGCGATATCCGCGTCGAGCTTTTCCCGCAATCCGCCCCCGTAACTGTTAAGAACTTCACCGAACTCGCCACCGGCGCGCGCCAGTGGACCCATCCCTTGACCGGCGAAACCTCGGCCGAGCCGCTGTACTCTGGCACCGTGTTCCACCGCGTCATCGACGGCTTCATGATCCAGGGTGGCGACCCGATCGGCACCGGCACCGGCGGCCCCGGCTACAACTTCGACGACGAAATCGACCCGGCCCTGGGTTTTACCGAGCCTTACTTGTTGGCCATGGCTAACGCCGGCACTCGCGGCGGCCACGGCACCAACGGCTCTCAGTTCTTCATCACGGTCGCGCCCGCGACCTGGTTGAACGGCAAACACACCATCTTCGGTCGCGTGCTGGATGACGAGTCGCGCGCCGTGGTGGACCGCATCGCCACCACCGCCACCGACCGCGCTGATCGTCCGCTCGAAGACATCATGATCGAATCCATCGAGGTCAGCGAGTAACCCCCTTGAAGGACGATTTCGCTAAGGGCCAGGCCGAATCTGCGGGTGCCGCGGATTCGGCCGGGTCCGGGGGTGATTCTGCGGATTTGGGCGGGTCTGAGGGTTTGGCCGAATCTGCGGATTCGGCCGGGTCAGAGGGTTTCGCTTGGTCTGAGGATTTGGCTGGGTCGGCCGTGTCGGACGGCGCTTCGTCGGCTTTTGCTGGAGAGGGTGCGGTTCCTGCCTCGCCCGTGCGCATGAAACTCCCCACGCCGTGGGTAACGAATACGCTCTGTGTCCTGATGATTGCGACCTGGTGCCTAGAGATGCTGGACCTGATCGGCATCATCCCCTGGGGCGTGATCCAAAACTTTGCTTTTGTCCCCATCCTGGGCATGTTCGAGCCCTGGCGCTTCCTGACAGGCGCTTTCTTGCACTCTTACCCGACGCCCTTCCACCTGGCCTTCAACGTCTGGGCCCTGTGGGTGGTGGGCCGTCAGCTCGAACCTCTTCTGGGCAGGCTGCGTATGCTCCTGGCTTTCGTGATTTTCGCGGTGGGCGGTCTGTTGGCCCAGTGCCTGACTGTGTTCTTTAACCACAATTCGTGGGTGACTCCGGTGGTGGGAGCTTCCGGTGCGGTCTTCGGGTTCTTCGGCATGGTGCTGGCAATTCAAAAATCGCTGCGCATCCCGGCGGCCCAGATGGCGACACTGATCGGCGTCAACTTCGTTTTCGGTTTTGTGTTCCCCGGCATCGCCTGGGTGGCGCACCTGGGTGGGCTGCTGCTGGGCCTGGTTCTGGGCTTCTGGACAGGGCACCGCCTGCGCCTGCACGATCGCGCCCTGGCACAGGGCCAGCCTCGCCCCAGCCCCTGGCCCGACCTCGCCGTCTACGGCGGCCTAATGCTGGCGCTCTTGGCACTGAACTGGCTCTTCTACCACTCTACCTACACCACCATCTACTCCATCCTGGGCTTCACCTTCTAACCCCCTCTTTCCCCGCTCTTCCCCTTCTCTCTCCGTACCAAAATCACCCTAAATAGGGGTGTAGCTGCCTTTTAAGGCAGCTACACCCCGAATTATGGCTAATTTGGTACTCAGCCCCGAGTACAAAGGTTTTCCTGGTCTCGAAATCCGGGAATCATGTCACCACTGTGACTCATGTGTTGGTTGCGAATGCGGACGACCCTGCGAAATCCCACCAGCCCAACCAGCCCAACCAGCCCAACCAGCCCAACCAACCCCACCTGCCCCGACCGAACCCGAGGCACGACCCAGCAAAACGGGTAAGGCCCGGGGCGCAAACCCCGGGCCTTACCCACAGCTATTCAGTTATCTGCTACTGTGCGCAGCCTGGACTCAGTCCTGTTCGCTCTCACGCTTGCGGCGTCCGGCGTACAGGCCCATAACCGCACCACCCGCTATCATCGCGATGGCCAGCAGGCCCACGGTCAGCGCTTGCGCACCGGTCCGCGCCAGTAACGGCGGTGTCTTCGGGCTCAGCGGCGGCACCGTAATCGCCGGGCTTACCGGAGGCAGCGGCGGCACCGGAGTGGTGGTGTCGGGGCTGACCGGCGGCGTGCTTGGCGGCGTGCTCGGCACCGTAGTCGCCGGCGAGGTCGGCGGGGTGGACGGGTTCGGCGGAGTGTACGGCGGCGGAGTATCCTCCGGTTCCTTCACCAGCACTGTCTGCGGCGCGGAGTCGCGGTCCTCGTGGCTCAGAATCGGCTTCAAGCTCGGATCGGCACCAGCATTGGGCTGTTCACCGATATAGGCCCGCTCGAAGACGACCAGCGAGTCGTTCTTCGTCAGCTTCGCCGCGGTCATGTCAGCCGCACTCACCGGCAGCTTCATCTCCCAGGTACCCGAACCGTTGGCCTGCGCCTTCACGATCGCGGTGACCTTATCGCCGACCGGGGTGCCGTCGGACTTCTTCACCAACTGACCCACCAAAGTGTAGGTCTCGTTCGGCTTCAAGCCATTGTAGGTGACCTTGTCGACGACTACCGCCGGGGTGCCGATGGTGATCTTTTCCACATCTTCGACGTCAGCCACGGTACCCATATTCAGCTTGGGTCGACGCGTCAGGGTCTGCGCGGGATCGTTCGGATCCTCGTGCTTCGCCACGGGCTCGTCGCCGTCACCGGGCTTCGGAGTGTCGCCAGGGTTGGTGCCGGGTCCATCCGGAATCTCGTACAGGTATTCGAAGAACACTACGTCGCGTTCCGGATCGGCGCTGGCCGGGACGACCAGCGGCTCATTCTGGTCCACAACCCACTTCGAGTTGTCGGCTCCAGCCTTGACCTTGGTCCACTTCACCAGCGGCTGTCCGTCGGCGCCCAGAACCGGCTCGTTCTTGGCCTGATCCAGCGGCAACGCCTTGCCTTGGTCGTCGGTGTCAACGTAAACCAACGCAGTCTTCAGCCAGTACTGGCGGCCTTCCACCAGGCCACTGTAGGTGACCGTGTCGAGGACCTTGGTATCCTCGGTCGGCGTCAGTTGCTTTCCGCCGTCGAGGGTAGTGGCTTGCGTCTGCAGCGTCGGTTTCGTGTCGGTGAAGGTGTTCTTCGCGACGATCTGAGCCTCGGCGTTAGCGCCGATCTTGACCTTGATAGTGTCGCTCACCTTGCCGTCAGACCACTGACCTTGACCGACCTTCCAGGTGGTGCTCATCGCCGCTCCGGTGGGCAGAGTTCCGTCCACGCCGGTTTCGGTGATGGTCACTACGGTGTCCATCGGGTAGCCTTCGAACTTCTGGCTGATTGCCTTGGTCGGGTCATTCGGGTCGACCGTCAACTGGAAGGTGCCTTCCAGCGGGGTGCCGTCCTGAACCTTGCCACCTGCGGGCAGTTCTGCCTTCCAGCTGAAGTTGAAGGTGCTCGGTACGGCCTTCGCCACATTCTCGGGCAGGCCTTCGGTCACCATCTCCTTCGAGACCTGGAATCCGCCGTAGTTCGAGTTCACTTCGAACCACTGGTAGCCGTCGCCCCGTTCCTTCGTCACCTCGTGGTGGTAGACATAGGGCTTCAGGTCCTTACCGGCCGCCAGATCCTCTTGGATCTTTTCGGCGCTTAGGTCCTTTGGTTACCTGGTAGACATCTTCCCAAGTCACCAGTTGCTTATTCTTTTCAGCCAAGTCGCTGGGAACGGTGATCTCAATCGGCCAGGAGCCGTTGTAACCATCGGTAGCGTTACCAAACTTATCGTTGGCCTCCACCTTGACTGCTGTCAGGAAGGATTCCACGTAGTTAATCTTGGTGGGCTGGTTGTTAACCATCTCCATGAAGTAGGTGTGTACCAGGTAGTTACCTGCCGGCATGTTGGTGTACTTCACGTTGTCCGTGAACCTACCGCCGTTAGTAACGACCTTTCCGTCCATGGACTGTGTATTCGTACCAATGTTGGGTTCAGGTACGAAGTGGTTGATGGCGGTTACCTTCACCACGGGAACAGTGGTGGTCCCGTCGGCGGTGTCACCAATCTTCACGGCAATGGCGTCATCACGCAGCTTACCGTCCTTGTCCTTCACCTCAGTCAGGTCGATACCGTCTTCAGTGGTGAACTTCAGCGCGTCCTTCAAGTTAGCCTGAGATTCAGCCAGCTGAGTATCTTCCTCAATGATGCAGGTGGTACCCAACGGAATACCGTTGATGGTATTGGCCTGATCCTTGTTCAAGGTGAACTTCGTTACCTTGTCCCCACAGGTTACGGTGAAGTCGTACTTGGCAGTCGCTTCGGTAACACTCGGATTTTGCTTGTCCTTGTTCCAACCTTCCACCTTCTTGGTGATGGTCAGCTGACCGAAGGACGGCTTGTCCACCGTGATGGCCTGCGAAGTTGATTCCAACTTGTTGTGCTCAGCAACAGGCACATTGTCCTTACCGTTCTTATCCTTGGTCGGTGTAATCTTCGTATCTCCGGGGGCCGGGGTCTCAAAGTCGCCCGGTGCCCACAGTTGCTCGAAGACTACCAACCCGATTTACCAGAGACGAGGTCAGCACGCTGAACCTTGAATTCCATCGTGGTGGTACCATCAGCTTCCTTGGGGCTGAAGGTCGTGACTGCGCGGTACAGGACCTTAGCTTCCTTATTCGGCTCTTTGAGGTAAACCTGGCCACTCAAGGCATAGGTCTTGCCAACCTCCAGGCCGGTGTACTTCACGGTATCAACCAGGGTGTATGCCTTCTCAGCGGACTTGCCTTCGGCGTTCCCACCTTCCCAAGTGCTGATGGTCTTGAATTCACCAACCTGAGCCGAGGTACCGACTGTCGGATGCTTCACTTCCACTGTCTGGTTCGGATCATTGGGTTCTTCGTGAGTGGTCACCGGGGTGTTCGGAGTATCCGGGTTGCCGTCCTTGTCAGCGTCAATGAACAGCTTCTCGAACGCCACCAACTTGCTGTTGGCCTTCAAGACCTCCAGCGGCACCTCGAAGGTTACCTTTACGTCACCAGAGACCAGGCTCTGACCGGGCTTCGCAGCCGGCGTGTGCAGCTTGGCCTTGGCGACAACGCCGGTCGCGGTGGCACTGCTCGGATCGGTCTGGCCATTGGCGATACCCATCAACTCACCTGTCACCACGTAATCCGTGTTAGGCGCCAGGTTGTAGTACTTCACGGTATCGGTCAAGGTAACCGTTCCGGCCTCAGATACGGACTTCTTGTCCTTACCCTCGGTGTTTTCCAAGGTGGTTCCGATGGCCGGTTCCTTGGTAACAATCACAGTCTGTGCCTCATCAGTCGACTCTTCGTGCTTTGCCACGGGGTTCTGGCCTGCCTTCGGTGTCACCGTGGAACCGTCACCGGACACAGTCACCTGCTCGGCTTCCCACAGCTTCTCGTAAGCAACCACCGAGACCTGGCCGTCATTTGCGGGCAACAAAGCCTTCAGTTCGTCCGCCTTGATGGTGAACTTCACCTGAGTGGTGCCGTTCGGCTTCTCCGGGGTGAACTGAGCGGCCACCATAGTCGCATTGGCATCGGCAACGGCCTGTCCGTTCTCGACCTTCTTCAAGGCACCCTGAACGACATACTTGATGCCGGGCTTCAGGCCGGTGTACTTCACCGTATCGATGAAGCTCAGGTCGGACTTTCCGTCCCAAGCCACCAGCGGCGCTGTAGTTCCAGCCTCACGTTTGCCGTCAGTCGACAGCGTGGTGCCAATGTTCGGGTTGTACTCAGACTGTACAGTCTGGTTGTTATCCTTCGGATCCTTGTGGTTAGTCACCTCAACCTGCGTACCGGGCTTTTCCGGATTATCGCGGGTCAGGGTCTCGTAAGCCACGTACTTGTATCCGGGCTTCAACTTGAAGCTACCCAGGTTAATCGGCACTGTCGTCACGCCTGCGGATTCTTCCGGAGTGAGTTCCGTAGTTCCGACTGCAACCGGCTCGGCCTTCACCTTGCCGTCAGCCAGGTTGATCTCCATCAACTCGGCCGTCAGCGTGTACTTAACCTTCGGCGTCAACCCTTCGTACAGCACCTTATCGGTCAGCTGCGGGGTGTCGGTTCCTACCACAGGAACCGGCTGACCCAGCTCACGCGAGCCATCCACGGACAAGATGGTCCTAATCTTCGGGCTGACACCCGCGCCAACGGTCTGCGACACATCGCCCAGATCCTGGTGAGTACCGGCCGGCTGGTAGGTCTTGCCGTCCTTGCTGGTCTTCGGGATGGCCACGCCATCCTTCACAGTGACCTGATCGGCCACCCACAGCTTCTCGAACACCACCAGCTGATCACTTTCAGCCTTCAGCGTCCCAGCGGGAACCTTGAACTGCACCTCCACCTTCGCGGCTTTGCCCTCGGCGGTGAACACCTTAGAGGCACCCTTGATGCCGGTCGCTTCGCCAGTCTGCTTGTTCATCAGTTCGCCGGTCACGACGTACTTTTGACCCTTATTCAAACCAGTCAGTTCAACACTGTCAATGACGGTGCTGTCCTTATCCAGCACTACCAACTTGCGCTCGCCAGTAACCGTTGCCGAAGTCTTCACACCCGGCAGAGTCACGGTCTGGTCGTCATCGTTGATGTCGTGGTGAATCAGGTAGTCCTGTGTCTGTCCGTATTCTTTCACGGATTCGAAGGCCACAATCTTTTCACCGACCCACTGCTTCTCAACTTCGAAGGGGATCTCCACAGAGCCGCTGCCAGAAGCATCGATCTCGTATTGGGTACCCGGACCGATTTCCACCGTCTTGGTGAGGCCGGTGCTTTCACCTGTGGTCTTCACCATCAACTCACCGGTTACGGTGTACTTCTTCTTCGGGTCGAGGCCCGTGTAATCGACGCGGTCGATAACGGTCGCCTTTCCGGTGGTGGTTACGTCTACGACGTGGTCACCATCGGATCCGTCGACGAGGGTAGTGTCGATGGATTTCACCGTAACGGTCTGTGCCGGGTCGGTCGGGTCTTCGTGTTTGGCGATGACGACCTTGTCGTCATTCTCGCTGCCGCCCTTGGGCACCAGGCGTTCGAAGGCCACGAACTTCACTCCAGACTTGACCTTGTTAGCCGGCACGGTGAAGGTCAGCGCGGTTTCGCTGTCATGCGTACCCTTGACAGTAAAGTCTTGTGAAGCCTTAGCTACCGGATCGGTGCCCACAACCTTGCCGTTGTTGTCCACCTCGAACAGGCGTCCGTACATGGTGTAGTCACCATCAGCTAGGTTGGTCCACCTCACGACGTCCTTGACTGCAGTTCCTTCTGCTGCTTCTTCGGATCCGGATCAACACTCACGCTCTTGGCGTTTTCACCCACCGTAGCGGTGGTGCCGATGCTCGGGGTGTAAACCGTCTGACGTCCATCTTTAATGTCGTGGTGAGAAGCAACCTTGACATTGCCTTCCCAGACATCTTCGAAGACAACCATCGGTGTGGTGGTCAACGCAGCCTTATCCACTTCGAAGCGCAACAGCACAGTGCCGTCGACCTTATCCGCGGTGAACTTCAGACGTGCCGGTGCGTTCTGCAGTGCAGTGTCGGAATCTTTAGCAAAGCCTACGCGGTACTGATCGGTAGGTACTTCCGTACCTGCATCGCTGCCATCCTGGTAGTACAGGCGACCTTCAATCTCGTATTCCTTGCCAACTTCCAGACCCTTGTATGTCACCAAGTCATAGACGTTAACCTTTTCCTTGGTTCCATCCAGGTTCTTGTCTTTCTTCTCTTTGCTGCCGCCATCGTAGGCGTCAGTGGTCACTTCACTATCAGTGATGGTGATGGTCTGATCGCCGTCACCCGGGTTCTCGTGAGAGATAATCGGGGTCTTGTCGCCAGGCTTCGGGTCGGCGGGGTTCGAACCGTCACCGGCCGTGGTCTTGCCCGGATTCTTCCCGGCGTACAGGTATTCGTACACTACGAAGTTCTTCACCTTAGACGTACCGTCAGAGTTCTTCTCCACCACGATGGACTTAGTCGGAACACTGAAGTCCATGGTCTTGGTTTCGGGCACGCCCGGCTTATCCAAGGTGAAGGTTACATGTGTCGCCGATGCACCCGGCACAACACCCAGGTCATTCGTACCGTCGGTGTAGTGCAGCACACCCACCAAGGTGTAATCGCCCTTGTCCAAGGTGCCGCTGAAGCTCACCGTATCGGCGATCTCAACCTTCGTCTGTCCAACGCGAACGGTCTTGTTGCCATCAGCCTTATCAACCGCGGTGGTTCCCATATCGCCGGAGTAAACCGTCTGGTCACCGTCTTTGATATCGGTGTGGGTAGCAACTTCCTTACCGT
Source organism: uncultured Mobiluncus sp. (assembly GCA_916438445.1). GTDB lineage: Bacteria > Actinomycetota > Actinomycetes > Actinomycetales > Actinomycetaceae > Mobiluncus. Next base: position 297,998 of record CAKAGR010000001.1, read on the forward strand.
CTTGGGTTACCTTCTCGAAGGCCACGATGGACTTACCCAACAAGCCTTGGTCTTGAGCGTCCTTCGCAGGAATCTCGAACAAGATTTCCACAGTACCGCTACCGGTAGTAGAGGCCTGGAATGTCTTGTTGACGCTGAGTTCAGTGCCACCCTTAGTTACAACACCACCATCAGTACCGTCAGCATTCTTGATGTGCAAGGTACCGGTGATCTCGTACTTCTTACCGGGGATCAACCCGCTGTAGGTAGCGACGTCAGTAATCTGGATTACCTGGTTGGGGTTGAAGTACTTGTCGTCCCCTTCCTTCGCGTCGGTGGTTACCTTCGGCGCGTACACGGCCTGAGCCTCGTCAGTCGGATCCTTGTGTTGCGCGACGGGCTTAGCTTCACCACCGTTGCTGGTGACGACTTTGCCGCCCACTACCTTCACGTTGCCTTCGTACAGGGTTTCGAATACCACGTACGAGCTCCCCGCGGTCACCTTCACGCCGGTGAATGCCAGGTCGAGGTTCCCGTTTTGGGTAGTCGCGGTGAAGGATTCGGTGGCGGTGGCTACCGGGGTATCGTTAGCCAGGCTACGCGTGCCCCGGTCGTCGACCTTCAGCCGCATCAGCTGGCCGACCACGGTGTATTGGGTGCCGGGCTTCAGAGCCTTGTAGCTGACCTTATCGGTGATAGTGGCAGTGCCTTGCTTCTTATCACCCATCTGTACAGTCTGCGTCACCTCAGAGCCCATGACTCCAGCGGTGGTCTTCAGCTCGGGGCTATAGACGGTCTGGTCCTCATCGGAGATGTCCGCGTGGGTCACTACGGTCAAATCGCCGTCCTTGACCTCTTCGAATGCCACCACAGTCTGGCTCTTCAGCAGCTTTGCGGGCACCTCGAAGGTAAGGACGACACTTCCGCTGACCAGTTTGCCTGCGTCACCTGGGGCCTTGAATTCCTTCTCGGCCGTGATTTCCTTACCGTTTCCGTCCTTCAGGGTTCCGCCGTCGGTTCCGTCAGCATTCTTGATGTGCAGGGTGCCGTTCACCTTGTAGGTGCGTCCACCAATCAGGTTGGTGTAGTTGACGCGGTCAACCACGGTTACGCTTACGTCCTTCATGCTCGGATCCACTACCTTGGTGCCGTCGGCAGAGCCTATGGTGGCGGTAGTGCGGGCTGTCGGGGTGAACAGCTGCTGGCGCAAGTCGTTGGCATCAGTGTGCTTCAACGGCACACCGTTGACAACTACGGCCTTCGCGTCGACCTGATCCAGTTCAATGCCCTTCGCGTTTTCGCCTTGTCCAGCAGGCAGCAGGTATTCATAGATAACGAACTTTGACTTGCCAGCTGCGACAGCTTTGGTCAACGCGATTTGGTCAACAACTATGCTTTCGTTCGTTACCGAACCGCTGGCCAGGCCGTTGGCTTCGTCGGACTCCAGTTCAATCGTCTGGGTTCCTTCACCGATCTTGAGGGTCGGGTCCTCGGCGCTTACCAGTCGTGCATAGAAGTCGTACTTACCCTTGGGCACATTCGTGTACGTAACGGTATCGGTGACTTTCTGTCCGCTGATGTTGGCGCCCAGGTTCAGCACGTTGGACTTGTTGTTCGCTTGCTGTGCCTGCGTTTTAATCGCCGGTGTCCACAGCGGTTTGATCTGCTGCTGTGCGGGCAGCGTCAACTCAGACGCAAATTGCCTTAGTGCCGTCGTAGATGACTACGCCCGCACCGATTCCATCGGGGTATTTCTCGAAGACGCTCACCGGTACCGTGTAATTCAGGGTCACGGTCTTGGTTCCGGGGCCACCTTGGATGGTAGTGTCTTTCGGATAGGTGATGCCTTCCAGGGCCCCCTGACCGATGTTTGTCGGCACGTTCTTGACGCTGAACAGGCGGCCCTTGATGGTGTATTCACCTTCCGGCAGGTCGGTGTAGCTCACCGTGTCGGTCAGTTCGACGGTCTGAGTCCCATCGCTGGGCAGCTTGATGGTCTTCACTCCCTCGACTGGGTCGCCGTTGCGGTTGCCCGCACCGATTGTGGTGTTGACCTGGTACTTGCTCCAGGTGTTCACCGCAGCCACGGTAATAGTGGCTTCAGTATTCGCATCAAATCCGATTTCATCGGACCTCTCTGCGGGGTTCACCGGATCAAATACATAGCTGATGGGGTCAGCCAGTTGCTGTCCGTTAGCGTCGGTCACCTTCAGATCCAACTTATGAGTCAGACCCTTCTTGGCAAACACATCGCCATCCTTGAATTCCTTCGACAACTCGCTGACCGTGCAGTGTTCACCGTACTTGACCGTCTGGCCCAGGGTAACCGGGGCAGCCCCAGGAATGACCTTGATGTCCTTAGAGAAGGTGCCACACGTTACGTTCAGAAATACGTAATCATTACTCATGACATCGTTCTGAGCGATACCTTCAGGCAAGACGTTGGTCTTCACCAGCTGCAGTTTGACTTCCTTCTTCGCTACCTGGTTGGTAGCAGTCAGTTTCACCGTAGACAGGTGCTTTCCAATCTGGAACTTCTTGGCGGTGGCAGTACCGTCTTTACCGAAGCTGGGAGTGTTGTTGGCTGTTGCGCTCGGTACCGAGTTTCCGCCGTTGAAATCCCAGCTGACTTCGGACTTGTAGCCTGGAATCACTGTATTGTCGGCGTCAAGAGCGTCGCCTTCGGTGATTTCACAGATGAAACCGGTAGGGATCTTCTGAGAGGTGAATACTCCACCATTTACCAGAGTGAAACTTCCATCTACAGGGGAGCCACTCTGTCCGGTCGGAGGCACACACTGCCAAGTAAAGGGGAACTTGATTCCTGAAGGCAATGTGTCGGAGGACTTGGCCACCTTCTTTACCTCGAACTGACCCATAGTGTTAGAGAAGGTATTGGTTGCATGAACCTTTACCGCAGTCACCTTCGGGGTCAGTGTGAAGCTGTTACCAACCTGACCGTTAACGGTCATGCCTTGCTCAAGACATCGCCGTCGTACTCAGTTTCCTGTTCGGTAACCTCACAGGTGTATCCCAGCGGAATGTTTTGGACGGTCTTGGTTTCACCGTTACCAACTTGGATGCCTCTACCCTTGACTTCACCGGTTTCACCCTTCGGTGCTTTACAGGTGTAGTCGAACTTGTAGGTCGGCTTGGTCTCGATGTCGGTATCACCCGTTACTTCCTTCGAGATAACGAACTTGCCCAGGTCGCGCTTGTAGGTGTTGGTGACAACTACGTTTACGGGATCTTTCGAGCCGATATTTACAGAAGCTTCGTGACCACTTACTCCGTAAGCCTTGAAGTCATCCACAGTCGCGCCGTTTGCAGTCAGCTCCGCAGTCCAGATGTGGTTCGCGACATTTTCGTTAACCTCGGTGATGGTACAGATTGAACCGATCTTGAGGTTGTCAATCACCACGGGGTCGCTGGAATCAGTTAGTTTCAAAGCGCGCACCTTGGGGGTGTCGTCCTTGTAGGTACACCTGACCGTGATGCTGAACTCCTTGTTCTTATCGACGGCAACATGGTCCCCTTGCAAGACAAGCTTCTTGTCCACGGTCAGAGAGGTCGTTGGTGTGTCGTAGGTGTTGTCCAAATTGACCACTACATTCTGGCCGCTCTTCACTGTAAATTTCGCGGCGTGGTAGGTAGCATCACCTACCTTGTAGGACTCATCGTTCGTAACGCCTTGACCATACCAATTCAACTTGTGGGTCTCTGGGCCCGTCAACGTTGAATTTGGTGGTCTCCCACAGGGCACATTCTCGACCCGCAGGTACGTTCGGCACGGTATGGGATTGACCTGCTTTCAGTGTCACCTCACCTTTATTCGAGCCCGACTTGGATGTACAGAGCCAGTGGAATGTGAAGTCATCATTCTGGTGGTACTTCGCGTTGTTACCCATTACGGAACGCTTACTGAAGGTGAAACCGGTGGTTTCACCCACGTAGTAGTTCGTAGCGGTAGCGGTGACGGTGGCATTCTCGGCGATTTCGGTGATCTCGATGGTCTTTCCGTCAACCGGGGCTCCACCATTCAGGCTCATTTGGGTAACGCCGTTGTACTTGATGGGATCCTTCGTTCCGTCCAGGATAACCGGCGGGAAGTCTGAGCTCTCTGTGACAGTACAATTTGCACCCGCAGGAACACTGACCTGCGCAGGGTTCACAGAATTCGCGTAAACCAAGAGATACGGAGCTGCAACACCTTCGAAAGGCTTGTCCTGAGTATAGGTCTTGCCGTTCGCTGTACAGGTGTAGGTGAACTTGAAGGGCTGGTTGAAGCTGGGCTCGGCGAATTCGCCACCACCGCCCGTGGCCACCTTCTTAATCAGTAGCGTGGCTTTCTTGTATTCCAAGTTGTTCTTGGCATTTACTGTAACAGCTTGAACATTACCATCTACCTGGGAAGGAATTGTTACCTCGACGGAGTTACCGTTGCCTTCGCCATTCAGGCTATTGGTCCAGCGAATACCAGTCAGCTCATTCTTAGTCTCGGTAACTATACACTTGGTACCCACCGGGATATCCACATTGAATTCAGACTCACCCTTATGAGCCACAGTGGTCTTAAAGGTCTCGCTACTGAAAGCGGGGCAAGACAGGTTGAATTCGAATTTACTCGGAACCTGGTTATCACCTTCAGCTCCGCCCGTGGTTTCCTTGAGGACCTTGACACGTCCCATCAGCTGCTTCAAGCTGTTCGAAGCCGTGATCTTAACGACGGGTTTATCTTCATTGTTCACGGGAATCGTGACAACATAGGCACCTGTACCGGTACCGTCAGAACGGACGTAATCCGACTTCCATTTGCCGTTACCACCACTCCAGGTAACCTCGTTGGAAATCTGGTTGTCGTTGATGTTCTTTTCCCAGATGGCACATTCAGTTCCAACCGGGTACTCTCGCACGAACTTATACGTTCCACCCGCTTTGACCAAGGGCGCCTCAGTCTTAATGGTATCGCCTACCTTACATTCAGCGCTGAAGGCATAAGTCGTATCCTTCATGAAGTCCTTGGTGCCCGAAACAATCTTGGCCTGCTTGGTCAGCTCCAAGGTGCCCTTCTTTGCAGTGAAGCGGTTGGTGGCGGCCACCGTAACCGCGGTGGCAGAAGAGTTCGGTAGCTTGAAACTGATGGAACGATCCGAAGAACCGGTCTTATCAGCACCATCCACGTTGAAACCGACCGAGTCCCACTTGTACGACTGATTTGCATCCGGAACCTCTTCGGTAACCGTACATACCGTACCGGCAACCAGTTTGGCATCCATGATTTGATCGAAAGAAACGGCCTTACCGGCTTCGACAGGACCTTCCCAAGTGAGGTTTCGTCCGTCTTGCTTACAAACGACCTGGAAGTTGTAAGAGCCATTCAACTTCTTTCCATCGCTGGTAGACTCAATCTTCTTCAGGCTGAAGCTGACGTTTTCACGCTGGTAGGTATTGGTAACGGTGCGTACCGTGGTGGAATCAGCGTTGACTGTGAAATCCTTGACGGTGACGCCTTCGGTACCGTTATTGGCTTCCCACAGCACCTGCACTTCTTTCTTGAATCCCGCAGGTGCGTTGGCCACGTCAGTTTCGGTAACGGAACAAACATAACCGTTGGGAATGCCGTTTTCGGTGTGTGACCAATTCTTAGCAGCGTTGATGTCAAAGGAGCCTGTAGCTTTAGGAGCCGCAGCTTCCTGTGGATCAGAACAGGTGTACTCGAATCGGAACTCCATGTTATTGGCAGCGGCTTCGTTAGCGGTCAGGTCGCCACCAATCTTCTTGATGACCTGGAAAGAACCAGTCTTCTTGGAGTAACTGTTGAAAGCACTGATGGTGTAAACCTGGTCTTTCGACTCAATGACAAAAGACCCATTGGTAGTCCCGTCGAGAACAACGCCTTGTTGCTGCATGTTGACGGTAGTGCTGTTCATCTGGTCTTCAGACATTCCCTGGCAGGTGGTGCCTACCGCAACGTCTACTACACCATTGGTGCCATCGGCCTTGCCGTTCTTTGTAGCACGGGTGGCTGCACCACCCTTGGCAGGGGCGAAGAACTGATACTTGTCATCCCCACAGGTGACACTGATGGTAACTTCTGCATCCTTAACCAGGTCCGCGCCTTCGCGAACAACCTTCTTTGCAGTAAGTTTCCGTAGTCTGGTTTACCGATCAGAATAGATTGCCCAGCCATTTCTACCGGGTTGTTAAGGTCAGGGTGACGATAAATGGTAGACCAGTTACCAGAAGAATCCATTGCTTGCAATTCTTCCTTGAAGTAGAAGTGGTCACCTTCTCGGATATCGGACACTTCTGACTTGAAAACGTCCTGCCATGTTCCGTTAGGCGTTTGGAGATTCACATTAGACGTTGTGAATATATACTGAGAATCAACGTCTTCTGTGTTGGAACCGCGTTGGCGAACGAGTGTACCGTGAATCCGGTAACCATTCGGTTGGTTCGGATCGAGGTTTTCGTAAGTAATGCTGTCCTTCAAGGTGTATTTCTTACCTTTGAGGTAGGGAAGAATTTCAGGAGCAGCCTCAGGTGCGCCTTCTACTGAAGCAGTTGTACCAATCTTGGGTTGAGGAGTAACAGTCTCTCCCCACTTGACCGTCAAGCCACCCGAAACTGAAATATCCTTGCGCAATACAGTAACCTGAGCCTGGCTTCCGGGCAAGTCGAGGAAGTATGCGTCGACATAGTCCTGGATAGAACCTTCGAACTTAATGGAGAAGTTCTTTTGATCTTTGACTTTTAGCGTTACACCTTGTTCAGCTTCTGTCAGGGTTATCTTGGAAACTGGATTGTCGTGTTCATCGGTTGCCCCGGAGACACTCAGGTAAATCTTATCTCCAATTTCGCGGCGTACAGCAGAATCCGAAATGTAGTCATTAAGCTTCAGTTTGAGAAGAGAATAAGACTTGTCTGCGGACACCTCTGCGGATATCTGATCCAGGTGCATAGTCTCGAGTGCTTTGACAACATCCGTCCGGTTCTTATATTCACTGATAGCTTCCGAAATGATTTCCTTCGGCTTATTCGAATTACCGACCCAGCCACTGTCAAACTTCCATAAACCTACGCCATCCATAAGTCCAATTACCGTCATCCAGATAGCATTTTGATGTGCCCCGTATTCTGCTTGATTATGCTTGAAATAATGCCAAACAATCGCCTTGACCGTTTCTGCCAATTCTGGATTATTATTCGCCCACTCGGTTCCAGTGTACTGGGTTCCAGGTTTATACCAACCCCCATTTGTATGTACAAAAGGTTCAACACAGAAAGAAGGTACATTGTCTGCCTTCAATCGTGCTTTCAAATCGTCGTCGGCATATTGGGGCACGTAACTAATCGCATTATTTCCATTAGTAACTTTACCAAGGAACCAAACATTATCTGTATCGAGTCCACCCCTTGCAGGCGTCTTTACGAGAACAATCGAGCCATCTGGTACCAAAGGACCGCTCTGATAGCAATTTTTATCATCATTGATATCGTACCCAATCATGCCTCCGCCACTGTAACGTTTTTCTAACCAGTTGCGCGCATCATTACTAATCTTATCGAACTGAGTTTTGAGATTATCTCTAATTTCTTTCTTTTTCGCATCAGTCAAACCATGCTGGATTGCAAAAGTATCCAATTCTGCTAAGGTTTTATTCCACGCATTATTCAACTGAGTTTGAAGTTCTTCCAGCGCTATCTTCTTATCCTTTCCAGGATTATAAGATACTTCAATCTCAAAACTCGGCTTAAATACCTTGTTGCTCAAGCCGTTCAACTGGTTCTTCAGTTGCTTCAGGGCATCCACACGCGTTTGCGCAATCTGTGTTTCCAAGTCTTTCAACGCAGCTGTAACGGAAGGATGCGTTGCTGGAAGGCCCCAATCTGAAGCTTGCTTTAACAAAGTGACGCGCGCATCTTCTGCCATCTCATCAATCAAGGCATTCAAGCGCCCAGTAGCATCTGTTTCAGATTCGCCCGGATTTACAGTGAAGGTGCTGACTTTCTTGTAAACACTGCTGGACTGGGTGTAGTAGACCCAGCTCCAGAAAGGCAAGGAGCGTTCTGTTCTTGCAATAGCTCCTTCTTCATCAGCTTCTTCGCTAGCAGAAGGTGTAGGGGAAGGAGTAACTTCAGTACCCTCTTCACCGGGAGCAGCAATGGGCCCCTCTTCGTTAGAAACGGAAGGTGTGGTGTTTTCAAGCGGTGCGGTATCCTGTTTTACGGCAGAACCGGTGGCGTCGTTAGTGGAGGAGGGAACGACGCGAGACAAAGTAGCACCGGAGTCGTCAGCGCTCAACGTGTCACCGTTGATAGTCAAAGTATCTGAATCAGGGTTCGCACTACGCGTGGTTGCAGAGTTAATGCCGAAACCGTTACTTGCCCCAGGAGTCAAAACCCAAACGCCAAAGGGTTTAGGCCACTTCCCATTTACAATAGGTTTTTTAGTAGGTGTTGAATTCCTACCATAATCGAATTGGACACTATCATGTAGGCCTGGCAAAATTGTACCGGGTCTTACCACACAAGCTGCAGGAAGGTATTGTATTCCATAGCTTCCAAAAGTTCCTGTTGTCCCATAATAATTATGTGCTTGTTGTTGATCGGTAAAGCTTTTCAACCCCTTAAGATTCAATGCGGTTACCACATAAGGATTCTCATTAGTTCCAACGGCTTGAACGTTTACTGGCTGATTTCCATTAACCGTAACGGTCGGTTTAACCGAGGCCATAGCGTTACCGGTATCCGCCATGGAGGGCAGAACGAGGCCGCCCACGGTCCAGGCCATGGCGATGACGGCGGCGATGACGCCGGCGCCCCACTTGCGGCCCTTCTTTTGCTTGCGCGCCGCTATTAGGCGAGCGCTGACGGGCATCCTGCCCCGAGAAACGTTCTGCTGCGAATCCATGTTCGGATCTCCTCCACTAGTGCTTGCCACGACTTCAGAGCGCTTCTGGGCCGGAAACCAGCCAAAGGACACACCTCTGCCGCTTATACAACAACTTATAGATTACCAAGTTCAGCAGGGAATTCCCAGGTGCAAATCGGCCATGTACGAACAATCACACCTTTTTCCCGCCCGGATTTAAAGCTTGTTTCCAAGGAATTTCCAGAATCACCGCAATTTTCCTTCGCCGGTAGGACAAAATCTGACTTACACCCCGGTAATTTCCCAGCCACGCCCCTGAGCCTTTTGTCACCCCCACCCTCACACCAACCCCCCACTTATGACGACCCTAAAACGCCTCCAAGCTGCGAAAAATACCAGAAATCCCCGGCGATTTATCAAAAATCTATATTGACCGATCCCCCACTCACGCGCCGCCCACACGCCCAACTACCCCCCGACACGCCCGAAGGCGCGCACGTCACCGCGAAACCGACCGATCTTCTGCTCCCTCCACAGGAAATCGCCCGTTATTCCACCGGCGCCAATAACCCATCCACCAAAAACCGCCACGGGCCGCGATACCTCGGTTATGTCGATCTCTGGATTCCCCGCATAAACCACGAAATCCGCCCCCGCGCCTTCTTCCCAAGTAGTGAAACCCGCCACGCGCCGCCCCCTGCCACGAGGCCGCGCGCATCGCCAGGCTCGAATCCATCCCCGCCGCCACCGCATAGAGCAGCTCGACGGCCAGGTTCTTTTCACTCAAATCCACCGAAGAATCCGAACCCATCACCAAAGGCACCCCGCTGTCCCACAGCCGCTCCAGGAACACCCCACGCCGCACCGCCATCGCCAGCATGCGCCGGGCATAGATGGGGGTACTTGCCGGCCTGCGCCGCGTACCACGGAAACTCGGAAACCTGGCGCACCGTCGGAGTCACGCGAATCCCGCGCCGCGCCACCTCAATTACCTGGTCGGGCGCCATCCCCGCGCCGTGCTCGATCGCATCCACTCCGGCGTACAGCAAATCATCGATGGTTTCGCGCGCAAAAGTGTGCACCGTGACGCGCCCACCCGCGCGATGCACCTCGTCGAAAGTCTCGCGCAGCACCTGACGCGGCCACAGCGGCAGCAAATCCGCCTGGTCCCCCAAGCTGCGATCCACCCAATCCCCCACCAGCTTGATCCAACCATCCGAACGCGCCAGCTGCTCCAGCGCCACGCGCGGCAAATCCTCGGGTTCAATCTCGGTCGCCAAGTTCCGGATATAGCGCTTGGGCCTCGCAATATGGCGCCCGCAATGCACCACCTTCGTGTCCCCCTCACGTCTGGCCACATTCGGGTTGCGCTGCCCCCCCCGCAATCAATGATCTGCGTCACCCCGAAACTGCGATGCGTCTCCAGCCGCTGGCGAATCTCCTCGCCGCTGGGCGGCGTCGCGGTGTGCGTCAACCCCGGATGCGTATGCGCGTCCAGCAAACCCGGATAGATATACCCTCGCAGTTCCGTCACCTCCACCGGGTCGAGGTTGTCGGGTGCCGCCACCGGGTCGAGGTTCACTACCGGGTCGAGGCCGCCACCTCGCGGTTGCGGGGGAAGGGCGGGGTTTCGGTAGGTGAGTTTTCCCTCCACAACCCAGGCCTCGGTAGGGGAAAAGCCCAGCACTTCGGCTGCGCCACACAACTGTCCAGTAAGGTGAAAAATCTTGCTCATAGTAAAGAGTCTACTTTGTGGCTGTAACAAAACCTTAAAAACGCACCGACCCGGTCCGGGGCACTCCTATATGTATAAGGAGAACCTCGAACCGGGTCAGAACCGGACGAAAAAGCGAGCCGTGCGACGAAGACGAAAACCTAGGCCTCGTCTAAATGGGCCGCGCCCTGGAACTGGGAGTTATAGAGGCGCCAATAAGCTCCGCGGGCCGCGATCAGTTGATCGTGGTTGCCCTGCTCGACAATGTTGCCCGACTCCATCACCAAGATCAGGTCCGCGTCGCGGATAGTCGACAAACGATGCGCAATCACGAAAGACGTCCGGTCCTTTTGCAGGTTACCCATCGCCTTTTGCAGCATTCGCTCCGTGCGAGTATCCACCGAAGAGGTGGCCTCGTCCAGGATCAGGATCGAAGGCTCGGAAACGAAGGCGCGCGCAATCGTGATCAGCTGACGTTCCCCCCCGCCGACAGATTCGAGGCGTCCTCGCCCAGGACCGTTTCGTAACCCTCGGGCAGGGAACGCACCAGGTGATCCACGTAGGTGCGCTCGGCGGCCTGGCGGATATCTGCATCCGTAGCGGACTCGTTGCCGAAGTGGATGTTTTCTGCGATCGTCCCCGAGAACAACCACGGGTGCTGCAACACCATGCCCACGCGGGAACGCACATCGCGGCGCGTCATCGTGTTCACGTCTACGCCATCGATAGTGATCTGGCCTGCATCGATGTCATAGAAGCGCATCAACAGGTTCACCAGCGTGGTCTTGCCCGCGCCGGTCGGACCCACAATCGCGACCTTTTGGCCGGGCTGGACCTGGAAAGACAAGTCCGTGATCAGCTCCTGGTCGGGATTGTAAGAGAAGCGCACATTCTTGAACTCGATGCGGCCCAGCGCCTGGGCGGGGTCGATGGTTTGCGGGTCATCGGTGTCGGGGACCTGGTCATCGGCTTCCAGCACTTCGAAGATGCGCTCTGCCGAAGCCGCCGCGGACTGCAGCTGAACCATCAGGCTGGACAGTTCACCCACCGGCTGGTTGAACTGCTGGGCGTACTGGATGAAAGCCTGGACCGAACCCAGAGTCATGGTTCCCCCCCGGCCACCGCCAAGCCGCCCACCAGGGCGATCAAGACATAGACCAGGTTCGACACGAATGTCGCACCGGGCATCATGATGCCAGACAGCATCTGGGCTTTGAAAGAAGCGCGGTAAAGCTGTTCGTTTTCCTGGGCGAAGGCCTCGGTGAACGGCTTTTGCTGGCCGTAAACCTTGATCAGGGAATGCCCCGAGAAAGACTCCTCGACGCGGGCGTTGAGGCGACCCACCTTCTTCCACTGGGTGTTATAGGCCTTTTGCGAGCGGAAGCCCACCAGGCCGAAAACGATGCCCATCAGCGGCAGGGAAATCAACACAATCAAGGTCAGCTTCCAAGAGATAGAGAGCATCATCGCCAAGACCCCGATCACGGTCAGCACCGCGGTCAGCACCCCGGACAGGGCCTGCTGGAACACGGTGGTGATGTTGTCGATGTCGTTGGTGACGCGAGAAATCAGGTCGCCGCGCTGGACGTTGTCAAAGTAGGACAGCGGCAGGCGGTTGATCTTTTCCTCGACGCGTTTGCGCAGGCGGAACATGGAGCGCACCATGATGACGTTCATGGCGTAGCCCTGGGCCCAGCTGAGCACCGCCGCACCCAGGTACAGCACCACCATCAGCAACAAGACCTGCCACAGCGCGGTGAGGTCAATACCGGAACCCGGCACCACGTCCATCTTTTCCACCACGTTAGCCAAAGTATCCTGGTTCGCGGCGCGCAGACCCGCCACCACCTGAGCCGTGTCAGTCCCGGCCGGGATCTGTTTCGAGATGAAGCCGGAGAACATGATGTCGGTGGCGCGCGCCATAACCCTGGGCGTGATGATGGTCATAGTGACCGAGGCGATACCCAAAATCGCCACGCCCACCAGCGCCAGCTTGTAAGCCGACAGCAGGCCCATCATCTTCTTGAAGGTCGTGCCGAAATCCTTGGGTTTGCCGCCGCGCGACATCATGCCAAAGGCCATGCCGTCCCCGTCCTCCATCGGGACGTCGAGTTCACCGTCGTCCTCTTTGGTAGCGGTGTTTTGGTTCTTTTCGTCGAGGTTCTTTTCGTCGAGGTCCTGACCTGCGGTTAGGGCCTGGGTTTCGTTTTCGGCTTGTTTTTCATTTTTGTCTTTTCGCATCTCACACCGCCTCTGCTGCCAGCTGGGACTCAATGATTTCCTTGTAGGTGTCGCAGGTTTCGGCCAGTTCCTGGTGCTGGCCCGCGTCAACGATGCGACCGTTGTCCATCACCAGAATCAAATCCGCATCCCGGATAGTCGAGACGCGCTGCGCCACCACGATCTTGGTGGTGCCGGGGAAATCGCGCCACAGAGCCTGGCGCAGCTTCGCATCCGTCGTCAAGTCCAGCGCCGAGAACGAATCATCGAAGATCAGCAGCTGGGGGCGACGCACCAGTGCGCGGGCAATCGCCAAACGCTGGCGCTGGCCGCCCGACACATTCGTGCCGCCCTGGGCGATGTGAGCCTTGAGGCCACCGTCCATCTCGCGGACAAAGTCCGCAGCCTGGGCGGTTTCCAGTGCCGCCCACATCTCTCCTTCGGTGGCTTCGGGGGCCGCCAGGCGCAGATTCGACTCGACCGTCCCCGAGAACAGAAACGCCTTTTGCGGGACCAGGCCGATCGCGGACCACAAAAACTCCTGGTCCAACTCACGTACGTCAACCCCACCGACGCGAACACTACCCTCGGTCACGTCGAAAAGACGCGGCACCAACGAAACCAACGTCGACTTACCCGAGGCCGTCGAACCAATCACCGCAACCGTTTGGCCGGCCTCGACCCGGAACGAAACGTCTTTCAACACCGCGGCCTCGGCGTCGGCGAACTGGAAGGAAACGTCCTCGAACTGGAGAGTACCGGGCGAAACCCAGTCACGGCGCGGATTAGCGGCGGGCTTGATGGCGGATTCGCTGGAGAGAACCTCTTGGATGCGTTCGGCACAAACCGCGGCGCGGGGAATCATGATCATCATGAAGGTCGCCATCAGGACTCCGAAAAGGATTTGCATGACGTACTGCATGAAGGCCATCACTACCCCCAGCTCCAGGTCGCCCAGGTCCACGCGCTGGGAGCCGAACCACAGCACCGCGACGATGGTCAGTTCCAGGATCAGCATGATGGAGGGGAAGAGCAGCACGAAGAGCGAGCCGGTTTGCCAGCCGATCTTCATGATGTCGTAGTTGGCTTGGCCGAAGCGCTTTTTCTTCGATGGGTTCGCGCACGAAGGCGCGGATCACGCGGATGCCGGTCAGCTGTTCGCGCAAGATGCGGTTCACCGAGTCGAGCTTTTCTTGGTAGGCGCGGAACTTGGGGATCATGCGCCACACGAAGAGCGAAGCCACCACCAGCATCACCGGGATGGCGACGGCCAAGACCGAAGAAAGCTTGACGTCTTGTTGCAGCGCCATGAAGGTGCCGCCAATGGCCATCAGCGGGGCCATCACCAGCAGGGTGCCGGACTGCATGGTGAGGAGCTGGACCTGTTGGACGTCGTTGGTGTTGCGGGTGATCAGCGAGCCCGGTCCGAAAGCGCGGACTTCCTTTTCTGAGAAACTGGCGACTTTTTTGTAGATGTCGGTGCGCAGGTCGCGGCCCAGTTTCATGGCGGCGCGGGCGGTGCAGTAGACGGCGGCCAGGGCCACGGCCATCTGGACGGCGGCGACGCCCAGCATCAGCAAGCCGCGCGACCAGATGAAGTCAGTGTCGCCCTTGGCGATGCCGTCGTCGATGATTTCGCCGTTGAGGCGCGGCAGGTACAGGTTCATCACCACGGCGATGGCCTGGAGCACCAAGACGGCCAGCACATAGTACCAGTACGGTTTCAAGTACTTGGCAATCAGGCGGGTTAGCATGCGGTTCCCTTCTGTATAGTTGCGGGTTGGTCTTAGGGCGGTGCGTGATTTTGGGCGCACGGTCGTGGCGCCCACTTCAGGGCGCGATTTCGGTTAGGTTCGGCTTGATTTATGGGTTTCAGGCAGGTTTCGTAACAGTCAGCCTTGAATAGTTTAGGGTCAGGTCTGGGAAAATACGCGATAGCGCGATGAATTATCTCTGTCGGCGAAATCGGGCTTTGTCAAGTGGGGTTCGAGTGCCCAACTCCCACCCAGATTACAGAAAACCCCGGTCAGCGGCCGGGGTTTTCTGTAAGGGTGGAGCGTAGGGGACTCGAACCCCTAACCCCCTGCTTGCAAAGCAGGTGCGCTACCAATTGCGCCAACGCCCCATGAAAAAACCCCGACAGGCGGGGTATTTCCGAGTCATCCGTGACAGTGGGCCTAGCTGGGCTCGAACCAGCGACCTCAGTCTTATCAGGACTGCGCTCTAACCAACTGAGCTATAGGCCCGTAGGCACCAAGAAATAGTACCCAATCCTCCACACCGGTGCAAATTCGCCCCGCGCCTTCCCGAACGCGGGTTAAACCTCGGCCACCTCAAAATCGCCGCTCTCAAAACCGGCGCCATCCAAACCAGAAACCTGTGCAGCGTCCTCGCCGGCAACGTCCTCGCCGGCAACGTCCTCGCCGGCCACGTCCTCGCCAACAGCGTCCTGGCCCGCGGAATCCGAATCTTCCACATTCAAGGTCACCGCAGTCACCCGGTCCCCAGAATCCGGCCGCGAGAAAATCACTCCCTGCGTATTACGCCCAGTCTTGGAAACCTCGGCGACGCGAGAACGCACAATCTTGCCGCCCTCCATGATGACCAGCACCTCGGAATCTTCCTCAGTCACCAGCGCCCCGACCAAGTCGCCGCGCGCCTCGACCAGGTTCGCCACCTTGATCCCCAGGCCGCCTCGACCCTGCACCCGGTATTCTGCCAGGTCAGTGCGCTTGGCATAGCCACCCTCGGTCACGACGAACAAGTCAGAATCGGGACGCACCACGTCCATAGTCAACAACTGGTCGCCTGGCCTAAACCGCATCCCCGTCACGCCAGAGGTGGCGCGGCCCAGGGGCCGCAGCTGATCATCGGAAGCAGTGAAACGCAGCGACTGCCCACCGCGCGAAACCAGAATCAAGTCCTCGTCCCCGTTGGCCAGCACAGCACTTACCAAGGCATCGGCCTCGCCCTGACCGTCCTCGCGCAACTTGATCGCGATCAAACCACCGGTGCGGTTCGTGTCGTAATCCTTCAGCCGGGTCTTCTTTACGAATCCCAACCGCGTAGCCAAAACCAAGTATTCCTTGTCTTCGAAAGAAGACAGCTGCAAGACCTGTGCGATGCGCTCGTCTGGCTGGAACGCCAACAGATTCGCCACGTGCTGCCCCTTGGCGTCGCGCCCGCCTTCGGGAATGTCATAGGCCTTGGCGCGATACACCCGCCCAAAGTTCGTAAAGAACAACAGCCAGTCATGCGAAGAGGTCGTAAAGAAGTGCTCGACCTGGTCGTCTTCGCGCAGCTGGGCACCCTTGACGCCTTTCCCGCCGCGCTTCTGAGAACGATACGCATCGACCCGAGTGCGTTTCGCGTAGCCGCCGCGTGTAATAGTAACCACCACGTCCTCTTCGGGAATCAGGTCCTCTACAGAAAGGTCCCCGTCGAAAGGCACGATCGTGGTGCGGCGTTCATCACCGTACTTCGCCGCAATCTCTCCCAGCTCCTCGGAAACAATGGCGCGCTGCCGCTCCGGCTTGGCAATAATATCCAGGTAATCCGCGACGCGCGCCTCCAACTCGGCGTGCTCGTCCAGGATCTTTTGCCGCTCCAAAGCCGCCAAACGCCGCAACTGTAGCGCCAAAATCGCATCGGCCTGCACCTCGTCAACCCGCAGCAACTCCATCAACCCCGCGCGGGCGTCCTCGACCGTAGGCGAACGCCGAATCAAAGCGATAACCTCGTCCAAGGCGTCCAGCGCCGCCAGGTAGCCTTGCAAAATATGCAGCCGTTCCTGGGCCTTGCGCAGCCGCAGCTCGGTGCGCCGCTTGATGACGTCGACCTGGTGGCCGACCCAGTAGTGAATGAAACCGTCGATCGACAAGGTACGCGGCACCCCGTCCACCAGCGCCAACATATTCGCCGCGAAAGAGTCCTGCAGCTGCGTGCGCTTATAGAGGTTATTCAGCACCACCTTCGCCACCGCGTCGCGCTTGAGCACAATCACGATGCGCGTACCCGCACGGCTGGAAGTTTCGTCGCGGATATCCGCGATCCCCGTCAAAGTCCCGTCCTTGACCAGCTGGGCAATCTTAATGATCAAGTTGTCGGGGTTGACCTGATAGGGCAGCTCGGTCGCCACCAGGCAGGTTCTCCCGTGCAGCTCCTCGACATTCACCACGGCGCGCTGCACGATGGAGCCGCGCCCACTCCGATAGGTTTCCTCTATCCCGCGCCGCCCCAGAATCGTTGCTCCCGTAGGGAAATCCGGACCCTTGATATGCCCCAGACACGCCGAAAGCAGCTCTTCGCGACTGGCCTGGGGATGCGCCAGATACCACTGCGCCGCCGCGGCGACCTCGCGCAGATTATGCGGCGGAATCCGTGTCGCCATCCCCACCGCGATGCCCTCAGAACCATTCATCAACAGGTTCGGCACACGCGCGGGCAGCACGGTCGGTTCCTGGGCGCGCCCGTCATAGTTATCCATGAAATCGACGGTGTCTTCGTCGATGTCACGCACCATCTCCATCGCTAGCGGCGCCATCTTACATTCGGTGTAACGCTGGGCGGCCGGCCCCCAAGTTCCCCGGACTGCCAAAGTTCCCCTGCCCCGCCACCAGCGGGTAGCGCATCGACCACGGCTGCACTAATCGCGCCAGCGCGTCATACACCGAAGAATCCCCGTGCGGATGGAAGTGACCCAGCACGTCCCCCACCACGCGCGCACACTTGGAAAACGCGGCGTTGGGCCGATACCCGCCGTCATACATGGTGTAAATCACACGCCGATGCACCGGCTTCAACCCGTCGCGCACATCAGGCAGTGCGCGGCCCACAATCACGCTCATGGCGTAATCCAGATAGGACTTCTTCATCTCTTTTTCCAGGTCAACCTGCGTGACGCGCCCCTTTTCGACCTCGCTCACGACGGGCTGCCCCGAGTTGATGATGCCCCCGTTTTCCTCGTCGAGGTTCGGGTTCGGATTGTGCGTTTCGTTCTCCGCCACGGTTTCTCTCTTTTCCTTCGGTTTCGGCGACTCTTTTTATCGGGTCGAGGCCGCCGCCTTAAGTTGGTCTCTTTGTTTCGGTTTTCCTGGGGTCGGGGTGGGGCCCTTTCCCTTTGTCCCCGAGGATCACACCTCGGGGCCGCGGGCTTTTCCTAGATGTCGAGGAAACGCACGTCTTGCGCATTACGTTGGATAAAGGACCTACGCGAGGCGACGTCCTCGCCCATCAACAACGAAAACACTTCGTCGGCGGTGGCGGCCTGGTCCATCGTGACTTGCTTCAACAGCCGCACCCCGGGATCCATCGTGGTTTCCCACAGTTCCTGGGGGTTCATCTCTCCCAGACCCTTGTAGCGCTGGATGCCGCCTTCCTTAGGTAGGCGCGCCCCGGCGGCGGTTCCGGCTTCGAGTTCCTTGTCGCGTTCGCGGTCGGAATAGACGAACTGGTGGGCTTTGTTGGTCCACTTCAGGCGGTACAGCGGCGGGGTGGCCAAGAAAACGTGGCCTTCCTCGATCAACGGGCGCATATAGCGGAACAGCAGCGTCAGCAGCAGCGTGGCGATGTGTTGCCCGTCCACGTCGGCATCCGCCATCAGCACAATCTTGTGGTAGCGCAGCTTGGTGAGGTCGAATTCTTCGCCGATCCCGGTGCCGAAAGCCGTGATGAGAGACTGGATTTCCTTGTTATCCAGGGCTTTATCCAGGCGGGCTTTTTCGACGTTCAGGATTTTGCCGCGCAGGGGCAAGATGGCCTGGTGGGCCGGGTCGCGTCCCGCCACGGCCGAACCGCCGGCCGAGTCACCCTCGACAATGAAGATTTCGCACTGCGAGGCGTCGCGGCTGGAGCAGTCGCGCAGTTTGCCCGGCATCGAGAAAGTATCCAGGGCGGTTTTGCGCCTGGTAGCGTCGCGGGCCTTGCGTGCCGCGGTGCGCGCGATCTGGGCAGCCTGGGCTTTGAGCAAAATCGCCTTGGTTTCCGCGGGGTGCGAGTCGAACCAGTCCCCCAGCTGGGAATACACGGTTTGTTGCACGAAGGTACGCGCTTCGGTGTTCCCCAGTTTCGTCTTGGTTTGGCCCTCGAACTGCGGGGTACGCAGCTTGATCGAAATCACCGCGGTCAAACCTTCGCGGCAGTCCTCGCCGGTCAGGTTTTCGTCCTTGTCCTTCAACACACCTTTCTCGCGGGCCTGCTTATTCATCAGGCTGGTCAACGCGGCGCGGAAGCCTTCTTCGTGAGTGCCGCCTTCAGTGGTGTTGATGGTGTTGGCGTAGGTATAGAGAGATTCGGAATACGCGCTGGTCCACTGCAGCGCGATTTCCAGGCTCATGGTGTCCCGGTAAGAGGCCTCGAAAGAAATGATTTCGTCGTGCACCACTTCGGATTTCTTGGTCGAGTTGATGAAGTGCACATAGTCGTGCAAACCGTCGGCGTAACAGTAGGAGACGTGACGGTGACCTTTCTTGGGTGAAACCGCGTCCCCGGCCTCGTCCCCCGTAACAAAGTCGCCTTCGTCGATGGCGTTGGGACGCTCGTCCGTCAGCGAAATCCGCAATCCTTTGTTCAAAAAAAGCCATCTGCTGGAAGCGAGTCCGCAGGGTTTCATAGTCGAACTCTACGGTTTCAAAGATTTCGGGGTCGGGGTAAAACAGCTGTTCCGTCCCGGTTTCTTCGGTGGCTTCCCCGCGCTGTAGGGGTTTCGTGACGTGGCCGCCGTTGCCGTATTCGATGTGCCAGCAGTACCCATCGCGCTTTACCTGCGTGATGACTTTAGTGGACAGCGCATTCACCACCGAGATACCCACGCCGTGCAAACCGCCGGAAACCGCATAGGAGCCGCCGCCGAACTTTCCCCCCGCATGCAAGATCGTCATCACAACTTCGACGGTGGGTTTGTGCTCCGTGGGGTGTTCCGCCACCGGGATACCGCGCCCGTTGTCGCACACCCGCAAGCCGCCGTCGGCCTGAATCGTCACTTCGATGTGATCGCAATACCCGGCCAGGGCTTCGTCCACCGAGTTATCCACGACTTCGTACACCAAGTGGTGTAGCCCGCGTTCCCCAGTCGAACCGATATACATGCCGGGCCGTACCCGCACTGCCTCCAGGCCTTCGAGCACCGTGATATCCGAGGCGTCATAATGTTCCTCGGGTTTGGTCTCGGCGATGGGGCTCTGTATCTCGCTCACGTTTTGCTTCTCCTCAGAATTGTCTTTATCCAGAAATATTCTAGCGCTTTTTATACCCGCATGGCCGTCAGGTACACGTAAAGCCGGTTTTTACGCAGGTACCCTGAATTTCAGCTTTGTTCCTGAACTGCGACATCGGCCCCGCAAATCCCCCTTCTAGCCGTAGGTGTCGCGCGGGCCACGTCCGGGGACCGAACGCGCCCCGAACTTCCACGAGGGTCCAAGCGGTCCACGGATAATGACTTGGCGCACCGTGTCCGGCCCCAGGCGCTGCGCCAGTTTTTTCTCCAGCGTCGGCAGCAGCATCTTCAACTGGGTGGCCCACGCGGTGGAATCGGTTCGCACCACCAGGCGGCCTTCGCGGTAACTCTCTACTTTGGTGTGTGCCCCCAGCTGTGGTCCGACGTATTTTTCCCAGTGATTCTTTACATCCACGATATCCAGCATGGTTTTCCAGCCGCTTTGCCGCACAAAGCGTCGAGATAAATCCCCGACTCGCTGCGGATCCCACGGGCTTGGCCCCACCCCTTCGCGGCTGCGCACCATCCCCGGCGAGTCCTGCACCAGCTGCAGCTGGTCCGGGTTGGCCCCCGCTAAACCAATCTTTTCTAAAATCATGCGTCGGTATTCCCGGTCCATCTCTTTGGCTCGCTGGGCCCTCAAATCCGCCCCGATAGCCTCGCGCGGCGAAACCCCCGATTTCCCCAGGGCCCGCACCCGCCCACCAAGGGGTAAATCCCTGGTCAAACAGCATTTGCTGGTAGCGCTGCAGCGCCAGCCGCGGCAGCTTCGCCCGCATCACCGGATAGGTCCCGGAAGTGTCAATCCACCGCGACATCGCTACCCCCTCCGGGCGTCTCTACCACAATCGCGGCCTCGCCGTCCTCGCCCAACGCGCCGCCCGCACCGACTTCGCTACCCGCGCCGCCCTGAGCTGACCCACCGTCCTCGCCCCGCGCCAAAACCGCCGATACCGGACCCTCTCCCAGGAACTGCACCGCCGATTCCTGCGCGTCCCCCAGCCCGACACGATACACGCGCGCCCACAGCGCCCCTGGCAACTCGGTGCCCAGCGCGGAAGTCACCCACACCTGGTCAGCCTGCCCGATAACCTCCAGCACGGCCCGCCGCCGAGTTTCGTCCAACTCGGCAAACACATCATCCAGCATCAGCAGCGGCGCCTGCCCGTAACTGTCGCGCAACAGCTGAAACTGCGCCAGCCGCAACGCCAAAACAAAGGACCACGACTCACCGTGCGAAGCAAAACCCTTTACCGGAAAACCCTTTAACTCCAACTCGAGTTCATCGCGGTGCGGCCCCACCAAGTTCACCCCGCGCCGCGCCTCATCCCCGTGTCGAGCGGCAAAAGCATACAAAAATGCCTGTTCCAGTGCGGTTTTGTCACGGTACAGTTCCTCCAGGTCGAGGTCCGAGGTTTCGCTTCCGGCCACGGTTTCGGTTTCGGTTTCAGTTGCGATTTCGGTTGCGATTTCGGTTGCGATGGGGTGGAAAGACGTGACGTATTCCTGCAGGGTATGTGCTAAATTATCGGCGTAATGCAAACTCGCCACGTGGCCAACGCTCGCGCTGATCGCGGCATAGATTCCGGGCAGTTTTTCATTCAGCGCCGCCACGATCCGGTGGCGATACCAGGTGATCTGTGCCGCCAACGGGGCCAGAGCCTGGTCCCAAATCCCCAGCTGCAGCGGATCTGGAGCTTGGTGGTTCTTGGCCAGAGCCTTTAGATAGGCTCCGCGTTGCCGCGCGACTTTCTGGTACTCGGCCAATATCGCGGCCAGCACCGGGTACAGTTGGACTCCCAGGTCATCGAGGAAACCGCGGCGCGTTGAGGGTTCCCCACGCACCAGATTCAGGTCCTCGGGGGCAAAAAGCACCGAGGTGCAGTGCCCCAAGAATTCCTTGGGACGCACGGGGTGGCGATTCAACCGGGCGCGGTTAGCCCTTCCCGCCACCACTTCGATTTCTAACAAATCACTGTGGGTTTTCCGCTGCCCGGCATTGCACAGGCGAATCCGCACCACCCCAACACGAGACGCATTCGCACTACCCTTTAACGCCGTCCTCGGCCCGGGCCGCATCACTATCCCCAACACCGGAAACCGGCCGGAAAATCAAGGCGGCATCGGCGCCCACTCGATGCGAACCCAGCACCGCCACGTAGTTGATGGCTTCCAGCAGGTTCGTCTTGCCTTGGCCGTTGGCGCCCAGCAGGATATTTACTCCGGGTCGCAAGTCTGTCAGCACCAGGCTGCGGTACGAGCGCCAATTATCCAGCGCGATATCGGTGACGTACATGACTTTGGGTGCGCGGCCCCTGGGCTCAGAGGCTGGTGCGGATCGGCATAATCAAGTAACGCAGGGCCTGGTTGTCTTCGCCGTTTTCTTTGGCTTGGCCGGTGATGACGACCGGTTTGGTTTCGTCCTTGAAAGACAGGCGCACAAAGGGTTCATCCAGTGAAGCCAAACCTTCCAACAGCATCCGCGAGTTGAAAGAGACCTCTATATCCGCGCCGTTCAGAGTGGCGGGGATGGAGTCCTGAGAGCTGTTTTCCCCACCGCTGCCGGCACGGAATTCCAAGTGTCCCTGGGTGAACTTAAGGAAAATCTGTTGGTTGGATTGGTTCGTGGTAACGATAGCGACGCGGCGCGCAGCTTGGATGAACTGTGCCACATTCACCACGGCGGTGATGTTAATCGGTTCGGGAAAGAGGCGACGCACATCGGGGTAGGTGCCGTCATTGATCTGGGAGGTAAAGACCCGCCCGCCCGAAGACAAACCAATCAGCGAAGCCGCGTTGTCTCCCAGCTGGGTGGCGATTTCAATCTGTCCGGCCGAGGCGATGTTCTTTGCCGCGTCCAACAGGTTCTTTGCCTTTACCACCAGGTTTTGCTCCACCGAGGAATCCTGTGCCTGCCACGGGATTTCCTTTAGCGCCATGCGATAGCGGTCGGTTGCCAGGATCGAGAGTTTATCGGGGCGGATTTCAAGCGAAACCCCGGTCAACAGCGGCATAGTGTCGTCGCGCGAGGCCGCCACGGCTACTTGGGAAACGGAATGGGCCAGCTCGGCGGCGTCCACCGAACCCAGCACCGTGGGGAATTCGGGCAGCGCAGGATAGTCCCCCGCCGGCATGATCAGCAGTTCGGTCTTGAAGGAACCGCAAGAGATTTGCAGCCGGTTATCGATGGTTTTGAACACCACATTGGTGGCGTCGGCAGAAAGCATCCGGGTAATTTCGCTCAGCAGTTTACCATCAACCACCACCACTGCGGGATCAACGATGCTTTCGGTTTCAACTCGCACGCGAGAGGAAACCTCGAAGTCGAAGGATGAGAATTCGACCTGCCCATCCTGTGCCTCGATGCGCACGCCCGCCAGCACCGGAACCGCCGGATGCTGGGCGATGGTGCGTGAACTCCAAGACACGGCGTCGGCCAGCACTTCACGTTTCAAAGTCAGTTCCATGTTTCCCTCCCACAAATCACTGTAAAACTCTATATGAAACTAGCCTATCGCAAAGCCCGGCTACCAAAAATACCTCCTAGATTTTCATGTTGTCTCTTGTTGGATCTCTTTAGGGTGGTGGCACCTGGGGTTAGTCCCCAAGGGTCTGCGGGGGTCAGAATGAAAAGATCAATTTTTAAAAATTTTTAATTCGCAATAGGGATTGTGAATCCTGTGGACAGACCGCGTTTTTGGCCTGGCACCTGAAAATTACAAAATGGTGTTTTAGGTGCAAAACCGCGCTCTCAATTGTGTGCGAATGTGCACAAGACGGACCTCACAATTCATCCACAGACTCACCCACAACACCACCTCGGCTTCTCCACAGACGCAACACCGGGACCTCGACCCAGCCCATCAAAACCGCCGAAAACCTCAGTTTTCCCGCACGGTACGGCGAATATCGTTAGTAATCTCGGTAACCGAATCGTAGGTCGCAGAGTCTTCGTTCATGGACTTCGCGATCTTCTTCACCGCGTGCATAACGGTGGTGTGATCGCGCCCGCCGAAGGCCTCGCCGACTTTCGGCAGCGACAAATCCGTCAGCTCGCGGCACAGATACATCGCGACCTGGCGTGGCCCCACCACGGTTCGTGAACGATCGGGCGACATGATTTCTTCGGCCTGGATCCCAAAGTACTTGGCGGTGAACTCGATAATCATCTTCGGCGTAATTTCGCGCGAGTTCTTGCCCGTGACGAAGTCGCGCAGAATCTCTTGAGCGCTGCGCAAAGTAACCGGCTGTCCGCTCAGGGAAGAGAAAGCCGTGACGCGAATCAAGGCACCCTCCAGTTCGCGGATATTGGAAAACACATTCGAAGCGATCCACTGCGTGACTTCGTCGGGAATCACCATGCCTTCTTGGCGGGCTTTTTTCCGCAGAATCGCGATGCGCGTCTCAAGGTTTGGAGGCTGAATATCGGTCAACAACCCCCACTCCAGGCGCGAAATCAGGCGCTCCTCAAAGTCGTCCAAATCTTTGGGCGGCACGTCAGAGGTGATTACCACCTGCTTTCCCGCGGTGTGCAAGGTATTAAAGGTGTGGAAAAACTCCTCGAGGGTGCCTTTCTTGCCTTTCAGGAACTGGATGTCGTCGATCAAAAGGTAGTCGACTTCGCGGTACTTCGCCTTGAAAGAGCTCAGCGCCGCGCCCGCCACCGCGTTGATGAATTCATTTGTAAAGGCCTCGGAAGACACGTACTGTACCCGTGCCTTAGGGTTCAACACCAGCGCATAGTTCCCAATCGCGTGCAGCAGGTGCGTCTTGCCCAGCCCCGGCCCGCCGTAGATAAACAGCGGGTTATAGGTTTGCGCCGGGTTCACCACCACTGCTTCGGCCGCCGCCGCGGTAAAGGAATTCGAAGACCCGATCACGAAGGAATCGAAGGTATAGCGCGGATTCAAGCCGTTCGCCGTGCGGTTGCTGGGGCTTTGGGTTGAGGTGGCGGTCGCGCTATGGGTTTGCGCGGTGGCGATTGCGGCGGCGGCTGGGGTGGAAGCTGGGGTGGAGGCTGAGGCGGTCGGGTTGTTTGGGTTGCCGGTAGTGTTCGCGCCACCGCTTTAATTTTGTATTCTCCGTGCCGAGGTTCGTGCCGAGGTTCGCGGGGTTATCTCCGGTCGAGGTCGTTGCGCCGGTAGGGGTGGCGGAATCTGGGCTTGGTCCGGTTCCCGCGTTCCCTGGGTCAAGGCCGTCGCCAGCCTTCAGGGGGGGATTTAGGGGTGCGGCGCCCGCGGGATTTTCCTTGGGGGCGTCGAGTAACGATTCGTCAATCATCACTAAAAGATTGGTACTCTCAATCCCCAATCTCGCATTGAACTGCTCAATGATGCCTTCGCGCAGCTTCGTCTCTATCAGGGTCTTCACCATCTCTCCGGGGACCGTCAAAACCACGGTGTTTCCGTTCAACCCCAGATTCTTCGCTTGCTTCAGCAACGCCAATTCAAAGTTCCCCACCTGACCCTGAGAGTAAAGAAATCTAAAGTTTCGCCCCAGAAATCACTCTGTGCGGCGTCGCCGGCAAGCTCAGACATCCTGCTCCTCTCAGTCTCTCGGTTTCGAAACACAGCCCACTATGCGAATTTCTAGAACAGTCTGCCACGTTTTGCGAAATCCACAAAGTTTTCCACAGCCTGGGGATAAGTTACATCGGTGTGATTCCCTCACCATCTGTGCCCTTACCGATTTTCTACAGTCTCGGATTCTGGCTGCCCGTCCCGCTCACCCCAGGAATTTGCGACATCTGGCCGAAATACACTAAGCTAAAACTCTGTCTTGTGACTACTTGAGGCCAGGGGAAACCCTGGAAACGATTCGATTCAGGAGTAAATGTGTCTAAGCGTACTTACCAGCCCTCCAACCGTCGCCGCGCCAAGAAGCACGGCTTCCGGTCCCGCATGGCTACCCGTGGGGGTCGCGCAGTCATTTCGGCACGTCGTCGTAAGGGCCGCAAGAACCTCTCTGCCCAGCACGACTGAGTGCCTTGTTGAGTTCCCCCAACCGGATGTTGCGCGCAACGGACTTCGCGCTATGTATGCGCAAAGGAGTCCACGTCGGTGCCGATAACCTGGTGTTGCACCAGCAACTCGACCCCGAACTCTCAACTCCGCTGGTGGGGTTCATCGTCCCGAAAAAGTTCGTCAAGAAAGCCACTGCTCGTCACCTGGTGAAACGCCGCATGCGTCACTTGATGCGGGAACGTCTCCACGTGCTCCCCGCCGGGTCGCGCACCGTGCTCTACGCGCGCGGCAGCGTCGAAACCCTGAGTTTCCAGGCCTTGGCTTCGCAACTGGACAATACTTTGCGTCGGGCACGTCTGAAACTCAGCACCCCCCACCGCAGCCAACAGTAAGGACCCGTTTTGGAACCGCAGAAATTACTCGCCGGCCTCATCAATCTGCCCGCCAATTTCATGCGGTTTTTAATTAAAATTTACCAACTAACTATCTCCAAAGCGCTGGGTCCCTGCTGTCGCTACTATCCCTCTTGCTCGCACTATGCGCGTCTTTCTTACCAAATCCACGGATTCTGGAAAGGCACCATCTTGACTGTGTGGCGCTTGCTGCGCTGCAACCCCTTGACAGACGGCGGCGTGGATTACCCCCCGCTTCGCGGCGCTTGGACCAACCCCTGGACCCACCCCGGTTCTGTTACCGCCGAAACTTACGGTATCTTCCCTAACGAGGACCTCGTCGCGGCAGATACCGTATCTTCACCTGAAACCCGGGTCGAGAACCTCGCCGGGGATAAAAACTGCGAAACCACCACCTTTATTGCCCGAGCGGGCCTCGTCGGGGAAAAGTCGCCACCCCCGCAAAACCCAAACTGAACTCGAAGTTGAGAATCAGCACCAGAAAGGAACCCACTTCTTATGCTGCTAAACGCGATTGCGCTGACCGCCGCGAGCGGAGAGTTGGCGACGTATGACAAATTCCTGTTCCCTTTTATGTGGATCATCGGCTGGATTATGCGCGGGGTACACGAGTTGCTGGCTGCGCTGGGGATGAGTCGCGGCGCGGGAATTGGCTGGGTGCTTTCGATTGTAGGCTTGACGGTTTTCGTGCGTGCTCTGCTGATTCCGCTCTTTATCAAGCAGATCAAGGCTTCGCGCGCCATGAGTTTGGCGCAGCCCGAGATGATGGCGATTCGGGCCAAGTACAAGGGTAAGCGCGACCAGGCCACCATGATGAAGATGCAGGAAGAAACCAAGGCGGTGCAGCGTAAATACGGCACTTCGACGTCGGCCTCCTGCCTGCCGATGTTGATTCAGATGCCGATTTTCTTGTCGCTGTATCGTCTGCTCTACAACATGCGGTTGGTGGCGCAGGGGAACTTGCCGGGGCACGACGCGATCGGCGGGATGGGTCAAGAACAAGCGCAGGCCCTGTGGGAGTCGACATTCTTTGGTCAGCTGCTGGGCCAAACCATGTTCGGCGCGGGGTCTACCTGGCAAACTAAGGTGATCATCGGCGTGATGGTGGTCTATCTGGTGGCCACTATGTTGGTGCAGACCGTGCTGCTGACGGTGCGCAACATGAGCGACGAGCAGTTGAACTCGGACAATCCCATGATGCGATCCACGCGCAGCATGATGTACATGATGCCGCTGGTTTATCTGTTCACCGGGCCGGTGGTGCAGATTGGGTTGCTGATTTACTGGGTGACTTCCAACACCTGGATGATTGCCCAGCAGTTCTTTATGGTGCGCGCTTTCCCCACGCGCGGCTCAGCGATGGCCCGGTGGCGCGCGCCAGCGCACGAAGAGAAGTTCGAGACTTACCGGCAGCGTGAAGAGGAGAAGCTGGCTGCACAGCTAGAGCAGATTGAAAAGAACGAAGAAGGTCTGAACAAAAAAGGGTGTGCAGGTAGCGTTGCGAAACGCCAGGTTGGCGCATTTGCGCGCGCTTTCCAAGAAGCGACTGGAGCTGGGTTTGGATGAAATCAACTTGGGTAAGGTCGACGAGATGGGCAGTGACAGGACCGGTCAACGGATGCAGCCCGGGATGAAGGGTTGGGAAGAATACAAGGCCCAGTTCGAAGAGGACCTGGAAGCAGAGGCAGCCGAGCAGGCCGCGGCGAACCCCGACTTTGAGAAGGTCGGTAAGGACGGTTTGACCGCTGCCGAGCGGGCCAAGAAGCAAGCGGAAAGACGTGCGGCCCAACGCCGGCAAAAAAAGCACAGAAGAACAAGAAAACGAATCAAGGCCGTAAATAGGTTTTGATTTAGGATAGGGACAAAGCGAGAGGCGAAGCGAGAGGTAAGGACCATGGCGCAGAACGAAGAGTTGGAAGATATGGAAGAAATGGTTATCGACCAGGATGGTACCGAAATTGTGCCCAACTGCGGCACCGAATTAGAGCGGCTGGAGGCCGAGGGTGATATCGCGGCGGATTACCTGGAAGAGCTTTTTGGATATTGCCGGTATTGACGACGGCGACATTGAGTTAGACGTCGAGAATGGCCGGGCGCTGGTAGAAATTGTCACTGACGAGGACGAACCCGATCGTCGTCTGAAGCGTTTGGTGGGTCGTCACGGAGAGGTGCTGGAAGCATTGCAGGAGTTGACCCGGCTGGCCGTGCAGTCCCAGACCGGGGAGCGTTCTCGTTTGATGTTGGACGTGATTGGGTACCGGGCCGAGCGCCGTGAGTCCTTGCGGGCTTTGGTCGAGGATTGCGCCGAGAAGGTGAAGCAGACCGGCGAACCGATCAAGCTTGACCCCATGAACCCCTTTGAACGCAAGGTGTGCCACGATATGGCTGCCGAACTGGGATTGTATTCTGAGTCCGAAGGCCTGGCGCCGAACCGTTACGTTGTGCTGACCCTGGATGCCGGCGATGACGAGGACATGGAAGAAGACGATATTGTCGAAGTTGACGAGGACAGCGAAGAGTACCAAGACGATGAGCGCTGAGTTCGAATCAGAGCTCGAAGTCGAGGCCGAGCCGGTTGGGGTAGCGGATTACTTCGATATCTATGCGAACCAGATGCGGTTCTTTGTGGATCTGCTGGTTCACGAAGGTGTCGAATACGGTTTGATAGGTCC
The DNA here is from genome assembly GCA_916438445.1 of uncultured Mobiluncus sp. Lineage (GTDB taxonomy): Bacteria > Actinomycetota > Actinomycetes > Actinomycetales > Actinomycetaceae > Mobiluncus. Next base: position 327,047 of record CAKAGR010000001.1, read on the forward strand.
GCGTGAAACCAACCGGATTTGGTCGCGGCATATTTTGAACTGTATGGCTTGGCGCAATTCCTGCCTGAGGATGCCCGGGTGGCAGATATTGGTTCAGGTGCGGGTTTACCGGGAATTGTTTTGGCGGTCGCCCGCCCGGATCTGTCCTTGACCTTGATTGAGACCATGGCGAAGCGATGCGAGTGGTTGGAAGAAGCCTCAGAGCAGCTGGGTCTAGACAACGTAACTGTGTTACACAAACGGGCTGAGGATTTGAAAGGAAAACAGAAGTTTCCTTTCATTACTGCCCGCGCAGTCGGGAACTTGTCTACCCTGTTGAAGTGGACCGCACCATTGCTGCGATCGGGCGGCCAGATGGTGTTTTTGAAAGGCGAGTCTGTGCAGACTGAGATCCAGCAAGCCAAGGACGATTACCTTTTCCGTAAGCTTGACTTGGCTCTGCCCACTGTACACGAAGTCGAGACACCTCTGACCGGCGAAATTACCCGCATTGTTCAAATCGGTACCCGCTGAGCACAGGCCGGGCTGGCGCCTGAATGTTTCACGTGAAACATAAATGGGAAGATTTTTAAATAGGGCCGGTTCCCGATTGTTTAAACATTAATGCCGATTGTCTTGAATGTGTCGGTTTCATGAAGCGTTGCCGAAGATGTCCCGAAGTCGCCTCATCGCCTGAGGTAGGTGAAATGTTTCACGTGAAACAATTGCCGGTCCCCCGTGTGGCTGCGGTGTAGCTATGGTTCTATGTTTCGGTCCCGGTTCGAGGTTCGCTGCGTTGCGAGGGTGAGTATGGTTGCTTGGAGCGGGGCTTGGCAGGGGCCGGGCGAGGCGAAGGGGACGGCCCCCTCGAAAGACGGTGGCGAAATCCTACCATTTTTCCGTATCCCCGAGCCTCGCACTTTCCGCCTCGCTTGCGCCCCTCCCCCAAAACCACCACGAACATTAACTTAGGCTGGCCTAATTGATTACTCCTTACCAGAACGCTATTATAGTTTAGTAAGGGTTACCTAATACGGCGCTGAGCAGGAACGTTGCCGCGCGAAACGGGTTGCCACCACACTCACAACTGATAGATCTATGGAGAAAACGTGAAAACGAAAGACTTTATTAACATCGGTGTCTTTACCGCCATCTACTTTGTAATCACCTTTGGCTTCGCCATGATGGGATTGCTGGGTCCCATCGCCATGTTCGCGGGAGGCGCCCTGGGTCTCATCGCCAACGGCATCGTCATCACTCTGTTCAAGGCCCGCGTCCCGAAACTTGGCGCCCTGGCCTTGACCGGTTTCATTGTGGGGTTGTTGATGTTCGTGATGGGACACCCCTGGTTCGTCATCATCGTTGCGCCGGTGCTGGGCCTGCTGGGCGACCTGTGCTATGCAAAGAACATCAAGATTATGCGGATCTTGGGTTACGCGATTTTCTCGCTGTGGGGCGTCACCCCGTGGTTCCCGGTCTTCATTGACCGCGCGGCTTACCGCGCATACATAGTGAAATCCATGGGCGAGGACTATGCCCAATCCCTGGAGTGGTTCCTGGACCCGATGATGATCTGCCTGTGGGGCCTGGCTGTTTTCGTGCTGGGCTTGATCGGCGGGCTCTTTGGTGAATCTGTGATGGGACGCCACTTCAGGAAATCCGGCGCCGCGAAATGAAGGAAACGACGCTGTTGCAGCAAACTGTAGACGCGGTTTCGGGGGTCGAGGCCGCCGGGTCGGGTGCCCGAGCCGAGGTTGTCGAAGAACTGTTGCGCCGCAAATTGCGTCCCGATCCGCGCCTGGTGTTGCTGGCGATGGTAGTGTGCAACATTGCGGTGATGTCCCAGGTGGACCTGCGCCTGGTCGCCATCTGTTCGGTCTTGACCGCCCTGGCGCTGATCACTGCCCGAGCGTGGAAAACCGTTATCACGATGTTGGCCATTGAAGCCATGTGGGCCTTCTTTCTGGGATTGGCGCCAGGGCTGTGGCCCAACGTCGTCACGGGTTTCCTGGCGATGGTGGGTCTGTGGTTGATCCGCTTCACCGTATCGGCCGCCCTCGCGGGATACTTCATCATCGCGGTGGTGCCCGGTGAACTGGTGGCCTCGCTGCGCCGCCTCCACGTCCCCATCGCTATCACGGTTCCCCTCACCGTCCTGCTGCGCTTCTTGCCGATGGTGGCTTCCGAGTACCGCGCGGTGCGCGAAGCCATGACGCTGCGCGGTCTGTCCCAGGGTTGGCGCGCCTGGCTGCACCCCTTGCGCTATCTGGAGTTCGTGCTGGTGCCGATGCTTTTTGCCAGCACCCGCATCGCGGATGAGATGACGGCTGCGGGAATGGTGCGCGGATTGGGTTCGCGTCGCCAGCCCTCGATGATGACCCAGTTCCGCTTCGGGTTGGTCGACGCCTGCTGGTTGCTTTGCACCATCGGCGTCGCCGTACTGATCCCGGTCTGGGGCAACAGCCTGTGGCAATAGGAGTGTCGATGCCAGACATAGTTCTTCGTGACGTCAGTTTTCATTATTCCGCCGAGGACGACGCCCCCGGTTCTAGCGAGGCGAAACAGGTTACGGGGGTGCGCGACATCTCGGTCACTTTCCCTTCCGGCAGCGTCACCGTCATCACCGGCGCTTCGGGTAGCGGGAAATCCACCTTGTTGAAACTGATCAACGGTTTGATCCCGCACCTGATCGAAGGTGAGCTGCAAGGAGAAATCCTGGTGGACGGCCGGGCTCCGCGCGAACAAGACATCCAGGAACTGGGTGCCCAGATCGGCACCGTGTTCCAAAACCCGCGTTCCCAGTTCTTCACCTCTCGCGTTGTCGAAGAACTGGCTTTCGCCGGCGAGAACGCCGGGGCAAAGCGCGAAGAAATCATGGAGCACCTGCTGGAAGTGGCTCGTCAGTGGGGCATCGGGGACTTCATGGGTCGCAAGCTCAACGCGCTTTCGGGCGGCGAACTGCAGCTGGTGGCCGGGGCCTGTGCCATGAGCCAAGGCCAAGACATCGTGCTTTTCGACGAACCCACTTCGAATCTCTCGCCGCGCGGCATCGAGGTTTTCACCGAAATCCTGCGCGAACTCAAGCGCGGCGGCGCCACCATCGTCGTAGCCGAGCACCGGGTTTATCCGATGCGAGGCCTGGCCGACCAGGTCTTGGTGATGGAGGACGGCCGGGTCGCCCTGTGCCTTTCCGGGGATGACTTTTATACCCGCGACGAGGACTTCCGCTTGCGTTACGGCTTGCGCACCCTAGAAGCGCCGCAGTTACGCGCCCCGACCTCGACCCCGCCGACCTCGACCCCCAAAACAACCCCGCAACCCCCACCCCCGCAGACGGGGGTCCTCGTGCAGGACCTGCACTTTTCCTACGGCCAGGAAGCGGTTTTGGATATTCCTGACGCGCACCTGCCAGCCGGGCAGGTCACGGCGCTGTTGGGGGCGAATGGCGCGGGGAAGACCACGCTGTGTCGCGTGCTGATCGGGCTGGAGCGCAGCGGGAAAGGCTGCCGGATTTCCTTTGCGGGGCAACGATTGCGCTCAAGACAGCGCGCCGCGCATTCCGCCCTGGTGATGCAGGACGTGAACCGGCAGCTGTTCAGCGAAACCGTGCTGGGCGAGGTGTGTCTGGGTAACGAAACCGACGAAGAACGCGGGGAGGAGCTGCTGGAGCAGCTGGGCTTGGCGCGCGAGGCGCAGCGTCACCCCAATTCGCTTTCGGGCGGGCAAAAACAGCGCCTGGTGATCGCCAATGCTTTGGCCGCCGAAGCGCAGTTCTATGTATTTGACGAACCGACTTCCGGAGTGGATTTCCGCCACTTGCAGGCCATCAGCAGTTTGCTGCGCGACTTGGCGGCGCGCGGGAAAACCGTGCTGGTGGTCAGTCACGACCTCGAGTTCGTCGACGCGGTGGCCGACCGCTATCTGCAGCTGTGGCCCTTAGCGGCCGGTCGCGAGTCGCAGTTGGAGGAAGTGCACCGGGTCGAGGACCTCAACTGGAGTCCCGGCCGGGCCTTCGGCGCAAAGAGATAACAGCCACTTTGGGTGCAAACAAAGAGAGAAACATGAGTAAAACAGAACAAGAAAACAGCAAAGTTGCGCTGCGGGAGTTGCTGGCGCCCGTGCGGAAATCCCTGTGGGTCGGGCGCGCCCTGGCCCTGTGTTCGGCCGCCCTGGGAGTGGTGCCCTATATCGCCCTGGTCCAGATCGGGAACCTCCTGGTCGAGGACGGCGTCAGGGGTGGCGTATTGAGTTCTACGATACCCGGTGCGGAAATAGAGAAATGGGTAATGATCTTGGTCGGGGCGTTTACCCTGCGACTGGCGGTGTATTTCCTCGGACTGGTAATCACGCACTTTGCCGACATCCGCCTGGGAGCCACCATCCAGGAACGCCTGATTTCCCAGCTGCGCAGCGCGCAACTGTCGTGGTTCGGGGAAAACACCGCCGGGAGAGTGCGCAAAGTCTTGCAAGACGACGTCAAGAACCTGCATATGCTGGTGGCGCACCGTCCCGTGGATTCCCTGGTGGCGATTTTCCTGCCGGTGTTCTCGACCGGATATGTGTTCTGGGTGGATTGGCGACTGGGTTTGCTCTGCGTGGCTTCGATTCTGATCTATGCGGTGGTCTATTCAATTCTGATGCGCGGAGTCGGGATGAAAACCCTGGAGTTGGACCGCAAACTCGACGCGGTTTCCAGCGCCATGATCGAGTTCGTGCGCGGCATCCAAGTGGTGAAAACCTTTGGCATTGTAGGTCGGGCACACCGCCAATACGCCCAGGCCGGCCGCGAAGCCACGGATTTTATGGAGAAGTGGAACCGTCCCATGATTACGGCCTCTTCCATAACTACCGCCTTGGTTTCCACCCCGCTGGTTGTGCTGCTGTTTGCCGGTTGCGGTTCCTGGTTTGTCTCGCGTTCCTTGGTAACACCGGTCGAGGTCGTCGCGGCGTGTTTTGTGGGGGTGGCGCTGCCTTCTGCCATTAACCTGATGGCCAATTTTGGCGTGGAACTATCAATGTGCCGCGGCGGCCGCCCAGCGCATCTTAGAGGCGATATCGATACCGGCGATGCAAAGCCAAACCCCGAACCTCGAACCGGGAAGCGACACCGCTGACCTCGAACCTCAAACCGCGTCGGGACGCGTCGAACTGCGCGATGTCAGCCTGTCTTATGGCGAAGTCCAAGCCCTGCGTGGGGTTTCCCTGGTGTGCCAGCCGGGGACGATCACCGCGCTACTGGGGCCTTCGGGGGCAGGGAAGTCGACGCTGGCGAAGCTGGTGGCTCGGTTTTATGACCCGGATGAGGGGCAGGTGTTGATCGGGGGGCGCGACTTGCGGGGGATGTCGGGCGCACAGCTGTATCGGCAAGTCAGTTTCGTGTTGCAAGACGCGCAGATGCTGCGGGCTTCCGTGGCGGAAAACATCGCGCTGGGTAGGCCTGGGGCCAATCGCGAACAGATCGAGGAGGTGGCGCGCCTGGCCCAGATACACGACGAGATTTTGGCGCTGCCCCGCGGATACGACACGGTTATCGACCAGGAAGTTGCGCTGTCGGGCGGGCAGCGGCAACGCCTGGCGATCGCGCGGGCTTTGCTGATAGATGCGCCGGTGCTGATTCTGGACGAATCCGTGGCGATGGTCGATCCTGAATGCGAGGCCCAGATTCAAGCCGCGATTCAAAAACCTGATTGTGGGGCGCACCGTGATTGTGATTGATCACCGGCCTGCTTCGATTCGCAATGTCGACCAGATTGTGCTGCTGGATCGCGGCCAGGTGGTGGCGCGGGGTCGGCACCAGGACCTGGTCGAGGTCGGGTTGTATCGGCAGTTGTGGGAGGCCTCCGGGGTGGCGCTGGAAGCGTCGCGGGAGGCGGCGCCGGAGGCAAGCGAAGGCGCGGTTGGTTCCGAGGCCGGGGCGGATGCGGCGGTTGCGGATGTGGCGGGTCTGGTTGGTTCGGCCCAGCGAGGAGCGGAGTAAGACATGGAAAAGCAAAGAATGAATGTGTTCCAGATTCTGCGCGCCACCCAGCGCCTCAACAGCCCCCAGCTGCGTGGCTTGCAGGTGGTTGCCTGGTCGTGCCGGATTATTTCCGGGGTATTCCAAGGTTTCGGCTTGCTGGCGCTGATTCAGCTGGCCACCGCCCTGGCCAGCGGTGAACCGGCCGGGGGGTTGAGTGTGGCGGGATGGCTGATCTGCTTAGGGGTTGTGGGCGTAGCCGGTGCGGTGGTGACTTTCCTGCGCGACCGCTCTGGGTTCCTCAACGCTTTCGGGGTGATGAGACGGGCCCATGAACTGGTGGGGAACCAGCTGTCGCGACTGCCGCTGGGGTGGTTCACCGAATCCGTCACCGGCAGACTTTCGCGCCTGGGAGCCGCCACCGTCAGCGAACTGGGCAACCTCTCGGCGCACCTGGTGAGCGAGTTCACCGTGGCTTTGACCACGGTGCTGACCCTGATGACGGGCCTGCTGTGGTGGTACCCCCAGATCGGTTGGATCTTTGCCGTGGGGATGGTGGTCTATGTCATCCTCAACTGGCTGTCGAGTTTCGTGGACCTGGCCGCAAACAACTATATGGCCCCGGCCGCCGAGGAACTGGCAGAGCGCGTGGTCGAGTTCGCCAGTTGCCAGCCGATGTTGCGCGCCTGCACCGGGGGAGACTCCAAATACCTTCACGCCGCAATAGCGGAAGACCGCCGTCGCCGCGCGCGCGGACTGTGGGCCGAAAATCTCGTGAACTTCGTCGGGGGAGCGGCCTCGCAGGTCATTGGGCTGTTGATGCTGCTGGCCGCGGCATACGCCGGGATTGATGGTCGCCTGCAACCCCTGGAAGTAGTGGCGGTAATCGGGGTGTCGCTGCAGCTGGTCGAATACCTGACGAAAGTCACGTATTGCCGCATGGGTTTACTCTCTATGGCGCCGACCATCGCCACCATTGTCGCGGTGCTGGACGCGAAACCTTTGCCCGAAGTCCAGACTTCCGCGCCGATGGACGCCCCCGGCGAGGTCGAGTTGTGCGCGGTGGACTTTGGTTACCGGGTCGAGGTCCCCGTGTTGCGCGGGGTGAGTTGTCGTGTTCCGGGCCCGCACCATGACGGCGATTGTGGGTCCTTCCGGAGCGGGGAAAACCACGATTGCCCGGCTGGTGTGTCGTTTTTGGGACGTGGATGGCGGCCAGATCAAGGTTTCGGGAGCTGATGTGCGGCAACTGCAAAACGCGGATTTGATGTCGCAGCTGTCGATGGTGTTCCAAGATGTGTATCTGTTCAACGACACCTTGGAGGCAAATATTCGCGTGGGTCGTCAAGACGCCACCGATGCCGAGGTCCGTCGGGCCGCGGAACTGGCCGGGGTAACAGAGATAGTAGCGCGCCTGCCCCGAGGTTGGGATTCCCCGGTGGGCGAGGGCGGCACGGCGCTTTCCGGGGGAGAGCGCCAGCGCGTCTCGATTGCGCGCGCCATCTTGAAGCGCGCCCCGGTGTTGCTGATAGACGAAGCCACTTCGGCTTTGGATGCGGAAAACGAGGCCAATCTGACCCGGGCCTTTGACCGCTTGCGGGAAAGTTCCACGGTGCTGGTGATTGCGCACAAGTTGGAGACTATTCGTAGCGCTGACCAGATTTTGGTGTTGAATAATCGCGGCGAGGTCGCCCAGCTGGGTCGCCACGAAGAGCTGCTGGAGCAAGGTGGGATATATCGGGATTTCTGGCGCAGCCGCGAAAGCGCCCAAGGCTGGCAGATTTCACGGTGATTCCGGGGAAAACCTGGGTTTTCTGGGGTTGAGAGGCAGGTGGAGGTCCAGGGAAATCCGGAGGGGTTTTTTCGTGTTCGCGCGGTGTCGTAGACTGTTCAAGAGAAGAAAGGCAGAGCTGTGGACACCAACGAAAGACCCAAGATTGTGCCGCCACGCGACCGCGTCAGACAGGACTCGATCCACCGCACCCTAAAGCCTCACGACCCTACTTCGCAGGCCGACACCCCTATCGCCGTGGAAATCCAAAAGACCATGGAAGCCAAGCGTCGCTTGGAGGACACGCAGCTGCCTTCCTTGCGGGAAAACCACATCGTGGCGGTGGCGAACCAAAAGGGCGGCGTGGGGAAAACCACTTCGGTGGTGAACCTGGCGATGGCGCTGGCCCAGCGCGGTGCACAGGTGCTGGTGATCGACTCTGACCCACAGGGGAATGCCTCTACCGCTTTGGGCGTCGCGCATCGCCCCGGCACGGCGTCCCTCTACGATGTCTACACCGGGGAACAAACCCTGGCACGCGTCGCCAGCCCTTGTGAAAAGCAAAGCAACTTGCTGGTGGTGCCCGCCACGGTGGACCTGGCTGGCATAGAGATGGAGCTGGCCGACGACCCGCAGCGTGCTTTTTATCTTCGCCGAGCACTGGGAGAATACCTGGAGGGGAACAGCAGCACAGTGGTGCTGATCGACTGCCCGCCTTCCCTGGGAGTCTTAACGGTGAATGCCTTTTCGGCTTCCCGCTGGGTCCTCATCCCGGTACAGGCCGAGTACTATGCCTTGGAAGGTATCGGGCTGCTGACCGACACCACCCAGAAAATCAAAGACAGCTTGAACCCCGAGCTGCAGATCTTGGGTTTCTTGATCACCATGTTCGACCGTCGCACCAACCTGGCCTCCCAGGTAGATTCCGACGTGCGCCAACATTATCCCGAACTCACCTTGGAAACCCGGATCCCCAGACAGGTCGCGATTTCAGAGGCACCTTCGTGGGGGGGAAACCGTGGTCACCTATGACAAGCATTCGGCCGGTTCGGTGGCTTACCAGGCTGCGGCCCAAGAACTGATGGAACGTCTGGCAGAGAAGGAAAACTGAGATGGCAAAAAAGCGTGGTTTAGGTGCGGGACTGGGAGCCTTGATTCCCTCGGCCGCTGCTCCTCGGGGAGTGGATGTTTTGATTCCACAGAAAACCTCGAACCCCGGCACCGAAACCGGCACCGACGGCTTCGAACCGGGAGCGAAAACACCCGGGGCGGTACAGGACTTGCTGAACCCCACTACCATGCGCAACAGCCGCAACCGCAAGGTTAAAGATGCACAGGACACGGACCTCGTACCGGTACCGGGAGCGGTTTACGCTGAGCTGCCCCTAGACGCGGTCCAGCCTAACCACGCCCAGCCGCGCAGTTATTTCGACGAGGACGCCCTGGAGGAACTGGCTCAGTCGATTCGGCTGATTGGGGTACAGCAACCTATCATTGTGCGCCCGCTTGCCGGGACAAAGGGGCGGGGAAAGAACGCCAAGTTCGAGTTGATTATGGGTGAACGTCGCCTGCGGGCCTCGAAGCTGGCTGGCAAAGAGACCATTCCGGCTATTGTGCGCGACACCGCGGATGAAGACATGCTGCGCGACGCCCTGCTGGAGAACCTGCATCGCGCCGACTTGAATCCTTTGGAAGAAGCGGCGGCCTATCAACAGTTGATCGATGATTTCGGCTGCACCCAAGAGGTTCTGGCTAAGAAGATCGCGCGTTCCCGGCCACAGATTTCCAACACGCTGCGGCTGTTGAAACTGCCCGCGTCGGTACAGATGCAGGTTGCGGCCGGGGTTATCAGTGCCGGACACGCGCGCGCCTTGCTCTCTCTGGACGGGGCGGCGGCGATGGAAGCCATGTGTCAGCGCATCATCGCCGAGGGCTTGAGTGTGCGCAACGTAGAGGAATTGATTGCCCTGGGAGATGCCGATGCTCCCGCGCCGAAACGCCAGACACGCCAGGCCCAGGCCCTGAGTCCGGAACTGATAGAGACCAAGAGCATCTGGGAGGACACCTTCCAGACTCGGGTGAACCTGAAACTGGGGAAAACCAAAGGGACCCTGACGATTGAATTCGCCGATGCCCAAGACTTGGCGCGACTGACGAAACTGCTGGGGAAATAACGCAACCTTCGTCGCGAAACGTGGCGGAGGCCTCGAACCGGGCGGCCTCGAACCGGGGCCGAATCAGCGACCCAGCAGCTCCAGTTCCTGCTCGACCGTGACGGCCAGGCGACGCACGCCCTCGCGGATTTCCGCTTCGGGCGGGTAACAGAATGCCAGGCGGACAAAGTCCGCGCCGCGCCCGTCGGTATAGAAGGCCGTGCCCGAAACATAGGCCACCAGGTTTTCGATGGCGCGCGGCAGCATTTCGCGGGTGTTGATGCCCTCGGGGAACTGAACCCAGGTATAGAAACCGCCTACCGGCGTCGTCCAGGAACATTGCGGTAGGTACTCGGCCAGGGCCTGGAGGCAGGCGCGGGAACGCGAGCGGTACATGACGCGGAACTTGTCGACCTGGCCGTACCAGTCGAATTCGCGCATGTAGGTAGAGATCGACATCTGCGAAGCCATGGCGGGACACAAGATGGCGGATTCGTTGGCGATTACCAGTTTTTCGGTGATTTGATCGGGGGCCAGCGCCCACCCCACGCGGAAACCCGGGGCCAGCATCTTCGAGAAAGAACCCAGATAGATGATGCCTTCGGGGTTCAGCGGCTGCATCGCGGGATAGAGGTGGCCGTCGAAACCCAGCAGGCCGTAGGGGTTGTCCTCGAGGATGAGGACGTGGTGGCGCTGGCAGATTTCCACGATCTGGGGGCGGCGTTCTACCGAGAGAGTCATGCCGCCGGGGTTGTGGAAATTCGCGATGGTGTAGAGGAACTTTGGCGGGCGGCCGGCCTTTTCCAGGGCTTGGATGGATTCTTCCAGGGCTTCGGGGATCAGGCCGTCTTCGTCCATCAAGACGTGGTGGACATCGCACTGGTATTCGTGGAAAACCGACAGGGCGCCGACATAGGAAGGGGCCTCGGCCAGGATGGGTTCGCCGGGGTTCACAAACAGTTGCGTAATCAGGTCCAGGGCGTGCTGGGATCCTTGAGTGACGGTGACGTTGGCGCCGGAGGCGGAGATGCCTTCCAGGCTCATGATGTCGGTGATTTGTTCGCGCAGCTCCTCCAGGCCTTGGCCCCCGCCGTACTGCATCGCGGTGTGCCCGTTGTTTTCGTACATCCGGGCAAAGGACTGCGCCATTTCGCGCAGCGGCAGGTCCTTGAGGTTCGGCATGCCGCCAGCTAAAGAAACTACTTCGGGCCGGGAGGCTACGGCAAAGAGTGCGCGGGTTTCGCTGGTCTTTAAGTTGTGAGCGCGAGCGGAAAAACGGTCGTCCCAATCGATGGGACCGCTTGGAGATGTCAAAGTCATAACCTTCGTCCTTGCAGAAGTAGCCTATTCCAAGCATAGCCCGCCTGAGTCGAGGGCCAAAAACCCTAAGCGGCCGGGCTTGGTTTGGGTGACAAATGCCAGCGAGTGGGTTGTGTGCCTGCCCAATCGCGAGTGGGTTGGGGGTCTGTGACCCGTGGGACAGGTGAGGCCCGTGAGGTAGTGGTGATTAACCTACGAGATCTTTTTGCACCAGGAATTTCGTTGGGGTTGTGCGGTTTCGTAAAAGTGGCTAACGCGTTAGGACAATCTGGTCAGATAAAACCCCAGGTTGTGTTACGGACGCGCTGAGGAAAAATGAGACGAAATCGACTCAGGACACGCCCGGAACACAGCCCGGAACTTAACTTAGAGCACGGATTCAATCTCTTTGCGGAAGGCCGCCTTGGGGTGGCCGCCGATCAGCTGCTTCACGACCTCTCCGCCCTTGTAGATGTTGAAGGTCGGAATCGCGGAAATCCCGTACTGGGCCTGGAGCAGGGGGTTCTGGTCGACATCGACGCTGACGACCTTGAGTTTACCTTCCAGCTCGGCGGCCAGCTGGTCCACGATGGGAGCCATCTGGCGGCACGGCGGGCACCAGGTCGCCCAGAAATCCACCAAAACCGGCAGTTCAGAATCCAGAACCTCGGCCTGGAAATCCTCTTGAGATACAGCCTTCGCGTTAGACATCATGATCCTTTCTTTGCCCCGAGACTCAGTCGCGGTGCTTTACTTGTTGGTTTTTGAGGTAGCGTTCCGCGTCGATGGCGGCCTTGCAGCCGGTAGCTGCCGAGGTCACCGCCTGGCGGTAGATTTCGTCGGTTACGTCCCCGGCGGCGAAGACGCCCGCCAGCGAGGTCGCCGTAGTGGGGGAGTTGACCCAGATATTGCCCTGGGGCGTGAGTTTGAGTTGGTCTTTGACCAGTTCGTTGCGCGGGATGTGACCCGCGGCGATGAAGATACCGGCAATGTCGAGGGTTCGGTTTCGTCGGTGAGGACGTTGCGTAGGGTGACGGATTCAACCTGTTCTTCGCCGTTGATGGATTCCACCACCGAGTTGTATTTGAACTGGACTTTGGGGTCGGCAAAAGCGCGTTCCTGCATGGCTTGCGAGGCACGCAGCTGGTCGCGGCGATGCACCACCGTCACGGAGGACCCGAAGTGAGTCAGGTAGGTGGCTTCTTCCATGGCAGAGTCCCCACCGCCCACCACCATGATGGGTTTGTCGCGGAAAAAGAATCCGTCGCAGGTCGCACAGTAGGGAAACGCCGTGCCCCGCCAAGCGTTCCTCGCCGGGGACATCCAAAGTGCGGTAACCCGAACCGGTGGCGATGATTACGGTGTGCGCCTGGTAGGAGCCTTCGTCGGTGGTGACGGTTTTCACATCCCCGTCGAGGTGCGCCGCGGTGGCGTCTTCGTAGACGATTTCGGTGCCGAAACGTTCGCACTGTTCGCGCATCTGTTCCATCAGGTCTTGGCCTTGGACCCCTTCGGGCCAGCCGGGGAAATTCTCTACCGTGGTGGTGTTCACCAGCATGCCGCCGAAGCCTACGGTTCCCGCAATCAACAGGGTTTTCAGGGAAGAACGGCCGGTGTAGATGCCGGCGGTGTAGCCCGCGGGGCCAGATCCGATGATGATCACATCGTACAAAGCGAAACCTCTTTCAGCCACAAAATTTCAGATTACATAAATTGTAGCATATGCACCTCGGACCTGCACCCGGATTCACCTGCCCGCGAAAAAGAGGGTGGGGTGGCGAGGTCGTCGTCTGTGTTAGGGGTGGGGAGGCGAGGCGGTGATTGGGGTGGGGTGCGGTCGTCAGTCTTCTGCCCTCGAACCGGAACCGAACCTCGCCCCGGCCTAGCCCTTAGAGACGAAACGCGAGCGCAGCCGAGCCACCGCGTCACGAACCTCGTGGACGTTGAACAGCCAGGTGAAGAAGATGTAGAGCGGGCCCATAATCAGCCCGACGGTGAGGGAACGCCACAGGCCCGAAGCGAAGGTCGCGCCGATGCCCCAGGATTCCGCCGGAACCGCGAAACCCCAGCGCAGCGCGGCCCAGGCCGGCAGGCCCGCCAGAACCGCCGCCACGAAGCAGCGCAGATAGTGGGCGGCGAAGTTGCGCGGCACCGCGGGGTCCAGGCCGCGGCGCCGCAGAATCACGATGGCCCAGATTCCGGCGTTCCACAGTGCCAGGGGCTCGCCCAGGGTAGTGAGGAATAGCCACCAGCCCGGGTCCAGAAACACCACGCCGACCAGCGCCAGGACCGCGGTGAAAACCAGCAGTGGCAAGGAAAAGATAAAGACCGTGCGGGTGTCTTCCAGGGCGTAGAACATGCGCGAGGAAGTGAAGAACAGGGTCTGGCCCGGGATGCCGAGGGCCAGAACAATCAGGATAGTGGCGCAGGCTTGGGCTTGTTCCGGGGGCAGGTTCGAGGCCGTCAGGTTCGCCAGGGGCAGCGCGCCGACCACCAGCATCGCCCCCAGGATCATGGTGAAAAGCGAAGAGAGCCGCACCGCTTTCAGGTAGTCCGCCGAAAGCTCGGGGAAGTCGTTGCGCGAAGCGTGATAGGACATGGCGGTGAACAACGCGGTGGTGATAGAGATGGTGACCAGCGAAGCGGGCAGCATATAAAGCATATTGGCGTAAGAGTACACCGACACCGAAGGGTAAAAGACCCCGTCGGCCTGGCCGGCACCGTTGGCTTGGGAACCCACCCGCGTCACAATCAGGTTCATCACCGCGTTGATCAGCAGTGCGGCGAAGGCCCAGGAAGCCACGCGACCCACTCGGCGCAGCCCCAGCCCGCGCCAGGTGAAGTTCGGCTTCAGCTGGAAGCCCAGGCGCTGCAAAGGGAAAATCAAGATCAGCGCCTGAACCGCAATCCCCAGTGTCATGGATCCCGCCAGCAGTGCGATTTTCGCCATCCCCCAAGATGACACGTCGAAGTTTTCGCTGGGGGCCGTGCCGTAGAGCACGATGAAGACCCCCAAACCCAGCATCGACACCAGGTTGTTGACCACCGGCGCCCACATGTATGGCCCGAAGCTGGACAGCGAGTTCAGCACCTGTCCCAGCAGCGCATAGACCCCGTAGAAGAATATCTGGGGCAGGCTCCACAGCGCGAAAATCACGGTGAGGTCAAAGATCTGGGCCTGCATACCGCCGCCGAAAAGCATCACCAGCGGCCACGCCAGCGCCACGGTGGTGACGGTCAGCCCCAGCAGCACGATGGCCGAAAAAGTCAGCAGCGCGTTGACGTGGTCGTGCCCGGCGTGGTCGGCCGAGTCCCGGTCGCGCGACAGGGCGCGCACAATCGTGGGGACCAGCACGGCGTTCAGAATCCCGCCCGCCAGCAGGTTATACAGCGTATTGGGCAGGGTGTTGGCGGTGTTGAAGGCGTCTGCGATGCCGAATCCGCCGATCGCCACTACCAGCATCCACTGCCGCACGAAGCCCAGCACGCGACTCACCAGGGTTCCCGCCGCCATAATCACCGAGGATTTCCCGGTTTTGGTTTCGCTGATTCCGGTGGCGACGTCGCGCATCTGCCCAGACGCGCGAGGGCTTTGTTGGGTGGGTCGAGGCGCGGGGGTGCGGCCCGGTTCGAGGCCCGGTTCGAGGTTCGGTCTCGAGGTTCGGGGGTGGCGGGGGTGGCTCCGGGTCGAGGTTTTTCAGTGCCGGGCAGTGGCTGAGAAGGGGTGGCGGGAGGCGCGGGAGGCTGCTCAGAGTCGGGAGAATCTGGGATCTCGGTGCCGAGTTTGCGCCACAGCAGGGGCGCGGCTGGCAGGGGCTCGGCCACAAAGAAGGCAGCACCGGGACGGCTTGGAGAGGCGCGGGCGACGTGACTCGTCACGTAAATCAGTCATCGCCACCCCTAGTCGCTTCCTTTGACCCCGCGGGGTCACTCTTTAGGGCAGAGTCTACCGGAGAGCTACCCACCTCTCTATCCGCCGCCGTCCTCGCCGGGCGGCCTCGCCGGATGCGCCGCACCAAACCGAAAACGAAAACCGCCGCTAACAGACCCGAGATGATCCAAGTCCCGGTTGACTCCCATTCGGCGCGGACCCGCACCTTGATTTGGTGGACTTCGCCCAGGGGCTGGCCCTCCAGGTTCTGCAGTGAAACCCGCACCGTCAGGTTCCCCGAACCCACCGCGCGCACCGCGATTCGCGCCGGAGAAATCGAGCGCGCCGGGATCTGCAGTACCGGGGAATCCTCGATCTGCAGGCGCAGGTCGCCGGGCTCCAGAACCAGGCGCACCGAGATGGGTTGGTTCAGCTGATTCGACACCGAAATCGGGATTTTCGCTTGGGAATCCAGCAGATTTATGGTCGAGGCGGGTTCGGCGCTGACCAGGGACAGCACGGCTTGGGCTGGGTTGGGCAGCTGGTCGCGCTGGGTCCGGCTCAGCCCCAGGCAGGTCGTGCAGTTGCGCGCCAGGGCCAGCGCCGCAAAGCTGCGTTGCAGTTGCTGGGGTTCGGGCACGGTCAGGGCCAGGGCTTGGGCACCTTGCAGGGTCTGGTTCAGTTCCTGGGCGGCGGCTCCGTACCGGTTCGAGGTCGTGGGGTCCGAGACGGTGGAGGTGGTGCGGTTATCGGGGCGGGCCTGGGACAGGCTGGGGAAGTTCAGCCAGCGCGCTTGGCTCAGCGCCTCGAGGATCTGGCTTTGGGCCGAGTCGGCGGCGTAGTCGCGTGGCAGGGCCGCCACGAAAAGCCGCGAAGAGAAGGGCCGCTGGCGGGTCAGCACTGCGCTTTGGGCCAGGGCCCATTGGCGCAGCTGCAGGGCGCTGAAGTCCTGCCCCGCGCCGTCATCGCCGTATGCACCACTCGCACCCGTTCCGCTCGCACCACCCCTGGCGCCGTCCTCGTCATCCGAAACCTGCACCGGCGAAACCCCCGCCAGCAACGCACTGATCTGTGGATCAGCGGCCCACCCCAGGGAAACCGAGTCCGACCCGGTGACGATTTCGCGACGCGCGTCGATGTCGTAGGTCGAAGGCGCAAAGCTGGATTCGTATGATTCCGGGTCCTCCAGCACCAACCGAGGCTGCAATCCCCAGGTCTGGACTTCGGCCAGGTAGTTCAGCGCCGAGGTTCCTGGTTTCACGGTGTTGCCGGTGGTCGAGGTCCTCGCTTTGGTGGTCGTGGAACTGGCCTTGGTGCTGGGCCAAAGCAAGAGTTTTTGGGAAAAGTCAGGCAGGAGGGCCGCGGTGGCTTGAGCCACCTCAGAGGTGGCCTGGTGCAGGCGCTGCAGTTCGGCGGGGTTCAGTGCAGCGAGGTCCTGGCTGGAGAAATCCCCCGGCGGCAGATAGGCGTATTCCTGGGTCCCGCAAGAGTGGCGCTGTAAAGCTTCCAGCCAGGTGATTTGTTTTTCCCCGGAAGGGGGTTTCCCCTTCCCCAGCAGCTCGACCAGTTCTTCGCGTCCCCACAGGGAATCATCCAACAAGAAAGGATCCCACGCCAGCGTCAGCGGCAGTCGCGCCGCCGCCTGGCACAGGGCCCGCACCCGCTGGGCGGAACCGCCAGTAAAGTCCGCCTCGCTGCCCACGGGTTCCTGGCGCAGCTGCGACAACTGGTCGGCGGCGGTGGCGGTCACCGGCGCCAGCACCAGCAGGTTGGAAGGCTGGAAAGCAGCTCCGGAATCCCACACCAGGAAAGTGTGTAGTGGCGCCACTTCGGTGGTGGCCTCGGCTTTGGTTTCCTCCCGGGAGGTAGGGGTCGAGGTCTTTGCGGTGGTGGTGTCTAGGTCCGGTGTTTGGGTTTCGAAGGCCGCCTCGAGGAAGCGCGGTCCCCACATCTGGGGGTTCGCCAGGGGGAGCTCGGTGACGGGGATGTGGAAATTCAGGTTCTGGGTGGATTGGCCCGGACCGTGACATTTTTCTAAGGTGGCGACCCGGGTCAGGCGATAGCCTTGCGAGGAGGCCGCCGTCATCCAGCCGTTCAGGGTTTCGCGTGAATTCGCGGTGCCGGTACCTACCGACAGTGCCACCGCCCCGTGCTGCACCGCCGTGGAGGGATTGTGCAGACTCAGGTTCAAGTCAAAGTATTCGGCGTCTTTAGACAGCACCGTGGTCATGGATTCCAAGGTGAAACCCGCCCGCTGGGTAGAATTCGCCGGTTCTTTCGCCGTTCTCGCTACCTCACCGGCAACCGCCGCCGCGACGCTCCCTCGACCGCCACGCCCTCGACCGGGACGGCAACCGTCGTACCAGCCGCACCCAGGGCACCTGTGGCACCCAGGGCCACCACCAAACTTCGCGCCAACCGCGACCACAGCTGTCTCATCACGGCACCCGTCCTTTCAAAAGCCGCATCGCCAATTGCGCGATGCGGCGTTCCGCGGGGAAAGCCAGGCGCTGTTGCAGTTGACCGAGCCCCACCCACTGCGCGGTGCGGGCCTCGTGGTCAGGGTCGCCCTCCACCGATAGTTCCCGCCGGTGGCCTCCAGCAGAAAGTGATGCACCACCTTGTGGACGCGCCGATCCGTGCCGGAAAAACCAGTAGTCCATCGAGGACAGAAACCGCACCGGGCGGCATTCGATGCCGGTTTCCTCGTGGACTTCGCGCGCCGCGGCCTGCGCCACCGTTTCTCCGGCCTCGACGTGGCCCTTGGGCAGCAGCCACTCCAGGCGTCCCGAACGGCCCTGGCGCAGAATAATCACCGCGCAGATCTGGCCCCCCACCAGGTCCACCGCCAGTCCCCCAGCGGAAACTTCGTGGACGATGGGCAAAAAGTCGGCCCGATCTGGACCGATAGAAACCTTCGGGAGCGGGGTCGCCGGGACGGCCCGCGTCGGCAGGGGGATGGGTAGCGGCCCCGAGACTCGGCCCGGTGGCAGGGCGGGGTCCCCGGAAACGGGAGGGGCGTGGCGGACATAGTTCAACTTTTAAGGCTTTGCGTCAAAGGGGAAATAGATGGGTGGTGAAATTCTTGAGGAAAGGGGTTGCGGTGAGGTGCGGCGGGTTGGGTGTAAGCTAGGGGGAAATATTGCGCCGAGACCGGGGGAAAAGTCTGTTTCTATGAAAGAGAACTTTGCAGATCCCTCTTTTGTGCCGATTATCTTGGGCACAGACATCGGAGCCTATGCCCTGGCGCGGTCCTTTCACGAAGCCTATTCAGTCACCCCGATCTTGGTGACGCAGGTGGTTTACGGGCCGATTCGTCACAGCAAGATTCTGCGTATTGAATACGTCCCGGGCGATTCCAACGATTCGGCCGATATACGTTCGGCACTGATTGACGGATTACTGGAGCTGGGACCGCGACTGCAGCAAGAATTCCCCGGCAAGAAACTGGTGATGATTGCGAACCTGGATTCGAATATCTGGGACATGATGCTGCACCAGGACGAGCTGCGCGAATACTATGAATTCGCCATCCCCAGCCCGGAGCTGCTGGCGGAAACCAACTCGAAAAACTTCCTTCCCGAAACTGGCTAAACGCTTTGGGTTGCGGGTGCCGCCCACGCTGGAAATCGACCTGGATTCCACCCCCGAAGACATCCAGTCCCTCCTCGATGACTTTGACCATCCCCTCCCTTGGATCTTGAAACCCACCATGGGGTATGGCTACGAGAGACTGAAGTGGCCCGGAAAAGCCAAGGTTTATACGCTAAATAGTCGCGAAGAACTGACGCAACTGTTACACAGCCTCGAAGAACACACCCGACCCTATTCCCACGCGCGCTCCTATGTGCTCCAGCCGCGCGTGGACGGCAACGACTCCTATAACCTCTCTATCACTGCCTACGTGGATCGCCACCACCGCGTCACCATGATTGGTTCGGCCCGAGTCATCTTAGAGGACCACACGCCTTCCGCCCTGGGTAACCCCGTGGCGATGGTGACCGAGGTTTACCCCGGGCTCTATGAACAAGTCACGCGGTTCTTGGAGGGCTGCGGCTGGTGGGGTTTCGCGAACTTCGACGTGAAGGTAGATAAACGCTGCGGCGTGGCGTACTTCTTTGAAGTCAACCCGCGCATCGGACGCAACTCTTACTACAACACTGCCGCGGGCCTGAACCCCATGCCTTTTATGGTGGCGGACCTGGTGGACGAAGCCAAACTGGAGCGACGCGAGATGGTGCCGGGACGACCCGTGTTCTATACGATTTTGCCGCCTCGGCTGGTGGCGCGCTATTGCGACTCTCGACTGGCGGAACAGTTGCAGACCCTGCGTCGCGCCGGACACATGGTCGATCCGCTGTGGAACCAGGCCGAATGGGACTGGTCTTGCAAGGCGTGGCGCCGCTTCGCCTACCTGGTGGCGGCTCGCGAAAACCATTGGCGCAAGTACCACTGGTACTATCCGCGCCGCGTCTTTTGGCGCAGGGAGGCGAATCCTACGACACCACCGCGCAACGCAACGGAGGGCACTGAGTGGAGGCAGAGATCCAAGCCAGTCGGGAAATCCCGGCGCAAATCTTAGAGCAGCTGCAACGCAAAACCGCGGGACTGGGGCGCGCCTTCACCGAAGCTGGACACGAAATCGCCCTGGTGGGTGGGCCGGTACGCGACGCCATGCTGGGGAAACTCCCCACGGACCTCGACCTGACTACCTCAGCCCGACCCGAAGAAACCCAAACTATCCTCGACCGATGGGCCGACACCACCTGGGACGTGGGGCGAGCCTACGGCACCATCGGCGCGCGCAAAGGCGAGGACATTTTCGAAGTCACCACTTTCCGCTCCGACCACTACCAACGCGACTCGCGCAAGCCGGAAGTTAACTTCGGCGATACCCTCGACGGGGACCTGTGGCGACGCGACTTCACCGTCAACGCCATGGCGCTGCGCCTGCCCACGCTGGAACTGGTGGACCCCACGGGCGGGGCGGGCGACCTCGAAGAGGGCATTTTGAAAACCCCCATCGCGCCCGAAGAATCCTTTGGCGATGACCCTTTGCGCATCATGCGCGCCGCCAGATTCACCGGGCAGCTGGGTTTTGACGTGGACTACCAGGTGATGTGCGCCATGCAAGAGATGCGCCAGCGCCTGGAAATCGTGTCGCGCGAGCGCATCCGCGCCGAGCTGGAACGCCTGATGATGTCGCGTTATCCCCGCCGCGGCCTGGAGATGCTGGTGTGGACCGCGGTGGCCGAGCAGGTCTTGCCCGAACTGATGGACCTGGAGGGGATGCAGGACGAACACAAGCGCCACAAGGATGTGTGGGAACATTCCCTGATCGTGTTGGACCAGGCCATCGCCCAGGAAACCGATGCCGAGGGACCCTGCCCCGGCCCCGACCTGGTGTTGCGGCTGGCGGCGTTGCTGCACGACATCGGTAAACCCGCCACGCGCCGGTTCGAGGGCGGCGGGGTGGTCACCTTCCATCAGCACGACGTGGTCGGGGCGAGGATAGCGCGGCGGCGGTTGCGGGAACTCACCTTTGATAAGGCGACGGTGAACGCCGTGACGCACCTGATTGCGCTGCATCAGCGTTTCCACGGTTACGGCGAACAAGAGTGGACGGATTCGGCGGTGCGCCGCTATGTCACCGACGCGGGGGACCAGCTGGAGCGGCTGCACCGCTTGACGCGCGCCGACTGCACCACCCGCAACGTCAAGAAGGCGCAGCGGCTGTCCCACGCCTACGATGACCTGGAGCGTCGCATAGTCGAGCTGCGCGCCAAAGAAGAACTGGACGCGATTCGTCCCGACCTGAACGGGGAGCAGATTATGCAGATTCTGGGTCTGGCGCCGGGGCGGGAAGTCGGGGCGGCCTACAAGTACCTACTGGCCTATCGCATGGAGCACGGTTCGGTTTCCGCACAGGAGGCCGAAACCGTACTGCGCGAATGGTGGAAAACGTGGCAGAATAAATAGGATGAATGCGCAAAACGTGAGCCAACGCCGGGTGACGGGGAAAACCGTCCGCACCGTGCAGCCCAAACGGAAAAAACACCACTATGTCCGCAACACCTTCCTGACCTTGCTGTTTCTGGGTCTGGTCGGGGTGGCGGGGGCCTTCGCGACTTTCTTGATCGCTTACGCCACGACGGAAATCCCCAAGCCTTCACAGTTCGCCCGCGCCCAAGTCACCACGGTGTACTACAACGACGGGGCGACCCCGATCGGGAAATTCGCCGAGGTGAACCGGGAAATCATCAACACCGAGGACCTGCCGAAATACGTGGGCAACGCGGTGGTGGCTTCCGAAGACCGGACCTTCTGGACAAACTCTGGGGTGGATATCAAAGGTATCGTTCGCGCATTTATCAATAACCTGCGCGGCCAATCCCTGCAGGGGGCCTCGACCCTGTCCCAACAGTACGTCGAGAGGTACTATACCGGCGAAGTCACGAACCGGGGTTCTATTTTGCAGCGGTACTGGGCCAAAGCCCAAGAAGCCATCATGGCTTTGAAGATTAACCGCGTCCAGGACAAAGACGAGATTCTGGGGAACTATCTGAACACGATTTACTTTGGGCGTTCCTCTTACGGGATCGAGGCCGCCTCAAAGGCCTACTTTGGAAAGTCCGCCAAGGACATGACCTATTCCGAGGCCGCGTTGATTGCCGGGCTGATTCCCGCGCCTTCGGTCTATGACCCCGCGGTGGACCCCCAGATGGCGCAGACCCGGTGGAAGCGCGTGTTGAGGCTGATGCAGGCCGACGGCTACATCACCCAGAAACAGCACGACGAAGCGGTTTTCCCCCAAACCATCACCCCCGAACAGAACACCACGAACTTCAGCGGGGTCAACGGATACCTCATGTTCCAGGTGCGCCAGGAACTGAAGGAACAAGGTGGGCTCAGTGAAGACCAGATTGACACTATGGGTCTGAAGATCACCACCACCTTGGATAAAGACAAGCAAGACATGATTATGGAGACGGCGAACTGGATGCCGGCCAGCCCCGAGGCGGGATTGCGTTTCTCCATGCTCTCCACCGACCCCACCACCGGGGAAATCATCGCCGAGTTCCCCGGCTTTGACTATCTGAAGAACCAGGTGAACACCGCCACCCAGAGCCACTTCCAGGCCGGTTCGACTTTCAAGCCCTTCTGTTTGATTGCCGGAATCGAAAAGGGCGTGAGTATCTACAAGACCTATAACGGTAACTCTCCGCAAACTATTCAAGGCCAAAAGATTACGAACTACGGTGGTCGCTCTTATGGCCAGGTGTCCCTGGTGAAGGCCTTGGCGAACTCTTTGAACACGCCTTTCGTCAAGTTGAACTCTGAGGTTGGCCCGGATATGACCCGCGAGGTGGCGATTCGCTTGGGGTACTCTGAAGATACCCCCGGTTTGGACGACACCTTGACGAATACCCTGGGTTCGTCCTCGCCCACCGCGGTGGATATCGCCACCGCATACGGCACCATCATCAATGAAGGCAAGCGCGAAACCGTACACATTATTCGCCAGGTCACCGATTCGACGGGGGACATTGTCTACATTCCGTCTTTCCGCCCCGAACAGGCCATCGAGCGTAACGTGGCTTTGAATGCTTTGACGGCCATGCAGGCCGTGTTCACGCAAGGCAGTGCGATTAAGGACAGCATCGGGCGTCCCGTCGCAGGCAAGACCGGGACTTCTTCGGACGACAAGTCTGCGGTCTTTATTGGTGGGGTTCCCCAGATGCTGACGGTGGTGGCGATGTTCCAGTCCGGGGCCGACGGTTCGGAGCAGTCGATTGTCCCCTGGGGTGGGTACGGTGAAATCATCGGCGAGGCCTGGCCTTCGGAACTGTGGAAGCGCTATATGCTGCAGGCCACCCGCGATTTGCCCATCGAAAAGTTCAACGCGCCCCAGAACCTGCAGCACAACGATCCGATTCGTTCCGAGTCGCCCACGCCCACCGAGACTCCTACGCAGACCCCCAGCCCCAGCACCCCGGTGCAGCCCAGCGAACCTGCGACTCCGGCGCCCAGTCCTTCCGATCCTTCCAATGGCGGCACTGACCCCTGTACCCCACCCCAGCACTGACCCCGTACCCCAGCCCAGCAATGACCCGGCACCCCAGCCCAGCACCGATACAGGCGGCGGAGGCGGCGCTTCGCCTTCGACCGGTGCGCCGGCGCAGCCCGGTACGTAGATGTGGGATTAACTGTAGCGAGGTCCCCGGGAATCCCCCGGGGACCTCGCGGTTTACCGGACCTCGGCCCGGAAACGCAACTACCGGACCTCGCCCCGGAAACGCAACCCCGGCACAACCGCCAGAATCAGTGCTTGCGATAAAGCTTCTTGCGCTGGAAGCGCGGCTCGCTGGTAACCAAGATCCCCAGGTTGCGGAAGATGTCTTCGTCCACCGAACCCAGGATGGTGGTGGTGTGCACGTTGCAACCCTCGAGGTCCTTGAGGTGCGCCAGGGCAGCGCGCGCGTCGACGTCGTCCGAGGCGGAAACCGACAGCGCAATCAGGACCTCATCGGTGTGCAGGCGCGGGTTGCGCGAACCCAGATGCTGGGTCTTCAGAGTCTGAATCGGCTCAATCGACGCGGGGGAAAGCAGTTGCACATCAGGCAGCCCCGCCAGGTACTTCAAGGCGTTCAACAACATCGCCGCGCTGCAACCCAACAGCGGCGAAGTCTTGCCAGTGATGATGGTGCCGTCCTTCAGCTCGATGGCGCAACCCGGTTCGCCGGTGCGTTCCTGAACTTCCAGCGCGGCCCCACGCAGCGGCGCTCCCACGTCGAAGTGTGGGCTTTCGCCATCACCATCGCCGCGCGCGAGGACAGAGTGTCGTCCAATCCTTCGCGGGCCTCGTCCACCAAGGCCTTGTAATAGCGCCGGATAATTTCCTGTCGCGCCGCCTCCCGACAGGCTTCGTCGTCCACGATACAGTGTCCCGCCATATTAACCCCCATGTCGGTGGGCGACTGATAGGGGGAATGCCCCGTGATCTGCTCCAACATAGCCTTCAGCAGCGGGAAAGTCTCCATGTCGCGGTTATAGGAAGTGACCTGTTCTCCATAGGCCGCCAGGTGATAGGGGTCAATCAGGTTGATGTCGTCGAGGTCCACGGTGGCGGCTTCGTAAGCCAGGTTCACCGGGTGCTCCAGCGGCAGGTTCCAAATCGGGAAAGTTTCGAACTTTGCGTAGCCGGCCTTGATGCCGCGCTTATTGTCCTGGTACACCTGCGACAGCGCGGTGGCGAGTTTGCCCGATCCAGGCCCCGGCGCGGTGATGACGATCAAGTCGCGTTCTACCTCGACGTAGTCGTTGCGCCCGAATCCCTCGTCGGACAGAATCTTTTTCGTGTTCGTGGGGTATCCGGGAATAACTCGGTGACGCGCCACCTTCAAACCCAGGCGTTCCAGGCGTTCCTTAAAGGCCCACGCCAAGGCGTTGTCGTCCTCGAACTGCGTCATCACCACGTTATTAACCAAGAACCCGCCCTCGCGAAACACGTCCACCAAGCGCAGCACGTCGTCCTCGTAGGTAATCCCCAAGTCGGCGCGGACTTTCTGGCGCTGCAGGTCCTTGGCGTTGAGGCACACCAGAATCTCAATCTCGTCTTTGATGCGGTGCAACATCGCAATCTTGTTGTCGGGCGTGAAGCCAGGCAGCACCCGCGAAGCATGCATATCGTCAAAGAGTTTCCCGCCCATCTCGAGGTACAGCCTCCCGTCGTCGCCGGCAATTTCGCGCCGCCTGCGGGCGATGTGCTGGGATTGCATCTTGATGTACAGGTCGTGGTCGAAACCGATTTTTGGGACATTTTTTACCTTTCGGTATTTTATTTGATTTTTTACAAAGGGCAGTCTACGCCTTTGTGGTGCAAAGGTAAAGGGCTCCGGGTCGAGGGCGGGTGGTGTGGTTTGGGGGTGGCCGGGTCGAAGTACCGTCACCTGGAATCCGGGGCAGAGAAAGTGATTTCGGCGGCCGGTATTTTTGTGCAGCTGGGCCACACCCCTACATCGCTAATTTTCTGGCTGTATCGCTAAGATTGGAGGGCTGAAAGTCTCAGCAACTCCTGTCACGGAAGGACCGTGACCGTTAGACCGAAGGAGCATAAATTGCGCAAATACGAGATGATGGTGATCGTCGACCCCGAGGTGGACGAACGCACCGTCGAACCCTCGATGGCCGCCCTGTTTGGGCAGGTCAACGACCTGGGTGGCAAAGTGGAAAAGCTGGATGTGTGGGGCAAACGTCGCCTGGCATACCCGATTAACAAGAAGCACGACGGGATTTACGTTGTGGTCGACCTGGAAACCAGTCCGGAAGTTGCGATGGAACTGGACCGCCAGCTGGGCCTGAACGAATCCATTCTGCGGACCAAGCTGCTGCGTCGCGACGCTTGAGGCAGCCTGAATCGGAAGTGATTTTTCGTTTCCGACCCCAGAGTTAGGCTGGGATACAGCCCGGAAACCTGGGGGAGGACGAAATCTAGAGGAGAAAATATGGCAGGCGAAACTGTAATCACCATTGTGGGGAATTTGACCGCAGACCCGGAACTGCGCTGGATTGGCGACGGTACTGCGGTGGCTTCTTTCACCATCGCCTCGACTCCGCGCACCTTTGATCGTGCCAGTAATTCCTGGAAGGACGGGGAAGCCATCTTTATGCGCTGCTCTGCCTGGCGCGATCTGGGGGAAAATTGCGCGGAATCCCTGAAAAAGGGAATGCGAGTCGTGGCGCAGGGTCGTCTCCAACAGCGCTCTTGGGAATCCCAGAAATCTGGGGAACGTCACACCTCTATCGAATTGACCATCGATGAAATCGGCCCTTCTTTGCGTTACGCCACGGCTCACGTGGAACGCAATCAGCGCCGCGAGGGCGGCTTCGGCGGCCCGGGCAACGCCGGGGGCGGTAACTACGGCGGAAACGCCGATGGTTACGGCAACGGCGGCAACGCCGGTAATGGTGGCAACGGTGGATACGGTGGCGGCAACCAGGGCGGTTACGGAAACCAAGGTGCCTACGGTGCACCGGGCGGAGCCGCAGGGGACCCGTGGGGTTACCCCGCGGGCGCACCGGGCGAAGCCGCGCCGGATAACTCCTCTTTTGACCAGGAACCGCCCTTCTAAAGACGGCGGAACGTAAGTTTCGGGGGAAACCTAAGGGGAGAACTCGCCGGGGAAAAAGGACCGGCACCAATCCCACCCCGCCCACACTAACGGAGAAATATGGGTAAGGCTCGCGCTACGAAGCCACTCAAGAAAAAGTACACGGCCCCGGTAAAGGCTAAGAAACTCGGGACCATCGACTGGAAAGACACTGCGCTGCTGCGCAAGTTTATTTCCGACCGCGGCAAGATTCGTTCGCGTCGCGTCACCGGCATCACCGTGCAGGAACAGCGCCTCATCGCAAAAGCGGTTAAGAACGCCCGTGAGATGGCTCTGCTGCCCTACTCGGGTTCGGGCCGCTGAGGGAAAGGAAGGACAGACATGACTCAGAACGTGAAAGTTATCCTGACCCACGAAGTAGACAAACTGGGTTCGGTTGGTGATGTGGTCGAGGTGCGCCCCGGCTACGCGCGCAACTACCTGCTGCCCCGCCTGCTGGCCACCCCGTGGACCAAGGGCTCCCAGGGACAGATTGACCGTCTGAAGGCCGCCGTGGCGAAGCAAAAGATCGCCTCGATGGAGGTCGCCGGTGCGGTAAAGGAAAAGCTGACCGGGGCGGAACCCGTGCTGATCTCGGCAAAGGCCGGGGCCAACGGGCGTCTCTTCGGTGCGGTTTCCACCTCCGCGATCGCCAACGCCGCCAAGGAACAGCTGGGAGTGGAGCTGGACAAGCACAAGATCGTTATCGAACAGCCCATCAAGGCTGTCGGCACCTACCAGCTGACCGTGCGTCTCTTCGAAGACGTCGTGGCTCCGCTGGAGGTAGCGGTTCGCCCTGAGAAGTAAACACTTCGCCCCACGGTGGCCTCGCACTGGGTGCGGGGCCACCGCGGTTTTTAGTAGTCTTCGGGGGGCGGGGCCTGCACACCTTCCAAGGCCGGGGGAAACGCCGTTTTGGAAGCGCGAATGCTTGCCTTGGAACTGCAGGTTGATGACGCCGACCTGGCCGTTGCGGTGCTTGGCGATGTGCAGATCGGCTTCGCCGGGTCGCACGTCGGGTTCGTAGTACTCGGGACGGTGCAGCAGCAAGATGATGTCGGCGTCCTGCTCCAGGGACCCGGATTCGCGCAGGTCCGACATCATGGGTTTCTTGTCGGTGCGCGATTCAGGGCCGCGGTTCAGCTGGGCAACGGCGATGACCGGGACCTCCAGCTCTTTGGCCAGCAGCTTCAGCTGTCGCGACACGTCGGAAACGAACTGTTGGCGCGATTCCTGCTGGGCACGCGAGGCCCCCGCGGCGGGCTGCATCAACTGCAGATAGTCCAGCACAATCAGCGACAAACCGTTTTGATGCTTGAGGCGCCGGGCCTTGGCGCGGATATCCGGCATCGACATATTCGGCGAATCATCGATGAAAATCGGCGCCTTGGAAATCCGCAGCGTCGCTGAACCAATCTGGTCCCACCACGAGGCCGTCTGCATCTCGTCAGCATCGGCGAAACCGTTGTTTATCGCCGAAAGCGGGACGGTGGCCTCGGCGGAGATAATGCGTTTGAGGATTTCGTTCGCGTCCATCTCCAGGCTGAAGATCAACACCGGTTTACCTTCCTTGATGGCGGCGTGGCGGCACACATCCATGGCGAAAGTCGACTTCCCCATAGCGGGGCGCGCCGCGACGATAATCAGCTGTCCGGGCTGGAAGCCGTTCGTCAGCCGGTCCAAGTCGATGAATCCGGTGGGGGTGCCGCGCGTTGCCCCGGCGCCGTTCTCGATCTGCTGCATCGTCAGGCTAATCAGGTCCTTGACCGGCTTGTAGTCCTCCGAGGTGCGTTTTTCCGAAACCCGGTCCAGTTCGGCGTGGGCGGCGTTGATCAGGTCGTCGGTATCGCCGGTATCGATGGCGTAACCCAGCTGGGTGATGCGGGTGCCGGCCTCGACCAAGCCGCGCAAAGTGGCCTGGTTTCGCACAATCTGTGAATAGTAGCTGATCGAGGCCGTCGCCACTGCGTTGTGCGCCAGCTCGTAGAGGTAGTCCAGCCCACCCAGTCGCGTCAGCGACCCGCGGTTTTCCAGTTCGTTCGCCAGCAAAATCGCGTCCACCGGGGTGCCCTCGGCATAGAGATCCATGATGGTGTTGAAGATTTCTTCGTGCTTCGGGTCATAGAAATCCGTGGGCATCAACTGCCGATAGACCTCGGCGATGGCGGATTTCGAAGTCATCATGGTGCCCAAGACGCACTGTTCCGCGCGCAGGTTGCGCGGGGGCACGCGCTCCAGCGTGCTTTCGTCAATCAGTTCCGGATCCATCTTCTGTCTTTTCGCGAGGGCGCCGGCCCGGCGCGGCGTCGGGCGGCACCTGGGTGGTACCGGGCGGGTCCCGGGAGTGCCGGGGGCGCCGGGGTTGCGTCAGGCTTGCGTCGGGGTGGCGTTTGCGTGGGTGCGGCTTCAGGGCACCTGTCTCAAGTTATCGATTCGGCGCCGCGGGCGCAAACCTTCACTGTGAGTAACCTGTGCATTCCTTGGGGAAAAGTGGGGGTTTCGGTGTGGAAGTGACGGTGGATACCTTGGGGAAGTTCCCGGGTCGAGGTCCGCCGGGTCGAGGTCCGCCGGGTGGCGCGGGTACCGGAGTCGCGTGAGTACGGCCGAAAGTTATTCGCAGGTTTTCCACAGCTGGTGGTGGAGAAAAATTCTTTGCAGCTGGTGGGTGGAACCTCAGAGCTGAACTTGAAGCTTTTTCGGGGCAAACCGGGTTTTACCTGCGCAAACGCTTGGTTGAAGGCTTGTCTATCATACTTGAATGTTGGAAAGCAAACTGCGAATGAGTGCTGAGGTGGGCAGGCGTTTCGAAAGTTATCCACAGGTTTTACACAGGGACGACTGGCCGGTGGAACTGACTGTGCCGAGGCGAAAATTTGGATGATTCAGCCCCGGCGAGGTCGCATTGTGAGGGCGGTGGGGGAAATCGACGCGAGGTGAGCCGCGACCCGGGACCGCGCCTAACCCTCCCTCCGCGCCGCGCCCCCGTCCTCGACCCGGATTGAGAAAAAGTGCAGACACAGACATCAACGTTGCAGAAATTTGCATGCATAAGGTAAATCGGGTTTATTATGAACAACGATAAAACCTGAGTAATGACTGAATGTACGGCTGTTACTCAATCATAAATAAGCCCTGAAACCAATGGTGGTGGGCTTAATGAAAGGAACCAAAATGTCAGATATATACCAGGATCAAGGTCCGGTAATTGTCGAACCAAAGAAGCCGAAGCGCGACCGGACTCACTGGCTCTACATTATGGTGATTATCGCGGTAATCGCCGGTGTGATCCTGGGCCTGATGGCCCCCGAGACCGCGGTCGAGCTCAAATGGATCGGCACCGCCTTCGTAAGCTTGGTCAAGATGATGATTTCCCCCATCATTTTCTGCACCATCGTGTTGGGCATTGGCTCGGTAAAGGCCGCCGCGGCAGTTGGTAAAGCCGGTGGTTTAGCCCTGATTTACTTCATCTGCATGTCGACCTTCGCGTTGGCCATCGGTTTGATTGTAGGTAACTTCGTGCAGCCCGGCGCAGGCCTGGTTATCCCCAAAGGCGGCGGTGATGAATACGCCAAGAAGGCCGAAGGTGCGGGTGGTCTGACCGACTTCGTCAAGGGCATCATTCCCGAAACCCTGTTCAGCTCCTTGACTGCCGGGTCTGTGCTGCAGACCCTGTTCATCGCCCTGTTGGTCGGATTCGCCGTGCAACGTATGGGCAAGCAAGGCGAGCCTGTTCTGCGCGCCATCGCCGTGCTGCAGAAACTGGTGTTCCGCATCTTGATCATGGTGCTGTGGGTGGCGCCGGTCGGCGCATTCGGCGCGATCGCGGCGGTGGTCGGTGGCACCGGCGCCAAGGCCCTGATTGAGCTGGGCCTGGTGATGGTGGCCTTCTATATTACGTGTATTCTCTTCATCGTTTTCATTATCGGCGGTATGTTGGCGCTGGTGACGCGCCTGAGCATCTTCAAGATGATGAAGTACCTGGGACGCGAATACCTGCTGATTGTGGCGACCTCGTCCTCCGAATCTGCGCTGCCGAACTTGATGGCGAAGATGCAGCACGCCGGCGTTTCCAAGGCCACCACCGGTATCGTGGTGCCCACCGGCTACTCCTTCAACCTGGACGGCACCGCGATTTACCTGACCATGTCTGCGGTCTTCATCGCCGACGCCATGCATATGCCCATGAGCTGGGGCGAGCAGATTTCGCTGCTGATCTTCATGATTATCGCCTCGAAGGGTGCTGCGGGCGTCTCCGGTGCGGGTCTGGCGACCCTGGCAGTGGTCTGCAGGCCTTCCGTCCTGACATGCTGGATGGTGTGGGTGTGGTGGTTGGTATCGACCGCTTTATGTCCGAGGCCCGTGCTTTGACGAACTTCACCGGTAACGCCGCTGCGGCCTTCATCGTGGGTAAGTGGACCAAGACTCTGGATCTGGACAAGGCGCGCGCCGTGTTGGACGGCAAGGACCGCTTTGACTACTCCATCCTGGGTGATGACGGACACGGGACCGAAATCGGGGGTGGGCGTCCTCCGGCTCCGGTCAACCCGGCAGACCGCCTCACCCCGACTCCGCAGCCAATCTTGCCCAAAGAGCTGCGCTAAATAGGATTGGGTCTTTCGGGCCGCCAGGTGCCTTCGGGTGCTTGGCGGCCCGAGTGTTTAACCGGGCGGGGTTTGGTTGGGTGTGGTTGGGCTGGTTGGAGACCGGCAATCTTTACGGGCGGACGTGCGGACGGTAGTCCCAGCCCCACAAGCCCGCTGTGGCCTCACCGCCGCCACGCCATGTAATCTAGCGCGGGGCCGAGAGAGTAAGCGCAGCAACGATTCAACCGGACCGCGACCAGAACGCCCACCTCGCCGCGAGGCCCAGCGCCACAGCCAAGCCGCGCTTAAAAGCACCGGTAGCGAAACCAGGTAACTGCCCATCAGCGCAGCTCCACCACCCAGATGCCAGGTCACAGCGTGCCACAACACGTGCAGGCAATAGGCGCTCAGCGGCATCGATCCCAGTGCCGCCACCGGAGTACCGGCATATCGCAAGGCTTTCGCCAGCCGATACCGCAACAGGCGCATCGACCGCCGTGTGGAAGCACCTACAGCCACCCCAGCCGCCCCACCAGCCAAAACTCTGCGAATCCACCCAGAAACCAACAACAGCAGCGAAACCAGCGCCACACCCCAACCCAGGTTCGCCACGGTTTCCAGCACCGAATCGGTGTGCGGGGCCACAAAGCCCAGGCATTCGTACCAGAACTGCCACCGCCCAGGCGCGCGCAGTACCAGCGCATTCACCTCCTCGCCCGCCCCGTCCGGATACAGCTCCAGCAAATCTGCCACCGACGGCCCGGAAGTATAAATCGTATAGAAAGACTCGCGCCCTAACAGCGCCCCCGACAACCTCCCCAGCCGCAGCGAATCCATCAGCGTTCCCAGCCCATAACCGATAACGGCCACCACCGCCCCCCAAATGGCCAGTTTCCGCGTAATTCTCGCGGGGTCGAGCTCTCTTGAAAATCTCCTCCTCTCGGGGAACAGTATCGGGGTTGGGATAATACCGGGTCGAGGTGGCCCGCCCGCCCCGCAGCCATCCGTCGCCCCGCAGCCAGCCCAGCCGATACAAGGCCAACCCGACCAGCACATACGCCAAGTACGCCGGTAGCGAATAGTCGTCCCCGCCCAGCAGCTGCCACAGCGACTCCGGCACAACCCCGCTGTAATCCAGCAGCGCAAACAGCGGAATCCCGGCGAAAATCAGGCCCGCCGCCACCCCCAGAAGCACCCGTACCCGGGCGAAGAGGAACGGCATACTGAGGAAAAACCACAGCCCATAGTTGTCCAGAATCAACAAAATCCGCTCGTTGGGTAGCGCCAGCAGCCCTGCCAGCACAATCAGAAACAGCGCCCGAATCGCCACGGTGCGCCGCACCTGGAACCGAATCATCGCGCGCGTTTCCGCGTCGAGGGTCGCCGCGTCGAGGGTCGTCGGGTGCGTGGCGGGGGAGGTGAGGTAGCGGTGGCGTGGAGCAGTGAGCTGCCGGGTGACGGAGGCGACGATCAGCCCCAGGGAAACTCCGGAAATCAGCGCGAACGCAGAAGCGGAACGCCCGTGTGCGACACTGGCCAGATAACCCCAGAAACCCGAAGGCTGCTCCAGCTGTGCGGTGACGAACATGTGGGCCGTCATCATCCCCAATATCGCCAAACCGCGCGCCACATCGATAGCCACGACCCGACCACCGCGCCTCGCCCCAGGCCCCAGCCCAGACTCCGCCCCAGGCCCCTGCCCCGCGCCCCGCCCCAGGCCCCAGCCCAGACTCCAGCCCAGGCCTCGCGCTGGGCGTCAGCAAGCACGCACCGGCCAAGAGTAGCGGTGCCGCGACGAAGCGGGGGGCGGTTCTTCCACGAAGCCAGTTTAGACGACCCCCCGCGCCCCCGAACTAAAACCCCGCTACGACACGGAAATTTGGTGCCGCACCTGCTCTAAAGAATGCGGACTGAACCACGCCAGCGGAATCTCGACCATAGTGCGCGCCCCCTCGAACTTTTCCCGTCCGGCTCGCACCACCGCCCTGGCGCCGGCGGTCAAAACATAGGCCGTGAACTCCGGGTTGGAATCCATGTCGACCTCCAGCTTGATCTGCTCGTTGATCCCCTGCGAAGTCGAGGCCCGCGACAGCACCAACCCGGCGTGCGTCATCCGCGCGTGAAACTCGCGCATCTCGTCCTTGGTCAAGAAAGTGACCTGCGTGTCGTAGTCGGCGAACCACCCGGGCATGTGGATAATCTGTTCGCGCAGCTGCTCCTTGTCAAAGCGGTCATCCACCACCGCATAGACCTCTAAATAGTGCAGCGCCTTACGCGAATCGTCGTAAATCGGCCGGTTCTCCAGCACCGCCATCAACGGTTCCTCTTTCGGGCACTGATACACCACCGCGTCGACCACACCCTCAAAAGACCGCACGGCGTTGGACCACTGCAGGCTCACCCCGCGCCCCCAAAAGGTCCAAGTCTGCGATTTCGGGAACAGCGCCCCCATAAAAGTCCGCATAAACGACATAAATCCCGGCTCCCACCCCACCGCGCACAGCGAAACGTGGTGACTGGTGCGCGCCGCGGCGTCAACCTTCTCGAAGTACTCCTTGAACGGCAGATACACCGGCTGAAACACGGGTTCCTTCACGAAAGCCGGCAGCGTCATCCCCATGATTTCGGTGGTTTCTTCCTCGGCGAGGCCGTTGGTGGATTCGGCGGTCGAGGCCGTCGCTTCGCAGAGCCTGTGCGCTCCCGTTTTTCCCCGGCGTGGGCGGCGTCGTGGGCGGCCTGGCGCTTGGCGAAGTCTTGAGCCAGGGTTTGGAGTTCCTCGAGCCGCAGCTTTTTCTGCGCTTCGATTTCCTCTGCGGTGGGCGGGTTGCCACGCAAGGGGTGGGCGTCTACGGTGTGGAAGAACTGTGCCAGATAAGGGGTTTCGGTTTGCAGCCCGGTGCCGAAAGCATCGCAGACAATCATCACGTCGATGCGGTCGCGGAACTCGGCGGCCGAGGCCGTGGGGTAAACCTTCGCCAGCGAGTTCTGCAGGGTAGCGGGGTCGCGTTTAGAGAATATCGCCACCAGTTCGAGGTCGCGGGTGCGGGAAACTGCCTTCGCCACGTTCTTTCCCAGCAAGCCGAAACCAACCACTCCGACGCGGATCTTAGGGGTGTCTTCCACGATGCCTCCTTGAACTCCATTGTTGCTTTACATCGTTTGGTTAAATCCTAGGTGAAAACAGAGGAAAGTGGGGGTGAACGCGCAAGGAGTCGATAAAGCAAGCGCACAGTTGCTAAAAACCCCTGAGAAACACCAGAATAACGTTGTGATATCAAGGAATAACACCGTTTTCAGAGATAAAAAGAATATTACCCGAATATTTATCTTACAGTCAATGCATGACTGAAATTCGTATTCATGGTCGCGGGGGACAGGGCGTAGTTACCGCGGCGGACCTGATGGCTTACGCAGCCTTTGCCGATGGACACCACGCCCAGGCTTTCCCCTCTTTCGGCTCCGAGCGTACTGGCGCGCCCGTGGTCAGCTACTGCCGCATCATGGACAAAGAGATTCGTTCTCGTGAACCCATCTTGGAACCTGATGTGGTGATCGTCCAAGACCCGACCCTCTTGGCGGTGATGGATCCCTTCTCCGGTTTGAAGTCCGATGGCTACGCCCTGGTGAACTCAACCAAAACAGCCACGGAGCTGGGCCTGCAAGAACTCGAAGAGCGACTCCTCAAAGGCCACTTCGTCTCTATGCCCGCCACCGACATCGCCCTAGAGAAACTCGGCCGCCCTATGCCTAACGCGGTGCTGCTGGGTGGCTTGGCGGGACTGACCGGGATGGTAAAGCTGGAATCCGTAGCTAACGCGATCCGCGACAAGTTCAAAAGGCAAGGTCGGCGACGCCAACGTCGAAGCCGCCACTGCCGCCTTCGACTTCGTCAAAACCCAGTTCGCCCCCACCCTCGCTTTAAGGAACCCGGCGAAAACCGGAAGCTCGGCGGCCACGCGAAAGGACGACCTCGAACCCCCAACCCCACCCCCGCCACCGCCGAAAACCGACACCTCGAACCTCGCCACATCAAAAAGAAAGAACCAAGATGCTCAAGCAAATCGAAGGATCACAAGCAATCGCCCAGGCCGTCGCCGCCTGCGAACCGCAAGTCGTCGCGGCCTACCCCATCAGCCCGCAAACCCACATCGTCGAGGCCCTTTCCGCGCTGGTGAAGTCGGGAAAGATGGAGCACTGCGAATACGTCAACGTTGAAAGCGAGTTTTCGGCGATGTCGGCGTGTATCGGCGCTTCTGCGGTGGGGGCGCGTTCCTATACCGCGACGGCTTCGCAGGGTTTGCTGTTCATGGTCGAGGCCGTCTATAACGCTTCCGGCCTGGGGCTGCCGATCGTGATGACGGTGGCGAACCGCGCTATCGGGGCGCCGATCAATATCTGGAACGACCACACCGACTCCATGTCACAGCGCGACTCGGGGTGGCTGCAGCTCTTTGCCGAAAATAACCAAGAGGCTGCCGACCTACACGTGCAGGCCTTCCGCATCGCCGAGGAGCTGAGCCTGCCGGTGATGGTTTGTATGGACGGCTTTATCTTGACCCACGCCGTAGAGCAGGTGGACCTGCCCGAGATCGAGCAAGTGCGGAAATTCCTGCCGACTTACGAGCCGCGTCAGGTACTGGACCCAGAGAACCCGATTTCGATCGGCGCCATGGTGGGACCCGAAGCCTTCACCGAGGTGCGCTACCTGGCGCACCACAAGCAGATGCAGGCTCTGGAGCTGATTCCCCAGGTCCAGGAAGAATTCAAGGCGGTTTTCGGGCGCGATTCGGGCGGTTTGGTGCGGCCCTATCGGTGCGAGGACGCCGAAACCATCGTGGTGGCGCTGGGTTCGATCGTGGGGACCATCAAAGATGTGGTTGACGAACGTCGCGAGGCCGGGGACAAGATCGGGGTGCTGTCGATCTGCTCCTTCCGTCCCTTCCCCATCGACGCGGTGCGAGAAGTACTGAAGGGCGCCAAGCGCACGGTTTGTTTCGAAAGGCTTTCTCGGTGGGGATTGGCGGCATCGTGTCTTCGCATCTGCGCGCGGCGATGCGCGGCAAGCCCTTCACCTGTTTCGAGGTGATCGGCGGCCTGGGCGGGCGCAACATCACCAAGAACTCGCTGCATCAGATGCTGGACCAGGCCGAGGCTGAAACCCTGGAAGGCTTGACTTTCCTGGATCTGGATATGGAGTTGGTCAACGCCGAACTAGAGCGCGAAGCGAAGATGCGTCGTTCTGGTGGTGTGGCGGATAACGTGATGCGTCACGCCGTGCAGCGCGCCGACGCCGCGATTGCCGCCCAAAGGGGAAAAGCCCCAGGCCGACAAGGTGGGTAACGCCCGAGTGGCCGCGCCTTCCACCGCCGATACCGCGATCAATGTGTAGCCTGCCTGAGGCGCTACGGCAGAAAGGAAGAACCAAGATGTCCTCTGTGATTACGAAAACCGAAGAAACCAACATCCCGGCGCGTGAACAGGTCAAGTTCTATCAGGTTGGGTCTTTCGCGGTGGGTAACCGCCTGGCTGATTTGCAGTGGCGTTCCCTGCAGTCGGACCCCAACCGCGTGAATTCCTTGACTTCCGGGCACCGCGCCTGCCAGGGATGCGGCGAGGCCCTGGGGGCGCGTTATGCGGTGGACACCGCGGCCACCGCGGCGAACAAGAAACTGGTGCTGGTCAACGCCACCGGGTGTTTGGAAGTTTTCTCTACTCCCTATCCGGAAACCGCGTGGACGGTGCCGTGGCTGCATTCCCTCTTCGGGAATGCCGCCGCGGTGGCTTCCGGGGCGGCGGCCGGTCTGAAAGCCATGGGCAAAGATGATATCCGCGTCGTCGCCCAGGGCGGCGACGGCGGCACGGTGGATATCGGCTTCGGGCCGCTGTCGGGAATGTTCGAGCGCAACGACGATGTGCTGTTCATCTGCTATGACAACGAGGCCTACATGAATACCGGTGTCCAGCGTTCCGGGGCCACCCCGCCCGCGGCGCGCACCGCCACCACCCAGCCCGTCGGCGATCACCCCGGCAATGTTTTTACCCAGGGAAAGAATGTGCCCCAGATCGCTATGGCGCACGAAATCCCCTACGTCGCCACCGCCACCGTCGCGGACCTGCGCGATTTGGAGTACAAGGTAAACAAGGCGATGCAGTTCCGCGGGGCGCGCTACATTCACGTTTCGTGCCGTGCCCGCTGGGTTGGGGTTCGAACTCGAACTTGACCGTGACGCTGGCGCGACTGGCGACCCAGACCGGCCTGTTCCCCGTCTACGAGGCCGTCAACGGAGAAATCACCTCGGTAACTAAGATTCGCCGCCCCGTCCCGGTAGAGGAATACCTCAAGCCCCAGCGGCGTTTCGCCCACGTCTTCAAGCAGGAAGACTCTGCCGAAGTCATTGCCCGGATCCAGGCCGTGGCGGACCGCAATATCCGCAAGTACGGCCTGATAGAGATGGAGTCCCTGGACGAAGACGTACAGCGCCGCATCAAAGAAGCCCCCAACGATCCGCG
The DNA here is from genome assembly GCA_916438445.1 of uncultured Mobiluncus sp. Lineage (GTDB taxonomy): Bacteria > Actinomycetota > Actinomycetes > Actinomycetales > Actinomycetaceae > Mobiluncus. The sequence goes on from CAKAGR010000001.1 coordinate 364,319, forward strand.
CGGGCGTTTCGCCGAATCCCTGCCGGGCCGGTCCTCGGTCCTGGCCGCGCAAAACGCGGCGGCCGGCGCAGCGGAATCCGAGTGAACGGTACAGACAGGAAAGAGGTATCAAAGATGACTGATGTTATGAAGCCCGAAGTCAAGCACGAGGACACCATTCCTTTTGCCATCACTCTGCAGGTGGGTTCTTCTCTGGAAAACGAAACCGGTTCGTGGCGTACCGAACGCCCGGTTTACGTGAATATGCTGCCCCCCTGCAACAAGGGTTGCCCCGCCGGGGAAAACTGCCAGAAGTGGCTGTTCCACGCCGAAGAGGGCGACTACAAGGCAGCCTGGGAACAGATGATGATGGATAACCCGCTGCCCGCCTGTATGGGTCGCGTCTGCTATCACCCCTGTGAAACCGCGTGTAACCGCGGCCAGGTCGACGAAGCCGTGGGCATCAACGCCATCGAGCGTTTCGTGGGCGACAAGGCCCTGGCCGAAGGCTGGACCATGCCGCTGCTGAACCCCGAAACCGGCAAGCGCGTCTTGGTGGTTGGCGCCGGACCTTCAGGCCTGTCGGCGGCCTACCACCTGCGCCGTATGGGCCACAGCGTCACGGTGCGCGACGCCGGTCACCTGTCCGGTGGCATGATGCGTTTCGGCATTCCTTCCTATCGCCTACCGCGCAACATCTTGGACGCCGAGGTAAAGCGCATCGAAGACATGGGCGTAAAGTTCGAGTTCAACTCGAAGGTCGAGGACGTCGAGGAAGCCAAGCGGGAATTCGACGCGGTGTTCCTGGCGGTGGGTGCCCACATCGGGCGCAACGCCTCGATCCCCACGGGCGAAGCCGCAAAGGTGATGGACGCCGTGGATATGTTGAAGGAAATGGAAGGCGAGGAAAAGCCGATGCTGGGTCGCCGCGTCGTGGTTTACGGCGGGGGTAACACCGCCATCGATGCCGCGCGCACAGCCAAGCGTCTGGGCGCCACCGAAGCCGTCATCGTTTATCGCCGCACTCGCGACCGCATGCCGGCCCACGACTCCGAGGTGATGGAGGCCGAAGAAGAAGGCATCATGATGCGCTGGCTCTCTACCATCAAGCACATCGACGGCGGCACCTTGACGGTAGAGAAGATGAAGCTGGACGATGACGGCCGTCCCGTCCCCACCGGGGAATTCGAGGAACTGGGCGCGGATTCGGTCATCATGGCGCTGGGCCAGGAAGCCGATTTGTCTCTGGTAGAGAACTGCGAAGCCATCAAGATCGACGACGGCGTGGTGCAGGTGAACTCCCAGATGATGACCGGCCTGGAAGGCGTCTTCGCCGGTGGGGACATGGTGCCGTCCTCGCGCACTGTCACCGTCGCGATTGGTCACGGCAAGAAGGCCGCGCGCTACATCGACGCCTACTTGAACGGCCAGGAATACATTCCCGCCGAAAAGCACGGTGATGCCTCGATTGACCGCATGAATACCTGGTACTACGCCGATGCCCCCCTGCAGGTGCGCGAAAAGCTGGAAGGTGCGCGCCGGTCCTCGACCTTCGACGAGGTCGTCCTGGGGCTGGACGAAGAATCCGCCGTTTTCGAGGCGCGTCGCTGCATGAGCTGCGGTAACTGCTTCGGTTGCGACAACTGTTTCGGGGTTTGCCCCGACAACGCCATCACCAAGATCCGCCCTACCGAGTATGTCTTTAAGTACGACTACTGCAAGGGTTGCGGTATCTGCGCCGAGGAATGCCCCTGCGGTTCCATCTCGATGGTCCCTGAGCTGGTCTAGATTCTTCAAGGTAGTTTCCTAACTTCATAGCTTCGGTTTCGCCGGTTGCCTGCCTTTTGGGTGGGTGGCCGGCGAAGCTGGGTTTTTACCGGGTCGAGGTTCGAAGATGGCGGTTTCCCTTGGGGTGGCGATGTTCCCGGGTCGAGGAGGGGTGGCGAGGGAAGTTTTCCACAGATTTTCGCTGGTTGCGTGAGTTCGGCGTAATTCACACCCTGAGGGATTTCGGCTTTCGTGCTGTGGCTTGGGACTCTAGGGTCCTAGATAAAAGGAGTAGGAGCTGGCGGCGGGTCTGGGCTGGCGGCGACATGGGAGAGTGCATTTAAAGGAGTAGCGATGTCTTATGCGAGTTGGATAGAAGAAGCGCGCGGCCACTATCTGGGCGCCACCAAGCGTGACTGGAGCGGCTGGGCCAGCCAGAAATACGACACAAAGTTCCAGTTGGGTCTGGGCGAGTTCTCGGGGCTGAGTCACGCCGCCAGTTCCCTGGACGCCGCGGTAACGCGGCTGGGTTTCTGAAAGGAGGCCCACCGTGTCCGAAGATGATCCGATAGTTCTCTATCCCCATTACGCAGGGCAGGACGGCCAGCCACTTTCCGTGTGGATCCACGGTGGGGCGACGCGCAGTTCTGCGGGAGACGGGACCATGGCCAGCTTCGGGGTGGACCCAGCAACATTGAAAAACATGGCGGCAAAGCTAGGGTTCCAGTCACGAACAACTGGAAATCTGTCTGCGTTTCGAAACCACGCAACACCACTTACTGGAATCCCAGCACTCATTGCGGGTCCAGACCCTGACGGCCGCTTTTGCCCCAGAGCCAGGCGGAACTGGACCGCCACCAGGCAAACTATTCCCACTATCTCTCCCAGCGACAGGATTTTCTTGGCGCAGCTGGGCGTGGTACAGCGCAGATGCATCTTCTTGCAGGAAAAAAACTGTTGACGGCTTCGGGGCTGTACGAAAAATACCGAGAGTCAAGTAGCTGCCAAGTTTAGCCATTTCTTTACCTTCAGGAAAGAGGCCTGGGTCGACGTGTTCGAGGTACTCGGTCTGGGAAGTGTGGCGCGTTTAGCCCTGGATCGCAGCGAGTTCCCCGAAGAATTTACCATCGACGGCGAGACCTACTATTCCCGGGATTTCAACGATGTCCAGCTGCTGTCTATCGTGTTGTCCTGGATTATGCAGCGTCTAGGGGAAAAAGTCTATGGGCTGGACGAAGGGGTGCGCCTCTATACAGAGGACGGAACTGTGGACATCCCCACCTCCGGTTTCGGGGATTCACCGGAACTAGAGGCCTACTTGGCTCCCCTGGTGGACCTGGAAGAAATTGATCCAGGGCATATAGCCAAGGCCGCGTTTACCGTGGCGCCCGAGGCGATTACGTGGGGCGGTCTCTTTGGACCTCTGGGCGTCCCCATAACATGGGCGGGGATGACAATCCTGAAGTCCGGGGTTTGGACGATGAAGGCAGATAACATGTACCTTACGGCTTTCCCCAAAGAGCAAGCCGCGCGAGAAAAAAGTTGCCGCAATTTCCACCGCAGCACCACCGGCAAAGCCCTGGGCGCAACCCCGGCATCGAGCGGATGCCGAACCTCGCCCCAGGGAACCGCAGCCGAAAGAAACCGCAGGTTACGCACCCAAAGCTTGCGTACCGAAACTTATCGCGGGGTGCATTCACCCGGCGTGGCGCAACCCGGCGGGCGGTATTTCCCGCGCAGTGTCAGCGAGGTCATCGACTCGACGGATGCTTTGGACCCGATAGACGGGGGTGCCTTCGAGATTCAACAGTGGACAACCAAGGAAGGGAAAGAGGGCGTGCGGGTTTTGCTGCGCGGAACCGAGGCTTGGGACGCGGGTTCAGTGCAGGTACAGGATATGTTGACCAACACCGAAGAAGTAGCGGGATGGGAGTCGGGACAACGTAAAGCCGTGCGGCAGGCCCTGATGAAGCTGGGAGTAAAATCTGACACCCCGGTAGAATTATTTGGACATTCCCAGGCAGGAATCGTGGCGGCGAACCTGGCGGCCGATCCGACCTTTACCAGTCAATTCAACGTAAAGACCGTAATTACCGCGGGCTCCCCGGTGGCGGGGGCCCGGATTCCAGAATCAATTCATACTCTCCACCTGGAAAATACCTATGATTTAGTCCCAAAACTTGACGGGCGGTTAAATTTCGATTCAGAAAACCATTTGACGATAGAGATAGACCACGGCACACCAGCACCGGGGGGAAAACCTTGGAAACTGGGTATTTAGAAACCATGACCGGATGAAAACCTACCTCAAAGACATGCAATATCTCGAGGAATTGGAGCCCAGAAAACTTGAGAATTTCCTGAAATGTCGAGACAATGCCTTGGGCTTGGATAGGGAATCGCCTCGGCCACCGCCACGCGATTTGAGACGCAGCGGTACTGAAAAATATCAAAACCGCAGTTCCGGGCAGGTTTCAGGATTTCGCAGCAGGAAAACAATAGTGAATCCTCAGGCATTTTTCAGCGGTTTTCTGCCGAAAAGTTACTTCCAATTGCTCTTCGCCCTTCGCTAAACTAAAGGAGAGGAAGCAGTCTTGGGCTGTCCTAAAGGTTAATAGGTCAGGTGAATAGGATATGAAACCGCAGACTCAGAACATGGATGTAAAGGTGCAGGAGGCCAGTACAGAAGCGCGAAGGATCGGCTTCTTGCACGGTCGGGTGCGTTTGGGACGCTTCGTCGTCGCTGGTGCCGCGCTGGCCGGCATGGTGGCGGTGTCGATGTTCGCCGGTGGCACCGATTTGGATCGCGATCCGCTGTTGGGTCTGTCTACGCAAACTGATACCAGCGCTTCTGGGGCAGCTGACCTCAACGATCCCGCCGGCCCCGGAGGTGCTCCGGCCCCCAGCGCTCCCACTCGCGTGGGAGGCGGTGGAGCTACCTCTACCTCGATTGCGATATCGCAACGCGCCTTCCCCGGTGGGGCTTCCGAAGTTTACGTGGCCCGCCTGGACAACCCGGTCGACGCCCTGCCGGCTTCGGTGCTGCCCAAGGGCCCCATCCTCCTAGCACCTTCCATCGGTAACGTTCCTCCCGAGGTTTTCAACGAAATCCGTCGCCTGAACCCCAGCCGTGTCGTGGTTTTGGGTGGACCGGGAGCCATCAGTGATGATGTCGCCCAGCAACTCAACACCTACACCGGAAAACCGGTACAGCGTGTCTACGGGGCTACCCGCGTGGGCACCGCCGCTGAAATCGCCAAGTTCGCTTTCGTGGGCGGCAATCCCGTGGTTTACTTGGCCAATGCCTACGGTCCCTCCGGAGCCGGATCCCCCCGATGCGGTTTCCGCCGGAATCCTGTCTGATGGCCCCATCTTGACGGTGGGCCCCAACGGTACCGACATCAACACCGCCGCCAACGCCGTGCGTCAGCTCAGTGCTTCCCGCGTGGTGGCGCTGGGTGGAACCGGGGCCATCTCCGATGCGATCTTGTCTCAGGTAGCTGGGGGAGCCGCGACCGACCGTATCGCAGGTTCGACTCGCTACCAGACCTCCCAGGAAATCGCCAAGCGCGTCTTTGGTTCCGCGCCTTCTCGGGTTTACCTGATTCCCGGTGCGGACCTGACCTACGGCTTGATCGCCGGTGCGCTCAGCGACGGTCCGTTGCTGATGGTTCCGGGTAACGCCGACGGCAATACCCGCGGCCTGGTCACCGCTTTCGGGAACCCCGAAGTAACCGCGGTGGGTGGCGCCGAAGTCATCAGCGACCAGGTCATGAACGTGGCTGCCGGTTATGCCCAGGCCCAGCAACAGCAGGTACAGGCTGCCGCTCCCGTGGCCGGTGTTCACCAGATCTACACCCGTTACTCCCAGCAGCCCTCTCCCCAGGATGCGGCCCGTGAGGGAAGCCATCCACAACTCCATCAACGCGGTGCGCGTAGCTAACGGGGTTGGCGCCCTGGTCCGCGACGGCGTGATGGACGATGCCGCCCGCGCTTGGGCCCAGCAAGTCGCTCGTACCGATGTCTTCGTACACTCCAACGGTGCCCTGAAGTACGCTGACCTCTACAGCCCCGGTTGGAGGTACGCCGGTGAAAACATGGTGGGCTTCTACAATATCGAACCCGCTCCCTACGGCGATGGCTGCGCCAAGGCTTGGATTGGTTCTCCTGGACACTACGCCAACCTGATGGATCGCCGCTTCAACCGCACCGGTATCGGCGTGGCCACCGGTCGCCAGTGGGTCTACGCAGTCCAGAACTTCGCTCAGTACTGAGTCACGCATCCCGGATAGTGCGGGGTTGCGTCAACCACAATCGAATAGAAATCTGAAAGCTGTGGCGCCGTTTCTCCTTTCCGGCGCCACAGCTTTTTAATCCTTGGTATTGCAACAAAAAGTGGAAGGCAGTTTTCGTCGCCGGGCACTGGGGTACCATGAAGATACCGGGCAAGCACAGCGGATGCATACCCACAGATGCAACGGAGGATACCTATGCCGATACTGAATCTCGACGACGCTGCGGCCTGCGCCGCATACGATGACTTCGTCGCTACCCACCCGGCCGGTCACCTGCTACAGTTGCGCGCCTGGTCGAAACTCAAGAGCAACTGGAACGCCCACTTCGTCTACCTCACCGACCCCGCCACCCACGCCATCACCGCCGCGGCCTCGGTACTCTCCATCCGCGACCGCGTGGGCGGCTCCTTCTTCTACGCCCCGCGCGGACCCGTCGGCGACGTCACCGATCCCACCACCGTCCTCGCCCTGGTTCACGAACTGCAACCCGTCCTCGACGCGGAAAACGCTTTCCTGCTGCGCTTTGATCCGGCGGTGCCCCTACAGCCCTGAACTGCAGGCCACTTGGGGGGCGGTACCGGGGGTGACGCTGCGGTCGCGCGGGCTGGATGAACACTCCTTCAGCCAGCCGCGCCACGAGATGCATTTGTCGCTGGCCGGTCGCAGCGGAGATGAAATCATCGCCGGCTACAAACGGAAATTCCGCTACCAGATTCGCCAAACTTATAAGGACGGGCTCAGCACCCAGCTGGTGGACGGCCGCGCCCCCGAGGCAGCCCAGGTATTGCAAGACTTCAGCCGGCTCAACCAACAGATGGCCGCGCGCAAAGGCATTACTTGCCGTCCCTTGGAATACTTCCAGCGTTTTGCGGCGTACTTGCCTGACGTGCGGCTGTATCGGGTCAGCGGCCCCGATGGGCAGGCTCTGGGCGCGGGGCTGGTGGCGGCTTCGCACGGCATCGCGCATTATCTCTACGCCGCTTCCGCGGATACTTCGTTGCAGCTGCATCCGGGCTGGCAGTTGGTGACACAGGCTTTTACGCAGGCCGCTGAACTGGGGGACCGAGTCTTTGATATGGGCGGGGTTTTCGCTCTGGATTTCAACGACGGGTTGTTCAAGTACAAGCACAAGTTCTGCGGAGACGAAGGGGTGCGTGAATACCTGGGGGAACTGGATTTCGTGTTGGATCCGACCCTGTACCAGGAATACATCGCCCGGCAATGAAGTCAATGGGGGTGACGCGGGGGGTTCCGGCCACGCGGGTGCCGGCGGACAGTTATCGTCTGGATTTGGGTGCGGGGCGCTGGGTCGAGGTCCGCTATGTGCGCAAAAAGGTGAAGTATCTGCGGCTGCGGGTGTGCGGGGACGGCAGTTTCGCTCTATCCGTGCCGTGGCACTGTTCCCGCAGCCAGGCGGTGGCCTTTCTCGAGGCACAGCACGGATGGGTGGCCACCCAGCTGCAACGCCGCGGGGAACGCATCGGGGGGACATCCCGTTTCGAGGACGGAGATACCGTGGCGTGGTGGGGTCGTCAGCTGCGGCTGCAGGTACAACCGGTACCGGGCCTGGCAAAGAACCGGGCCGCGGCGCGTATAGAGGGCCAAGACATGGTGCTGCGGATAGAGGACGGGGCGGACTTTCAACGCCGCGCTCAGGTGATTGACCGCCTGCGTAAAAAAGTCTCTGGAAGTTCGCCTCGAGCCTTTGCTGGCGCGCTGGTCGGCGGCATTCGGGGTACAACCCCGCACCGTGGCGCTGCGGCGCATGAAGTCGCGCTGGGGTTCCTGCCAACCCCAGACCGGCAAGCTGTGTTTCAACCTGGCCTTGAGTGAACGCGACCCCAAGTACCTCAACTATGTGGTCGCCCACGAATTTGCGCACTTCTTTCACCCCGATCACGGCCCGGACTTTCACGCCTTGCTCGAAACTCACCTCCCAGAGGAACGCCGCCTGCGCCGCGAACTCAACCGCAGCGATGCCTGAAGCAGCTGGGGGACTTTTTGCAAAGGCAGTCGGGGCGGGGACGCAGTACCAAACCTCAACCCCCGGACCTCGAGGCAGTACCTCAACCTCCGGCCCTCGAGGCGGGAAGGTGTGAGAAGATGGGCCTATGAAAGCGATTATGACTGTCACTGGTTTGGATCACACCGGAATCATCGCGGGGGTTTCCGCGGCGCTGGCGCGCCAGGAGGTCAATATCCTCAACGTTTCCCAGACTTTGATGGACCAGTACTTCACCATGATTATGCAACTGGAGTTCGACGAGAGCCGCCTGGAGCTGGCCGACGTGCAGACCCAGATGCAGGAGGTGGCGCGCGAACAGGCCCTGGAAATCCGGGTGCAGTCCGAGGCGATCTTCAACGCGATGAACCGGCTGTGAACCGGTTCTGGTCCGGTTCTGGTCCGGTTCTGATTCGCCGCGAAACCGCCACCTCGACCTGGGACCGCTAAGCGAACCTTGAACCGGGACCGTTAAGCGGACCTCGAACCAGGACCTTCCCAACCCAAGAACAAATCCGAACCCAACCAAAAGAAGCAAAGATATGAGCCTGGACACCGATACCCAGATTTTGGACACCATCCGCATGATCGCCGAGGATAACTTGGATGTGCGCACCGTCACGATGGGGATTTCCCTGTTGGATTGCGCTGATGCGGATCCCAGACGCGCGTGCGAAAAGATTTATGAAAAGATCACGCGACTGGCGGGGCGGCTGGTTGCGGTGGCGGACGAGGTTGCGGCGGAGTACGGGGTGCCGGTGACGAATAAACGCATTTCTGTCACGCCCATCGCGCTGGTCGCGGCCGCTTCGGGAGTGCAGAGCCCCGGGGGGATGCTGCAGTTTGCCCACGTCTTGGACCGGGCCGCAAGCGAAGTCGGGGTGGATTTCATCGGGGGGGTATTCCGCGCTGGTAGACAAGGGGCGGACAGCGACTGACCAGGCCCTGATGGAGTCTCTGCCCGCGGCGCTGGGGGTTACTGATATCGTGTGCGCCTCGGTGAACGTAGCCTCGACGCGGACCGGCATCAACATGGCGGCGGTGGCGCAGATGGGCTCGGTGGTGCGGGAATGTGCCTGGGCGACGGCGGATCGCGGTGGCTTGGGAGCGGCGAAGCTGGTGGTTTTTGCCAATGCTGTGGGGGACAATCCCTTCATGGCTGGGGCCTTCCACGGGGTGAACGAACCCGACGTGGTGTTGAGCGTGGGGGTTTCCGGTCCGGGTGTGGTAGAGCGGGCCTTGCGCACGGTGCGCGGGCGGCCCTTCGAGGAATGCGCCGAAGTCATCAAACGCGCCGCCTTCCAGATTACCCGCATGGGACAGTTGGTGGGCCAGACCGTGGCCGAGCGGCTGGGGGTGCGTTTCGGAATCATTGACCTGTCGCTGGCGCCGACTTCGGCGGTGGGGGATTCCGTGGCCGCCATCTTAGAAGAGATGGGTCTGTCCCAGGTCGGGGCGCCGGGCACCACGGCGGCCTTGGCGCTGTTGAACGACGCGGTAAAGAAAGGCGGTCTGATGGCTTGCGGTTCGGTCGGAGGGCTGTCGGGTTCCTTCATTCCGGTTTCCGAAGACATCAACATGATCCGCGCCGCCCAGTCCGGAGCGATTTCGCTGGCGAAACTCGAAGCGATGACGGCGATCTGTTCCGTGGGATTAGATATGGTGGCGGTGCCGGGAGACACCCCTGCCGCGACTATCGCCGGCATCATCGCCGATGAATGCGCGATCGGCGTGATGAATTCAAAGACGACAGCGGTGCGCCTGATTCCGGTGCCCGGAAAAGGAGTGGGTGAGGTTGTTGAATTCGGGGGTTTGCTGGGCTGGGCGCCGGTGATGCCGGTGGCCGGGCTGCCGGTAGGGGAGGCCCCGGTTGAGGGCGCGGAAGCGGTCGAAGGCGCGGAAGCGGTGTTGTCTTCGGCGGCATTCGCGGCGCGCGGCGGGAGAATCCCCGCCCCCATCCATGCCTTCAAGAACTAGACACGCCCAAGGACCGGGCATAAAACTGTAAAAAACGACTTGTACAGGCCAAATTCAGGGCTAAATAGCCGATTTTTGCAGTTTTATGCGCTGCATCCCGGTACCACAGTGTAGGCAAGCGCTTGGAAAGCGCCCGTAGATGACTGGCGGTCTCTAGGGGTAACGCGTTTACTCGCCTTTGATGATTGGTAAGACGCTGTGGCGCGAAGGGCCAGAGTGACCGTGACCGCCGCAACCGCAGCCACCGCCTCCGTGTCCGCCGGCCTCGGGCTGGGCTGCTTCCGCAGCGGCACCTGCCGCCGCCCTCGCGTCCGCCCTCGCGTCCGCCCCGTGCTTTTCGCCGTGACCGTGCCCCTCGCCGTGACCGTGCCCGCCGCAACCGCAGCCACCTTCGCCGTGACCGTGCTTTTCGTCGTGACTATGCCCCTCGCCGTGACCATGCCCGCCGCAACCGCAGCCACCTTCGCCGTGACCATGCCCTCCCTTCAGGTGGTGCTTGGGCTGCAAATCAACCCATTCCTCGGGGGTAACCAGGACGCCGGTAAAGAAAGGCGTATCTTCGCGGACAAACAACCGCGCCTCCGAGTTGCGCTGCTGACGCAGCACACCCATGACGCGCTCCAACCGGTCGGCCTCCAGGGTGACGGTCCACTCCAGTCACCCAGCGCGAAAGCCGCCAGGGTGGAAACCGCGACATCGTTGAAGTCGCGCCCGTTCAAGCCGTGTTCGCGCAGCATGGCGCCGCGGCGGGATTCCGACAGATAGTACCAGTCATAGGAACGCACGAAGGGGTAAACCGTCATGTACTTGCGCGGCACGAAACCGCCCCAGCACGCCGGCAGGTGCGAGGGGTTGAACTCGGCGGGGATGTGGCGGCTCATCGCGGTCCACACTGGCTCGAGCAACCCGCCGCGACGCCACCCGATTTCGCACAGCTGACGGAAAGCCTTTTGTAGGGCCTCGACGTTGTCGGCCAGCGCCCATACCATCAGGTCGGCGTCGGGGCGGAAACCGGAAACGTCGTACCAGCCGCGCACCACCACGCCCTCAACGGCGCGCAGCAGATGCTGCTTGATGTGCTCGATCTTGTCGGGGTTTGCCGGCAGCAGCAGATTACGCTTGAAGACCATGTGCAGCGAGTAATTTTCCCGCGCATTGACTTCCTGCCAGTCAACCGCGTAGTCACGCGGGTCGCCGGTGATTTCGGGGGCAGTTTGGACTTTTTGCGGATGCATGTTTCTCCTTCTTTGGATTCCGAGGTCCGAGCTTCAGTTTTCGGTAGAGTCCGCGGCGGGTGCTCCGGCGCTGTGCCGGTGAGGTCGACCGTGTACATTAACATATTTACAGCAATTTTCCCCACAAATCTCGGCAAGTGGGGGATAAGTATGGGCGGCGACTTCCGCTTCGACAGCCTCGCCGCGTTCCTGGGCAGCGCGTTCGGCCACGACCCGGGCAACCTGGTCGAGGAACGCCGCATCGTCTTGCGCGGTGGCGGCACGACGGTACTCCAGCCCCAACTGCGCCGCGGTCTGCGCCGCCTCTGTGTCCAAGTCGAAAACAACTTCCATGTGGTCGCAAATAAATCCGAAAGGCGAAACGATTACGCGCCGGGTCCCCGCGGCCCGCAGCGTCTCGAGATGGTCATTGATGTCGGGCTCCAGCCACTTGGCCTGCGGCGGGCCGGAACGCGAACAAAATGCCAGCGACCACTCCAGGTCGATGCCGTGCTTTTCGCGCAGTTCGCGTACAATCGCCCCGGCCACTGCCAGGTGCTGCGCGACGTATCCCCAGCCCTGCCCCAGCACGTCTTGCTCCTGGGTCTGCGCCAAGAAACCGGCCCGGGCCGTTTCCTCCAAATCAGGAACGCGCCTACTCAAGTCCACCTCGGGTCGCCGTCCGTCTTCGAAAATCGCGGGTTTCGCCGTGGTTGCGTTTCCGTCCCCGGTTCGAGGTCCTCCGCTCACCTGCGCGGCCACAGCCGCGTTCCCAGCCGCCGCCGCGCTAGAGACCTGCGCCCCGGAACACCGGGCCATGTCCTCGGGAATAGAATGCGTCACCATCACCAGATGTGGCTTTTCGCCGGGTCCCAGGTCCTCGAAGGCGGCTTTGATGGCGTTGGCGTTAGCGGTGACGAAGCCGGGAGTGTTGGCAAAAGGCCGGGCCCGCCCCAGCTCCAACTCGAAACCGTCAACGAAAACTTCGGGCCTCGCCGCGCACTTCCTCCAAAGCTGCCGCCAGGTTTTCCCGATACTGGCGACACCCGGAATAAGAGGTATAGGCCGAAGTAAATAGCGTCAAGATACGTCGACAACCCTGATCTACTAAATCCTGCAGCGCCTCAGAAAAATACGGATGCCAGTTGCGGTTACCGATCACGAAAGGAATGCGACCCTGGGGGTCCAAGCGTTGTCGCAGCGCCTCAAGCAGTTCGGCGTTCTTTTGATTAATCGGGGAAACCCCGCCGAAAAGTCCGTAATGCGTACCGACTTCGGCCAGTCTCTCGTCGGGAATCCCCGGCCCGCCCGTGGCGTTTCGCAGAAAAGGAATCACGTCATCTGGCCCGTTGGGTCCACCATAACTCACCAGCATAAAAGCGTCATAGGGCTCGAGACAATGACTGTTTGGCATAACTTAACTTCACCTGTTTCGTGATTTACTCGGGGAATCCATTACTTTGAAAAGGCGTCTTCCAATACTTCGGGGGTCAGCCCCCACACCGTTGCGACCGCGTCGACCCATTGCTTCCCCAACCCGGATTCAGCGGCCATATGGGCCGAAACCGTGGGGGTGTGCGCCAGTTTCGCCACGACGCGTTGGATGGCTTTTTCCGCGGCCTCGCGCGGGATAGTGGCCCCGGCAGGCAGCGCGGCAATTTCGGCCTCGGCCGCGGCAGTGAAAATCTGGCGCAGATGCACAATCGCGGGGTCCATGTGCCTGGCTGCCACCGCCCCGTCATAGTCGCGCAACCCCGCCTCGATAATCTCGTGTGCTTGCTGAATCTGGGACACCGCCAGGGCCGGCACGCGGTGCCGAATATCTTCCAAGTCAAACAGCACCACGCCATCCAGTTCGCGCACCACGGGGTCCACATCGCGATGCAGCGCCAGGTCCACCAGCGTGAGTGGGTGGCCACCTCTTTCCCGACGCAGCTCCAGGGCCTGAGTGATGACGGGGGCCGTCAGAATCTGTTCCCCGACTCCGCGACACCCCACCACCAGGTCGGCCTGGGCGATGGCCGGAACCAGGTCCTCGAAAGGTATCAGTTTCGTGGCGTGGTTGCGGGCGAAAGCCTCGGCGCGACACGAGGTATCCAGGGTAGAAATCGAGGCAACTCCCCGGGCCCGCAGCTGCATCACCGTGGCGCCGGCATAAGCCCCGGTCCCCAACAGCACGGCACGCAAACCACCCCAAAACTCGAGCTGGGCGGACTGGGCCGCGGCGGCGACCTCGTCCAGGGCCACCGAAACCACGGAACGACCCAGACCCGTCAGGGAAGTTTCGGAACTGACGCGACGCGAAGTCGCCAGCGCACCTTCGAACATCCGCACCATCAGGCCGTTTACGCTGCCGATCGTTTGGGCGCGAGTGAAGGCGCGGCGCACCTGGCCCGCCACTTCGGCTTCTCCCACCACCATGGAATCCAGCCCCGCCGCGACGCGATAGAGGTGTTCGGCCACCTCGCGGCCTTCCAGATAGTTCCACTGCAGTTGCGGGCAACGCCCCGACTGGCAGGTTTCCGCACCTTTCGCCGGGCCTGCGGGTCCGTATCCCGCATCTGCTGAGCAGCCCTCGGCGCAACCCACGAAACCGACGCCGGGGGTGGGGGTTGCCAGGGCGGTGACGCCAGCTGCGCCGTTCGTACCAGCATTCCCGCCAGCATTCGCGTCAGCATTCGTATCGCCGTTCACGAAGGGAATTTCCCCGCAGTAGGCCCCGCAGTAAAGTTCAGGTTCTTCACGCCGATGCGGCAGCAGCTGCACGTCGGGATCGGCAGAGATATAGACCTCGACGCGGTTGCAGGTAGACAACGTCACCAGGGAATGCACCCCGGGTGTCCGGCGCCACAGGTCTTCGTGATGGTGTGCGAAATCAGCGGCTTTAGACACCTCCGAAAGCGGATGCGTCAAGTGGTTGACAGTATAGAGCTGAAAAGGCACGTGAAATATTGTAGGGTGATTACTGAAAAAAAGTTGAAAGTGAAAGGGAGGGTCGAGGCCGTCGGCGCGGCCGGGGTCGAGGTCAGGGGCGGTCTTTGCCCCGCTAGAGTGGGGTTTGGGGTGGGCCGGGGTCCGGGAGCGCGGGTTAGGATGGAGTCATGACAATTGCGCTGGACCCACTGTATTTTTCCTCCCCGATGCGTGCGGCCCTGTCCGGTGCCCACCACGGTCGCACCCCGGTGTGGTTCATGCGCCAGGCCGGGCGTTCTCTGCCGGAATACCGCGAATCCCGCGCGGGAGTCGCCATGCTGGATGCCTGCCTGGACCCGGCTCTGGCCGCCGAGATCACCTTGCAGCCGGTGCGCCGCCACGACGTGGACGCCGCCGTGTTTTTCTCCGACATCGTGGTGCCGCTGAAGTTGGCGGGAATCGACATCGACATCGTCCCGGGTCGAGGTCCGGTTTTGGGTTCTCCGGTTGCCTCGGTCGAGGATGTAGACCGCCTGGTTTCCCTGGAGGTTGCGGATTGGGGGGTGATCGAAGAGGCGGCTGCGCTGGTGCGCCGCGATTTGGCTTTCGACAAAGTACTCTTCGGTTTCGCCGGGGCGCCTTTCACCTTGGCGTCTTACCTGATCGAGGCGGGAGGCGAGCGGCGTCGCGAATGCTTGCAGACCCGTGACTTCATCGCGCGCGAACCCCAGGCCTGGAATCGCTTGGCGACGTGGTGCGCCAAGCTTTCGGGGCAGTTCATGGCCGCCCAGATTCGCGGCGGGGCCGAGGCGGTCCAGCTCTTTGACTCCTGGGCGGGCGCCTTGGACATAGAGACCTATCGCAGCGTTGCTTTGCCGTATTCTCGCCTGGCTTTCCAAGGCGCGCCGGGAGCCACCCACGTGCACTTCGGGGTGGGGACTTCACACCTATTGGAAGCCATGGGGGAAATCTCCCAGGCAGTTTCCATCAGCAACGACACCTCGCTGTCCCAGGCCGCCGCCAGACTGCCCGGAAAGGTACTGCAAGGCAACCTCGATCCGGAGCTGGTGGTAGAAGCTGCGGATATGGACCAGATTTGGCGCGCGGCGCAGCGAGTGCTGCGCGAAGGTTTGGCGGCCCCGGCGCATATCTTCAACCTGGGTCACGGGGTGTTGCCCCAAACTGATCCGGGACGACTGACCGAGTTAGTGGCGCGTATCCACCAGTGGCGCGCGGATTGAGTTTTGGGTGGCGGCGAGGGATGCTGGGTACGAGGTGTCGCGGGGTAGCGCGGTAGTGAGCGTTGAGTGAGCGGTGCCGGGCGGCCTGACTGAAGTCCCGGCAGGCCTCGGCAGGGGTGGGATATCCTGGAGGAATGACCCGGCAAGAAGAACTGCACGACGACGGCTTCGACATGATTATTTTGGGCGGTGGTTTGGCCGCCCTGGCGGCGGGCTATGCGGCGGTGAAACGCGGGCAACGCCCCTGATTCTGGAAGAACGCGGCCGTCCCGGCGGTCTGGTCTGCGGGGCGACTTTCGCCGGTGCCCAGGTAGATATCGGCGCGGAATCCTATGCGACCCGCAACCTTGCGGTACGTGAGCTGTGCCACGAACTGGGTCTGGAAACCGTGGCGCCGAACTCTTCGTCTTGGGTGTGGGACCACGCCCGCCGCACCGCCGTAGCCATCCCGGCAGGCACCTTCGGTATCCCCAGCGACATCCATGACCCGGTCTTTGTCGAGGGTCTGCGCGCGGTGGCCGGGGAAGCCGCCGTGACGCGCGCCTGGCAGGACCTGGAGCTGCCCCCAGAAATCGGGACGGAGGCCACTACCCTGGGTGAGCTGGTCGAGGCCCGCATGGGCAGAGCAGTCTTGGACGTTTTTGTTACGCCTTTCGCCGGGGGGATTCATTCCGCCCACCCCGATCACCTGATGCTGGACCGCGTCACCCCGGGTTTAATGGAGGCCTTTGGCGAAGTCGGCACTTTGACCGGGGCGGTGGCTCAGATTCGTAAACCCGGAGCCGTGGTGGTGGAACAATCCAAAGGTGGGATGTTCCGCCTGGTAGAAGCGTTGTCGGCGGCGATTCAAGCCGGGGGGTGGACGCATCGATAACCACGTGCGCGTCATGCACCTGGAAGCTGGGATCGGCCAGGACCTGCCTCGCTGGGTGGTGTGGTGCAAACACACAGTCTCTAACCGGCGCCACCCCGGTGGCCCGCCCGAGGAAAGCGGCACGGCTTTCGGCTTGGCTACCGACCGCGTGGTGCTGGCGCTTCCCGCCAAGCAGTCTTTCGCCGTGTTGACCTCCGCGGCGGCGTCGATGCTGCGCCTGGGTTTCCACGCCCAGAAAGAAGGCCGGGACGCCTCGACTCGATTCGACTCCGCCGCGCTGGAGTCGATCGGCGAACTCACCGCGGGATTCGAGATGCACCCCACAACGCCGGTACTGAACGTAACGCTGGTAGTGCAAAACGCGGACCTCGACCGGGCACCGCGCGGATCGGGGATGTTGGTGGGGCCACCCCCCCCCTCGACCCGGAAACCGGTGAGGTCGCCCCCGAAACCTTGCGCGCCAAAGCCTTGACGCACTATTCCATCAAGTGGCCCGACACCATGGGCCGCGCCGCGCAGCCTCACACCCACGTCTTGCGGGTTTCCTACGGGCGCGAAGGTGACCCGCTGGATTTCTTGGCCGCGGTGGATGTGGACTATGCGCTGCGCGACGCCAGCCGGATGCTGGGGGTGGAACTGGACCGCAGCCAGCTGCTGGATTCGCGCCTGATCAACTGGGGCGACGCCATGACGCACCCCAACGCCGCCGAGCGCGAAAAGTTCCGCGAGGTGGTGCAGCTGGCCCAGCGCGTCGAAGGCCTGGACCTGGTGGGTTCGTGGGTGGCGGGTAACGGCATCACCCCGGTGATCGCTCACGCCCTGCAGCTGGGGTGAAACCAGGGCCCCGCCCCTCGCGGCAACGCCCGACCGGGCGAGTTAGCCCAGAATCTGAGATGGCGTTAGGCTTAAGCCTATGGAGATGACCGGCAACGGGAACCAAGCCAGACCGGGCGCACCGACCCGAGACCTGGTAGGTACACAGAACCGTCCTTTGATAATCGGCACTCGCGCCTCGAAACTGGCGCTCACCCAAACGCAGCAGGTTGCCGCTGACCTGCGTGAACGCGGTTTGACGGTAGAGGTAAAGACTTTCACTACCGAAGGCGACGTGAATCGCGCCTCGCTTTCTCGCTTGGGCGGGGTCGGCGTTTTCGCCGCGGATCTGCGCATCGCCCTGCTGCAGGGAGAATGTGACTTGGCGGTGCATTCCATGAAGGACCTGCCTACCGTTGCGGTTCCGGGTCTTTTTGTTGCCGCGGTTCCCCCTCGCGTGAACCCCGCCGACGGTCTGGTGGCGCGCGACGGGCTGGACTTGGATTCCCTGCCGGCCGGGGCGCGCATCGGCACGGGTTCTCCGCGTCGCGCCGCCCAGATTCTGTCCCTGCGTCCCGACGTGGAATGCGTGGATATTCGCGGAAATGTGCCCACACGACTGGGGCGAGTGCGAGGTTTGGGGAATGTTGCCCTCGAGGCGGGACTACCCGCGGGTAAAAGCCCCGCCCAGGACCTTGACGCGGTGGTGCTGGCGATTTCGGGGCTGAGGCGACTGGGCCTGGAACAGGTAGTGACCCAGGACCTGAGCGAAAAAATCTGGCCCGCTGCCGCCCAAGGCGCCCTGGCTTTGGAAGCCCGCGAAGAATTGGCCACTGCTCCGTTCTACCGGCTGGTTTACCAGGTGCTGCGTATCGTCGATGACCTGCCGTCCCGACTGGAAGTCAGCGCGGAGCGTTCCCTGATGCGCTATCTCGAAGCCGGCTGTGCCGCGCCTTTGGGGGTGCGCGCCGAGTTGCGGTGGCAGCGCGGTGGCGAGGACCCCTCGGGTCGCCTTGAGTTGAGTGTCCGTGTGGTTTCTTCCCGAGGCGAGGACCTCGTGGAGGTCAGCGGGGAAACTGCGGTTTTGTTGGGAGCGGGTGTAGCCGAGCGGGACTTCGCCTTGACTGCCGCGGCGCAGCTGGGGGTGGATTTGGCTCAGGAACTGTTGGAGGCCGGGGGTGGCGAGGTGGCGAATCTGCACGCCGACATCACCGATAACTTAGGCGACGCCGGAACCGAGGCGGCGGCCTCGACCCGGGACGAAACCACAAAAACCGCGACGGAACCAGAGGAAATCGCATTGGAAAAACTGCGTTGGGGAGAACAGTGATGGCAGAACAACCGAAACTTTTGGTGCCGCGGGAGGAAGACGACCGCCTGGCTCTGGAGCTGCAAGGCACCGGGATCCCGCTGGTGTGCGCCCCGGTGACGCAGCGGATCCCCACGCCTTCAGAAGAGTGGAGCGACCCGATACGTCGGCTCCAGGACGGGGAATACGAGTGGGTGGTGGTGTCTTCGGTGGCTACCGCGCGCTTCCTGGATGACCACTATGTTTGGACGAGCTCTTTGCGAATACGCGGGTGGCGGCCATCGGGGCGGCTTCTGCCAATGCAATGCGCGAGTTGGGAGTGAAGGTAGAGCTGGTGGGGCCCGAACCGGCCAGCGCGGCGACTCTGGTGTCGGTGTTTCCCGAGGGTAGCGGCGCGGTTTTCCTGCCTTGCGCGGCGGGGGCGGCGCCGACCCTGGGACAGGGATTGAGTGAAAAAGGCTGGACGGTAGAGAAGCTGCGGCTCTATAAGAGCGTGGAGATCGAGGAACTGCCGGTTTCGTGGGAAGCGGCTTTGTCGCGACGCAGCGAGGTGTTTGTGCTGGTCACGGCCGGTTCCGTGGCGAGGGCGGCGCATCACTTGTTGACGAAGACGGGAGTGGTGCAGTGGCCGGTGCCGCTGGCTTTGGGAGCAGCGTCGGCGCAGGCATGTCGCGAGTTGGGGTGGTCCCCGGCGGCGGTTTGCGCCACGGCGGATGTCGAGGGGATTTCCGCGGCTTATGCTGATGCGCTGGAACAGCTGGAAAAGAAGCGGGGCTGAGAGCGCGGAAGTGGCTGGGCGGAGAGCCCGGCGGAAAAGGAGAGAAAAGATGTTGAATCCGGCAGCGAATCGCCCAGTGCCGCGCGAGCCTTTCCACACGGATGCCTCGCCGGTTCCGACCTCGGAGTCGAAAGGTGTCCCTGAACCGGAGCACAGCTTGCCGGCCGGGCTGGAGCCGGTGCTGCGACCCCGGCGTTTGCGGGTTTCGGCGCCGATGCGAAACCTGGTGGCCGAAACCAGAGTGTCTCCCGAGCAGCTGATCGTGCCGGCTTTTGTGCGCGACGGCATCGACGCTCCCGTCGAGATTGCCTCTATGCCCGGGGTTTACCAGCACACGGTGGATTCCCTGGTGGAGTTCGGGCGTCGCGCCGCGGATGCCGGGGTGGGCGGCATCATCGTTTTCGGAGTGCCCAACGAAGCCGACAAAGATTTCACCGGCTCCAATGCCTGGGATCCGCAAGGGATTCAGTGTCGCGCAGTGGCGGCCCTGGCCCAAGCCGTGGGGGACCGCCTGGTGGTTATGGCAGACACCTGCCTGGACGAAACCACCGATCACGGACACTGCGGCCCGCTGCGAGCAGACGGCAGTGTGGATAACGACTGGGCGGTGTCTTGCTATGCCGCCACCGCCGTGGCCCAAGCCCGCGCCGGGCCGCCGTGGTGGCGCCTTCGGGAATGATGGACGGCCAGGTCCGCGTCATCCGCGCCGCCTTGGACGCCGCCGGTTTCACCGACGTAACCATCATGGCTTACTCCGCCAAGTACGCCTCGGGGCTCTTTGGTCCCTTCCGCGACGCCGTGGGGTGCAACCTGACAGGCGATCGGCGCAGCTATCAGCAAGACCCGCGCAACCGCCGCGAGGGTTTGCGTGAAACCCAGCTGGATCTGGAAGAAGGCGCAGATATGGTGATGGTCAAGCCCGCCTCGCTGTATCTGGATGTCTTGGCTGACGTCGCCCAGATTTCTCCGGTGCCCGTCGCGGCCTATCAGGTCAGTGGGGAATACTCCATGATCGAGGCCGCCGCGGCGCAGGGCTGGATCGACCGCGACCGCGTGGTGCTGGAGTCCCTCCAATCCATCGCCCGGGCCGGGGCGGATCTGATCTTGACGTACTACGCCCTCGAGGCGGCCGAGCGCCTGCTCTAGCAAACGGTGACGCGAGCAACCGCGCCACGCCCCGCCCTCGACCCGGATTCCCAAAACCCCTATCCGCGCCACCAAAACGACAGCGGAACTCGACTTGGAAAAAAGGAGAAACATGCGAAGCAACCAGGAACTTTTCGAAGCTGCCCAGGCCCTGATCCCCGGCGGCGTAGATTCCCCGGTGCGGGCCTACGGCTCGGTCGGAGGGGTGCCGTCTTTTGTGGAGCGCGCGGCGGGGCCCTATGTGTGGGACGCCGAGGGGCGCCAATACGTGGATCTGGTGTGTTCCTGGGGGCCGATGCTGCTGGGGCACGCCAACGCGGGTGCGGTCCAGGCCGTGCGCGAAGCGGCGGGACGGGGGCTGAGTTTCGGGGCGCCGACCGAGGCGGAAACCTTGCTGGCCCAAGAGGTGCGCGCCCGGGTGGAGCTGGCGCAGAAGCTGCGTTTCGTCTCTACCGGCACCGAAGCCACGATGACGGCGATTCGCCTGGCGCGCGGCGCGACCGGGCGGGATCTGATCGTAAAGTTCGCGGGTTGCTATCACGGGCACTCGGACGGACTGCTGTCCGAGGCGGGTTCTGGGGTCGCCACCGGGGGCCTGCCGGCTTCGGCGGGGGTTCCGGCCAGAATCGCGGGGTTGACGGTGGTGTTGCCGTATAACGATGTCGAGGCCCTGCGTGAGGTTTTCGCCACGCGGGGTAGTGAGGTGGCGGCAGTTATCGTCGAAGGAGCCGCGGCGAATATGGGGGTAGTGGCGCCGCGCGGTGGGTTCTTGGTGGAGTTGTCGCGGTTGTGCCGTTCCCACGGTGCGTTGCTGATCCAGGACGAGGTTCTGACGGGGTTCCGCGTCTCGGCCAGCGGTTGGTGGGGGCTGTCCACGGGTCGCGAGGAACTGCGCCAGGGTCAAGGCGCCGGGGCCCAGAACCCGGGGGTGCGTTTCGGGGCGGATAATGACTGGAGCCCGGACCTCTTTACTTTCGGGAAGGTGATCGGTGGCGGGATGCCGCTGGCGGCCCTGGGGGGACGCGCCGAAGTGATGGATTTGCTGGCTCCTGGGGGGCCGGTGTACCAGGCCGGCACCCTGTCGGGCAACCCGCTGTCTTGCGCGGCGGGTCTGGCGACTTTGCAGGCCGCCGGTCCCGAGGTCTATGCCCGGGTCGACGCAGTGGCGAATACCTTGGCGCAAGGGATTTCCCAGGCCCTGAGCCAGGCCGGCGTGGCGCACACCGTGGGTCGGGCCGGTTCGCTGTTTTCCTTCTTTTTCCGCGAGGAACCCGTGGTGGATTACGCCGGGGCGAAGGCCTGCGAGACCTGGCGCTTTGCGCCGATGTTTTGGGAGTTTCATCGCCGCGGCGTGATGCTGCCGCCTTCGGTTTTCGAAGCGTGGTTCGTTTCGGCGGCCCACGACGAGGCGGCGGTGTCGCGGATCCTCGAAGCCGCCCCGTTCGCCGCCAAAGCCGCGGCGGCGGCGAAACCCGAATAGAGCACCTCGAACCGGGGTACCGAAAACGGAACCGAAACCGCGACCTCGACCTCGAACCGTGACCACGAACCGGGGTACCGAAAGCGGAACCGGGCGGGCCCAGGACGTGCAAAGATAGTAGGGCGACACAGGAGGAGAAAAGATGAGCGTAGAGTTCCCGCAAACCCACACTGACCTGGGCGGATTGCAGCCCGAGATTACTTTGGGCGCCCTGGATGGGCGCTACCGCTCGGCCGTGGCCGGGTTGGTGGATTGGTTTTCCGAGGCGGCGCTGAATCGGGCGCGGCTCTTTGTAGAGATCGAGTGGCTGATTTGGCTCACGGACCGCCAGGTTCTGGAGGGGGCCCCGGTGCTTTCCGCGGCGCAACAGGCCTATCTGCGTGATTTGGTGTCGCAGTTCGGGGCCGAGGAAATCGCGCGGCTGGCGCAGACCGAGGCGCAGACCAAGCACGATGTGAAGGCGGTGGAGTACCTGCTGAAGGCCAAAATGGAGGCCGCGCCGGGTGGGCTGGCTGAGCTGGGGCGCCTGAAGGAAATCGTGCACATCTTTTGCACCTCGGAAGACATCAACAACCTTTCTTACGCGATTCTGCTAAAGAACGGAGTACAGCGCGTGTGGCTCCCCGCCGCGCGGGCGCTGCGCGACCAGGTCGTTGCCATGTCCAAGACCAACGCCGCGGTGCCGATGCTGGCCCACACCCACGGGCAGCCCGCCACGCCGACAACTTTGGGGCACGAACTGGCGGTTTTCGCCTGGCGCATGTCCCGCCAACTGCGACGCATCGAATCCCAGGAATACCTGGGGAAATCAACGGTGCCACGGGGAACTTCGCGGCGCACTCCGTGGCGGTTCCCGGTGCGGACTGGCCGGCCCTGTCGCGTGGCTTCGTCGAGGAGCGCCTGGGCTTGACCTGGAACCCCCTCACCACCCAGATCGAATCCCACGACTTCCAAGCCGAACTCTATGCGGCGGTTTCGCACTTCGGGCGGATCTGTCACAACCTGGCGACCGACATGTGGACCTACATTTCGCTGCGCTACTTCAAACAGGACCTGGCCGCCCAAGGTTCGACGGGTTCCTCGACCATGCCCCACAAAATCAACCCAATCCGCTTCGAAAACGCCGAGGCGAACCTGGAAGTCAGCGACGGTCTGTTCGAGGTGCTGGGCCGCACCCTGGTGACAACCCGGATGCAGCGCGACCTGACAGATTCCTCGATGCAGCGCAACATCGGCGTGGCTTTCGGGCACTCGCTGCTGGCCCTGGACAACCTGAGCCGCGGACTGTCGGGCCTGGCGGTGGACGCCGAGGTGATGGCCCAGGACCTGGACGCGAACTGGGAAGTCTTGGGCGAGGCCGTCCAGCAAAGTATGCGCGTCGCCGGGATCGCCGGGGTGCCCGGCATGGACAATCCCTACGAGCGCCTCAAGGAACTGACGCGCGGGCGGCGCGTCGACGGGCCGGTGATGCGTGACTTCATTGCCGGGTTGGAGCTGCCCGCCGACATGGCCGACAGGTTGACCGGGATGAGTCCCGCAACTTACACCGGTTTGTCGGCGCGCCTGGTCGAGTTCCTGGGGGAATAGGGTTTCTTGGCGGGGCTGGGCCGGGTTTGCCTCCGGGTGCGGGGGCTGCGGTCCAGGGTCGAGGTCCGGTGTTTTGGTCCCGGGTCGAGGTCCGGTGGTCGTTTTATCTGTGGCGAGTGGCGGTGAAGGGGTCTATACTCGGGTGCGTCTAGAACGAAGGAGATGAAAATGGCTGAATTGAAGATGGATTTAGACGGCCTGACCTGCGATCACTGCGTCGCAAACATCACCGGTGACCTGCTGGATGTTCCCGGAATCGACCGCGTAGAAATCGAGCGCACCGGGGTGGGCCTGCAAGCCGTGGCTCAGGTCAGCGGTTCGGCCCTGCCTGACGATAATGTTTTGATTGAAGTTGTCGAAGACGCCGGAAACTATTCGGTACGCGGTATTCACCGCTGAGCTGATTCGATTATTTCTGCCCGAAAGTGCCGGGCAGCTTTCCGCAGGAAAACCGCCCGACACTTTGGGGTGACCGGACTTTCGAAACGGAGCAACTGTGGATTCGCATAGCCCCAACCAAACTTCCCCGGTACCTACCCAAACTTCCGCGGACACAACCCCAGGCAAGGCGACCTCTCTCACCCCCGCCCTCGACCCGGGGAAAACCGCATCACCGGGCAACCCAACCTTTCCCCGACGCTGATTCTTCCCTCGACCCGGCAGCTTCTGACCCGGCCCTCGACCCGGCTGCCGCACGTCGCGCCGACCTGGGGCGACGCCTGGTGGTTTCCCTGATTTTCGGGGTGCCGGTAATGGCGCTTTCCATGGTCGGGGCGTGGCAGTTCCCGGGGTGGCAGTGGCTCGTGGCGGCGCTGAGTCTGCCGGTGGTGATCTGGGCGGCGTGGCCGTTCCACCGGGCGGCTTTCCACGCGCTGCGCGGGGGGTCCTCGACGATGGACACGCTGGTGTCCCTGGGGGTGTGGGCGGCGACGCTGTATTCGCTGTGGGCGCTGTGCTTTACTCCGGCCGGACACATTGGGATGCGGATGGATATGTCATCTAATCCCTTTGCTGGTGCGAGTTCTATGGCCGATATGGGCTTGCAGGCGCAGCTGTACTTCGAGACCGGCGTGATGATCACGGTATTTTTGCTGACCGGGCGGTGGCTCGAGGCGCGGGCCAAGTCCCGGGCGGGTTCGGCATTGCGGGCCTTGCTGGATTTGGAAGCAAAGACCGCCACCGTGCTGGTTCCCGAGGCGCCCCAAGCGCAGGCGGCTCTGGCTGAGGTAGAGCGCGGAGTGGGAGCGGGGCAGCTGCAGCTGTCTTGGTTTCGGGCCGAGACCCGCGATGCGGCATCTTTGCAGGTCGGCGAGGTTTTCTTGGTGCGTCCCGGCCAGAAAATCCCCACCGATGCCCTGGTGTTGCAAGGCGAGTCTGGCGTCGATGAATCTATGTTGACCGGGGAATCCGTTCCGGTTTTCGTCGGGCCTGGGCGCGGCGTGACCGGCGGCACCTTAAATGCGGATGGTTCCTTGATTTGTCGGGCTACCGCCGTGGGCAAGGACACCCGTCTGGCCCAGATTACCCGGCTGGTTACCCGCGCTCAGGCGGAAAAAGCTCCGGTCGCACGTTTGGCTGACCGCATCAGCGCGGTCTTTGTGCCGATGGTTTTGGCCTTGGCTGGCGTGACTTTTCTGACGTGGTGGTTGGTGCCGGGGCTGGGCTCGGCGGCGGGTCTGGGTGACGCGGCCGGTTTCGTACCTGCCTTCACCGCCGGAGTAGCAGTCCTGGTCGTAGCCTGCCCCTGTGCGCTGGGCCTGGCTACCCCCACCGCGCTGCTGGTGGGTTCCACCCGGGCGTCCCAAGGCGGCATCTTGCTGCGCGGACCCGCCGTGTTGGAGGCGGCGCGGCAGGTAAATGTCCTGGTCATGGACAAAACCGGAACTTTGACTTTGGGCCAGATGCAGCTGGATTCCGTCACGGTTGCGGAGCCAGAGAGTGACCGGGAACTGGAGGGCGGCCGGGAACTGGAGGGCGAGGGTCTGGAACGTCGCGACTCGCTGGACGCAAGCCGGGCGCTGGAACTGGCGGCCGCCCTCGAAACCCATTCCGAACACCCCATCGCGGCCGGCTTGGTGAAGGCCGCGACCCAGACGCCAACAAAGCTTGAGGTGCAGGCTTTCCGGGCCTTCCCCGGTCAAGGTGCGGGAGGTGTGGTGGAAGGCCAGGCAGTGGCCATCGGTAAACCGGGGTGGCTGGAACAGATGGGCGCCGAGCTTCCCGCCGCGTTGCGCCAGGCTTTGGACCACGCCGCCCAAGCCGGGCAAAGCACCGTGGTTTTGGCCCTGGGTTCGGGCTGGAGCGGGTCGGACTCGGTATCCGGCATCCCCGCCGCCACAGCGGCCCAGAGTACCGATTTCGAATCCCCTAAAGCAGGGCAAACCCAAGATGACCCCTCGCTGCGCGAAGTGACTTTAGCTATCTCGGGTATGACTTGTGCCTCTTGCGTGGCGCGGGTGGAAAGAAGCTCAATCGCGTCGAGGGCGTTTCCGCTACCGTGAATCTGCCTCTCGAGATGGCCACCGTGATGGCGCCGACGCAGGTCTCGGTAGATTCCTTGGTTAAAGCCGTAGAAAAGGCCGGTTACGGCGCGACTCTGCGTTCCGAGTCCCAGCCGGGTGGGGATGCCCGGGTCGAGGCCGTCTCGGCTGGGGCCGCGTCGGTTTCGGATGTCGGTTCCTGGAGTTCCTCCTTGGTCGAGGGCGGCTTGCTAAAGGCGCGGATAGTGGCGGTTTTCGCCCTGCACGACCCGGTGAAACCCGAGGCTCGCGACATGGTTTCCCAGTTACACCAAGCGGGAATCGAGACGCATCTCTTGACCGGTGATCAACCCGCCCCCGGTGCTGCGGCGGCCCGCGCCGCCGGCATCACCCAGGTGAAATCCCAGGTCAGCCCGGAGGACAAGATCGACTACATTCGTTCATTGCAGTCTCAAGGCAAATCCGTGGCGATGGTGGGCGACGGCGTAAACGATGCGGCTGCTTGGCCGCCGCTGACTTGGGGATAGCTCTGGCTTCCGGCACGGATGCGGCCATCGGCGCGGCGGACGTGACTTTAGTGAATCCTTCGCTGTTGGCTATTATGCGTGCAATCGACCTGTCGCGACACACCTTGCGCATCATCAAACAGAACCTGGGATGGGCCTTTGGCTACAACCTGATTCTGATTCCCCTGGCTGGTGCGGGCTGGCTGAACCCGATGGTTTCCGCGGCCTTCATGGCGGCATCCTCGGTCATCGTAGTCAGCAATTCGCTGCGACTGCGCCGCGCCTGAGGGTATAGTCGTGTCTTTGAATATACGCACATCCGCGAGGGTGTCGCGCCTGTAGAGTCGAGGAATCCCCGGGGGTCTCAGTCTGTGGTTTCGTTTCTAGGCAGACCCAGCTGCGAGATGTGCCCTTCGTGCAGCGGGGTGGGTTCGGGCAAGTCGCGGAACTTCGACAGCAGGTAATAGGACCCCAGAAGAATAATGGCGTAGGGAATGGCGGCGTACCAAACAAAAGTCATTCCGGCTAAAGGCAGCGCCAAGAACACCGCCGCGCAACCCACAATCACTACCCAGTTGGTTCCGGGTGCCCCGCGCAGGTAGGCCGGTGCCCGATAGTCGGGGAACTGGCTCTTGAACAGCGGGCGGAACTTCAGGTGCGTCAGCATCACGATGACCCAGGTAATCAAGATCCCGATGATGGCGCATCCGTACAGGTAGAGGAAGGCCGAATCCGGAGACACGATAGAGAGCACCGAAGCCACGATGAAACACACGGTTGCCATGGCCACGGCTCCGCGCGGGGAACCGTTCGAGGCGGTGCGGGCCGCAAAAGCCGGTGCCATCTTGTCCAGGGCCAGCGAGTGAATCATGCGGGAACCCGAATAGAGGCAACCGTTAGCGCTGGAAAGAGCCGCGACCAGCAACACCGCGTTCATGATGTGCCCCGCGGCGGGAACCCCAGACATATCCATGACTTTGACGAAAGGAGAGGATTCCATGTTGCCGCTGGAAGCCACGGTATCTTTCCAGGACTGCAGGGTGACGACTACGCCGACGGCCAACAGATAGAAAATCACCAGACGCCAAATCATGGACTTGGCCGCGCGAGGAATGTCGCGTTCCGGATGTTCCGATTCCGCTGCCCCCACCGAGACGTTTTCGATACCGCCGAAGCTGAATACTGCCATGCAGGCTGCCAGCAGGATGCCGCTGACTCCCATCGGGGCAAAGCCCCCGTCATTCACCAGGTGACCGAAGCCTACCGCGGGGGTGTCTTCGGACCACCCCACGGTGATCAGAGACAGACCCATCAGGATGAAAACAACGATGGCGGTGACTTTGATCATCGAGAACCAGTATTCGGTGACGCCATAGAGCCGCACGGTTGCCAGGTTCAGAATCACGATGAAGAGCGAGCACAACACGGTTCCCATACCTACCGAGAGGCTGGGGAACCAGTGGCGCAGATAGACTGCCGAGGCCGTGACTTCTGCACCCACGGCGGTGAGCATAGTGATGGCAAAGTTCCAGCGTCCCACAAAGCCCCCGAACTTGCCCAGCAGGGCCGCGGCGATGGCGCCGTGCCCCCCCGGCATGGGGTAGATCGAGACCATCTCGGCCAGAGCCCACACCACCGAGAGAGCCATCAGGCCTGCCAGCAGGTAGGACACCACGGTAGCAGGTCCGGCCAAGGCGATGGTGCTGCCCGAACCCAAGAAAAGGCCGGTGCCCAAGGCGCCGGACAGGCCAATCATCGAGACCTGTCCGCTGGTCAGGCGGCGCTCCAGGTGGGTGCGGGGCGCGTCGGGAGTGGAAGACGAGGAATTATCTGTTTTGCTCACGGACATTCATTATTCCATGTTTTCCCGCGGTCTTTTCCCACTCCGACGCCAACCCCCCCCCCACACTGCCTATCGCAATAGTTCCCACTGCATCCCCACATCAGTTCCCGTACCCTCAGCGGGCGAACTCGGGTCCGGCCCGGGCGTGCGCTCGTGCGGTTTTCACCAGCCCGAAGCCGATGTGGCGTTCCACCTCGACTTTCACCATCCAACCCTCGACCTCACAGCTGCGAATAGAGGCGCCGTTCTTGCTGACATATTCGCGAGCCTTCGCACAGCCATCTCCTCCGCTGAGTGTTTCGGTAGCCCCGGCAATGGCACCCAGATCAGATGCCTTTTGGGCCGCGCTACTGGCCGCCGCCGCGACCCCGAGTTGTGCTACCCCAAAGATCAAGGCCCCGGCGAAGAGAATCAATCCGATTGCCAGCACGGTTCCTGATCCGCGCTCCTGCTTCCACTTGGGAAAGTAGGGGTGAGGGCCGGGAGCATGTCGGGTGTCGGAAACCCGTGACCGCACCTCCAAGAGGGTGGCTTTACCAAGAGTCTTCACGAGGAATCACCGCCTGGGATGACACTGTGAAACCAGCCAGGCTCATCAAACCGGTGAGTTTGCGCTGGGCCCGACACTGGATGTCTGTGGCGTTCACGCTGATTTGGATGCTGCCTTGCCCGCCAATCAATTCTTGACTCTTGGCGCTGGCTTCAGCGGGACTCTGTCCGATGGCGACGGCACGACAGGCGGCCCGGGCCGCGGCGTTGACTTGTACTTGTCCCATGCCCGCCGCCCCGGTCAGTCCCAGAGCCACCAGCACCAGTATCACTGCGGGAAAACTCAAAGCTAGTTCCGCGGTGGCCATGCCGGCTTCGGACCGGGCCGACTTTTGGTTGGCCTCGGTCTGAAGCCGGGCTGCACGTCGCAACCGCAGGCATTCCCTCCAGGTCCGCAACGGCATCAGGACACCTTGAGTGCGGATTGAATCAGGGAAGTGATCAGGCCCTGGATGTCCCCTCCGCGAATCACCAGCAGCAGCAACCCGGCGAAAGCCGCCGCCGCTACGGTGCCGATGGCGTATTCCGCCGTCGCCATCCCGTCTTCTTCTTTCACGAAGCGTTCTTTCCAGGCCAGCAAACCTTGCTTCAGATTATTCATTGTTTCTCCATTCTAATAGTTTCTGAGACATTTTTGCCCCAGCCACCCCGCCTCTCGGCAGGGAAGATTTAGTGTCGGTACCTAGCTGATGAGGTCCTGTACCGTCGAGACCACCACGGGAACAATGCCCAGCACGAAGAAGGCCGGCAGCAAACACACCCCCAGGGGAATCACCAGGCGCACCCCCAGTTTTTCGGCTGCCGCGATGGCTGCCTGGGTGTGGCGTTTTCGCGTCCGCGAAGCCCCGCGCAGCAGCAGCGGCACTGGGGAAGCGCCTTGCTCCCACGCCGGTTGCAGCACGGCTTTGAGTCCCTGCCACTTCGTATCCGCCTCGGCCCAGGCCTCTTCCCACGAGGCCCCCAGCAGCAACATTTGCGCCACTACCGAAAGGTCGGGTTCTTCGCTGGCCTGAGAAACCGCTTTGAGAGTTGCGGTCAGCGAGATACCGTTTTGTTGGCAGGCCGCGATTATGTCCATAGCTAAAGTGGGGTCCAAGCCACGAGGAAGCATCCCTTCGGCGCGACGAATCATCCAGACACTCCACAGGTTTCCCGCCGCCATCAGCACCACTCCCACCACGATCAAGACGGTGTTTAGCCCCCCGGAAGTCGCGAAGTCCACCACGTCAACCCCGACCAGACTCGCCATCCCCAGAGCGGCGATAGGCAGGACTCCCAGCAGTTTGGCACTGGCGCGGGGCCCGACCTGGGCCGCGTGGCGTCTCGCCGCGGCTTCCATAGTGTCGCTGATGCCGTCCGCCACCCGGTTCAAGATCTGCGCCAAAGGCGCCCCGACCTGCGTCGATACTTCGGTGGCAACCAGCACTCCGCGCAGAGCGGAAGCCACGTCACGCCGATGTTTCAAGCCGTAGAGCGGATTGCCTTCTTTGTCGGCGTCCTCGCCCTTCACGAAGTCACGAACTTGGCTCAAGTTCAGGCCGGGGAAAACCCGCTCCAAACTGTCTTGCCAGGCGCTGTTTAAACTGGCGCCGGATTCCAGGCGGGTGGCGACCTCGGCGCACAACATCCCCACGTCAAGTTCCCGCCGTGTGGCCGCGGCTGCGCGCCGCTGTTTCCAGGTGTGTCTCTTGACGCGTTCCTTTCCCGACCTCGACGTCACACCGCCACCCCCAGCACCAGGCCCGGCGTCGGCACTTCGCCCACCCCCGGAACCTCGCCCGGAGTCCCTCCCTCCGCATCCGATACCGGGCGCATCCTCGATCCAACCCCGGCCATCACCCCTGCGGCCAACAGCAGGAAAAACCGCCAGAACCAGAGCGAAACTCTGTTCGAATTCCATCACTCACCCCCCGACTGAGCCGACGGCTCATCTCAAGTTGCGGCAACACCAGCGCGTCCGAAGCATTCTGCCCTGCGGTTTCCGCCGGGGTTACGCGCTGCGCCGCGGTTGGCCCCTGTTCGAGGTCCGCCCCCCCGGATACGCCGCCTGGGTGTGTAGGTGGCGGAGGCGGGGGAAAGTCCTCTTTCTCAGGTAGTTCCGCCATCTGCGGGGCCTCGCTTTCCGCGCCTTCCCCCCGCACCAACAGGTCAGTCGGGGCTTCAGGCAGGTCAAAACTAGAGGCGAAATCCCCCCAGGGCGGATGCAACACCATTCGGTTATCTGCCAAGACATCCAACAGCGGTACCGCCCCCAGGTCCCCGTTTTCCCGGCGTGAAAGCCGGGCCAACTGCGTCACGCGTCGCGTTACCCGAGTCGAACCATCGGCGCGAGTCTCTACTTCGCGGCGCAGCTGTACCAAAACATCGAAAGCCGGCAGTGCTTGGGCGCAAACCGTGGCGCGCGACATCCCCGCCAAAGCCCCCAGGGCCTCGAGGCGCGCCGGGATCTCTACAGCGGAGTTTGCGTGAACTGTAGCCCAACCCCCCCTGGTGCCCAGTATTCAATGCGGACAGCATCTCGCGTACCTCGGTGCCGCGCGCCTCGCCCAAAATCAGGCGGTCCGGACGCATCCGCATCGCCGCCTTTACCAGGTCAGACATCGACACGGCCCCAGCGTTTTGCACATTGGCCGCACGCGCCTGGAGGTGCACCACGTGGGGATGCTGGGGACGCAACTCGGAAACTTCTTCGATGCAGATCAGCCGCTCGGCCGGATCAACCAAACCCAACAAAGCCGCCAGCAAAGTGGTTTTCCCCGTGCCGGTGGCCCCGGAGATAATCCCGGAAACCCGAGCCTGCACCAGGCAATGCAGCACGTGGCCCATCCACGGGTGCATCATTTCACCCTGCACCAGTTCCTCTAGTGACAGCGTCGAAGGCGCCGGGATTCGCAGCGAAATCACCGTGCAGATCCCGCTGAGTGGTGGCAGTACCGCGTGGAGACGCACCCCCGAAGGCAAAGTGGCATCCACAATCGGGGTGGCGTCATCTAGTCGCTGTCCCGCGGCGGCCGCCATCCGCACCGCGCTGTTTCGCACTTGCGCCGCGCCACCCTCTAGATAGAACCCCGCCACTGGCTCTAAACCACGCCCGGCATCTATCCAGGCTTCGGACTCGGAGTTCACCAAGACATCAGTGACTCCGGGAGTTTGCAGCAACTCCAGCAGCGGACCATCCACCCCTTCGAGACTCGCCCGCAAGGCCCTGACCCCAGCGGCCAACTGCGTAGTGGTTTGCGTCGCCGGTGCCAGCTGCAGATAGGCCTGAGCCGGATCCGTCCCGCCCGCCACACAGCGCCGAATCTGAGTTACATCCATGACGCCTCCTTCACTCGCAGATGCTCTATCATGTATTCCAGTCCGCGCCGACAGTCCTTTGGGGGTGGCCACAAAAAACCGTCGCGCCCCACTTGTTTGGCGTAACGGTGTTTTGCCCCCAGAGCCACTGGCTGAATCCCACGCCCCCTGAGGGCCTGTACCATCTGCGACACCGGGATTGGACCTTCGGGCCACAGCACCAAGTTCCCTCGTTTGACCGAGACTTCTTTCCACGCAAACAGCGATTCCAAGGTGCAGTTACACACCCATACTTCGTTGTCGCTGCCCTCGGAAACCACCACGTGCCCCATAGACCCCCGATCCAGCACCACGAAGTCGAAGCAACCCCGCAAAGTCCGAATCATCGAATCAATCTGGTTGGGAGGAATCTGGGTCAGGAACCCAGCCCCGGACAGATACGAGACCCCCTGCCATCGCGGCAAGGCCTGGGCCAGGCGCGAACCCAGCACCTGTCCCGGCTGGCACAAATCCGCCCAAGTCACCCCCGCATCCTCACCTGTGGCGAAATAGTGCCGGTAAGGTACGTGACTGCCGCTGATGTCGACCAGGCAGACTCGAGGTAGGTGTGGTGGTTCCGTGGCGCGTTCCCCCGCCTTTCCCGGGTCGAGGTCGGAGGCGAAGGTGGCGGCTAAAAGTGCGGCTACCGGCGTGGTGGAGACCCCGTTACAAACCCCGCGCACCTCTATAATCCGTCCCGGTTCGGTCCGTCTGTACTTGGGGGAAGAACGGGATCCGGGCAGAGTCATCAAACTGATGATCTGTGCCTCGTCCTGGGGGAGGAATAGCGGTGCGTGTTTTTGACCTTCAATATGTCTGAGGTTTTGTCCGTTATAGAGAACCGGGATGGCGTAGGGTGCCAAGTTCGGCAACATCCGCAGTGCGGGCAGGGAAGCGAAGCAGGTTTGACCATTGTCGAGGCCGTAAGACGCGACGTCGGGCAGGGGGTAGTCATCTGGGGGAGTCCCCGGCTCTCCCTCAGACCAGCAATCGTCATAGTTCGGGCGGTGATAGAGAAGGGGAAAGTCGACCACCTCTAATTTAATTCCCGCCACTGCCGCTAAACTCTGCATGGCTGGAATCAATGCCCGGTCCTGGTGGGTGCAAAACAGTTTCATTTCCTGGCTCATGGCTCCAGTTTTCGCCAGCCCCGCGAATCCCCCATGCGAAAAATTTCTAGGATGTGAATTCAGCCTATTTCGCGTTCAATCCGAAAATCTGTGGAAAACTTTCGAAAAACCAGCTATAGCAACGAAATATCCACTACTTTCCCGAAGTTGAACCCCGGCTTTGGCCCGAAAAATTACCAGGCGTTATAGAATGCCCCTATGTCCGAAGCAGAGTCGCAGCCCCAAGTTCCCGCCCCTGAATCAACCCGGTGTGCCTGCGGAACCCCCGCAGGCGCGAGTCCTTCCCAGCCGCGCCCAGCGCCGCGCCGGACAGCATCCCTCCCCGAAGCCCCAGCTCAGCCCCACGTTGAAGCCGGTACCCACCCGCGAACTCCCGCCACGGTGCAGTACCCTTCACGTCGCCTCACCCCGCACGAGGCTCCCGCCGCCGACGCAAGCACCCCCGCCACCGCCCCCCGCGCCGTCCTCGACAGCGCCGTCCTCGACCCCCAAACCCAAACCCAAAACCTCCAAATACCCAGTCGCGACCAATCCAAACCCGCGGCTGCCGCAACTATCCCGAAACCCCCGCCCTCGACCCTGCGCTCTAACCTCATCGGCATCCTCGCCGGGGTATTCGTTGCACCCATCGCCATGATTTTCCTGATTTGGGGATGCAGCACCATCATGGAAACCAGCTACAACGGCTCGATTGCCGCGGTGTTGTTGGGGATCTTCGAGATAGCCGCGGGTATCTCTATGCTGGCGGTCACCGGGGTGGTGACCGGCTATTATTCTTCGCTTTCCTGGGCGGTTTCCGCGCTGTGGCCGGTTGGGTTTACCGCGCTGGCCAGTGTGATTCGTTCCTTGGTCGCCAGCCACAACGACTCCCTGACCGGGGTCAGCGACGACTCGCTGTGGTGGGAATTCCTGCGGTCCTTGTCTACCCTCACCGCCTCGGGTCTGTTCCCGACCGTGGCCATCATCATGGTCAGCGCTTCGCTGGCCTCGCAGGTCGCCTATATGGAAGGCCGCGACTACGCCAAACGTGAATACCTCCTGATGGAGAGCGTCGACCGTTCCCCCGGAGAACCCGTCGCCCCGCCTTCGCGCATGAAGGCCCACATCGTCTCGGTGTTGGTTTCGGTTTTCTGTGTGATTGGCGGCATGCTGGCGCTGATTCCGCTGCATGACCGGCTGGCCGTCATCACGGGCGCTGCCGGTCACACCGCGGACCTCCCCACGGCGCTGACTTACGGCCTGCCTTTGCTGGGGATCGTGCTGCTTTTCATCGCGGTTTATACCGGTTCGAGGTCCGCTGCCGGACTGTTCTTCAGCGGTATCTTTTGCGGCGTCATTCCAGGTATCGTCCTGTCCTTCGGAGATGCCGCGACTTCGGGATGGTCCGAGCAGCTGGTGGACTTCCTGGCGGAACACCTCACCGCCACAATGTCGATTTCGGGCGGTCCGCTCACGGCTTTCGGCGGGGTGCTTTTGGCTTGCGGCATGACGCTTTACTGGTGCCGCCAGTCCGGACGCAAAGACGAGATGGCGGATATCGCTGCGGCTAACTCTTGATTTTCATTGCGGGGCTTTGGTTTTCTTGCGCGTTGCTTGAAGTTTGGGTGCCTGTTGGGTTTTGCTGGACTGGGTTGACTGGACTGGCTGGGATGGGCTGCGGGTGGTGAAAACGAAGTGTGACGGATTTCACAAATTCCGGACTTTTCGGCAAGTCCTGGCCGGTTCGGTGCGGTAGCTGGGTTATTTTTGTCTCAGAACGAGCCAGAAAAGGATGGAACGATGAGCGACAAGAATAACGAAGAGATGCCGGATTTCTTGAAGAGCGAAGGCGAGGAGTCTTTGCCTGAAGCCCCTGCGGATCTGGCGACGGCCTGGGCCGAGGCCATGAAGGAACCCGGAGAGGAAGCCGTAGACGCGCCTGTAGAGGAGACCGCCGACGCCGCGGCTTTGGCAGGTGCTGCGGCTACCGGTGCTGGCGATGCGGCCGCTGATCTGGATGCATCCGCGGCCGAGTCGCAGACAGCAGAGGCAAAATTCTTTGAGGAAGACATCAGCGCCACCTCGACGCAGGCCTGGTCCACTTTCCTCAGTGAAGAAACCGTGGTAGACGGGAAGCCGGCAAAGAAGCAGCAGGGAGAAAGCTCCTCGGCTCCGGCACAAGAACCCGTGGTGGCGGCGGAAGACTCCGCGTCCGAAACTCAACCGAGTGACGCAACCCAGCCCGCCCCCCTCCCAGCCCTCTTCCCAGACCGCAGACAAGTCGGAAAGCCCCGCACCCGAGGAATCCGTCCCGCGAGCAGCACAGGAGAACACCGCAACCCCCAGCGAAACCGCCGAACCCGTCCTCGCCCAGGACCAAACCTCGGCGAAACCTCAAAACGACGACCTCGCCGCGGCCCAAACCCAAACCCCCACCGACGACCTGGAGGCGACCGTAGTGCGGCGCAAATCCGTGTTCGAGGCCGAGGGGACCCGACCGGGGGCGACAACGGGTGCCGAAACCCCCACCAACGACGCCGAGCCGAAGTGGCAGCCGCGCCAACCCGAGCTGATCGGCAACGACGACCCCCAGATTTCCGAGGCAACTCTGCTGGAAGGGGGCTTCGATCAAGCCCGCCAGGATTTCGCGCGCGGCGGCGCACTTCTATTCCTTGTTCTTCAGCGTGGTGGCATTGCCTTTCGCGTGGGCCTTCCTGATGCAGTCCGCGCACCTGTTCTATGGCGGGCGCGCCAGCCAGTGGGCCAGCGGGACCTACTCGGTACAAGGCATGATTTTCCTGGGGATGGGGCTGGTGCTGCTGGTGCTGACCGGCTTGGTAGTGCGGCTGTCCTCGCTGGGGATGTGGGTGACCGGGGCTCTGGTCACCGTGGTCGGCGGGCTCTTTGTCTTTGCGCCGGGGCGGGTGAAACCGCAGGTGGAACCGACTTTGGATTGGATGGCCGACTCTACCATCACTCCGATCCAGGCCCTGAGCAAGATTGTGGAATCCGCGGCGGCTTCAGGGCAGTTGTTGGTTATCGGAGTGGTGTTGCTGCTGGTCGGCCTGGTCGGCCACAGCGCGCGTCGCCGCGGCCGCACCGACCAGATTTCGCAACGTGCTCTGGCCAAAGCCCTGGGCACCGAACAGGTCTGAGCCATGCCTACGCTTTCGGCCTATAACTTGGGCAGATCTGGGTGGATTACATCGCCCCAGGTTTGGTTGACCGGACCCACCGCACCACCCTCGAACCGAAGTTCCAGCTGGTCGCCCAAGACGACCCCCAGGACCGGGTATATCTGTTGCATTCGGGGAAAATCAAGTTGACGCGCATTTCCTCCGTCAGCCGCGATACCTTGCTGGACATCTTGGGGCCGGGTGATGTGTTCGGGGCGAACGCGTTGACTCACGGCCGCCCGGCGCAGTGGTTCTGCGCCGCCACCACCGTTGAACCGGTCGAAATATCCTGGGTGCTGCTCTCTGACGTGCGCACTTACCTGTCGACGCGTCCCGAAGCCGAGTTGACTTTGATGCGGGCGCTGGCCGGCAAAGCATCGAGCTGTACCAGGATGCCGTGCTGATGCGCGACGTGGATGTGCCGGGTCGAATCGCGGCGGCGCTGGTCTATATGCAGCGGCGCTTCGGGCAAACCACGGTCCACGGCACGCAGTTGCCCCGAGGTCTGACGCAGGGCGAAATCGCGGCGATGGCTGGAGCGTCGCGCGAAACCGTGAACAAAGTGCTTTCGGATTTCGTGGATCGCGGCTGGATTATGCAGCAGCGCCGCATGTTGGTAATCCTGGATCCCGCGCGTTTAGCGGCTCGCGCGCAGTAATTTCGCCGCGGGGTGCGGTTGGGTGCTTAGGCCCGGGTCGAGGTTCGGGTCGAGGTTCGGGTCGAGGTCCGGTGCGCGGGGTGCGGTTGGGTGCTTAGGCCCGGGTCGAGGTTCGCGGCGCGGCTTTTCGTTGCGGGGCCGCGCACCGCTGCTAAACGAATCTGGGTTATTCGATGGGGCGCTTAAAGTACGCCACCAGCGAGTCGCCCCCGCCGGGACCGGGAATAACCGTAATCAGTTCCCAGCCGTCCTCGCCGAATCCATCCAAAATCTGCTTGGTATTGTGCACCATCAACGGCGCCGTCAGATACTGCCACTTAGTCATGTGTGTATTCTACGTTTTCCAGTGGGGGGGCGATTACTCAGTGACGGCCTTGGGTTTGCGCGGGGTGCGGGCGTGAGCCAACACGTGCGGGGTGTGCTTGGAGCGCAGTTCGGCGGCCAGGACGTCGTCAGATTCGCGCAGCCAGGTTTCCCAGGAGCTGACTTCGGGGTAGCGGCGCAACATTGCGCGACGTTCCCGTTCCGTCAGGCCGCCCCACACGCCATAGCTGGCGCGGGAATCCAGGGCGTCGGCCAGGCACTCTATGCGAACCGGGCAGCCGAAGCAGATGTTTCGGACTTGACGCTGCGCCGCTCCTTGCACGAATAGTTGATCCGGGGGTGCAGAGGCGCATAGTGCTTGGGCTGCCCAGGTTTGGTCTTCATTGACTCCCATATTTATCTTTCTCCGGTCAGGACTGGAAAGTTGAGCTAGTAATTAAAACCTTAGTCAGGAAAAAGTAAAACTGCAAGACCGATTTTCGCCTTTCTCGTCAAGGAGCACCAAGATGTGTTGAAAGCAGACAGCTTGTTGCGCGCGGCGCCCTGCAAATCGGGGAGTGTTGCGTGGGGTTTTGTGGCTGCTCGTCACGCCCCTAGGCTAGGAACATGACTGTGCCGCCTGACTCTTTACCGCTGCAATCCCGGGGCCCCAGCTCCGCCACCCTGGCCGCAAAACTGTGGCGCCGCAGTCGAAAACTCGCGGCATCAACTTTCGCCCTGGCTCTGGTAACTCTCTACACGGCAATCCGAGCCGCGCATGCGTACCGAGTCGCCACTTTCAATCTCCCACCTAACCTCACCAACCCGTCCCCCAACCCCTAACCATCTACTCCTCAACCCCTGCCAAAGCAGCGACCTCGCACCTCGCCCTCGAGCCACCTGCCCTCCTCGAACCAACCCCCACCCCACCCCATCACCCGCGCCTGCGCATCCCTGCACCTCAGCGACACACATTTCTATCGTGGCCGCGAGGACCTGGTCGGATGGCTGCAGTGGCTGGCGAGTCGCGCTGGGCAGGACTACGATTTCGTCGCAGTGACGGGCGATATGCTCTCGAGTTTCTACGGCGATCGCTACTTGGCCCAGGCTGCTTTGCGCCCCTTCGCGCAAACGGGGATGCCCGGCGCTTTCGTGCTTGGCTCGCATGATTTCTATGAAAACCGGCCGGGCAATCCGCTGAGCTATCTGCGTCGAACTCCCAGCCGCGGCGCGCACAAGGCGGTGCTGGACCCCAGTTTCGGGCGCTATCTGCGTGCCTTCCTGGCGGATTCCGGGTGGGCGGATCTGAACAATGCTCGCACGTCGATGCAGGTCAACGGGGTTTCGCTGGAGCTGTCCGGAGTTTGCGACCCGCACATTCGCCGCGACCGCTACGTCGGTTTTGGCCCGGATTTCGGCCCGGTTCCGGCAGGTCCCGGCACGGCGACGCAGTCGGTGGTTGCTCCGCAATCGGTCCCGAAGCCAGACGGGGTGATTCGCCTGGGTCTGTCCCATGCCCCGTATTCGCGCGTGTTGAATCGATTCGCCGCTGATGGCGCTGACCTGGTGCTTTGCGGACATACTCATGGTGGACAGGTGTGCCTGCCGGGTGGCCGGGCCCTGGTGTCGAACTGCGACCTGCCGCCGAGCCAGGCTTCGGGGGTGTTTTTGTGGCCGCCGGTGAGTGCGGGTGCGGACGTGGCCCGGGTCGAGGACGTCGCCAGGGTAGGGGTCGAGGGCTCCTGTGGGGGTGTCCCGGGTCGAGGTCCGTGGGGTGTGTCGCGGACGTTTGTTGCGGTGAGTCCGGGTTTGGGGACTTCGTACTTTACTCCTTTACGGGTGTTCTGTCCGCCTCAGGCATATATTCTGGGTTTGAGTTAGTAGCTGCTTTGGTATGCCGCGGCGCTTTTCGCTATACTCATGGGGTTGCTAACACACGGGGTGTGGCGCAGCTTGGTAGCGTGCTTCGTTCGGGACGAAGAGGCCGCGGGTTCAAATCCCGCCACCCCGACCGAGCGAGCACCCGTGGAAACCGCAGGTTTCCGACGAGGTGCGAGCGAGGGAGGGGGACGCAACGAGCGCAGCGAGTTGCGGCGACCCCGACCAATATATTTCCTTGAATTTCTAGTGTATTTCCTGCTTTGTGGTGGTTGTGTTGGGGGGGGCGCGAGCGCAGCGAGTTGCGGCGACCCCGACCAATATATTTCCTTGAATTTCTAGTGTTTTTCCGGCTTCGTGTATACAGCTCCCACCCCTGGGCATCACTGACAGACGTGGAAATCGCCACCCTCCAATGGGTGCACTGGTGGAACAATGAGCGCCTACACGAAGCGCTCGGATACCGCACTGCAGCCGACATCATCGATATGTATAATCAAACCCGGGTCTGCTCGCTGAGCCCGTATAAGAAGCGGAACAAAACCCGCTACGCTTCAGTCTTAGTCAAGGAGGAAACTGAGTGTCTAAACCTTCACGAATCGTGGGGCTTGATGTAGCGCGCTCACTCGCGATCATCGGAATGATAGTTATCCATATGGCCTCGCTACTTTGGAGTACCAAAGTAATACTCTCTGGCCTACCCGCATCATTAGTTGCCATCATCGCCGGCGCGACGATGATGATTATTGGACGAAACTACACCAGCACCACTTTCTTGCGGCTGATAGCCCGAGGCGCTTTAATCATCCTCATCGGCCTGGCACTACTGCCCGTGGGTGGACAAATCCAAGTGGTCCTCGTCGTAATGGGCCTGGTAATGATCTTAGTTTCCTGGATGCCTGCATTGGGAACGTGGTGGAGGCTCGGTCTATTTATTGCCGCCACAATCGCCGCAACAATCGTTTACGCCCCCATCGAACTGCCACAGATTTATCCGCTATTGGCATGGATTGCATACTTCATCGGTGGCATGCTTCTTTTCGATGTGTACCTGCGCGGCCGACTACAGCGCAACCCCGATGAGAACAGCAACCCTAACACTCGACTGAGCTGGATCGTAACCGCTATCAGTGTTGTCATCGCTGGTATCGGCATCTACTTCCGATTTGACCCAGACATTCCCAGCTGGCTCAGCTTTACCGGTCACACCGGCGTCGTAGGCGAAGTTATCCTCTCCGTTGCCGTTGCAGCCGTAGTGATTCACCTGTGCCTGATTGTAGGAGACCACTCTCGAATCGTGGCCTATCCTTTCGCGGCCATGGGAACAATGTCGCTAACCATTTACATTCTGCACATTCTCACCGCTTTCTACTGGCAGCAAAATGTCGTGTTGCATTCCACTTTGTCAGCAATCGGTTTCATCGTATTCTTCCTCGTCGCAGCCAGCCTCTGGAAGAAGTTTGCAGGACAGGGTCCTGCTGAGAAACTCGTTGCCACCACGATCAAGGCCATTGTTCCTTCTAGGAAAGGGAATTAACCGTGAAAAAATCACATTTTTCGGTCGCTGCCATTGCCAGCGCCGTCCTTCTAATGACCGCTACTCCGGCTCTCGCGCTCGAAGATGGAGATCCGGCGCCCGATAATGCGCAGAGCAGTTCCGTTGCCGCGCTCAAAATGGGCAAAATCGGTAGCTTTGGTGACTGCACGGGCACACTCGTTGCCGACCAGTGGGTACTCACAGCCCGCCACTGTCTAGAGTCAGTCAACAATGAAGGCACCCAGGCACGCATCGCTGGAAAGGTCTACAACGCTGATTCCTGGGCTCTTTCGCCCACATCTGACGCGGGGTTACTTCACCTGACTGAGAAAGTGACTAACGCAACCCCCGCAAAAATCTCCCACGATATTCCGACCCCAGGGCAGACGGGAACTCTTTACGGTTGGAGTAGCAGCTCGTCAATGGCACGATCTGGACAGCTACCAATGGCCAAGATGGTTGTCAAAGAGCTACTAGGTGGCGCACCTTCCGGTTCTGACACGCCCAGTGCTCCCGAAACTCCTTCCGATTCCAAGGCATCTACCGGCGCTGATGTGTCTACAGAGACTGCCCCGCCACAGGCTCCACAGTCAAAACCTGGAATGACAGAAACTGGCCAAACCGAGTCTAGTCCTGAGGGGATGTCGGAAGTCCCAGCCGACAACTCCATACAGCCTATGATCGAAACCGCTATCTTGGATGTGCAGTCAGTTTCTGGAGCTGGCATGCAGGGCGGTGACTCTGGTGGCCCGTTCTTTGTCGACGGAAAGCTTGCGGGACTTGCTACCGCTGGAACTGCCAATGGGGATCCGGACCTTCCCTCCCCTAGTGCTGCAATCACCACAGTTGCAGGCACCGCCGAATGGATCGACAACATTATCTCTGGCCGCGACGCCCAAAGCGTTCTAACTGCAGAAAACACTCCTGCACCGCCAGAGAACATTCAAACCAGTGGCGATAATATTTGGGGTTACCTTGCGATCGCACTCGTAGGCCTTGCGGTGGGTGCAATCGGCTCACGTATCCGCAATGCGCGCCAGTAAGGATTCCTACTGGACTGTCTCGCGAATAGCATTTTTGAAGCCGTCTCCCAGAAAACTGGGTGGCGGCTTCAAACATTAGCTCTTTTACAGTCATGTGACCCGTATCTGACCACCTTGCCTACTGCGCGGTCTGGCTCGAAATCTCTGCGCAGTTGCCCGCCACCTAACCCGCCACCTAACCCGCCGCCCCGCGAGCCCGTAGGTAACACCCGTATCCCAGCCCAAAAGCGAAAGTGATAGTGATACTTATAGTCATAGTGATACTTATAGTGTTAGACTTACATTATGCACTGGACCAAAGCAGATTTCGTTGAAATCCTCGAAGAAATGCGCGCGCGCAGAGGCGATACTACTACTGTGGAAGTCAAGCGCGCGTCAAAACAGCTTCCGCAACTCAGCGACACCATCTGCGCATTTGCCAATATGCCTACGGGTGGATCCATTATATTGGGTGTAGACGAAGCCGGTGG
Source organism: uncultured Mobiluncus sp. (assembly GCA_916438445.1). Taxonomy (GTDB): domain Bacteria; phylum Actinomycetota; class Actinomycetes; order Actinomycetales; family Actinomycetaceae; genus Mobiluncus. The sequence continues at coordinate 406,582 of CAKAGR010000001.1, forward strand.
ACAGTTCATTCCCACCGGCGTGGGCGACCTCGCAAAGTACGAAGCGGGCTTAGCTTCTACAACTCGCAACGCCGTCAAACCCGAACCACTCATTGAGTTTCAGACTTCACTTTGGATGGCAAAGACATCTTGGTGGCGCACGTCGCGCCTCTTCGCACGGTAGACAAACCTGCTACCACAGGCGGTTTCGCGTATCTGCGTCAATCCGACGGAGATTACAAAATGGCCGAACACGAACTGCGGATGCTGGAAGTGGCCAAACTGCAGTTCCCAGACTCAAGCGAATTCGACACGTTAGCGGTGAAAGGACTGTCTTCGGCCGACTTAGACCACGATTTGGTCCAGGCCTATCTGGCGCAAACGCGCCAATCGGTCCGCCGCCTTCGCGACTTCGACGATGCCCACATACTGCGCGCCACCAGTGTCATCGCAGGTTCCGGGGCACCGACCATCGCCGGTCTTTACACTTTGGGAGCCTATCCCCAGGGACGCTATCCCGCCCTGACCGTCACCGCAGCAGTGCAGCTGCGCGGCGGAGAAAACCAGGCTCGAAACCGAAATTTACGTGACTTCAGCGGGCCCATCCCGGTGTTGTTGGAAGAAGCTCTGGAATGGGTGCGGGTCAATCTTGACACTGTCTCGGCTTATCGCGAAGACGGAAACATGCAGACTATTCCCGAATTGCCGCTGCCTGCCATCCGCGAGTTGATTGCGAACGCGCTGGTGCACCGTGATTTGAGCCCGCAGACCTTGGGAACGGGCAAACAGATCCAGATTCGTTTGACTCCTCACCGGCTGTTCATTCAGAGCCCTGGTGGTCTACGCGGTGTTTCGTTGGAGCAGCTCCGCAGTGTCGAACACTCCCAGGTCGCGGTGAATCAGCGCGTGTACCAAATCGCGAAACGCCTACGCACCAGCGATAACGCTTCTGTAATCGAGGGCGAAGGTGGGGGGGCTGGCCGAAGTGCTTCGCGAAGTGCGAAAACGCAGCCTGCCCACTCCGCTACTGACCGACACGGGGGTGCAGTTCACGGCGACACTGTGGCGCCCGGAGAATCGGGATCAACCGGTGCCCTTCGCCGCTGTTGAAACCACTCTCCATTGTTTGGAAGTAGATAACTTCAGACGCGATTCCCTCGCCAGTTCGACTGTGAGTGATTCGAGGCCGGCTGACACGACATCTGGTTCGACTGCTGCTGTCTCGAGTTCCCCAGCCCCGACCGAAACCCGCCACGGTTCACAGGTGATAGCCGTTTTACAAAGCCACCCCGAGGGTCTGCGCATTAATGAATTGTCTGATATCACCGGTCTGAAAGTCGCGCAGCTGCGGTGGACCTTGCGCGCTTTAATCCTTAACGGCAACGTGGAAATGCAGGGCGGTCAAGGGCATAAATCCACGCGATACATTCCGCGCCTCAGCTAAACTGAAAGTGATAGTGATACTTATAGTTATAGTGTCACTATGAGTGTGGGTTCGCCGGTCGAGGCCGGTGGTTGCGTCCCAGTCGTGTCCCGGCGGGGGCATATACTGTCATGGAAAGCCAACAGGAAGTATCCCTTATGTCGCCACAGGACGCGCCCAAGCCAGACCGCACCCCAACCGCCAACACCCCCACCCCCACAACCACACCCGCACCGAGAAAGCCCGCCAGCGCCTCAAACAAGTCAAAGCCCAGCTGCGCCTGCGCCACCTCAACCTGCGCTGGCCGGTTTTCGCGCTTTCCGCCTCCGTAATCACCTTGGTGGCCGCGGCCGGAATCCTGGCGCACAACGAGTCGCCGCCCTCTTCGCGGCGGCGGTTCAATGGACGGGACGCTACTTCGGTTCGGCCTATATCTTGCTGGCCACCGCGGTGCTAGTGGTGGTGGCGCTGTTGGCCGTGTCGCGCTTCGGCAAAGTGCGCCTGGGCCCCGACGGTTCGCGCCCCCAATACAGCCTGCTGTCCTGGGCTTCGATGCTCTTTGCCGCGGGCATCAGCACCGACATCATGTTCTTCGCCATCGCCGAACCCGTCAGCCAATACCTGACTCCCCCCGACCCCACCCAAGTCTCGCCCGAATCCATCACCGCCGCGCGTCACGCCGTGATCTGGACCATGTTCCACTACGGCTTGCACGGTTGGGGACTCTATGCGCTGCTGGGGATGTCGCTGGCCTATTTTGCCTTCCGCCGCGGCCAGGACTTGTCTCTGCGTTCGACGCTGCGCCCGGTTCTGGGACGCCGGGCCGAGGGCTGGTGGGGGCACCTGGTGGATGCCGCCGCAATCGTGGGGGGAATGTTCGGTATCGCCACCTCCCTGGGGGTGGGAGTGGTGCAGTTATCCGCGGGTCTGCACGTGGTTTTCGGCCTGCCGTCGGGCCTTCCCACCCAAGTGGCTCTGCTGCTGGTAGGCATCGGGCTGGCCTGTGTTTCGGCCCTGACCGACATCAGCCAAGGCATCAAGTTTCTCTGCTCGGCCAACGTGGTCCTGGCCGGAGTCCTGGCGGCCTTCGCCTTCGTGACGGGCCGCACCCGCTTCCTGGTGGACGCCGTCATCGGCAACATCGGCGACCTAGTCGCGGTCTTCCCTTCCTGGACCCTCGAGACTTTCGCCTGGAACCGCCCCGATTCCTGGCTAAACGCCTGGACCTTGTTCTTCTGGGCGTGGTGGATCACCTGGGCGGCCTTCGTCGGGCTGTTCCTGGCCAAGATTTCCCGCGGCCGCACCGTGCGGCAATTCGTGGTGGGTTCGCTCTTCATCCCCTTCAGCTTCGTGGTGATCTGGGTGGGAGTCATGGGTAACTCTGCTCTGGACTTGGTGCGCGGCCCGGATGCGCGCCGTGGCGCGGACTTCGCCCAAATGGTTACGGACCACCCCGAACTGGGCCTTTTCGACATGGTGTTGCACCGACCTTTCGGCATCGTGGCGGCTCTGCTGGCGGTGGTGGTCGGAGTGCTGTTCTATGTTACCAGCGCGGATTCCGGTGCCCTGGTCATGGCTGAGCTCTCCTCGGAGCCCGCCCCGACCCCGCTGTGGATCGACGACGAAGCCGACCCGAAACTGGTCGAGTTGCTGCGTTCTTTAGAGGAAGATGCCCAGGACGCCGTTTCGGTCCCGGTCGAGGACGCCGTTTCGGTTCCGGCCCAGGACGCCGCGGTGGCGGTTGGTGGGGAAGTTGCGCCCACTGCGGTTTCGGGGGGAAGTCGCGCAGGCGCATGAGCCCCCGTATCGTGATTCCCCCCGCGAAATCGTAGACGCCCCCGTCGCCCCGGCCCTGCGGATTTTCTGGGCCTTGGCCACCGGCGTCCTGACCTTCGCGATGCTTTTGGCCGGAGGAATCCCCGTCCTGCAAAGCGCCACCGTCGTCATGGCGCTGCCCTTCGCCGTGGTGATCATCCTGGTGGCCGTGGGTTTGGTTCGTGCCATGTACCGTTGGGAGGACCAGGACCAGCTTTCCTAGTGCCCGCGCCCAGGACCGCGAATACCTGGGATAATGAGCGGGTGCAGAAATACTCCGATACGCTGATCTACCGCAAGCAACGCGCGATTTTCCCTTTCATGGCCGTGGGGCTTTCCATGGGGGGTTTCTACGTAACCTCTGCCGGGCCCCTGATTTCTACCCTGTCTCGCGACCTCCAGGTTTCCCCGGCTTCACTGTCTTGGCTGGGTTCGGCCTACGGAGTAGCGATGGTGGTAGCAGGGCTGACCGCGCCTCTGCTGCTGCGCAACGGACCGGTGTGGTCACTGCGCCTGGCGCCAGCTTTGATTCTGTGCGGGATACCGCTTTTGCTGTGGGCCTCCAATGCTGCAACCGCCATCGTCGGGACGCAGCTGGCCTGCCTGGGAGGCGGGTTGATTTCCGCCGCGGTCCCCGCCACCTTCACCGGCCAAGCCGGAACCAAGTATCTGGCGTGGACCACTTCGGTGGCTTCGGGGGTTTCCATCCTAACTACCGTGCTCTTCGGCGCGACGGAAAAAAATCTTGCCCGGCTACGGTCGTTTCGCCGTGCTGTTTTCCCTGATTCCCGTGCTCTTCACTCTGGTATCGGCCTGGCGCCTCCCCGCACTGCCACTGCACCAAGCCTTCAAACCCAAGCCCGAAACCCTCGACACCCACACCTCTTTGAACACTCCGCCTCCACCCCGGCCGCGCCCCTCGCGTGTCTTGCTGGGCGCCCAAGTGCTGCGCATCATCTTGGTCGCCGCGGTGGAGTTCGCCATCTACGCCTGGGCGGTGTCGCGGCTGGTGGAGGTCGGGGCTACGTTGTCCCTGGCTTCGACCCTGGCGACCATCTTTGCCGTAGGGATGACTCTGGGTCGCGCCTTGGGGGCACCGATCGCAGCGAAACCGCAGGCCTGGCTGGGTTTCACGGTGCTGAGTCTGGTGGGTACTCTGCTGGTCGGATACGTGCCGCAGCTGTGGGCGGTGGTGGCCGGGCTGGGCTTGGCGGGACTGGGGATTTCTTGCCTGTACCCCATAGTTTCCACGGATTTCTCGTCTTTGCCCGGCATGCGGCCCCAGGTTGTCGCGGTCTACGTCAGCGGTCTGTCCGGGGTGGGCGCGCTGGTGTCGCCCCTGGTCTTGGGTGCGCTGCTGGATGACTTCGGGCTGCGCGGGGGCTTCGGCGTGCTGGCGGCCTGTTTCGTGGCGCTGGCCCTGCTGCCTCGGCCCGCCGCGAAGGGCCCTAACTCGACGTAATTCCTCGCGACCCGTGATGGCCAGTAACCCGCGGTCCCCCACAGCCGAAACCCACAGAAAGGTATAGAGATGCAGATCTTGGTAGTTTGCACGGGGAACATCTGTCGTTCCCCGATGGGAGAAATCGTCTTGCGCGAAGCTTTGCGCCGAGCGGGCCGGGCGGACATAGCGGTTTCCTCCGCCGGAGTTTCCGCCGAAGAAGACGGCCACGGCATCGACCACCGCGCCCAAAACGCCCTGGTCAAAGGGGTTACACCCTGCCTTCGCACCACCGCGCACACCGCGTGATCGACGCGGAACTGCGAGAATCCGACCTGGTCCTGGCCATGACTGTCGGCCACGCCCGCACCTTGCGTCGCCGCCTCCAGGACCTGGAGCTGTCTGCGGAAAAGCTGCATCTGTGGCGCGAATTCGACGGTACTTTGCCGGTGGCCGAGGCCGGGTGTTTCGGTACCGGGGGAGCGCTGTGGGAAGGTGTGGTGCCTGGAGAGTATTCGGATTTCTACAGAACCGAAGGCGACTTCGACGTCCCCGACCCGTGGTACGGCGGTCAGGAAGGTTTCTACCGCACTTTGGCGGTTTGCGAAGCGGGCGCGGCTGGAGTGGTGGAGTGGCTGGAAAAGAAATCAAAATAGTAGCGCTTTTATTCAGTGCGCGCCTTACGTATTTCATTTCCGGTTCGAGGTCGGCCGCGGTGTTTTCGTCGCTATCGGCGTGTTCGGGGGTGCCGATTTAGTTTTTCGATAAAACCCCAAGTCAGGGCAGTTTCGATAACGGTTAGCCACGGCAGTTTCGCGAAACCCTAAAAATGTTCCAGCACTGTGTTTTATCGTGGTAAATTTTACCTATGCAGGAAACAGGATTGTGCGCAATCGCCGACCCCGCAACCACCCCTGGTGTCTGCCTGTGCGAGGTCCTCGACCCGATCCAAACCGAAACTCTGGACGGGACTGAAAACGCAAACCTCGCCCAAACCCAATTCTCGAACCTTGTCACAACCCAAAACTCAAACTTCGACCCGACCCAAAACTTCCCCGATTCCCCGTTGCGGCAGGCCTATCGCGGACAGCGCCCCGACCGCACCCCGGTGTGGTTCATGGGCCAGACCGTCACCGAGAAACCCGCGGACTGGGGCGAATGGCCTGTCGAAAAGCGCGTGGATTGGAAACTGGACCCCGTGCGGGCCGCGCGCGACGCGATTCGCCCCATCGAGGAATTCGGCGTGGACGCGACCCCGTGTTTTTCCCGACGTGCTGCTGGCGGTGCGCATGGCGGGGATCAACTGGAGACGCGGCATCGGCCCCGACGGACACAAGATTTTGCCGGTGCGTTCCGGTTTGACGGTGGAGCGCATCTTGGATTTGCCCGAACCAGACTGGGATCGCGTCACCCAAACCGTGGCGCATATCCGCGCCCAGATGCCTCGTGAAGCAGTGCTGATTGCCGTCGGTGCTGCGCCTTTCGTGACCGCCTCGATCCTGGTTGAAGGTACGGATCGCCTCAGTCAAAACCTGCAAACTCGGGTGTTCCTGCAGTCCCAGCCGCGCAACTGGGAAAGGCTGATTCGCTGGTGTGAACAGCTGATGCGCAAGTTCTTGCGTGCCCAAGTTCAGGGTGGCGCCGAGGTGATTCAACTGGTTGACCCGTGGGTGCGCATCCTGACCGAGGGCGAATACAAGGCTATGGCCGAACCCTATGCGCGTGCGATTTTCGAAACTTTCCCCGACGTGACCAAGATTTATTGCAACCCTGGCGCTGATCACCTGTTGGGTACCATCGCGCCTTATGTCGACGTGCTGGGGGTGGGAATCGACCTGTCGCTGGTCGAGGCCGCGCAGATGGCGCCGGAAAAGGTGCTGCAGGGGAACCTGGACCCGAATGTGTTCTTTATGGGGATGGACGCCATGCGGGAACGGGCCCAAGAAATCCTGACGCAGGGGCTGTGCGCGCCCGCCCACGTCTTCAACTGCGGTGATGCTCTGCCTCCCGAGGCCGATCCCGCCGAGGTCCGCGCGCTGGTGGACTACATCCACAACTTAGAGCTGTAACTTAGGGCGCGTGGTGGCGCGTGGTGGCGTGCAGGTTGCGTCGGTGGTCTGCGGTGGTTGCGTCGGCGCCTCAGAGCATCGCCATGTACCACACGCCGATGAGCACCGAGGAAATCAGAATCGCGCCGGAAATCGCCCCCACTGTTAGCAGCAGTTTCATCCCCAGTTTTTCCTTATCTGACAGGGGTTTTTCGACCCAGAGTGATTCTGTGGTCGGTTGCGGGGTCGGTTGCGGGGTCGGGGTTTCGTCTTTGGGTCGGGCCGCGGCGAGGTCGTCCGGTTCGAGGTTCCCTTGGGTGGCAGTTGCCGGGGTTTGGGTTTCGGCCGCGTCGAGGCCGTCATCTGGGGTTGCGGGGTCGGTCACAGGTTTTACTCCTAGTATTGAATGTTCGGGGCGAGGAGCTCTAAGGTGCGGTGTTTCTGTTGTTCGTTGTACGCCATAGCCACCAAGATGAGTTCGTCGGCCTGTACCTGTTGCGCAAAGGCATTCAGCCTGGGCACCACGGTTTCGCGTGTCCCCACGAAACTGCACTCCAGCATCGCCAGGGCTTGGATACCTTGTGGGGTGCGCCGCGCCACCGCCAGTTCCTCGGCGCTGAGGAGGCGTTGCCTGCCCAGCGAGGACTGCAGCCACAGATCTTCGGCCAGGTGATGCTGCAGATCGGCGGTGTTTTGGTCGTCGCTGACAATCACGTTCGCCGCGGCGATGAAATAGGGACGGGCGTTGGGTGGCGCCAGGGGCCCTTGGGGGTTGAAGCCGGAGCGATATACCTGCGCGGCCTGTTGCAGCATGGCCGGTGCCAGGTGCGAGGCGAAAGAGTAAGGCAAGCCCATCTGGGCGGCGAACTGTGCACCGTAGAGCGAAGACCCCAGAATCACCAGGGGCACGTTCGTGCCTTTCCCCGGATAGGCTTCGACTCCGGGGATGCAACTGTGATCCGAAAGGTATCCGTGCAGCTCCATGACGTTTTCTGGGAAACGGTCAGCCTGGTGGGCGTCTCGTCGCAGCGCCCACATGGTGGCGGGGTCAGTTCCCGGCGCGCGCCCCAGCCCCAGGTCGATGCGTCCGGGATACAGGGTTTCGAGGGTACCGAATTGTTCTGCCACGATGAGGGGGGAGGGTGGTTGGGGAGCATGATGCCGCCGGCACCGACGCGGATGCGGTGGGTGTTGGCGGCGATGTGTTGGATCAGCAGTGCGGTCGCCGAGGAAGCGATGGGGTTCATGTTGTGGTGCTCGGGGTACCACACCCGCACATATCCCAGTCGGTCGGCGGTTTGCGCCAGACGCACGCTGCGGGCGATGACGTCTGCGGGGGTGACTTCGCTTAACGTGGTACGCGCCAGGTCGAGGATCGACAGGGGAACGTTCACGTTCATGCGGCTTCCATTCCTGGCTGGTGTTACTTTGGGCGTTTACTCAACCTCTCCATTCTACCCGCCTTGCCGGCGTTGTAGTAGTCGTCAAAGCGGCAAGGTACCGGCCAGGGTGATGAGGCCGCGTGCCAGTACTACCAGGGAACCGGCGACGGCCAGGAACACCGAGACTTTCTGGGCTTGGTGGGCGGAGATGCGTCGGGCGGCAAAAGTCCCCAAGGTAGCTCCAATCCCCACCATCGCCACCGCTACGAAAAGGTACCACCACGCCGGAAGCTGACCGCCGACCTCGACGACGCCGAATAATGATTTGGAAACGACTGAATATATTCCCAGACCCAGGAAGATGGGCTGCAGGGTGGCGCCAAAGGAGGGGTGGTTCCATTGGGCTTTGCGGGCATAGAGCACCATGGCGGCAGCGGCGACTCCCACCGTGGCGTTCAGGGCTCCCCCGGCAATACCGGTCATTGCGCGACGCCAGGGCCCGTCTTTGGATTGCGCGGATTTTCCCAGAAACGTCACCATAACAGCGGTCAGGATTCCCCCTCCGACCAGGATTTCCAGCCAAGCGGTGGACATGTATTTCACCAATAACGCTCCCGCCAGGGCTCCGGGAAGCCCGGTCACCAGGATCCAAGTGGCGCGAATCCAGTCGATGTCATTCCAACGGATAATCAGCAGTAGCAGGGCCGAGAACAGCGTGACTACGTTGGTGGAATAGATTCCACAATTTGGGGTCCCAACAGGAAGCCCAGGGCGGGTCCCACCACCAGCCCAACCCCCATGCCAGAGACGCGCTGCAGAAACGACCCAGTAACGATCGCCGCCGCTGCCAAAGCCACAGTCATTGCATCAAGCACCACCCGGTCAGTCTATGCCCAAGTTTCGCCGAGCTAAGAAATTGCGGCCTGACTTGTGCTGTTACAAAAGGCAAAGGGTCAGTGGTACGGTTTGTGAAATATCACTCCTATTACATAGGTTGATCGGGGTGCTATGACAATCTTTAGCTTATAAATGGCTTTTCATGTCATAGTTTTTCGTATTGAATTGAATGAATACTACGGTAATCTGCTAAGTATTGTGAATTGGAATCTGTGAATTCGTGAGGCCACCGGCCTTTAGTTTTGAGCCCGGTGGATCTGGAAGGCCCTTTCAGCCAGGTGAACGCCGTGAGTCAAGAAAGCGTGGGTGCGGCAATCCACCCCGTGCTGTCGACCCAGTTCCGCGATGAAACCGTTGATGTAGTCCACCTCGGTGGGCCGGCCATTGGTCATGTCTTGGTACATGGAGGGGTAGTGCAGCGGATTGCCCACCCGTGAAGCGTATTCAATAGATTCTACTTCTTCGTCAACACTGTTGATCATCGGAATCCCGGCTGCTTCGCAGGCGGCATAAGCCTCAGAAACCAGCTGCTTCGTCATCTCCAAAGCCCCGGGATAAGCGATGAACTCGCCCATGCGAATCTGGTACATGGTGCACAGGGTATTCACCACCGAGTTGAACACAATCTTAGCCAGACACGTGCCTTTGAAGTCGGTAGTAATCTGGGGGTTCATCTGCGCGTCGGTGAAGTCCTGGGCGATGCGTTTTTCGATGTCGGTGACTTGTTCGGACATGGCGCACATATTCATCGAACCCGCACCGCGTTTGCCGATGAAGTCTACGTCTCCGGGACCGTTCAAAACCGTGGCGATGATGGCGGTGCCTCCATAGATGCGATCTGCGGAGAAGTACTGCGCCAGTTTCTCGAAGTGGCCCCAGCCGTTCATCGCCGAGAACACCACCTGGTGTTCCCGGAACAGGTGTGCGCAGCGTTGCAGCATATCGGCCAGCTGCATCTGCTTCATAAAGACAATCCACACATCGGGGTCGCCCTGGTATTCCTCGGGACGGAACAAATTGACGCCAACCAGGTGGCGGTCCTCGTGGTCGCGACTGACCCACACCCCACCTTGTTGCTTAACGGCCTCAATTCCGGGCTCCCAAGTATCGATGAAGTCAACTTTTCGGCCCAGGTCCTGGAGCAAAATACCGTAGCGGTACCCCATGGCTCCCGCTCCGATTACTGCGTACTTCAAATCGCTCATGTGACTCACTCCTCTTGCATCCACCGCTTGTGCGGCAACACTTAATCCTGCCGCTCCCTGCGTGAGGGGGCACGATTACTACTTTTACTCTCACCGCGTCCGGATTTCCAGTCTGTGTCATTTCGTGAAACGCCACGAACATTCACTCCCAGAATAACGACGCAATAAAAGTGAACCTCATCAGACGTTGAACTTGAACTCCACCACATCGCCGTCTTGCATGATGTAGTCTTTGCCTTCCATGCGGACTTTGCCGGTGGCCTTCGCGGCGGCCATGGAGCCGGCCTCGACCAGGTCGTCGAAGGAGACGACCTCGGCGCGGACAGCTCATCGACCGACCGAGGGCACCCCGATATGACGATTCACCTACCGGGTCAGAAGTTCCTCACCCTCGACACAAAAGCACCCATGATCATACACCTGCGGGCCTGCGGCATCGAAACAGCGAGGAGATTGTGGAGTCTCAGCACCGCGCGGAGCTCGCATCGCGTGACTACACGCGCGCCCACAGCTCATCGCACGAACTGGTGACCCTCTTCGTCCCGTCGGAGGCGGCGCTGAACGTCATGCTGCGCTCGGGCGCGGCACTCAACCTCATGAAAGACACGACCAACACCGGCCACAACGGACTCCTTTCCCAAGATTCGTTGCAACCACCACTAGAACCTAGACAGTTTCCCAGTTTGAAATGACATACTGGCTTTCCGATGGTCTCATCACACTCTAGTCAGGTCCGCATGTTCTCTGTGACGGGTTTAAAGAGCTCATGAGAGCATCAGCGATGCCATCCAACTGTGCGCGAATCTCCTCGAAGGGACGGTCCAGGTCAAGCGTCATTGCGCCGATGCGGTTGCCACTCATGCTATAGGTGAAGTCAGGCTGAATGTCCTCATCGGTGGCAGCGTAGAGGAGCATGCCCGAGACCTCGACGCTCTCCCCCGCGCGCTCAAGGGCCACCTGCTTGTTCTTCACGTACGCGAAGATCTGGTACAGGTGCTCCGAATGCACGGTCCTCTTGTCGAAGTTGCTCTGCATCGTGGACGCGTAGTACTTCGCGTCAATAATGAGGACGCGGCCGCGGGTGCTCAGCGTGATGTCACTGCGCATGGCGGGCAGGCCGTCCGAAATCCCCGTCGTCGAGCACCCAGTCAATGAAGGAAGCTCTGGCGTTCAAACATGGATGTTCCCTGCGGTAGTACTCGAGGATGAACTTCTCGTAGAGGCGGCTCATGCGCTGCTCGTCGAAGAAATCCATCATGCGTACGGTGCCGTCGCTCTGGGTTTGAAGCAGCCCTTTGACGACGAGCCAGCACACCGCCATCAGCATGCGGTATGTGCGATTGTTGCGCTCAAAGCGCATGTTCCAGTCGACCGTGTGCAGGTCGATCTCGCGTACGTCCGCGAAGAAGACCATGAGCTTCTTCAGGCTCTTCTTTCGCGCCTTCGTGATGTCCGAGCGCAGGAGTAGCCCGACCGCCGCCTTGATGATGCGGTTCATCGTCGTGTCGACGCTGCACTCGTCGTAGGAGCACACCAGCTGGCGGCGCCAGATTGCCTGGGACTTCACGGATTCGGTGACCTCGATTTTGCCGCGCAGGGAGGAGCGGGCCTCGGTCCGGTTCACGTACTCCTGCCCGAGGCCTCGTTTGAGTTGCAGGGACACGCCTCGTTCGAGGATGGCGGCGCACAGCTCGGCGGCGTTATCGAAGTCCTCCGTGGCTACAGCGCGGTAGCCTTGCTCGCGCAACGTCGAGAAGGCATAGGCGAGCATATGAAAGACGTTGCGGACGCGAATCACCGCAGCGACCTGCGCAGCTTGTAGGTCCACTCGCGAACCTTGCCAGGTTCGTCGAACCAGTATTCCTTGAGCATCGGGATGAGCTCGTAGTCCACGATCGAGGCCAGGGCCGCATCCGTACGGGAGTCGGCTTCCATGTTGCAGAAGTAGCTGTGTCCGATGCAGAAGCCCTCGCCGAGCGATTCGTCCTCGACGATCGCACGGTTGAGGGATTCTACCTCGCGCGCACGAGCGCCTCAAACCTCGGATTGTCGAGGCCGGCGCAGTAGTCACGGAAGCCCTCGGACTCAAAGGCGGGACGTAGCTCTACGAAGGCGAATCGGCGGCGCAGCGCGTAGTCGAGCATGGCGAGGCTGCGGTCCGCCGTGTTCATCATGCCGATAATGTGGACGTTGCGAGGCACATAGAAGAGCTCACGCGAGTAGAGGAGCTGGAGCTTATTCTTCGGTCCTCGTTTATCACTCTCGATAAGCATGAACAGCTCGCCAAAGATCTTGGAGAGGTTGCCGCGGTTGATCTCGTCGATGATGAAGAAGTAGTCGTTCTCCTCGTCGTCGGCGGCCTTCTTACAGAAGGAGTAGAACGCTCCCTTAACCAGCTCAAACCTGCGCCGGAGGGGCGGTATCCCTCGATGAAGTCCTCGTAGGAGTAGCTCTGGTGGAATTGGATCAGCATGACACGTGAGGCGTCCTTGACGCCCATCATCGAGTAGGCCAGGCGTTTGGCGGCAAAGGTCTTACCCACTCCGGGCGCGCCCTGCATGATGATGTTCTTCTTGGCACGCAGCAGACCAACGATTGTGTCGTATCGCTCGCGGTCCATGTAGACTTCGCTGAGAAATTTCTCGACGGAATACTCGGTCAAGGGCACCTTCATTTCCTCGCTATCGAGCGTGTCCTCGTCATTCTCAAAATAGCCCTCAATACGTGCCAGTAGATCGGGGTAGTCAGTGATCTCGGTGAGGGTCTTCATCGCGAACTTTTGATCGCTTCGCCAGCTTCCCTGACGTTTCCACGACACCTCGCGCAGGTGCGGGTATTCCCCACCCTCCGGGTCATAGACGTAGTCACCCGTGACGACGCCATGGCCGATGATCTCCTTCATGCCGCGTTTCACGAAAATAACGTCGCCTGGCTTCATATCATTCGCGAATTGCCAGACCGCCCGCGCCGAAATTCGTCGGGGAAGTATTATCGTCGCGAGTTTCGAGCAGGCGTTGGCGTATCTCCTCCTTGCTGGCATATCCCCTCAGGTCACCGAGCTGATGCCACCCCAGCCCCATAACGCCACGCTCGTAGAATTCTTCCCACATGCAGGCTCCCCGGCCGGGCGCGTAGAGCCAGTAACGAGTAGTCTGCACGCCATCGTCACCAAGAGCCGTCGTCTGCATCATTGCCTCCTTGAGAAGCGCAGCCATGAGTACTGGCTATCCGCCGTCATGGTCACACCCTACCACGCGGGTGATCGGCGACACGATTCACGCTCGCACTCACCCAACAGCAAAGCCGGGCCACGCCCTCGCGCGACCCGGCCACCGCCTCTCCAGACTGAGTTGATTCAGGCGACTTCCACCGTCGAGAGGGGCACGATTCCACTCAACGTATCGCCTAGCGCGTCTTCGGCACGATCAAGCTCGTAACGCATCTGCAGGTTCATCCAGAATCCCGGGGTCGTGCCGAAGTAGCGGGAGAGACGCATGGCGGTGTCCGCCGTGATTCCCCGCTTCCCATGAACGATTTCATTGATACGACGGGGCGGAACACCGATAGCGACGGCGAGCTTGTGCTGCGTGATTCCGAAGCCCTCGATGAAGTCCTCCATGAGGACTTCGCCCGGGTGAATCGGAGCAATTTTAGTGGTAGCCAACAATCTCAACCCCTTCTGGACCAGCGTCGCCCAGGCCTCTACCCTCCACGACTACGCTTACCACGAGCGGCGAGGATCCGCCCGAACAAGCGAGCGGACACGATTGCTCTGCATCGCAAGATCAGGTAGATTCGGATCTATCAACGCAAGAACGCCGAGCATATCCCGCAGCCGCCAGCGTATGTCGACGGACAGCAAATTCTCATGATGAGCCACACGATTCCGCAGCTTCCTCACCCGATCGAGCTGATCGCCCAGCCTCTCGCGGCCAGAGTCAGAAGGGTCGGCATATGGAAATGCACACGACAAACATTCTTGCCACAACTGTTGACATTGCAGAGGCTGGTTCCAGACCCTCGGCTTAATGAGATAGACCCAGGTTCCGAACATAAAATGCGACACAACATCATCGTGCGTGATGGCTACCAAACGACGCGGATGACTCTTTGGACGCAAGCGTGATTGCTCGCTTGCAAAATTCTGCGCGCTCGCCAAACTCTTGTGCGTGACAAGCTCGTAGAGCAGGGGAGCTGCGCCCTTACGGAGCGCCCATTCTTCCCCATAATCTATCCCTTGCTGATCATTCCAGGCCCGAAGCCTCCGGTCCATTGCATTACGTAGACCGACCTCAACAAACGCAATTGTTGAAAACAATGCTCCCGCAAGATCCGCAGCCCATAAGTAGAGCTCACGAGCACGGTCAATATCCCCATGAGCTTCACGGAGGTAAGGCGCGAACCTAGCTGACCCCGCTAGGCCCAAAATCACATTTTGATCTCCCACGTATCAATGCTAACATTCTACTAATTGCGTCGGGCTTGGACCGGCGCAGTCTACCACGGGGACCCTGGCCACAACGGTCAGGGTCCCTTGGTATTCCAAGAGTATCCTGCACTTCAGCACCACAGACCGCCCTGCAGTGCTCCTCACAAGCAGGCGACCGGGCCACGCCCTCGCGCGACCCGGCCACTGCCTCGAAAGAGACGCGAACCCCTCAGTCAAGGTCCGCCAACACGCCCACGTCACGCGCAGCATGGCGCAGGCGCTTATCACGCGTCCACAACGCCACACCGGGGGTTACGACAGCACTCGCCAGAAGTGCCATATCGACAGCACTGAGGCCCCTCCCCCATAGCCGCCGCTCCTCGACGAGATGCCGCACGCCCCAATCATCAACACTGCGCACGATCATCAAGCGCTCAATCGCTTTCAGGAAGACCGATCGATTCTTAAGATTCCCCAACGCCAGTTCAGTGATGACACTCCGATGTACGCACACCTGGTCGCGCTCGAGCAGATCAACCAGAACCGGCTCAGTTTTCCGCAGATGATCGATCCAGATGTTCGTGTCAACGAGGACTCTCACGCGCACTCTCGACTCCGAGGCGCAGCCTCCGCCGCAGAATCACTGCCGCCGAGCGTAGCGAGCTGCCGACCGCTCTCAATTCGAACGAGGAGTTCTACCGCATCCCTGATCAACGCGGATCGTTCTCTAACCCCGGTTAACTCCTCGGCACGCGCAAGCAGGTCATCATCGAGTGTCACAGTGGTTCTCATAGCTACCTCCACACTCAGGATAGCATCGCGAGCATCATCATTTGATTCGATTATTGATGGCCACTGACGCTCACGCACCCTCTCACCCAACAGCAAAGCCGGGCCGCCCCCAGGCGACCCGGCCACTGCTCGGTCAGAAATGATTAAACACTAAACCTGAACTCAACATTTGTCCGGCGACTACGAAACTCTACGATTCATACTTCCTGGCTCTCCGCTGGATCAACCTCTCTCCAGTGCTTTGGATTCCGCCTGCATTCAAGGGCAGGAACGCGCTCCGTCACCTTGCGCCGTTGTCTTCCGTTTGGCTCAATGTAATCGATCCAGCTGACCGGCTTGTTGTAGTAACGCATCTTGCCTCCACACTGAGGACACTTCCCCGTAACGATCTTCTCGAGCGTTATCCGACGTCCCGAACCACTCACCGCCCATCCAAAGATCAGCGGCTTTCGCAGCTGGCTACTAGTCACACTACGCAAGTTGAGCGCGACAACAAGGACCAGGATCAGGACAGAAAATACTATCAGCCATGTAATGGAGGCATCACCGCCAGAGACCCGTCGAGGATCTGAACGAAGCAGATCTACAGCTGGCTGAACAATCTTCCAGAGCGGGAACAAACTCATCAATCCGACAAGTAATCCTACCCAGGACAGTAACGCTTGAGTGATGGGACTACGCCATTTCGGAACAGCCTTATATGTCGCTACTGGAGCGGTATCCGCTGAGTGATTCACTACCACGTCACGCCCAGCCTGGTAGATATTCCCTTGGATATCTCCGCCACCAGTACTCACACTATGCCCAGCACTGCCATTCAGAGAAGCTCCACAATCGCCACAGAACCTTTGCTGTGATTCCGCAGATCTACCACATACAGGACAGATCACTTCTTCCCCCCAGACGTAAGCCCTGTGCGGAACTCCACCACATCGCCGTCTTGCATGATGTAGTCTTTGCCTTCCATGCGGACTTTGCCGGCTTCGCGGGCTTTATGCAGGTCACCAATCTCTATCAAGTCGTGGTAGCTGATGATGTCGGCCTTGATGAAGCCACGCTGAAAATCCGTGTGGATCACCCCGGCAGCCTGTGGCGCGGTCCACCCCTGGTGAATTGTCCAGGCACGCGACTCCTTTTCCCCGGCGGTCAGGAAGGTCTGCAGACCCAAAGTCGCGAATCCGACCCTGGCTAACTTATCCAAACCGGACTCGGCAATCCCCGCCTCACGCAGCATCTCGGCGGCGTCGGGGGCATCCAGCTCTACCAGTTCGGCTTCGAAAGCCCCATCCAAGAACACTGCCTCTACCGGGGCGACCAGGGCCTGGAGTTGCGCCTTCTTTTCCTCGTCGGCCAAACCCTGAGCATCCATGTTAAAGACATAGATAAAAGGTTTAGAAGTCATCAACTGAAACTGGCGCACCAAATCGGCATCCAACTTGCCCTGGGAAATTGCTTTGAACAAGGTTGTGCCTTGGTTCAAGATTTTTCGCACTCTTCGGCTGCGGCCAAGACGTCTTTGGGGGTTTTCTTGCCGCTGACTTCCTTGCGTAGCCGCGGAATGGTTTTCTCTAAGGTCTGTAAATCCGCCAGAATTAACTCGGTAGAAATCGTCTCGATATCGGAAGCCGGGTCCACTTTGCCTTCGACATGAACTACGTCGGGGTCGGTGAAAGCGCGAGTAACCTGGCAAATCGCATCGGCTTCGCGGATATTAGCCAAGAACTGGTTGCCCAGCCCCTCGCCCTGGGAGGCGCCTTTCACAATGCCGGCGATATCGACGAAAGAAACCGTGGCGGGGACTACCTTTTGCGAGTTGAACATTTCAGCCAAACGATCCAGGCGCGGGTCGGGCAGCGGCACTACCCCCACATTGGGTTCAATCGTGGCGAAAGGATAGTTCGCCGCCAAGACATTGGCCCTGGTCAATGCGTTGAAAATCGTCGATTTACCGACATTGGGCAGGCCCGCGATACCGATGGTCAAACTCATAGGCCCTATCCTACCCTGTCAGCGTCACCACTCTTCGCGCCGAAACCGCCACTGCTGGTTCCAAACCAACACCCGTCCTCGACCCGGTCCGTAACCGCCACCGACTACCGCGAAGGCGCGTACCTCTCTATCCGCGCTGCCGCAGAGTCTTGGGCAGTGAAAAAGAAGTCGTTTCGTTCACTGTGGTGACTTCCTCGACCTGGTCGAAGCCGCGCTGTGCCAACCAAGACAACACCTCGGTTACCAGGACTTCAGGCACGGAAGCTCCCGAAGTAACCCCGACGGTTTGCGCCCCTTCGAACCACTGCGCGTCCAGTTCCGCTACCCCGTCGACGCGGTACGAGGCCTTCGCTCCGGCTTCGCGCGCTACTTCCATCAGGCGCACCGAATTCGAGGAATTCGCCGAGCCGACCACCACCACGACATCAGATTGCGGCGCGATGGCTTTCACTGCGCCTTGGCGGTTTTGCGTGGCGAAACAGATGTCGTCCGAAGGTGGGGAAACCAATGCGGGGAATCGGGACTGCAGGCGCTGCACCGTGGCGGCAGTTTGGTCCACTGAAAGCGTGGTTTGCGACAGCCACACGACTTGACCTTTGTGGTTGGTGGGGGTGGTTTCGGTGGGGGTGGTTTCGAAATCCGGCAGGGTCGAAACATCGCCGTCGGTGTCGATGACGTGGATTTTCTGGGGGGCCTGTCCCAGGGTGCCTTCGACTTCTTCGTGTCCCTGGTGGCCAATCAAGATGATGTCGTAACCTTGGTCGGCAAAGCGGCGCGCCTCGCGATGCACCTTCGTCACCAGCGGACAAGTCGCGTCGATGACCTCCAAACCGCGTTCCTCGGCTTGGGCGTAAACCGCGGGGGCCACCCCGTGAGCCGAAAACACCACCCGAGCCCCAGCGGGAACCTCGTCCAATTCCGAGACAAAAACCGCGCCTTTATCTGCCAAAGTTTGAACTACGAACTTGTTGTGCACGATTTCCTTGCGGACATAAATCGGGGCTCCAAAGCGTTTTAGCGCCTGTTCCACGGTCTGCACCGCCCGGTCCACTCCGGCGCAGTAGCCGCGCGGCGAGGCCAACAGAACTTTGCCCATATATATTCCCTTCACGAGGTCGCCAGCTTGGGTTTGCAGTTTTGGTTGCGGTTTCGGTTGCGGTTTCGGTTGCGGTTTTTGGTGGTGTTTGCGGTGGCGCGGCCCGAGGTTCCCGGTGCGGTCACCCCTGATTGTAGCGGTTTTCGCCCAGAGATTCTGGAGGGGAGTTTTCGTCGCGGGCGCGTGTGGGAAGATAAGGACATGGAACAGGAAAAAGCAGTGCCGCTGGCGCGACTGGCACGGGAAACCACCGCGGAAAACCCTTGGCCGCTGGGGGTTTTGGCGGAAAAGATGAAGGGGTACATCGACCGGATGGACCCCACCTGGGTTTGTGCTCAAGTCATCGAATTCAACCAGCGTCCGGGTAACAAGATGTCCTTCTTTATAGTAAAGGACCTCAGCGCGGACGTCTCCATGCCGGTAAAGGCCTTCGGCGGGGTGGTTGCGGCGGCTGGGCCACAGCTCCAAGCCGGGGCACAGGTGGTGGCGCAGGTAAAACCGGATTTCTACACCAAGACTGGCTCTTTGGCCTTGCTGGCCTCACGCATCGTGCCGGTTGTGGGGCGCGGTGGGTTGTTGGAACAACTCGAGGAACTGCGCCAGAAACTCGCCGCCCAGGGTTTGTTCGCCGCCGAACACAAGAAACCTCTGCCTTTCTTGCCGCGACGTATCGGCTTGATTTGTGGACACGGTGCCCGCGCCAAAGCCGACGTAATAGAGAACGCCACCAGGCGTTGGCCCCTGGCGGTTTTCGAGGTTCGCGAAGTGGCAGTACAGGGAGTCAACTGCGCCGCAGAGGTCTCTGCGGCCATCGCGGAACTCGATGCCCTGCCAGAGGTCGACGTTTTGGTGGTGACGCGCGGGGGCGGCGCCTTAGAGGACTTGCTGGGTTTCTCTGACGAATCCGTGGTGCGGGCCGCTTTCGCTGCGCGCACCCCGCTGGTTTCGGCAGTTGGCCACGAAGAAGACGCGCCCCTGTTGGACTTCGTGGCGGATTTCCGGGCTTCCACCCCCACCGATGCAGCGAAACGAATCGTGCCGGACCTGGCGGCGGAGCTGGAGCTGATGGATCGCGGGCGACAAAAGATGCGCGCCGTGGTCGAGCGCCGCGTCACCTTGGGCCTCCAGGAACTGGCGCAGTGGCGTTCCCGCCCCGTCTTGCTGAATCCGGGGGCTTCTCTCCAGGCGCGGCGCATCGACGTGGCACGCGGGGTGGATGACTTGCGGGCTCGTCTCGCCGCCGTACTGGCGCGGGAGTCACAACAGTTGGCGGGGATGCGCGCTACCTTACGCGCGATTTCGCCGCAGGCCGTGCTGGACCGCGGCTACGCGGTGCTGCGCGCGCCGGGCGGAGTGGTGCTGACCGATGCCGCCCAGGTAAAGAAGGGCGACCTGCTCGAGGCCGTCTTGGCGCGCGGTTCTTTGGTGGCCACTGTTTTCGGCACCAACACAGGCAAAGCATCGACTACCGACACAGCATCGACTACCGTCACAGAATAGTAGGAGGAAAAATGACCGAAACCACAGAAAAGTTTCCTGACATCGCCCAGCTTTCCTACGAGGCGGCGCGCAACGAACTGGCCACCGTGGTGAAACAGCTGGAAAGTGCCGAGGCTCCACTCGAAGACACCTTGGCGCTGTGGGAGCGCGGTGAAGCTTGGCTCTACGCTGCCAATCCGTCTTGGATTCCGCTCAGGCAAAATTAGCGGCTGCGCAACAAGCCCCGCAATAAACCAGAATCCGGATTCGCGAGTTCGGCCTTTCGCAATAGCGCCTTGAAACCTGGCCACCCGAAAGCTCAGGCGCGACTGGGGGCTGTGCCAGCCTAAATGCGCACTCAGCCCTGATATACCTCGACCGACAGGATTTCCACAGAGATAGTTTTCCCGGTCGGTGCGGCGTATTCGACTTTGTCCCCGCTGCGGTGTCCCAGCACGGCCTGACCCAGGGGGGCCGCCGGGTCGAAAACCTCGACATCGTTTTCCGCCGAGGCATCGCGGGAGGCCAAGAGGAACTTCTTTACACGCGAACCAATCTTTGCCTCTACCACGCAGCCGGGGCTGATGCTGCCGTCAGCGGCAGCCTCGCCGACTTCGGCGTGCTTCAAGATGTGCTGCAACTCTTGGATGCGGGTCTCGTTGTGGGCTTGTTCGTCGCGCGCGGCGTGATAGCCGCCGTTTTCTTTCAAGTCGCCTTCGCGTCGGGCCGCGTCGATTTTGCGGGTGATTTCAGAACGCAGGGGACCGCTGCGTTCATCCAGCTCGGCCTGCAGTTTGTCATACGAGGCCTGGGTCATCCAGTTCTTTTTCTCTTCACTCATGCGAATACTGTACCATTTTCGCTATTTTTCAACACTAGCCCAGCACCGCCAGGTAAGCCGCGATGCAGTGGCAGGCCCAGGCCGCCACGGTCCAGGCGTGGAAAACCTCGTGGAAACCGAAGTAGCGCGAAGATGGGTTGGGCCACTTCGAGGCATAGACCACCGCCCCTACCGTATAGGAAACCCCACCCGCGACCAGCAGCCAGAAAGCCGGCTGACTGGCGGCGAACATCTGGGGCAGATACATCAGCGCCGCCCACCCCAGCACCACGTAAAGCAAAGTCACCAGCCACCGCGGCGCCCCGGGCCACAGCAGCGAAATCACGATACCGGCCACGGCCCCGACCCAAACCACCCAAAGCAAGATGGTGGCCTCGTGCCGGGACAGCAACCCCACCGAAATCGGAGTGTAGGTACCGGCGATCAAGAGGAAGATATTCGAGTGGTCAAAGTGACGCAGCAGCGTATCGACCTTCAAGGGCCAGGACCCCATGTGGTACAGCGCCGACATCCCGAAGAGCACCAGCGAAGAAACCAGGTAGATCGTGCAGGCGAACTTCAGGTTGGCCTCCGCCAGCACCAGCAGCACAATCGAAGCCGCCAAAGACAGTGGGGTCGCTACGGTGTGGATCCAGCCACGCAGCGCAGGTTTGCGCGTCATCGCCTTCCAGTCCCAGCGCGCGAAACGATACAGCTCGCCGGTTTTCGGGTTCGTCAGGGCCTCGCGCAAAACGTGGGCGGGCACACTGGGGTAGCGTCGCCACATCCGCGAGGCGCGTTGGTCGATGCGTTGCGCGGCCGCCGCTTTGGTGGCGGAAACCGGGTCGAGGTCCGCGGTGTGGGCCGGGTCGAGGTCCGTTTCGGGGGTGGCGGCGGTGGTTTCGGTGTCTGCGTCGGTATGCGTCGTGGTGGAGTCCATGGTTTTCGGCCCTCAGTAAGTTGAGTGTGGAAACGTAGTTCAGGATAAGGACAAAACTGCGGTGGCGCCAACTTTTCTGCACCTAAACCGGCATAGCTGCACGTAAACTGGGGAGGTGAAAGATTTGCTCAAAACCGGTGCCTTGAACGGGCCCAGCTGGCTCTATCGTCTCTATGAACGCCAGCTCGGGGCAGAGATCGACCTGGCGAAGGTGCCGCGCCACATCGGCATCATCTTGGACGGGAACCGACGTTGGGCACGCGCCGAAGGGGCCCCGGAAACCAAGGGACACCAGCGCGGTGCCTTGAAGATTCACGAAGTCCTGGAGTGGTGCGAGGAATACGGCGTGGCGGTGGTGACGCTGTGGATGCTTTCTATCGACAACTTGGCCCGGGAAGAAAGCGAGTTGCGCAAACTCACGAAGGTGATTCGCTCCACGGTAGAGCGTTTGGCGGATTCGCGGCGGTACCGGCTGCGTGTTTTGGGCGATGTGTCGCTGCTGGACCAGGATCTGGCCCAGACTTTGCGTCAGGTGGATCAGTCCGGCCCCGGCGACGCCATGGTGGTGAATATCGCGGTGGCCTACGGGGGGAGGCAGGAAATCCTGGAGGCGGTGCGCGGCTATCTGCGCGAACGCTTAGACGCGGGAGACGACTTGGGGCAGGTGGCGCGTGACTTGTCCCTAGATGACATCGCCGCGCACCTCTATACCAAGGGCCAGCCCGACCCGGATTTGATAATCCGTACTTCGGGTGAACAGCGGCTCTCGGGTTTCCTGCTGTGGCAAACCGCGAACTCGGAGTTCTATTTCTGTGAAACTTATTGGCCGTCTTTCCGCAAGATAGATTTCCTGCGTGCCTTGCGCGACTACGGTTCGCGCGAACGCCGCCTGGGGAAATAGGTGCCGCACCCGGTAACTCCCCGCAACCACCCGACCTCGAACCGGGGAACCTCGACCCGGGAACACACCCCCAAACCGCAACCCGAAAATCCATGTTAGATTCAGGTTAAATCTTGGTTTTTGGGCGAATCAACCCCGGGTGGCGCCGGGCGGCGGATACCCTGGAAATATGAACTCAACGTTGCGTACTTATGTCTTGGATACTTCCGTCTTGCTTTCCGACCCCAAAGCCCCGCTGAAATTCGCCGAACACCAGGTGGTTTTGCCGGTCATCGTGATTACCGAACTGGAAAAGAAACGTCACGACCCGGAACTGGGGTACTTTGCGCGCAAGGCTTTGCGACTGTTGGATGATTTGCGTTTGACTTACGGAAGGTTAGACCAGCCCGTGCCGGTGGGGAACGCGGGGGGGCACTTTGCGTGTCGAGCTCAACCACGTCGATGACCACGTGCTTCCCAGTGGGCTGCGTCTGGGCGACAACGACACGCGGATTTTATCGGTGGCGGCGAATCTGGCCGCGGAGGGCGCGACCGTTACGGTGGTTTCCAAAGATCTGCCGATGCGAGTCAAGGCTTCTTCGATTGGCCTGCGCGCCGATGTGTATCGCAACGCTTTGTCCAGCGCCGAGATGTATCGCGGTATTATTCACGGCGAGATGTCCGAAGCCGATATGGCGACCCTTTATAAAGAAGGACAGGTTGATCCCGAAGCCGTGGTCCTCACCTCGTATCATCAAGACCTCGTCCTCGACCCGGACAACCCCAACCTCAACTTTGGCGTCGGCGAAACCGCGGGCGCCGCCCTCGACCCGAACCTCGACCCGACCCAAACCCTGGACCTGGAAGAGGACGCCGAAACCGCCCTCGACCTGGATGCGATCCCGGTGATGGAGGAGCAGCCGGTACATACCGGGGTGATTTTGCAAAGCCCGCGCGGTTCGGCGCTGGCGACGATTTGGCCTGACGGCAGGCTGCATCTGGTGCGTTCCGACCGCGAACTTTTCGGAGTGAAGGGACGCAGCGCAGAGCAGCGCATCGCGATGGATCACCTGGTGAACCCCCAGATCGGTATCGTCTCGATGGGTGGACGCGCGGGGACGGGGAAATCCGCGTTGGCGCTGGCAGCGGCTCTGGACGCGGTGGTGGAGCGCAAGCAGCACCGCCGCATCATGGTGTTCCGCCCGATTTACGCCGTGGGAGGCCAGAATCTGGGGTACCTGCCCGGCAGCGGCGAGGAAAAGATGGACCCCTGGGCGCAGGCGGTTTATGACACGCTGTCTTCGATTGTCGCCCCCGAGGTCGTCGAAGAGGTGTCGCGGCGCGGCTTGCTGGAGGTGCTGCCGTTGACGCATATCCGCGGTCGTTCCTTGCATGACGCCTTCGTGATTGTCGATGAAGCCCAGTCCCTGGAACGAAACGTGCTGTTGACGGTGCTTTCTCGCATGGGGCAAAACGCCAAGATTGTGCTGACTCACGACGTTTCGCAGCGCGACAACTTGCGGGTGGGGCGTTACGACGGCATCGCCGCAGTGATCGAGGACCTGAAAGGTAGCGAACTTTTCGCCCACACCACCTTGGTGCGCTCCGAACGCTCGGCCATCGCCGACCTGGTGACGCACCTGTTGGACTACTGAATCAGGCCCGGTCGAGGGCGGCGGTGGCGTTTTCGGCGCGGGTTAGGGAGCCTGCGTCGAGGCTTCCAGCGAGGCCCACTCGGCGGGGGTGAGGTGGAACATGCCGCGGTCGGGATCCTCAGCCAGGCGTTTGGACGCCATCGAAGCCGCAATGGCTGCGCGCATCAACAAGGACTGCGCCTCGGGAGGGAAGGGCAGAGCCTCGGGGTTTTCATCGCCACGCACGCCTAAAAAACTAGCACCGCCGGGCGGCGCAAATACGTAGCAACACCCAGATTTGCTAGACTTAGGCAGTAATACTGACCAAGCAAAAGGATTCAACATGCCTGCGGTAGTAGTTTTGGGTGCCCAGTGGGGCGACGAAGGTAAAGGCAAAGCCACAGATCAACTCTCTAAGGATGTCGACATCGCCGTAAAGTTCAACGGTGGCAACAATGCCGGTCACACCGTAGTTGTCGGGGGGCAAAAGTTCGCGCTGCACCTGATTCCCACCGGGGTCTTATCTAACCGAGTCATTCCCGTGATTGGCAACGGCTGCGTGGTGGACTTGAAAGTTCTCTTCGATGAAATCCAGGAACTCGAGAGCCGGGGCGTGTCTTGCTCGCGATTGATGGTTCCAGCCGAGCTCACCTGATTACCCCTTACACCAAAGCCATCGACGAAGGCATGGAAGCCGCGGCGGGTTTGCGGCACCTCGGTACCACTAAACGCGGCATCGGGCCGACCTATGCAGAAAAAATGTATCGCTCCGGGCTCCAGGTGCAAGATCTCTTTGACCCCGAAGCTCTGGCGGATAAGATCACGAATATCGCCGCGGCCAAGAACCAAATCATCACCGGAGGTTTCGGCATGGAAGCCCCCGACCCGGTGCGAGTGGTTGAAGAACTACTGTCTTACTCCGAGAGACTGCGTCCGATGGTGGCGAACACTTCGCTTTTCATCAACAACGCCTTGGGCGAGGGACGCGTGGTCCTGCTGGAAGGTGGCCAGGCGACCATGCTGGACATCGACCACGGCACGTATCCCTATGTGACGTCCTCGAACTGTACCGCGGGTGGGGCCTGCACCGGAGCGGGCATCGGACCGACCCGAATCGACCGCGTGGTGGGCGTAATGAAGGCCTACACCACTCGCGTCGGCGAGGGCCCCTTCCCCACCGAACTGACCGACGAGGTCGGAGAACGACTCCGCGTCCTCGGCGGGGAATTCGGGGCTACCACCGGACGTCCGCGACGCACCGGATGGTTCGACGCGGTGGTGGCGAAGTACGCGGTGCGCGTCAACGGGCTGACCGACCTGGTGATGACCAAGCTGGATGTGCTTTCGGCTTTTGACCAGATTCCGGTTTGTGTCGGCTACGAAACCCCGCGTGGGCACACCGACCAGATGCCCGACTACAGCGCGGATTTCGCGGCGGCTAAACCCCGCTACGAGATGCATCCCGGCTGGGAGGGCGCCAACATCGACGGCATCACTGAATCTCACAAGCTCCCGAAAGCCGCGCAAGATTACGTGGAATATATCGAGGACATTGTGGGGTGCCGCATCTCGGTGATCGGTACGGGTGCTTCGCGCGAGGACGCCATTGTGCGTCATCCTTTGGTCTAAGTTTCGGGACTTAACTCCCTGCACACCCTGGCTAAATGAGGGATAATAGACGGGTAAATCCATTATTACAAGGAGGCTCGTCAATGGCGATTACCGAAAATGATGTCCGCGCTGCTGCTCCTGCAAATGCACCCGAAGATGTGATCAAGTGGGTGGCTGAAGTAGCGGCCATAACAACCCCGGATAAAGTCGAGTTCAGTGACGGTTCCCAGGCCGAATGGGAGCGACTGACCGAGATGATGGTGAGCACAGGCATGTTCACCCGTTTGAATCCGGAAAAGCGCCCCAACTGTTTCCTGGCGCGTTCCCTGCCTTCCGACGTGGCTCGCGTGGAATCCCGCACCTTTATCTGTTGCGAAAAGGAAGAGGACGCCGGTCCCACCAACCACTGGTGTGATCCCAAAGAGATGAAAGAAACCCTGATTGGTGACAAAGGTGTATTCCACGGTGCCATGAAGGGTCGCACCATGTACGTGGTGCCCTTCAGCATGGGCCCGCTGGGCGGCCCGATTTCCCAGCTGGGTATCGAGCTGACCGACTCTCCCTACGTGGTTTGCTCGATGCGCATCATGACCCGCATGGGCGCCAAGGCTCTGGACCTGATTAACCAAGGCAAGCCGTGGGTTCCCGCGGTGCACTCTGTGGGCGCACCACTGCAGCCGGGCCAGGCCGACACCAGCTGGCCCTGCAACGATGAAAAGTACATCACCCATTTCCCCGAGACCAACGAAATCTGGTCCTACGGATCGGGTTACGGCGGCAACGCGCTGCTGGGCAAAAAGTGCTACGCCTTGCGTATCGCCTCGACCATGGCGCGTCGCGACGGCTGGATGGCAGAGCACATGCTCATCCTGCGCCTGACCGAGGAAAAGACCGGCAAGCAGTACCACGTCACCGCGGCTTTCCCGTCTGCCTGTGGCAAGACCAACCTGGCCATGCTGCAACCCACCATCCCCGGCTACAAGGTAGAGACCGTGGGCGACGACATCGCCTGGATGCGTCCCGGCCCGGATGGCGACTTGCGCGCCATCAACCCCGAAGCTGGCTTCTTCGGTGTGGCCCCCGGCACCTCGTACAAGACCAACCCGATGGCGATGGAAACCATGAAGTCCAACACCATCTTCACCAACGTGGCTCTGACTGACGACGGTGACGTGTGGTGGGGAAGGCATCGACACTGAACAGCCCGATCACCTGATTGACTGGCAGGGCAACGACTTCACCAAGGCCGATGCCGAAGCTGGAAAGAAAGCCGCGCACGCGAACTCTCGCTTCACCACCCCGGCGGGCCAGTGCCCGATTATTTGCCCGGACTGGGAGGCTCCCGAGGGCGTAAAGATTGACGCGGTTCTCTTCGGTGGTCGTCGCGCTTCCAACGTCCCGCTGGTGGCCGAACAGTACGACGGTGCTCACGGCGTCTTCATCGGCGCATCGGTGGCTTCCGAAGTCACTGCCGCCGCCACCGACGTCAAGGCCGGCTCGCTGCGTCACGACCCATTCGCTATGCTGCCCTTCTGCGGTTACAACATGGCGGATTACTGGGGACACTGGCTGGAAATGCAGGCCAAGCTGGGCGACAAGTTCCCACGCATCTACCAGGTCAACTGGTTCCGCAAGGACGAGGACGGAAACTTCCTGTGGCCGGGTTACGGCGAGAACTCTCGCGTTCTGGACTGGATCGTAAAGCGCGTTTCCGGCCAGGTCGACGCGATTGACGGCCCGACCGGTCGCTACCCGAAGTTCGAGGACTTCAACTTGGAGGGTCTGGACAGCGTTTCCAAGGCCGAGTGGGACAAGATGTACGCCATCGATCCCGAGGCATGGTTAGCGGAAACCCAAGATACGGAGGAATACTTCGCCCAGTTCGGTGACAAGGTTCCCCAGGCCATCAAGGAAGGGTTGGCCGCTCTGCGCGATCGCCTGAACGCCGCGAAGTAATTCCGGCAGATAACTGAATCAACCCCACGGGTCGGGGACCACTTTTGCGGTCCCCGACCCGTTTGTGACTTTGGTCCTGCCTGCCGCGCCGGGATAATAAGGCTTGTAGTTTTCGATTCGTGATGATTTACCTATCTGTTGAAGGTGATTGAGATTATGTGCACGACCATAGGGATTGCAGGCGAAATCTGGCCTGAACAGGGATGTTAGGCCAGGCAAAGAATTTCAGATTTAACCCTTCAGAACTGCCCGGGCTTATGGGTAGAATCGAAATATGCGCGTGTTATGTATGGGCGAGGCCCTGATTGATGTGATTCACCAGCCCACCGGTGAAGTCGAAGAAAGAGTGGGCGGATCCATCTTTAATGTCGCCCGCGGCTTGGCACGCTTGGACCTGGACACCACGCTGGCCTCGTGGTGGGGGCCCGACGATAGGGGGAAGTTACTGCAAGCCGCAGCTGAGGCCGCTGGACTGCAGATAATTCCGGGAACTGACCGAGCCGCGCAAACCTCGATCGCACGAGCCGAAGTTGACCCCACTGGACACGCCACTTACGAATTCCGCCTCAGCTGGGACCTGCCAGACATCCCCGACGCAGATGGCTATACGCACTGGCATATCGGCTCGTTCTCCGCGCTGATTCCCGACGGCGCGGCCAAGATTCGCGAACTGCTGGACCGGCGCGGTCCCAAAGTAACCGTTTCCTACGACCCTAACGTGCGGCCGTCGCTGGTACACGACCTCGACCAAACCCGAACCCAAATCGAAGACCTCGTCAAACGTGTCGACATCATCAAATCTTCCGACGAGGACCTCGATTTCCTCTATCCCGGAGTTCACCGAGGTGAGGTGGCGAAGCAGTGGCTGGGAGGGTACTGGGAGCTGCGTACCGGCGGGCCGCAACTCTTTGTGTTGACGCGCGGGGGACAGGGTGCGGAACTGTATACCCCGTGGCTGCCGGCGCCCTTGCACGTCGAACCGCACGCCGCGGGACCCATGGCCGACACCGTGGGCGCGGGAGACTCCTTTATGGCGGGGCTGTTGGCGGGACTGGCCGACAACCACGCTATCGGCCTGGGCCGCGTCGCGCTGAACAGCCTGGATCAAGAAGAACTGGGATACATCTTGGACTTGGCAAACCGAACCGCTGGAATCACCGTGACGCATCTGGGTTCGTATAGCCCGCGTCGTGCTGAACTGGAGAACTGAAGACAGGCCAAAGTTCCATCTTGGAATAATAGCCACCCGAGGACCAGAGCTTTAGTAAACCTCCAGCTGGGCCGAACCGTCGCTCCACGCCACCACTACGTCGTAGCCGACCAGTTTGAAATCTTGGATCGAATCACCAGGCGGAACTTTGATCCGGTGTCGCCTGGAGATGCCTGGTTCACAATCAGGCGCGTTGTCGAAGTCCCGCTGTAGTGACCGTCGTCGAAAATCCGCTGCCACGTGGCGTTCTTATAGACCTGCCACTCGAAAGTAGTGTCGAACAGGGATCCGTCGGGATCCAGAATTGGGCTGGCCTCGAAAACCGCGCGCGAACCGATGGGAACCCGCGTGGACGCCGGCATTTTCTTTAGTCCCTGCACCGCGATGCGCACCGGATCCGATACCGCCTGCCCTTCGGAAGACGTCGCAATCAGGCGGAACTCGGTTTGCTGGGCTCGTTTCCAGGTCCAGGTGCCCTCGTGGATATACTCTGATTTATTTGCGCCAGGAATATCTTCCCAAGCCCCACCTTGGATGCGCTGCTGCCACTGGAACTTTGGCAGTGGCCAGGCCGAAACCCGCATCCGAATCGGGTTGATGAGCTTATATCCCACACCGGTCAGGGGTTGCTCCATCAGCTGTATGGTGGGTGCGCTCTTTTCCAGCGGAGTCAAGGGGTCGAACAGCACGACCTGGTATTCATAGCTGGTCTTTTCCGTGCCTTTCACCCCGTCGACATATACGCGGTACACCTTGTTATCCTGCCCCATCGGCAGATCCTCGATATTGGCGAACTTAATTAGCAGAGTCGAATAGTTGGCAATCTTGCGCGGTGTGAAAGTCACCCCGGGTTCGTTGGGGCGAATCACCGTGACCGGAATCTCGTTGCCGTCGGGGTCCACCACTCGCGCACTCGCTTGGGACAAATCCCCGTTTCGCACACTGAAGCTCCAACGTTCCTGGTCGGGTCCATCCGAACTCTGGCCTACGCTGGTCAATAGCTGTTTCGGGAAAAACCCGCCGAGGGCCACGACATCCACTCGGGGGTTGGGGCGTCAGGATTGGCCTGGTCCTCTGCCGAGACCCCCGGATAGGATTCCCCGGTTCGCACCGATATCGCGGTGTAGCCCTCGGCCGCGCCGATGCTGGTCAGCGCCAGTTGTGGGTCCTGCATAAATAGGCGGTGCCCCAGCTGGTCGTTAGTGGGCTTTTTCGGCGAGGAATAGTCCATGTAGTACCACAGCGCGGTTTCGGCGCTGGTTTGGGAAACGGATTGGGCGAGGTTCGAGTGTCTGGCCCCGCGCGCGGCATCGTCGGTGGCGCAGGCAAAACCTTCGGTGGCGGGGTAGTGCGACAGCTTTTTGTTGCGCGCACTCACCATCGCGGCAGCCTGGGTATAGGGGTCGATTCGTCCGTTCCCGTCCAGGTTCACGGCGTTGAGTCCGTTGAGTCCGCGCAGGAAGTTCCAGGATTCGACGATGGGGAGGATTCCGTCGCGCACGGCTTGGCCGGGGTTGCATTTTTCGAGGTCAACCCCAACCGCGGTTACGGGACGGATATTGTTCTTTTCGTAGCGGCGCAGGTATTCGCGTTGAACTTCCGATTTCGAGGTCGTATCGATCGCGTTTTCGGCGGGGGAGGCCGGTTCGAGGAGGTCGCGAGAGTAAACGCCGGAGCCGGCGGCACGGATGTTGGGGAGGTTAGAGTCGGTGGGCGAGGACACCAGGGCGAAGCCAAGTAAAACAGACATCGACATCACAGCCAATGCCATGGTGGACTTAGTTGCCTGCGCACGCATTTCTGTAGCGCCTCCCTTCCGTGGTTTCGATGGCGCTTCTCCTTATTCTTATCGCTCAGTCTAGCGGCTCAACCCAGGGCCGATTAAGAGTTAAAACCGCTGTATTTCCCCCTTTCAGGCAATCTTTTTCTGCTTGTCAGGTCTTTTTGAGCCTCGCGAATTCTCCGCGGCGTTGTCGGTTGCGGCAGCGGGGTCTGAAACCTGTTCTTCGGTAAGTTCTCTGTGTCACTGTGATTAATCTCATAATTGAGCCAAGGGACTTAGTGAAGACAATCTCTGCGCAGAGGCGGGTTTACACTGCCGATGATTCGTTGTATGTTGCCTAAGGAAGCACCCGAAATTCCCTGCATTAAAAGGAGAAGCCCTTGGCGGCAAAGAACCGTAAACTGGTAATCGTCGAATCCCCGGCAAAAGCACGCACCATCAGTCGCTTTTTGGGAGAGGGCTTCGACGTCGAAGCCTCGGTGGGACATATCCGGGATTTGGCGCAGCCCTCGGACTTGCCGGAAAAACTGAAGAAAACCGGGTACTCCAAGTTTGCCGTGGATCTGGATAACGACTTCGAGCCCTATTACACGGTTGATGCCGGGAAGAAAAAGAAGGTCAGTGAACTCAAGTCCCTGTTAAAGAACGCCGATGAACTGCTGCTGGCTACTGATGAGGACCGCGAAGGGGAGGCCATAGCGTGGCACTTGTTGGAGGTGTTGCATCCCAAAGTTCCTGTCAAGCGCATGGTTTTCCACGAAATCACTGCTGACGCCATTGACCGCGCCTTGCACAACCCCCGGGAACTGGATACTGACCTCGTCAACGCCCAAGAAACCCGCCGCATCCTGGACCGTTTGGTCGGATACGAAGTTTCACCCCTGCTGTGGCGCAAGATCCGCACCGGCCTGTCGGCGGGGCGAGTCCAGTCGGTGGCTACCCGCTTGGTGGTGGAACGAGAACGCGAAAGAATGGGATTCGTACCCGCGCAATACTGGGATTTGGTGGCGACGCTGCGTCCCGAGGTGCTGACTCCCGCGCAATCCAAGCACCCCGAAAGTGTTGACTTTAAAGCCAGTGCCCGCAGCGTGAATGGGGCGCGTATTGCCACGGGGAAAGATTTTGATGACCACGGAAAATTGACCGCGGCGGCGCAGAAGTCCTCGGTGCGAATCTTGAGCGGCGCAGACGTGGCCCAGCTCGAGAAGTCTTTAGGCAACGGCAACGCCTCGTGGCAGGTCACCGAAGTGGAATCCAAGCCCTATCGGCGTCGCCCGCCCGCGCCTTTCACCACTTCTTCGCTGCAGCAGGAAGCCTCGCGCAAACTGCGGATGAATTCCCGCGACACCATGCGCACCGCCCAGACCTTGTACGAAAACGGCTTCATCACCTATATGCGTACCGACTCGGTGAATCTGTCGCAGCAGGCCATTCCGCGGCGCGTTCCTTGGCGGCTTCGCGTTACGGCAAGGACTCGGTGCCGGCAAAGCCCAGACTCTATGAAACCAAGTCCAAGGGTGCCCAGGAAGCCCACGAGGCGATTCGCCCAGCCGGAGACACCTTCCGTCTGCCTTCCGCCCTGGCCGCGCAACTGAACCCGGCGGAACTGAAGCTTTATGAGTTGATTTTCAAACGCACCTTGGCCAGCCAGATGAATGACGCCATCGGCACAACCGTCTCGGTGAAGATTCAGGCCCGCAGCCGCATCACCACCGACCAGGCCGAATTCGCGACCTCGGGAACGGTTATCACCGAACCGGGCTTCCTCGCCGCCTACGAAGAAGGCCGCGACGAGGAGAGCCACCACGGCGAAAACCCCGAGGTCCCGACCTCGACCACGGGAACCCGACTGCCGCAACTGCACCCGAACCAGGAACTTTCCCTGCGCAACCTCGACGCGGGGAGAAGACCGGCAGCACTTCACTACGCCTCCAGCGCGCTATACGGATGCGTCCCTGGTTAAGGCGATGGAGGAACGCGGTATCGGACGGCCCTCGACCTACGCCGCGACGATTTCTACCATTGTGGATCGCCAATACGTGAATCGGCGCGGGCAGGCGCTGGTGCCGACGTGGCTGGCGTTTAGCGTGGTGAAGTTGCTGGAGGAGAACTTGCCCGGGCTGGTGGATTACGATTTCACAGCCGATATGGAGGCCGACCTGGATCAGATTGCAGCGGGTGCCGAGGACCGGACCCAGTGGCTGAAGGATTTCTGGTTCGGTTCGGGTAAAGGTAGCGGTTTGGGAGCGAAAGGGCTGGCTGCGTCGGTGCAGGAGCTGGGCGACATCGATGCGGCGGCGCTGAATACCGTGGACCTGGGCGAGGGCGTGGCCTTGCGGGTGGGGCGTTACGGTCCGTACCTGCAGCGCGGGGAGGAGCACGTCTCGGTGCCCGATGATTTGGCGCCGGACGAGTTGACGCCCGAGGTCGTGGCGAAGCTGTGGCAAGAGGGTGCGGCAGGGGACCGCGTCCTGGGGGTGCATCCCCAGACCGGATTGCCCATTGTGGCGAAGAATGGGCGTTTCGGGCCTTATGTTGAGGAGTTGCCCCCGGAGGAGGCTGAGGGTGCTGGTTCGGCTGGTTCGGCTGGTGGTGCCGGGGCGAAGTCGGGGAGTGCGAAGAAGCGAGGCAAGAAAGTAAAGAATCGCACGGCTTCGTTGTTAAAGAGCCAGACCCTGGAGTCTTTGACCCTGGATGATGCGGTGGCGTTGTTGTCGATTCCGCGTCGAGTCGGGGCGGATGCGGAAGGTGTGGAAATCATCGCGGCGAATGGGCGATTTGGACCTTATATTAAGCGCGGCGATGATACCAGGTCTTTAGCTTTTGAGGAACAACTATTTACTTTGACTTTAGCTGAGGCTTTGGAGCTATTGGCGGCTCCGAAGACGCGCGGGAGGGCTTCCGGAAATGCCGTGATTTTGGAGTTCGGCGAAGACCCGGTTTCTGGTAAGAAAGTTACTTTGAAGAACGGTCGTTTCGGACCCTATGTCACCGACGGTACCACTAACGCCACGGTGCCGCGCGGAACCGATCCGGCTACTTTGACCGAAGCTCAGGCTTTCGAGTTGTTAGAGATAAAGCGAGCCAAGGGCCCCGCTAAACGCCCCGCTCGCAAAACTACGGCAAAGAAAACCAGCACCAAAAAAGCGAGTACTAAAAAGGCGAGCACTAAAAAAGCGAGCACCAAGAAAACTGAGGAATAATACAGCGACCAACTGAAAACCAAAAACTGCACATAAAACTGCGCTGATACACCGCGCCCACTTGGAGTGGGCAGGAGGCGAAGAGGGCGGCTAAAATGGCGGTATGGAAACGAAACTAGCAGTAGGGGATGTTGCCCCGGATTTTAGGATTGAAACCACTCAGGGGACTTTCGAACTGTCCAAAGCTCTCGAAGAAGCCCGCCAGGGAGTTGTGGTGTACTTTTATCCCCGAGCCTCGACACCCGGTTGCACCACCCAGGCCTGTGACTTCCGTGATTCACTAAATTCGCTGAAGTCCGCGGGGTATTCCGTCATCGGTATTAGCCCCGACGAACTCAAAGCCCAGGAAAAGTTCACCGAAAAGAAATCCTTGAACTTCCCCCTGGGGATGGATCCCGAACACATAGTCATCGAGGCATACGGGGTGTGGCGCTACAAGCCTTTGATTAAAACTCTGGGGTTGATTCGCTCTACCTTCGTCGTAGGTAAAGACGGCAAACTGATTTACGCCAAGTATGGCGTGAAAGCCACGGGTCACGTCGAACGCCTGCGCAAAGAACTGGGAATCTGAGGGCCGCGGGCTATTCCCGTGAAGCCGCCTCGACGTAATCCCAGAGTTTAGGTAAAGTTGTGGCGAAAGTTTCCGTATCAGGTAACAGGGAAATATTTAGGTAACCCGGACTCGGCATGTCGAAGAAATACCCCGGTTGCGCACTCAACGCGTGTTGAGTGACTAAGTCACGCAACACCCGGTCCTCGTCCAAGTGCGCCGGGAAACGCAACAGTGCACTCCACCCACCCTCCGGTTCGAGCAGAGAAAGTGGGGATTCGGGGTGTGCGGCGGCCAGGTTTTTCCAGGTGGCGAGGTTCGTTTGGCAACGCTCCCGGGTGGCTCGTCTTTGGTGTGGAATCGCGTCGAGGTAGTCGGGGAGGGCGGCGGCTAAAGAATCAGCGAAAGGGAGATAGGCATCAGCAATCACGTCGAGTCGGCGCAGAGCCTCGTCAACCATGTCAACCGGTCCCGATACTTCTAGCCACGCGATTTTTGCCCCAGGGGCGGCCAGATTCTTGCTGAGTCCATCCAAGGCAAAGGTGAGGCAGCTCGGGTTCCCCGCCAAGCGGGCGCGGTCCGTTGCGCTGCGGGCGGCCTGTGGTAAATCGAAGTCGAAAAACACTTCATCGGCTATCAAGGCGAGCTGGTGTTCCCGGCAAAACTGCAGCAAGCGAGCCCGTTCCCAGCCGTGGATATAGGAGCCGGTGGGGTTGTTGGGATTAATTACAATCAGTGCTTTGAGCCGGGAATCTGGGGATGCGTGGTTGATGTGGTTGACGTCAACCACGTCAACCAGATTGAAGCCCTGGGTGAAGTCGATTTCCCAGGAGTCACCGGTGTGGAGCAAGCGGTAGCCACTGACTTCGACAGATTCCAGGCGGGCCAAAGCGTCCACCAGCGGGTAACCCGGACGCGGCGCCAAAACACGTTCATACGGGTCGCACAACAGTTTCAGCAACCAGGCATAGCCTTGAGAAGTCGAACTCAATAAATAGAGGCGATCGGGATCTATATCGCGCCCGTCACGAGTTTGAAGAAAACGAGCCAAAGTTTCCCTGGCAGTGCGTGGACCGCGAGGGTCGGCACAATATACTCCCAACGAAGGATAGCCCAAACCCCAATGGGTCGGATTAGAATCCGAAAGATTCAAGACTTCTATTCCGCAAGCCTGAGCTTCAAGCAACACCTGGGTGGCTGAATTGGCCGGACGGCTGGACACTCTTTGGGAAAACCTCACCCGGCTACTCTATGCCCATGCCGCTCTGACCTGCACCCGGGAGGGATAAGCTGTAGAGGTCTGCCAGCCAGCAACAACCCACGCAACCGAACATACAACCCTGGCTACGGCCTCGAACCGGGAACGCCACCCCCAAAACGCAACGGCGACACGGGCCTCGACCGGGCGGCCTCGAACCGGGAACCGGGGACCAGCGAAACAAAGGAATACCTCGACGCGGAAAAAGGAGGAGC
Organism: uncultured Mobiluncus sp.; assembly: GCA_916438445.1. Classification (GTDB taxonomy): domain Bacteria; phylum Actinomycetota; class Actinomycetes; order Actinomycetales; family Actinomycetaceae; genus Mobiluncus. The sequence continues at coordinate 442,617 of CAKAGR010000001.1, forward strand.
AGTTGAAGTCACGAACATTTTCCTCTTTTGCCCTACCCGAATTTTCGGTTGTGGTTCGTGTCCAATCTGGTGGCGGCGACTGCGACGTGGATGCAGCGCGTGACGCAAACCTGGGTGGTGCTGGTCGAGCTTACCGACAACTCGACTTTTGCGGTGGGGCTGCTGACCGCGCTGCAGTTTGCGCCCCAGCTGGTGATGGGGCTGGTGGGCGGCGCACTGGCGGACTGGGTGAATAAGCGGAGATTTCTGCAGCTGAACCAGGCCGTCATCGCGATACAGGGCCTGGTGATGGGCGCGGTGCTGCTGGGGGGATGGGCGCAGCTGTGGCACGTCTATCTGATTGCTTTCGTCACCGGGTGTTTTGATGCGTTGTCATCCAGTGTGCGCATGACTTTCATATCTGAAACCGTGCCCAAGGAGTCCCTGCCCAACGCGATCGGGCTGAACTCGGCCTCGTTTAACTTGGCCAGGCTGCTGGGACCCGCAGCGGCCGGGGTGATGATTGCGTGGCTGGGGACCGGCTGGGTTTTCGTTGGGACCGCGGTGATTTTCCTGGTGCCGATTTTGCTGTTGGCCTTTATGTGTGAATCCAGTTTCTATCCGCTGGCGCATCGGCCGCGGCACAAAGGAATGATTCGCGAAGGTTTCGCCTATGCCCGCACTCGCAGCGATGTCAAAGCGATTATTTTGCTGATTATTGTGACTTCTGGTCTGGGTTTCAACATGCAGATGACCCAAGCTATCATGGCGACCCAAGTCTATGGGAAAGGGCCGGGGGAGTACGGCCTGCTGGGTTCCATGTTGGCGATCGGGTCGCTGTGCGGAGCCCTGTTGGCGGCGCGGCGCACCCGGCCGCGATTCGCGCTGGTGCTGGGGGCGATTTTTGCTTTTGGGGTGGCGGAGTCCGTGCTGGCGCTGGCACCGAGTTACTGGGCCTTCGCGCTGCTGTCGGTGCCCACCGGTTTCTGTATGCTCAGCATCTTAACCGGGGCGAATGCGCTGCTGCAGGTGTCTACTCCCGAGGAGCTGCGCGGGCGGGTGCTGTCGATCTATTTTTCGTTTAATCTGGGTTCCACCCTGGTGGGAGCACCCACCGTGGGTTGGATTGGCGAGGTTTTCGGGCCGCGATGGACCTTGCTGGTGGGCGGGATAGCTTGCATCTTGGTTTCCGGGGCGGTGTTCCTGTGGGCGCGACGCGCCTGGGAGGTGCGGCTGCGCCCCGCGCGGCACTGGCCCTTTCTGGACATCGACGGACCCCGTGAACGCGCCGCTTTTCCCGCAAAAACTCCGACCTGCCGCGTCGAGGACAGCGATCCACGCGAACCGGGGCATCACCCGGCGGGGTGCTAGATTCTGGGGGCGACTGGCCCGAGGCGCGTCTTTACCGGGGAGGCGACTGGCGGACCTCGAACCGGGACATTACCGCGCAACGCGACTGGCGGACCTCGAACCGGGACGCGGCGACCCTACCTCGAACCGGACCTCGAACCGGTCTAGGTGCGGGCCTGGGTATTTATCAGCGACATGATCAGGCCGGAGTAGCCCAGAATCAGCAGTACCGAGGCTGTGGCGGCGAAAACTCCCGGGCCGCCGCTGGCCATTTGCGACAGCGTGTCCAGGTCTAGCGGCGTTTTCGGGACGCTGCGCCACACGACTTTTGCAGCCGCGAAACCCAGGATGAAAGTCGCGATGGAAGTCCAGAGAATCACTTTGAAGGCCGTGCCCAGGCGGCGGGTCGTGTCCTCGCGCGGGGTCAGCAACACCGCCCAGATGCCGGCGATCAGGATGGCGGTGATTACGTCGCCCAGGCGATGCCACTGGCCCAACATCACTGAAATCCCGACGAAACTGGCGGTGATCCAGGCGAAAAAGGTGGCGGCGTCGCGCGCGCGACTGGGAGTCACCATCAGCAGCGCCAAGGCTGCCGTCATTGCTACGGTGGTGTGGCCGCTGGGCAGGGAGTTCGCCAGCCCCGGATAGTCCACTCCGAGGTCTGGGCGGTCCAGGATCAGATGCTTCAGGGCCTGGGTCGTCAGGTTAGCCCCGGCCACCAGCGCCAACACTCGAGCACCCAGTTGCCAGCGCCGCCGGATTACTGCGACCAGCACCACCACCCCGGTGACGCTCAGCAGCGCGCCCAGGGAAATTGTTTGCAGGACTGCCGTGTCTGCACCCAGGAACAAGTGCTGCTGGCGGCCCAGCGCGTATCGGGTCAGGGCGTCGAAGTTCTGGCCCTGGACGGTATAGAGGAACTGCCAGGCGCACAGCCCGGTCGCCACCGCCATCACCAGGGCGGCGCCCAGCCGCACCAGGCGGTTGCGACGCGTGGTGGGTTCGCCGGGTGAGGTTGCGGGGATTTGGCTTTCGCTCATGTTTTTTATCTTAGTCTGGTGCGCGCAGGAGGGCGGGTTGTGGCCCTCATCTCTAACACCACCCGGAAGCTGTTCTGTGGGCTGAGCTTTGTGCGCGTATCCCTCCCCGAGACATCCGGTTCCGGATCTCAACCACAAGATATAGGGGTTCGAATTTGCGACACGCACAAGATGTTGTGGTTGAATCGGCTCCAGCAGGTCTAAGGTTGATAACCGTCACTCCCGGAAACCGAGTAAATCCGGGGTAAAGAATCATCGCCGACGCAAAGGAGTAATCATGCCGGAAAACCACAACGCCCACACCACCACCCCTCACCAAGGCACCCACCCCCACCACCTTGTCGACCCCCTCGAAACCATCGACGAGTACCTCGACCGGGCCGATTGGCGAGTCAACGCCAACGCGAATCAGGGTTATTCCGTGGGCGGGCTGATTCTGAACAGCGCGGGGAAGATGGTGGCGAACTATTGGCTGGACCGCATCTACAGCCCCGCCGCCGGGCAGGCGCACCGGGATGGCGACTTTCCACATCCACGACCTGGATATGTTCGCGGGGTACTGTGCGGGGTGGTCGCTGAAAACCTTGCTGCAGCAGGGATTCAACGGGGTTACTGGCGCCATCGCGGCCAATCCGGCCCGGCATTTCTCTTCCGCTTGCGGACAGATTGTGAATTTCTTGGGGACCTTGCAAAACGAATGGGCGGGCGCGCAGGCCTTTTCCTCCTTCGACACCTACATGGCGCCCTTCGTGCGGCTGGACCAGATGACGTATCCGCAGGTCAAACAGCATATGCAGGAGCTCATCTATAACTTGAACGTCCCGAGCCGCTGGGGCAGCCAGTGCCCCTTCACCAACCTGACTTTCGACTGGGTGTGCCCCGCGGACCTGCGCCAGGAAACCCCTTTGATTGGCGGGGAACTGTGCGACTTCACCTACGGGGACCTGCAGCCCGAGATGGACCTGATCAACCGCGCTTTCCTGGAGGTTATGACCGAAGGCGACGCGGACGGCCGCGTCTTTACCTTCCCCATCCCGACCTACAACATGACCAAGGATTTCGACTGGGATTCCCCCAATGCGGAGAGACTCTTTGCCATGACGGCGAAGTACGGGCTGCCGTACTTCCAGAACTTCATCAACTCCGAGTTGGATCCCGGCCAGATCCGCTCGATGTGCTGCCGGCTGCAGCTGGATCTGCGCGAACTGGTCAAGCGCGGCAACGGGCTCTTCGGTTCCGCGGAACAGACCGGGTCGATCGGGGTGGTGACGATCAACTTGGCGCGGTTGGGGTTTTTGTTCCGGGGCGAGGCCGGCGTTGGCGGTTGCGGGGAAGGTGGCGGTTCCCAGGGCGAGGTCGGCGTTGGCGGTTGCGGGGAAGGTGTAGGGGTTGGTCACGGTGCGGAAACTGTCCCGACCCGGACAGCGAAACCCGTGTGATTGCCCTGCTGGCGCGGCTACGCGAGCTGATCGAGCTGGCCGCCACCACCCTTGAGGCGAAGCGTCGCGTCATCCAGCACCACATGGACCACGGGCTGTTTCCCTATACCAAGCGGTACCTGGGGACCCTCGACAACCATTTTTCGACGATTGGCGTGAACGGCATGAACGAGCTGGTGCGCAACTTCAGCGCGGATCGCTATGACTTGACCGACCCGCGCGGGCATCGGCTGGCGGTGCGGATTTTGGACGCGGTGCGTGCCCAGATGATCGAACTACAGGAATCCACGGGCCACATGTACAACCTCGAGGCCACCCCCGCCGAAGGCACTACCTATCGTTTGGCGAAGGCTGATCGGGCCCGTTTCGGTTCCGCGATTCTGCAGGCCGGGACCGAGGCGAATCCGTACTACACGAACTCTTCGCAACTGCCGGTGGGTTTCACGAACGATCCGTTTTTGGCACAGGAGATGCAGGAGGAGCTGCAAACCAAGTACACCGGCGGCACGGTGCTGCACCTCTATATGGGCGAGGCGGTTTCGGATGCGCGGGCGTGTAAGGAGCTAGTGCGCCGTTCGCTGTGGACGTGGCGGTCGCCTACCTGACCATCACCCCGACTTTCTCAATCTGCCCCGCGCACGGGTACCTGTCCGGCGAGCACTTCGAGTGCCCGCGCTGTCGGGAAGCGGGCCGTAGCCAGGACTGCGAAGTTTGGACGCGGGTCATGGGGTACTTCCGCCCGGTCCAGTCCTTTAATCTGGGAAAGCAAGGCGAATACCGCGAACGGGTGGCTTTTTCCGAGGCCGCCGCGCGAGATCACGGCGAGCTGCGGTCCTTGGTGGCGGTGTGAGTTGGGGTTTGGGTTTGGAGGGTTGAGGAGCGAAAGGTTGTGGAGAATTGGGAGTTAGCCGGGAACTGGTGATTGCCGGGGTGACCCCGTTTTCCAGCGTGGATTGGCCGGGGCGTTTGGTGGCGGTGGTGTTTCTGCAGGGTTGCCCGTGGAACTGCGGGTACTGTCAAAACGCGGGAATCATCGATCCGCGGCGTCCCGGATCGGTGGCGGAGTCCGAGCTGTGGGATTTCTTGGGGCGACGCCGAGGCTTGCTGGACGGGGTCGTGTTCTCCGGTGGGGAGCCGACTCGCCAGGCTGCCTTGGTCGAAGCCGTGAAACAGGTACGAGCCTGGGGTTTCGCGGTCGGACTCCACACCGGTGGAGCTTTCCCGAGCCGGCTGGGAGACTTGCTTGCGGCCGGTTTGCTGGACTGGGTTGGCCTGGACATAAAGGCCTTGCCGCAGCACTATCCACGGGTCGTTGGTTTGGGCGGGGCGTGTGGAAAGGCCGGAGAAGCGGCGTGGCGCAGTTTGGATTTAGTGATGGGGGCGGCCGAGCGTGGAGAGCTCGACTATGAGGTTCGCATCACGGCCTATCCTGGACGCGATGAGGCCGACACCGATGCGGCGCAGGCTGGTGAATTGGCGCGGGTGCTGCGGGAGCGAGGGGTAGAGAATTTGGCCCTGCAAGGGGCGCGGACCCAGGGAACCCGCCCCGTGTTCGCCCGCGCTTGGGACCCGGATTTTCCGGCGCGATTGGCCCGGGTAGCGCAGCAGGTCCAGGCCTTGGGTTTTGAGCGTTTCAGCTTTCGCCCTTGAATTGTCCGCGTGGGGAAACAGAGTGCCAGGCCCCTGGATAGATGCAAGTGCAGCCAGATGAAAAACCGAGAAAAGCGCTCAGCTAAGCCATTCTGTGGAATAATGGACGCAGTTATCCCGAAAGGAATCCCATGAGCGAAACTCCAGATTCTGACTTGCTCAAACGCGCCGCCGACCCGCAAACCCCGGCCACTGAATTACAGCAGCTGGCCCGACAGGCAGCGCTGCGCCCGGTGATTGTCACGAACCCGACGGCTTATACGGCGCTGTTGGACTGGATCGCAAAGAAGCGCGAACCCGCGGTGCTGCAAGCCCTCGCTCAGCGTCAGCAGGCTTTCGACGCCGGCCAGTCCATGGATATGCCCAGTCGTCGCTTTGACCTTTCTGACCCCGAAGAACCCGCCCCCCTCGAGGACATTACCACGGCTGATGCCACAGGTGCGGTGGCGGTCAGCGCCGAAAGCAGCGCCGCGGAGTCATCCGCAGAATCGGCCAGTGCGACAACTACTTCGACCTCGCCTGCACCGATCGTGCGTTCTTCCATCCTGGGTGCCACAGCAACGGGGCAGACCGGAGAAATTCCCGTAGAGGACTCTCGCATCTCACCGAGAAACGCGCAGTCGGAAAGCCCGACTTCACCGTCTGCCAACGCTTCCACAGTCTCGGCAGGTAACCCAGGAATCTCGGGAATTGACGAAACTCCACCAGCAGTTCCCGATCCGACCGTGGTGTTGCCGCCTATTAACACCGCGACGGCATACCCTGGCGGCTACGCGCAGGCCGGTCAGGCCGCGGCGCCTTATGCCACAGCCCCTTACGGTGCGGGAGCCTACGGCGCGGCTATGCCTGGCGCTCCGGCAATGCCAGGGGTTCCTCAGGCCCCGGGTGTCCAGAAAGGATCTTCCAACAAGGTTCTGTGGGTCATCTTCGGGATTTTGCTGGCTTTGGTGATTGTCTTGGCCGCGGTTTTGACCACGATGTTTTTGTCCAAGAGCAACGCCGAATCCACTGATTCCACCACTTCCAGCGCTTCTGCACAGCCGGGGAAAGACGACGAAGGCGCCAACGAGCCAGGCGACAGCGACAAAGCCAGCTCTAAAGACAAGGGCAAAGACAAGGATTCCGCCGACTCTAAGGACGAAGACTCCGCCAAAGCCAAAGACAAAGCCAAAGACACGGCCAAGTCTTCCCCGAAGGAAAACCCTCGCCCCCGCCCCCCAGCGACGCTCAACACAGCAACCGCCTGACCACCAAAAACCGGCAACATGACCTGCAGCATCCAGAGATCCGACATGTGGTGCACCGTCAAGGATCAAAACGGCGGCATCGCCGGCTGCCCCGAGGATAAATCCATCACGGTGGCGCTGGGCGACTCGGGCGGGCCGGTTTCCTCTTGCACCTCCAAATCGGATTACGCGACCCAGGGCAATGTGTTGGAATACGACCAAACCATCACTTCGGGCGACTTCGCCTGCACCTCGGACTCCCAAGGCACCACCTGCTGGAACACGGTCACCGGCAAGGGATTCTTCCTGGCTCGCCAGGACTACCATGAGGTGCAAAAGCCCTGATAGCGGCCGGTTCCGTGGGCCGGTTCGAGGTTCGGTGGGGGCGCTTCGAGGTCGGTCGCGTTGTTCGGTTCTGCCGGTCGCACAGTGCCTCGCCCCAAACCCCATCCAAAACCCACGCTCCAACCCCGACCCAGAACCTCGGTCTGGTTTCAGCCCGCAACCGGTGGGTGTTGGACGCAAAAGTCCGCGGCAGAAACTACAATGACACTGAGAGAAACGGAAAGGCTTTATGGCAGATTGGGAAGAGTTTGATACGTGGGAACCCACCCACGACTACCCTTCCGCGCCTCAGGCCAAGTCCGCCAAGATCGGTCGTTCCCCCGGTCGCCGTCCGGTTCCGGCTGAATGGGGTGGCCCGGGCGAGGACAAAGGCGCGGGTTCTGGTCCTGACCAGCGCGGGCCCGGTGGTGGCGCCAGTTTCCTGCAGGAGTTTTCCGCCGCCGCCGAACAGGCCGATAAAGCCCAGGCTGAGCAAACTCCGCGTTTGCCCTATGTAGACAGCCCCGGCATCGCCGCTTTGCTGGCCAATGCCGAAAACATCTTGGGATCGGACGGCCCCGAAGTGATCGATGAAATCTATCGCGACCCTGCGGCCGGGCTGGATGAACCGCCCGAGGCGATGCGCGGGGATTACGGCGGGGCAGCCTCGGGACGGCTCCGCCGTGCCGGCCGTCCGGGGGCATTGCCCGGAGCCCAGACGGACGCGGATTCTGACCCGGATTCAGACGCGGAAGATTTTTCCCGATTCGCAGCCTCCCAGCGGCCCGGTGGCCCGCGTCTTGGCGAACCGCAAACGCGCTGCCCAAAGAAATGCCCGCGCCGCCGCAACTCTGCCGCCGCCGCAACCTCTGCCGCTCCCGCGGCCAACGCCGCCGCCGCAACCTCTGCCGCTCCCGCTGCCAACGCCGCCCACGCCCAACCCCAACACTCCGAAGGCTGGAAGTCGCTGATCGACGGCTGGAACGAACAACCCGCCCTCGCTGGGGAAACCGAAACTTTCGACGGGACCGCCGCGGCCGGCCTCGACCCTGGGGACCGCCCGGCTACGCAGGCGATGTTGGAGAGCCTGGGCGAGGACTATGTGCGGGCGCGCGGCGAGGTGCTAGATTCGGGCGTGCCGGGGACGGGCGCGGTTCGGGGCGAGGGCGCGGGTGCGGGGCGTTTTTGCCGGTGCACCGGGGCCGGGGCGAGGTTCGCGGTGAAGGTCGCGGCGAGGATTCGGCGGCGGCTGCGGGGCGGCGGAATCTGCCTGCAGCTTTGGGGGCAGCGGGCGCGCGGGTGCTCCCAGCGAGACGCGGCTGGTGGCGGTGCATACCGCTCAGGACGGCAGTAAAGTCAAGGTGCGTCGCGTCGGGACTTCGCCGGCGCCGGTGGTTCGCGAGGGATTTCTCCGGTGGTGGCGCTGGCGGCCGTAGTGGTTTTGGCTCTGATCAGTTTTGGGGGTCGGGGTCGGGGTCGGCATGAATATTGCACCGCAACCCACCGTGACGCCTTCGGCTTCCCCCACGGAATACCCCGAGGACCCCAACAGTCCAGATTCGGTTTCTAACGTGGATCCCACTCCCAGTGCCAGTGCGTCTTCCAGCGCTTCGCCTTCGGCGGCGCAGACCGAGCCTGCAGGGGCTGAAGATTGCGCTGGACCCCGGACACAACGGAGGCAACGCGGCGGCTTGGCAGCAGATTGGGCAAAAACGTCCCCGATGGGCGCGGGGGATTCAAATCCTGCGACACTCCCGGTACCGCCACGAATGACGGTTTCGCGGAAAACGAGTTCAACTGGCGGGTTGCTTCGTTGTTGAAGGCGAAGCTCGAGGCCGCCGGGGCGACCGTGTTTCTGACGCGCGATTCCAACACCGGGGTCGGACCTTGTGTGAATGAACGCGGAACTTTCGGTCAGAAAGTCGGGGCTGATGTGATGGTTTCGATTCACGGCAACGGCACCTCCGACACCTCCGTGCATGGATTCTTTGCCATGATTTCGGATCCTCCCTTGAATGCTACGCAGGGCGTGCCTTCGCTGAAACTGGCGCAGAAGCTGATTGACGCGATGTCGCGGGGTGGTTTTTCGCCGCAGTCCAACGGGCCGATTCAGAATGGCTTGTGGAAGCGTTCGGATTTGGCGGGATTGAATCTGCAAGAAGTTCCCGACGTCATGATGGAGTTGGGCGAAATGCGCAACCCTTCCGACGCGGCGATGATGAAGTCCGAGGCGGGACAGGAAAAGTTCGCTACGGCTTTGTTCGACGGGCTCCTGGCTTGGGCGCAGGAGAATCGACCCGCTGCTTCGGCCGCGGCTTCGGCCTCGCCCTCGCCCAGCGCAACATCCGCGCAATAGCCAGGTTTCTTGATAATTGCTAAGGCGTTAGAGGATTTTAGCGGGGTAAATCCGCAGGTCGGGTTCATTACGCGTTAGAGGATTTTGGCGTGGTACTGTATTTAAAACTGCAAAAATCGCATTTTTACCCCCGGATTTGCCGCTTTCAGGGTGATTTTTGCAGTTTTATGAGCGCTCTTCACGGGTAACGGCGACGTCGCGGGAATCGGTTTGGCTTAGTTCAGCTTTGGGGACGCGACGGCGAGATTGGCGCAGATAAAGCACTACCAGCAAAACCACCAGCACCAGGAGCAGCAACACCGTCCAGTCGGGAATCGCGGAAAACACTCGAGTCACTGCGGTTTCCAGGTTTGCTTGACTACTGGCGGACAGCAGCGAGGTTGACAGGTGTCCACCTCCGAAAAGCGTCATGATCAGCCCCAGTACAATCATGACGGCTCCGGAAAACACGTTGCCCCAAGTCGTGGGCCGCCCCAGCACAGTTACCGCGCGAGGCCGTACCCAAGACTTGGGCACGTAGTTCCAGGTGAAGGCCAAGATGGCGACGGGGGTGAACATACGCAGGGCAAAGCAAAGCATAATCAGCGCACCGCTCCAAGCCGAAGCTCCGGTGACGGCGTAGGCACCAATCGCCCCCAAGATCGGGCCCGAGCAACCCGTCGTGGCCAGACCGTAAGTCAAACCCAACAGCAGCACGCCGGGAACGGAAGTTTTGTCGCGCCCCGCGACGCCGCCCTCGCCCCGGGACCGCAACCGACCGCCCTCGCCCCGAGACCCACCCCGGAACCACGACAGGCGCGGCACGGGCAGCGCCAGAATCTGCCACAGGCCGAAGACCATGATCAGCGCTCCACCCCAGCTGGTCAGTCCGCGCAGGTGGCCCAGCAGAACTCCGCCCAGCGAGACCCAGGGTGACTCCCACGGGCAGTAGACCAGCCAGGAGCCCTGCGAAGAATACCGCGGTGCGCCCGGCCAGGCGGGTGCGCGAAGAGGAAAACGCGTAGGCGAAGAAAGACGGTACCAACAGCGCCGAACACGGCGAAAACAGGGTCAGTACCCCGCCCACGTAGGCTACTGCCAGGAAACCGAAGTCACGGTGTCGAACCTTCCGTTGAATCTTGTGTTGGGGGTTGTGTTGGGGGTTGGGTTGGGGGTTGTGTTGAGGGGTTGGGTTGGGGGGTTGTGTTGGGGGGTTGTGTTGGGGGGGTTGGGTTGGGGTTTCCATCAGACTGCTCCTAAAGCCGCCTGCCGCGCTGCCCGCCAAGCCGCGCTGCCCACCAGGCAGCCCGCCAGGCAGCCCGCGCGCCTTAGCTCAGCGACTGCTGGTACTTGATGGTGTTCAAGAAGTAATCCGCGGGGTAGGCGCCGGAAATCACCGAGTCCCCAGCACAAAGAAAGGCGTACCGGAAACTCCGATGGACTGTGCCGCCGAGGTTTCCGCTGCGACTTCCGCCGCGGTAGCCTCAGAGTGCATGTCTTGCTTGAACTTAGCCATGTCGGGGATGCCGGCTGCCTGCGCGACTTTCAGCACGGTGGCCTCGTCGTAGGTGGGGTGGTCGCCGTCTTTGACCAGTCCGTAAGCCGCTTTGACGTATTCCCAGGTTTTGCCCTGGTTCATCGCCGCGATCGAACCGTAAGCGGCCAGGTCAGAGCGGTATTCGTGCTCAAAAATCACCATGTTGTACCACTGCAGCTTCAAGGTGCCGTTATCGATCAAGGGCTGCAGAGACGGCATGGTTTCCTTTTGCCACTTGGTGCACATCGGGCAGCTGAAGTCCTCGAGTACGGTCAGGGTCACCGGCGCGTCGGCCCGCCCCAGGGTGCGCGTCGGAGTGTTGGCGCGTTCCCGAATCGAGGCCAGCGACCTCTTCGCCTCGGATTGGTCGGTGCTGGGGGCAAAGTCTTGTCCGGGAATCAGTCCGGTTTTCGCTACAAATCCGGCGAGGGCAGTTTTTGCGGAATCGGTGGGGCCTGCGAAGGTGTCGGTGGTCGAGGTTGCGCTGGCGGTGTTGGTGGGGTTGCTTGCGGTGGCGCGGCCCAGCATGAAGGATATGACCAGCAGCACCATAATGATCAGTGCCAGCACCAGGCGCAACGCGGTCGGGTTCGGAGTTGCCGTTACGGTGGCTGCGGTTGCACCGCTGCCGTCCTGCATCCCCTGGTATTGCACGCCGGAATCTGTCGGATTTTCGCTCTTTTCTTCTTTCGTGCTCATACTTCGATTAAAGCACAAGGCTAGAATATTTGCTTTTCAGCGCAAGAGTCCGGGCCGCTGTTAATGCTTGCGAAAGGGCGCCTCCCGGGCGCGGGCGGGGGCGGAAAGGGCGAGGCCCCCGCCAAGCACCGACACAACCAACCGCGCTCGCGCCGGACCTCGCCCAACCCACCACGCAAACCCACCCGCCAACCCACCACGCAAACCCAACCAAACACCCCCGGCGCCTACGCAAAAAACCGCATCACCGCGCCAAAAAGTTCCAAGAATGATAGGATCACCAAAGCCCTTGTCCAAACCCCACACAGGAGTCTGCCTAAGGCCATGTTGCTCGAGAAATTCAAAGAGACGTTGATGTCCGTCCTGCCGATTGTCGCGATTGTGCTGGTCTTGAATTTCACCTTGGTCCCCCTCGAGCCACAACTCCTGGGCCGCTTCGCCCTGGGCACGGTGTCGCTGATCGCGGGTCTCGCGGTATTCCTGCTGGGGGTCGAAATCGGCCTGACCCCGGTGGAGCAACCTGATCGGCCACGCGATTGCCCGCTCGAACAAAAGTCGCGGTGGTGCTGGTATCTTCACTGGTGGTGGGCCTTTTCGTGACGGTGGCAGAACCGGACCTGCACATTTACGGAGCCTCGGTGGACAACCTCACCGGCGGGGCCATCACCAAGATGACGCTGGTGGTGGTGGTTTCCATCGGCATAGCGGTGATGCTGACCGTGGGCATGATGCGCATCGTGCGCAACTTTTCGCTGCGCGCCGTGCTCCTCGCTGCTTACTTACTGGTCGGCATCTTGGCGGTTTTTGCCCCGCCGGAATACTTGGCGGTGTCTTTCGATGCCTCCGGCGCGACGACCGGGGCACTGACGGTCCCCTTCGTCTTGGCGATGGCGGCGGGTGTGTCGGCCATGAAAAAGGACTCGTCCCGTTCCGAGGCTGACGCTTTCGGCCTGGTCGCCATCGCTTCGGTGGGCGCCATCCTCTCGGTCCTTATCACTTCCCTGCTGGTGAACCAGGGCCAGCTCAGCTCCGACGCTACCTCCGTTGAAATCGCCGACATCTCGGCCGGGACGGCTTTCGCCCACTTCTTCCTCGAACAGCTCCACGACGTCGCCCTGGGGATGTTCCCCATCGTCGTAACTTTCGGCGTGGGCGCCGCCTTCCTCTTCGAAGTCAGTCGCCGCAAAATGCGCCGCATCTGGACGGGCATGGGCGTCGCCTACGTCGGCCTGGTCTTGTTCCTGACCGGGGTAAACACGGGTTTCATGGACGTGGGTCGGTTCTTGGGTCAGTCCCTGGCCGAGGACTTCGACTGGCGCGTGCTGCTGGGGGTGGCTTTCGTTTTGGGTTTGGTTACGATTTTGGCCGAACCTGCGGTTTATGTGTTGATGAACCAGGTCGAGGACGTCACCTCCGGTTCGGTGCGGAGGTCTTCGGTTATGTCCTTCCTCGCGGTAGGGGTGGGCCTGGCCGTGGTGCTCTCTACGGCTCGTGTCATTGTGGAGGGTATGGAGTTGTGGCACATTCTGCTGCCGGGTTACCTGATTGCCTTGGCCCTGATGTTCTTTGTCCCCGAGCTCTTCGTCGGCATCGCCTTTGACTCTGGCGGTGTGGCTTCGGGCCCCATGACCGCCACCTTCGTGCTGGCTTTTTCCCAAGGTGCCGCGGCGGGTACTCCGGGTTCCGACGTAGTCTTGGACGGTTTGGGAGTCATCGCCGGGGTGGCGATGACTCCCCTGATTGCCTTGCAGCTGCTGGGTCTGATTTATCGCCTCAAGACGGCGCGAGTCGATAGGAGGCGTCGTTTGGATGTGTGGCTGGCGAATGCCGAGGAAGTTTTCAAAGCTAAGGAGGCCTCAAAGTGACTAGCGCGGAGATCTCGAATCTGGATGCCGCCCTGTTATACGTGGTGGTGGATCCCAAGCTCAGCTCGAGGGTGATTGAGGCCGGCAAAGAGATGGGCATCGGTGGCGCCTCGGTGATGCGCGGTCGCGGCACGGTGCGTTCCGGTCTGCTCAACGCTTTGGGTATCGTGGATTCCCGCAAAGAAATCGTCTTGATGGCGGGGGATCTGCCTACGGTCAGGCGAGTCTTGGACGGTTTGACGCAACAGTTCCGCTTTGACCAACCCAACAAAGGTATCGCCTTTGCGGTGCGTCTGACCGGGGTGGCGGGTACGGATGCCTGTGTGTCTTGGACCCGGCGCGAGGACCGCCCGGTTGCGGATGCGCCAGGGTGGAAACTGATCGTCACCATTGTGGACGAGGACGTAGAAGAAGATGTGTTGGAGTCCGCCCAGAAAGCGGGGACGCGCGGTGGAACCATCGTCCACGCTCACGGCGCGGGTTCGGCCCAGACCTCGAAGGTTTTCGACATGGAGATCGAACCGGAGAAATCTTTGGTCTTTATGTTGGTTCCCGCCGCCGAGGCCTCGCGGGTTTCTCAGTTTATCTACCGTGACTTGGGGCTGGATCGGCCCAACAGCGGCATCCTCTATATCCACGATTTACTCCAGGTCCGGGGTCTCTACCGGGCCCACACCTCAAGCTCCCCGGAAACCGAAACCCCGCCCTCGACCCGGAAACCCAAACCACGAACCTCGACCCGGAAACCGAAGCCCCCGCCCTCGACCCGGATACCGAAACCACCCCACCCACCGCTCCCTGCTGGTGATTGTGGAAAAGGGCGCGGCGAAGCGCGTGATTGCCGCGGCCGAAGCCGTGGGGGCGCCGGGCAGGGACCATCATCCAGGGACGCGGCTTGGGGGTGCACGACACGGCGCGGCTGTTCGGCCGCGCGGTGGAACCAGAGAAAGAGATGGTGCTGATCATCGCCCCGAAAGCGCAGGTAGACGCCTTGATTTCCGAGGTCTACCAGCAACTCGAGATGGATCAACCGGGTAACGGCGTGATTCTGCTCCAGGATGTCAGCCACGCCTTGGGGCTGGTCAAGACACGATAAGATAGGCCCATGGCTGGAAACGAAACGCAGCGAGTCTATATCGGCAGACTGGGTGGCACCACGGTTTTTGACCCGATCGGCGACCCGGTGGGGCAGGTGTACGACGTGGTGGTGCTGCTGCATCGCCGCATCCCTTCCGCGGTGGGGCTGGTGGTAGAGGTGTCGCGTTCGCACCGGGTTTCGTCCCGATCACGCGCGTGACTTCGATGAAGCCCGGCGCGGTGATCACTACGGGCCTGATTAATTTGCGGCGTTTCGCCCAGCGGCCCCTGGAAACTTGCGTGATTACCGAACTGCTGGACCGCGAAGTAGAGTTCGTCGACGGTTCGGGGCGAGGTCAGGTGGTGGACATCGCCATCGAACAAGTGCGGGGGGTGTGGCAGGTCGCAGCTGTTCACGTGGCGCGTCTGAAGCAAGGCGCCTTCCGCACGAAACTGGGCGAAACCATGACTGTTTCGCTGGACGCGTTGCGCGGTCTGGGACAGTCCACGGGCGACCAGGCCGCCGACGCCCTGCTGGCCAGCCTGGGGGACATGAAGGCTTCGGATATGGCCCAGGCCCTGCACGACCTGCCCGAGGCGCGGATGTTAGAGGTCGCCTCGCAGCTGCCGGATAACCGCCTGGCCGACATCTTGGAAGAACTGGAAGAAGACGATCAGGTCAAGATCATGTCGCACCTGGAAGCCACCCGGGCGGCCGATGTGTTGGATGTGATGCAGCCTGACGACGCGGCTGACTTGGTGGCGGAATTGCCGCGGGAAATCGCGGCGAATCTATTGGAATTGATGGAGCCCGATGAGGCCGCCGATGTGCGCCGCCTGCTGGCCTACGACGAAGAAACCGCCGGCGGTTTGATGACGACCGAGCCGGTGGTGCTGGCGCCGGACGACACGGTGGCGACGATGCTGGCGCACTGTGCGCGCCGCGACATCCCCCCCGGCCCTGGCCGCAATCGCCATGATTTGCCGCCCGCCTTTGGAAACTCCCACGGGCAAGTTCATCGGTGTGGTGCATCTGCAACGCGCCTTGCGCGAACCCCCACACGTCCAGTTGGGGACCATCGTCGACACCGATGTCGAAGCGGTGACCCCGGATCGTTCGGTGGACTACCTGACCCGCACCCTGGCGACCTACAACCTGACGGCTCTGCCGGTGGTTGGCCCCCAGTCGGGTTCGCTGCTGGGCGCGGTTTCGGTGGACGACGTTTTGGACCACCTCCTGCCCGAGGACTGGCGTTGGGAAGATCGTCAAGAGGCCGAGGCCGCGGCGGTGGAGGCGGCGGCAGCGGCGGCCGCGGCGGAAGCGGCGGCGGCGCAGGCTGCGGCGGGCGAGGAACGGGTCGAGGATACGGCGGCGGCCCTGGCGGATACGGCGGCCGAGGGCGCCTCCGGTACGGACCGGGGCGAGGTTACGTTGGGTTCAGCCAGGGGCGAGGTTCTGGGATTGGATAGCGGCAAGGCGCGCGGTGCCGGGAACGGAAGTGGCGGACCTCGAAACGGGAACTTTGAAACCGGACCTCGAACCGGGAACGGAAGTGACGCACCTCGAACCGGCAAAACCGAAGGGGGGCGCGGATGAAGAGCCTGGATTCGCCTTCGGAGGCCAAGCGCGGCTGGTTCTCTACGCGGCGGCGACGCAGCGGGGAAATCGGGGCCCAGGACCGCTCGCTGTTCACACGATTTGCCGAGGGCACGGCGCGCTATATGGGCACCTCGCAGTTTATCTTGTGGATGACGGTTTTCGTGGTGGTGTGGATCGGGGCGAACCTGGCGCTTTCGGCGTGGCTGGGCAAAGACCCCAACAAGTGGGACCCCTATCCTTTTATCTTGCTGAACCTGATGTTTTCCACGCAGGCTTCCTATGCCGCACCCCTGATTATGTTTGCCCAGAACCGCCAAGATGACCGCGATCGGGTCTTGGCCGAACAGGACCGCCAGCAGGCTGCGCGCACCCTGGCTGACACCGAGTACTTGACCCGCGAGATTGCGGCGCTGCGGCTGGCGGTTTCCGAGCTGGCCACCCGGGACTTTGTTCGTTCCGAGCTGCGCGACGTCTTGGACGACATCGACCGGCGCGTGGCCGAGGCGCTGCCCTCGCGTGAGGGAAGTGATGGAAGTGACGGGTACGAAGGGCGTGATGGACGCGACGGGCGCGAAACGGACGGTGCGGAATAGAAGTGCGGAATAGAGCCGCGGTCTTTCTGGGTTAAACTTAGAGGCATGGCAGGATCTAAAGGCAAGGCACGTAAAGGCACGGGCGGGCACGGGCGCAAGCGACTCGAAGGCAAAGGCCCCACCCCTAAGGCCAGCGACCGCACCTATCACAAGGCTTATCGCGAACGCATCGCGGCGGAAAAAGAAGCCACCCATCGCGAGGGCGTGGCGAAGCGGGTCGCGGCCAAGGAAAAGTACCGGCCCCATACGACTGCGACGGGGAACGAGGTCATCTACGGTCGTAATCCGGTGTTGGAGGCGGCGGCGGCGCGGGTGCCCTTCCGGCGACTATTTGTGTCTTCCCAGGTGATGAAGGATCAGCGCCTGTCCCAGATTGTGGAAAAAGCGGCGGCTTCCGGGGTGGAGTTGCGGGATTATTCTCCCGCGGACCTGGACCGGCTGACCGGCGGCGGGGCGCACCAGGGGGTGGCCGCCGAAATCGCGCGTTATGAGTACGCCGAGGTGATGGATCTGTGGGACCGGGCCGTGGCGCGGCGCGAGCGGGCCGGGGCTGGGACGGTTGGTGACACGGTTGGGACTGGCGACGGGGCTGGAACCGCGCCGGCGGCCTCGACCGGGGCGAACCCCGCGACCGCGCAACCACCGCTTTTCATCGCCCTCGACCAAGTCACCGACCCCCACAACCTGGGAGCGGTCCTGCGATCCGCGGCGGCTTTCGGGGCGGACGGCGTAATCGTGCCCGAGCATCGCTCCGCGCCGGTCAACGCCGCAGTGTGGAAGGTTTCGGCCGGGGCCGCGGCCATCGTGCCGGTGGCTCAGGCGGGGAACCTGGTGCGCGCGCTGCAGGGATTGAAAGCGGTGGGGGCCTTTGTGATTGGACTGGACGGCGGCGGAGATGTTGCCTTGCCGCAGCTGGCTTTGACCGACGTGCCGCTGGTGGTGGTGACCGGTTCGGAAGGGAAGGGGCTGTCGCGGCTGGTACGGGAAAACTGCGACCAGATCGTCTCGATCCCCATCGATGCGCGCATGGAGTCGCTGAACGCCGCGGTCGCCACCGGCATTGCGCTGTATCAAGTGGCAGTGGCACGAGGTGTTGGGGCCGGGCTGGCGGGGGCCGCTGGGCAGGCGGGAGCTGGGCGCGAGGCTGTGGCGAAGTAACACAGAGGAGTAAAAGGCATGGCACTGCGGATTTATGATTCGAAAACGCATCAGGTGCGCGACTTCGAGCCGTTGCACGAGGGGAGGTCGGGCTGTACCTGTGCGGTCCCACCGTCCAAGGAGCGCCGCACCTGGGACATCTGCGCGCCGCGTTGAACTTTGACGTTTTGGTGCGGTGGCTGCGACGCAGTGGTTTTGCGGTGACTTACGTGCGCAACGTCACCGACATCGACGACAAGATTCTGCGAAAATCCCAGGACCAGGGGATAAAGTGGTGGGCTCTGGCGGCGCACTACGAGCAGGAATTCAACTGGGCTTATCGGGTGTTGAACACGGTGGCTCCCACGGTGACTCCGCACGCCACCGGGCACATTCCCGCCCAGATCGATCTGATTTCGCGCCTGATTCAGCGCGGTCACGCCTATGCCGACGGGGCGGGAAATGTGTACTTTGCGGTGGCTTCGTTGCCGGATTACGGCAGTTTAACTAACCAGCGCCTGGAAAACCTGGGAACCACCGAAGATGAATCCCAGATCGACGACGCCATCGAAGCGGGAAAGCGCGATCCGCGGGATTTCGCGCTGTGGAAGGCGGCGAAGCCCAGCGAACCGGCTGATGCCGCCTGGGATTCGCCTTGGGGTCGAGGCCGGCCGGGCTGGCATCTGGAATGCTCGGCGATGAGCCGGGCCTATCTGGGGGACGAATTCGACATCCACGGCGGTGGCCTGGACCTGCGTTTCCCGCACCACGAAAACGAACAAGCCCAGTCCCACGGGGCCGGTTGGGGTTTCGCGCGCTACTGGGTGCACAATGCCTGGCTGACTCTGAAAGGCGAAAAGATGTCCAAGTCGGTGGGCAACGTGGTGGGGGTGCGACGTCTGCTGGCTCACTGGCCCGCGCCGGTAGTGCGCCTGGCGGTGGTGACGACGCACTATCGCACCAATCTGGAGTTCTCCGAGGAATCCCTGCAACAGGCCGCGGCCCTGTGGGAAAAGTTCGCGGGTTTCGTGGAGGCGGCTGGTGGTGTCGGTCCTGCAGCGGCTTCCCGCCTCCCTGCCGATTCCCGGGTGAATGCCTTCGGGGATCCGGATGCGGATCAGAATCGTCAGGCCCAGTTGCGAGCGATAGAACTGCCCGGGGATTTCGTGGCTGCCCTGAACGAAGACTTGAATGTCCCCGGAGCCTTGCCCGCGCTGCATCGCGCGGTGAAAGAGGGCAAAGCGGCACTGAACAGCGGCGATGCTTTGGGCGCGGCCCAACACGTGCTACAGCTGCGCGCCATGTTGGACGTCTTTGGTTTGGATCCCTTGGACCCGGCCTGGAGCGAAACGAAGGCGGGTACTGGTGACGCCTCTTCTGGCGACCCTGCTGGAACCGCCACCCCAGAGGCGGGCGATCACCAGGCCCTCGTCACCCTTATCCAAAACCTGCTGGAACAGCGCAGCGCCGCAAAAGCCGCCAAAGACTGGGGCCGCGCCGACGAAATCCGCGACCTCTTGGCCGCCTCGGGCCTGCCCGTCACCGACACCCCCAACGGACCCGTCTGCGGTCCCGTCCAGTCCTAACCGCGCCCTACCTGCGCCGACGCGCCCGCCCTCACCGCAGCTTGGTACATGTCTCCCACTGGACGCTTCACACCCGGCCCGCAACCGGCTCGGGATTTGTAAAAAAACCGCGATCCCCCGGCGGAAAACCGGGGGACCGAACAGTTGGGAGATTTACTTGCCCTGGTTGGCGACGGCTTGAATCGCGGCCGCGGCGGCGTCCGGATCGAGGTAACGCCCGCCGGGGTGAACCGGGCGGAAGTTGTCGTCCAGCTCGTAGTACAGCGGGATGCCGGTCGGGATGTTCAAGCCCGCGATTTCGTCGTCCGAAATCTGATCGAGGTGCTTGACGATGGCGCGCAGCGAGTTGCCGTGCGCGGCGATCATCACGGTCTTACCGGTCTTCAGATCTGGCACTACGGCCTGCTCCCAATAGGGCAGGGCTCGCGCCAGCACGTCCTTCAGGCACTCGGCCAAGGGGATGGGTTCCCCGGCATAGCGCGGATCGGAGTCCTGGCTGAACTCGGAGCCGACCTGGATTTCGGGCGGCGGCACGTCATAGGAGCGGCGCCACTGCATGAACTTTTCCTCGCCGTATTCGTCGCGGATTTCTTTTTTATTCATGCCTTGCAGCGCGCCGTAGTGGCGTTCGTTCAGGCGCCACGAGCGGTGCACCGGAATCCAATGCCGGTCTGCGGCATCCAGCGCCAGGTTAGCGGTCATAATCGCGCGGCGCAGCATCGAGGTGTGCAGGATATCAGGCAAGATGCCCTCGGCCTTCATCAGTTCCCCGCCGCGCGTCGCCTCGCCGCGGCCTTTTTCGGACAGCGGCACGTCGACCCACCCGGTGAACAGGTTCTTTGCATTCCATTCGCTCTCGCCGTGGCGGAGCAGGATCAGTTTGTAAGTCATATTGGTATTCTTCCATAACTCGCGGGGACGGGTTGGGAAACAGGTCCCGGATTACGGGTCGAAGGCGGGTTGGGGGGTTGGTCTGGTCGAGGACGGGTTCGGGGTTTGGTCAGGGGCGCCAGCGTAGGTGTCGATACCCTTTAGCCTGCCGCTAATACTCTGTCCCCGGCGAGGCCTGGGTGTCGGCCTTGCGTGGGTTGTCTACGCGAAACACCGGCGGGTCCAACAGCTCGGGTTCGCGCCCGTGCAGTGTCCCGACTTCGCCGGTGCGCGCCGCCAAGGCATGGGCCGAAGCGCGGGTTGCTACCCGCTTTATCGGGGCATTTGTAAGGTCAACTGGGGCGGGTTGTTTCCCGGTTTTTTTCTTTTTTTTTGGGGGTTGAAACATTGGCCCTCCTGCGGTTTTGCCCCCGGTTCGGGGACCGGATTTAGGTGAAATGGAGCCGAAAAAAGGCAAGATTCAGGTTACTTTATAACAGATAATGTGCTAAACTTAGGTATATCCGCTCTAAAAACGGGAGATTTTACGAATATGACTTTTACCGTAGGTGAAACTGTTGTCTACCCTCACCATGGGGCCGCCACGATCGAAGAGATCACAGTCCGTGTCATTGGGGGTGTAGAGCGTGAATATCTAAAGCTCCGCGTCGCGCAGGGTGACCTGACCATCCAGATTCCTTCCGAAAACGTAGAGATGGTAGGTGTACGCGACGTCGTCGACCAAAAGGGCCTGGAACATGTTTTCGAGGTGCTTCGCGCCCAGAAAACCGAGGAACCTTCGAACTGGTCGCGTCGCTACAAGGCGAACGTCGAAAAAATCGCTACCGGTGACGTGGTAAAGGTAGCCGAAGTAGTGCGCGACCTGTCCCGTCGCGACGCCAATCGAGGCCTCTCCGCAGGTGAAAAGCGCATGCTGTCCAAGGCCCGCCAGATTCTGGTCTCTGAATTGGCTCTGGCCGGTAACTGCTGCGAGGATGATGCCTCGACCCGCCTGGACGAAGTCCTGGCTTCCTGATTCTGCCTAACTGAATCAGCAAAATCCGATTACATAAACCAGGGCCTCCGGTATCGCACCGGGGGCCCTGGTTTATGTGACCCTACGGTTTCGCGTCCGCGCCACGACTGCGCCCCACCAGCACCTCGGCTAAAGCCAGGTCAATGGGGGTCGTGATCTTCAGTGCCAAAGCATCGCCGGCCACTACGCGAACCTCCAAGCCGGCTGCCTCCGCCATCGCGGCGTCATCGGTAAAAGCCGTGGCCTCTTCCAGTGCGCGCCCGGCAAAGCGTCGATGCAGCTCCGCCAGGGTTTCCAAGCGAAATCCCTGCGGTGTCTGCACCGCTCGCAAGCTGGATCGCTCAAAGGTTTCCACCACCACTTCGACTTTTGCGCCAGGGTCTGGCGGGGTGAGGGCCGGACCGAGGGCAGGCGCCTCCGGGGCGAAGGCTGCGGTGGGGTTTAGTTCACAGACACGTTTGATGGTGTCAGTCACCGGCAGAGCCGGAATCACCGCGCTGGCACCTGCCCGCAAAGCCTCGATGAGCCGCAGAAATACCGAGGCCGGGTGAAACAGCGGGCCGCGTCGTGTACCAGGACCAGGTCCGCCGCGGTGACCGGGCCGCAAAGTCGCAGGACTTCCTCGACCGCTGCCCCCACCGAGGCCTGCCGGGAGGCACCGCCGGGAACCACGGCGGCTGGGACGGGGAAATCTGGCGGAATCTGGCGCGAAATCGCGTCGAGGAAATCGGCGGGCGCGGAAATCACCACTCCGGCGATGCCTGTGGGGGTTCGAGGTTTTACCGCTTGGCCGCGCGAATCCGCCAGAGTGGCTACGCGGGACAAGGCGTGGCCCAATAAGGTGTCGCCGGCGATCGTGACCAGGGCTTTTGGCAGATCTGCTCCCAGACGGGAACCCGAACCTGCCGCGGTGAGGACCAAGAAAACTCGACTCATATAGGCAGTCTACGTCCTTAACCTTTACCACCCCACGCCCGCCCACCCGCCCTCCCCTGTTTTTTTCCACAAACCTGAAAATCTCCCTGTAAGGTGGAAGTGTGCAGAAAATTCAAGGTTTGATGCAGAAATTTACTTGGTGTTTGTGGGACGCGGGCGGGGCGGCAGTCAACGCGGTGGCGACAACCTTTGTCTTCAGTGTGTACCTGACTTCCTCCGCCTTCGGCAACCAAACCACCAGCTCACAGGCAATCTCCACCGGCATGACCGTGATCGGCCTGATCGTAGCCCTGACCGTCCCCATCACGGGGCAACGCGCAGACCGCCGCGGCAAAGGCACCTTCTGGCTGGGAGTCCTCAGCGTGGCGATGGTGGGCTGCATGGCCCTGATGTTCTTTATCGAACCCGCCCCCGAGTTCCTCTGGCCCGGCGTGGTGCTTCTGGCAGTGCTGACCATGTTCTTTGAGTTCGCCACGGTGAACTACTATGCGATGCTGCCGCGCATCTCGGATGCTTCCAACGTGGGACGCATCTCGGGGATTGGCTGGGCTTTTGGCTACTTCGGCGGCATTATCCTGCTACTCTTTCTAAACTACGGCTTCATCTCGGAAAACAACTTCACCGGCCTGGACACCTCGGAAGGACGCGGCGTGCGCGTCGCGATGGTCGTGGCCGCCATCTGGGCACTGCTGTTCTTTGTCCCGGTGCTCTTCGGCGTGCGCGGCCGAGTCGTGGAAGGCTGCGAAAACCTGGGCCGCGAATCTATCCTCACCAGCTATCGCAAACTGTGGAAAACCATCGTCGGTCTGTACCGCAAAGCCCCGAACGTGCTGTACTTCCTGCTGGCCTCCGCGGTTTTCCGCGACGGCCTGGCGGGCGTCTTCACCTACGGAGGCATGATCGCCGCGGTCACCTTCGGCTTCAGCCCCGGCGAAGTCATCCTCTTCGCCGTCGCGGCCAACGTCATCGCCGGAATCTCGACAACCATCTTCGGATTCTTCGATGACCGCATCGGCCCGAAAAAAGTCATGCTGCTTTCCTTGGTGATGCTGGTGCTGTGTTGCGCAGTGGTTTTCCTGCTGCACGACGGCGGCAAAATCGTGATGTGGACCGCAGGCCTTCTCATGACGGTGTGGGTCGGCCCGGCCCAATCCGCTTCGCGCTCCTTCCTGGCGCGCCGCATCCCCAAGGGCCACGAAGGCGAAGTCTTCGGCCTCTACCAAACCACAGGCCGTGCCGTGACTTGGATGGCACCGCTGGCCTTCACGCTTTTCATCTCGCTGGGCCAGGAACTGACCCGTTACTATCCGCCCGCCATCACCGCCGTGACTGCAGGCCCGGGCGCGGGCTTGATTCCCGTCCACGAACAGGCGCAATACTGGGGAATTCTGGGGGTTGCGCTGGTGCTCTTCGTCGGCCTGCTGTTGCTGCTGCCGGTCAAGGATCAAAAGGTGACTCTGGAGACTGAAAATCTTCTCTCACACTTCCCGGTGCGAGGGCGCCGGGGTGGCGCAGGTTACTCCCCCCGCCGAACCTCGCCCTGGGAACACCTTGACCACAAACCGAAACGCGCGCCGAGCCCTCGACCCGAGCACAAAACCTCGCCCCGGAAAATCATTTGCGGCTTTGGTCGTGGCGCTGGCGGCGGGGCTGGTGCTGGCCGGGTGTTCGCAGCCGCAGACCGCGACGCAGCCTGCCGCGCCCGGTTCGCCGGACCTCGAGGTGGCCGGGGCTTTGCTGGCCAGTGTGCCGCTGGACGGGGCGGAGTTGCAGGTGCTCAACGAGGATCAGACCGTGCAGCTGCGCCAGCAGGTCGAAAAGACCGGCGGCAACTTTGCCGATGCCAGAGTCGAGCCGCAGCGGTGTCACGCGGTGATGGGGCGGTCTTTCGAGTTGCCGAATCTGCGCTGGACTTCGCTGGCGGCGGCTTCGGCGGACCAAAAAGTGGCGGCGCATTTGTATCTGGCGCCCGAGGCCGCCCAGGTTCGCCAGGAATTGTCCCAGCTGGCGGCCCTTTTCGCGGGTTGCACGGACCTCGAAGTCCGGTACAAGGGCACGCGGACGCGGGCCAAGTTCGAGCTGCTGGACAGCACCGGGCAGTCCGTGACTTTCCGGGAAAAGCTCAGTCGCGGCCAGGATTTCACTGATAATACGGTGCATTACGCGGCCTCGGGCAATGCGCTGCTGGCGCTGGTGATCCCCAGCGAGGGCATTGATGACCCGGCGCCGAAGCTGGTGGATTACGCGAAGGCTTTCTTCGCCAAACTGAGGCCTCTCTACGATGACCCCGGCGAGGCCGGGAGCGCGGCTGGTACCGGTGGTGCGGCCAGTACCGGTGATGCGGCAGGTACCGGTGGCGAGGACCTCGGCGGGGTGGGCCGGGTGAAAGCGGGCGCCTGATGGAGTTGCGAATTGGGCAGGCTTTCGATGCGCATCGTTTCGCCGAGGCGGTGGATCCGGCGCGGCCCTTGAAGTTGGCGCTGCTGACTTTCCCCGACCACGTGGCTTTAGTGGGGCACTCGGACGGAGATGTGGCGGCCCACGCTTTGGCCGATGCCCTGTTGGGCGCGGCGGACCTGGGTGACTTGGGAACCAACTTCGGCGTGGACCGCCCCGAATATCAGGGTGTGTCGGGGCAGGTGTTATTGGCCGAGGTGCGAGGGATGCTGGATGGCGCCGGATGGCAGCTAGTGAATGCGACGGTGCAAGTCATCGGGCAGACTCCGCGTTTGGCGCCGCACTATCACCAAGCCGCCCAAGCCCTGAGCGAAGTGGTGGGCGGGCCCGTTTCTTTCAGCGCCACCACTACTGACCGCATGGGCTTCACCGGAGCCAAAGAAGGTTTGGCGGCCAGCGCCTGCTGCCTGTTGCAGCGGTAAATGGTGGTGCGGCCGGTTGTATTTTGCCGTGGCGGGGTCGTGTTTTTGGGTTGGGTGGCGAGGTCGGGTTTTTGTGGGGACGGGTCGGGTTTCGTCTTACATAGGCGTTGGCGCGTTTTTAGTGGAGTGGCGAGGGCGCGGCGGTAGTTGGTGAGGAAAGTTCGGGGTGGTTGGTTGGGTTTGTTGGGGGCGTGAGTTAAAAAAGAATCCCGGCGGGTCGCGGTGTTGATTCCGCAGTGGCCGCCGGGAAATTGTTTTTGGCTTAGGACGGGTTTTCCTGCTTGTACTGTTCAATCAAGGTAATTGGTACCGGACCGCGATCCGAAACCTGGAAACCCTTTTGCACAGCCCACGTGCGAACCTTGCGGTTCATTTCGCGAGTGGTATTGCTGGCGCCCGTACCGGTTCCGCGGCGACGACGACCACCAACGCGACGAGCCTTGGCTATCCACTGCTGCAGGTCAGCGCGCAACTTCGCTGCGTTTTCGTTGGTCAAATCGATTTCGTACTCTACCTTGTCCAAAGAGAACGAAACAGTGGTGTCCGCTGCGGTACCGTTGATATCGTCGATGAGGACGGTGGTAATCTTTTGTGCCATGATGCTCCTCCATTTGCTATATAAAATAACTATTCGGCTATGAGAGTGGGAAAACTGCGGTGGTTTTCCTGTCGAACACAACTCTATTATAGATTTCGACTAAATGCGTCCTTATTTGGAAAATTCTTAGGACTTATACTTGTTGACGTTCGGAGGATGAAGGTTCGGTGGGTCATTGTGTCTCAGTCGGGTGCGTGCGGTGTCGCGGTGAAAGGCCTAGATGAATGGTGCAAACGGCTAATTCTACCTTTCTGTAAGGTGAGGATACTTAAGAAGGAAACTCGGGTTGGTAATGCGCAACAGGATTGAAGCCTTCGTTGGGCGCTTAGTGTTCGCACTATACTGGTTTTTGGCCGAAGTGCCTGTTACGGAGCCGCTTGAGAGAATCGAACCTATTCATTGCGATGCTGTTTCGTGATGTAGGGCTGGTTTTTGGCCGAAGTGCCTGTTACGGAGCCGCTTGAGAGAATCGAACCTATTCATTGCGATGCTGTTTCGTGATGTAGGGCTGGTTTTTGGCCGAAGTGCCTGTTACGGAGCCGCTTGAGAGAATCGAACCTATTCATTGCGATGCTGTTTCGTGATGTAGGGCTGGTTTTTGGCCGAAGTGCCTGTTACGGAGCCGCTTGAGAGAATCGAACCTATTCATTGCGATGCTGTTTCGTGATGTAGGGCTGGTTTTTGGCCGAAGTGCCTGTTACGGAGCCGCTTGAGAGAATCGAACCTATTCATTGCGATGCTGTTTCGTGATGTAGGGCTGGTTTTTGGCCGAAGTGCCTGTTACGGAGCCGCTTGAGAGAATCGAACTCTCGACCTATTCATTACGAGTGAATCGCTCTGCCGACTGAGCTAAAGCGGCGCGTCAGTACCGGGAACGCCGGTGCTGAACATCTTGTATAGTACCGGAATTCCCCACGTCGCACTAATCCGCACGCGTTGGGCCGCAAGCGTTGCGCTCGCGCGGAGTCGCCCGGCCCAGCTGACCGCGCGCCTCAATCCAGGGAACAAATCCCGTTGTCGTAACTGTCGGGGATTTTCCCAGTCAGCAGGTAGTGGTCTCCGATGTCGCGCACGCACTGGTTGGCGTAGGCATTGTAGGCGGTGTGGTTCCAGCTCTTTACCGTCAGTAGCCGGGACTTTTCCACCATCTTGCGGGTGTTTTGCGCCATCTCGATCGGGGTGGCGGGGTCCCCGGTTTCGGCAATCAACAGGATCTTCCCGTCGATGTCGGGGTTGACTCGGCGTTTCGCTTTGGGGTTCCCGGCCACAGGCCATTCGCTCAGCCCGTCCGAACCGTAGATAAAGTAGCGTCCGAACAGCGGGCATTCGGCCATCAGTTCCTGGGCCTGGTCGGACCATTCTTGTTCGGTTCCCACAGGCACGTAATCCAACATATTGATAACGACGTTGGCGTCGTTGATATTGGATTCGTATTTCCCGTTCGCTTCGCGGCGGTTGTTTTCGTCGGCGATGGCCAGCAGCGCGGTGCCGTCGGCTCGGTTGATGGCAGCATCCAGCGCGGGCATCAGTTGCTGCCACCAGTAGCCTTGGGCATAGAGCGGTCCGATCAACGCGGTGACTCCCAGGCCCTGGGTCAGGGGCCGCTGCGGGTCTCGGGTCTTCATCGGTGAGGTTTTCAGGGAATCCAGCAGGTCAATCAGTTGTTGTTTCGCGGTGTCGACGTCGCCTTGCAGCGGGCAGTCATTCGCGTGGTACCGCAGGCATTCGGTGATGAACTGGTTGATAGACTTCTCGAAACCGCGGGCTTGCGTAGCCGAAACCTGGTTGATGTTGTAGCTGGGGTCCAGCACGCCATCCAAGATGAAGCGCCCGACGCGCTGGGGGAACAGGTCGGCGTAGATCAGCCCCAGGAAGGTCCCGTAGGAAAGCCCCAGGAAGTTCAGCCGGTCCTCGCCCAGGGCGGCGCGCATAATGTCCAGGTCTCGCGCGGTGTAGTCGGTGGAGGCAAACTTGGTGATTTCGGGGGAGCGCTGCTGGCATTCTTGTCCCATCTTTTCGATAGAGGCGATGGCTTCTTGGCGTCCGTCCGGGGTGGTGGTGTCATAGCGCGTCGAGGTGTCGGCATCCAGTTCCTCGTCGGTGCGGCAATGGATGGTGGGCTGTGACGCCCCCACTCCGCGCGGGTCAAGCTGAGGACGTCGAAGTATTCTCGCGAAGGCTCGGTGAAGCGCCCGGTCACCCCTTCGGTTGTCATGTGTTCCAGCCCGGATCCGCCGGGCCCGCCGGGGTTCATCACCAGGGTTCCGATCCGCTGCGCCGAGTTCGTCACCAGGCGTTTCATCGCGATCTGCGCCTTTTCTCCGCCGGGGTTGCTGTAGTCCAGCGGCACTTGCAGCTGGGCGCATTCAAAGATCCCGTCGCACTTTTCCCAGGCGAGGTCCTGGTTATAGTATTCGTCGAGGTCCGGTGTGGTGATGGTTTGGGTGGGTTTCGTAAGCGCGGTGGGTTCCACCTGTGTTGCGGGTTTCGAGCAGGCGCCGAGTGCGCCCAGGGCGAGGACCGCGGTGACGAGGGCCGCTAACTTCTGTTTCATCTGTTCTCCCACTTCTTGGTTTTCCCTAAATATATCGGTATTACTTTGCGCCTTCACAGCAGTTCCATACACAGGGCTTCGGCGGTGAGCGCGGGTGCGGCGTTGCGCTGCAGGCGTTGGCGCGCCGCCCGGATGGCTTCGAGCCGGGCGATGCTCTTCGCGACGGCGCGCCGCTGTCCTTGGGTGGTGCGACATTGCTCCAGCTGCGCGACGCCCTCTATTTTTGGGCGCAGGGACTCGTTCAGCAAGGGGCTGTGCGAGTGTAGCTGCAGCATCATAGCGTCGCGATAGAACCCGGCCAGGTCTTCGAGTACGCGGTCCCACACGTCGAAGTCTTGGCGTCTGGCCCGGCGCTTTGCGTTGGCTTCGAGGTCTTTTAGGGCCTTTTTCAGGGCCTTGGGCCATTGCGATTCCGGTAGGTCTTCGCTCATTCCGAACTGGGTAAAGAGTTGTTGCCGGGCGACTTCTTCGCTGTCTCCGGCGCGTTCGGCGGCTTCGATCCCGACCAGACGCACCAGCGCCGCCGCGGTCCAGCAGGCCTGGGAGCTGTCCCGCATCTGTGACACCAACTCCAGCATCTGGGTGCGGCGCTGTCGCAGTTGCGGATTCTTGGCCAGGGCGCGGGCCCGCCCGACGTGGCAGTCGGCTTCGGCGGCGACTTGGGCTGCCAGCAGGGGATCCACTCCGTCGCGTCGCACCAGCAGTTCCGCCACGGCTTGACGACCGGGCATCGAGAGATGCACCTGTCGGCACCGCGAACGCACTGTGGGAATGACGTCGGTGACGGAAGGGGCGCACAGCAGCCACACGGTGCGCGGCGGGGGTTCTTCGAGGACTTTGAGCAATATATTTGAGCTGGCTTCGCTCATCCGGTCGTAGTCTTCGACGATGATGACTCGCCACGCCCCCACCGAGGGCCGCACATAGGCTTGCTGCACCAGTTCTTTGACTTCTTGGGCGGTGATCTGTACCAGGTCGGTGGACACCACGGTGACGTCGGGGTGTACTCCCGCACGCACCATGGAACATCCCGGACAGTCGGGGCTGCCGCAACCGGCTTCGGCGGGGTTGACGCATTCCAGCGCTGCGGCAAAGGCTTTCGCCGCGGTGGAGCGCCCCGATCCGGCCGGGCCGACAATCAGCCATGAATGCGTCATCGCCGCCAGGTTTTCGTTGTTTTCCGGCGGTAAAGTTCCCGGTTCGAGGTCCGCGGTTCCGCCCCGGTCGAGGGTCGCGGTTCCGTCTGTGCTAAGGGTGGCGGTAGGCGGCTCGGTGCTGTCGGTAAAAGCCTGCGCCGTGGCGCGCAGCAGGGCCCTGGCTGCGCGCGCGGCCTTCGAGAAGGACGCGATGGCGCGGGTTTGCCCCGCCATCTCGGCCCAAACTCCACCTCCGGGAGTAACCGGGGTACTCATCTGTATGCGCCCTCCTTTCTGTGGTTCTTCCGTTTGCTCTCTATGCCCGCTCCGCGTCGTAGGTGCCCGCGCCAATCAGACCCGCGCGCGGCCCAATAGCCCGCGCGGCGACGCTGTCAACCCAGTCAAGCCAGCCAAGCCAGTCAAGCCAGCCAAGCCCTACCAGGCGGTTATCACCGGCAGCAGCTGTGCCAGGCGCAGCCGCACTTGTCGCGCGATTTCTTCGCGCGACAAGGTGGCGTCAACCACCAGCCACGAGTCATTCCCCTGCGCCATCTTGAGGAATTCCTGTCGAACCCGCGCCTGGAATTCCAGGCCCGCCGCCTCTATGCGGTCCGGTTCACCCAGCTGAGGATCCGCCGCCTGGCGCGAAGCCGCCAGCGCCGGATCCATATCCAGCAACACCGTCAGATTCGGCACCAAACCCCCGGTTGCCCACAGCGACAAATCGCGGATTTCCGCCGCACCCAGCGCCCTGCCGTTGCCCTGGTAAGCCACCGATGAAGCCATGAAACGGTCAGTAATCACGACTTTCCCGGCGTTGATCGCGGGTATGATGACCTGTGCCGCGTGTTGGGCCCGGTCCGCCGCGAAAAGCAGCGCCTCTGCGCGCGGGCTGACGTCCTCTTCCGCGTGCAGCAGCAGTTCCCGCAGCGAATCCCCCAAGGCGGTGCCACCAGGTTCCCGCGTGGTGACGACCTGCCATCCCTGTGACGACACCCAGTCGCGGGCCAGCTGAATCTGGGTGCTCTTTCCCACGCCGTCACCCCCTTCGAAGGCGACGAACACCCCCATGGTGGGGCGGACCTCGTCGACGGCACCGAAATTAACGCGAGATTGCGGGCGAAACTCGCCCGCACCCAAAGCAGCTGAAAAGGACATGTCCTCAGTCTATCAACCACCCCCGCAACGGAAATCCGTCTCCAGATTTTCGCTAGACTGGAGGCATGAAGGTACTCTTGCTCGGAAGCGGCGGCCGCGAACACGCCCTCGCTCGCCAGATCGCGAAATACCCCCTCCTCACCGCTCTCTACATCGCCCCGGGCAACTCCGGAACCAGCGAAGTCGGCGAAAACCTGGACCTCGACATCAACGATAACGCCGCCATCGTCACCGCCGCCGAAACCCACGCGGTGGACCTCGTCGTGGTCGGACCTGAAGCCCCGCTGGTGGCGGGCGCCGGCGATGCCTTGCGCCGCGCCGGTTTCGCGGTCTTTGGCCCGAACCGCGCCGCCGCCGCCCTGGAAGGCTCCAAGGCATTCGCGAAAACCGTGATGGAAGCCGCCGCGGTGCCTACCGCCGCCGCGGTGCCCTGCGCCACCCTGGAACAAGCCCGCGCCGCCCTGCGGCGTTTTGGCGCGCCTCGTGGTGAAGCAAGACGGCTTGGCGGCCGGCAAAGGAGTGGTGGTGACCAGCGACTTCGACGCCGCGATGCAACACGCCCAGGCCTGCATCGATGCCTTGGGTCCGGCGGCCGGCCGCGAAACCGCCCTAATAATAGAGGAGTACCTCGACGGCCCCGAAGCTTCGGTTTTCTGCCTCAGCGACGGGCACGACGTGGTGGCGCTGCCCCCCGCCCAGGACTTCAAACGCGCCTACGACCACAACGAAGGCCCCAACACTGGCGGCATGGGTGCCTACACCCCGCTGCCGTGGGCCCCCGCCAACCTGGCCGCCGACACGGCCCGCGATATCGCCGCCCCGGTGGTGGCGCAGATGGCTCGGGCGGGAACGCCTTTCGTGGGGCTGCTCTATGTCGGCCTGGCCCTGACTTCGCGTGGTCCGCGCGTCGTCGAGTTCAACGTCCGCTTCGGCGACCCCGAAACCCAGTCCGTGCTGGAGTCCCTGGACGCGGACCTGCTGGCCCTGCTGCACGCTGCCGCCACGGGTGAACTGGCCCGCGTCGCCTCGCCCGGCACCCAGGTTCCCGCCACCTCAAAAGCCGTGGTCAACGTGGTTTTGGCCGCCCCGGGTTATCCCGAATCTCCGGTGAAGGGTGGTGTGATTTCCGGGGTCGAGGACGCCGCCGCGATTGCGGGGGTGCACGTGATTCACGCCGGTACTGCCCGGGGCGAGGACGGGACTCTGGTCAGTGCGGGGGGTCGCGTTTTATCGGTGGTCGCCACGGGCGATGATGTCGCCGCGGCGCGGGAGCGCGCCTATGCGGCGATGGCCAAGATTTCCTTGCCCGGCGGGCATTTCCGCAGCGACATCGCGCTTTTCTGAACCCGCGGCGGCGCAACGGCTACCCGGCGCAACAACGGTAGCGCAACAAGCACGCGGGATGCGCACCTAACGCAACCCGCATGCCTCGACCGGGCCGACCTCGACCGGGCCGACCTCGACCCGACGAAACACACAGGGCCCCGCCCGAAAGCGAGGCCCTGTGTGTTTCCAAAGGGGCAGCAAAAAGTCTATTCTTTGGGGTCGCCGATGGGCGCCTGGAGCGGCCAGTCCTGGTCCTCCAAAACGACCTGCAGCGCCTTCATGTTATCCGGGTTAATCACCAGCGGCGCCAACAGATTCGCGGTGTGCGGGTAGGTGCCGGTGGCGGGGTGGACGATAACCAAGATGAAGGGTTCCACGCCTTCGCCTAGTTCGATGCGAGCCTTTGCCGAGCCCGGAATCATGGGGGGTGTAGCCGTCGAAGAACGCGACGGGAGGCACGGCGAAAAGCCGCACATTGGGATCCATCGCGGACTTCAAAGTCCACAGCACGCCGGTTTCGTCCACCGCCGAAAGATTGAAATCCAGGTGCGCTTCCAGACCGGGCATGGGGGTGACCATGCGAATCTTCAAGGTCGGGAAATCGTCGTTTTCAGCGGGTGCGTCGGACACTTTGGCCTCCTAGGTTGCGTCAGTAGTCGGGGGCGAATCCGTGCCCGAGAACATTTCCTATCGCAAGTAGTCTAGCAAAGACGGCTGCACCACACGCGTGGTTGAGCTCAAAGAAGAGTTGTAAGCCATCGAAGCCAGGCTCATTTCAATGGTGGCGGCCTGGATGTCGATGTCTTCCACGCCTGAAATCTGGGACTTGACATTCTGGATGTCGGCCAAAACGGTTTCTTGGGCGTCCAGCACCTGCTTGTGGCGCGCACCCAGGGTGGACATGCCTTCATGCAAAGTGGTCGCGCGGGCATCCAGCTGGTCCTGAATCGCCAACATCATGTCGACCTGTTTGCCCGAAAGCGCGCCGGTCGAGCTCTCCATAATCTGCGCCGCGGTGATCATCAGGTTCATCACCGAGGGGTTGTTGGAGGTGTCGATGCCGACGATATTGTCGCTATCTTGGACTTGTGACCATTCTTTGGGTTGGGCTGGGTTCCCGACCAGGAACTTGATGTTGCCGGTGCCAAAGATTTTGTTTCCGTCGAGGTTCGCCGGCAGGGTGGTGTCGGCGTTGATGCGGCGGTTCACGTCCATCGCGGTGACGGTGTCGGATTCGGTGGGGAGGAAGAGGGTGTCTGTTCCGTCCGAACCCACCTTGAAGGCGGCGCCCTTGTCAGAGTTGCCGGCGAAAACCGTGCGGCCCAGGTAAGAGGCATTCGCCTGGCTCATCACGGCCTGGGCTTGATGACGCAGGTCAGCGGCCAGAGCTTTCAGTGATTCCGGGCCTTTGGCGCTGGAAACGGAAGAAATCAGGGTCGACTTCGCCTTGCTGTACTGCGAGGAAACCGCCTGCATGGCGCTGTCTGCGGTTTGCATCCACGAGGCGGCGTCGTCGATGTTGCGCTGGAACTGCTGGGTGGCAGCCAGTTCCTTGCGCAGCCGCATCGAAGATACCGAAGACGCGGGGTCGTCCGAGGGCGCCGTCATGCGTTTGCCCGAGGCCAGCGCTTTGTTGGCGTCAGCCAGACGGGTGAAGTTCCGCTGCACCGTCTGCATTGACGAAGAGGCCATCATGCTTGTTGTCATCCGTGAAATCATGATTCTCACCTACCCAGGTTTATCAGTGTCTCGAGCATCGAATTTACGGTGCTCATGATGCGTGCCGCGCCAGCATAGGCATGCTGTCCGGCGATTAGATTAACTACTTCCTCATTCATATCCACGCTGGCTTGGCTATGCTGTTGCTGCTCGGCGAGAGCGCGGGTTTGTTCGGTCAAGACTTGATTGTCTTTGGTGGCGGCGGTGTGGACGCCCACATCCACTACGGACTTGGCCCATTCATTCAAGGCCGAAGTCGGGTCGTCTTGCGAGTTTGAAATCCGCAGGGCGATAGAGCCGTCGTAGATACCGTTCTCTAATTTCACCTGCCGCCAGCTTTTGCGGGTCGGTAATGGCGACCCGCAGGCGCAGTGCGGCGGGGAGTTTATTGTCCGCGGCGTCGAACTTAAAGAAGTCCCCGCCTTTGACCATGGTCTTTTCAGAGATGGCGGATTGGCCGGGGGCGCCGGCTTCCCAGTTCTTTGATCTTAGCCTGTATGGCGGCCTCGAACTCGGCGTCGCTGTTGTAGGTGGAACGGTTAATAGTGTCGATGGCGGGACTACCCAGTGGCGGATTGTAACGTTGTGGGTTCGGAATCTCTTTGTTGGGATCTGTGGGGTCCTTAATCTTTTCCGGCTGGCTGGGATCCATCATCCGGAAACTCACCGACTCTACTACCAAGGTGCGCGAGTTGTTGTCCCCGATCCTATTTCCCGGCAGCGGCTCGCCCTGGTTATTGGCGTGAATCAGGTTTACCTGTTCGGCCAGGTTAGCGGCCACATCGTTATAGAGCTTTCCAGCTTCGGCATAAGCACCGCCCCGACCGATGGTTCCCGAAACCCCGGGGAACTCGGCGGGCTTCAGGTTATTCATCACCCCACCGATTTGGCCTTCCTCGATCGGCACCAAGGTACCGCCGTTTTCCCAGGTAATCCGCACCTCGCCCTCGTCGCGCTGGTAATCGTTGAGAGTGTAACCAAAGTCCGTACCCGCGACCATCGCGGCCCTGCGGCCCTCGACCGTAGAAAGATTCAAACCTGTGGTCTTTACCTTTTCCATGTCGTAATACGCCGTGTAAGACTGGCCGATTTCTTCATCCCCGGCGGCCAGCACCTTCGTGCCGGTCACGTTGCCCGCGGCGTTGCGCATCGTGTAGGTGTCACCCACCTGATAGCGACCCACCTGCGCTTGGTACTTTTGCATCTCGACGCCGTGGTAGGTGAAAGTCTGGTCCAGGTTCGCCGTGCCCAGCGTCGAAGTAGAGGCCTCGAATTTTCCGCGCGGCGCGGAATCGATTCCCGGCATGTCGCGCGCGCCCGATACCTGGAAGTGGTTTACGTAGCCCTTACCCACCAGCGAGTTTCCGCCCAGCATCAGTTCGATCGAGCCATCGGCAAAAGTCTTGCCCACCATCGAGGGGTTTGGGGCGTTGTTGGCGTTGTAGACCTGGGTGCCTTCGCGCACTGTCGCACCCGTCAGCTTCGCCACCTCCAAGGCCAGCTGGTCGCGCTGGTCCATCAGGTGGTTCACGTTTCCGGTGCTGCCACCGGCCAGCTTGCCCGCGCGGATGCGTTGGTTGAGTTCGTTGATGGAATCCAGCTTTGCGTTCAGGTCCGTCACCATCGCGTCGAGGGATTCCCGGTCGTTCTTCCACATGTCGTTGACGTGGGTGTACCCGGTCGCAATCTGGTTCACCAGAGCTTGGGCCCGCCCAATCGTCGTGGCGCGTGCCCCGCGGTTATCGGAGTTGTTGTTGACATCTCCCCAGGACTTATAGAACTCGCGCAGCGAGTTAGATACGGACTTTTTCCCTAACTCGTCCATCGCGGTTTCGATGTCGCCCCAGCCCTCGGCGATGGCTTTCGCCGCCGCCGCGCGCCCGGTCTCCATCCGCAGCTTGGTGTCCAAGAAGAAATCGCTGAGGCGCCGAATCCCGGTCACCTCGACACCGCCGCCCTGGGGTACCGAGCCGGCATAGATAGAAGGAGTCGAGCCGATCCCCAGCGCTTTTTGCTCGACGCGCTGGCGGGTGTAGCCGGGCGTGTTCTGGTTGTTGATGTTCTGCCCGGAGATCTCAATCAGGCGCTGAGCAGCGTAAAGACCGGTTAAACCGGCGTTCAGTGACGAGAATGTCGAACCCATCTCGCTGCCTTCCTTTCCTGAAATTTCTGACTGGGACATTCAAGTCTTTCGGCAGCTCCCGCGTGCTTATGAGGGTTAAATTTCACTTTCCTCTCGAAAGTGCGAACATTTCCCCATTGAGGTGTCGGTGATGGAGGTGGCGCGGCCTGGGAGTTTCGGCCCTCGGGCTTTGTTAGAGTCACGGGTAGGGGCTGGCAGAGGGAAGTTAGGCGTTTTCGTTGAAGAGCGTGGCGGCGTCGTAGCCCTCGGAGCGGGAGGTGCCGTCCTCGCTGTAGACCTCGCCGAAGCCCTGCATACTCATGAGGGTTTCCTGGGTAGCGCGTTGCAGCGAAGCCAGAACCTGTTGATTCGCCGCTGAGATATCGGCGATTTCAGAAGTCAGTTGAATCAGGGCATCGCGGTGCTGTTCCAGTAAGGTCGCCCAGGGTTCCTCGGCGGCGGTGGCGATATCTTTCAGGGGTGCGTCGGGAGGCAAACCGAGTTCCACCGCGGCCGCCTCGGACTCCATGGAGCGTTCCAGCTCCAGGCCCTGCGCCTGCTCAATCACGGCTTCGAGTTCCCGCGTGGCGCGGGGCAACCAGCGACTGGAACCCGTAGCGGTGATCAGGCGTTCCTCTTCCAGCTTGAAGAGCATTACCTCCAGGGTTTCGCGCTGTTTCCACAGTTGCCGTGACAGAGCATCGAGCGACATAATATACCTCCCTTACGCATTCAGCATAGCTCAAAAATGCCCGCCCGAAAGCGCCTACACCCGCAAATTTACCCATAAATTAGAGGCTTTCGCGATAGTATATTAATGCACAATAGCGTGGATGTGAAGGAAGGGGGGAACATGGAGCAAGATTCCGCTCAGTTGGATCGCAACAAGTTAATTGAGCAGAACATGCCGCTGGTGGGATACCAGGTGGCCGAGATGTTGCGTCGGGTTCCTTCTTTTGTGCAACGTGAAGACTTGGCTTCTGCCGGGGCGCTGGCCCTGGTACAGGCCGCCCAGAGCTATGACGAAGCCCAGGGGGGTTCCGTTCCACAAGTACGCAATTTTCCGTATCCGCGGCGCCATGATGGACGAGTTGCGCGCCATGGACTGGGCCACTCGCGGAGCCCGGCAGCGCACCAAACAACTCGAAGAGATGACGGCTTCGCTGACCCAGGCACAGGGTCGCCCCCCGACGAAAGAAGAACTGGCACAGGCCCTGGGGATCGACGTAGAGAAAGTCGAAGCCGCCATGGCGGACGCCTCGCGTCGGGTGGTCAGTATCGACAACACCGGAAACTCCGAGGACGAGGATGCGCGCACCTTAGAGCTGGTGGATGAATCCGCCACCCCCGAAGACCAAGTGCTGGGCGATGAACGTATGGTGTATCTGCGCGCCGCAGTGAAGGCCCTGCCACAACGCCTGCGCTATGTGATTGAACAGGCTTTTTTTGAGGAACGCCCCATTCAAGATATCGCCCAGGAATTGGGAGTCACCCAGTCGCGGGTTTCGCAGCTGCGAACCGAAGCTCTGGCACTGATGCGAGATGGGATGAATCGCCACCTGGACCCGGAGAACGAAACCGTCGACGAGGATGCCAGCAATATCGTCAAGAAACGGCGCGAATCCTATTTCTCGAAGATTGAAGAGAAAGCCCAGGATCTGATTTCTTCCGGGGGGAGCCGAGGCGGAATACCTAAGCGACCCGATGGTTCCCACCGGGCGCGACCCGCGACCGACCCACGACAAACCATCGCTGTGGGAAGACTCTACCCGCGGGGCACGCCGTTCGACCCCGCCACCGAAAACCCGCACCGCCCTCGCCGGAGCAGCGGGCGGCCTCGCCGGAGCAGCGGGCGGCCTCGCCGGAGCAGCGGGCGGCCTCGCCGGGGAAACCCAAACCCACGACAACCGCCCCTTCCGCGTCGACCTCGGCCGCGGCCTCGACCGCGAACTCCTTCCTGGCAGGGCGATCCAAGGGGAGTGCCGCGGCGAAGGCTCAACTGGAGGCACAGGCGGCCGAAGAAGAGGCGCGGCGACTCGAGGAAGAGCGTAAAAGTAAAGACAAATTCGGACCCAAGGCGAAGGCGAAGAAAGTCGAAGCCCAGCCGGTTCAAGAGACCCCGCCGACTCCTCCAACTACCTCCTACCTGGGTGGATTGAGCATGATGCGGGCTTCGCAGTCGCGCCAAGCCCGCACCACCGGGACTAAGAAATAGGAAAAAGTCTTCACAAATCCGGGCGAATAGCCGACAATAGTGTGTGAGGTTGGGTGAGCTGTCTCTACCACCGGTAGATCAGAGCCTGGCACGGCGTTATCTCAGGAAGGGATAGCTTATTCCACGGAAGGAGAATTGAAATGGGCATCTCGCTTAGCGGTATCGGGGGTTTCGATACCACGCAGATTGTTAGCCAGCTGATGCAGATTGAGCGTCAGGCGGGGCAACGTTACACGCAGCAGCGCGCGCAACTCAGGACCGGTGTCACGGCTTTCCAGGGTCTGAATTCCAAGTTGGCGGATTTGACCAAGTTGTCTTGGGAAATCATCGGTAAGGCAGCCAAGACCGATACTTCGCTCGATCCGACTCCGGTGTGGGGGGCGACCAAAGGGACTTCGAATCACGACAAAGTCACCATCTCTACATCCGGTGGTGCCGCGGTTGGTTCGGTCGAGTTCGATGTGAAGCAAAAAGCGCAGTCCAAGCAGGTGCTGCTGGATTCCAATCAGTTCCACGCATTGGTAGGTGATGGCAACTCCATCTCTATTGCCGCCGGGGACAAGGTCGTTAACATCACCCCGAAGTCCAACTCGATGAAGGACGTGGCGGCGGCGATTAACGCGGCCAAGGACGCCGGGGTTTCCGCCACCGTGGTGCGCACCGGCGACGGCGTTGACGGCAAAGGCCAATATGTGCTGCAGCTGACCGGCAAGGAAACCGGCGAGGTGAACGGCAACTTTAAGATTTTCCAGGGCGATGTCGGTTTGACCGCCACCGGGGAAAAAGAACGCAGCGATGACTCGGTCGCCGGGACTATTACCTACAAGTTCAAGAACCACTCCGCGTTGCAGGCGGGCCTGTCGGGCTCGGCAGAATTCACCGATTTGAAGACGACGCGCGAATCCTCTAACGCAGTTATTCGGATGTTCGGAGAGGAATACTCCTATTCCTCCAACCAGATTGAGTTGCTGGACAAGGTGAAGGTAGATATCTCTGCCTTGACCCAGGAAACCAAGGCTGACGGCACCCCGAAGGACCCGAACTTCCTGGCGAAGGTATCAGCATCGAAGTGGTGGCTAATCGCGAAGTTGCGGGCGAAAAGGTCAAGGGCATGGTGGAATCCATGAACGCCATCATGGAGAGTATCACCGCGGGGATGCAGTCCACCGACAAGACTGGTATCGGCATAGACGGCAAGTCCTATAGCTACAAGGAACCCGGCGTTTTCTCTAACTCTATGGGGCGCCAGATTAAGGACGGAATCTCGAATCTGGTGGCTTCGGGTATCACGCTGGAAGGCCGTGACGGTTCGAAGCAGACCTATTCGCTGGAGGACTTCGGGGTCAAGCTGAAGCTGAGCGGCAACGAAATCAAGTTCGAGTACGACGCCACGAAGTTCAAAGAAGCCATGGAGAAGGACCCGGCCAAGACCCAGGAAGCCCTGATCGCTTTTTCAACTAAGGTCGCGGATCTGGGACAGGATATGTCCGATTCGATGGACGGCATGGTTACCAAGTACATCAAGTCCCGGGAAGAACAGGTCAAGGCCTATGAACAAACTATCCAGGACTTCAACGACCGGATGGATGAAAAGGAAAAGGCCTTGAAGAGGCAGTACTCCACCCTGGAAACCCAGTTGACGCAGTACAACTCCAAGTTCGCCGCCATCCAGGGTCAGCTGGCTTCGCTGGGGACTATGTCCTCCAGATAAGCATTGACCTGGGCGTGAAAATTTGATTCTTCGGCTGGATGCTCAATTCTTTGGGCGTCCAGCCGAAGTAGTATAGAGACACAAGTCGAAGGAAAGAGGTAGGCCCCGATGCAGAGCGCTTTGAGTCGATTCCAGCAGGATTCCATCATCACCGCGACTCCGGCACAGTTGCTGGTGATGCTGTATGACCGGCTGCTGCTGGATATGGGTCGCGCCGAAAAGGCGATGCGCGCGGGCAATCGCGTCGAGGGCCACAAAAACCTGACTCACGCCCAGGACATCATCGCCGAGCTGATGTCTTCGCTGCGGATGGATGTCTGGGACGGCGCGCAGGGCCTGATGGCGCTCTATGTTTATGCCATGAAGGAACTGGTCAACGCCAATGTCCAGGCCGATGCCGACAAGGTCCAGGAAATCCGCGAACTGTTCGAACCGCTGGCCGATGCGTGGCGCCAGGCCGCGACGCAGCTGGAGTCCGAAGCAGCCCAAAGAAGCCAAGGCGAATCCCCCGAAGCGCAACTCTCGGGGTGATTTAGGTGTCGGCTAAGCAAGATAACCGGCAGGCCTGGGAGGCGGAAATCGCTCAGATTCTGCACCAGGTCGCCTATGCCCGCGAGGTGCTGGCCAGCGGCGGGGTGCCCGAACCCCCGCAGTGGGTCGAGTACCGTTTGGGACGCATCCCCGCTTCCTTGCGCGAGCAGGCGCGGGAAGCCGCCACGCAACTGGAGGCCGTGCAGCGTGAAATCAAGGCCGCGATGGAGCGCAACCGCGCCGAGCGCGACCGCTTGTGCAAGATGCCGAAGCAAAAATCCGAGACGATACCGCTGTATCTGGATGTAGAGGGGTGAACCGGGTCGAGGTCCGGTGCGGGGCTTTGTGTTTTGGTGGGGCGTCGTGGCGTGGTGCGAAAGCTGGGAGTAAGCTTAGAGTTGCGGCGGTATTTAGAGAAAAACGCCCGATATTTAGACCGTTGGTAAAGTATTGTGACTAATCTCACACCCAGGACTAATGTCCCG
Source organism: uncultured Mobiluncus sp. (assembly GCA_916438445.1). GTDB lineage: Bacteria > Actinomycetota > Actinomycetes > Actinomycetales > Actinomycetaceae > Mobiluncus. The sequence goes on from CAKAGR010000001.1 coordinate 483,333, forward strand.
GAAACATTCAGAGCTTGAACATAAAGCCCAGATTTACCCTGTATTTGTCCTAAAGTCTTAGTTCTGAGACTCTTTTCAGTCAAAGGCCTTGGAATTTTCAGAGAGTTTTTAGATTCAGGGTCCCGCAGCGCATCCGGACGTTGAACTGATCCCCAGGAAAATCGTGTGATTCCAGCGAAATCCAAAGCCCCTTGGAAGCTGCCCTGGATCTTCTGGCAACTGACCGCGCGGTATGTTTCTGAAGGTAATCTGAGAACAACCGCGCCATGACGGCGACAAATCCACGATTTGGTGAATGAAAAGACCCCGCGGCTCTCCCCGCCGGACTACACCCCACTCACCCTGCGAAATCCTCCGAAACTACACCCATGTAACTTCCCAGAATCGCGGTGACCTGCGCAGACGTCCTCGAACCAGGCCCGACACCACCCCCGCAACCTACCCCTGGAACCCCCAGGGCGGACCTCGAGAACCGAAACAAAAACCGAAATACCAAAAAGTCTCTATTTCCGACCTCGACCGGCCGATAATTGGACATGTCAGCACAAAGAGTGTTTGAACCGCACGCAGGAAGTACGCGGAATCGGATCTAGGATGGTCCAGCCAAAAACAAATGAGGACGTCATGTTTGATTCTGTAGGTTACGTAGCAATGCGGACCGCGCTGGATGGCTTGTCAATGCGTCAGCGAGTGATCGCCGACAACATCGCAAATATCCAGACGCCTGGTTTTTTGGCCGGGAAGGTGTCCTTCGAGGACGAGCTGGCTCGCTCGTACCAGATGGGGCAGCCCCAGGCCACGCATATCGCACAAGCGCGCTCTCTTGAGCCCACGCGAATTGATGGGAACAATGTCAACCTGGACACCGAGACCATCTCTTCCGTGGACACGGTTCTTCGCTATCAGCTGGCAACCCAAGCCATCGGTGGAGAATACACCAATATTCGTACTGCGATGAGGACGAACTGATGACTACCTTCGGAGCAATTGGAATCGCGGGAACTGGGATGACCGTCAACCGCAAGTGGCTGGACGCTATCTCGGATAACATCGCCAACATCAACACCACTAAGCCCATGAACGAAGAGGCCTTCCGGGCCCGCTACGTCGTGGCGCAAGCGGTGGATTACGGCCGACCTGCAGGGACCATGGTTTCAGGCATCGCCTTGAGCGATGGCGAAGGTCGTATCGTCTACGATCCAAAGAATCCCAACGCAAACGAAGAAGGGTATGTCCGTCTGCCGGATATTGACTTGGGATCCCAAATGACCCAGTTGATCATGGCACAGAGGGCCTACCAAGCGAACGCAGCTGTAGTGGACCGCGCAAAGTCCAGCTATGAAGCTGCCTTGCAAATCGGGAGGAACTGATGCCTTAACACAGTGGATGGGGTAGGGAACTACCTCAGCAGTAATCTCAATGGTACCCAGCAGCTGACCAACTCCTTGGTGCAGTCCCTGGGATTCTCGCGTTCCAATGCGACGCAGGCTGGCGCGCAACGCCTGGGAGAACCCTATCGTTCCGGGATTGTCCCGGTAGGATATGGATTGACCCCGCAGGGCGGCGATATCCGGGATACCGGACATGCTGACTTCGGCGACGTGTTTGCCGATGCGGTCCAGAACCTGCAAGAAAGCAGCGCAAGGCGCGCGAACTGGGGGTTGCGGCAGTAACGGGTCAATTGGATGATGTGCACGATTACACCATTGCAGCTCAGGAATCTGCGTTGACCATGGAACTGACCACCACCATTCGGAATAAGGCAGTTGACATGTTCAACGAGATTATGAGGATGCAAGCATAATGCCACCAGTAATCGTCAACACTGTAGATAAAGTCAAAACTACTGTTCAACAGTTTTCCCTGGCGCAAAAGACCCTGGTCGTTATCGGCGTGGCTGTGCTGGTGCTGGGCGGCGTGGTGCTGTATTCCTGGATTGGGAAACCCCAGTACACCACTTTGTACACCGGGCTGTCGGCTAAAGACCAGGCCGCGGTGACCCAGGAACTTTCTTCCAGCGGTGTGGACTACACCGTTGACAATAACGGCGTAGTGAAGGTGCCAGCCGACGATGTCCAGACCGCGCGCATGGACCTGGCTGCAAAGGATCTGCCCGCCGAACCCACCACGGGATACGCCGTGTTGGATAACTTGGGGGTGGCGGCCTCGGACTTCCAGCAGCAGATGGCGAAGAAACGCGCCATGGAAGGAGAGCTGGAGAAAACCATCACCACGATGTCTGACATAGAGCGCGCTTCGGTGGCGCTGGCCATCCCGGAGAAATCTGTTTTCGCCGACCCGAAGAACCCGGTGGCTACCACGGCCTCGGTAACGGTCACCCCGAAGAACGGTGCCGAAATCAGCAACGACACCGTCAAGGCGATTGTGAATATGGTTTCATCTTCGATTCCGAACTTGCAGGCCAGCAATGTTTCCGTTGTGGATACCAACGGCACGAACCTGTCAGAGAAAGTCAACGGCGGTTCCGCCCAGGCCACCGAAGTAGAAAGCCCTGGTAGCGAAGGCCTTGGCGGTGGTGGAGCCCCTGGTAGGTGTGGGCAACGCCAAGGTTTCGGCCAATGTGGAACTTTCCCAAGGCCAGGAAGATAAAACCACCCGCGTCTATACCGACCCGGTGGGCGGGGTGAAGCAGCTGAACAGTTCTAAGGCCAAGGAAAACTACACCGGTGGCGGCGCTGTAGTGGGCGGTGTGTTGGGTCCGGATAACATCGCCAACCCCTATAACTTGACCGGTGACGGCAAGGGACAGTACTCGAACACCCAGGACGTGACGAATAACGCGGTGAACGAGGAAGTCACGCATTCTACGCGGTCACCAGGCGCGATTTTGTCCAAGTCGATTTCGGTGGTGCTGAACCAGGAAACCGCCAGGCGCCTGGATATGGTGCAGGTACGCGACAACGTCGCGGCGGCCACCGGGGTGAATGCCGCCAACGGCGACATGATTCAGGTCTCTCGCGCCCCCTTCGACACCACCGCGGCTGACGCGGCGAAGAAGGCCGCCGAAGAACAGGCCGCGGCAGAAGAAGCGGCAAAGATGCAGACCATGATTCGCCAGGCCGTGATCGCGGGTCTGATTATTTTGCTGCTGATTATTATCGCCGCGGTGGCCAAGCGTCGCGCCAAGCAGCGCGAGCGCGAAGCCCTGGATCTGGGCGAGTTGGATCAGCTGCCCGATCCCTATACCTTGACCCCGCCGGAGGAAGAAGCCCTGGCGATCGAGGCCGCGGAGATTCCGGAGGTGCCAGAACCCGAGCCCGAAGAAGAGCCCGAACCCGAACCGGATCCGGTGCTGCTGAAGCTGGAGGCCAAGCGTCAAGAAATCGCCGAGCTCGCGCTGGACAAGCCGCAGATGGTGGCCGAACAGTTGCGTACCTGGATGCAAGGGAGGTAAGGGACTATGCCAGTCGGACAAGCCGTGGCCCTTTCGGGGCTGCAGAAAGTCAGCGCTGCTGCTGATTCAGATTGGGAAAGACCGCGCGGCGCGCGTCATGCAGGAAATGAGCGACGAGGAAGTCGAGTTGCTGTCGGCAGAAATCATGCGAATGAGCAATGTGCCGCGCGAAATCAGCGCCGACATCATCGACGAATTCTACGAGAACACCATGGCGATGTCCGCGGTGCGGCTGGGTTCGGGCGGTATGGATTATGCCCAGAAGGTCTTGGAACAGACCTTCGGCAAAGAAAAAGCCGCCGAAATCATGGAGAAGTTGATGCAGGGCATGCAGGGTCAGCCCTTCGACTTCTTGAAGTCGGCTGACCCGCGCGAAATCGTCACGCTGATTCAGCCCGAACACCCCCAAACCATCGCGCTTATCTTGGCGCATCTGCGTCCCGACCACGCCGCGCGCGTCATGGCCGGGCTGGGCCCGAAGTTGCAAGGTGAAGTCGCGGTGCGGATCGCGCAGCTGGAGCGCGCCAACCCCGAGATGGTTTCCCTGGTGGCCAGCGCCTTGCAAAAGAAAGCCGAACAGGTCATCAACAACGAAGAGATGCAGGCGGTGGGCGGCGTGGAACCGCTGGTGGACATCATCAACCGCGCCGATCCGGGTACGGAAAAGATGATTCTGACCGGTCTGGAAGAACGCGACGAGGAACTGGCCGACGAGGTACGGTCCCGGATGTTCGTGTTCGAGGACATCGTTATGTTGGAGGACCGCGGTATTCAGTTGGTGCTGCGTCAGGTAGACGGCGCTCAGTTGGCGCTGGCTCTGAAGGGAACCAACGAGGAGCTGCGTTCGCGCCTGATGAAGAACCTTTCGGAACGCGCCCGCCAAAACGTCATGGAGGAAATCGACATGCTGGGTTCGGTGCGCATGAGCCAGGTCCAAGAGGCCCGCGCCGCCATCGTCCAGCTGATTCGCAAGATGGAAGAATCCGGCCAGATTGTGATTCGACGCGACGAAGAAGACGAATATGTGGCTTGATCAGGATTTGCTGGCGGCGAAAGAGGACCAGCGACGTGGAGGCGTGGCGGTGCCGCGAACCATCACGACGTCCTCGACCACCGCGGCGGGAACCAACTTCCAGTTGGCGGGAACCGGTGCGGAAAAGACCGACCAGAAATCCTCGCAGGCCTACGGCTATGCCAAGGGATTCTCCAGCGGCTGGGCGGCCGGACAGAAACGCGCCAACCGCGAAGCCCAACAGGAACGCCAGGTCATCAGCGAACAGGCCCGTCTGGCCGAAGAGGCCCGCTCCGAGGCCTACGTGGATGCCATGGACGAAATCCAGGCCATCGCCGACGCGGTGGCCAGCCGCGACAACCTGGTGATCGACGAGATGAAGTCGGCGCTGATGGAAGCCGCGGTGACTCTGGCCGAGGCTCTGTTGGGGGTGGAACTCTCGGAGGCAGAAACCGGCGCGAAAGCCGCCTTGAAGCGCGCCTTGAGTATGAACGACCCCAAGGAAATCGTCTCGGTGCACCTGAATCCCCAAGACGTGGTGACGCTGCATAACTTGGGGGTGGAATCCCCGGTGGAACTGGTGCCGGACAAGGAACTGGACCCGGGTGACGCGGTGGCGTACATGCCCGAAGGCCTGTTGGATGCCCGGCTGTCTTCGGCGATACGCCGCGCCCGCGAAGCCCTGGAACGCGCCAAGGACGCCGAAGAATAAGCCAAAGCGCCAATCAAAAACCAACCAAAAGTCAACCGAAGAACAACCCGAAGAACAGTCTAAGAATTAAGGAGCGCGGCTCAAATGGACCTGCTTTCATCCCCGGGTTTCCAAGATCTCTTGAACGCGACCCGCCCCCAGCGCGTGGGCGAGGTCGAATCCGTCGTGGGGTTGTCGGTGCAGGTTCGAGGTTTGCGGTGTTCAGTGGGCGAGGTCGTGTTGTTGGGTGACGGCGCGGGTACGCCCGCCGAGGTCGTCGCCTTGGACGGTGACATCGCCTCGTGTATGCCTTTGGACAACTTAGATGGCTTGGCGGTGGGTGCGCCGGTGCGCGGTACCGGGGTGCCCGCCATGGTTCCGGTGGGCCCGGCCCTGCTGGGTCGCGTGATCGACGCCGCGGGTCGCCCCATCGACGGCAAAGGCCCCATCTTTACTTCGGAGCAGGTTCCCATCAACGCCGCCGCCCCCAACGCCTTGGAGCGCGCCCGTATCGATACGCCGGTGGCGATGGGGGTCCGCGTGCTGGATACTTTGGTGACTCTGGGAAAGGGCCAGCGCATCGGGCTTTTCGCGGGTTCCGGGGTGGGTAAATCCACGCTGATGTCGATGATTGCGCGCGGGACGAACGCCGAAATCTGTGTGATCGCTTTGGTGGGGAGCGCGGTCGCGAGGTCCGCGAGTTCTTGGAAGATGATTTGGGCGACGAGGGCTTGTCGCGTTCGGTCGTGGTGGTTGCGACTTCGGATGAGTCGCCGATGTTGCGGCGTCGCGCCGCCTTCACCGCGACGCGGGTCGCGGAGTACTATCGCGACGCCGGTATGGATGTGTTGCTGATGATGGATTCCCTGACTCGTACCTGCATGGCGCAACGTGAAATCGGGCTCTCGGTGGGCGAACCTCCCGCGACTCGCGGCTATCCGCCCTCGACTTTCTCGATGATGGCCCAACTTCTGGAACGCGCCGGCGCCGGATCCGTAGGTTCCGTCACGGGCATCTACACCGTCCTCGTCGACGGCGACGACTACAACGAACCCATCGCCGACCAGGCGCGTTCCATCCTCGACGGACACGTCGTGCTGGACCGGAAACTGGCGGTGGCTGGGCACTATCCCGCCATCGACGCCTTGGGGTCGATTTCGCGTGTGGCGTCAAAGATCTTGACGCGCGAACAAAAGGAAGCGGCGAACCACTTGCGCCAGGTCATGGGGGCGAAACGCCAGGTCCAGGACCTGCTGGACGTGGGGGCCTATCAACCCGGCACCAACCCCCAGGTCGACATCGCCATCAAGTACGAAGACGAAATCAACGGCTTCTCTTGACCCAGCGCACCGAAGACAAAGTCGAGTTCGACCAGTCCTGGTCCCAGCTCTTTGACCTGTACCAGGCCTTTAAAGAGGAAGAGAAGTAGGGGTAAGAAATGGTAGAGCGCGCTTTCCGTCTTCAGGGTTTACTCAATTTACGCCACCTCCAGGAGGACCAGGCTGCGGGGCGTTTGGCCAGCGCCAACACCGAGCTGCACCAGGCCGACCAGGCGGTGGACGAGGCCCGGGAACGCCTGGCGGCGATGCAGACTTTCCGGGGCCACAAACCTGGCCGTAGCTGCGGCGATGCGTAATGCAGCGCGGATGCAGATCGGGGAATCTGTGGCGCGTCGAGAGTACGCCCAAGCGGTGGTGGAGCGCCGCCAAGGAGAGTTCTCTAAGGCCCGGCGACAATCTGCAACCTTAGAAAAACTTGAGAATCATCATACCGAGATGTTTATTGCCGAAGAGTTACAAAAGGAGCAAGTCGTGCTTGATGAAATCGCTTCACAGCGCGGCAACAGCAATGCCACGGATGGCAAAAAGAATAGAGAACACGACCGTAGTATTGCTGATAGGGAGGAACTGTAATGGCTCTAGATGGGCTTGCCTCAGCGCAAGCGAGAATCAGTGCAATCCAGGACAAGATTAACTCCTTGTCCAATAATGGGCGCCCTCCCGTGTCCATCACTGAATCTTCCAGCTCCACTTCCAACACGCAAAGCGTCAACACCTCCAGCTCCGCTTTCGCCACCGAGATGGCCAAACAGGTGGCCTCGGCGAACTCAGCTCTTCCACCCCCACTACCGCTGCCGGGCAGGTACAGGGCATCCCCGGAACCGCCGAAGCCTTCCTCGAAAAGGTCCGCAGCTATATCGGGGTGCCTTATGTGTGGGGCGGCACCGACCCCAACACCGGCCTGGATTGTTCCGGCCTGGTCCAGACCGCGGCGCGCGATGTCGGGGTGAATCTGCCGCGCGTCACCTATGACCAGCGGCACGCCGGCATCGAGGTCAACGGCATCAAAAACGCCCGCCCCGGCGACTTGATCATCACGAATAATTCCGGACACGTCGTGGTTTACGCCGGTAATGGTCGCATTATCCACGCCCCGCGTCCCGGCCTGAAGGTCCAAGAAGCCCCCCTGTCTGATGCGGGCGAAATCGTGACGATTCGTCGCGTGATGCGTTCGGCTTCTGACTCCCCGGCCGTGCAGTCCTCGAAGGTTTCCGCCCAGGCCAGCGTGGCTGCCTCCGCGGCGAACCTGGCGCAAAACGGGGGCTTGGCGGCCCTGCTGGGGGCGAACTCTTCCCTGGCCGCGACGGGATTGGGTGCGGCCTCCGGAAAGGCCGACCTGGCCAACGCCCTGCTGGGAGCCCTTTCGGGGACCTCGACCACCGGGCGCAACACCGGCACGAACAGCGCGCTGTCCTCGCTGCTGGCCTCGGCCGGTTCCGCCACCCGCAACAGCGGCTACAACGCTACCCTACTCAGCCAGTTCATGGGCAGCTCCGCCTCCGCCTCGGGTTCCAACGCCGGCCTGGCCGCCCTGGTTTCCGGAGTGGACGCCAACTCGCTGACCTCCACGGCCTCGGCCCTGAACTCGGTATCCACGCTGCGATCGGCTCTGGGGGTGTGAAATGATTGACAACTCGATCAAAACCAGTTCCCAGGAAGTCCTGACGCAGTTGAGCGCACGCCGGTCTCCCAAGTCCGCCCCCGGCGATGCCTTCGGTTCGCTGCTGCAGGCCATGGATTCGACCCAGTCGCCGTCCTGCCCTTCGAGGTCCGCCCATTCGGGGTCGGCTCAGGTGAGGCTCTCGGGTGGGGAAGTTTCCCCCCGTCGAGGACCGGGCCGCGCGCCCCTCCCAGATGAAGGTTCGCGGCGTGGAACTGGGTCAGCGTGGCGAAGCCGCCGCGGCGAAACGCGCCCCGAAGTCCGAGGCGGTGGACAAAGCCACGCGTCGCGAAGACGCGGAGCGTACCGAGCGCAGCGATAAAACCGAGAAACCCGAAAATACCCGGCGAAGTGAAAAGACCGAAGACCTGGAAAAGACCCACGACTCTTCGCACAGCACTTCGGCCGAAAACGCCGCCTCCACCCAGGGCAAGGACTTGGATGCGACCGAGGCCACCCAGACTGCGGCCAAAGCAGCCGCCTCTCCCGGCACCGCGACCGACGCGGCGGCTACTCTCGTAGCCGAAGCGATGCCGCAGACGGATGAGGCGCAGCTGGCCGAGGCTGGGGCGGTTCCAGACGGAGAGCTGGCGGCTCCCCTTACCGAGTCACAGACAGTTGCGACCTCGGAGATCAACGGGGAACAGCTGGTGCAAGACCTAAAAGCACAGCGCAGGAAAGACCGCGAATAGCTTGGAAGAAGTGCTGGCCAACCCCGCGCAGGACACCCCAGACGACACCCCAGACGCAACGCTGGATTTGGTCGACACCTTGCCCACCGAGGCACCCGAGGGGACCGCGGAAACCCCCGATTTAGCCGCGGCGAAGGCGCATTTGACCAAGCTCAGAGCAGCGCTGCCGGTGAAGTCGCCGCCGCGCTCAGCGCCGCCCTGACGGGTACCTCCAAGTCCAACCCAACCAACGCAAGTTACACCGTGAACGCCAACTCTGGCCTCGCCGGGGTGAACGCCACGACTAACGCGAACCAGGCGACCTCGACCCCCGCGCCCCTCGCCGCGGCGCCGTCCTCGGCCAATGCCGCACCCGCCGCACCTAACGCGCCGGTGCAGGTGACGAACCTGAGTCAGCAGCTGTTTGACCAGATGCAGGCGCAGTTGCATCGCCTGAAGGCGCTGGGGCAGGGCGAACACCAGCTGAAACTGGCGATAAACCCCGAGACTTTTGGCCCGGTGCGCCTGGCGGTGCGGATTCACGCCGATGGCTCCGCCACGCTGCAGATGCTGGCGGCCAGCGAAGCCGCCCGGGAACAGATCAAACAGATTCTTACTGACCTGCGCCGCGACTTGGCGGCCACAGGTCTGAGCGGCCAGTTGGATCTGGCCGAAGATGCCGCCGACTTTGCGCGCTTCGCAGGCGAGGCGGGGGCTCACGCCGGGGACGGTCAGGGGACTGACGCCGGCGGCCCAGGACCCAGCAGGCAGGAAGCTGGCGGGTCGGAAAACCAAGGCGAGACCAGCTATGTCGCCCCCACGGTCGGGACCGTCTTGCGTGACGGTTCGGACGGGCGAGTGGATCGGTTCGCGTAAGGAAAGGAAAGACCATGCCAGTTGACAGCATCGGGACCGGGGCCGGTTCCATTATTGACAGCTACTCGATCGGTGCCAACGCCAAGGCGAAAGAAGATGCCAAGACCTTGGCCACCACGAAAGAGATGACTCAGGCCGAAAAAGAGGCGCTGATGTTAAAGAAGGCCAACCAGGGCCAGAAAACCGACCAGGCCACCACCAAGAAAGAGGACCCCTCGAAGCTGGGGAAGGACGACTTCATGAAGCTGATGTTGGCCACCCTCAAGTACCAGGACCCGACACAGCCCATGGATACCGCCCAGCTGCTGGAGCAGACCTCGACCATGACGAATATGGAACAGATGATCGCCATGACCGAGGCGGCGAAGAAGTCCTTCGAAGCGCAGAAGCACGCGCAGGGTACCGCGATGGTGGGGAAGATGGCGGTTTATGACTCCATCGACAAGGAAGGCAACGCCGTGACTACCGCGGGGAAGATCGACGCGATCGAGTTCCTGGCGGATGGCAAGGTGTTGGCGCATATCGGCAAAGAAAAGATCCAGATGGACGACATCTTGGGTATCGCGGATTCCTCCGAGGACCCCAAGTTGAGCGAGGCCGTGCACGAGGCGGTCGAGGCCGGCAAGGATGCGGGTGCTACGAAACCCGGCGAGGACGGCAAGGGCGGGGCGGCAGGTGCCACCGCCGGTAATGACCAAACTGTGGCCGCGTAAAGGCTGGATAGAGAGAAAAGGAAAAGATCATGTTACGTTCACTCTTCACCGGTATCTCCGGTTTGTCCGTCCACCAGACCATGCTGGATGTGACTTCGAACAACATCGCCAACGTCAACACCACCGGTTTCAAGTCGGCTTCGACCCGTTTCGAGGACACGTTTAGCCAGTTGGTGCGTTCCGGGGCGGCCGCGCGTCTGAACGAACGCGGCGGTATGAACCCCTCGCAGGTCGGTCTGGGCGTCAAGCTGCAGTCCATCACCCAGAACTTCACCGGGGGGTGCGGCGCAGAACACCGGGCGCAACTTGGACACCATGATTAACGGCGACGGCTTCTTTGTGCTGCGCAAGACCAACGGCACTTCGGTCTATACCCGCAACGGCTCCTTTGGTCTGGATTCCCAGGGCCAGATGGTGGCGGCAGATGGGTCCTTTGTGCAGGGGTGGATGGCGGATGCCTCCGGATCTATTCAGGCATCTGGGGCTACGGCTAATATCACGTTGCCCTTGTCTTCGACTATGGAGGCAAAGCCCACCACCAAAATTACTTATGGTGGCAATATTCCTTCGGACCGGGTTTTGATGGATACCAGCAAGGCGGCCGGTAAAGATAATGCCTTTAGGATTCAGCAGGTAATTCGTACCTATGACGACAAAGGTAATGCACACGATATTCTGTTGGAATTCGCTCGTCCTGACTTTGCTGCACCCGGCGCAAAGCCCAAATGGGAGCTGAGTGCCTATGACGTCAGCTTGTTGAATAACAAGAACATTTCTGCAGCCAATAAGTACAAGCCGGTAGCTGACGGCGGTGCGCAGATTTCTCTCACGGTAACAGACGGTGGTGAAGTTGCTGGTTCTGATGGTTCTGCGGTTCGTACTGACGCTACCGGTGGTATTGTTACTTTTACTTCGGTTCAGACGGCCAGTTGACAGATGATTCTAAACAAGCGCTGAAGACTATAAATTTCCAGATCAACGAATACGCCGTGGCGGCCGATGGCACCATCACTACTAATCAGTCCAATGCTAAGACCACCGTTATTGATCTTTCCGCTTTGACCAGCTTTGGTGGGGTCAACTCGGTACAGTACGACCAAATCGACGGTAATTCCGCCGGCACTATGACCGGGTACTCTATTGAAGCCGACGGCACGGTGCGCGGTACCTTCTCTAATGGCGATACCCGCGCCCTGGCAAAGGTCGCCACCGCGACTTTCGTTAACCCCTTGGGCCTGGAGAAAGCCGGCAGCTCTTACTTTGTTGAGTCCGGTAACTCTGGTCAGCCCCAGATAGGCGAACCCGGTTCGGGCCCGCGTGGTTCCATGACCGGCGGCGCCATCGAAATGTCGAATGTCGACCTGGCGGCCGAGTTCACCAACCTGATTCTGTCCCAGCGTGGTTTCCAGGCGAACTCTCGCGTGATCACTACCTCGGATGAAATCTTGCAAGAACTGGTGAATATGAAGCGCTGATAGCCCGGTTTCCGGCCCCCAGCCGGGAACTTAGTCCGGCCCGGAGAGCCCAGGTCAGACATATACTGGAACCATCATGAAGGAGGTGTCCAAGATGATCAAACTCTCGCGACTGGGAGGCAGCGCTTTTGCGCTGAACCCCGACCTGATTGAACGGGTCGAGTCCACGCCCGACACGGTGCTGGTCATGGTGGACGCCACCCGCTACGTGGTGGAACAAAGCCTGACCGAGGTGATCGAGCTGATCCGCGAGGACCGGGCCCGCACCTTGGCCAGGGTCGAAGAAATCCTGGCGGCAGACGAACGGGAAAACACCCGCCCGGCCGCTCTTAGGGTTGCCTATAGTGCCGAAGAAAGAAAGGACTGATCTATGGATCCCGCAACCATAGTTGGCGTGGTGGGAGCGTTGTCCTCCGTAGTTGCGATGCTTTATATGGAGGGCTCGACCATCGGCGCCATCTTGCTGCCCCCACCGATGATTCTGGTGTTCGGCGGCACTATCTTCGCGACTATGGCTTCCTTCACCATCAAGGACACCATCTATGCGCTGTCCTCGATACCGAAAGCCTTTACCGCGAAACTTCCCGACTCCACCGACGCCATCGACACCATCGTGTCGCTGTCGGAAAAGGCACGTCGCGAAGGCTTGCTGGCCTTGGAGGACGCCGCGAAAGGCATCGAAGACCCCTTTATGCGCGAAGGCCTGATGTCCGCCATCGACGGCACCGACCCCGAAGACCTGCGCGGCCTGTTGGGAGACAAGGTCGAAGCCAAGAAAGCCTCGGATAAAGGCGCCTACGAGTTCTTCAAGCAGGCCGGCGGTTACGCCCCGACCATCGGGATTATCGGTACAGTTATCTCGCTGGTGCACGTGTTAGAGAACCTCTCGGATCCTGAAAAGCTGGGTCCCATGATCGCTTCGGCTTTCGTGGCGACCTTCTGGGGTCTGCTCAGCGCGAACCTGCTGTGGCTGCCGATGGGGTCGCGCCTGGAGCGCATCAGCCACCTGGAGTCGGCCCGGATGGAGATCATCGTCGAAGGCCTCATCTCGCTGCAGTCCGGCGCCAACCCGCGCCAGGTCGGCGAACGCCTGCGTTCGTTGATTCCGCCCAGCCAGCTAAAGAAGACCAAGGAAGAAGCCGCGGCCTAGCTGGCAATCCAGCCTAGCAGCCCCAGGAGGTGAATCAGATGGCGAAGAAGAAACACGAATGTCCCCCACCGGAGAATACCGAGCGCTGGGCCGTGTCTTACCTGGACATGATCACCGTGATGATGTGTCTGTTCCTGGTGCTCTACGCCATTTCACAGGTTGACCAGGGCAAGCTGGCGAAACTGCGCCAGTCCCTGGCGGCAGGCTTCAACGCCACTATCCAGGTGCAGAACCCGGTGCAAAAGCAAGGCGGCCTGGGGGTGTTGACCGGTTCGACTTCCGCGGTGGCGATGGGTTCTCTGCTGGGCAACCAGAACGATGAGACCGCCACACAGCCCGAACGCCTGGAAGCCATGAAGGAAGCCAGCCACCTGAACCAGATCAAGCAAGAAGTGAATCGCAGCTTGGACCAGGCGGGAAAGGCGGGCGCCCTGCAGATCCGCGTCACCCAGAACGGCCTGGTGCTGGGGATGGTGGCCAATGACACCTACTTTAAGCCCGCCGATGCCGCGGTAGAGCCCGCGGCGCAACAGATTCTGGCCGCCGTGGCCCCGGTGCTGGCCAACCTGAAAGAAGACATCGCGATAGAGGGCTACGCCGACCCCAACCCGATTAATTCCGCGCGCTACCCCACGAACTATCACCTGGCTTCGGGCCGCGCCATCGAAGTGCTGATGCAGCTGCTCAACGACGGGGTTCCCGGTTCGAAACTGCGCACCGTCAGCTACGGTGCCGACCACCAACCCAGGCCGATGCCGGCCAGGACGCCTATGCTTTCAACCGCCGCGTCGACATCGTGATTATGTCCACCGCCAAGGAACAGGTCCGCCAGCTGCTGCCCGAGATGGCCAAGCGGCTGGAATCGGGCGCGACTAAGGCCCAGCCCGGCCCCGGCGGCAGTTACGGTACGACTCCCGACGGTAAGGAAGCGACGGGTGGTTCCAAGGGTGCTAAGTCCTCGGTCGAGGGCGGTGCGAAGGCATCCGGCGAGGGCGGCGGTTCCGGCACCGGCAGCGGTGGCGCCACCGGGGGGAACAGCGCCGCAGCTAAATCCGCACCGAGCGGCGAAAATACAGCGTGAGGCTGTTTTTCCTAGATAGAATCGAGAAACAGCATCCGGGGTCCAGAGACCCAAGCCAGCAACAGAGGAGAAAACTATGCCAGTTGGAGTCGGTGCTAAACCTGCCACACCTCCCGGGGGCGCCAAGCCCGCGGCTGCGCCGGGGGGGAAACCGGCGGCTCCTCCCGCCGCGCCTCCGGCCGGTGCCGAGGGCGGCAAGAAGGGCGGCAAGCTGAAGCTGATCATTATTATTGTCGCTGCCGTGGTGGTTTTAGCGGCGGTGGCGGTCGGGGTGCTGTTCGCGCTCAAGGCCCTGGGGATTATCGGCGGTGGCGGCGAAGCTGACGCCAAACCCACCGAGGAACCCGCGGTGATGGGAACCCAGATGGTGACTTCCGGGGAAAGCGGCGTGACGGTGAATCTGGCGGACGGTGCGCATATGGTGGTGCACTTCAACGTGTATTTCACCGCGAAGCTGGACGAAGATAGCTCCTCCAGCGAGCACGGCAGCAGCAAGGAAATCGACACCGGCCCGGCGGTGCGTGCGGTGCAGATGGCCCTGGAAGGGATGTCGATAGATACCTTGGGAAAGCAGGGCGCACGCCAAGAGATGGAAAAGAAGATCGCCAAGATGCTCAACGAGGAACCGGTGCCGCCCTATCAGGGGCACGTCTATTCGGTGTATATCACCGACTGGGTGTGGCAGTAGCCCGTGCCTGGAAACGCAACAGAGCAGCAAAGGCGCACGGTTACTGCAAAGCAACTAAGCGAAGCAGCAGGCGGAATATAGCAGGGGGCCATGGCAAAGAATCACAGAGCTGACCGCAAGGCGGAGGCGCGGATTTACGACTTCTCGAAACCGATGAAGTTGCCGCGCGAGTATGCCCGCATCATGGAGATGGCGATCGAGGCGTTTTCGCGTTACTGGGCTAACCAGTTGGTGGCGCGGATGCACGTGGTGGTTACCGCGGAAATCGGCGACTTGATTATGCGCTCCTATGACGACTACATCGCTACCCTACCCACCACCACTTGCGTGGTTATCACCGAGTTCCAAGGCGGGCGCAACCGCGGCATCCTGCAGTTCCCGCGCCAAACCGCCCTGGCTTGGGTCGAGCACCTGCTGGGGGGACAGGGGGACCTGGATTCCACCCCCGACCGGGAACTGACCGACGTCGAAGTGTCGGTGCTGCACGACTTCTTGAAGCGGGTTTTAGCGGATATGGACCTGGCTTTCGCGGGGATCACAAAGCTGGATACGAAACTGCGCGACGTCGAATACGCCCCCCAGTTCGTCCAGGTCGTGGACGGCTCCACCCCGGTGCTCTTCGCTCCGATCCAGCTAAAGACCGGGGATCACGTAGATGAATGCACCTTGATGATGCCGGTGGCGATGATCACTGACGCTATCCACCAGGGCGCCACGAACGACACCCGCTCCGAGGAACAAAAGAAAGAATCCGCCCAGGTGCGCCACCGCCTGGTCGACATCCTCGAAGATGTTCCCGTCGAGGTGGCGGTGCGTTTCACTCCGCGCAAGGTGAACCCCCGCGAACTGCACGGTTTGGCGGTGGGCGACACCCTGCCCCTGATTCACCCCCAGTCTCGCCCCTTGGATTTGGTGGTGGACGACATAGTTTTGGCCGAGGCCGCTGCGGGGACTTCCGGTTCCCGCTTGGCGGCGATGGTGATTTCCGTTGACAAAGGAGAACAAAAATGACCCTGACGCCCCTACACGTTTTGGATGCGGCCCGGGCCGCGGTTCCGCTGCTGCCTTCGACTACGCAGCTGACGGTTTCTGGCTGGGAGCCGGGCGACCCGATGCCGCTGCCCGACGCCCCCGCGGTCATCACCACGCTTTCCGCCGATGAATCCATCCAGCTGGTGCTGGTGGCTTCCTCGCTGATCGCCGAAGCCCTAGAGGGCGCCGAGGACATGACTCCGACCCAGGCTTTGCAGCCGGCCCTGGAAGCCGCGGCCTCCAGCCTGGGAACTGGCGTGATGGAAGACACCCGCGAGGGCCAGATCGAGGACCCTGTTGAACTCGGGGACTGGATCATCACCACCTTGGAAGCCGAAGGCGCGGTGCAGGGCTGGTTCGCGGCCCGCCCCGCCCCGGCCCCCGCCGCCCCCGAAGACAACGCCCCGGCCGAAGCGGCGGCGAATGTGCCTTTCACTCAGGCCACCGCCACCCCCGAACAGCGCGCGGAATCCATGAAGCTGCTCTATGACGTCGAGATGACGCTGACGGCGGAAATCGGGCGCACCAAACTGGCGGTGCACGACGTCTTGGATCTGTCCCCCGGCTCCGTGATTGAACTGGACCGCTCGGCGGGTTCCGCGGCGGACGTGATGGTGAACGGCCGCCTGATTGCCCACGGCGAAATCGTGGTGGTGGACGAAGAATACGGCATCCGCATCACCGAAATCGTCTCCCTGGCTGAACAACAGAACTCCGCCTCACCCAAGTAAGCCCCGGACCTCGCCCCGAAACCCCAACCGAAACCCTAACCGCAGAAAGCAGACCAAAATGAGCACCGCCCTCGCTCCGGCCATGGTACCGGCCCTGGTACCGGCGCTGGGCGCGGACCTCGCCTCGGTCCTGACCGCCAACCTCACCGGTTCCGTCACCGAGAACCCCCTGCTGGTGATTCTGCGTTTCGTATTGGGCATGGCGGCGGTGTTTTTGCTGATGTGGCTGCTGTATCGCTATGTTCGCAAGGCGAATCTGGGCGACTTCGAAGGCCCGGGCCTGCGCGTAGTTTCGCGTCTGCCGCTCAGCCGCAGCGCCCAAGTCGTGGTCATCGAAATCGGCGGGCGCATGTTCCTGGTGGGTGCCGGCGACGACTCAGTGACCCCCATCGCCGAGCTCTACGACACCGACGAGATGGCCGCCGAACTGGAACAAGTCGCGCGCGGTTTCGACTCGGGTGCGGGGCGTGCCGGTGGTTCCGGTGCTGCAGGCGGCGCGGGGCGCGCAGTGGCGCGCAAGCCTTTCGGCCAGGTTCTGGCGAAGTTTTCCCGGTCCGAGGCCGAAGCGGTTGGGGGTGCAGGGAAGGCTGCGGTCGGTAAAGACCGGGTCGAGGACCCAGCGGTTGCGGATGCGGCGAAGGCTGCGGTCGGGGGTAAAACCGGTGCGGCGAAGCCGGTGAAGCAAGCCACCCAGGCGCGCCCCGCGGCGCAGTCCAAAGTGAGCGAAGCACAGATGGATGCATTGGCCGCCCAGATCGCGGCCGAGTTCGGGGTAAAGAAACCCGGGGGCGGTGCCTGAGATGTATCCCGACCTGGTACACAATCGCGATTGCGGAGTTGGCGGGATCGACCCCAACCGTTCCTCGGTGGGGCAGTTCCTGCAGTGGCGCGAGATGCAGCGCGAAAACGCGCGTCAGGCCGCGGTGGGGACGCGCTTTGGCTTCGGGCTGCGCCACAGCGAACTCTCCGAACCCCAGAAACAAGCCCGCGCCGTGCTCTACCTGGTGTGGTTCGCGGTGGTGTTCCTGTGCTACTACGGCTATCTGCAAACCCCAGGCGCCCAGGCCGGAACCGCCACCCACCTCAGTGCCACCTCGGCGACCTCGACGGGGGTCCTCGCTGTGGACCTCACCCCGACCGCGACCGACCCCAACAGCAACAACACCACCATCGGACCCACCGCACCCGCCGCCCCGGTGAACCCCTCCGACCCCGCGATTTCGTTGAATATCAACGGTGGTGACCGTTCGCCCTCGACCGCGGTGCTGGTCTTTATCCTGATCACCGTCATGTCCGTCGCGCCTTCGCTGCTGCTGATGATGACGTCTTTCACCAAGATTTTCATCGTGCTGGCGATGACTCGCAACGCCCTGGGGTTGAACCAGATTCCGCCCACGCAGGTGATTTCAGGGCTGGCGCTGTTCCTGTCGCTGTTCATCATGATGCCTACCGTCACCGAGATTTACGACGTGGCGGCGAAACCGTATATGGACGGGAAACTGCCGAACTTCACCGCCGCGCTGCAGGCCGGGGAACAGCCGATTCGCGACTTTATGGGACCGCTGACACGCGAAGAAGACATCGCTTTGATGACGCGGGCCGCCGACCGGGAAAACCCGGCTTCACTGGCGGACACACCTTTCACCACCCTAGTGCCGGCCTTCATGATTTCCGAGGTGCGTTCCGCCTTCATCATCGGCTTCGTCATCTTCATACCATTCCTGGTGATCGACCTGGTGGTCGGGGCGGCGCTGATGTCGATGGGTATGATGATGCTGCCTCCCGTGATGATTTCGCTGCCCTTCAAGGTGCTGCTCTTCGTGATGGTCGACGGCTGGGGCCTGTTGACCGAGACTCTGATAGGGACGTATCGATGAACGCCGCCGCTGTTTTGGACCTGGCCCTCACCGCGATGGTCATGGGGGCGAAACTGGCTGCGCCGATCCTGGTGACTTCGCTGGTGGTCGGTTTCCTGATTTCGCTGTTCCAATCCATCACCCAGATTCAGGAAATCACCCTGACTTTCGTGCCGAAAACCATCGCCGTGGCGGTGGTGCTCTATATCGCGGGGTACTGGATGCTGCAGACCCTGGTCAACACCACGACGGATTTGGTGGCGCGGATACCGGCCCTGCTGAATTCCTAGGGGCGGGTGGTCGCGGTGACGCTTTACCTGTCCTTCTTTACCGCCTTTGCCCTGGCGATGATTCGCGCCACGGTTTTCCTGGTATTCTGTCCGCCCTTCAACAACCGCGCGCTTTCGGGGCAGATCAAGGCTTTCTTGGGGGCAGCGCTGGGTTTGGCGTGTATGCACCGCGTCGAACCCATCCTGGATACCTCGGACTTCCTGGTGCAGTGCGTGGTGCAGGGATTCGTGGGTTTCGCCATGGCGACCCTGGCGCGAGTTTTGATCGCGGCGTTGCAGGTGGCTGGTTCCCTGATTGACATCCAAGGCGGTTTCGCCATGGCCCAGACCTTCGATCCGCTGACTCAAACCAACCAGGCTCTCTTTGCACGTTTCTACGAGATGACGGCGCTGGCGATGCTCTTCGCCACGAACGGTTACCAGCTGTTGATCTTGGGATTGGCGCGTTCCTTTGACGCCGTGCCGGTCACCGGGGGGATTCGACCTGAGTCTCTTTGCCCAGCGCCTGGAATACCAGTTCGCCCAGCTGGTCCTGGCAGGGATAGAGATCGCCGGGCCGCTGCTGCTGGTGCTGTTCTTGACCGACATGGGGCTGGGTTTGTTGACTAAAGTAGCCCCGGCGATGAACGCCTTCACCCTGGGCTTCCCCTTGAAGATTTTGCTGACGGCCTTTCTGGCTCCCACCATCATGGTGGTGATTCCCCAAGTCACCTCGAACTTGGTCGACAAGGCCTTGAAGAGCATGGAGGGGGTGTTTCTGTGAGCGACTCCGGAGAGAAGACCGAAAAGGCCACCCCGCGGAAAATGAAGAAACTCCGCGAAGAAGGTGGCCTGCAGAAATCCCAAGACCTGACCGGGTGGATTTCCCTGGCGGCGGGGGCCGCCTTGATGCCGACGCTGATTTCCACCGCGGGTTCCAATGCCCGCACCCAGGTGCGCCAAGCCCTGGACTTTTCTCGGCTGCCCTCGACCGAAGAGATGGTCAGTTTCCTGGGACGTTCCCTGTGGGGAATCGTGTGGACCCTGTTGCCCTTCATGTTGGCGATCATGATAGTGGCGGTGCTGGTAAACATCATCCAGGGACGCGGGGTCTTCCCCAGCCTCAAGAAACTCAAACCCAAGTTCCAGAACTTTAACCTGGTCAAAGGGGGGTCAAGCGGGTTTTTGGGTTGCAGGCCCTGTGGAACGGCATGAAAGCCTTGATCAAAACCGTGGCGGTGGGCGCGGTGCTGTACTTCGTCATCGTCGGGGTGATGGACCTGATGGGGCTGGCCGGTCACGTCGCCGCTTTGGACCTGATTCAATACGGCAACGACACCATGTGGGTGCTGCTGTGGGCCTCGGTGGTGGCCGGCATCGTGGTTTCGGTGCTGGACGCCCTGTTCATCTTCAAGAAAAACCAGAAACAAACCAAGATGACCAAGCAAGAGGTGAAGGAAGAGTACAAGTCCGAAGAAGGCGACCCGATGGTGAAGTCCCAGCGCAAGGCCCTGGCCCGCGCCATGACGCGAAACCGCATGATGGCCGACGCAGCCGAAGCCGACGTCGTGGTGGTGAACCCGACCCACTACGCCGTGGCGTTGAAGTACGAAGTCGGCAAGGGCGCGCCGAAAGTCGTGGCGAAAGGCGTGGACCACATGGCTTCGCGGATCCGCGAAATCGCCCTGGACAACAAGGTCCCCCAGGTCGAGGATGTCGCCCTGGCGCGCACCTTGTACTCCACGGTGAATATCGGCCAAGACATCCCCGAGGAACTCTATACCGCCGTGGCCCAAGTCCTGGCTTTCGTGATGATGCTAAAGAAACGCGGGACGCGAGGCGGGGTGCATCGCCTGCCCGAGTACCTCTTTGGGCGCGAACGCAAACGCGCGGTTTAGCGGGGTTTAGCACGATTTGCGCGGTTTAGCGGGGTTTTTGCGGCGGAATGTGGGAAGATATGTCCAGTAAGGGGAGGCAGGCCAAGTGAAGTTCGACATGAGAGTCATGACGACGCTGGCGGTTCCGATCGGGATCGTCGGCATCATCATGCTGCTGGTTTTCCCCGCTGCAGCCCTGGATGATGGACGTGTTCTTGACGATGTCGATCATGCTTTCCATGATCGCGCTGCTGACCACCATGTTCGTCAAGAAACCCCTGGAGTTCTCGGTTTTCCCCACGCTGGTGCTGGTCGCGGCGCTGTTCCGCCTGGCCCTGAATGTGGCCTCGACCCGACTGATTCTCTCTCCCGGTTCCGGCGGCGGGGAAAAAGCCGGCAAAGTCATCGAGTCCTTCGGCACCTTCGTGGTGGGCGGTAACTTCATCGTCGGGATGGTGGTTTTCGTCATCCTGGTCATCATCAACTTCGTCGTCATCACCAACGGTGCGGGGCGCGTGGCCGAAGTCGGGGCGCGCTTCACCTTGGACGCCATGCCCGGTAAACAGATGGCTATCGACGCCGACTTGAACTCGGGCCTGATCGACGAAGCCACCGCCCGGGCCCGTCGCGCCGAAATCGCGGCCGAAGCCGACTTCTACGGCGCCATGGACGGTGGCTCCAAGTTCGTCAAAGGCGACGCCATCGCCGGTATCATCATCACCCTGGTGAACCTGATAGCGGGCTTCATTATGGGCATGGTGGTGGACGGCATGACCGCCACCGACGCCATCTCTACCTACTCCCAACTGACGGTAGGCGACGGCCTCGTCTCCCAAATCCCCTCCCTGCTGATGTCCCTGGCCACCGGCGTTATCGTGACACGTTCCAAGGACTCCGACGAGGGCGGCATCGGCGGGGATTTCTCCAAGCAACTCACCCAGTCCTTCCTGGCGCTGTTCGTGGCGGGGGTGGCCTCGATCCTGATGGGCCTGATCCCCAGCATGCCGAAACTGCCTTTCATGGTGGTGGGCGCCCTGTTGATTTACGGCGGGTGGATGCAGATGAAGAAGCTGCGCGCCGCCGAACTGGAGCGGGAGGTTACGGTTGAAGAAGAAGACGAAATCAAGCCCGCCGGTGAAACCCAGGAGCAGCTGATAGAGCAGATGCGGGTCCCCGCCCTGGAAATCTTGCTGGCGCCGGACTTGATTGATTTGGTCGGGGCGAATACGGATACGGATCTTTTGGCCCGGGTTCGAGGACTGCGGCGAAAGGTCGCCTTGGAGAGCGGTTTTGTGTTGCCCCCGGTACGGACGAGGGATTCGGTGGACCTGCCGGTGTCGACTTACGTGATTCGGATGTCTGGGGTCGAGGTCGGCCGCGGCGTGGCCCCGCCAGGAAAGATCCTGGCCCTGGGGGACATGCTGGATGACCTTCCGGGTGAATTGACCAACGAACCGGTTTTCGGTTTGTCCGGAAAGTGGATTCCGGTGGAGCTGCGCTATAACGCCGAGTTGAACGGCGCCACCGTGGTGGACCGAGTTTCGGTTTTGATTACCCACCTGGGTGCCTTGGTTTCGGAAAACGCTTCGAGGTTGTTGAGCCGCGAAGATGTGCGCGTCTTAGTTGACGGGGTGCGGCAAACCAACCCTTCGGCGGTAGAAGAATTGATTCCCCAGATGTTGAGCCTGGGCGAGGTACAGGTGGTGCTGCAGGGCCTGCTGGAAGAACAGGTGCCGATCTTGGATTTGCCGCGTATCTTCGAGGCGCTTTCGGTGAAGTCCAAGCAAACCACCGATCCTGAACAACTGATCGAGGCGGCCCGAGCCGAGTTGGGTCCCGCGATTGTGGCTAAATACATGATGGAAGGCGTGCTGCGTGTCATCACGCTGGATCCACTCTTTGAGCAGAGCCTTTTAGAGAGCGTGCGGCCCGGAGACGAAGGTTCCCAGCTGGCCCTGGATCCCGACCGCATGGAGACTTTCTTGAATCAGACCCGCGAAGCCACCGAACAGGCTGAGCAGACCGGGTATTCCGTAGTTCTGGTTTGTGCGCCTGTCTTACGGCCCGCGCTGAGAAAATTAGTTAACCTGGGTATAGCTCGACTGCCGGTGCTTTCCTACACGGAAGTTTCCGGTGCGAAAGTAATGATCGAAACGATGGGAACGATAAGTGGCAGCCACGCGATATCTGGTTGAAGGTGAACGCCTCGATGTGCTGATTGGCCAGGTCAAGCGCATGGGTCGCCGCGTCACCGTCCTGAAAGCCGAGAAAGTCCGCAAAGGCGGCATCGCGGGTTTCGGTGGTAAAGAGCACTATGAAATCCTGGTCGAGGTCGAAGGGGTGGGAGAACCCCCCGAGTCCTTCCAAAACGCCACCAAAAACCCCGGAGTGGGATCCTCCAGCACCCCGGCGAAACCCGCGAAACGTCCCGAACACCGCACCTTGAGCGAGATTTCCGACCAGGCCGGAATCCCTAAACGCGCCGCCGCGGAACCGAAGGCCTCGACCCCGGCCGCCGCTGCCTCAACCCCGGCAACTTCACACCGAACACCGCGACCGACCCCGGCTTGGCCGGTTTGGAAGGGGCCTGGGGGCCGGCGGTTTGCAGTCCCTGCTGGACGAGGCGCGTTCGCAGTTGAATTCCAACACTGAAGCCGCCGCCGCGGACCTCGAAGCACAGCTGGCGCAACTGGGATTGGCCGAACCCAAACCCAACCCCGCGCCGACCTTGGCCCCGGTTACCTCGACCCCTGCACCTAACGTCGCCTCCGCACCTAACCCAGGCTCCGGACCTCGACTCGGGCCCGTCATCGACGCGCGACTGCAAGGCGTGGCTGCGCCGGGAGCCGCCGCGGGAGTGCCTCGACCCGCGCCCGCACCCGCCCCGCCTCCGCGCGGGCTGCATCTGCCTTTGCAGGCCGCCACCGATTTGGGATTTCCCGTCGAGTTGGCCGCGTCGCTGGCCGGGCCGGACAACGAGATTTCGCTGGAGGGGCTGATAGAGGAGCTGCCCGAAGCGGTGGAGCCGCTGCAAAAGCCCGGGGCCACCATCGTGGTGGTGGGGGCTTCGCCCATTGCGCTGTCGGTGGTAGAGACCGCGCAGCGGCTGGCCGGGCGCATCGGCGAGGACGCCTATTGCGTGCTGGGCGGGCCGAAAACGACTTTGCCTGGCGAGGCGCCGCGGGCGCGTTCCGGGGACGAGCTGCGGGCCTTGATGGAGGCGCATCCGGGGCGGACCTGCGTCCTGGCGCTGGCGGATTCGCTGATCGAGGCGCATCGGCGCACCATGGCGAAGCTATTGTCGGTGATTTACATTGACCAGACTTGGGCGGTGGTTGACGGGCGGCAGCCGGTGGACAAGATTCAGTCTTGGTTGCGGGGTTTGCCCGATACTTTGCACCCCGACGCCCTGGCGGTGCAGCGCATGTGGGAGGCCGAAGCACCCGGTTCGCTGTTCAACTTGGGGGTGCCCATCGGGATGTTCGATGGGGTGCCCGCACGTGGCGAGGCCTGGAAGATGCTGCTGGAGGATTTGCTGACCTGATTCGAGGGCGGCCTTTGGGGTGCTCGCGTCAGCTTGCGGTGGTTGTGTTGGTGACTGGCGCGGTTGGTCCCCAGAAATCAGCCCTAATCGGCCCGGCTCGTGTAGAGTTATAACCATGCTGGTATTGAGCAGGCGCGTAGGCGAAAAGATTGTTATCGGTGACGACATCGTGGTGACCGTCGTAGAGGTTCACCGCGATTCCGTGCGTCTGGGGGTCGACGCCCCTCGCAGTGTCCCGGTAAACCGCGCCGAACTGCTCGAAGCTGTCACTGCCGAAAACGTCCGTTCTCTTTCCGACACCGAATCCGTGGCGGCACTGGACGCGTTCAAGGAGATTAAACCGGCGGGCGAAGGCCGCAAGGTTGACATCAAGGCCCTGATGCGCGGCGCGAAAGGTAAAGGCGGCGCGCATGGCAGTGGTTCTGCCCCGATTTTCAGTTCCGGAAACCGGCCCAGTGTGGTGCCCAAACCTTCCGAGATTAAAGCGCCGCATCCGAAGTCTGAGTGATGGTTTGGGCGGTTGTTTAGGTGGCTGTTTGGGCGGCTGGCTGAATGGCAGTCTGAATAACCTGTGTTTGGTGTCAATTAGACCACCGTTAAAACCCCGAAAATTCCCTGAAAAATCGGGAAATTCGTTTACAAGTCCCGGCCGCGACGCGTACCCTAAAAGCAGACGACACCGAAGGTGTCACTTATTTGGGAGGTCGCTTTATGGGCGAAATGGATGAAAGTGTCCGCGAGTTCCTGGTCGAGTCCTACGAAAACCTCGACCAACTGGAACAAGATTTTGTGTCGCTGGAATCTGACCCGGGTTCGAAAAACCTGCTGTCTTCGATTTTCCGCACAATCCACACCATCAAAGGCACCGCTGGGTTCCTGGCTTTCAACCGTTTGGAAAAGCTGGCTCACCGCGGCGAAAACCTGCTGTCCGAGCTGCGCGACGGAGTTCGCGACATGGACCAGGATACCGCCGACGTGCTGTTGGCGATGGTTGACCAGATCCGCGCCATCATGGGTTCGATCGAAGAGACCGGCCAAGAAGGCGAGGTTGACATCGAAACCACCATCGCCAAGATTGAGGCGATTCAGGCCGGGCAGTCGGTGGCCGAGGCCGGTGCGGGTGCTGGTGCGGCGGATGCTGCTGGTGCGGCGGGTGAGGTTCCGTTTATGACCAATATTCCCGCCGGCGAGGACGCGGTTGGCGAGGACGTCGGGGTTGCGGGTGCGGATGCGGTGCCTGAGGTTCCGTTTATGACCAATATTCCCGCCGGTGAACCCGCCGCTGCGGCTGAGGCTGAGGCGACGCCCGCAGCCCCTGCGGCTACCCCTGCCGCCGCGGCCAGCGAGGCTAGCGCGGCGGAGGCTCCGGCCGAAGCAAAACCGGCCCAGCCCAAGGCCGGACGCAGCGCTGCCGATTCTTCGATTCGTGTCGATGTGGAGCTGCTGGACGTCTTGATGCGCGAGGTTTCCGAGCTGGTTTTGGTGCGCAACCAGATTGTGCGCTTGACCGACAACTCCCAGGACATGAACCTGGTGCAGTCCTCGCAGCGCCTGTCCTTGGTGGCCACCGAGCTGCAAGAAGGCATCATGAAAACCCGGATGCAGCCCATCGAGCACCTCTGGTCCAAGATGCCCCGAGTGGTTCGCGACCTGGGCAAACAGACCGGCAAAGATGTCCAGCTGGAAATGATCGGTGGCGACACCGAACTGGACCGTTCTCTGCTGGAAGCCATCGGTGATCCGCTGACCCACATGGTGCGCAACGCCGTAGACCACGGCGTGGAAGCCCCCGAGGTTCGCCAGGCCGCCGGCAAGAACCCCAAAGGAACTGTCACCTTGAAGGCATACCATGCCGGTGGTCAGGTCGTGGTTGACGTCATCGACGACGGCGCCGGAATCGACGCCGCCAAAGTCGCGGGCAAAGCCCTCGAAAAGGGACTGGTTACCCAGGCGCAGCTCTCCGAGATGTCCGATAAAGAAATCTTCAACCTGCTGTTCTTGCCGGGCTTCTCTACCGCCCAAAAGGTCTCGAATATTTCTGGGCGCGGGGTCGGCACCGACGTGGTCAAGACCTCGATCGAGGCCATCGGCGGTACCGTCGACGTGGAATCTGAGTTGGGCAAGGGCTCGACCTGGCGCATGCGCATCCCGCTGACCCTGGCGATTCAGCCCTCCTTGACGGTCGAGTCCCACGGCGAACTCTACGCCATTCCCCAGGCCAGCCTGCTGGAACTGGTGGCGCTGGATTCTTCGCGCAAGGAAACCTCGATGGAGTACGTGAACTCTTCGCCGGTTTACCGTCTGCGCGGAATGTTGCTGCCGCTGATTCGTCTGTCACACGTCCTGCACCCCGAGGAGCGCATCGAGCGCGAAGAAGAATCCAACGGCGTCATCGCGGTGCTGCAGAACGATGACCAGCGCTTCGGCCTGGTAGTGGACAAGGTCATCAACAACGAAGAAATCGTGGTGAAAGCCCTGTCCTCCAAGCTGAAGTCCATCGGTCTGTACGCCGGAGCCACCCTGCTGGGCGACGGCCGCGTGGCTTTGATTCTGGACATCGGCGCGGTGGCGCGTCGTTCGCTGACCGGGGCTTCCACCCAGGCCGCCCAGAAGGCCCAGCAGGCTGCCGAAGCTGCGCTGCGGAATTCTTCCGAAATCACCGGGCAGGCCCTGGTGGTTGGAATCGGCGACGGGCGTCGCGTGGCGATCCCGCTGGCGGCAGTTACTCGCCTGGAGCATATCGACGGTGAACGCGTCGAACGCGTGGGTGGCCGCGAAGTCATCCAGTACCGCGGACAGATTCTGCCCATTGTGCGCCTCGATCGTCTGCTCGGCGTAATGGACTACGAGGAGCCCAAGGATCTGCAGGTCGTGGTGTACCGCCGCGGCGAGCGCTCCGTGGCGATGGTAGTGCGCGAGATCTTGGACATCGTCAACGACGACAAGCGCATGCACTCGAATGTCGAGGACCACGGCTTGCTGGGTTCGGCAGTCATGAAGGACCGCGTCACCGAGCTGCTGGATGTCGAACAGGCCGTGCGTGCCGCCGACCCGACCTTCTTCGACGAAATCGAGAACTTCGACGTCGAGATGGATGTGAACTCTCGCTTGGATATGGTAGGAGTCTGAGATGACGCAGTACGTAACTTTCCGACTGGACGGAGCGCTTTACGGGATCGAGGTGAATCGCGTCACCGAGATTCTGCGCGGTGAAGCCACCACGAATGTGCCCCTGTCTCCAGATGCCATCAACGGCTTGGTGAACCTGCGTGGCCAGATTGCAACGCTGATTGATTTGCGCCAGCTGCTCAATTTTGCCGCCGCGGCCCGAGGAAGCCGAAACCATGATGGTGGTGGTAGAAATCGACAAGGAGATTCTGTCGCTGATGGTGGATTCCATCGGTGATGTCCGCGATGTCACCGAAAGCGATTTCGAGGCGCCGCCGGACACTCTGCCTCAGGAGTTGCGCGAGCTGATTCTGGGGGCTTATAAGCTGACCGAGGATTTGCTGCTGGTCTTGGACGTGGACAAGGTAGTGGCTCTCAATCCCGAAACTGTGCGGGAGAGCAAGTCAGTCTGAGGCCGACTGCACCAGCTTTAAAGGGCCGCGAGGAATCCCCTCGCGGCCCACATGATTTTATCCCCAGCGGTAGGTTTCGTGGCTCCTCGCCTCGCGGCGCGGTTCGGCCGGGGCGGCCTCGAGGCGGGGGCAGGGCAGGCTGGGGGAAAAATTTTCGGGTGAATTCCCATGCGAGAGATTTAGCTAAGCGGCCGGAAAAATCGATAGTCTTAAGTGTCGAGAGTTTTAGGTTATTCAAGGAGATGGATAATGGCCGGCATCAGAGTTCTGTGTGTGGATGACTCGGTTGTGGTACGCAAGATCGTCACGGATGCGCTCAACGCGGATCCGAACATCGAGGTGGTGGGAACCGCACCGAATGGCAAGTTAGCCCTGACGAAGTGGAAACAGCTGCAGCCCGACGCCATCACGATGGATATCGAGATGCCCGAGATGAACGGCATCGAGGCGGTGCGGGAGTTGCGGCGCATGGGGTGCAAGGACCCCATCATCATGTTTTCGACCCTGACTGAACGCGGCGCCACGGCCACCCTAGATGCGCTCTCGGCCGGAGCCACCGACTATGTGACGAAACCTGCGAACCAGGGTTCGGTGCGCGAATCCATGGAGTCGGTGCGTCAACAGCTGGTGCCGATTATTCTGGGTTTGCTGCCGAACAAGGTCCGCGCCGCCGGGATTTCTTCCGCCGCGCTGCAGGGCGAAGCCCGCGCCAATGTTTCTTCGGTTCCCACTATGTTCCAGGGGAAGGTCAGCTTGCATGACCGCACCGGGATGCCTGACAAACCGATTCGCATCGTCATTGTGGGGTCCTCGACCGGGGGTCCCGAAGCCCTGTCGAAGATGATTTCGGGGCTCAGCCAACCCTTGCCGGTCCCGATGGTCATTACCCAACACATGCCCCCCGTCTTTACCACTCAGCTGGCGAACCGCCTGAATAATATGACCCAGGCCTCGGTCGAGGAAGCCAAGGACGGGATGACGTTGATGCCGGGTCGCGTGTACCTTGCAGCTGGCAACTATCACATGACCTTCGTCGGGAATGCGGGTGCTGCGCGCATCAAACTGACGCAGACACCGCCGGTGAACTTTGTCGTCCCTCGGTGGATGTCATGTTTGAATCCGCGGTAAAGCTGTATGGCGGAGACATGCTGGCGGTGGTGTTGACCGGCATGGGCCAGGACGGCAAGAACGGATGTGGCCAGGTCCTGGAAGCCGGGGGCCGCACCATCGCCCAAGACGAACGCACCTCGGTGGTGTGGGGCATGCCCGGCGCGGTTTCCACCGCCGGTTTCGCTGACCAGATTTTGCCTATCGAAGAAATCGCCCCGCAGATTATTCGCCACGTAAAGACCTTCGCACCGGAGGCGCGCAGATGAGTCTGACTAAGCAAACCTTCGACTACGTGGCGAATCTGGTGCGCCAGCGCAGCGCAATCCAGTTGCCCACCGGAAAGGAATACCTGGTGGAATCCCGCCTGGTTCCTCTGGCGCGCCAAGCCGGGTTCCAGGGTGCCACCGCGGTGAACCAGTGGATTTCCCAGGTCATCGCCACGCACAAGGCCGCCGACCTGCAGGATATTTGCGAAGCCTTGACTACGAACGAAACCTCGTTCTTCCGCGACGTCACGCCTTTCAAGGGCTTGACCGAACACGTGGTGCCGGAACTGCAAAAGATGGGGCACTCGAATCTGCGGATCTGGTCGGCGGCGTGTTCCACCGGACAGGAACCTTACTCGATATCTATGACGCTGTTGGATATGCCCAGCCCTCCGAACTTCAACATCGTCGCCACTGACCTGTCGCGCGCGGTTTTGGCGAAGGCCAGGCAGGGTTTCTATACCCAGCTGGAGGTCAACCGCGGGCTGCCGGCTCCGATGCTGGTGCGCTACTTTAACCGCGAAGGGGCGAACTTCACCATCAGCCCCCAGCTGCGCCAGCGCATCGACTTCCGCGAACACAACTTGATGTCAACTCCGCCCAGCGGCGGACCGTACCAGATAGTTTTTATTCGCAATGTGCTGATTTACTTTGATATCGACACCAAGAGAGAGGTGCTGCGCCGCGTCGCCTCGGTCATGTCCCCCGGCGGATTCCTGTTTTTAGGAGCCGCGGAAACCACTATGGGGATGGATCCGGTTTGGGAACGCGTCACTTTGACGAAAGGCGCGGTTTATCGGTTGCAGGGAGAGAAGAAATGAAAGCTTTGATTGTAGACGACTCTCGCGCGATGCGCAAAATCATTGGCGGAATCTTGCGCAAAGAAGGCTTCGAAATCGTCGAAGCCGCCAACGGAGAAGAAGCCTTGGTGCTGTTGAACGCCCCTGAAACTGGCCGGGTGGACCTGGCGACGATTGACTGGAATATGCCGGTGATGGACGGATTGGAGCTGGTGGTGAATATCCGCGCCGAGAAATCCCTGCGTAACATCACTTTGATGATGGTGACTACCGAGTCGGAACATTCCCAGATCGTGCGCGCCTTGGCCGCCGGCGCACGAATACCTCATCAAACCGTTTACCCCTGAAGCCGTACAGGAGAAGCTGTTGATGCTGGGCTTGGGGAGCTGAGGCGCCGCCGGGCGCCAGGAAAGCTGGCCACGCCACCCGCGCGAAGCCCCTAAAGCCCTAGCCGACAGAACTCAAGCCGCTCCGCCCCAGACCCCGCCCCAGGCCCCAACCGAAAACCGACAACCGAAAGCCCTAACCGAACCTCGAACCTCGAACCTCGAACCTCGAAAAACGACGAAGACAGAAAGAAAAACCGATGAACGAAGAACTGAAGGCCCAGACGATGATGATCGTCGAGAATATTTCTATGCCTTGATCGACAAGATGGAGGAGACGATTTTCGAAAGCTGGGACGAGTTCGAGCCCTTTGTGAACCCGGTGTATTCCTGGGTGGATTCTTGCGGCGGGACCTCGACGACGCGCGTGGTGGTCGCGATGGAGAAGGACACCGGGGATACCTTGGCGCGGCAGATGTATATGCTGTCCGAAACCGACCCGGTGGATCCCGAATCCCTGGAGGACGCCTGCGGCGAGCTGGCCAATGTGGTGGGCGGCAACCTGAAGGCAGTGCTGGACGACGCCGGGGAGCTGACGATTCCGCAGGTCGCGGAGAAAATGCCGTGGGTCGCGGAAAATCCGATAGTTGAGTTAAAACTCAACTGGAAGGACAATAACCTGGTAATCTCAATTAGTGACCTGGCAGACATGCCGGCGGAATGATGGAGGACTGAGATGCGTATTGTGGTGGCGGACGATTCCCGCGTGATGCGACAGATCGTAGTGAGGACTTTGCGGCAAGCCGGATTTGACTGGGAAGTGATGGAGGCCGAGGACGGGGCGCAAGCACTGCAGCTGGCGCTGAACGAAAACCCGGATTTGGTGCTGTCGGACTGGAATATGCCCAATATGTTGGGCATCGAGATGCTGCAGCAGTTGCGTGCCACTGGCTCGAAAATCCCGGTGGGCTTCGTGACTTCCGAAGGATCGCCACAGATGCGACAGATCGCGCAAGAGGCGGGCGCGAATTTCTTGATCGCTAAACCTTTCGATGCCGCCACTTTCAAAGAGATTCTAGGAGCGTTCAACCGATGAGCCTGACACCACTGCCCAATGCGAAAGAAATGCGCGACCTGCTGGAGATGTTAATGGGTCGCCAGGTCGAGGTAAATCCCGACTACGAAATCATCAAGCCCGACGAGGACTACGCCGCGGTGGCTTTCTTTAACGACGCCATGGGCACGGTCTGCGCGGCCGTGACCATGGATTTCGCCGCCTGCGCCTATGCCGGGGCCGCCCTGCAGTTGATTCCCGCTGCCGGCGCCGAGGACTGCATCAAAGATATGGTGCTGGAAGATAACTACATTGAAAACGTTTACGAGGTTTTGAATGTGTTTTCTTCGCTTTTCAACAAGGAAGGTGCCCCGCACGTCACGATTGGTTTGATGTATACCCCCGGTGAACCTCTCCCCGCCGACGAGTTGAAGATGGTGACTTCCTATGTGGAGCGCCGCGACTCGATTATCAATGTCGATGGTTACGGCAAGGGGCGCATGGGAGTAATGTGCTTTAACTGATAACTTTTAGAAACTTTCGGGTTTCGTTAAGTTTGGTGGTTTCGGATGTCTTCGGGCGTCCGAAACTGCGTTTTAATGGGGCCGTGGACGCCATCTGCGCGATTCGCGACGTCGTAGTGCAAATCAACGACTACCAGACCAGACCTCGACCTGGCCCCCCAACCGCCACTACCCGCCCTCGCCCCGGAAACGTTTGGGGGCGGGCAGGGCATATGGAAGAATGAAGGCATGGCTGAAGTTGTCGCACCTGATTTTGTCCCTGCCGATATTTTGCGCCGCCCCCTGGCCAGCGCCCCGGAAGTGCCGGGGTGGAAAAAGGTCGCGGCGGGGAAGGTGCGCGAGATATATATCCCCGTCGAGGCCGCCTCGGTGGCGGATGCGGATAGGTTGCTGTTGGTCGCCACCGACCGGATTTCGGCCTTTGACTTTGTGTTGGATTCCCCGATTCCCGGCAAAGGTGCGGTGCTGACGCAGCTGTCGCGGTGGTGGTTTGCGCAGCTGGGCGACCTGATTGACACGCACTATCTGGACGAGCCGGTCCCGGCCCAGGTCGCGGGGCGTGCCATGGTGACGCGGCGCCTGGAGATGTATCCGGTAGAGTGCGTAGCGCGCGGGTACCTGACGGGTAGTGGGCTGGTGGAGTACCTGCGCGACGGGCACGTCTGCGGACAGGAACTGCCTTCGGGTTTGACGGAATCTTCGCGTCTGCCCCGCGCGATCTTTACTCCCGCCATCAAAGCGGAACTGGGCGAGCACGACGAAAACGTGTCTCCAGCGAAAATCGCGCAGTTGCACGGGAAAGCTGTGGCGGCGAAGCTGGAAGAGCTGACTTTGCAGATCTATCGCCGCGCCGCCGAGATTGCGGCGAAACGCGGGATCATCCTGGCTGATACCAAATTTGAATTCGGGGCTTTGCCGGGGCATTTAGCACGGGGGGATCAGGCCTTTCAGCCGGGGGAGGTGCCGTTCGCCTTCGTTTTGGGTGACGAGGCCTTGACCCCGGATTCTTCGCGATTCTGGCCGGCGGATCGCTGGGTAGAAGGCCAGGTCACGCCCTCTTTCGACAAGCAGTTTGTGCGTGACTGGCTGACTTCGCCGGCCTCTGGCTGGGACCGGGCCAGTGGGGCACAGCCCCCGGCCCTACCCGCGGATATCGTGGCGAAGACTTCCCAGCGGTACCTGGAGGCGTATCGGGCCTTGACCGGGCGGGAGTTGTTGTAGGTGTCGCGCCCGAGCTTTGACCGGACAATGTGAGTAAGGTCGCCGCGGCCACCAGCGGCCGCGCAGCGTTCACGCATTGAGACGAGAACGACTCGTCGCACGGGTATTTTTTCCATGTCAGCGCGCCGCACACCCACGCCGCACACCCACAACGCGCCCCCGTGGCACGGCTCCTGAATCGCGGCAGGATTTATATAAGAACTTATAGCGCCCGAGACGCGCGGGCGGTAAACTAGGACTGTTTGTGTACCTGTTGTAGGGAGCGGAGATGGCTGTTTTGACCATTGGGGATGAATTCCCCCGAATACGATTTCAAGGCCCTGGCGGGCGGCGTGCTTTCCGAGCTGCCTGTGTCTTCCGAAGAAGACTACTTTACGCGGGTTTCCTCCGCAGGGCTGGAACCCGGGCAGTGGCGCCTGATTCTCATGTGGCCCAAGGACTTCACCTTTATCTGTCCCACCGAGTTGGCTGGCATCGCCGGGGTTTACGAAGATCTGCAGGAACGCAACTGCGACGTTGTGGCGGTGAACACCGATTCCGAGTACGTGCACCTGGCGTGGCGTTCCAAGGACGAACTGCTGCGCGACATCCCCTTCCCGCTGTGCACCGACCCGACCCACGAGGTCCTGAAGCAAAAGTTGGCGTAATCAACCGCGAAGGCTTCTGCGACCGCGCGTCTTTCCTGGTCGACCCCGACAACAAGATTCAGTTCGTTACGGTGGACGCAGGTTCCGTGGGGCGCAACGCCGATGAGATTGTCCGCCAGCTCGACGCGCTGCAGTCCGGCGGCCTGACCACCTGCGGCTGGCACCCCGGCGAACCCACCTTGGACGTCTTCAAAGCTGCAACCAACCTGGTGTCCCTCAGCTTGTGATGTGATGATTTCCTTTGCCGGGGTCCCGCTCGTCGGGGCCCCGGTTTTTTGTGGTGTAGGTGGGGTTTGCTTTCGTCCGGTCTCGAGGTCGCCAGGTGCGTTGGGTTGGCTGGTGTCTCGTCTCGGGTTCGGCCGGGGCGGACCCTGGCGAGGCGGAAGGGGGAGGACCCCCTCGGAAAATGGTGGCTGGAAGCCTACCATTTTCCTCACCCTCCAGGCTCGCTGCGGATGCCACGGTCCAGCCCGAGACACCACGCAAACGTAACCCCGGACCTGACCTCGAACCGGACCTCGACCGGGGGCATCGTTTACCTAACCTCGTCCCCTAGAACCGTCCCCTAACCTCGACGAATTCAACATGCGAAACGGTAAATTTAAAAAGCTGAGACAAAGCGGAGTATAATCCAAGGGTAAAAATTATTTAAAGAAGGGAGCTGCTCATGCATCCTAAACTTGAAAAAGTATTGAACGAGACCGCGGCGCGGAATCCGGGCGAACCCGAGTTCCTGCAGGCGCTCACCGAGGTAATCGAGTCGCTCGACCCGATTATCGAAAAGCATCCGGAGTACGCCAACTACGGTTTGCTGGAGCGCCTGACCGAACCCGAGCGTCAGATTATTTTCCGCGTGCCGTGGGTGAACGACAAAGGCGAAGTGCAGGTCAACCGGGGTTACCGCGTCGAATTCAACTCGGCGCTGGGGCCGTACAAAGGCGGGCTGCGCTTCCATAAATCCGTCAACCGTAACATCATCAAGTTCCTGGGATTCGAACAGATTTTCAAGAACGCGCTGACCGACCAGGGTATCGGCGGGGGCAAGGGTGGGTCCGACTTCGACCCGCACGGCAAGTCCGACAACGAAGTGATGCTGTTCTGCCAGTCCTTTATGACCGAGCTGTACCGCTATATCGGCGATAAAACCGATGTGCCGGCCGGCGACATCGGCGTGGGTGGGCGCGAGATTGGGTACCTCTTTGGACACTACAAGCGCCTGACCGGGGTGCACGAATCTGGCGTGCTGACCGGGAAAGGCTTGGGTTGGGGCGGGTCACTGGTTCGCACCGAAGCCACCGGTTACGGACAGGTCATGTTCGCCCAGTTCATGGCCGAGGACCGCGGGGAATCCCTGGAGGGTTTGACTTGCGCGGTTTCGGGATCGGGCAACGTTGCGCTTTACGCCATCGAGAAAGCCCAGCAGATGGGGGCTAAGCCCGTGACTTGTTCGGATTCGGACGGGTGGGTTTACGACAAGGACGGCATCGACCTGGAGCTTTTGAAGGAGATCAAAGGAAGTCAAGCGTGGGCGCGTCTCGGATTACGCGGCGGCCCGGCCTTCCGCCGAATTCCATTCGGAAGGCAATGTGTGGAGCGTGCCTTGTGACGTGGCCTTGCCTTCCGCGACGCAGAACGAGGTGCAGGTGGAAGATGCGCGGGAGCTGTTGAAGAACGGCTGCCGCTATGTTTCCGAAGGCGCGAATATGCCTACGGTTCCCGATGCGATCGACATCTTCCAAGAGGCCGGGACCTGTTCCTATGCGCCCGGCAAGGCGGCGAACGCCGGAGGTGTGGGGGTTTCCGCGCTGGAGATGGAGCAGAATGCCTCGCGTACGCGGTGGAGTTTTGAGTACGCCGAAGGTCGCCTGCACGACATGATGAAGGACATCCACGACAACTGCCTGGCCACCGCCGAGGAATACGGCCGGCCCGGCAACTATGTCTACGGCGCGAACATCACCGGTTTCCGCCGCGTGGCTGACGCGATGCTGGCTCACGGCGTGGTCTGAGTCGTGGGTTAGTCGCGGGATTTCTGTGGGATTTCTGCGGTTTTGCAGCGGTTTGTGTAGCTCCGGGGTCCTCTGGCGAGGACTCCGGAGCTATATTTCCAACTCCTGCGTGAGGAGTCTCGATTGGGGACGGTGGAGTCTTTGCGGGTCAGGAGTATAAGGGTAACTTTGACTAACCGAAAGATGTGCACCCGGATGTATGACTGACACGGCAACTGCACCAATCCGGCGCAGTTGCCTCAGTCCAGGTCAGCCAGTTGCTCCAACACGATTTCCGCAGACAAATCCGAAGGGAACTGGAAACCGGCTCGCGGAGACAGCGACATTCCCTCCCACAGCACCGGCCCGTCGGGCATGGCGGAGCGCTTGAACTGTTGAGAGATGAAACGCCGATAAAACACCCGCAACCAGTGCAGGATCTCTTCACGCGCGAAAAACTGCAGGTCGTGCGGGGCGTCTTGCAGGTCATCCGGGGACAAACCGCCATCCAGGCCACCGGCCCCGACCGTGTCCAGTTCCGCATCGGCACCCGCACTTGTAACCGCACCACTTTCGGCGCCGACGCCAACACCGGACCTCGACCCGGGAACCTCCCCGAAAGCTTCCAGCGCCAGGAAAGCGACTTTGCGTGGCGCGGCGCCGCGCAGGGTGTGGAACAGGAAGAAATCGTGGAGCAGGTAGGGGCCGACCGTGCCTTCCGTGGTTTGGCGCACCAGGCCGGAGGCGCCCTGGTGTTCGGGGATCAGCTCGGGGGTGATGTCAGCGCGGCAGACCGCGACGGCGGCGAGGCGCAGGGCGGCGGGGTCGGGGATCAGGGCGGTTTCGGCCAGCACCTCGATGGCTTCCATGATTAGGGTCTGGCATCAGGGACTTCGGGACGCCGCCGTTGACGCCGTAGTGGCTCATGTGGTCGCCCACCCCGTAGGTGCACCACCCCAGCGCCAGCTCGGAGAGGTCGCCGGTGCCCAGCACCAGCCCGCCTTTTTGGTTTGCCAGGCGGAACAGGAAATCGGCGCGCAGCCCGGCTTGGACGTTCTCGAAAGTCACGTCGTAGACCGGTTCGCCGTGGCCCGCCGGGTGTCCCAGAGTCTGGAGCATCTGCGTGGCGGCCGGGCGTATGTCAAGTTCCTCGCAGGGGATTTGCGTGGCGGCGGCCAGGTCGACGGCGCGATTCTTTGATGCCGAAGACGTTGCAAAACCGGGCATCGTATAGGTCGCCAGCTGGGCCTTGGCCCCGATCGCCACCAGCATCGCCAGCGTGGAATCCAGCCCGCCCGACAGCCCCAGCACGACTTTGGGCTGACGGTCACCCACGCCCATCGAGTCCAGGCGTCGCCGCAGGGAGCGGACCTGGATGTCGAAGGCTTCGCGCAGGTCACGGCGGTATTTCCGTGTAGTCGCCGGGACCAGAGGGCGCTGGGCCGGAGGCACGAGCGGCGGCACCTCGTCGGTCGGGGCGGGGTCGCAGCTGAAGGTGGCGAGGACGGGTGTGGGGGGGCCGGGGCGAGGGCGGGTTGTGTGGGGTTCGCGGGGTCTGGTGCGAGGGCGGGGCTGCAGGGGACCGGGAGTTGGGGGACTTCAGGTCGATATCAATCAAAGTCAGTCCAGCATCGCCCAGGTGAGTTTCTTGAGCCAGCAGGTGCCCATCAGCCGCCGCGCAGACTTCGCCGCCGTAAGCCGAGTCGGTCGAGGACTCTCCCGGCGAACCGTTGACAGAAAGCACATTGCCGTGCAGCATGGCAGAGAGTTCACGTACGCGGTGCTGGTTTCGACGCGCGGCACCCACGGTCAGCGGTTCGGAGCCGAGCTGGACCAGCAGCGGGTTTTGTGTTTTAGCGCTGGCTTGGAGCAGGGTCGGGGACGGTGCTGCAGCGGGGAAGGCCCAGACATTTAAGCCCGGGACTTCTTCGGCCAGCAAGACAGGTGCTCCGGGGAAAACCGAGGCGAGCTGTGCGGTACTGGATGTGACTCCAGGATTCAAAGCGGTGCCCTGCGCGGTGGTGAGCGCCAGGAGGCGTCCGTGATTCAGCGCAATCACCGCGCTGTCACCGGGCTGGATTAAAGGAGTAGCGACCCCTGGGAACAGCGCGGCTCCCGCCGGGCCGCCCAGCAAGATCAGTATCCTCAGTTCGGAAGTCTGCTGGCGAATCAGGTCCAACGCCGCCGCGCTCTGTTCCAAAACCCAGGTGTTATCCGCCAGGTCGCCCAGGTGCCCCGTCAGGCACATCTGGGGAAAGGCAATGACAGCCGCGTATGCCCGCGTGGCTTCTCGCGTCAGCTCAACTACCTTTTCGGCATTTCCGTGGGTTTCCGGGGGTAACTTTGAAGGTGCCCGCCGCCACGCGAGCAACACCATGGCCGTATATATTCCTGAACTCCATTCTCAAATCATAGTCCCGCGGGTGCTCCCTTGACCCGCCGAAGGGCTCATCACGGTGCCCCTGTACACACGACTGCAAATACTTTGCGTCCCGTCCTGGTCGGGCCCAAAAACGAAAGGTTTTTGCAGTTTTATGTACACCCCCCTCTCGCAGCGGCTGCGATAAAATAGCCGATGGCCTGGGAAAGCCCGCCGAGAAACCGCGTCGCCAGTACCGACAGTACTGACAACCGCCGGCCCAACCGGCCCTGCCGGCCCTGCCGGCGCAGCCAGCCCCGGCACCCCAGCCAGCCCCAACTCAACGGAGAGGAACCTCAAGCGATGGCAGTACGCAAAACCGCGACGAAACTGGCTGACGGCCGTGACTTCTTCTATTTCGACGACTCCGAGCCCTACGCCAGCGGCACCCAGACCCGCCGCCTCGACGACCCGCGCCCGCTGCCTGACCGCTTCGCCCCGGTGGACGGCCACCCCGTGACCGGCCCGGTGATGCGCCACGACCCGCTCACCGGAGACTGGATTCCCATGGCCGCACACCGCATGAACCGCACCTTCCTGCCTCCCGCGGACTCCAACCCCTGGGCCCGGCCCGCCCCGGCGCGGAATACCAAGACGGCGAAATCCCTCGACACCGACTACGACGTGGTGGTGTTCGAAAACCGCTTCCCTCGCTGATGGAACTGCCCGAAACCCGCCACCTCGCCCCGCTCCCGACCCCGGTCGACGGCGAACGCATCTTCGCCGAAGCCCCCGCCAACGGCCGCTGCGAGGTCATCTGCTTTGGCCCCGACGTCAACACCAACCTGGTCTCCATGGGCCCCTCCCGCATGCGCACCGTCATCGAAGCCTGGGCCGACCGCACCGCCGAACTCTCGGCTATCCCCCAAATCAAACAGGTCTTCGTCTTCGAAAATCACGGCGAGGAAATCGGCGTCACCCTCCACCACCCCCACGGCCAAATCTACGCCTACCCCTTCATCACGCCCCGCACCAACGCAATGCTTCGCCAGGCCGCCCTGCTGAACATCGACGGAGTCGACGCGGTCTCAGGCTTGGACGGCTACGACTTCAAACTCTCCCACGGCGAGGACGGCTCTTGTGGTTGCGGTCATGGTCACGGCCACGGCGAGGACGGCTCTTGTGGTTGCGTCCACGGCCACGACCACGGCGGGGGCTGCGGTT
The DNA here is from genome assembly GCA_916438445.1 of uncultured Mobiluncus sp. Lineage (GTDB taxonomy): Bacteria > Actinomycetota > Actinomycetes > Actinomycetales > Actinomycetaceae > Mobiluncus. The sequence continues at coordinate 522,514 of CAKAGR010000001.1, forward strand.
GCGGCTCGGCCGAAGATGCGGCTTTCGCCGACCCTGGCTGCGATTGCGGCTGCGACTGCGACTGCGCTTGGGGCGCGGATTCTTGTGATTGCGGCTGCCACGACCAGGCACCCCAGCCCAAAGACGCCGACTCCTCGTACCAGCAAAACCCCAACCCCCACAACACCGCACCCGCCAACGCTACCTCCGCCCCAGCCCTCGACCCGACCCAAACCCCAGCCCTCGACCCGGAAGAGGAACCCTGGGACGGGAACCTCGACCCGCTGAACCTGATCGCCGCCGTGCGCGACGCCGAGGTGCGCGCCGGCACGCGCATGATCGCCGAAAACGCCGAGTGGGTGTGGTATGCCGGTCGCCGCGCGGTGGCCGCTGGAGTATCACCTGGTGCCCAAGCGGCTGGTCCCCGATTTCGCCGCGCTGGACGAGGCGCAGAAAACCGCGCTGGCGGACCTGTATCTGCGGATGATGATCGTGGCGAACCACTTCCACCGCCGCGTTGACGGCAGCTACGTCGACGTGAACTACATTTCGGCGTGGCACCAGGCGCCGTGCTCGCCCGAGGATGGGCGCGAGATTTTAGGGCTGTTCAACCAGTTCTACAGCTTCCTGCGCGCGCCGGGCAAGATGAAGTACCTGGCGGGCTCGGAGTCCGGGATGGCGACGTGGATCAACGACACGACGCCCGAGCGCATCGCCGCACGCACTCGCGAGGCGGCCCGCGAGGCCTTGGAGCTGGGGGCTTTCGAGGGGCTGGAGCAGCCCATTACTTGGCTCTGAGCTGGGGCGAGGAAAGGTGGCTGCGGTTTGTGTCGGCGCCGGGCTTGGTTTGGTGCGGCGAGGGCTGCGGGTTGCGGTTTTTAGGAAGTGGCGCGGGGTGCGAGTTGCGGTTTTTAGGGCGATAAGCGGCAGATTTTAGCGGAAAATGAAGTTACAGGAGGTAGCGACATGACAGGTTTAGGAGCGAGCGGCGCAACGCCTGCGTTGACCGAGGCGTGGAGCCCGCAAGCCGGAGCGGCCCGCGCGAAGGAGCTGTTCCGCCAGGCCTTCGGGGCGGAACCAGCCGGGGCGTACCGCGCACCGGGGCGAGTCAACGTGATCGGAGAACACACCGATTACAACGGTGGTTTGGCTCTGCCGCTGGCTTTGCCGCACGCAACTACGTGGCTGTCGCGCCGCGCGAGGACCGGCAGTTGCGCCTGGCGTCGACCTTGATGGACGAAGTGATCGAGCTGGACCTCGATGCTCTGCGCGATTCCCTCTATCTGGACGATCTGGGTCAGGACCGCGTGCCGCAGGTTCGTTTCACCGGGACGGGAGCCTATGTGGGCGGAACTATTTTGAGTTTGGAAGAAGTCCTGGGGCGCGAAGGTGCTTTCCCCGGTTTCGACGTGGCGGTGGATTCTTGTGTGCCCCTGGGTGCGGGTCTGTCTTCCTCGGCGGCTTTGGAGTGCGCGGTGGCGGTAGCTGTTGATGACTTGTTGGGACTGGGGTTGGCCGCAGAAACCGCCGGTATCGCCCAGGCCCGGGGCGCAAGTGACGACGCAACCGAAGCGGCGGACCTCGCCGGGGACGCAGTAGACGGCCTCGTCGGGGACGCAACAGACGGCCTCGACCCGACCCCCTGAAACCCCCGCAACAGCGCCAAAAACCGGGCGGTACCTGCTGCTAGAGGCGGGGCGCCGGGCCGAGAATATTTATGTCGGGGCGCCGACCGGAGGGCTGGATCAGGCAGCGTCTTTGCTGTGTCGCGAGGGGCACGTGATTTTGCTGGATTGCCGGACTTTTGTGGCGCGGTCGCTGGTATTTGACTTGGCCGCCGCGGGGCTGGAGCTGCTGGTGATCGACACGCGCGCCGAACATAATCGGGCCGATGGGCAGTACGGAAAGCGGCGGCACGACTGCGAAATCGCGGCGGCTGCTCTGGGGGTGGAGCTGCTGGGCGTGCTGGTTTCGCCCGGGACTTTCGAGGCTGACATCGAGGCCGAACTGGAGCGGCTGGCCGAGGTGTTGGGTGAGGGTGAGGAGGCTGAGCGCGTCTGGCGCCGAGCGCGTCACATCTTGACCGAAATCGTCAGGACCAGGGATTCGCCGGGATTTTGGCTGGTTTTGCAGGGGATGCTGGAGTGGCTGGGGGCGTCGGGGACGCTGGTGACGTTGGGGCGCTGGCCTTTCCGGCGGCGGAGCTGGGAGCTTTGATGAACGACTCGCATGATTCGTTGCGGGACGATTATGAGGTCAGTTGCGAGGAGTTGGACGTGGCGGTCGAGGTTGCCCGGGCGCAGGGCGCTTTCGGGGCGCGCATGACCGGTGGTGGTTTCGGCGGTTGCGCGATTGTGCTGATTCGCCGCGAAGACACGACGCGCGTCAGCGCTGCGGTCACGCAGGAATACCGTCGTCGCGGCTGGAGGGACCCGAAATTCCTGGTGGCCTTGCCGCAAGCTCCCGCGGGCAAAGTGCAGGGCTGAGTTCCGCGAGGAGGGACGGCGGGTTTGACCGGGCGGCGGTTTTGGCCGGCTGGGTGGCAGACATCTCTTTCGCCTGCTGAGAATTGGTTCGGGCCTGTACATAAAACTGCAAAATTGTGTGTTTGGAGGGGTTTTGGGGGTGTGTTTGGTCGATTTTTGCAGTTTTATGTACGCCGCCTCCGTGTTCCTCTTGTCGGGCGCTGTCAGGTAGTACTCGGTGACCGGCCCGGTCCGGCCGGGCTGCGCAGCCGGGCAATGCAAGCGTTGTCCTCAGTCCCCCAGCCCTGCGCCGGACCGGGAACAGGCCAAAAAGTCGAATCTTAGAAATCCCTGAAAAAAACTATAAATGACACAGAATTTGGCGAATTTCGAAATTGAATTTAGTCTGGAAATTGCCTCAAAACTGCAGGTCGCAGGCCTGAAGCTGATAGTGAATAACTGGGAAATCCCTGAGGGGGTTTTCAAGCAAAAATTAAGCTCCTAACATTATTAACAACGCGCTGAAATCAGCCGATTAGAAGGCCAGAGGGACGCGCGGGCCGGTCGCAGATTCCGACCACATTCAAGGAGAAAGAGCTTTAGATGCAGCTGAACGGTTTGGGTCAATACCAGTCGAATGCGCTGGTTAATCCCTGGGGTAACCCGGTGGCGCAGCGCTCGAAGTCGTTGGCTGCTGCCGACCCTTCTGCATCTGGTGCAGCTACCGCAGCTCAGGTGCGCACCGGCGGCCTGGCGCCTCTGACGGCCAAACCGGCCATCTCTACTAACGGCAAACTCAACATAGTCGACGGAATGGGCGACCAGCTTTCGGTTGCCGCCACCACCTCGACCCGCGCCGAAGTCCGCGTCGCAAACGCCACCTCACAGACCGCACAAGCCGCCGTCACCACCGCCAACGCCGTGGACGACTCACTGGCGAAAACCGACCGGGTACTCGCCGGGATGCGCAACATCGTTTCGCAACTGGCCGTCGAAACCGTTTCGCAGTCACAACGCGCGGAACTGACCCACCACTTCGGGCGCCTGGCGGGCGGCCTCGACACCCTGGCTGCCACCGAAATTTTCGCCGGGCACCGCACCCTGGACGGAAACTTCCGCGCGACTTTCTCGGTGGGAGATTCCGTGAATCCGACCAAGGTCACGGTAGATGCCACGCTGCCTAACGGCAAGGCCTTTAATTCCGAGGGACTGGGTGTCACCGCGCTGGCTGCGGGGATTGTAGGCGCGGCGAATAACCCCGCGGCGGCCTCGGCAGCAGCCAAACAAGCGACCCTGGGGCTGGCCATCGCGTCGGGAGCCGTCAACCAGGTGCGCTCCTCGGTTCAAGAAGCCGCTGCTTCCGCCTTGAACGCGCTGCAGCAATCCTCTCCGTTGATGAGTTCCGGGATTGGCGGATCCGCGCAGCTGGCGCAGTCCTTGGTCGCCAAGGCGGTCGAAGGCATCAACGCTCAACCCACCGCAGCTTTCCGCGCGCAGGCAAATATGCCCGCCTCCATGGTGCAAAAGCTGTTCTCTTAAACCTGGCGATTCCCACCGTGACCGGCCTTCGAGGTCGGCTTTTTCGGGTTTTAGGTTGGGTATTCTGGAGTCAAAATGAGTCGTCGCCTGGTACCTACCCACACGACGCCTGATAGCCAATCAATTTCCAATAATTGGCGAAGACACAACTTTGTCCTGGATTAATATTAGCTCCGACTCTGAATATACCAGTAGTGAATTTCGCTGTATTCCAATGCCGCCGAGCATCCCACTACTATCAACGTGACGCGAGGTATGGATCCGGCTAGGATAAGAATTGATATTGGTGCTACGAATTATGAACTAGCTAACTCCGCCAAAGGTATCGTTAGTCCATCAATATCCAAAACTTCCCTTTTGGTGAGGTGACACCGTATATGGTCGATGGGAAAGATACTTGCATACAGCAAGGGTGCTGGGTCGGGCAAACCATTATTTCGAATTGTCAAACTCAGTGGCGTATTTTGTACACTTCTCGTTTCATGTGTGGAAGGAAAGGGGGAGCCAAGGGGAGAGGTCCGCGCGCTGGCCCGAAGCGGAGATGAGTTCGCGGGCCTCGGCCTGGTCCCAGCTCAACAGCCCGGTGGCGAGGCACAGCCAAGTCTGCGCCGACATCTCGATCACTGCCGGAGGGGTGCCGCGCCGGTGCGTCGAGCCCTCAATCACCTGCACCGCACCAAAAGGCGGCACCCGCAGCTCCACCGAGCGGCCCGGTGCAACAGCAGCCAACTCTTGCAAGGTATAGCGCACCGCTGGTCCCACGACAGCCGGACTGAGCTCAGGTTGTCTTCCCGTTGGCAGGGCGTTGCCATCTGCAATCCCGGCCGTCCCAGCCGCCGTGACTTCGATCGGTCTGACACTCGCAGTTGCTGCGGTAATTTCCGGCCGCCGGGTCAAGATTGGTACTGCCATCAATACTGACTGGGGCGCCTACCTCCGCCGCGATTGGACCGGGGTCCCTTATAACCCCGCCGACCCCATCAACATCAGATGTGGTATGTCCTGTCATAGGCTGAGGATTCCCTGAAGCCGCGCCCAGACCCGCCGGGGCTGGACCCGGCGCAGGCGACACCCCGGAAAAGGCTTGTTTCCAAGCATTTAACGCATTGAGTCCATCCTGAGCGGGTATCTTTCGAGGCACAGCACGATTTTACCTGCCCCTGCCCCATTCCCAGCCCCCTCCCAGGGTGCTACCATTTAATCAACAGCTTGTTTCGGGGCTACTCGCAGATAAACCGGCACTATACCGGCGAAAACCGCAGGGAACCGCAACCGCGAGGAACCGACCTCGACCCGGGACCGAAACCGATTCGAAACCGGTGCCAACCCGACCTCGACCCGGACCTCGAAACGGCGAAACACCGCGGCAACCGCGCGGCCGGAAAGGAACCGGCCAGCGCCGCGACGAGGCGACTAGGGAAGGCAAAAACATGGCAGTTCAGCTCCAATCCGATTCATCTTCCGTACTTTTCTATGCGCAGCAGGCGGCACGGGCGGCGACCCGGCACGTCACGCCCGACACGGCGGCGCAGGTGCGAGCGGCGACCGAGCTGTCCGGGGATTCGGCGCGGATTCAGTCCCAGACTCAGACGGCTGGGGTGCACGAGGCTGTTGCGACGCTGGGTGCGGCGCAGCGCGGTATGGAGGTGTTGAATGTCGCGGGCGAATCGCTGAACCGGGCATCTCAGCAGATTTCAGAGCTGAACAAAGTGGTAGCTTCGGGCAAGATGGACGCTTCGGCGCGGCTGGCCGTGGCGGACGGTTTGGCGGCGTTGGACCGCACTCTGGGGACCGAGTACAACGGGACTCCGGTGCTGGGCGGGGCGGATTTTTTCCGTGCCGGCGCAAGGCAAAGTCGCCGAGGTGAAGGTCCAGATTGGGGACGACACCCTGCGGAACCTGCCGTCTTTGCTGGCTTCGGGAGGGCGCGGTTTCAAGGCCCTCGACTTGGAGCAACAGACGGCTTCGCAGCTTTCCTTGGCCAAGGCTTCGACCCTGGTGGGCGACGCCCTGTCTCAGGTGACTTCCCAGGCCGGCACTCATGCAGGCGCTCTTGGCGCGGTTGGATGGGCAGATGGGGGCTTTGACTGGGGCTTCCGGTTTGAAGGCCGAGGTGGCTCCGGGGGCGGCGAAGGCAACGGTCGCGGCGATTGGCGACGCGGCGGCGGAGGCCGCCAAGGCGCAGGCGCGGGTTTCGGCCGAGGCGGCGCAGCGTTTGCTGGTGGACTGAACGGGTTGGTTGACGCGGCCGGGTTGGTTGGCTGACCAGGTTGGTTAGCGCGGCCTACTGGCTTACACAGACTTATAGCATCTCCTGTCGCTCTCGGGGCGCTCCCTTCGGGGGGCGCCCCGAGGGTTTTTACTGGCATGAGCCGGGATGTGGGATGGGGTCGAGCCAGGGTCGAGCTGGGGTCGTGTTGGGGTCGAGCTGGGCTGTGATGTGGGGTGACGCTCTTGGGATGTACATAAAACTGCTAATTTCGTGTGTTGAGGGGTGTCTGATGGGGCTTATCGAAGGTTTTTGCAGTTTTATGTACGCTTCTTTTGTTCGCGCCGCCCACGAGTCCACTCAGTCATAAGCGCGACCCGTGCGAGCGTGGTGCGTGTGTGTACATAAAACTGCAAAGTTCAGGTTGGCAGCCTAAGCTCTGTCCCGTGACGCAAGTTTTTTGCAGTTTTATGTACGCATGTCTCCTCCAACCCGCAAACCCTAAATGTCCCAATGACCGGACAAGCAAAAACTCGCCCTTCCGCCAGCCGCCCCCAATCCCTACACTTTTAATCAAGGCGTACTGTCTCCACAGCCCGCCCCGCCGAGAAGCGAGGAATGCCTCCCGGCGAATCCCCGGCCCGGCAAGGCCCGGCAAGCCTGCCAACAAGCCCAGCCAAGCCCCAGCCGCAAGGATTCGAACACGACTCACCAGGATGGTAGGGCAATGTCAGCTATGGCAGCAGTTTCAGGCGCAGACGTGTCGCTGGGCACGTACTCGGGCGCTAGTTCTGCGCCGCCCGGCCCCAATCCCAGTCCTAGCGCAAACCCCAATCCCGCCCCCGATTCGCCCTCGGCCGCGCCCGTCGCGGATTCTGCCCCGGTCGAGGCCACCCTCCCGCGGTTACGTCGGTTACGGTTTTGGCGGGGGCGAGGTCCGCTACTCCAGTTCCAGCGTCGCCTCCAGTTCCAGCGCTTCCTCCGCTTCCTCCGCCAGCGCCGCCGCCCCCACCTATACCACTACCGCCACCGGCACCCTCTCGGCAGCAAATGTCCTGAGCTCCTATATCCCCTCCGCCTGGCAAACCGCCGGCGCCGCCTACGGAGCCTCGATGCCCTCCGCCTCTCTGACCTCCCGCGCCTTGCGCTCCGGCCTGGCCTCCCTCAGCCCCACCTACCCATCAACCACCACTTACCCCGCCGGCCCCGCAACCACCTCTTCTCTCAACACAAACGTCATGGCGCTGAATGCCTACCGCTACGTCGGCTACGCCCAGGACCTCCTGGCGGACTCCCTTTCCCGCCTTTTCCACCGGCAACCGCATCCGCTCCGCCTCTGACGACGCTGCCGGCCTCGCCATCGCCGAAGGTATGAAGTCCCAAATCTTGGGCTCCCAACAGGCGGTGCGCAATGCCCAGGACGGCCTTTCCCTGGTTCAAACCGCCGAAGGAGTGTTGGGCACGGTCACGGACATGCTGCAGCGCATGCGCACCCTGGCGGTCCAGGGAGCCACGGATTCTTACGGCGCCCCTAACCGCGACATGATCGCCCGCGAGATGGACGCGATCCGCCAAGAAATCGGCCGCATCGGCGAAGTGACCGAAGCCCTGGGCCGGCGCATCTTGGGTGGACGCTACACCGAGCCTGCCGACGCGCTGCGTTTCCAGCTGGGCCCGAACGCCTCCGACTCCGACGTGGTTGCCTTGACTTTCGTCAACGTGGTGGACATCGCTAAGCAGCAGCTGAGCTATGTCCCCCAAAGCGCGGCCAACAGTGACGCCTTTGGCGCCGTCCTGGAAGGCATCGACGCGCACCTGGGCGTGATTCTGGGCGCCCGCGCCGACTTGGGCGCGGTCTCGGCGCGTTTCCGCTCTACCATCGATTCCTTGAACGTCGCGGTCGAGAACCTCTCGGCCTCCTCCGATCGCCTGCGCGGCGCCGACTTCGGCCGCGAAGCCCAGCGTTTCGCCCGCGGCCGCATCCTCTCCCAGTCCTCCGCCGCCATGCTGTCTCACGCCACGCGCGGCCCTCGCGGCGTCCTGGCTCTGCTCATCACCCAGCGCGCCTAGGTCTGGCGTCTCCCGCGGTCGGGTCCCCGGTCGAGGTGCGGTGGTGCCGGCCCTTTGCTCGAGGTCGGGTTTTGGTTTTCCTCGGTCGAGGTGCGGTGGTGCCGGCCCCTGCTCGAGGTCCTCTGCCCTCCGGTAGGGGGAATCTGCCGTTGTGTGGGTGTGCGGAGCAGGCCGGTTTTTCCGCATGTTTCTGCGGGTCAGCGTTGCTTTGTCCTGACAATTCCGGGGTTGGGAAAACGAATTTTCCTTTTATCCTTAACTTTTCGGGGCAGGTGTCCGATAATTATCTATGTCACACAGGAAGTGTGGCGATAGGACATCCAGCCGGCAAGGTGCTGGTTGGTTTTATCAGGAGGATTCAAAATGTCTTTGTCTATCAATCAGAACATCATGGCTATGAATAGCTACCGCAACCTGTCCAACACCCAGAACAGCTTGGCCAAGTCTCTGGAAAAGCTGTCTTCCGGCTTCCGCATCAACCGCGCCGCGGACGATGCCGCTGGTTTGGCAATTTCCGAGGGCATGCGTTCTCAGGTGAATGGTAACCGACAGGCTCAGCGCAACGCCCAGGACGGTATCTCTTTGGTACAGACCACTGAAGGTGCGCTGGAAGCGGTTCACAACATTCTGCAGCGTGCGCGTACGCTGACCGTTCAAGGCGCTAACGACTCCAACAACGAAAAGGCTCGTGCCAACATCAACGCCGAGCTCGCCCAGCTGTCGCAAGAACTGACTCGTATCAGCAAGGTCACCGAGTTCAATGGTCTGAAGACCTTGGGTGCAGAGAAAGAACTGAAGTTCCAGGTCGGCGCTAACGGCACCCAGGATGATGTCATCTCGGTGACTACCTTCGACTTGGCCACCGAGGTTGCCGATGCCATTAATTTCATGGGAACCGGTGGTACCGATCACGCTAGCTTCAACGGCAAGATTAGTGTACTTGATACGGCTATTGGTGCGGTTTCTAAGCGTCGTTCTGATCTCGGTGCTGTGCAGAACCGTTTCGAGCACACCATCAAGAACTTGGGTGTTGCTGTAGAGAACCTGTCGGCTTCCGAATCTCGTATCCGCGACACCGACATGGCTTCCGAGATGATGCAGTTCACTCGCAACCAGATCCTGTCCCAGGCCGGCACCTCGATGCTGGCTCAGGCCAACCAGGTTCCCCAGGGCGTCCTCTCCCTGCTGCGCTAAGTCGCAACATAGGACGGACCTCTCTGGCCCGAAACCTGGCTCTAGCCAAGGACCACAGGTTGACCCCCGCCCCGCGGGGGTCAACCCTTTAACCAACCCATCACTTTCCCCGCCCCAACCCCCCATCCCAAGCCCCTCGCTCAGACCCAGGACACAGTCAGGCCCTGCGTCCTAAAAATAGAGGCATGTATGTCAAGCTGGCGCGGTTCTTGGCGGTGCGACCGCTGAAGGTCCTGGTGTTTTGGATCGTCATGGTCATCGCCTCTGCGCTGGTAGCCGCGACGGGATTTGGGACTCCGCTGTGGGAACGCCTGGTTTCCGACGTCCCACAGGCCACGCCTTCGGATTCGAACAGCGGCCAGAAACTGCTGGACGCCCAGGCCACCAAGGACTACGGCGTGGTAGCCTACATCACCGGAATCGACCTCAAGGCCGAATACATAGAGGCCCCAAAGCTCGCCGCCCAACTGAAGCAACTCAAGGAACAGGCCGAATCGCAAGGCGACAAAGCCACCCAGTTGGGCGACCAGGCCCAGGCAGCGGCCACGCCGGCCCAGGACTTGGGCGACGAAGCCACCGCCTTGGGCAACCAAGCCCAGAACCTGGGGGCGAACGCGAAAACCCTGGGAGAGCTGGCCCGGCAGTTGGGCGACCAAGCCCAGGCCGAAGGCGAAGTCGCCCAGACTCTGAAGACCCGCGCGGAAGCCGCCGCGGCGCAGGCCAAAGACCTGGGGGCCCAAGCCCAAGACCTAAAGACTCAGGCCGAAGCCGCCGCCGCGCAGGCCGCAGCGGCCGGCGGCCCGCAACTCCAGCAGCTCCAGGCCCAGGCCGAAGCCGCCGCCGCCCAGGCCGCGACCCTGACGGCCCAAGCCCAGACCCAAGACGAACGCGCGAAAACCCTGCAGGCCCAGTCCGCCACCGCCGCGACCCAGGCCGAACAACTGACCGCCGCGGGCGACACCCAAGGCGCTGCCCTCGCCCAGGCCCAGGCACAGGACCTCGCCGCGGCCGCCGCCAAAGCCCAGACTCAGGCCGCCGCGCTGGCCGCCCAAGCCCAGGCCCAGACCGACCGCACCCAACAGCTGCAAGCCCAGGCCCAGGCCGCCGCCACCCCCGAGATTCGGCAGCTGATGGCGCGTGCCCAGGACCTGGCCGCGCAAGCCCAGGAAACCGCCGCCCACGCGCAGGCCAACGCCGCGCAGGCCCGCCGCCTGGGCCAGGAAGCCACCACTTTGGGCGGCCAGGCCGAAAGCAAGGGCGCCCAAGCCAAGGACCAGGGCAAAATCGCGGCTGACCTGGGGGTTCGCGCACGCGCCTTGGGGGACTCGGCCCGCGAACTGGGCGAACGCGCCACGCAGCTGGCCGAGCCGAACTGGCCTGTCGCCCGCGCCTTGCACGCCGCCCTGGCCAAAGCTGAGGCCGACCTGAAGGAGATCGCGCAGGTCAAGTCGGTTTCGCACCCCTTCGTCGAATACAACGCCATGCTGGATCCCCAGGCCCGCGCCCTGGTCGCGAAAGACGGCCACGGCTTCGTTTTCGTGGTGAATCTGGACCTGAGCCAGGGCAGCGAAACCGGCAAGCTGCCTTCCGCGGACATGCTGCGGGTGCTGCGCCGGGTCGAGGCCCGCCTGGCCGGACTCTACAACGACATCCGCGGCGACGGCCTCGCCCCGGGCACCCCCTCCCACGCCCTGCGCGTGCGGATCACCGACCAGAGGCTGGTCCACGACTCGGCGTTGCAGACGTTGCGCAACGACCTGACGCGCTCGGAAGCGATCGGGATTCCGCTGAGTTTCCTGATTATGGCCGTGGTTTTCGGGGGATTCGCCACGGCGCTGCTGCCGCTGGGCGGAGCGGCGGTCGCGATCACGGCGGCGCTGGCGATCATGATGGGGATGACCTACCTGTTTGAACAGCAGTCCTTTGCGGTGAACGTGATTTCAGTGATGGGGCTGGGGCTGTCGATTGACTACGGGCTGCTGATCGTGTCGCGTTTCCGCGAGGAGCTGGCGCGGCTACGCAAGCTGACGCCCGACCAGTACGGCCTGGATCTGTCCGGAGTGCGTTCGGCGCGGGCCCGGGCCCGGCTCGAGGCGCTGAATCCGCGGTATTTGCGGGCCCTCGAAGTGACGCTGGCGACTGCCGGGCGCACCACCTTCTTCAGCGCTCTGACCGTGTCGGTGGCCTCTGGCGGCATGTTGTTCTTCCGCCCGGATCTGTTGAAATCGCTGGGGATTGCGGGGGCTTCCGTGGTGTTGCTGTCGATGATTGGGGCTCTGACCCTGGTCAGCGCGCTGATGTTCCGCTTTGCGGGGAGCATCGAAAAAGCTGTCTGTTTTGGCCAAGATTCCGGGCCTGCGCCGCCTGGTTGCCGCCGCCGATCCGGAGCATTCGCATGCCTTGGAGGTGGCTTTCGGGGGCGAGGTCGCCGGGGCTGAGGCGGCGAACCTCGAACCGGGGAACGCAACCTCGACACCGCAACCGAAGGCGGGCCTTGCCCGACCCCGAAAACTGACCTTCTTTGACCGTTTTGCCGGCTTTATTACGCGGTGGTCGTGGCCGTCATTTATTGTCAGCGCGGTGGTGCTGGTGCTGGCGTGCGTGCCACTGGGAGACCTGCATTTGCGCAACTCGCTGCTGAACCTGCTGCCATTGCAGAGTCAGCAACGCATCTTGATGGAGGACCTGAACCAGCAGGTGCCGCGCGCCGGGATGACGCCGATTCAGATTGTGGCGCCGGGGGTCTCGCCCGAAGAGTTGGACGAGTGGACGGCCCGGCACGTGGCCGGAGTCGAGGGCGTGTCGCAGGTTTTTGCCGCGTCCTCGCTGAGGAGCGACGGGGCGACCGCGAAGGTGCGGCTGGAGGGGCAGGACTTCGGGTCGCGGCAGGCCGAAGATGTGGTGCGCCAGATTCGCGCGGCGTCCCATGATTTTGAGCTGTATGTCACGGGGCAGGCCGCGAATCAGCTGGACTTTGTGGGGTCGCTGGAGCAGGGGCTGCCGTGGGTGCTGGGGGTCTTGGTGATGATGACTTTCGTGCTGCTGTTCTTGATGACGGGTTCGGTGATGATTCCCTTGCAGGCCTTGGTGATTAATACGCTGTCGCTGGTGGCTACGCTGGGGATTTCGACGCTGGTCTTTGTGGACGGCTGGGGGTTGGACTGCTGAGGGGCGAAGGCGCTGCCGGGGCTGGAGTCCCTATGTGGTCGTGATGCTGATGTGCTTTGGATTTGGGCTGTCGATGGATTACGAGCTGTTCCTGTTGTCGCGCATGAAAGAGGTGTGGGACCGGACCGGGTCGGCGAAACTGTCGGTGATTGTGGGGCTGTCGCAATCGGCCCGCATTGTGACTTCGGCGGCGACGATTTTGGTGTTCGTGTTCTTGTGCTTTGTGACCGGGCACATGATTGTGTTAAAAGAAATCGGTTTTATTTTGGCGTTGGCGGTGGCTCTGGATGCGACCGTGGTGCGAATGGTGTTGAGTGCCTTCGGCGATGGCGATTCTGGGGCGGGCGAACTGGTGGGCGCCCGGGCCGTTGCGGCGTTGGCAGCAGCGGGTTTCCCAGCGGCTGGGGCAGATCGGGTAATTCCTGCGAGGCAGTTTTTATTTTGTATCCGTGGGGTAGGATGAAGTTGTTGCGGGAAAACCCCGTCGATGGCGCGGGTCGCAGGGCCCTCGTCAACTGAAACCCATGTTATGCAGGAGTAACACGTGCGCATAGGAATACCGAAGGAGCCCGCCAAGGGGCAGAAACTGGTATCCGCCACGCCTGACACCGTTGGAAAGCTGATTAAACTGGGCTACGAGGTAGTGGTCGAGGCCGGCGCTGGAGCCTTGGCCTCCTACCCTGACCAGCAGTATCGCGATGCCGGTGCAGAAGTGGTGGGACCGCAGGAAGTCTGGCAAGCAGACATTGTGACGACGTTGGACAAGCCGCCGGCCGACAAAATAGACGCGTTGCGGCAGGGCACTGTGCTGATTTCGCGTCTGGCGCCGCGGGTAGATTCCTCGATTGCCGAGGTCATGAACGCCAAGGGTGTCACTGCCGTGTCGATGGATGCGGTGCCGCGGATTTCGCGGGCGCAGTCCATGGATGTGTTGTCTTCGATGGCGAATATCGGTGGGTATCGCGCGGTTATCGAGGCGGCGAATGCTTTTGGACGGCTCTTTACCGGACAGGTCACGGCCGCGGGAAAGATGCCTCCGGCAAAGGTGTATGTGATCGGTGCGGGCGTGGCGGGTTTGGCTGCTATTGGGACGGCGAATTCGATGGGCGCCATAGTAAAAGGCACTGATGTGCGCGCAGAAACCGCCGACCAGGTCGAATCTATGGGTGGGGAATTCGTGGCGATTCCCGCTCCCGCACAGGAATCCAGCGACGGTTACGCCAAGGAAATGAGCGAGGAACAGGCCAAGGCTGCGTTGAAGCTGTATGCCCAGGTCAGTGCCGAATCCGACATCGTTATTACTACGGCCCAGATTCCGGGGCGTCCCGCGCCGCTGTTGATCACTAAAGAAGCAGTGGCACAGATGAAGCCCGGTTCAGTCATCGTCGACATGGCGGGAGGCAACTGTGAACTGACGGTGGCTGGTGAAACCATCGTGACTGAAAACGGCGTAAAGATTCTGGGGTACACCGACCTGGCGGGGCGCTTGCCCGGACAGGCCTCGCAGCTTTACGGACAGAACATCGTCAACTTGCTGAAGCTGATGACGCCGGAAAAGGACGGGAAAATCGTCTTCAACCTGGATGACGAAATCGTGCGCGGCATTACGCTGTGCCACGAGAACAACCTGCTGTGGCCGCCGCCGCCGATTTCCGTGTCGGCCGCACCTAAGGCCGGGGCCGCTGGTGCTGCCGGGGCCGTGGCGGGAGCCGGGGCTGAAACCGATGGGGCGGCCTCGCAACCGGCGAAAAAATCGCACACCCTACGCAACTTCCTTTACTTCCTCGCCGCCGTCCTCGGACTGGCGCTGATCGCGGTCAGCCCCACCGGGATGTTGCAGTACTATGTCGTGCTGATGCTGGCGATTGTGGCGGGATTCTATGTGATTACGAATGTGACGCACGCGCTGCATACCCCGCTGATGTCTGAAACCAACGCGATTTCGGGGATTATTTTGGTGGGTGCCATCCTGTCGCTGGCGCAGTCCAGTTCGGTGGTGGTTACGGTGCTGGCGTGTCTGGCGATTGTGATTGCGTCGATCAACATCTTCGGTGGCTTCGCGGTTACTCATAAGATGCTCAAGATGTTCCAGAAGGAGGACTAAGAGATGTTTGATTCGTTGAACCTTTCTGGGATTTTCGGTGGTGTTGGCGCGGTTGCGGGCGACGCGGCAGAGGCTTTGCAATGGGGGTCTGTGGCCTATCTTTCGGCGCACGTCGAGTACCTGGCATACCTGGTGGCTGCGCTGCTGTTCATCATGGCGCTGGCGGGGTTGTCGAAACAGACCACGGCCCTGCGCGGGAACAAATTCGGTATCGCCGGCATGACCATTGCGCTGGTTGCGGTGATTTTCGTAGCGCTGGCGGGGCAGTCGGCACATTCGCTGTATCCGGTGTGGGTAAACGCCCTGCTGATTGCGGTGTGTTTGCTGGTCGGTGCGGTGATAGGTCTGTACAAAGCCAAAACTGTGCTGATGACCGGGATGCCGGAACTGATTGCGCTGCTGCACTCTTTTGTGGGTCTGGCGGCAGTGCTGGTCGGGTTCAACACCTTCATCGAGCTGTCTGGTAACCGCGACCCTGGAGTCGCTGCCGAGATGGGTTTCCACCTGGGAGAGGTCGGCATCGGGATCTTCATCGGTGCGGTAACCTTTACCGGCTCCATCGTGGCTTACCTCAAGCTTTCGGCGAAGATCAGCGGTAAACCACTGATGCTGCCGGCCAGGAACTTCCTGAATATCTTGATGCTGCTGGGCATCGTCGCGATGATCGTGTGGATGATTGCGGTGAAAGGCGCCGACCCGGTGCCGACCGGGACACAGCTGCAGCAGCAGTGGATTGCCTTGGCGATTTTGACCGTGATTTCGCTGGTGCTGGGCTTCCACCTGGTGGCGGCTATCGGTGGCGGCGACATGCCGGTGGTGGTTTCCATGCTGAACTCCTATTCGGGGTGGGCCGCGGCGGCGGCGGGATTCATGCTGTCGAACCCGCTGCTGATCATCGTGGGTTCCCTGGTTGGTTCCTCCGGTGCCTTCCTGTCTTACATCATGTGTAAAGGTATGGGGCGCTCGTTTATCTCTGTGATTCTGGGTGGTTTCGGCGAAGGCGCTGGTCCCAAGCAAGAAGAACGCGACTATGGCGAACACACCGAGATTCAGGCCGATGCGGCCGCGGACCTGCTGAAGAGCGCCAAGAGTGTCATCATCACCCCCGGCTACGGTATGGCCACCGCCGGTGCACAGTTCGCCGTGGCGGACCTGACCAAGAAGCTGCGCGCCATGGGGGTCGAGGTTCGCTTCGGCATCCACCCCGTGGCCGGGCGTCTGCCCGGGCACATGAACGTGCTGCTGGCCGAGGCCAAGGTTCCTTACGACGTCGTGCTAGAGATGGACGAAATCAACGATGACTTCCCGGACACCGACGTAGTGTTGGTGATCGGGGCGAACGATACGGTGAACCCCGATGCCTATGTCGAGGGATCGCCTATCGCAGGTATGCCGGTGTTGCATGTCTGGGAAGCCGGTCACGTCATTGTCTTCAAGCGCTCCATGGCTACCGGCTACGCCGGGGTACAGAACCCGTTGTTCTTCAACGAAAACACGGATATGTTGTTCGGCGATGCGAAACAGCGGGTTGAAGATATCGTGAAGAATCTGTAGCTGGGTTGGCTGGGCTGGTTGGCTTGCCGGCTGTCTGACGGGTTGGCTGACGGGTTGGCTGACGGGTTGGCTGACGGGTTGGCTGACGGGCTGTCTGACGGGTTGGCCGGGGCTTGTGAGCCCGGTTGGATTTTACAGCTGAGATTGGGAATCCGGTTGCAACTTCGGTTGTGACCGGATTCCCGTCATTTTTGCGCTCTCATGTACACCGAGGGACGCAAGCCCTGTACATAAAACTGCAGATTTTTTTGGCTCTGAAGTGGACGGGCCGGGCCGGGCAGGATTTTGCAGTTTTATGTACACCGCACCCTTGCCCATCACCCCTGCCGCATCCCCGCCCGGCAACCTGCATCCCCGCCCGGCAACCTGCATCCTCGCCCGGCAACCTGCATCCTCGCCCGGCAACCTGCATCCACGCACGGCAACCCGCATCCCCGGCCGCAACCTTCAGTCCGCTGCCTCAGACCCAAACCTGGAGCCCGGATTCCAGCGAAGGCCGGTAAGATAGAATGAGCGGGTGCACGAGTTAGCCCTGGCGCGTTCCGTTTTTCGCATCGCTGACCGCGCCGCCCAGGGCCGCGCGGTCAGC
Source organism: uncultured Mobiluncus sp. (assembly GCA_916438445.1). GTDB lineage: Bacteria > Actinomycetota > Actinomycetes > Actinomycetales > Actinomycetaceae > Mobiluncus. The sequence goes on from CAKAGR010000001.1 coordinate 539,385, forward strand.
GTGATTTATCTGGACGTCGGCGTGCTGCGCCAGGTCGTCCCACACGCACTGGAGTTCGCCTGGTCCGCCACCGCAAAAGGTTCCCCAGCCTTGGCCGCTTCGCGCCTGAAAATCAACCTGATTCCTGCCCGGATAACCTGCCTCGACTGCCAAGCCACCACGACAATCACCCAAGACCTGGTGTTTCGCTGCCAGGAATGTGGCTCGACCAACTATCGCGTCCAGACCGGCGAAGAGTTTACCCTCACCGCCATCGACATTGCAGCCTCGGGCCAAGCCACACCCGAAAGAGAAACCGACGGATAAAACTCGTAAACTGGAGGGCGCTTTTCACGCCGACGCAAAGAAACCGAAAAAAAGGGAGACAAAATGGGACGCTTTCACCGACACGACGGCCAAGACGGACACACCCACGAACACACCCACGTGCTGGCAGACGGGACGGTGGTGACCCACTCGCATAACCACCACCACGAAGGCGACCACGCACATCCCCACGACCACCCCCATTCTCACCCCACGGACCTCGCCGGGGACCAACCCCACCCCCAACACCTGTATACCGGCAGCGACGTACACCAGGAATACGGTGACCATTCCGGGTACAAGACCGGGGCAGAGCGGGTGTCGGTGCTGGAGGATATTTTCGCCGAAAACGACGAGTTGGCCCAGCAGAACCGCGAAGATTTCGACCGGGCGGGGGTCAAGGCAGTGAATCTGATGTCCTCGCCGGGTTCGGGGAAGACCGAGCTGCTGGTCGCGACGCTGCGGGCGCTGGGGCCTCAGGTGCGGGTCGGCATCGTCGAAGGTGATATCGAAACTGACCTGGATGCGCAGCGGATGGCTGGGTTGGGTGCCCAGATTTCCGTGCTGAACACCGCGGCCGGCTTCGGGGGAGAATGCCATTTGGACGCGCCGATGGTGGCGCATGCCCTGGAGGGGCTGAACCTGGAGGCGCTGGACCTGGTGATGATTGAAAATGTCGGGAACCTGGTGTGCCCGGCGGAGTTCGAAGTCGGGGCGCATCTGCGGGCCATGGTTTACTCGGTCACCGAGGGTGAAGACAAGCCGAAGAAGTACCCGGTGATGTTCCGCTCGGTGTCTTGCGTGGTGGTGAATAAGGTGGATTTGCTGCCCTACCTGGACTTTGACATGGAGCTGTTCAAGCGAAACTTGCGCGAAGTGAACCCCGACGCGGTCGTGCTGGAGCTTTCGGCGAAAACCGGGCAAGGCGTGGGTGCGTGGCTGGACTGGCTGCGCGGCGCGGCGCTGTAGGTTTCGGGTTGGGGTTCTGTTGAGGGTGGGCGCCCGCGTCGAGGTTCGTTCCCGCGTCGAGATTCTGCGGTTGCGTTTGGGGTAGAGGTGGCGCAGAAAGGCGTCCCGGCGCAATTTCCAACTGGTGCGGGAAATCTGTAGAATAGGGCGTGCTGCCTTTTGGCAATAACTTCATACTTGGAGGATTCGCCTAGTGGCCTATGGCGCACGCTTGGAAAGCGTGTTGGGTGCAAGCCCTCGGGGTTCGAATCCCCATCCTCCGCGATAGACCGAAAAACCGTTGAGAAATCAACGGTTTTTTTCGGTTTTTGCTGCGGTTTGGCACATGGACCTGGGGATGCGGTTCGGGGATTCGGTGAGGTTGTGGCAGTGGGTTTCACCGAGGGGGTGTACATAAAACCGCAGATTTTTGGTGTTGGTGGGGTTGGGTGGTCTGGGTGGGGCGTTTTTTTGCAGTTTTATGTACAGGGGTGCAAGCTGCGAAAGGTTGATTTGCTGGGTTGGGTTTGGGTTGATTTGCTGGGTTGGGCGCGGCAGTACGGCCGGTCTGAAAGCGGAAAAAGCCTTGCGGTTTTAGGCGTTGAAACACCTTCGGCCCTCGGTGCTTCGCCTAGACGTAGGAAAACAGCTCAGATTCGCGAAATGATTCTGGAGGAAAGGGTGTCAATATGCCGTCGCCCCAGCCTGTGCCTGGTCGTCTCCAGGCCAGCGCCTCGCCGTCGCCCGGTCGACCCGACGCAGCCCCCAGCCTCCGTCAGTACGTGGCGCCGAAATACCGCAAGAAATCGTCTGGCACCACCGAGGGCCCGCCGAACAGCACGGCCTCCGCCGGCGAGGCGTCCGCCCCAATATGCCAGTCAAAAGTAATCGCGTAATCGGCCCGAGCCTGGCGCAAATGCGGATCAGCCAACACCAACCTGGCACCGTGCGTCGCCGCCCATGCTCCGCCGGTGATCGCATCCGGGAAATTCGCGCCCGTCACCACCGCCAAAGGAGCGCCTTCGCGCGTACCCTGTAAACTCGCGCACAGGTTCGCGGTCTCGTAGCGGTCATCACCTATATAGGCCTGGTGCATCAACCCGGCTGACTCCAGCGCCCGTGAAGCCGGCCCCCCAATCGCGTTTACCTGCGCTTTTGGCAAAGCGCGGAAACGCTCCAGAGCCTGGCGCGTGGCAGCCGGCATCGCCTCGCCAGCGGTCAAAAGCAGCACATCTCCATCCGCCGCCGCGATTCTCCCCGCCACCAAAGCATCGGCAAAACCCAGCCCGTCCGCCACGAAAATCCCGAAGAAATGCCCCTGGGGTCGCGCCGTTCCCCGTAACGCAACCACCTTCTCCGCCACCGCAACCGCCGTCGCAAACCGATCCGTTCCTGCCAGGACCTCGACCCGTTTCCCCTCCAACGCCGCCGTGTCCGCAGCTGACAACCGCACCCGACCACCGACCACGTAGACTTCGCGCACCGCCGCGGCACTAAGCGCCGCCAGGACCTCGGGCTCCAAACCACCGCCGGGCGACATCGTCAACAGCACCGACGCCGCTGCCGCTCCTCCAGCCACTGCCGCGGCCCCAGCCGCTGCCGCTCCTCCAGCCGCCGCGGCGGCCCCAGCCGAACCCGTACCAACCCCCGAACCCAAAGCCCCCGCCAAGGAAGTCGCCGCCAACCCGTCCGCGGCGTCCTTGCCGGTCGTCAACACCACCCTCGGCCCAGGCCGGAAAACATCTACCGAGGTCAGAACCCGATTCGCCCCCGCAATCCGCCGCACCTGAGAGACTCGCAGCCCTCGCGTGGCAAAGGGGTTGGCCGTGCGTGCGGGCAGCGACAGGTGGCCAATCGCGATGCCGTGGGTGCGCAGCCAGGGCGCGGCGGATCCCAGCAGCGTGACGGTTTCACCGATACTGTCCCCGCCGGTGCTGACCGCGACGATGCGCCCGGAGCGGTCGAAAACCGGCCCGCCCGAATCGCCCTGCGAGTTCGTCAGCGAAGTTGTGTACAGCGCCCAGCCCTCTGCCCACGAGATTTGCGTGATGCGCGGGCCCAGATGATAGGACTCGAACTTGTCCATGGATTCGTCCGGCACCCCCGCCCCAATCCCCGACGCAAAGGCCGAATAATCCCCCACTCGCGTCGACCCGCAGAAAATCTGCGCCCCGGCCAGGTCCACGATTCCGTCTTCGAGGTCGTCGGCCACCCCCTGTTCGCGCGCCCCGCAAATCCGCAGCGTTTCGCCGAGTTCGGGGGCCTCCGCGGTGATTTCGGCGTAGGGCCCGGCGTAACGGCTGGGCTCGAAAGACGCCAGCGCCAGGTCCGGCCCGTGCGCCACCGCGGTGTCGGAAATCCGCGTTACAGTGCCGTTGAAAAAGAAAATATCGCCGGTGCGCGCCCAGTGGTCCCCGCGCGAAAAGCAGTGCGCCGCGGTCAGCACCACCCCCGGCGCGATCACCGCGCCGGAACACAGAAATTGCGTCGGCCCGCCCTCGGAAATGGCGAGCAGCACGGTGGAGTGGTCTCCGGGTTTCGCCCCGGCGCGTTCGGTGCCGGAGGTGGGGATTTGTGCGAGGTTCGGGCCGAGGTTCAGGGCGGGGTTCGGGATTTGTTGGGGTTGGGGGTTTTTGGGTGTCCGGGCCGAGGTTCGGGGGTTTGGGCAGTGGCGAGCGTTGAGGGGTTCGGGTTTGGTGGGTGAGGAGGTGTGGCGCTCGCGTTCTGGAGGAAAGCTGGGGTGACGAAGTTGAGGAAAAAGAGTACCGGGCAGATTATTGCCAGGATCCTCAGCGGATTTCCCAAGAGTTTTTCGGCGCATACCTTCATATTAGGATTCTCTGCTTGTTGATGTTGGGGTTTTCTGGCTTGATTTCGCGAAATTCTTTCAGAGGCTTTGGGGATTTTCAGGGGTGTTTAGCAGGCGCATTGGATCGCGATGGGACCAGAGAGCGTGGTCGCGCACGAGTGTGGACGCCTGGGGGCGGCTGGGGGCGCTATGGGCGGCTGGGGCTGTACATAAACCCTGCAGATTTCTGTCGGGCCGGGGCTTGGGCCGGGGCGCGAGTAAGGTTTTTGCAGTTTTATGTACAGCACCCCGCCAGTCCTCAGTCGTTTACCCGCCCGCAGCCACCCGACAGCCCACCCGCTCGCAGATCCCCGCCGCTACCCATCATCTACCCTACAACTACGCCTCTCCCCCACCCTCATTACTGCTGCCAGCAAGAATTCGGCAAACTCCTAGCGAAATAGTTCATAATTAGGACTATGTTGCAAACACGTCTCCGCAAGCGTTTCCTGGTCGTTCTAACCATGGTGGGCCTCGTCCTCACCGCAGGCATCACCCCTGCCTTGGCCGAGGAATTTCCGCAACCCCGCGTCACCACACTGACCGAGGCCGAACTCACTCAGCTGCGCGAGGACCTCGCCCTCAAAGACAACCCTGCGGCGACACAAACCCAACAATCGCAACAAAATACCCAAACTGAAAACCCGACCTCGAACCTCGACACGGGCACCCCGAACCCGACCTCGAACCTCGACGCCGGAACCACCCAGGCCGGAACCCTCGCCGACCCGCACGCGGCGACCGCCCAGCTGAAGATCGGGCCGACGCGCGAAACCTGCAACTCCGGGCAGTGCACCGTGCCGATTTGTTCGGCGGTGTGGGTTGGGCCGGGGCGGCTGCTGACCGCGGCGCACTGTTTCGAAAACTTACAGTCCGGGACCTACCAGATTCAGATTTTCGACACGGATTCGCGCGCGGGGCGGCAGCCGGTGGCGCTGGGGACGCAGTGGGCCACGCCGGGGAAGGACATTGCGGTGGTGTTCACCGATAATACTTCCCATGCCTACGCGCGGGTGAATGGCTCGGGGGTGCGGCCGGGCGAACAGCTGTTTATTTGCGGGCAAAACTATCTGGTGCAGGCCTCGAACAACATCAACCAGAACTCGGTGGTTGAAGGCGGGCGCGGGAATTTTCTGCGGGGCGGTGAACTCGCTGACGGCCGACCAGCAGCACTACTGGGCGCAGTACCCGTCCAACGGCGTGCTGGCGACTGTGCCGCTGGTCGTCGAGCACGGGGATTCCGGTGGGCCGCTGTACAACGCCAGTGGCGAGGTCGTGGGTGTGACCAGTACCAAGACGCGCGTGGCGTGGCCGGATGGGCGTGGGTCATTGCTGTTCAACAGTTCCGTGCCGGTCGCCAACCACGTGGAATGGCTGGTGTCGCGCGGGGTCAATGTTTACGGCGTGGGCGTGGCTGGGCTGCAGCTCAAGAGCTGCCGGTGAACTTGACGCGAATCGCGGGAGACACGCGCTACGATACATCCTCGCAGGTAGTGGCGGCTTCGCCGGGGGCTGAGACGCTGATTGTGGCATCCGGGCGGGTCGCGGCCGATGGTTTGGCGGCGACGCAGCTGACCGGGGTGACCTCGGCGGCGGTGATGCTGTCGGCGGGGCGCGAGGCTCTGGATCCGGCGGTGGTTAACGCGATTAAGTCCGGGACTTACAAGCGAGTGGTACGAGTCGGTGGCACGGCGGGGCTGTCTGCGGCTGACCGAGCCTTGATTTCCGGGCGCGGTATGCAGTTGGTCGAGCTGGTCGGGCAGACTCGTTTTGATACGGCGGTGCGGGTGGCGCGGTATCGTGACCAACTGGCGCAGGCTGCCGGGAAGGGCGGTGTGGCAAAGGTTTTCTTGGCTGATGGGATTTCTTTCCCGGATGCGTTGGCGGCTGGGGCTGCGGCCGGTGGTTTTGGCCGTGGCCGGGCCGGGGCAGGGGGGCGCGTCGCTGGTGCTGACTTCCGGGGCGACAATGCCCGCCGAAACTTTGGCTTATCTGCGCGAGTCTGGCGCCAGCGTGGCGACGGTGGGCGGTCCCGCCCAGCGAGCCGCCGTGGCAGCCGGCCTGAATCCCAGCGAGGTTTACACTGGCGCGGACCGCTATCAAACGGCGCTGCTGCTGTTGCAGAGCCAGGGTCCGGGCTTCGGGCTGGTCCTGGTTTCGGGCCGAGATTTCCCCTGACGCGCTGGCAGCCGGGGCCTATACGGTAAAGCAGGGTGCGCGCCTGGCTTTGGTCCCGCCGGCCGGGTCGCAGCCGGGCTCGTTGGCCGACGCGTGGGCGGCGGCTGGCGGCCACGGCGTCATCGTCGGTGGCCGCGCGGCGGTCAGCGACCAGGACGTGTCCTGGGCGGTTTCGCGATAGCCGCCGGTTCGAGGTTCGCCTGGTTATTTTTCGTGGGTCGAGGTCCGGTTCTGGGTTTGGGTCGGGGTGTGGTGATTCAACTCGCCGTGCCAAGACTTCGCGCTAGGTAGTGAAGTGGTGTTGCCGAGGTTTGCCTGCTTGTTTTCATGGTGGAGTCGACGGTCACCGGCGAGGGAATCCTGGGGTGCCATATTTTTGCAGTTCGCTGATGGGCTGATGACAGTCCCGGCATGAGATGCCCCGAGTCTTCGCTCGGTCAGTAGGGTGTGAGGTGTGGCTGGGGCCGCAAACATGTTTTATGTACAGGCAAGTCATCCCAGGAAGATTTCGCACTCGTGAAACCACCGAAACGAAGCGCCGCAACCGGTCAGGAACGCTTGGATTCCCGCCACTTCTCCAAAGCTCCCACAGCGATAGGGATAACCGAAACCAGGACGATGATAACCGCGATGAGCTCGATGTTGTTGCGTACCAGCTCGATGCCACCCAACAGCGACCCCGCCACCACAAACAGCACAATCCAAATTGTCGCGCCTGCCACATTCCAGAAAGTAAAGCGCCCCCAAGGGTAACGCCCCATCCCAGCGGCAATCGGGGTGAAGGTCCGCACGAAGGGAATGAAACGTGCCAAAACAATGGCCGGCCCTCCGTATTTCTGGAAGAACAACTCGGCGGCGTCCAGGTACTCGGTTTTCAGCACGCGCGCATCAGCTTTGAAAAATTTCCCGCCGAACAGCAGCCCGAACCAGTATCCGACCTGCGCCCCTGCCGCTGCCGCCACGATCAGCACCAAGAACGCCACCCACAGATTCAGCTTCATCTGCGTATGCAGCAGCCCCAGCGTAAAGAGCAACGAATCCCCCGGCAGCACAGGGAAAAGCACCCCGGACTCGATGAACACAATCAGCGCCACGAACGCCAGCATCCACACCCCGTACACGTCCAGCAAATGCCACAGCAGCCGTTCGGGGTCACGCAGCCACTCTAACCATTGGTTCGCCTGGGCGAGGTTCAGTTGGGGGAGTTGCGTTGAGGTCAAGGTTTCTGCCAGGGATTGGGTTAGGGTCACAGCGACAGTTTAGCGGTTTGTGGTGAGGCGAGGGTTTAAGGGTGTACATAAGGCTGCAGATTTTGGTGGCTTGGTGGTGGTTGTGGGTCTGGGAGGCGGATTTTTGCAGTTTTATGTACACCCACTCCACCCAGCGCCCACCCCGCGCCTACACAGCGCCCACCCAGCGCCCCTCCAGCCCACCCTAGGCCCTTCCACCCCCAGCCGGACACCCACCAAATCCCTACGAACGAAAGGGCTAAAATACCCAGTGTGAAGTACCTGGATGACCCGCTGAGTCGCGCAGTTTACGCCACCGACGCCTCGAATTACCGAATCCCGCCGGCTCGCATCGCCATACCCGCAAACTCCGACGAGCTGCGCGACGTCGTCCTCCAGGCCCTCGACGCCGGCACACCCATCACCATGCGCGGCCGCGGCACGTCTTGCGCCGGAAACGCCATCGGCCCGGGTCTCGTCGTCGACGCCTCGAAATGCCGCGAAATCATCGAGCTCGACCCCGACGCCCGCACGGCTACCCTGGAACCCGGCGTCGTCATCGGATCCCTACAAAGCGCCGGCCAACCCCACGGCCTGCGCTTCGGTCCCGACCCCTCCACGTGGACCCGCGCCACCATCGGCGGCGTTATCGGCAACAACGCCTGCGGCCCCCACGCCCAAGCCTGGGGCCGCGCCGCCGACAACGTGGTATCACTGCAGGTAGTCGACGGTTTCGGACGAGTTTTTCACGGCGAGGTCCGGGCGCGATTTAGTGGCCCAGGCGCAGACCGGGGTGACTCCCGCCGAGGCCGCCGCTACGGTTCCAGGCCCGGACCCTGTTCCAGTGGCTTGCGTTACTGGCGCCTCAAATCCCCAGAATCCAACAACACCAGAAAGCCCCTGACTGCCAAACAAACCCAGCAACCCCAACAATCCCAGCAACCGTACCCACCCCGCCCAAACTCGCACCGCCCAAACTCGCACCGCCCAACACCAACCCTCGGTATGGGACGCCCTCGACGTGGTCCCCGGACTGCGCAATCTGGTCGAGTCGAATCTGGCGCTGATCCGCACCGAATGCGGGCGTTTCCGCCGGCAAGTCAGCGGATATTCCCTGGAGCACCTGCTGCCTGAAAACGGCTGTGACCTGCCGAAATTCCCTGGCCGGCTCCGAGGGTACCCTGGTCTCGATCCTACGAGCCAAGGTCCGGCTGGTCCCGGTGCCTGCCGCGCCGGTGCTGGTGGTGCTGGGTTATGCCTCAATGGTCGAGGCGGCCCGCGATGTGCCGTTGATCAACGGTTTTGCGCCGCTGGCGGTCGAGGGGATGGACCGCCGCCTGGTCGATACGCTGCGCCAGAAACCTGGCGCCGGAGAAATCCCGGAACTGCCCGATGGCCAGGCCTGGCTGCTGGTCGAGATGGGCGGCGACGAGGCCCTGGAGGCGACCATGACCCGCGCCCGAGCGGTCGCCGCGGCCGCTCACACCTCGGCCGTCGGAGTTTACCCTCCCGGCACCGACGCGACTCGCCTGTGGCGCATCCGCGCTGATGGCGCCGGTTTGGGAGGCCGCACGCCGGTGGCTCCGGACGGCAGCGGCGGCGAACTGGCCTGGCCCGGCTGGGAGGACGCCGCGGTCCCGCCCGAACACCTGGCGGATTACTTGCGCGATTTCGAGGCGCTGATGCGCGAATTCGACGTCGACGGCATGATTTACGGCCACCTCGGCGACGGCTGCATCCACGTGCGCCTCAACCTCCCGCTGGGCGCCGCCGCGGGGGATTTGCGTCGGTCTTCAGGGGGCGAGGCCGCCGTTTTGGTTCCCGGCGAGGCCGCCGTTTCAGTCCCCGGCGAGGTCGCCGTTTCGGGTCCGACCTCGCAGGCAACGCAACCCGCCAACAACGCGCAGTTCTTCCAAACCCAAACCCAGTCCTCGCCCGGGTCCACCCAAGCACCCGCCGACCGAACCTCGCCCCAACCCGCCCTCGCCGACAGCGCCAACCAAACGCAAACCCAAGCCCCAAACCCAACTCCGCCCCCACCCCACCACTTTTCCCCAACGGCACCGCCGAAATCCCGCGCTTTCCTGGAGCGAGCTGCGGACCTGGTGGCGCGTTACCACGGCTCCCTGTCGGGCGAGCACGGCGACGGCCGGGCCCGCTCCGAACTGCTGCCGCGCATGTTCTCGCCCCAGATGATCGCCCTGTTTGCCCAGGTCAAAGCGCTTTTCGACCCGCGCGGCCTGTTGAATCCCGGAGTCCTGGTCGACCCCGAACCGCTGGACGGGAACCTGCGGCTGGACGCGGCGCGCGACTTTCCCCAGGCCCCGGGAGGCTTCGACTTCCGCCCTGATCACGGCCTGCGCTCTGCGGTACACCGCTGCACGGGAGTGGGGAAATGCCTGGCGATGGACCAGCTGGATGGCGCCTGGATGTGCCCCAGCTACTTGGCGACCGGCCAGGAAAAAGACGCCACGCGCGGCCGGGCACGCGCCCTGCAGGAGGTCGCCAACGGTGGCCTGATCCGCGACTTCAGCGACCCCGCACTGCTGGCCGCGCTGGACCTGTGCCTGGCCTGCAAAGCCTGCTCCTCGGCCTGCCCGACCGGCATCGACATGGCGATGTACCGCTCCGAAGCCTACTATCGCGCGTACTCCGGTCGAGGTTCGATGTCTGGTTCCGGGGTTTTGCCGGGTCGAGGTTCGCGGCGCGGGAAGGTGGCCGAAGTTGCGGTTGGTGGCGTGGGTGCCAAGGCTGATTTTAGGACGAGTGCCACCTCGGAGCGGGAAAGCACTGGGGTGACACGACGGAAACGGGCGCGCCGACCTCGGTCGCATTATTTATTGGGGCGTTTGCCTGGGTGGTTGAAGTTGGCGCGGGCCATTCCCGGAGGTGCGGCGCTGGGTAACGCGATGTTCGGGGTTGAGTGGATTCAGCGTGCTGTTTTCGGTGTATTCGGGCTGGAAAAAGAGCGGTCGATGGCACGCCTCAGTACCTATCCTTTCCATCGCTGGGCGAAAGACCGTGGCTTGGTTTCTGCCCAGATTCCACGGCGGGACTTGGCGGATGGCGCTGATTCCAGTACTTCTCAAAGTGCAGCTGTGCCGGGACCTCCTCCCAGTTATCCGCCGCCTCCAGCGGGTTCAACCGGCAGCGACCGGAATGCCACCCTGGTCGGGGCCGGGGAGGGCGGCCTCGAACGGGGAGAAACCGCAACAGACCGTCGGCAGTGGGTCGCCGTGTGGGCTGATTCTTTCAGCGAGGGATTGATTCGGACGGGGCGCGGGCGTTGACGGAGCTGCTGGAGCGGGCCGGGTATCGCGTGATTGTGCCGCCCGAGGCGTGTTGTGGGCTGACGTACATAACGACGGGGCAGCTCGATGCGGCGCGGCGGAGGCTGGAGCGGTTGTGCCAGATTTTGGGGCCGTTGGCGGTCAATGGGATTCCGATTGTGGGGGTCGAGCCGTCTTGTACGACAGTGTTGCGAGACGACCTGGTGCGGTTGCTGCCCGATGATCCGCGGGCGGCGGCGGTGCGTGGGGCGACTCTGACTTTGGCGGAGTTGCTGGTGCATCCGCGATTTGGGGTGTTGCGCCTGGAAGGTGGTGTGGTTTCTGGATTGGCTGGCCGGGATTGTGCTGTTGGTGATGGCGTGGCTGTTGAGGATGTTGGGTCGTGGCAGTTACCGGATTTGCGCGGGGTCAAGGTGGTGGCGCAACCGCACTGTCATCATTATTCGGTGCTCGGTTGGAAGGCAGATCGGGCGATTTTGCAGGCAACCGGGGCCGAAGTGGTGGAGCTCAGCGGGTGCTGCGGCATGGCTGGTAACTTCGGTATGGAGCAAGGCCACTTTGAGATTAGCCGGCGGATTGCCGAACATGGCTTGTTGCCGGCGTTGCGCGAAAACCCTGATGCGGTTTACTTAGCGGATGGTTTCAGCTGCAGGACTCAGGCATCGCAACTGGGCGAACGCGGTGGCGTGCACTTGGCGCGTTTGCTGCTGGGCTGAGTTTTTCAGCGACATTCTGATGGTGTTGCGGGTGGTCTGTCGGGGTTGGTGTACATAAAACTGCAAATTTCTTAGGGCGCGGGCGCGGTGTGGTGGCTCGGGTGCGATTTTTGCAGTTTTGTGTACGGGTGTTGCTCCCGCGGGCGTCTGATTTTCGGTGGCTGTGGTCTTGGATGCTGGTGGCCGGTGGCTGGGCTGTCAGTGGCTGGGTTGTCGGGTTGTGGGTGGCTGTGACTCCGTTGCTGGTTACCCTTGTCGGGCCGCGGGTCTGGGGCTGCTCTCGCTTGTATGAAATCGGCTCTGAACTGGGATTTTATAAAAACAAGACCCTAACGAAAACACTTATACACAACCTTCTCCACATTTTGTGGAAACCAGCTTGCATAATGAAAAGAAATCAAACATAATCAAAGCATGAAAGATTGTGGAGTGTATCGCTTTTCGGACTTGCTTGACTTAGGAATGACCCGACGTGCGATCGCTAGACAGATGCGCGAAGGAAAACTGCGGCGCATCATCAGGGGTTGGTACGCAACGCCTTCCGCTAAACCGGAGGTGGTGTCGGCCGTCAGCGCCGGGGGCCAACTGGGCTGCCTCAGTGCTTGCGAACACTATGGTTTGTGGATCCCACCAGGGCATAACCGCCAAGTCCATGTGGTCAGATCTCGAACGAGGAAGAACCGCAAGTCAGGTTCCGCACATCTCCACGTGGTGCCGAGGGACTCCCGCGGTGCCATCGCCACCCTGCGGGAGGCCCTGAGACACGTGCTGCGATTCCACGATGCCGAAACGGCCTTAATCGTCCTGGAATCTGCGGTGGAAAAGAGATTAATCACTTACGACCAGGGCTGGGAATTAAATACGTTCTTTGCCGAAATACCGCCAAAAGCCGCTGCGGTTCTTTACTCGAGGTGCTCAATCTGGCAGCGAAACTCGCGTGCGGCTGTTCTTCCAGAACCTCAAGGTCCCAGTGAAAATCCAAGAGCGGATCAGAGATGTGGGGCGTGTAGATTTGCTGGTAGGGCGTTCCTGGGTCATCGAATGCGACAGCAAGGCTCACCACACTTTGACGAATGACTATCACCGGGACTGCGACAGAGACATATATTGCGCACTGGGCGATATGTTCACAAATCGACTGAGCTACCAGCATATCTGGTTTGATTGGGGAGTCACGAAGCTGCACTTGCAAGCCTTGATGACTAAACGGTTACGGAAATAATCTCAAATTCCTCCCGGGCTTGTCTCAACCGTATTGGCGCCGCACAGCGTCCTGGCATCGTAGCCACCCGTAATATGCCCCTCGCTTCAGCCAGCTCTTTGCACGACCAGTCTTCTGGGTAGCCAAGCCTTGTAATCATCGGCGGTCTATCAGTGGTTTCTCGCAAGTCAGAGATCGTTTGTCAGAACTTCCCAGCGTATGCATCCGCGGTGGATAACTCCCGCAGGTCAGCGGTTTCTTGCGCGGGCAAAGCTGCTTTCCTTCGCTATTGCCAGCCTGGGTTTGCTCTGTGTTGCTCTTACAATTTTCCCTTATGCGAACCCTTCTACTCGGTGCATTCTGGTCAGGGTGCCAGAGTCGTGTGCACCGGCTTCATCTCTCACCCCCCTAACTAACGCAATTGCAGCGTACCTGAGACAATCCCCAGCCCCTCGCTCCCCTCACACACTCTTGTCAAGCGACAGCCGTGCATAAAACTGCAAAAATTTCCCCTGGTGTGGACCCGCGACTCAGAACCAGCCCAAGCCCCCACCGGATAGCGAATGGGTAACAAATCCGCACTCCGCGCATCAATCAGTAGGCGACGCGCCAAAAACGTGAGAATATTGGGTGGTATCCGCATTCACACATCCTGCGAGGTAAACAATGCCGCTTTTCGAGTATGACCAAGGCCACCTGATTCCCGCCCAGTTCGGACACCCCGTAGGCGCCGCAGCCCAAGGCGAAGTCCTGAAATCCGTCCGCCGCCAGGTCCTCGAAGTCATTAGCCGCCCGCTTTTCCCGGTGACCTGGAACGACGCCATTTCGGCAATCCCAGGGATGCCCGCCGAAATGACCCCCCACACCTCGACAACCGACCCCGATTACACCTCCACCCCAAACTCCCATCAAACCCCAGAATCTCCCCGCTTAACCGCCCTCGACGGTTCGGGCCAAGTAGTTCTGGTTGAAGTCATGGACAAGCTTGACGCGACCTCACTGATGAACGCCCTGGCCCGTCTCGGCGCGGTTTCTAACCTGGGCTGGAACGAACTTGCCGCCGCCTACCCGGGCGGAGTTGCCGCCTTCCGCAACGGCTGGACCCAGTTCCGCGACGCTATGCCGCCCAACCTCACCGCCGGCCCCCGCCTCATCTTGGTTGCCTGCGAAATCGACCCTTCGGTGCGCCCGCCCTGGATGCGCTGACCCCCTCCGGCCTGGAGGTCCACCACGTCGCCGTGCGCGAAATGTCCAACGGCCGCCGTTTCCTGGACGTCCAGCGAGTCGCCGCTTCCCTCTTCAGCCACGACACGAACATCCTGGCCGGCCGCGGCGCCCGGGTCCCTGCGATTAACGCCGCCGCCGAGGATGTCGCCTCGCGCGCCGCCGCGGTTCCGGTCCCCGGCGAGGTCGTCGACGCGGTTCCGGCCCAGGTAGGGTTCCCCGGCGAGGGCGGCCCTGCGATCCCGGCCGAGGTTGCGGTTGCGACGGGTCAGGGCGATGCCCCGGTCGAGGAACCGCTGCTGCAGACGGGTTCGATTTCGCGCCGGTCCATCATGGAGGCGTTGCAGGCTTCGGCGGTGTCGCCGCTGGCCGAGAAAGGCGACGAGGAAGCTGTTTACACGCCGTTCACCCCGATTTCAGGCTCTGGTGGGACATCGGATTTTGCCGAGCTGATAGGTGCCGACCAGCAGCATCACCACGGCAGTCATTCGGTGGGAAACCCGGTTGAAGCCGCTGAGGGACCGAGCGATGCGCAAGGTTTCGAATCTGCGGAAAGTGTAGATGGTGCGCGAGCTGCGGCTGTTGAGGAAACTGATGGTGTTGATAACTCGGCCGGAACCAACGCGACCTACGCGGATGTGCCTCGAGACGATGACGGTGAAAACGCAAACGCCGATTCCGCGGACCTCCTCGTGGACCTTCCCGAAACGCCTACCCGCGTAAGTCCGCATCTTCACGTACCCGACGACCTCGACCCGGTAGAATCTGGAGCATCGGACCACCGAACTGAGGCCGCCGACCTCGAGACGGGTGCCGCTGACATTCCCGGGTTGCTGGGCCGAGACCGTGCTGGGCTGGCGGCGTTGTCACAGGTCACGGGAGAGGAGACGCCGCTTTTTGGGCGGGTGACTTTGGGCGAGGAGACCGCCGATGTTCAGGGTACCTTGGGCACGGATGGGCGCATTACGGTAGAAGGGCGTGTTTTCGAAGACCCTGACTTGGCCGCGCAAAGTTTGGGGATTGACAGCGACGGTTGGGATTTTCTGGCATCTGGGGCTCAGCGATGGGCCCTACTTTTGGACGAGGCGCGCGCGGAAGTAAACGCCGAAATTCGTCGCGGCACCAAGTAATTTTCGTCTGGATTTTCAGGGTGGCCCGGGTCGAGCATTACTCGGCCCGGGTTTTTGCTTTGATTGCGGTGCTTGGGTGGTTGTGGGGGCTTTTTGATGGTGGGGGGGCGGGATTGGCGGGTCTGATGTGGGTGGGGGTGCCTGCAGGGGCGGCGGGTCTGGTGTGGGTGTACACAAAACTGCAGATTTTTGAAGGGTGGGGGCATACAGGGGTCGCACGGCTCGATTTTGCAGTTTTATGTACAGGGGGCTGGGTGATGGCGGCGCAGGGCTGGGTGATGACGGCGCATTAACCGGGAATGTCGGAAACACTGCCCAGATAGCCAAGTCCTTCAACCCCTGAACCTCGGGCAAATGACGCCAAAATCCCTGCGGATAGCGATAGGGCCAGCACCCCGAGAATCCCGAGATACTGGCCCTATCGAATGCGATTGGTTATTCCTTCGGGTTCTCCTCCGAACTCGTAACCGCCCCCGAACCGGTGCCCTCGCCGGGAACTGAAGACCCGTCCTCGACCGGGGCACCTTTACCAGCCCCACCAACCCCACTCGCCAATTCCGAAGCCGTCTGTACCGCCAGGGACCTCTCGGTGGCAGCGCGGTCAGCCCGGAGGTACGAAGCCGCAATCTGGGCGTGAATCGTGTGGGGCGGACCGCCGATGCGGTCGCGGCGGTCGCTCAGGCCGGGCATCGAATCGTGGCCTGAAAGGTACAGCGTGACGATGTTGAGGAAGGCGACCACCGGCACGGCCAGCAGCGCGCCGATAATGCCCGCCAGGAAGGTCCCGGCGGTGACCGAAAGCACCACGGCCAGGGGGTGGAGGCTCACAGCGTTGGACATCAACATGGGCTGCAGGATATTGCCTTCGATCTGCTGGACCGCCAGGATCACGACCAGCATAATCACCGCCGACCAGATACCCTGGTCCAGCAAGATAATCAGCACCGCCACAGTGCCGGTGACCAGCGCACCGACGATCGGGATAAATGAACCCAGGAAAATCAGCAATGCCAGTGGGACCGTCATCGACCCGGCCCCCAAGAAAAAGGCGCCCAGCGCGATGAAGATCGAGTCAACGAAAGCCACGATGGCCTGGGCCTTGATGTAGCCCTTCAGGGTGACCCAGCCGCGGATGCCGGCCTCGTGGACGGGTTCGCGGGCGGTGACGGGCAGCATACGCAACAGCCACACCCAAATCTGACGGCCGTCTTTCAGGAAGAAGAACATGCAGAACAGCGAAATCACCATGGTGGTCAGCACCGACACCACCGAAGAAGTCAGCGACAGCGCTGAAGACGCGATCGACCCGGAATAGTTGCGCACCAGCGCCCCCAGCTTGGTGCTGAGCTGGTTGAGGTACTTGTCGATGTCGGTCTGGTCCAGGTGCAAGGGTCCGTCGCTGAGCCACTGCATCAGTTTGTTGAAACCGGCCGCGGCTTTTTGTCCCAGTTCCGGTGCGCCGCTGGCCAGTTGCGTCGAGGCCACCGCCAGCAGCACGCCGACCAAACCTACGCCCGCGACCAGCGAAATCACGGCAGAGATAGTCTTTGATACCCCAATCTTTTGCAGCGCAAAGTGCAGCGGCTCCAGCAGCAGCGTCAGCAGCAGCGCGATGGCGATGGGGATGGTGGCCACGGCAACTTGTGTGATGCCGTACACAATAGCAATCGCCGCCACCACGATGATAATCAGGCGCCACGACCAAGCCGCTGCCACGCGAATCCGCCACGACACCGCGCGGTTCGGGTCGCCATGGTGGCCTTCGTCGGGAGCCTCCATCGGCGGGAGTTTGTCCAGGTCAACCTCGGTTTTCAGGGCGTCGCGCCGGGCGATGACTTCACGCCACCACCCGTGCCGGAATTCGGCTCCGGAATCCAGCGTGGGCTTCTTCTTTTCCATAGGTGGGCTCCTTTTCGCGGTCGTTTAGTGGTGCATTTGTGGTGGGTGTGTGGTGGGTTTGTGGTTTTGGTTTTTCGGGGCGAGGTTCGAGGGCGGCGGGTTGCTTTATGGTTCGAGGTTCGAGGGCGGCAGTTCCATAGGGCCGCGGCGAGTTCCTTAGGCCGCGGCGAGTTCCTTAGGCCGCGGCGAGTTCCAGGCTTGCAATCCTTTCACCCAACCTGGCGCCCCCGCAGTTCAGCGCGTCACCGAACCATCCGACTCAGCTGCAAACCAAAGTTCGGTTCTTTCCCAGTAACCGCTCCGTCAGACAGGAAACCGGCACGCCGATAGAACCGGTGCGCGCGTTTTTCCCCGTCGTAACCCTCGGGCAGCCACAGCTGGGCAGGTTCATGCGGGGACAAAACGTATTCCAGCAGGCGACGCCCCAGCCCTTCCCCTTGGAATTCCGGCATCAGATAGTGCATCGACAGTTCCCGTTGCCGCGGCGGCAGCGCCATGTTTTCGCTGCGCACCGTGGGTACCGACATGGCGATGCCGACGACGCGCCCGTGTTCAACCGCCACGGCGATGCGCCGCCCTCCCGGGTCGGCGGTGAGCAGGCGATGCCACTGCCCCACTAGGACGGCCTCGTCGAATCGGTCGAGGTACTCCGGCTCGATGAATTTTCCATAGTGAGACAGCCACATGCGGGCATGCGCGACGCCGATGCCCGCGGCATCAGGCACTTCGGGGGGACGAACATTTACAGTCATAAAGTTCCGATTCTGCTGTTTGCGCGGTTTGCGCCGTGGCGGTAATCCCGGCGGGCTGCCGTGGTTTGTGGCCGGGGCGAGGTTCGCCGGGGTCGGCGCCCTACGGTTGCCTTGGGTAACGGCGGTGGCGATTTTACCTGTAAAGGTGAAACCGTGCCCCCAATCCGGTCGGGGACACGGTTCAGTCTATCAGTACTGGAGTTACTCGTTATTCGCGAAGTAGGCGAACAGGCGCAGGAACTCGAGGTAAAGCCACACCAGGGTGACCATCAGACCGAAGGCCGCCAGCCAGGAAGTTTCTACCGGCGCGCGGTTCTCTACCGCTTGGTTGATGAAGTCAAAGTCCGAGACCAGCGACACCGCCGCCAGCACCACCGCCACCAGCGAAATCACGACCCAAAGCGGGAAGCCGCCGATGGTGATGGAGGTTATGGTCCAGGAGGGCGCAAAGATGCCGATGATGAAGTTCAGCAGATAAACCGCAGCAAATTGAAACCAACCCGATGGTGGTTACTCGCATCAGGGTAGGGGAGTTACGAATCACTTTTGTTTTGAACAGCACCAGCATCACCACGGTGGTGACCAGGGTCGCCAGGATGGCTTTGCCTACGACTCCGTCGGCGATGTTGCTGAACACAAAAGAAATCGCCCCCAGGGCCAGGCCCTCAGCCGCGGCATAGGCCAGAATCAGGAAGGAGGAAACCTTGCGGCGGAAGCTGTTCACCATGGCCAGGACGAAAGCCACCAGTGAACCGCCAATCATGAAGGGCATCCCGAGAGTCGGGTTAGCCGCCGTGGTGAACCAGGCGAAACCGCCCGCCACCAGCAGAGCTCCGAAAGTAATCAGGGTTTTGATCAGCATGTCGTCCATGGTTACCGAACGCGAAGCTCTAGAAGCGTAGCTTTCGTTGGTGCCGTAGCTGGTGCGCGCGGGCTGGGGCTGCTGGGATTGCTGTGGATAGTTAGATTCCGGATAGTGCTGTGTGAATCCGGTGTTCGAAGACGTTGCACCGTACTGTGGGGATGCGGTGCTTTCGCTGTTGTTGCCGACCTGGTAGCCGGGCATCGCGGGGTATCCCGCGGGGGTGCGATCGGTGAAAACTCGGTTTCGAGTGAACACGGGGTTCGACATCTTGTCTCCTCTTTGACTGGTCCTTACCTAAACAGTTTATGGGCCACATTGCCGCCGAGGAAGTTGGCGGCTCCTACCGTGGAGGGATTTTCCCTGGAATTCAGGAGAACCCGGGTCGAGGTCCGCTGGTGGAGGCGGGGGCGCAAGTCAGGCAGAAATACGCCACAATAGGAGGGTGACTTCAGCGCTTCCTACCTCTTCGAAAACCAACAGCGCGGCGCAGGCGGTCGCCGCGGCGAGACCGTGCATGGCTAATCCCACGCCCACACGCGAGACCCCGGTGGTGTTAAACATTGACCCGCCGCGCTCCCACGCCGCAAACCCCAACTCAACCACCGATCCCAGCCCCGTCCTCGACCCGGAAACGAAGCCGCGCAAAACCCCGCTCAAAACCAAAACCAAAACCGCAACTGACAGTCCTCGACCCGTGCCGCGACTGTATGCGCAGTCGGGCGGGCCAGCGATGTCGCGGAATAACGTGCTGCGGCTGGCGGTGACGCGGGCGCTGTTGGTGTTGACGCTGCTGGTGCTGTTCGGGGTCGGGGTGCTGGCGACTGTGCAGGTTGGGTACCTGCGCGAGGACCAGGAGGCGACGGCCAGCGGGCTGCTGGTGCTGGTGATTTGCCTGTTGCTGGTGGTGGCGGTGTTGCTGGTGAAGATCACCAGTTTGGGGCGCGAACGCGTCGAGGAGCTGACACTGCGCAACCGGCAGCTGGAGCTGGAGCGCGAACAGTCTGAACAGCTGGCGGTGGCTGACGAGCGCGCGCGGATTGCCCGCGAGATGCACGATATTGTGGCGCACTCGCTGACCGTGATTATCACCATGAGCGACGGGGCGCGGGCCGCGATCGACCGCAACCCCGAGATCGCCAAACAAGCCCTGGAACAGATGAGCGAAACCGGGCGGACCGCGCTGGCCGATACGCGGCGTTTGGTGGGGGTGCTGCGCCAGCCTTCGACCTTGCCGGCTGAATTGCAGTGCCGTCCCGGTGAACCGTGCCCGCCTCCGGACCAGCGCGAAGAAGTCAGCTTTACTCCCAGCCCGGACCTGGCCGAAATCGATGGGCTGGTGGCGCAGTTCCGCGAAGCCGGCCTGCCGGTAACCTACGAATTCACCGCCGGAGACACCCCGGACGCGCAGGTCCCCACCGACGGCCCGCTGCAACTGACGATCTTCCGCATCGTCCAAGAATCGCTGACGAACATCCTGCGCCACGCCCCGGCCTCGACCGCCGTCGAGGTAAAACTGCAGGTCACGCCGGGGACGATCCAGATCAGCGTCTTCAATGCGACCTCGCTGGCCGATCTGCGCACCGGCGGGGGGCGCGGCCTGGTGGGAATGCGCGAGCGCGCGGCGGTTTATGATGGCCATGTCGATGCCGGCCCGACCCCCGGGGGCTGGAGAGTCTCGGCGGTGCTGCATTGGTCAATCGAGAAACCACAGGAGGACACATGGGTGATGCCGAGCTAGGGCAGATCAAAGTGTTGCTGGTCGACGACCAGTCTTTGATCAGGATGGGTTTTCGCATGGTGCTGGAAGCCTGTGATGACATCACGGTGGTGGGCGAGGCCGCCGACGGACGCACCGGCCTGCAAATGGTAAAGGCCCTGCATCCCGACGTTGTGCTGATGGATGTGCGCATGCCCAACATGAACGGCATCGAAGCCACTACGGAAATCGTCGAGTCCTATCCCGCGGTGAAAGTCCTGATTCTGACCACTTTTGACCTGGACGAATACGCTTTCGGAGCTCTGCGCGCGGGTGCCAGCGGCTTTCTGTTGAAGGACGTGAAGCCCGAGGAACTGACCGCGGCGATTCGCTCGGTCGCGCACGGTGACGCGGCGATTTCGGCGCGCATCACGCGGCGGATGCTGGAGATGTTTGCCAAGCAGTTTCCGGGGTCGGGCGAGGACGAGGCCGCCGTTTCCGGTGGTGGCGCTGGTTTTGGTGATGGTGCCGGTGGCGGTGGTTTGGGCCGGGCCGCGGACGCCGTGGTGCTGTCGGGGTTGACGGAACGTGAGGTGGAGGTGTTGGGCTTGATTGCGGAGGGTTTGACGAACCAAGAGATCGCCGACAAACTCTATATTTCTTTGACTACGGTAAAGACCCACGTGGGGAATATCTTGGCCAAGATTGGGGCGCGAGACCGCGTCCAAGCCGTGATTTTCGCCTACGAGAACGGCTTGGTTGACTAGCCGATTTTGGCGATATTGTGGGCCAGTGGTGGATTTTGGGCCGGGCCGATGGGCTGGCCGGTTTTTCGGTTTTGCTGTACATAAAACTGCAAAAATCTGTGCGTAGCGGGTCGTTCGGCCGGTGGTGGCGAGAATTCTGCAGTTTTGTGTACGGGTGCTGCGGGACGGGTGGGTCGTTGGGTTGGTGGTGGCATGATTTTGCAGTCGCATGTACACCTCGAGTGCGTTCTGCGCGTGACCCAGCCCCAGTTCCTAAAAATGCTGCGTCCCCCTGGTCAGATTCGAACTGACACTGAACCGATTTAAGTCGGCTGCCTCTACCATTGGGCTACAGGGGGCTGCGCACCTAGCCTTTCACCAGGACGGGCAAAATCCAAATTCGCCTGCATTTCCTGCCTCAAAATCCCAAGTACGGCTGCACCAGCTCCGTCAAGTACACCGCCACTGCCGCAGCCAACACCACCACCAGCAGCGACCGTCCTCGCCACGCCAAAAACAGCGCCACGATCAGCCCAATCGTCGCCGAAACCACGGAACTGGTCGAGGTGAAAATGTCGGGAATCACCATCGCCGACACCACCGCCCACGGCACGAAATACAGGAAAGAGTTGATCCACCGCGACTCGATTTCGCGCCGCAGCAACAGCAGCGGCACCGCCCGCAGCGTATAGGTGACCAGCGCGGCGACCACCAAAGCTTGGGCCAGGTAATTCATCGTTGCGCCTCCTGTGTGGATTCGTCGGGTCGAGGTTCGGGGCTTGGGTTTTTCGTTTTGGCCTCGGTTTTCCATGGTCGAGGTTCGGGGCTTGGGCTGGTGTTAGGCTTGCGTCGGGCAGAGTTGCTAGGGGTCTCACCGGAAACCTCCCCTTCAGTCTCGGGAAAGAACGTCGCCCCCACACCCGCGGCGATCAGAGTCGCGATGATGATGCGCCAACCCGTGGACAGCCCCGCAAATGCCGGTACAAAAGCCAGCGCCAGCGACACCCCCACCGAAATCGCGACCACCAACCGCACCCGCACCGACGCTTTGAAAGCAGGCATCACAATTGCCACAAACAACGCAAAAATCAGAATCCCGGTGGCCGACAGAATCGCGGGCGGCAGTCCTCGACCCACGTAAACCCCCGTCAAAGTCCCCGCGGTCCACCCCAGAAGCGGCGGTATCATCGAGGCAAAGAAATGCGCGAAAGTCAGCTGCGGCCGCGTGATGTTGACGGCATAGATTTCGTCAGTGACGCCGGCCGCCATCACCAGGCGCTTCCAGGTGCCGACTGGCCGCGGGCTGGTCGCCGAGAGTTTCTGGGACAGGCTCAGGCTCATCAGCGAATACCGCAGGTTGATCAGCGCGGTCGTCGCGGCCAGCTCGGCCAGTCCGGCCTGCGCAATCAACAGCGCAATCCCGGCGTATTGCCCGGTCGAACTGAAGGTCGTCGCCGAGTAAATCACGCTGCCCAGCGGCGGCAGTTTCCCTTGCGACCAGTAGATCCCAATCGCAATCGCCACCGCGAAATATCCCATCGTGATAGGCAGGCTGACCTTGACGCCGTCGCCCACTTCCGCGCGCAGCGAGGGAACTGACTGTTGATCTGTAGGCATATTTTTACTTTAGCGCAGCGACAAAATTATGCCATCCAGGATGTCGTTTTCGCTGGTCCGGACTGGGAAGGGGCCGCGCGGTTGCGGGCTTTGGTGTGCCGGGGCGAGGTTCGGGGTTTGGTTTGCCGGGGCGAGGTTCGGGGTTTGGTTTGCCGGGGCGAGGTTCGGGCTTTGGTTTGCCGGGGCGAGGTTGGCGTTTCCGGTTTCTGCGGTTGTTTGCGCGAAGGCCGATTCGGCGGCGGCGCGTGACTCGGCGTTTTCGCTGGTTGGATGGGTGTTGCTGTTGCTAGCAGCTGTATTTGTTACTGGTTCTTGGGGTGATGCGTTCACTGTGTGGTTGCTGTTGAAACCTGGGGTGTTAGAACTCTGCGGCATGCGAGAATTGGTGCTGGGTTTGTGCTCGTCTGCGGTACTTGTAAAGTTGGGGTTCTGGTATATTGTGGCAGAGAGTACAGCGGCTTTGAGCGGTGCTGATTGTTCTGACTGGCCGCTGTTTGTATCTACTGTGTTGAACTCCCCCGGGTCCGGTTGGGGCGCGGGTTGGGTTTCGAGGTAGTACAAGATGCGCTCCCAAACCAAAACCCCTCCGGCAATCTGTGTGACTCGCTTGGGATGCATCGGGCCAAGCTTCGCTTTCTCGGCGTGAGGCAGACGAATCAAACGATGTGCGATTTTCCGCAGCTGTGCCGAATCCAGCACCGCCCCGTTAATCCGCGCGGGGTCGTATTCGTCTAATCCCAAAGCTAAAGCAGTCAAAGTCGTAACCGAACCGGCCACCCCGATGACTTCTCGCGCACTGGCCAGCGGCACCGATTCCGCAGCCTTTGCAATCAAAGAATCTATGAAGTCGCAGGCCGCGGCAATCGCTTCTTCCGAGGGAACCCCGAATTCGTCCTCGCTGGGACGTAAAAACCTCTCGGTTACTCGGGTCGAACCCATATTCATCGAAACCGCCGCGGTCAACTGGGGCAAAGACTCAAACTGGAAATTTCCGTCACTTGTTCCGACTTCGGCACCCGCGCCACCCGCCGACCTCGACCCGGGAACCGCTGGGAACCCTAAGGAAAACTCGGTGGAGCCGCCGCCGATATCGACGACCAACGCGGGTGCGGCCAGGCCGGTGTGGGCGCTGAGCGTGCCGGCGAAACCCAGCGAGGCTTCCTCGTGGCCGGTGATGACTTGCGGGGCGACGCCCAGGCGCGCCTCAACGCCGGCGGCGAATTCCGCGAAGTTGTCCGCGTCGCGCGAAGCCGAAGTTGCGACCATCCGCACGCGTACCGCACCGGCTTTGCGGATCATTTCGGCGTAATCCTCGACCGCGGCGAAGGTGCGGGCCAAGGCTGCGGCCGAGAGGTGGTGGGTGCGGTCCACGCCTTCGCCCAGGCCGACGATGCGCATTTGGCGCACCACGTCCGTGGTTCTTCCGTCGAGGGTGACGTCACTGATTAGCAGGCGAATCGAGTGGGTTCCGCAGTCGATGGCGGCCAGGCGGGTCATCAGTTTCCTTCCGGTTGGGGTTGCCAGTTGCAGGTTTGGGGGACCAGGGTTTTTCTGGGGATTCTGGGGTTTCTGGGGTTTCTGGGGTTTCTGGGGTTGCGCGCATTTGGGTCAAGGCCCAATCTCCGATCGGGTTCACACCGGGGCCGGCGGCGAGCGCGTGTCCGACCAAGGCGTGCAAGCACTTGACGCGGGTCGGCATCCCGCCGGCGCTGATCCCCTCGATTTCAGGGACCGGGTCAGGGGTGGTTTGCAGAAACCGACTCAATGGATTCGCCGCTGGTCGCGGCCAACAGCGCAAAGGCGGCGACATTGCGGTCGTGCAAGTATGCCTGGTGGGCGGCCAAATAGGCTGAGGCGGTGTCGGGGTCGGAGAGTAGGGCTTCGGCTTCGCGCATCCGGCCGGTCGCCTCGAGATGCGAGGCCGCCGCGACGGCATTCGGGCAGGTCAGGTAGTAAAAAGTGGGGAAGGGTTCGCCGCCGGGCAGCCGCGGTGCGGTCGCAATCACGGCCGGGTGGCCCGTGGCGCAGCGGGCCGCCACGCCCAGCACTCCGCGCGGCATCCGCCCCAGCTGTGCCTCGATGGCCGCCAGGTCGGAGTCAGTGGCTGGTTGGATGATCATGGCGGCTCCTTTGCGTGTTGTGGTCGCTTGGTTGCTTGGTTGCTTGGTTAACCGGTTGTTGGTTGCCCGGTTGTTGGCTGGCCGGTTGGCGGTTACAGAGTGGGTCTCAACCCTTGACTGCAACCAACAAACGGCCTTTATTCTACCGCCTCCACTTCGGTATTCGCTTCGCCCCAATGCGTCGACTCGTCGCAGGCCTCTGGGCTGGCGTGATCCGAGGCGTGGTGTGGAGGGTTGTGCATAAAACTGCGGATTTTGCTTGTGCGGGGTGTTCTTGGGGGTTGGCGGCCAGGTTTTTGCAGTTTTATGTACGCCCCGCGCGGCTGTGCCTGTCCGTCCGAGTCTCTACTGAGATGTCTTGGGGGTTTCCCTGCCTTCGCCGGTACTTGAACTACCGCCCTCGCCCGAACCCTCGCCCGAACCCGCACCCGAACCCGCACCCGAACCCGCACCGGTCCTCGCATCCGCAACCCGGACGCCCTCGGCCAACAGCGCAAACCACGCTTTATCCTCCGGCTTTTCCTTGGCCCACCCGCCGTTCTGCGCTTTGTCGTCCTCCCCAGGGGCATCCACAACGACGTACGTCACCTCGCCCGGTTTGACGTACCCTAGCCGCTCCCGAGCCTCCTGCGCGATGTATTCCGGATCCTCGTACCGTTTAATCTCATCCTCGAGCCGCTGATTCGTCGCCTTCGCCTCGGCCACCCGCTGCGCCAACTGCCGCGCCTCCTCCTGCTGCTGCATCCACGACCGCAACGGGGAAAAAATCACCAGAAACACCGTCGCCGCCACGACCAACAGCGTCAGGATTCGGCCCAGTGCGGTGGTGGTGGAAGGTTGCGCGGCTACTACCCGCTTGGGGTCGGTCCGGGGTGAGGTCGGGTTTGCGGTCCGGGGCGAGGTCGGGTTTGCGGTCCGGGGCGAGGTCGGGTTTGCGGTCCGGGGCGGGGTGCGGTCGCGGTGATTTTTCGGGGAAGTTGTGGGCTTTGTAGAAGTCGCCTTTGCGCGGGGGGCGGCGGTAGATTTGGTGTGATTTGCAGTGGTGGAGGTGTCAGTGAGGCGGGTTCGACCGGACTTTGAGCTGGGTTTTTGTGTCGTCGAGTCCTTATCGCGGCGATTCAATGCCGCGAAGATTCCTTTGGGCTTTGCGGGGGCGGTCGGACGCTGCGCGGCTTTGCCGGGGTGGGTTTCCCTCCGGAAGCAGATCGTGGCAGGTTCGGGCGTTTCACATATCCATTATGGCAAAGCCGTGCTCTGGCACCGGTCCGGCACCCCGATTCCGCGTCGGAATCAGGCGGGGTAGGAGCGTTGCCCGAACAGCGCCGAGCCCAGCCGCACGCAGGTCGCGCCCTCGGTGATAGCCAGTTCGTAGTCGGCGCTCATGCCCATGGAGAGTTCGGTGATGTGCGGTTCCAGAGTGTCGCGGGCCCGGTCGCGCAGCTCGCGCAAGGTGGCAAAGGAACGGCGCACCTCGGCCTCGCCGACCAGGTCCAGTCGCGCGGCAACTGTCATGAAACCCTGCAGGTGCAACCGGGGCAGTTCCAGCACGGCCTCGGCCAGCGGCAATGCCTCGGCTGGGTCTACCCCATGTTTTACACTCTCGGACGATGTGTTGACTTCAAGGTAAACCTGCAGGTCATGACCGGTTTCTTCCAGATGCCGGGACAGGGTTTGAGCCAGGCGCAGCGAATCCAAGGCTTGGAACTGGGCGGCGTATAACGCGATGAGTTTTGCCTTGTTGCGCTGCAGGTTGCCGATCTGAATCCAGCGCGGGGTCTGAGTGGGAGCGGGATTCGCTGGGTCAGCTGCGGCAAGGGCGGTCGGTGCGTTGACAGTGGTCTCCAGTTGCCCATTGAGGTAGGTGCAAAAGCCCAGGGCTTGGGCTTTTGCGGCCAGTTCCTGGGGGCGGTTTTCGCCGAACTCCGTGGCGCCGGCCCGTATCGCCGAGGTGATGTCTTCCACGGGAAAAGTCTTGCTGACCGGAAGAATCCGTACTTCTTCTGGTTTGCGGCCGGTCGCAATTGCGGCGGCATCGGCTTTTTCGCGGACTTTCTGCCATTGCTGTTCAAAGATATTCACCCTCCTGATTCTAGTCCTTTGCGGTGTTCCCGGCTTTGTGGGGTGTTTTCTGGGGGTGCTGTACATAAAACTGCAGATTTTGGCGTTTCTGGGGGTCTTGCGGGGGTTTCCGCGTGATTTTTGCAGTTTTATGTACGGCTGTACAGCCGTCAGTACATCCCGCCTGAGTGTAACCCCGCTATTTCTGTGGCCTATAAGACATAGCGACCGCGACGGAGACACAAACTAATCCCGCGACTTCCGCCCAGTTCGGAATTTGCCCCAGCATCACTAAACCGACCAACAGCGAAGTCACCGGCAACAGAGCCGAAAGCAACGCAAAGAGCGGTGCAGTCACTCCGCGCAACACCACCTGCTCCAACACATAAGGAATCACCGAGGAACACATCGCCATCGTCACCGCCAAACCCATACCTTTCGGCGAAACCGCAACCAGGGCGACCTCGCCCCACGCAAAAGGAAGCTGCAGGAACGAGCCGAAAGCCATGCCCACCGCCAACGCGTCCATGCCTCGGCCGGCAGCGGCGACTTTCCGGCCCAGAATCATGTAAAGCACCCACGCTGCACCCGCGACGAAAGACCAAAACATGCCGGTCAGCTGGGCGGGGTCGCCCAGGTCGATACCCAGCCCACCGATCAACACAACTCCAACGAAAGCCACCACAACCGACAGCTTCCCCAGCAACCCGGTCATCCCGATGGCGGCGAAAATCACAGGGCCAACGAATTCCAGCGAAACCGTGGTGCCCAGAGGGAGCCGCGCAATGGCTTCGTAAAAGGTCGAGTTCATGGCGACCAGCGCGGTACCGAAAAGCAGCGCCCACCCCAGCTCGGCGCGAGTCTGCGCGCCCCGACCCCACAGGAAGCCCCGCGCCCACGGGCGCCTCCACGCCAGCAGGAACACCGCGGCGATTACCGAGCGCAGCCACGCCACGGTCAGTGGCGCAAACATCGCGAAAAGCCCGACCGCCAGCCCCGCCCCGATGTACTGCACCAGTCCCTCCAGCATAAAAATCGCTGGGGCGGGTACGCAGGGCCGTTTCGGGTTCAAGCTTGGGTTTTGAACTGATTCGTTGGCACCCACCCAGTCTAACCCGCTGCCCACGGGCGGAAAGTGAGCGGGGGATTGGGTGTGGTGGGGGTCCCTATTGTGGCGGCAAAACGAAGTGGAGGCCGACACGATGGGAGAGGGTGTTCCCTCGTAGCTGCAAGGGCCGCTCCCGGCCGACCCGAGACGCGCCGCCAACAAACCCATCTGCCAATGCAAACCAGCTCAACCCGCCCGGCCGCCCGCGACGCGAGACCAACCAACTGCCTCGAGCATCAGACCCTGAACGCAGCAAAAATCTATGAAAACGGCGTGTAACGGGCGGTACAATGCCGAAAAATGAAAGAATCGACCAGCAAAGTGTCTGCCTGTCCGGCACTTACACCGGAATCTGTCTGCCCACGAATGGGGGAGGAACCTTGGGGACTGAATCAGCTGCGAACGCGCCCGCAACCCCGTTGCCCAGCACCGCCACACCCACGCCGACCACCACATCCAACCCACCATCCACCACACCCCAAACCTCCGCCCCGCGCTTTTCCACATCTCTGTCCGCGGTGCCCGACCCCATCATCTCGGTGCGCGGCTTGACCAAGACTTACTCCCCCGATTCTGACACCCCGACGCTGGCCCTGGAAGAAGTCGACGTGGATTTCCCGCGAGGCCAGTTCACCGCAATCATGGGCCCCTCTGGCTCCGGAAAGTCCTCGCTGCTGCATTGCCTGGCAGGCCTGGATTCTTTTGATTCCGGCCAGGTCACGGTTTCAGGTCAAGACCTCTCGGGACTGAACGCCGCGGAGCTGACGCGATTCCGCCGCGAAACCGTGGGTTTCATCTTCCAGGCCTTTAACCTGGTGCCGACTTTGACGGTCCGCGAAAACATCGAGTTGCCTTCCACACTGTTGCGCCGTGAAATCGACTCGAAACGCCTGGCGCGCCTCTTGTCCGACCTGGACCTCGAAGGCCGCGAGTCCTCTTTCCCGCACCAGTTGTCGGGCGGCCAGCAGCAGAAAGTGGCTTGCGCCCGCGCCCTGTTGTCTCGCCCGGCCGTAGTTTTCGCCGACGAACCGACGGGCAACCTGGATTCGCTCTCCAGCGAACAAGTCCTGAGCTTCCTGCGCTCGGCCGCCCGCGACTGGTGCGCGAAGCAGTCGGTGGTGATGGTGACGCACGAACCCGACGCCGCCCAGTACGCCGACCGCGTGCTCTTCCTCTGGGACGGCCGCATCGTCGCCCAGCTGTTGCACCCGACCCGCGAAGCTATCCTTGAGGCGCTGCGCACGCTTGGCGCCATTCGCGCTTCGCTCCGCCGCGAATCCGCCCGAAACTGCCTTCGCCTGCGCTTTCGCCTTCCAATAGCGAGGCCCGTCCGGCCCGCTCGCGGTCGCGGAGACGCGCGGTTGCGGTTGCTGATGCCCCGGTCGAGGTCGTCGAGGTGGCGTCGGTAGAGGTCCCGGTCGAGGTCGCCGAGGTCGAGGACGTCGAGGTGGCGTCGGGCGAGGGCCTGGTGACTCCCGATTTCAAGTGGCCCAGTCTTTCTCAACCTGATGCGGCCACCGCCCCCGAGCCAGTGCCGGCCGTTTCGCCTTCAGGGGAATCGATTGTCGATTCATCCCCAGATTTGGTTGCCGATTTGGCCGTTACACCTTTCTCTGACTCGGTTACTGATTCGGGTCCTGGCCCGGTTATCACCCCGCAATGGAATGACGTTTCTTCGCTGGCCTTCCCTCCGGTCACGGCACAAAATACCCGTGAAGAAGACTCCCGCTACGCTGTTCTATCCACAACTATCCACAGGCTCTGTGGATAAAGTCATCGCTTTGTCTCAAAGCGAGGTTGACGTTGCCTCACCGGCGTCAACCGAAGTGCAACCCAGCTTCGCTGACCTGGTAAAACCGCAGTTCAGTGCGGATTTGACCCCCTCTTTTGTGGCACCTTCAGCCCCTGTGCTTCAATCGGAGTTTTCGGCTGAAGTGCCGCAGCTCTCCCTCGATTCTCCACAGTTGTCCACAAGCCCTGTGGAAAACTCCTGGTCCGGAGAGAGCACCCCGTCCGAGTTGCCCCAAACCCGGCGGAAACGCCGCCCAGCCATAGACCGCGCGCAAGCGGAAGTAGAAGGCCAAGCGGAACTTTTAGCCATGATAGAGCGGGCCGAAAAACTGTTGGCTGCCTCCTCCGCGGCTATTGATTCCGCCGAAGAAGACTTGGCTCAAGCCTCGAATTCACAGCAAAGCAGCCCAGCTGTGGATTCCTTCGGCGAAGCCGTGCCGGCGGAATCTACAGCCCAAGATACGGGCTCCCGTCTCGGTGCCGATGCCGCCCAGTGGGAGCCTTCACTTCCTGAGTTGCCTGAATATTCCCCCCTGGGGAAGGAAAATCCACAGGTTGCTAACTCGGCTGGGGAAAACCGGCGTAACTACCGCGGTAGTTACGGTGATCTGGATTTACCGGTGCAAGGCGCCACTGCGGAACAAGAGATGCTGATTGCCCGTGCCGATGCCATGCTGGCTCAGGCGAATTCTCGCCAGGCAAATTTACGAGACCAGCTGCGCCGCCTCGCCCCAGAAACGTCAACCACGTCAACCCAAGATTTCGGCGATGCCTACAGCCCAAACCAGGCCGAGACCTCGCAACCGGAAGCGCCTACCGCACCACCGGACCTCGCCCCGGTCGACCCCACCCTGCCCGGCTTCACCGGACTTAACCCGGTAACTGCCACCGGCATCATCCCAATCACCCCGCCATTCCCCCAAACCCCCAAAAGGCCTGAACCCGCATGTGGAAGCTGATCTGGCGCGAATTCGCCACCCGGAAGTCCCGCTTCGTAGCCACCGTGGCCGCGGTGATGCTGGGCGTCGCCTTCCTGGCCGTGACGCTGGGGGTGAAAACCCTGCTGCTCCAGGCCATCACGGCATCGACGACCTCGACCTATAACGCCGACTTTTACGTTGTGGGTGCCTTGGCTGACAAGGCCGATCCGCTGGACCTTCAGGCCCGCGCCCCGGTCTCGACCCAACTGGTCCCCATCATCGATGAAGTCGAAGGGGTCTCGCACGCCGCCCCCATCTACCAGGGCGAAGCCGTGCTGCTGGATTCGCGCGGCGAAGCCCTGAGCATCGGCCTGGACCCCACGCTGGTGCGCGGCGCCTTCCCGTATCCGCCCGGCCCGACGCTCGACACCGGCCGCCTGCCCTCGGGCTCCGAAGAAGTCATGCTGGAAAGCACCACCGCCTCGCGCGCCGGCCTGAAAACCGGCCAGGAAGCCACCCTCATCTGGGGCGGCGAAGTCCACAAACTGCGCATCGTCGGCACCGCGCGATTCAGCGCCCCGCTGGGCTACACCACCATGGCTTCGTCGACTCCGCCCAAGCTAAACGCTGGTTCGCCCCGGGCGACACCGCCAAGATGATCGGCGTCAAAGCTACCCCCGCCAAAGGTCTGTCGGTGCTGCGCGACGACATCCAAGATGCCCTGGGCCCCGACGCCCAGGTCCTGACCGGAGCCCAGCTGCGCGCCGAAACCACGAAATCCGTCCAGAACCTGATATCGCTGGCCAACGCCCTGGTCCAGTGGTTCGTGGCGCTGGCGCTGCTGGCGGGCGGTTTCCTGATCGCCAACACCTTCCAAGTCCTGGTCCGTTCCCGAGGGCGGACCTACGGTTTGCTGCGCGCGGTCGGGTATACGCCCAGGGATTTGCGTCGTCTGGTACTGGGGCAAGCGGTTATCGTCGGTGCACTAGGTTCGGTTTTGGGCCTGGTGTTGGGTGCGGTTTTGGTGCTGGGGGTACGCGGTGTGCTGATGTCGCGCGGTTGGGTTTTCGCCGCGGGGATGCCCCTGGACTTTCCTGCCGCGACGCTCTCGGGCCTGGCGGGGATCGGCATGACCCTGGCGGCTTCGCTGGTGGCGGCGCGCCGGGCGGGCCGCTTCACTCCGCTGGAGACCCTGCGCGACTCCCAAGAAAGCGACTGGAAACCGCGTCGCGGTACCCTTGTGGTTTCTGCTGTGACTTTAGGGCTCGCGGTCGGGGCGGCCGGCTTCGCCGCTGTTGGCCTGCGCTCTGTCCAGAGCCTCTTTGAAATTTACTTTACTGGTGGTTGCCTGCCTGGTTTTCTTGGTGGCTCTGTTGGGTCTGCTGCCTTGGTTGCAGCTTCCGCTGTTGTCTCTGGTGGCAAAGCTGGGACGCGGCCTGAACCTGGTTCCGGCCCACCTGGCGGTTCAGAACCTGCGGCGTTACCCCCGTCGCGCCGCCATCGGTGCCGCCGCTCTGGTGGTCGGGGTGGCCATCGCATCTGCCGGTGGGGTCATCGCCGACAGCGCACGCGCCTCGCTACGCGACGGTACCGTCATCGAACTGCGCTCCGACCTGGTCATAGCCGCGCTGCAGCCCTCGACCAGTGTTGACCAGGTCCTCAAAGAGGTGCGTCGCATCAAAGGCGTTGCCTCGGCCCGCGCCGACCTGCTGCAATCCCCGCTGCTGATGCGCCTGGGCAAGAACCCGACCCACCAAGTTCAGGTCGTCGGCGTGGACCCTCAGACTCTCCGTAGTGACGTTTCTGTGCAGATGCGCCGTGGCAAGATCGATTCCCTGGAACAGGGGCGCGCGCTGGTTAGCGTAAAAGAAGCCGCGCGTTCGGGCTGGAAGGTGGGCGACGCCATCACTCTCAGCGGCCCGCGCGGCGTGTATTCCACCACCGTGTCGGGAATCTTCGAATCTAGCCTGCTGAACGCCGAAGTCATCATCAACTCGGGCCTGCTACGCCAAAGCGCCGACCAGCCGGAAATCACCCGGAAGTACATCTTTGTCCACCTGGATAAATCCGACTTGTCCCCTTCGCAGGTAAAGACAGAACTGGAAAAAACCCTGCGTCCCTACCACGTCTACCGCGTGCTGGACGCCGGCGAATTGGCTTCGACCCTGGCCCAAACCGTGACCCAGGTGCTGTGGATTATGTACGGTTTGCTGGCCCTGTCGATCTTCATCGCCCTGCTGGGAATCATGAACACCCTGGCGCTGTCGGTGGTGGAGCGCCGCCACACTCTGGGCTTGCTGCGCGTCTTGGGGATGACCCCCGCCGAGGTCGGTTCCACGGTACGCTGGGAGGCTTTGCTTTTGGCTCTGAACGGCGCGGTTATCGGCTGGCTTGCCGGGTTGGGCCTGGGCGCGGTTTGGCGCTGGGCCCTGCACGACCAAGGTCTGGCACAGTTCTCGGTGCCGTGGCTGGGTCAGCTGGTGCTGATGCTGGTAGCGGTGGTTTTGTCGCTGCTGGCCGCGGCCCTTCCCGCCCGGCAGGCTGCTCTTCGCCGCCCGCAGCTGTGAGGCCTGGCGCGGTTTTCTCAACCGCGCCCGCTGGCCGGTCGCCTGTTGGTGCCCGCGCCTCCTGTCCGGTCGCCTCTTGAAGCCCCCGCCTCGACAGACGGGATTTCCTGCGCCGAGGCAGAGCAGCCGCGGCATCGCAAGCCCCCACCACGGGTAAGGAATTCGCTATGATAAAGGCAAAGGCGAAAGAAAGGTAGAACGTGGAAGAACCAAAGCTGAGTCTGGGTGCGCTGTTGACCCGGTTCTCGACACAGATTTCCACCTTGTTCAGGGCAGAGATCGCCTTGACCAAGGCCCAGGTAAAAGAATCCGGTAAACGCTTCGGCTTGGCCGCAGGCCTGTTGGGAACAGCCGCGGTTTTCGCGCTCTTTATGCTGGGGTGGCTGATCACTGCCATGTTCTTTGGTTTCGCGGCTCTGCTGGGAGCTTCGGTGCATGGCCTCGCGCTGGCTGCCTTGATCTGCGCGGCAATCTTGGCACTTGTGGCCGGTATCTTGGCCCTTTGCGGAATCAAGGCGGCTAAGGCAGCCCAGCAGCGTCTGCCTGACCCGGCCGCGGGGGTAAAAAAGAACGTCGAAGTCATCACCTCCTCGGCCCGCAGCGCAGTGGAAAAAAAGTCAACGAAGGGACCAAGTAAGTCATGTCCAACCCCAACCCCATCCCCGCACCTTCTATCAATGACCCGCTGGTCGCCGCGGCGCCGGCCTCGGCAAACCCCACCTCGGCAAACCCCGACGCGCCTGCCACCCCCAGATCCCCTCGACCCCCGAAGAAATCGAGAATTTCATTCGGCAGTCGCGCCTGGACATGGGCGATACCGTGGACGAACTGGTGAACCGGCTGCACCCCAAGAACCAGGCGAAAGCGGCTAAAGCCAAGGCCCAAGGCCTGGTCGAGGACCTGAAGCAAACCGCGGTGCAGGCCAAAGGACGGCGACGCCGAGGCGCGCAAGAAAGTCGGCATCGCCGCCGGTGTCGTGGTGGGGCTGGTGCTGTTGCGCGCTTTGCGGCGTAGCAAGTGAATCCGGATCCCGGTTGGGCGGGCGCGAAAGGGTTGAAAGGGTCGAACCTCTTCCCTCCGCGCGCCAAGTCAGTCCCTTGGTGACTGGCAGAGTCAGGCCGAAAACATATAGAGTAGAGGCATGTAAATCTTCTTTCGTAGTGGAAGGACACAGAGGCAATGGGTCGTGGCCGCCAAAAGGCTAAGCAGACAAAGGTCGCACGTCGCCTGAAGTACGAGAGCCCCCAGATGGACATCGAGGCCTTGCAGAGGGAACTGTCCGGCAGCACTGACCGCTACGATGAACCAGATTATTCCGAACTGGCCGACAAATACGCGGATTTAGCGGCCGAGGCCGACGAGGATGACCCCTATGCTCCCTATGCCGAATACGGCCAGGACTTCGAAGCAGAAGACGGTCGGAAATGATGACTTCCGGTCGCCTCGCTCAGGATACGGAAATCACGGATATTCTCTTTGACACCCCGCAGGACGAATGTGGGGTTTCGGCGTTTGGGCGCCGGGTGAGGACGTGGCGCGTCTAACCTACTTTGGGCTCTATGCCCTGCAACACCGCGGCCAGGAATCCGCCGGAATCGCAGCTTCGAACGGGTCAAAGATCTTGGTTTACAAAGATATGGGTCTGGTTTCCCAGGTTTTCAAGGACCGGGACCTGGCCGCGCTGCAAGGGCACCTGGCAGTGGGGCATGTGCGCTACTCGACCGCGGGGTCTTCGACCTGGCAAAACGCCCAGCCCACCTTGGGGCCTACTGCTTTCGGCACCATCGCCATCGCGCACAACGGGAACCTGGTCAATACTCGGACTTTGCTGGCTGCCCTTCCGCAGGACCAGCAGCCTGACCCTGACCCCACGCAGCATCACACCTATCCCCGTCCCCAGCATCGTCCCATGGACTCCAGTTCGGACACCATGCTGTTGTCCCACCTGGTGAATCTGATTTCCCAGCGCCTCGACCCCTCCCCGGCCGGGTTGCTGGACGTGATGCGCGAAATCCTCCCGCAGCTGGAAGGCGCGTATTCCCTGGCCTTCATGGACGAAAATACCCTTTACGCCGCGCGCGACCCGCACGGGGTGCGACCCCTGGTGCTGGGACGGATTTCGAATGGCTGGGTGGTTTGTTCCGAAACCGCGGCGCTGGACATCGTCGGGGCCACCTTCGTACGCGAAATCGCGCCGGGAGAGATGCTGGCCATCAACGACGCCGGGGTGCATTCCGAACGTTTCGCCCCGGAAAACCGCGCGGGCTGCGTCTTTGAATATGTCTATCTGGCCCGGCCAGATTCCTCTATCGCGGGCCAATCCATCATTTCATCACGCCGCCAGATGGGCGCAGCCCTGGCCCGCGAACACCCCGTCGAGGCCGACCTGGTGATGGCTACCCCGGACTCTGGCACCCCCGCCGCGATCGGTTACGCCGAGGAATCCGGGATTCCTTTCAGTCAAGGCCTGGTAAAGAACGCCTACGTGGGCCGCACTTTCATCCAACCCACACAGGCCATGCGCCAGATGGGGATCCGCCTGAAGCTCAACCCGGTCCGGGAAATCATCGCGGGAAAGCGCCTGGTGGTGGTGGATGATTCGATCGTGCGCGGCAACACTCAGCGCGCCGTGATTCAGATGCTGCGCGCGGCGGGCGCGGCCGAGGTTCACATCCGCATCTCCTCTCCGCCGGTGCTGTGGCCCTGCTATTACGGCATCGACTTTGCCACCCGCGCGGAACTGATCGCCACGGGGATGGACGTGGCGGAAATCTGCCGTTCTATCGGGGCGGATTCCTTGGGGTATCTGTCTTTCGAGTCGATGGTGACGGCTTCGGGACAGCCCGCCCACGACCTGTGCACGGCGTGTTTCTCCGGGCAATACCCCACTGCTTTGCCCGATGTCGAAGGGAAAATCGGATGCTAGATCTCTTCGACGCTCTGTTCCACTCCGCCAAGATAAGCCGCGCCAAGTCCCCGGTCGAGGACCCCGCCTCGAGTTCCAGCCAACCCCACCATCCAACCCCCACAGACCCGCAAACCCCCGAAATCCCGCAAATCCCGCAAACCCCCGCAGCTCCCTCCCGCTGATCCAACAGAGAGGCCCGAAATGTCTAACGCATACGCCCGCGCCGGAGTCGATACCCAAGCCGGCGACCTGGCCGTGGAACTCATGAAAGATGCCGTGGCCGCCACACAGGGCCCGGCGGTGCTGGGCGGAACCGGAGGTTTCGCCGGAATGTACGACCTGGCCGAAGCCACCTCCCAGATGCGCCGCCCCTGCTGGCCACCTCCACCGACGGGGTGGGAACCAAAGTGGATATTGCGCGTCAACTGGGGATCTATGACACCATCGGCTTCGACCTGGTGGGGATGGTGGTGGACGACTTGACTCCGGTGGGAGTGCACCCGCTGTTCATGACTGACTACATTGCCTGCGGCCACGTGGTCCCCCAGCGCATCGCCGACATTGTCCGCGGTGTAGCCCAGGCCTGCCAGGCCGTGGATTGCGCCCTGGTCGCCGGGGAAACCGCCGAACACCCCGGCCTGCTGGGCAAAGACGAATTCGACATCGCCGGAGCCGCTACCGGTGTGGTGGACGCCCCGCGCCAGTTGGGCCCCGACCGCGTCTGCGTCGATGACCGCATCATAGGCTTCGCCTCCTCCGGCCTGCACTCCAACGGCTACTCGCTGGTGAGGCGCATCTTGGCCGACAACAACTGGAACTGGACCGACCCCGTACCGGCGGACCTCGTCCCACCCCACGACTCCCCCTTCCTCGACCGTTACCGCAACGGGACCTACAACCTGGGACTGGCCTGCCTGGAACCGACCCGGCTGTATTCACGCCTGTGCCTGGAGCTGGAACAACTGGGCTGGGAAGAAGCCTTCCGCTGTGGGGATTTCTGCGGAAAACTGGAGGGCAACCGCGTCCACGCTTTCGCCCACATCACCGGTGGAGGCCTGGCGGCGAACCTGTGCCGCGTCATTCCTGCGGGTCTCAACGCCGTGGTGGACCGCGGATCGTGGCCCGTCCCGCCGCTGTTTCGCTACCTCCAGCAGGCCGGCCACATCGACGATCTTTCCGCCGAAGACACTTGGAACCTGGGCCTGGGGATGGTGGCGGTGGTGCACCCTGATTTTGTTTCCGCCGTCGAGGCCGCCGCAAAGGGTTTCGGTATCGAAAGTTACGTTATCGGTCGTATCCGTGTCGAGGACCCCGTCGAGGGTCGCGTCGTCAGCGGTACCAAGGGGGTGGCAGCGGGTAGCGTGACCCTGCAGGGCAGCTACCGTTCTTGACGCGTTAACCCCAACCGCCGGCCCACCCCAACACTCCACCCCAACCGCCGGCCTACCGCAACCGAGCGCGAAACCCCAACCCCCAGGCGCAACTGGCACAACAACCGCAAGGAGAGGACCTCGTGACACCGAAAACAGCGCTGAAACCAATGGCCGTGGTCCTTTGCGCCGCGCTGTCTTTGGCGGCTTGTGCCTCGGTGTCTTCCCCCGCGGATACCACGCAGAACCTGGAATACCTCAGCGTTTCCGCCGTCGAGCCCAGCCCTTCGCTGCTGCCCAGCGTCGCCACCAGCACCGACACGGTGAAGCTGGCGCAGCTGCTGTTTTCTTCGCTGGTGTATTGGGATGAAAAGGGCCAGATACACAACGACATCGCCACTTCCATCACCCCCAGCGCGGACTGCCGCGATTTCCGCATCCAGATTCAGCCCGATTTGAAGTATTCCGACGGAACTGCCTTGACGGCCTATAACTTCGCCGAGTCGTGGAGCGCGGCGGCCCAAAACGGTTCGGTGCTCAATACGCTCAACCGTTCGGGCAACACCGTGGGGGCGGCGGTTTCCCAGCTCTTTGCCCCAATTGTGGGTTTCGGTACCGAGGTCGGGGTGCGCCAGGGCCTGGAAGTGCACAGCACTACGGATTTCACCGTGCACCTCCAGGTTCCCACCTGCGACTTCGCCCAGCGCCTGGGGCATCCGGCTTTTGCGCCGCTACCCATCCAGGCGTTCAGCAGTGAAGGCGAATACAAGGCGCGTTTCGGGGAAACTCCCTATGGGTACGGGCCCTATATGTTGGCGCGCGAAGGCGCCTGGGAGCGTTCGGCGCGCCTGACTTTGGTGCCGAACGAGCGCTATCGCGGGCCGCGTCGCGTTTTGAACGAAGGGCTGGTTTTCGAGTTCGGCGCCTCTGGAGAGGGACAGCGCCTGATAGACGGTCAACTCAGCATCGACGATGGCCTGCCCACGGGGTTGAGTCACCGGAAGGCCCCGCTGGACCGCAACTATGCCCAGTGGGTCAGCACTCGCCTACAGGTTTTGGTGCTGCCTGACTTGGGGGCCCTGAGCCTGAGCGGGGACCGCGAAGAGGAAGGCCGCTTGCGTCGCGCCGCTATCTCTGGGGCGATTGACCGCGTGGCGCTGTGCCATTCGGTTTTGGCCGGGCACTGCCAGGTGCTGCCTGATTTTCCCCGCGGCATCTGGGATCCCGCGACCGTGATGAAAACCCAGGTCAACGCAAAAACCGAGTTGATGGTGAATCTGGAGCAGGTCCAGCAGTGGTGGAAACACGCCCAGGACCTGGAGCCCTGGCAAGGCACCTTGGTGCTGGCCGCGGTCGGAGAGGGCCAGAAAGCCTGGATGACCGAGGTGGCGAAGACGCTGCGGCGTGTCTTGGGCATAGACGTGCAGGTCAAACAGTACTTGACGGTGCGCGCCGCCCAGAATGACGCTGCGGCCGGGGAGATGGTGGCGTATTCCCTGGGCTTGCGTCCGCTCTATCCAGGACCCGGTGCCCTGTTGGTGCCGCTTTTCGGCGCGACTTACGATGGTTCCGCCCGGGGCGAGGACGCCGCCACCGAAACCGAGACCCTCGCCGGATTGAACGTACCCCAAATCCGCGAAACTCTGGGCAAAGCCCAGGCCACGGCGGATAGGGCGAAAGCCACGCAGCTGTACTATCAGGCCGCCCAGCAGGTTGAACAGAGCGTGGCGGTGGTGCCGCTGTGGAATCTGGCCGAGGCTTACGGCTGGACGCCGCGGGTGACGCGACCGCAGCTGGATTGGCAAGGAGCCATCCAGTACTGGTCCCTGGAGTTGCGCTAGGCACAACTGCGATAGAATACCCTGTTGTGGCTATCAGACAAGACATCAGAAACGTAGCGATTGTGGCCCATGTGGACCACGGCAAAACCACCCTGGTCGATGCGATGTTGAAGCAGTCCGGGGCGGCTGGGATCAAACCCGACACGGCCGAACGAGTCATGGATTCGGGCGATCTGGAGCGCGAAAAAGGCATCACTATCCTGGCGAAGAACACCGCGGTGCGGTACTCCGGGCCGGCGGCGGTGGCGGCTGGGTGCCCGGAGGGGGTCACCATTAATGTGGTCGATACGCCCGGTCACGCCGATTTTGGGGGCGAGGTCGAACGCGGACTTTCCATGGTGGACGGCGTGGTGCTGTTGGTGGATGCCTCGGAGGGGGCCGCTGCCCCAGACTCGTTTCGTGTTGCGCAAGGCTTTGGCGGCCCAGCTGCCGGTGGTGCTGGTGATTAACAAGGTGGATCGTCCCGACGCCAGGATTTCAGAGGTGGTTTCGGAGTCCACGGATCTGCTTTTGACGCTGGCTTCAGATTTGGAAGCCGGTAACGCAGGGGCCGGGTCTGACGCGGCGGGCGGCCTCGACCTGGACCAATTACTGGAACTACCCATTATCTATGCCTCGGCGAAAACCGGGCGGGCTTCGCTGAGACAACCACCGGACGGCGGCCAACCCGACGGGGACCTGCACTGCTTGTTTGAGGCGATTTTGCAGCACATTCCCGGTCCCACCTACGACCCGCAGATGCCGCTGCAGGCCCACGTGACGAACCTCGACGCCTCGCCTTTCTTGGGGAGGTTGGCGCTGCTGCGGATCCACAACGGCACCTTGCATCAGGGGCAGATGGTGGGGTGGGCGCGCCACGACGGCATCATCGAAACCGTGAAGGTGACGCAGCTTTTGGTGACCGAGGGCCTGGAGCGGGTCCCGGCTTCCAGCGCCTCGGCGGGTGACATCGTGGCAGTAGCGGGGATCGAGGATATTACCATCGGGGAGTCCCTGGTGGATAAAGACGACCCGCGACCCCTGCCGCTGATTCAGGTTGACGAACCCGCGATCGCGATGACGATTGGGATTAATACCTCGCCTTTCGCCGGGCAGGTCAAAGGCGCGAAAGTCACTGCGCGCCAGGTCAAGGACCGCCTGGAGCGCGAGCTGGTGGGTAATGTTTCCTTGCGAGTCAAAGACATTGGGCGACCCGATGCCTGGGAGGTGCAGGGCCGTGGAGAGCTGGCGCTGGCGATTTTGGTCGAGCAGATGCGGCGTGAAGGCTACGAGTTGACGGCCGGGAAACCGCAGGTGGTGACGCGGAGCGAAAACGGCAAGGTGCTGGAGCCGATGGAGTCCATGACTATCGACGTCCCCGAGGAATACTTGGGGACAGTTACCCAGTTGTTGGCCTTGCGTAAAGGCGTGATGAACTCGGTGGCGAATCACGGCACCGGGTGGGTGCGGCTGGACTTCACCGTGCCTTCGCGCGGTTTGATTGGTTTCCGTACTCGATTCCTGACCGAGACGCGCGGCACCGGCATCGCTTCTTCGGTTTCCGCCGGTTGGGCCCCGTGGCAGGGCCCCATCCAAGGTCGCGCCACCGGTTCCCTGGTGGCGGACCGTGCCGGGCAAGCTACGCCTTACGCCATGATGAATCTCTCTGACCGCGGTACCTTTATTATCGAGGCTTCTTCCCAGGTTTACGAGGGACAGGTGGTGGGCGAGAATCCCCGCGGCGAAGACATGACCATCAACATCACGCGCGAAAAGAAGCAAACCAATATGCGTTCCTCGACCGCGGAGGTTTACGAGAGCTTGACCCCGCCGCGGCGCCTGACCCTGGAAGAGTCCTTGGAATTCGCTGCGGATGACGAATGTGTGGAAGTCACTCCCGAGGCGGTGCGGATTCGTAAGGTAATCTTGAATACCGAAGCGCGGATGAAAGATCAGGCGCGTCGGCGCAAAGAACAATAGCCATCAAGGGGTGTTATGGCAACTGAGGAAACTGATCGCACCGAGATTCTGCCGGTGAGCGCGGGTGCTGGTGGTGCAGGGGCTGCGGGCGCAGGGCGCTTGGTTTCGGCCAGCGCCGCGGCGGCCGGGACGGCCGGAGGTGCGATGCCGGTGAAAGATGGTAACGGAGGTAGCTCGGTGAAGCAGAAACCTCGCAAGGTGCCGCTGGCTCTGGGCCTGGGAGCAGGCGTGATGGTGCTGGGGTATGTCGGCGCCGCCGCAGCACTGGCTGGGAGCATTCCCAACGGGGCCACCCTGGCCGGCGTCGAAATCGGAGGCCTGACTCCGCAAGCCGCCATCACCAAACTTAACGCCGACCTCGGCGAGGCTATGCGCAAACCCTTTAACGTGACCCTCGCCGGGAAAAACCGCAACTATCGACCCCTGTAACCGCGGGCCTCGCCCCGGACTTTAGCACCACCGTTCACGCCGTAA
Organism: uncultured Mobiluncus sp.; assembly: GCA_916438445.1. Lineage (GTDB taxonomy): Bacteria > Actinomycetota > Actinomycetes > Actinomycetales > Actinomycetaceae > Mobiluncus. Next base: position 581,146 of record CAKAGR010000001.1, read on the forward strand.
CCGATTTCACGCTGAATCCCGTGGCGCTGGGGAGGCAACTTTTCGGGACCAAAGAGTGGAACTGTCCTCGAAAAATCGACGAAAAAGAAACTTGCAGCCGCCCTCGACGCGGCCGGAAAAGAACTGAAAACCGCACCCGCCGAGGCGAACTTCCTTTGCAATAACGGGAACCTCGAAGCGGTGCAACCCGCCGCGGGAAAGGAAATTGACCCCGGGGAGGCCCGGGATTATCTGGAGGAAAACTGGTGGCGTGGGGCCAGCACGGGTAAGTCGCTGGAGCTGCCCGGCGAGGTCAGCGAGCCGAAGAGTACCGCGGCCCAGCTGCAACACGCGCAGCAGGGCGTAGCGAAGACGCTGGTCAGCGGGCCTGTGCGGCTGGATTTCAACAGGCAGGCCCTGGAGGTGCCCGTGGCGCAGCTGTGTCAAAACGCCAAGTGGGAGCTGAAAGACGGCGAGCTGCAGCCCGTGATGGATGGCGAGAAGCTGCGGGAATTTGCCCTGTCTTCGCTGCCGAATCTGGAGGTCACCCCGGTCAACGCCAGTTTCAACTTTGATTCCGGGGCGCCCGTGGTGGTTGAGGCAGTGGACGGTTCCGTGCTGAAACCCGAAGAGATACAGGCGAAAGTCCAGGCGGCGGCCACTTCGGTTACCCAGCGTGAGGCGCAGGTGCAGCTGGAGGTGAAGGCGCCGGACTTCACCACCGAGGCCGCGCGGAAAGCTGGGGTAAAGGAAGTTATTGGCGAGTTTTCCACACCTTTGACTGCCGACGAGGTGCGCACTGGGAACCTGGTGCAGGGCGCGGCGCGGATAAGCGGGCTGATTTATGCCCCGGGAGACACTTTCTCTTTGGAGAAGGCGTTGGGGCCGATCACGGTAGAGAACGGCTGGGTGCCTTCTATGGTGATTCAGGATGGGAAACACACGATGGGGCTGGGCGGTGGCCTGTCGCAGGTGTCCACCACCATGATGAACGCGGCCTGGTTTGCGGGGATGGATTTGGTTGAATTCACGCCGCATTCCGAGTGGTTCAGCCGCTATCCCGCCGGGCGCGAATCGACTCTGTGGGAGGGGTCGATCGACATGAAGTGGAAGAACCCGACCCCGAACTATGTCGTGGTCCAGAGCTGGGTCGGGGGAGGTGCCTTCCACGTGCGGCTGTGGGGGACCAAGTACTACGATGTGGAATCTATCGAGGGGCCCCGCACCGGTTACACCTATCCCAAGGTGGTCGAGGATTCCAGCCCGAACTGCAAGCCTTCGGATGGAGGCACGCCGGGATTCACCGTGACGAATACGCGGATTCGCTACCTCAACGGGGTCGAGCACGACCGCAAGACCTATACCCACACTTATTCGCGTCCTCACCCGAAGGTGGTTTGCACCAATCAGAAGTCCGAGGGGCAGCAGGCCGAGGGGCAGAAGTCCGAGGGGCAGCACTAGGGTTGGTTGGCCTGGCTCGTGGGCTTGGCTGGTTGGCTTGGCTGGTTGGCTCGTGGTAGTTTTCGCAAGGCTACGCACACTTAAGACAGCCTGCTTTCACGTCCGGTAGATGCCCGTTAGATGAGGGATTGCGCCCGTCAAAACCGCGTAGTTTCAGGGAAATCGCCGGGTGTGATGCGAGATTGCTCCCGGGAAGCCGAAAGTGAAAAGTTATAGAATGGGCCTATGACCTATGTGATTGCTCAACCCTGTGTGGACGTGAAGGACAAGGCTTGCGTTGACGAATGTCCGGTAGACTGCATCTATGAAGGTGCTCGGACCCTCTACATCAACCCCTTGGAATGTGTAGACTGCGGGGCTTGCGAGCCGGTTTGTCCGACCGAAGCAATCTATTACGAAGACGATTTGCCTGACAAGTGGGCGGATTACCTGCGCGCCAACAATGATTTCTTTAACACCCTGGGTTCCCCCGGCGGCGCGTCCGGTTGTGGCCCCCAAGACTACGACGACCAAATGATCGCCGACCTGCCACCCCAGGACTGACTTCCAGGCTTGCTGGTGTCGCGTCTCGGGTTCGGCCGGGGCGGACCCTGGCGAGGCGGAAGGGGGAGGACCCCCTCGCCTCGCTCGGGGAAAATTTTTATCTCGATATGAAGATAAAAATTTGGCAAAGTTTCCAAAAATGGAGTATTATGTACTCAGGGACTAAAGTCCCGCATGTTGTGCGGAGGCGGCAAAGTTGCTGCTGAACAGCACAAACATAACTCCACCAGGTCTTAGGAGGTTCTCAATGACAGAGAATGAACACTACATGCAAGTCGGTGACAAGCGGGTCGAAACCCCACTGGTGCCGGCGACGCAGGGCAATGACGGTTTGGGGGTGAACACCTTGCTGAAGGATACCGGCAAGGTCACTCTGGACTACGGATTCGGGAACACCGCGAACTGCGCGTCCGCGATCACCTATATCGACGGTGACAACGGGATTCTGCGTTACCGCGGTTACCCGATCGAGGAACTGGCGCAGTACTCGACCTTTACCGAAGTCAGCTACCTGCTGATTTACGGGGAACTCCCCACGGAGCAGCAACTGGAAAAGTTCCGCTCCGAGCTGCAACGCAACCGCCTCCTCCACGAGGATTTCGCCCAGTTCTTTGGGGCTTTTCCTTCGGACGGGCACCCCATGGCGATTCTCCAAGCCGGTGTCGCGGGCCTGGGTACCTACCACCAGGACACCCTCGACCCCTTGAATCCCGAGGAGCTCGAAGCCGCCACCATTCACCTCTTAGCGAAGATGGCGACCATGATTTCCACGATTTCCAAGCGTGCCGCAGGTCTGCCACTGCTGTACCCGGATAACACCCGAGGCTTCACGGAGGACTTTATCCGCATGACTTTCGGGCTGCCTTACCAGTCCTACGACATCGACCCGACTATCGTTGGGGCCTTGGATATGCTCTTTATTCTGCACGCCGACCACGAACAGAACTGTTCGACCTCGACCGTGCGTTTCGTGGGTTCTTCGAATTCGAACCTGTACGCCTCGGTGGCGGCGGGGGTCGGGGCCCTGGCGGGTCCGCTGCACGGCGGCGCTAACGAGGCCGTGCTGAAGATGCTGCACCAGATTCGCGATACCGACCTGACGATTGAACAGTTCGTGAACAAGGTAAAGAACAAAGAAGATGGCGTGAAGTTGATGGGCTTCGGTCACCGAGTCTATAAGTCCTATGACCCGCGCGCCGCGATTGTTAAGAAAGCCGCGCACGACGTGCTGTCGAAACTGGGTTCGGACGAGTTGCTGGATCTGGCTACCGAACTGGAAGAAGTCGCACTGTCGGATGAATACTTCATTCAGCGTAACCTCTATCCCAACGTAGACTTCTATACCGGTTGATTTACCGGGCCATGGGATTCCCGATGAAGATGTTCACCCCGCTGTTTGCGCTGGGTCGTCTGCCGGGATGGATCGCGCAATACCGCGAAATGATTGCCGACCCGACCACCCGCATCGCGCGTCCGCGCCAGGTCTATGTCGGTGAAACCGAACGTCACTACCCCATCCGGGAAAGCAACATGATTGGCTGAATTTGGGTTTGCCGTCCTGGCGGCACGAAAGAATCACAGATGGAAAGATTCAGAGAGGAATCGGAAACGATGGAATCAACAAAAGTTTGGGCGGTGGGCCTGGCCGCGGTTACTTTCGACGGGCGAGTACTGGATATTTGGTATCCCAAGGGTCAATACGGAGAGGTTGACCAGGCTGTCGCGGCGGAGCAGACCGAAAAGTTGCGTATCCTAGAGGGGCGTGACGAGGCTCGCGGGGTAACTAACCAAGTTATGACTGTGGCGGTGGATGCGGATTCCGCCCCCGCCAGCGTCGAAGATATTTTCCTGCGACTGCACGCTTTGTCTTGGCGTATGTTTAAGCCGAACAAAGTGAACTTGGAAGGTATGTTTGAAAAGATGCGGATGATTGCCTGGACCAACCACGGTTCTTGCGATTACGAAGGTTTCGAGGAAACCCGTTTGCGTTTGATGGCAAAGTACGGCAAAGGCGTAAACGTTCGTTCGGTAGACCGGGTTCCCCGCATGTTGGGTTTTGTGGCTCCTTCCGATGTGCGTATCGCCAATTCAGAGACGGTGCGTTTAGGTGCGTATCTGGCTCCCGGTACCCAAATCGGTTACACCGGTTTCGTTAACTACAACGCGGGTACTTTGGGTTCGGCTCGGGTCGAGGGCCGCCTGTCGACTGGAGTTACGGTTGACGATGGTTGTACCGTGGCCGGTGGTGCTTCTACGGCTGGTTCTTTGGCTCTGGGACACCACCGCAGGGTTTCTTTGGGACGGAATTGCCAGATGGGTGCGAACTCTGGTTTGGCGATTCCGCTGGGAGATAACTGTAAAGTAGAGGCTGGGTTGTACTTGAATAGCGATACGCGAGTTTACGTTATGCCCACCGGTGGCGTGATCCCCGGTGAATACGGTTTCATCGCCGATCCGCGCGCGGTATTGGCTGATGAATTGGCTGGGATTTCCAACGCGATGTTCCGCCGAAACTCGCAATCGGGCCGTGTCGAGGTAGTTCCGATTCCGGGTACTTCTTTGGAATACGCGTCCTAAACTAGAGGCTTTACGTCGATAGCGATAATCACATAATTTGAAGCGGGCTCCGGCGGTTTTCGTCGGGGCCCGCTTCGGAATTTTATAGGTGGTTAGGGTTTGGGTGTGTGGCTGTGGCGAGGTTTGGTGGTTGGGTGGCCCAGGCGAGGTTCGGGGTGGGGTTGCGGGTATTGGTGGCGCGGCGGGGCGAGGTTCGGGGTGGCGGTTGCGGGTGGCTGACTTTGTGTGATTTGCCTATTGTGCGGAAAATCTGGAAGGCGTTTTTCGTTTCCAGCACCTTGAGTAGGGTAGGGGTATGGCTAAAGAAAAAACGGTTTTCGTCTGCTCGAACTGTGGGGAGAGCTGGCCCAAGTGGGCGGGTCAGTGCAAGGGCTGCGGTTCGTGGGGCACTCTAGAGGAACAGGTCTCGGTACCCCGCACCGGGCGCGCCGCCGCGGGCGCGACCGGTGGGGGTCGTGCCGGCGCTGGGTTTGGCCGCCCGACAGTGGCGGCCAAACCCATCGGCGAATACTCCACAGAAAAGTCACGTCGGCTCCCCACCGGTGTGGGAGAATTCGACCGGGTGCTTTCAGGTGGCATCGTCCCCGGTGCAGTGATCCTCTTGGCGGGCGAACCCGGCATCGGGAAATCCACCTTGTTGCTGGAAGTCGCGGCCAATGTGGCCCGTGGGGCCGGGGAATTGGGGGATCCCTCGCGCAGGGTGCTGTACCTGACCGGCGAAGAAACCGCCGAGCAAGTGCTGTCCCGCGCCCAGCGGGTTGGTGCGGTGGTACCCGATCTGTATCTGGCGGCGGAAACACAGCTGGATCAAGCCCTGGCCCAGATCGACACGGTGGATCCGAGGGTGTGCATTGTCGATTCCATCCAGACCTTAACTGAGCCGCTGCTAGATACCTCCATCGGTGGCCCGGCACAGGTGCGGGAGGTCACCGCGCGGCTGATAGATGCGGCGAAACGGCGTCACATGGCCTTAATCTTGGTTGGGCACGTAACCAAAGACGGGGCAGTGGCGGGACCACGCACCTTGGAACACCTGGTAGACGTGGTGTGCCAGTTCGAAGGTGAACGTCAAGAGGAACTGCGATTGCTGCGCGCGGTAAAGAATCGCTACGGCCCCACCGACGCGGTCGGCTTCTTCCAAATGGAAGAAGCCGGAATCAGGGAATAGAGGACCCTACCGGACTCTTCCTTTCCCAAGCAGCCCAGCCGGTTTCGGGGGCCTGCATCACCATGACTCTCGAGGGCCGCCGCGCCCTCCCAATAGAGATAGAGGCCCTGGTGGTTCCGGTGGCGGATGGCTCGGCTCGGCGCACGGTTTCCGGATTGGATTATTCGCGGGTTTCCATGATGCTGGCGGTGCTCCAAGCGCGCCAAAAGCTACCGCTGGGAACAATGAATGCCTATGTCTCCACTGTCGGTGGGGCTCGCGCCACGGAACCGGCCGTGGACTTGGCGGTGGCTTTGGCGGCGGCCTCGGCGGTAACGGGTTCGGTGATCGACAACCGCACGGTCGCTTTCGGCGAAGTGTCCTTGACCGGGGAAATCCGCAGCTGCACGGCGGTTTCACGCCGGGTGGCCGAGGCCGCGCGTCTGGGATTCACCACCGCCATCGTTCCGAGGGCAGCGGTGAAATCTCTCAAGGCGCCCAACGGCCTGCGCTTGGTCGGGGTGGCCAACCTGGCACAGGCGGCACGCCAGGCGTTGCAGCCGGTCACCGTAACGCCGTCAGGGGGCGGTGTATAGCCTCAGAAATGGCGGAAAAGCGTAAATTCATGGGCACTGAGACTAGAATACAACTGACCCTACGATGCCTTCAGATGAGCTCGCGTTGCAGGCGGGACCGAAGCCACCGGTTCGGAGTTGGTGCCGTGTTGGTGCCGAGTTGGTGCCGGGCTCGCGTCGGAGTCGGGTCGGAGTCGGGTCGAGGACGGAACTCGATACGTGACTGTAGAGACGGCCTCGACCGGGAAAAGAAGTGAAAGGTCAAGAATGGATTTATCCCAACGTCCTTTGGCGCCGCATCCCTATCGGGATGCCTTGCCGGAGCTGCCGATATTTACCTTACAGAGCGCCGATTTCGTCGATAGCGAGAGGTTGGATATCGATTTGACCGGGGAAGGGCAGAACCGCTCGCCTCACCTGTGTTGGAGCGATGTTCCTAAAGGCACTGAATCTTTCGTACTCAGCTGTTTTGACCCCGACGCGCCCACCCCCTCGGGTTACTGGCACTGGACCATCGTGAATCTGCCAGCCACCGTGAGGGAACTGCCGGCCGGGGCAGGGACGGACGATGCGACCTTGCAGGCCGCCACCAATTCGCAGGCCTTCCACATCCGCAACGATTCGGGGAACTTCGGCTATGACGGGCCCTTCCCTCCTGCCGGGGATCGGCCCCACCGCTATGTCTTTGCCGTTCATGCCTTGGCAGTGGCGAAACTGGAACTGAAACCGGAAAGCGCCACGAACGCGACGGCGCATTTCCAAAGTCTCTTCAACGGTTTGGGCCGGGCCTACCTGACCGGCACCTACCAGCGCTGAGGCCAGGGTCAGGGCGTAGCAGGCAAGACACAGGAGGAGATATGGCGACACTCGCGGCATGGATCGAGGGGGCGCGGCTGCGCACACTTCCGGCATCGGCAGCGCCGGTGCTGCTGGGAACCGGCATCGCCTTTGGGCTGGACGCCGGGTCTCTGCCGGCAGCTCTGGGGTGCCTGGTTGTGGCGCTGGGACTCCAGATCGGGGTGATTTCGCCAATGACTACTCCGACGGAATCCGCGGAACCGACGAAAACCGCGTGGGACCGCCGCGGCTGGTCGGCGGAGGGGAAAACCCCAGAAAGGTCCTGGCAGCCGCCGTGGCTTGCTTCGCCGTGGCGGTGGTGGCCGGGCTGGCCGTCGTCGCGGTGACACACAGCTGGTGGCTGCTGGCCGGCGGCGCGGTGGCGCTGCCCGCGGCGTGGTTCTATACCGGGGGGCGGCGGCCCTACGGCTATGCCGGTGTCGGGCTCAGCGAGCTGCTGGTTTTCGTGTTCTTCGGGCTGCTGGCCGTGCAAGGAACCCTGTGGGTACAGGCGAAACTGCTGCCGTGGCAGTCCTGGCTGCTGGCCGCGGGGATTGGGCTGCTGTCGGTGGCGCTGCTGATGGTGAATAACTTGCGAGATATCCCCACCGACACGCTATCCGGGAAACGCACTGTGGCGGTGCGACTGGGAGACCGCTGGTCGCGGCGGGTCTATGTAGGGCTGGTGCTGGTGGCCCTCAGCCTGTCGCTGCTGGTGCTTTTTGTGCCGTGGCCCAGGATTTTCGCCGGAGGTATGCTACAATGGGGAGGTGGATTCGTGGTGCAGCTGTCCTTGTGGATAGGGTCCTTGGCGACGATGAAGCCGGTGCTGGGCGGGGCCAAAGGCCCGGAACTGTTGCCGGTGCTGCGTAACACCGGGTTGCTGACCCTGGCCTACGGGGCGTTGCTGGGACTGCTCTTTGCCTTGGTCTAGAGCCACGGATAGATTTACAGGAGGGAAACATGCGACTGATAGTAGTTGGAGGGGTAGCCGGGGGACTGTCTTTCGCCGCGCGCGCCCGACGCCTGTGCGAAACCGACGAAATCATCGTTTCGAAAAGGGGCCTTATCCGTCCTTTTCCAACTGCGGACTGCCTTTTCACCTGGGCGGGGAAATCCCCACGAAAGAGGGCTTGCTGCTGAATACACCAGAGGCGCTGCGGGATAAATTGAACCTGGATGTGCGGGTGAACACCCAGGTAGTCGGCCTGGACCCGACACAAAAAACCGTCACCGTAGAGGGTCCGACGGGACGCGAAACCCTGGGATACGACCGATTGATTCTGAGCCCCGGGGCCAGCGGAGCCCGCCCGGACATCCCGGGACTGGAACTGTCCGTGGTTCACACTCTGCGCACGGTAGACGATGCTGTGACCCTGGCGGCCTTGGCGCAAGACAGCACCCAGGCGGTGGTTATCGGCGGGGGCTTCATCGGCCTGGAAGCCGCCGAAGCGCTGCGCAGCCGCGGCTTGGAAGTCACCCTGGTTGAAGCCTCCCCCCAAGTCATGCCGGGACTCGAACCCGAGATTGCGAATCTGGCACAAGGCGCCTTGATGAACTTGGGAATCCGCGTTTTGACCGGCACCACGGTTCAGGAAATTCGCCCCGCCCCTACCGCAGCAACCGCCGCGACTGCAGAGGAAGGCCTCGTCGAGGTGCAGCTCAGCGACGGCAGTGCGCTGCCGGCCGGCTTGATTGTGCTGGCCGCCGGGGTCCAGCCCAATACGCAGGCTTTCGTCGCGGCCGGTGTCGAGGCCGACCCGCGCGGGTATCTGCGCATTGACCAGCACGGACGCACAAATATTCCCGATGTTTTCGCCCTGGGCGACGCCACCACCCAACTCGGCGCTGTCACCGGGACCTGGCGGCCCACCACGCTGGCCGGGCCGACGAACCGCGCCGGGAGGCTGATTGCCGACTTCATCTATGATCCGCAGCGGGCCCGGCCCCTACCTCGGCCGCTGGGGACTGCGATTGTGCGGATCGGATCCATGACCGTGGCGTGCACCGGGGTGAATCGGGCCGAATTGCAGGCGGCTGGCATCGCGCATCACACCATCTTCACCCACCCCACCGACCACGGGACTTTCCTGCCCGGGGCGCAGCCCATGCAGCTGCTGTTGCACTTCGACGCACAGGACGGGCGGATTTTGGGAGCCCAAGGAATCGGCGGAAACGGTGTGGACAAGCGCATCGATGACCTGGCCGTGGCGCTGCGAGCGGGGATGACCGCGCCGGATTTGATTGACCTAGACCTGGCGTATTCACCCCCGTATGGCAGTGCCAAAGACCCGGTGAATTTTTTGGGGTACGTGGCGGAAAATGTGTTGAGCGGACGGTTGGAGTTGTGGCAGGCGTCCGAGTTTTCCCGACTGCCTGCCGGCGCGCTCCTGGTGGATGTGCGCCCGGCCGTCGAGTTCCGCGGCGGGCACCTGCGCGGAGCCGTCAATGTGCCGCAGACGCAACTGCGCGACCGTATCGATGAACTGCGTGATATGGCCACCGGCGCGCCAGACGGCGTCGTGTACCTTTGCGACGAAAGCGGACAAACCGCCTGGCTGGCCGCAAACATATTGGCGGCAAACGAAATCCATGCTAAAATATTGACTGGCGGGGTCAACACTGTCTTTGCAGCGCACTTCGCGAACCCCGGCGAGGTCCTCGAGATGTAAGGAGCGAGGTTGCGCGGGCGCGGCGCACGTAACGCGACCTCGCAACCGGGCCGGGCGGCGGCCCTCGAAACCGGGCCATAACTGTCCTCGGAACGTGTCAGAATTGAGGGCAGGTCAAGATTGCAGAAAGGAACGCTATGTGTTCGCCAGTGAGATGCTCTAACTGTGGCAAGACGACTTGGACGGGATGCGGCATGCACGTGGATTCGGTGAAGGCTGCGGTGCCGGAAGGGCAGTGGTGCACTTGCCCCGAGGACCAGCGCAAACCCCAGAGCTTGTTCGCTTCCTTTTTTGCCCGATAACAGCGGGACGTCCGCGCTATGGCCGACGTAATCGACCTGGCCTCGGGCGAGTATCGGGCACGGGTTGCGCGGCGCGGCGGGGCGTTGAAAGCCTTGACGTGGCGGGGTCGGGCGCTGGTGCTGGATCCCGGTGATGGCGAGGCCGCCCGTGACGAGCTGGGAGGAGCGCGGGGCTGCGCGGGAGATTTTCTGGCTCCGTGGCCGAACCGCGTGGCCGATGGGGCCTTCGTTTTCGGTGGTCAGCTGCACCAACTGGAGCTTACCGAGCCGGCCAACCACAACGCGAATCACGGTTTCGTGCGTGTGCGCGACTGGGAATGGGCCAAGGCTGCTGGTCGGGCCGGGACCGCAACCCCCGGCGCATCCTCAGCGACGGCCTCGACACCCGGCAATACCTCGACCACCGAATCGACCCGTCTCACCCTGGAACTGCAGATGGGGCCGGAACCGGGATGGCCGTGGCCGCTGGAGTACCGCGCAACTTGGGCGCTTGACGCCAAGGACGGCCTCGTCGGGGAATTCAGCGCGACCAACCGAGGCGACCGGGACTGCCCTTTCGGTTTTGGGTGGCACCCCTACCTCAGCGCGCAGGGGGCCGCGCTGGATGATTGCCGGGTGCGGCTGCCGGCCGTGTCCTGCCTGCCGCTTGATGCGCGCAACTTGCCCGCGGGTGTGGAGGTGGACGCTGCGGAGGTTCTGTCGGCGGTGTTGCCCGCGGGTGGTCAGGGTGCGGGTGGCGTTGGCGGCGATGCAGCGCTGGCAAAACGGGAGTTTGCCGCGCAGGGTTTGTGGCTGGACCATGCGTTTCGTGCAGGAGCGGAGGCGTCTTTCGAGGCGTGCCTGACTGGTCCAGACGGGGCAGGGGTGCGGTTGTGGGCCGGGTCCTGGGCGCGTTGGATTCAGGTCTACACCGCCGATCCGGGTGGGCCCTACGGGGAGGATGCGGGTTTCCCCGGGGTGGGGCGCGCTATCGCCGTCGAGCCGATGACTTGCCCGCCCGACATGCTGCGCAGTGGTGTGGGGATGCGCGTGCTTCGTCCCGGGGCGAGGGCGTGTTTCCGCTTCGGTGTTGCGGCGATTTAGCCTTAGTGCCGAGGCATCGTGGCGGTGGGGTCCGGCTGCCCTGTACATAAAACTGCAAATTTCGATGATTTTCAGCGGATACCGAGGTTCGCAATGCGGTTTTTGCAGTTTTATGAACGCCTTTGCGTTTCAATGCAGAATCGGGATTGGGAATTCCTCGAATGTTCACGCGGCCTCGCGCCGTGCCATCGCGGCCTCGTAGTCGCGGGTTCCGACAAAGACTTCGTGAGTGTAGGGGTTGACGCCCAGCTTTCGCGAGCGATAGATGACGTAGCCCAGTCCCAGGATGTTCGCCACCAGAGCCACGACCGAAACCGTCAGGTTCACGTTGGGGTTGTTCACCGAATCGGTGCTGAAGCGCGAGTAGTCCTGGAACATGGGGAAGACCTGGGCGAACATGCACCACATCGACAGGGTAAAGGCCCGGTTCATGATCCAGCCGCCTTTGTTCCACAGCGCGTTCGCGACTGTGGGTGCCAGCAGCAGTGCCAGACCGCAGTACCAGGCGTGAGTCGGTAGGCAGTTATAGGTGTAGCAGAAGTTCCACAGGTCGTAGGTGATGATGAAGACCCAAGTCATGTCTGGCCACAGCATGTCTTTGCCTTTGTGTGAGGAATAGATCGCCCACCAGCCGGTCATGATGAAGATATTTAGCAAGCCCGCTACGCCGTTGAAGATGTTGTGCCATCCACCCATCAGGGTGATGCCTTCGATGGAAACCCAGGTTGTGCCCCAGGCGCGTATGGCGGATTCAAAATCGGAGACCACGGCGATAAGGATGTTGATTGCCACGATGACGAAGGGGAAAGCTTTGAACCAGTGGGCCTTGCCCAGCGAACCCCAGTGATACTTCAAGATGATGAACCCGATGCAACCTGCGGTCGCGGCATAGAGTTTTGCATAGTGGAACCATGAGCCCATGTGGACGTAGGTCGGGTTGTTCAGCGCCCATTGTGCGCCCAGCCACACCCAATATAGATTGCGAGGAAGTAGAGCGTCAGCAAGGCCGGCACCACCATGAAGATGATGATGCCGCCAGCCTTCGTGCGACGTGCACTCGTTGCAGACAATCAGTCCCACGAAAACCATGATCCATCCCAGCCACTGCCACACGGCGTTTTCGCCGTAAACCTGAAAACAACATGACGCTTATCTCTCTGTGTGTGTCCTTGGGGCGCAAACCTTTTTGTTTACACCGCTTGGCTACAATTTTAGGTCAGCTTTGGCGGTGCTTGGTTGGGCCTTGGGTCCCGATTGTTGGTGGGGCGGATCGGGCTGGTGGGGAGGGTGCTCCCTCGTAGCTGCAAGGGCCGCTCCCGGCCGACCCCGAAACACGGAGCAAACCAGCCATAAGACCCAAAGCTCCAAAGCCCCCATTACCGCCGCGCAATCAAAAATGGTAGAATCACTTTTTGCGCGTGTCGTGTTCGAGGCCGCCTGAGATAAGCAGTTTTGTCAGCGCAAACAAGCTGCCGCCAGGTGTTGCGAGGAGCCGACTGTTCAGCGCCGTCGCGCGAAATACAACGGGCTACCACCCTCTACACCGCTTCCGCAGGCCGACCCCGGTCCTGCACGAGCGACCTCGAGACGTGGACCCCACGGAAAAGCGAAAAAAGGAGAGGGAAACCTTGACCGCAACCACCGCACCTGAACGGGTGTCCTTTGCCCAAATTCAAGAACCGATGACGCCCCCGAATTTGTTGGGGCTCCAGACCGAATCCTTCGACTGGTTCCTCGGAAACGACGCGTGGAAAGCCCGCGTAGAAGAAGCCCAGAAGACCGGAGACAAGCACGTCCCCACCACTTCGGGGATGCAAGAAGTCCTGAACGAGATGTCCCCCATCGAGGACGCCGGCGGCACCATGAGCCTGTCTTTCAAGGACTACACCTTGGACGACCCGCGCTACACCATCGAGGAGTGCCGCGACAAGGACCTGACCTATGACGCACCCATGTTCGTCACGGCGGAATTCATCACCAACGAAACCGGGGAAATCAAAACCCAGACCGTGTTCATGGGGAACTTCCCGCTGATGACTCCGCGTGGCACTTTCATCATCAACGGCACCGAGCGTGTCGTGGTGTCGCAGCTGGTGCGTTCGCCCGGTGTTTACTTCGAAAAGACCGCGGATAAGACCTCGGACAAAGACATCTACGTAGGCAAGGTAATCCCTTCACGCGGGGCGTGGCTGGAACTGGAGATCGACAAGCGCGACACCGTGGGGGTACGCATCGACCGCAAGCGCAAACAGTCCGCCACTATTTTCCTTAAAGCCATGGGGATGAGCGCGGCGGAAATCCGCGAGGCTTTCGCGGACTACCCCTTGATGCTGGAAACCCTGGAGAAAGACGGCGACATTGAAACCCAGGACCAGGCCCTGAACGATATCTACAAAAAGATTCGTCCCGGCGAACCGCCCTCAGCCGAAGCCGGCCGAGCCCTGCTGCACAACTTCTACACCAACCCCAAGCGCTATGATCTGGCCGAAGTTGGCCGCTACAAGATTAACAAAAAGCTGGGGATGGATGCGGATATGGAACAACGCATCCTGGACCTGGGCGACATCGTGGCGGCTTTCCGCTATCTGCTGGCCCTGCGTGCGGGAGAGGACACCGTCACCGTTACCGACGCCGCCGGAAAGCCCGCCGAGCTGCGGATCTCTACCGATGACATCGACCACTTCGGTAACCGCCGCGTGCGCGCGGTGGGCGAACTGATCCAGCTGCAGATGCGCACCGGTATGTCCCGCATGGAACGCGTGGTGCGCGAACGCATGTCTACTCAGGACATGGAAGCCATCACCCCGAACTCGCTGATTAATATCCGTCCCATCGTGGCGGCCATCAAAGAGTTCTTTGGCACTTCGCAGCTGTCGCAGTTCATGGACCAGAACAACCCGCTGGCCGGCTTGACCCACAAAGCGTCGCCTCTCGGCGCTGGGCCCCGGCGGTCTGAGCCGTGACCGCGCGGGTATGGAGGTCCGCGACGTGCACCCCTCGCACTACGGACGCATGTGCCCCATTGAAACCCCTGAAGGCCCGAACATCGGCCTGATCGGTTCGCTGGCGACCTTCGCGCGGATCAACCCCTTCGGTTTCGTCGAGACTCCCTATCGCGTGGCCAAGGACGGCAAGGTCACCAAAGAAATCCGCTACATCACCGCTGACGACGAGGGACACAAGAACATCGCCCAGGCCTCGGCCGAACTGAAGAAGGACGGTTCTTTCGTCGAGGAAAACGTGTTGTGTCGCGTGACCGGTGGCGAACCGGCGTTGATTCCGGCCAAGGACGTTGACTTGATGGACGTTTCCGCCCGCCAGATGGTGTCGGTGGCGACCGCCATGATTCCCTTCTTGGAGCACGACGACGCGAACCGCGCTCTGATGGGCGCGAACATGCAGCGCCAGGCCGTGCCGCTGCTGCGCACCGAGTCACCGCTGGTGGGTACCGGCATCGAAAAACGCGCCGCGGTTGACGCCGGTGACGTGGTGGTGGCGAAGGCCGCCGGTGTGGTTACCGAAGTCAGCGCCGACATCGTCAAGGTGCACAACGACGCCGGAAAGACCGACGTCTACAGCATCGAAAAGTTCCAGCGTTCCAACCAGGGCAACTGCTATAACCAGCAGGTCGTGGTGGACCTGAACCAGCGCCTGGAAGTCGGAGACGTTATCGCCGACGGTCCCGCCACTGACGGCGGAGAAATGGCACTGGGGAAGAACCTCTTGGTCGCCTACATGTCTTGGGAAGGCCTGAACTACGAGGACGCCATCATCTTGTCCCAGCGCGTGGTTTCCGAGGACCTGTTGACTTCGATCCACATCGAGGAACACGAAATCGACGCCCGCGAGACCAAGTTGGGACCCGAAGAAATCACCGCCGACATTCCTAACGTTTCCGAGGCCGCCCGTAAGGACCTCGACGAACGCGGCATTATTCGGGTGGGTGCCGAGGTTACCGCCGGGGGACATCTTGGTGGGTAAGGTTACGCCCAAGGGCGAGACCGAGTTGACCTCCGAAGAGCGCCTGCTGCGCGCCATCTTGGGCGAGCAAGCCCGCGAAGCCCGCGACACATCGCTGCGCGTACCCCACGGCGAATCTGGCATCGTCATCGCGGTGAAGGAGTTCACCGCCGATGACGAAAACTCCGAACTGGCTCCCGGCGTGAACCACATGGTGCGTGTCTACATCGCCCAGCGCCGCAAGATCACGGTGGGTGACAAGATGGCGGGACGCCACGGCAACAAGGGTTGTATCTCAAAGATTCTGCCGGTGGAAGACATGCCGTTCCTGGCTGACGGCACCCCGGTAGACATCATCTTAAACCCGATGGGTGTGCCGGGTCGTATGAATATCGGCCAGGTACTCGAGTACCACCTGGGCTGGTTGGCGCACGAAGGCTGGGACGTAACCGACGCCCTCGCCAAGGGAGAAGAATGGGCCAAGCACGTGCCGCTGGAGAAATCCGAACCGGGACAGCGCGTCGCCACCCCGGTGTTCGACGGTGCCCAGGCCGACGTCATCACCGGGCTGCTTTCCAACACTCGGGTCCGCGATGACTTTGACCAGCCGCTGATCAACGCCAACGGCAAGGCCCAGCTTTTCGACGGCCGTTCCGGCGAGCCCTTCCCCTACCCGATTGCGGTGGGATACAAGTACATGTTGAAGCTGCACCACCTGGTGGACGACAAGATTCACGCGCGTTCCACCGGTCCTTACTCGATGATTACCCAGCAGCCGCTGGGCGGTAAGGCCCAAATTCGGTGGCCAGCGTTTCGGCGAGATGGAGGTGTGGGCCCTCGAGGCCTACGGCGCGGCTTACGCCCTGCAGGAACTGTTGACGGTGAAGTCCGACGACGTCCAGGGCCGCGTGCGCGTCTACGAATCCATTGTTCGCGGCGAGGACCTGCCCCAACCCGGTATCCCGGAATCCTTCCGGGTGTTGATGCAAGAAATGCGTTCCCTGTGCCTGAACGTTGAAGCGCTGGACATGGCGGGCAACGCCATCGACCTGCGCGACGACGAAGACGAGGCCTCGCGCGGCGCCAAGGACTTGGGCTTCGACCTGTCCAGGCGCCCCAACGCCCCGGGCGTCGTGATTGACGTGGACGAAATCTAAGCTGACCAGGAAGAAAAGGAAAGAGAAACAATATGTTGGATGCGAATAAGTTCGACAAGCTCTGGATCAGTCTGGCGACTGAGGACGACATCAACTCCTGGTCTTATGGCGAGGTGAAGAAACCGGAAACCATCAACTACCGCACCTTGAAGCCAGAGAAAGAAGGCCTGTTCGACGAACGGATCTTTGGCCCCTCCCCAAGGACTGGGAGTGCGCGTGCGGAAAGTACAAGCGCGTGCGTTACAAGGGCATCGTCTGTGAACGATGCGGCGTAGAGGTTACCCGCTCGAAGGTTCGCCGCGAGCGCATGGGCCACATCAAGTTGGCCGCGCCGGTTACCCATATCTGGTACTTCAAAGGCGTACCCTCTCGACTCGGGTACCTCTTGAACCTCGCACCGAAGGACCTCGAAAAGGTGATTTACTTCGCCGCCTACATGATTACGTGGGTGGACGAGGACCGCCGCCACAAGGACCTCGCCGATATGCAGAAGGAATCCGACGCCGCGCGCGCCCTGATCGAAAAGAACCGCGACTTCGACATCGAAAAACGCGCCCAGCGCATGGAAGAAGAGATGGCGGCCCTCGAAAAGGAAGGCGGGGAAAAGTCCGAAATCGACAAGGTACGCCGCGCTGCCGAAAAAGAAATGAAGGCGCTGCGCCACCAGGCCGAAGCCGACCTGAAGCTGCACGACGAGGTTTGGGAAAAATTCAAGACCTTGAAGGTGGGCGACCTGGAAGGCAACGAGGTCCTGTACCGCGAGATGCACGCGCTGTACGGCACCTACTTCAAAGGCGGGATGGGCGCCCAGGCGGTAAAGGACCGCCTGGTGTCGTTCGACTTGGAAGGCGAAGCCCAATCCCTGAAGGAAATCGTCGAAACCAAGACCGGGCAACAGAAAACCCGCGCCTTGAAGCGTCTGAAGGTCATCAACGCCTTCCTCAAGACCGGCAAACCGGCCTCGGCGATGGTGCTGGATTCCATCCCGGTCATCCCCCCCGGACTTGCGCCCGATGGTGCAGCTGGACGGCGGCCGTTTCGCGACCAGCGACCTCAACGACCTCTACCGCCGCGTCATCAACCGCAACAACCGTCTGCGCCGCCTCCAGGACTTGCAGGCCCCGGACATCATCGTCAACAACGAAAAGCGTATGTTGCAAGAATCGGTGGATGCGCTGTTCGATAACGGTCGTCGAGGACGGCCGGTGACGGGGCCGGGTAACCGTGCGTTAAAGTCGCTGTCGGATATGTTGAAGGGTAAGCAAGGCCGTTTCCGCCAAAACCTGCTGGGTAAGCGCGTGGATTACTCCGGGCGTTCCGTGATCGTGGTGGGTCCGCAGCTGAAGCTGCACCAGTGTGGCTTGCCCAAGGATATGGCCCTGGAACTGTTCAAGCCTTTCGTAATGAAGGTGCTGGTGGAAACCGGCGAAGCCCAGAACGTGAAAGCCGCCAAGCGCATGGTGGAACGTGGTTCTTCGGCGGTGTGGGACGTCCTGGACGAGGTCATCACCAACCACCCGGTGCTGCTCAACCGTGCACCTACACTGCACCGCCTGGGTATCCAGGCCTTCGAGCCGCTGCTGGTAGAAGGTAAAGCCATCCAGCTGCACCCACTGGTCTGTGGCGCCTTCAACGCCGACTTCGACGGCGACCAGATGGCAGTGCACGTACCGCTCTCGGCCGAAGCGCAAGCCGAGGCGCGCGTCTTGATGCTGTCCTCGAACAACATCTTGAAGCCTTCCGACGGACGCCCCGTAACCATGCCGTCTCAGGACATGATCATCGGGCTGTACCACCTGACCTCGGAACCGGATCCGGACATGATCCACGCCCCGAAGTTGGACGCCGACGGAAAGCCCGCCCTGAAGTACTACAGTTCCCCGGCCGAGGCCCAGCTGGCCTACGACCGCGACGACCTGGCTTTGAACGAGACCTGCATCATCCGCATGGAGGCCGGCGACTTCCCGCCCGAGGACATGGAGATGCCCGCCGGCTGGCAGCAAGGCGACCGCTTCGAACTGGAAACTTCGCTGGGCCGCGTGGTCTTCAACGACGCGCTGCCGCGCGACTACCCCTTCGTCAACGAAGTGGTAGACAAGAAGGTCCTGGGCAAAATCGTCAACGACCTGGCCGAACGCTACCCCAAGGTAGAAATCGGCGAGTCCCTGGATGCGCTGAAGTCCTTCGGTTTCCACTGGGCGACCTGGTCGGGCATCACCATCGCCTTCACCGACGTGGTGGGTCCGGACAAGAAGCCCGAAATCCTGGAAAAGTACGAAAAGATGGCGGCCGACATCCAGGAAGACTTCGACATGGGCGCCATCACCGAGGAAAACCGTTATTCCGAACTGATTCAGATTTGGGAACAGGCCACCGCCGAAGTTGCCAAGGCCATGGAAGACAACTTCCCCGAGCGCAACACGGTCTACCGCATGGTAAAGTCCGGGGCGCGCGGTAACTGGTCCCAGATCCGCCAGATCGCGGGTATGCGTGGCCTGGTGTCCGACCCGAAACAGCGCCTGATTGAACGTCCCATCAAGTCGAACTACCGCGAAGGCCTTTCGGTGCTCGAGTACTTCATCGCCACGCACGGCGCCCGCAAGGGTCTGGCCGACACGGCGCTGCGCACCGCGGACTCCGGTTACCTGACGCGCCGCCTGGTCGACGTTTCACAGGACGTGATTGTGCGCGAAAGCGACTGCGGCACCAAGAAGGGCCTCAAGATCGTCATCGGCCAAAGGCAGGAAGACGGCACGGTCGAACGCGACGAAATCGTTGAAACCACTGCATTTGCTCGGACTTTGGCGAGGGACGCGGTGGACGAGGACGGTAACGTCGTTTTGGAGGCGGGTTCCGATGTGGGGGATGTCGCCATCAAGCGCCTCCTCCAGGCGGGCATCACGGAAATCACCGTGCGTTCGGTGCTGACCTGTGACGCCCAGGTAGGTACCTGCGCGGCCTGCTATGGCCGTTCCCTGGCGACGGGTAAGCGCGTGGACATCGGCGAGGCCGTCGGCATCATCGCCGCCCAGTCCATCGGCGAACCAGGCACCCAGCTGACGATGCGTACCTTCCACACCGGTGGCGCCCAGTCCGGCTCGGACATCACCCAGGGTCTGCCCCGCGTCCAGGAGCTCTTTGAAGCACGCACCCCCAAGGGCGAAGCCACTATCACCGAAGCCGCTGGCCGCATCACGATTGTGGACGACCCGGCCCAGCAGCGCGAGGTCGTGGTGACCCGCGACGACGGCAAGGAAGACCTGCATAT
Source organism: uncultured Mobiluncus sp. (assembly GCA_916438445.1). GTDB lineage: Bacteria > Actinomycetota > Actinomycetes > Actinomycetales > Actinomycetaceae > Mobiluncus. The sequence continues at coordinate 600,707 of CAKAGR010000001.1, forward strand.
CGAGGTGTCGCGCCGCCAACGTCTGCTGGTGTCCGACGGCGACCACGTCGAAGTCGGCCAACGCCTGACCGAAGGCCCGATCGACCCCAAGAAGCTGCTGCGCGTCAAGGGCAAGAACGAAACCCAGCGCTCGCTGGTGGCCGAGGTCCAACAGGTCTACCACTCCCAGGGTGTGGACATTCACGCCAAGCACATCGAGGTGATCGTGCGCCAGATGCTGCGCCGCGTCACCGTGCTGGAGTCTGGCGACACCGCGCTGCTGCCCGGTGAACTGGTTGACGAGATGCGGTTCCGCGCCGAAAACAAGCGGGTCCTCTCCGAAGGCAAGAACCCCGCCGAGGCACGCAACGAGCTGATGGGCATCACCAAGGCCTCGCTGGCCACGGATTCTTGGCTCTCGGCCGCCTCCTTCCAGGAAACCACCAAGGTCCTGACCGAAGCCGCCATGAACGGCATCGCGGACCCGCTGTCGGGCCTGAAGGAAAACGTCATCCTGGGCAAGTTGATCCCGGCCGGCACCGGCCTGCTGCGCTACCGCCACGCCGAAATCAACCCCTCGGAAAAGGGCCGCGAAGTCCTGATGGCACAGCTGCCTTACACCGACACCACGGGCTTCGGTCTCTACGACGACAGCCCCATCGACCTGGACCTGAACTTCTTCGGGATCTGATCACGGTTCTGGTGTAGATAACTTCATCGGGCGAGGGCCCCGGGCATGGTTCCCGGGGTCCTCGCGTTTTAGGTAGCCGGGGTTTTGCCGGGGCGAGGTTCGGGGGTGGGGTTGGGGCTTTGCCGGGGCGAGGTTCGAGGTTTGGGTTTGGGGTTTAGGTTTGTCCCAGGCGCGGAGGAGGGCAAGTTGCTATCATGAAATGCGTGGTTAGGGTTATTCTCGCGTTGCTATGGCTGGCGGTGACGATTTATGCGCTGCTGGACTGTATTCGTACCCCTTCTGACAATATGCCGGGCAAACTGCCGAAGATTTTATGGATCTTGGTGATTCTGATGCTCAGCGTATTGGGGCCGATAGCTTGGATCATCGTTTCTCGAGTCGCCGCCGCCGAGGCGAAAGGTGGACGCATCGAACCTAATGTTTGGTCCAGCGACGAATCCATGCCGTTGAAGTTCGGCAAGGAAAAACCCAAAGCGCAGCCCCATACTCCCGACGACGACCCCGAGTTCCTCGAGGAAGTTTCACGTCGTCTGCGCGATAAACAGCGCGAGGAGTACCAGCGCAAACAGCGCGAAGCCGAAGAGAAGTCGCGACACCAGGCCCCCGACTCGAAAGGATTCACCCCCAACCAGGAATCGGGGAACTACCCCCCGAACCTCGACCCGAACCTCGACCCGGCCCCCGAACCGGACAACAAACCTAACCCCGGCAAAAACCCCGACGCCGACCTCGACTAGGACAACCCCGAACCGAAACCGTAGCTAGCGCAGAAACTTCAGTCCCCGGCGGGCAAATCCGTGGGGCGGAAGAACACGTCTATCCATTGCGTGCGCGGGTCGGCGTCGACGAAGATGGCCTTCATGAACAGCGTCAGCGGCACGGCCAGCAGCGCGCCGAGGGGTCCCATCACGGCGCTCCAGACAATCAAGGACAGGAAGGTCACGGTCGGGTTCAAGCCCACGGCGTTGCCGGCGAACTTGGGCATGATTACGTTGAAGAAGAAGAAGGCGATTACGGCGTAGGCCACGGCGACGACGACTGCCTCCCAGACCCCCAAGGTCAGCAGCGCCAAGATCAGCGGGGGGATCATAGAGAAGATGAAGCCTACGGCGGGAACGTAGTTCGCCACGAAAGCCAGGACCGCCCAGGTGAAGGGCAGCGGGACCCCGACGATCAGCATCACCACGTAGTCGCAGGCCGCCACCACCAGGCCCAGTACGGTGGACCACAGCAGATAGGTGCGTACTCCCTGGTTGAAGTCTCCCAGAGATTTCGCCAGGCCGGGCGCGTGTAAGGCCAGTTCCTCGCCGCGGTGTTTCAGCACCACCAGGTCGCCCACCACGAAGATTGAGACCATCACCAGGATGAAGGCCGTGGTTCCCGCCGAGGATAGCCCCGACACCAGTGAGGACACCCACGCGAAGACCGGTCCGGGGTCGATGGAGCGCGGCGGTTTGAGGAAACGGTTCGTGTCCAGGCCCCAGTCATTTATCTGTGAGACTGCGCGGTTGTATAGCGCGGTGATGTCGTCTGTGTATTGCGGCAGCACGGTGATCAGCGCGGTCAGCGCGTAGATCATCATCGCGACCATCGCCCCCAGAATCGCAAAGAGCAGCACCAGGTTTACTGCGGCCGCCAGCCCGGGCGACACGCGGTGATTCACCATCGCCGAGGAAATCGGGCGCAGTGTCACCGTCAGGCACAGCGCCAGGAAAGTAGGCATGAAGACATCGGAAATCGCGGAAAGCCCCAGGAACACCGCGAACATCAGCGACAGTCCCAGCCCGAATCTCATTCCCGCCGGCCAGGTGTCCAGCCCGTCGGGGGCAGGCAGGTTTTCCTGGGCGATGCGCGCGTCGGGGTCGGCGCCGTCGGGTGCCAGGAAGACCCCGGCCTTGCGCTGCAGGCGGCTCTTGATGCGTTGCCAGGTTTTCTTAGGTTTGGGGCGGGTTTTGGTAGCGGGTGTGGGCGTCGCGGGCTTGGCCGAGAGCGTCTGGGGGCTGGCTGGCGTGCTGGGGCTTTGCGTGTCTTTAGCAGACGCGGTTTCTGCAAAGTCCGCAATTGCGGCGGAATCCGGGACAGAGTCTTGGCCGGGTTGGGGCTGCGCGGGGGAAGTCTTCACCCCTGTAGTTTAGCCCAGCGCGCCGCCGCCAAAGTTCTATCGGGAGTGCTGTACATAAAACTGCAGATTTCGACTTCGGGGCTGGGTTTTTGCCCGGTCGGGCATGGTTTTTTTGCAGTTTTATGCGCGCCGCTGCGGCGCCCCTCCGGCGCCCCCGTCCAAGAGCGCGGAATCCCCCACGCCCCAACAGACGTAGGATAAAAGCATGACGGAAGTCTTGATCGCACTGTGGAGCCTGCTGGCACTCATCCTGGCGGGATGGATCTTGGCAAAACTGGGCGTCGCCCCTCCCGGCTCCGACACCGCCATCACCAAAATCTGCTTTGCCCTGCCGCTTCCCGCCATGGTGTTCCACGCGGTCTCCACCGCCCACATCTCCCAGGTATTCTCCCCGGCTCTGCTGGTGAACTTCCTTTCGGCCGTCATCCTATACGCCTTGTTCTATGCGCTGGGCGTCTGGGTCTTCAAACTCCGCGACGGCGAGCAAAACCATCGCCGCCCTCTGCGCCAGCTACACCAACGCCGGCAACATCGGCATCCCCTACCTCATCGCCATCGTCGGGGACCCCACCCTCGGCGCCGCCATCATGCTGTTCCAGCTGGGTATCCCTATGCCGTTCAGCTTCTTCCTGCTGGGCCGTCAAACCGCCCCCTGGGTCGAGGCCCGCCACCGCGTCGGCGTCCTCTCCCGCGCAGTCCCCGGTCGAGGTCCCTGCCCTCGCTTCTAGCCGAGGCGGGGTTTTGCGCCGGTTCTGGCAGGGTTTCCGCGTGGTGCTGTTCCAGCCTCCGCTGTGGGGGATGGCCTTGGGTTTGTTGTGGAGCGCTACGGGAATCCCGCTGTGGCCGGTGTTGGAGCAACCGGTCGAGATGTTGGCCGCCGCGGTGGTTCCGATGCTGATGTTGGCGGTGGGGATAAACGCTTCGCGGTCCTCTCTGCGCGACTTGCGCCAGGGTTGGGGAGCACTCAGTTCCGTGCTGTTCTTCAAGCTGATCTTGAGCCCGCTGGTGGTGTATCTGCTGTGCCTGGCTCTGGGGGTCAGCGGTCCGCTGCGGCTGGCTTCGATGGTGGCTGCAACTTTCCCGGTGGCGAATAATGTCTTTGCTTTCGCCATGAAATTCAACGCCGGAGTGGATTTGGCACGCAACGCTATGGTGCTTTCTGCACTGTTATCTTTCCCGGTGGTTACCGCCGTCGCGCTGGTTTTCCGCTAGGCCACGACCCGGGCACTTTCCAGTTTCAGCGCACCCAGGCGCGCCCCGCGCGCAGCTCGCGTTTGGCGACTTCGGCGACTTCGATGCGGTCGACTTTTCCGTTGGTCAGCAAGGGTAGGCGTTGCACTACAACCACGACGCGCGGGGCGTGGGCGGTGCCCAGTTCGGCCGTGACCGCGGTGCGGATTCGCGCCGCCAGCGAGTCCGGTTCGGCCACTCCGCCGTGCCCGTCGCGCACCCCCAGCGAGGAAGGCGAACCCAGCATCGGCGCCAAAAGGTCCATGTCGATATCTTGGCTGGGCACCACGACCGCGGTGACCAGCTCGCCCCAGCGCGCGTCGGGCAGGCCTACTGCGCAGACCTCGCCTACACCGCTGACGCTGCGGGCGGATTCCTCGACCGCCGAGGCGTGTACCTTCACGCCGCCGGTGTTGATGACGTCGTCGGTGCGGCCTTGGATTATCAGGCGCGGGCCCTCCATCCGCCCGGTGTCCGAGGTGCGGAACCAGCGCCGGGGACCCATCTGTACCCAGTGGCTTTCGGCTTCCGCACCCGCCGTGCCGACCCTCGCCGGCTTTTCCAGATAGTCCTCCATCATGGTGGTGCCGCAGATCCAAATCTGGTCCCCGACGGTGGAAACCTGCATCCCCAGCAGCGGCACTCCGTCATAAACGCAGCCTCCGCAAGTCTCGGTCATGCCGTAAGTTTCGACCACGTGCCAACCCGTTGCCTTGGCCCGGTCCGCCAGGAAGGGCGTAAAAGCCGCGCCTCCCACCAAGATGGTGTCCAGCTTCGCCAGCGCCTCCACTGGCTCTCCGCCCAGGTCCAGAATCTTGGAAACCTGAGTCGGCACCAGCGACAGATAGGCGGGGACCTCGGGGTCGCTGGTGGCGCGCTCCACCGCGCGCACCAGCGCATTGGGGTCAAATCCGCGCGAAATATCAACGATTACCGGCTTGGTGCCCGACAGAATAGAGCGCGTCAGGATCTGGAAACCCGCGATGTGCTCCACCGGCAGCGCCAAGATCCACCTCCCCGGCCGCCCCAGCGCCGCAATGGTCGAACGCGCCGAAGACACCAGCGCCGAAGCCGAAAGCCCCACCAGATGCCCCGTCCCGGTGGTTGACCCGGAAGTCTGCATAATCAGCGCGGTTTTGGCCGGCAGCGGCCCGCTGATGCGCTGCGTCAGCTGCCGCCGTGCGGTTTCGGGGTCCAGCCCCCGCGCGATTGGCACCAAAATCTCCTTCACCTTGGGCGCGGCGGAGGCGTCGGTGTTTTCCGGGGTCGAGGTTCCCGTCGAGGTTCCCGTCGGGGTCGCGTGGTTGGGGTTTGCGTTAACGGCGTCGGCTGGAATAGTGGCGGGAAGCGGGGGAGTGGGGAGTTCGTCTTGCGGCTGGGACGAGCCGGCTGCGGAAGTGCTGTTCGCCGAGTCGCCGTCCTCGCTGGTATCCACCCCCACCCGCGCCAGGTTCTGGCCGAGAGCCGCGCCGCCGTCCTCGCCGGGGGCAGCACCCGAAACGGGAGCCGCGCCGCCGTCCTCGTCCCTCGGAACCGCGGCCGTGTCCTCTTCGTCGTAGCCCCAATCGTAGTCGTCAACCCACCCTTGGCCTTCGCGGCGCAGGCGTTCTTCGGGGGTCAAAAGTGGCTCCACCAGGGCAGACAGGGCCTCGGCCAGGTTCACCACGTCGGCCGGGCGCGTCCCGCCGGTCATGATGCGGAAACGGACCGGAACCCCGCGTTTTGCTGTGTCACTCACTTGTTTCACCTTCCCGAAGCGTTAACTTTTTTAGTTATGGCTGACCTGCGAGAATCCGTGTTTCCTGGCCCTGCGACACACCTAAAGGAGTGCGGGGGGCGCGCGCCTTTGCGAGGAAGATCTGCCACAGCCATGCCCAAAAAGATTCTAACTGTTTTCGCGGGAATCATGGTATCCGCCTCGCTTCTGGGGACGACGGGATGTTCCGGGTCGAAGGAACCCGCGGCGGATAAAACCGCACCCGCCAAAACTGCTGCGCCCCAGCCGGAAACTTGGCCGCTGACCGGTTTGCCCCGCGAAGACAAGACTTCTCGCCCGGCTGTGGCGGTGAAGGTAGAGAACGTTGCCCAAGCGCGGCCTCAGTCCGGCTTGGAGAACGCGGATATTGTGTTTGAGGAACTGGTCGAGGGTGGGTTGACGCGTTTCAATGCCGTCTTTCACTCCAACCAGCCCACCGAGATTGGCCCGGTGCGTTCCGTGCGTCCCACCGACATCGGGATTGTAAAGCCTTTCGATGCTTTGCTGGTGTATTCCGGGGGGAATCCCCTGGTCGAAAACCGGGTTACGGCCGAGGGGATTCGGGGTTTCAACGAGGACCAGGCTGCGGGGCGGCGTATCGAGTGAACTTCAACTACATGCCGCACAATCTGTATCTTTCTATTCCGGACTTGCTGAAGAACACGGATACTGCCGGGGCGGCGGAACCGGGGAGTACTTTGACTTTGTGCGGGGTTGTCCGGAAGGCGAGAAGGCTGGGGCTGCTGGGGCTGCTGGGAGTGCTGGGGCTGCTGGGGCTGCCGGAACTGTCGGGACTTCGGGCGGGGCGGCTGGAACCGGTGTAGGCGGGGCGACCCTAACTCAGACCTCGACCGGGGCAAAGACCGCAGCGGATACGAAGAAAACCAAAGGTAAGGGCGACAAAGATTCGGGCGAATCCGACACCGATGCTTGCGAGTGGTCGACCGCGGTTTCTCTGGGGGTGGCGGCGACGCAGCTCAATATTCCCTTCCCCGCTGCGCAAGTCAGTTTTCGCCTGGGACGGGACCAAGTGGCTGCGTTCGGATGACGGGGTGCCCAGCGGTTCGCGCACTGGCTGGGTGCTCTCCGCTACGAACGTGGTGGTGATCGAGACTACCGCGGCGGCCACGGGGATGGTGGACGCCGTGGGCGCGCCGGTGATGGACACGGTGCTGCAGGGTTCGGGGCGGGCCTGGGTGGCCAGCGGCGGCAAGGTCCTGGAGTGTACTTGGTCCAAGGATTCCGACGCTGCGCCGCTGTCGCTGACCACCGCGGCGGGAGCGCCTGTCACCCTGACCCCGGGCCAGACCTGGGTCGAACTGATGACTTCGCCGGGATTTAGCTACAACTAAAGTGCGCGCGGTTCGCCGCGCGACGGGGCGTGCCTTCCCCGCGCGGCTGGGCCTTTTGTGGGGTGGGCTGTACATAAAACTGCAGATTTGTGGTGTTGGAGGGGTCTGCGGGGTTCGCGACGTGGTTTTTGCAGTTTTATGTACGGGGTTCTGTTCTGACCCAGCAAGTTTTCCCCGGTTAGTCATCCCGGCCGCCCGGCCCCCGACAGGTATATTTGCCCTATGGAGCAAAGCAAATCCCGGATTTCAGATACTTTCGATGCGTCGCGCTGGTGCGAAGTCGGGCTGGAGGGCCTGAGCGACATCACCTATCATCGCGGGGTCTATCCCGACGGCCGCCCGGCCCCGGTGGTGCGCATTGCCTTTGATCGCCCCCAGGTCCGCAACGCTTTTCGCCCCGAAACTGTCGACCAGCTCTATCGATGCCTAGACCACGCGCGCCACACCGCCTCGGTCGCGGCGATTCTGCTGACTGGAAACAGCCCGGCCGCGGACGGGGGATACGCCTTTTGCTCGGGCGGAGACCAAAAAGTCCGCGGCAACGACGGCTACCGCTATGAAACCGGCCTGGACCCAAACAACCCTGCCACCGCCACCCTGGCCGCGACCGAGCAAAACCGAACCTCGCCCCTCCAACCCCCAACCCCTAACCAAATCCCCAACCCCAGCCCCCGCCGAGGACCCGCGCGACGTCGCCGGGCGGCTGGGCCGACTGCATATCCTCGAGGTGCAGCGCCTGATTCGCGCCACGCCAAAACCCGTGATTGCGCTGGTCAACGGGTGGGCGACAGGCGGCGGCCATTCGCTGGTGATGGTGTGCGACCTGGCGCTGGCCAGCCGGGAACACGCCCAGTTCAAGCAGGTTGACGCGAATGTCGGCAGCTTCGACGCGGGGTACGGCTCGGGGCTGCTGGCGCGACAGGCGGGGGACAAGAAGGCGCGCGAGATATTTTTCCTGGCCCAGACTTACGGCGCCGAGGACGCCGAACGTTGGGGAATCGTGAACCGCGCCGTGCCGCACGCGCAGCTGGAGGAGCTGGGCTGGGAGTGGGCGCTGACCATCGCCGACAAGTCCCCGCAAGCGATCCGGATGCTGAAGTATGCCTTCAACGCCTTGGACGACGGGCTGGTCGGGATGCAGATGTTCGCCGGCGAAGCCACGCGCCTGGCTTACGGGACGGCCGAGGCGGTCGAAGGGCGGAACTCGTTCCTGCAGCGGCGCGAGCGCGATTGGAGCGATTTCCCTTACTATTACTGAGGTTTTGCCCGAAGCGAGGTCGGGTGCTTGCGTTGAGGTCGTGCCGGGGCGAGGTCGGTTGGTGTGGTTTTGTGGCTGCTCGGTGTGGTGATGGGGCACGGGGCGAGGTCGGTTGGTGCGGTTGGTGCGACGTGGCTCAGACCAGCAGCGCCACCAGGTAGAACAGGGAGATGACCATCTCGGACAGGCCGATGACTTTGGTGGGGATGCGGCGCTGTTTGCGCAGGGAATATAGCGGCATCGCCACGGCGCGCACGCACAGCAGCACCCAAATCGCCGCGAGATACCAAGTCACCCAACCGGCCGCGGCCAAGAAGGCCGTCGCTGCGAAAACCACCAGGTGCGCCACCCAGGAAAACGCCAAAGTGCCGTGTTTTCCGCGGTTGCGAATCAGGGTTTTCACATAGGGCACCGTGGTCCAGAAGTACGCAAAGAGTAGCAGCGACAGTACCACCACCAGCACCCAGCTGGAACCCAGCGTTCCCAGCACCCCGGCGAGAAACCTACTCACACCGCCGGAACCCGCACCCGCACCGCTGACACTGGCGCCGGCCTCGACCCCCTGAATCCAACGTTGTACCGCAGCCGCGCCGTGCACCGACAGCGCCGCGCTGTCCTCGCCGTAGGTGCCGACTTGGAAGGACAGCGGCGTCATCAGGGCGCCCGCGGCGATCAGCGAGGTGCGCGAGGTCATGGAGCGTTCGCGTTTGGCCTGCATTTCGCGCGCCCAAATCAGCAGCAGTGGCGCAAAAACCAGGCCCCACCAGGCCAAACGCGGCATTTTGCAACAGGGTGAATATCGCGGCGATTCCCGCGATGCCGGCATAGACCGACAGCGGGCTGGCCAGCTCGGTACGCCGTTTCGCCGGGGTTTTCAGCCACACATTCAAGATCGACAGGAAAAAGAAACCACCCATCCACGCCACCAACAGCGCCAGGTGGCGCATCGACCAGCCCGAGAGGTAAATCCCTACCAGCGGCGGGAAAAATCACCATCGCCCAGGAACCGTGTTGGTCGGGGATCCAGTGTTTGAGGCTCTTGCGTTGTTCGGGGGTGAGGCTCACGAACTTAGTCTAGCCTAAGTGGAGTTGGTGGCGCGGGGCGAGGTCGGGCACACGAGCCACACCACCCACCCCAGCCCCGCACCCACTCCAACCCCCAAGCCAGCCCTTGATAACATGGTATTGGCTCAATCAAAGGAGGCGCCATGGACTACACCTTCGGTTTCGCCGCTCTGTTCGGCTTGGTCCTGACCATCGTGACCTACCGCACCCCGAAGGCGGTGTTTCTGCGCGACGGCCTGGGCAAGGGTGACACCGGCAACCGCATGCTCCTCATCGCCGTCCCCGGCCTGACGGTGCTTTCCCTGGGAGTTCAACTCTTTGAAATCCTGGATGGCCTGACCCGCGGCCTCTCTCCGTGGCGAGTCTGGGGCCTCCCATTCGCGGTGCTGCTAATCGTGATTGGCCTGGGAGTAACGCTGTGGGCCTTCATCCCCGGCCCCGCCCCGCGCTGGCTCCAACCCCGCTGGATGCAGGAACAAACCCTCCAAGACGCACGCCTCAGCCTGGCCCGAGTCGACCGCGCCCAAAAACCGCCGCGACCGCAGCGTAAAACGCCGCGGTTTCGAATACTTCAGCCCCCAAGTTATCGACGACATCACCGTGGCCTACCCCGAAAACTGGGTGTTGGACCTGGGCCCGACCTTGCCTTTCCGCGTCCCCGGCCTGCGCTTGAGCCCGCGTTTCGCCGTGGACACGCCTCACGATTTCCGCCCCCGCGCGCGCTGCTTGCTGTGCCAGGCCCCGGCGGTGGGGGGCGAGGCCGACGCGGTGAACTGGCTGCGCCGCCTCGCGGTTCCCGCCGGCTGGGAGGTCGACCGCGTAGAGCCCGCGCACCTGGCCGGCAGCCCCGGCATCTTCGCCCAAACCCGCCAGCCTGACGGCAAAGGCGTCCAGCAACGCTGGGTCACCGCCGCGGGCGACAGTATCTGGCTGGCCGCCTTCCAAGTCGGAGCCCCGGATTTCGGCGACTTCGCCGGCCTCGGCCCGAAAATCGCCGCTACCCTGACACTGCCGGGGTCGGTGTGAACCGGGTCGAGGTCGGTGGGTTTGCGTTGGGTGGCGAGGTTGCGGCTGATGTGGACCGGGCCGAGGCCCGGGGGGTTGCGACAGGTGTTGCGCCTAACAATTCTGACTCGGTTAATCCCCTTGCTCTCCAATCACCGCAACCAATCTCCGCAACCCAAAAAACTCCTGTTACTCCCACAATCCCTACAACCGCTACAACCCCCGCTACCTCCGCAACTCCCGCAAGCCCCGGCGCACGCCTGGGCCTCCTGCGCCCCGGCCCGAGGGCCCGGAAATGGCTGGAAAGCGCGGGAATCCGGCGGGTGTGGGTCTATCAGATCCCGTTGCGTCTGCGTTTTCGCGGCATCGATTCTCGTGACGGCCTGATCCTGGAAGGCCCGCCTGCCTCGCCCGCCACGCTCGACACCAACAGCCCGACCTGTACTCCTTTATTGGGCGAAGCCGCCCCGTTTTGGAACTACGACACGAGCGTCGCCGCGCGTTGGTTCCCCAGGGGCCATCGCCTTGGCGACCCGCGGATTCCCCAGTTCGAACCCCCGGTGACGCCCCCGCCACAAGTAACGCCCCCCGCGGGAATCTGGCGGTTCCACTGAACGTGACGGTGCCGGTGGTTTCCCCGGAACAAGCCCGCCGCCTGGTTGCGGAATCGGGGTGCCGCACTGCCAAGATCAAAGTGGTCGACCCGCGTTCTGACCTCGAATCCGACCTGCAGCGACTGCGCGCGGTGCGCGCAGCCTTGGGCCCGCGAGGGGCGATTCGCATCGACTTGAACGCGGCTTGGAGCCCTGGACGAGGCCCACGAGTTGCTGCCGCGCTATGCCGAAGCCGCCCAGGGCCTGGAGTATGCCGAACAACCTTGTGCCCAGCTTTCCGACTTGGCGCGACTCCAGGAACTCACCGGCATCCCGGTGGCGGCCGACGAATCGATTCGTCTGGGCACGCAACCCCTGCAAGCCCTGCGCGATGCCTCCCGCGCCCGGCTGGCCGCAGTGGTGGTGAAGGCTATGCCGCTGGGCGGGCCGGGGCGTATCTTGGCATTACTGCACCGGCTGCGCGAAACCGACCCCACCCTCGAACTGCCGAAAATCGTGGTTTCCAGCGCCCTCGACACCGGAGTCGGCCTTACCGCCGGCGCCTACCTCGCCCACGCCATCGCCGCCCTCGCCCCTGATCCCCCAACCCCCGAACCTCGCCCCGACCCAACCGGGCCCGTACCAAACCCCCAACCCCACCAACACCAACAAACCCCCACACTGCCGGCGTGCGGCCTGGGGACCGGCCGGCTGTTCGCGGGAGGCATTCTGAAGCCGAACCCCGCCTGAGCGACGGGCAACTCGTGCCCCCTACCCGCCTGGTGCTGCGCCGCGACTTGCCCCCTGCCGATCCGGGGCTTTGTGCCCGCTGGCAGGCTCGCCTGGAAGAAATCGCGTCGCTGAACACATAAACTTAAATAAACTCGCCAAGTTGCCGGAAGGAGGCCGGATGTTCCCGCGTGCCGACTCGAAGCTGGCCCAGGGCAGCGCCGCGCTGCCAGCCGGCTTGCAGCTGCGGTGGGCCGCCGGCAGCGACATCGGGCACCGCCGCCGCGAAAATCAGGATTCCTTCCTGGCGACTCCGCCGCTGTTCCTGGTGGCGGACGGGATGGGCGGCCACGCCGGGGCGCCCAGGCCTCGGCGACGCTGCTGCAGACTTTGGCCCGGCTGTTGGTGGTGGCGCCGGCCCGGGGCGAGGACGGTGTTTCGGCCCCTCTTGCGACCACCCCCAACACCCCCAACACCCAAGCCCCAGACTTCTGGACTGCCCTGGACCAGGCCTGTTTCCGTGTCATCGACCTGAGCGAAGCCCGCGAGGACTATACCCTGTCCCCTCCCGGCACGACCCTGACCGGCCTGGTGCTGCGCCCGGAACTCTGCGAAGTCATCAATGTTGGCGATTCTCGCACCCTACGTCATCGAAAACGGCATGATGACCCAGCTAACCCGCGACCATTCCCAGGTGGCCGAACTGGTCGAAGCCGGCATCATCACCAAGGCCCAGGCCCGCACTTCCCCGAACCGCTCGGTCATCACCCGCGCGATCGGAGCCGGCCAAAACCACCCCCCGCTGGTGGACCGCTGGACCCGCCCCCTGCGCGCCGGCCAACGCTTCCTGATCTGCACCGACGGCCTGACTTCCCTGCTGGACGACGGCGAGATTCTGTGTTTCGCGGGTTTGTCCCCGACTGATTCCGCCCGGCTTCCCGACCCGTCCTTGACGGTATCTGCCCTGATAAACCGTGCTTTGGACCTGGGCGGCCACGACAATATCACCGTCATCGTCCTGGATGTTTTGCCCGCCCCGGTCGAGGACGTCGCCCCGGTCCCGGCCGAGGTGCCGGTTGCCGCCCCGGTCGAGGACGTCGCCCCGGTCCCGGCCCAGGGTTGCGCCCCGACCAAGGCGCAGACTCTCCCACCCCCACCCCCGGCACCTCCCTGCTCCTCCGGCACCTCCGGCCCCGCCGCAGCCTCCCGCTGCAACCCCCAATACCGCCCCCAAAACCCCGGAGGAGAACCCCATGACTGATACCGAAACTGGGTTTGAAGTGCGGATTTGCCCCCAAGGCCACCATAACCCGCCTGACTTCCCGGCTTGCCGCGTGTGCCAGGCTGAGCTGGAGGAAATGGACCTGGCGCCGGGTGAAAGCATCAACATCCAGCCCGGCGATGTCCTGGAGCTGACCAACGACTATTACCTAAGTTTCGAGGCATGATGGAAAAGCCGGTAAAGCTGCAGTTCAGGGACCCGGATGTCCTGCTCGAGGTGCGTCTGGCGGCGGATTCGCGCGCCGTGGCGGGCGATGTGTTGCGTGCCTTGGGTACGGCCCGGGGCGAGGTTATGGGTGCGGTTTCTGGGGGCGAGGACGGTTCCGGGGTAGGCGGCGAGGCTGCGGGTAACGCGGGTGCGGCCCGGTGGGCGACAGATTTATCCGGTCTGGTCCTGGGGGTGCGGCCTCCCGACGAGTTCGGCGGCGAGCCCTATGCGTTGTCCCCGCAAAGTTCGCTGTTGAAAGCGCCGATTCCGCCCGGTTCTACTCTCTTTGTGGCGGTGGAGGGTTCCCTTCCTCTGGCCGGTCGCGCCCAGTCCAGTGCCACCACATTACAGCCAGCCGAACAGCTGGATGCGCGTCCGGGACCGGTACCGGTTTCCCTACCTCCCAGCCCGCGGCTGTGGGTGGCGAATCCCGGTACTTTGGCCATTCCCGCTTTGCCGGTGCTGTGTTTCGGGGCGGCAGCCCTGCTGGCTCCCGGCATCGCCACGGTCGGTTTGTTCCTGGCCGCGGTAGGAGCCGCGGTGGGCGAAGTGCTCTATGCCCGGCGCGACAACGAATCGCAATGGCAGAGTTTTGCCCAGCAACTCCAGGAAAAACCCGCCCAGATCCGATCCGCCCAGGGCCAGCGCGACGAAGTCGCCCTGGCCCTGCAGCCTCCCTTCGAGGTCTTCACCGGAATCGCCACGGGAAACTCGGCGTCTCTAGCGGGCGACAGCGCGGCCGCCGACCTCGACCCTGGCCGCGCCGCCACTGCGCTGCATCAAAGCGAGCCCGCTATCTGGGGATATCCCTGAAAATCCGGCTCTCCCGGTGGGTTGGACTCGAGTCACTTCCCGCCCGCAGCTGCGCTGGAACTGGCCGATTCCTCCCTATCGGGGTCCGGGTTTGCTGGGGCAGGAATGGCACGGGGTCTTGCCGGTTTCTGCAAAGCCTGCTGCCGCCCAGGCGAGGACCCCTCCACGGCTCACGCCGCGAACCCCGACCCGGGCGCGACCACCGGCACCAACCCGCCCTCGCCACTGGCAGTGAACTTCGGCCCGCACAACCCGCACAACTCCGCAAACCCCGACCCTGCACCCATCGGGCCTTTCGCCGCCTGGGCCGCGCAGCGCCGCGAAAACTTGCTGCGCCGCGCCCAGGAACTGGCCGAACCCGTGGCGAATACCCCGATTCAAACCCTCGGCCCGGTTTTCGTACACGCCGCGGGCGGGCCGCTGGCGGTGGTCGGAGCCGCGAAGTGGCGCGCGGTGGCGCTGAACCACCTGGTGGGGAGGCTGGCGCTGCGCTACCGGCCCGATCGGCTGGGCATCCTGGTGCTGGCCGAGGCCCAGCGCACCTCGCAGTGGGATTGGGCGCAGTATCTGCCACACGTCGCCACGGCGCAGCGCTGGCTGGGGCAGCCCGCGGTGCGCCTGCTGCCCGGTGACCACCAGCAAGTCGCGGGCCTGGCCCTCCAGCTGCGCCGTCTGCTGGAAAAGCATCCGCGCCGCCGCTTGGTCGTGGTGGTCGACGGGGTCCTGCCCGCCGGTTCCCCTTTGGAAGAGCTGGGGGATCTGCCTTTGTGGCTCATCAACGCGGTTCCGGAGCCGTCTTTGGCGGTCGAGGCAAGCCGCCAGATCCTGGATCTGCGCACCGGGACGGTCACGGGTGGGGTCTGGGACGAGGACTGGGCTTCGCATTTCGGCAACGGTACTTTGGCGCTGTCCGGGTCGAGGTCCGGTTCGACGGTTCCCGGGTCGAGGTCCGATGCGCCGGTTATGGGAGTGACCGGTGCGGGGGTTGCCGGTGCGGGGGCTACCAGTTCGGCGGCCTCGCAGTTCAAAATCGAGCCTTTCCTGGCTTCGAAGCCATCTGCCCGCAGTCTGGCGGTGTGGCTCTCGGGCTATCAACTGAGCCCGGCCAAACCCAGCGAGCTGCCGCTCTTCGCCAGCCTCGACGATGCCTGGCACCCTGGGGATTTCCCCGCCTCCGCAACGCAAAACGCGACCGCAACCCCGTCCTCGACCCCGACCGCAACCCCGTCCTCGACCAGGCGACCCTCGCTGGAAGCCCCCATCGGGTTCGGGATGCGCCACCCGGTGTCGCTGGACCTCTCGGCGGGGAAGAACGCGCTGGTGCTGGGCGAAACCACGGTGGCGCGCGGGAACCTGGTGGCGGCGTACCTGGTCGGGCTGTGCCTGCGCGAAAGCCCGCAACACGTGAACTTCTTGATATTTGATTCGCGGTCGGTGCCCTGGGGTGAACTGTTGGAGGCGCCGCACTGCCTGGGGCTGGAAACCGGGCGTGGCCCGGAAGTTTACGGTCGCCTGATGCGCTATCTGGAGGCCGAAAGCGTCCAGCGCGAAGACTGGCTCGAGGAACACCAGCTGCACGACTTCGCCACGGCCCGGGCCCGCGGTTTGTCGGCCCCGGCGGAACTGGTTTTGGTACTGGCCACCGCCGAGGCCTTCACTCCGCGTCAGCTTACGGACCTGGTGGGTCGCATCCAGCTGTACCGTTCCCGCGGGATTCATGTGATTGTTTCGATGGGGGACCCCGCGCGTCTGCCCGCGGAAATCCTGCCCTACCTGCCGACCCGCGTTTTGCTGCAGCTGGACCCGGAGCAAGTCATGCTGGTTTGCGGTTCGCTGGAGTTGCCCGGGGAATCGGTCTTTACCGCGCCGGGCCGCGGTATCTTGATCAGCGGCGGCTTGGCCGAACCCTTCCAAACTCTCAACACCATCCTTTCTGAGGGCGCCGATTGGTCGCCACCCGTGTCGTTTTCGCCGCTGAGTGTGGTTTCGGGGGTCGAGGACGCCGCGGTGGCGCAACCCTCACCGGAAACCCGACGCGCCGCCCTCGAAAAGGCCGCGCAACGCTTGAATCCGACTTCTCGACAGACTCCGGTGGCGGAACTGGCCCCGCGTTTCCAGCGCGGCTCCGCGCGCGGGAAACGCTGGCTGGGCAAGCTGGGGACCCGCTACAACCTGGCGAAGCTGGGGCAATCCTCGGCGCAACAGCTGATTCTGGGGGTTCTGGATGACGCCGCGCACCAGGCAGTCAAGACCTTCGGTTTTGCCCCCGCGCGGGATGGCTCCTGCTGGTGACGGGACCGGCAGGCAGCGGGAAAACCACGGCTCTGCGGGTTCTGGCGGCGTCCAGCTTGAACTCCGGGGCGCCGGGAGGAATCTACGTTCTGGGTGACGTCGCAAGCTGGAAACCCTTGCTGAGCTGGGGAAATGTTGGGGTCGTGGCCGCGGCGGAGGAACCGGAAGTGGTGGCCGACACCATCGAAGCCGTGGCGCGAGAGGTACAGTCGCGCCGAGCCGCGGCCGGACTGGACGAAGCCGGGGGCCCCGGCGCGGACCTCGAAGTGGATCAAGGGGGCGAGCACCGGGACGCGTCGGGACTCAAACCCACCGCTTCGCACCGGATTTTGCTGATTATCGACGCCTTGGGAAGAAATCCTCGAGGTCCTGCCCGCTACGGCTTCGAGCCAGCTGCTGCAGATCATTACCGGCGGGCGAGAGGTCGGGGTGCACCTGGCCGTCAGCGCCCAGAGTCTCGAGGCCGTGCCCGCCCCGTGGCGCAGTGCTTTCAAGCTGCGCCTGGAGATGCAGCGGCGCGGGGCAGGGACTTTGGATAATGATTCCCGCCCGGTGCAAGTCGCCATCCTGGGCGCGGATCCCGAGGCAGAAGCCCAAGCGGCTGTGCTTGAGCGTTTGGGCACAGTGGCGCAGTCCGGAACCGGGCTGGCGCCGAAGGTACGGCGCCAACCGGTTCCGCTCTACGAGTCGGCTTTACACCCCGCTGCCCAGGGCCACTTTGCCTTGGGCCTCGAGGTGGCTACGGGGCAACAAATCGACGTGCTTTCCCGGGGTCTCTACCTGGTAACCGGCGCCGATGCCCCGCATCGGCGCCTGGCTCTGCGCTATCTGGCCACCGCTGCGCGTCGCGCCAGTCAAGACAGTGGCTTGGTTTTTCCTCAGCCTCGCCGGGGCCGCCACCCCCAAAGCGCCACCCACACCCCACCTCAAAACGCACCCTGAACCCACCGCGGAATCCCCTCACCACACCGGGCGACCTCGACCGGGAACAGGGAGTGGCACACCTCGCCGCGGCGAAGGTCTGGGACGCGATGGCTTTGGGAGTAACAGAGCTGGAACAGTATCGACACCAGCTTTTGGCGGTGTCGCAGCGCCCTTCGCCCGCGGGATTCCCCGGTTTGGCGATTTTCGTCGAGGATTTCCCCGGTTTCGCCGCGCATTCCGAGCTGAACCAGACCATGCTGGAACTGGTCGAGGCAGCGCGTGAACGCGGCCACCTGCTGATCGCCGAGGGCAGTCCCGAGGCGTGGCTGGCGGATTCCGCCCTGACTGCGGTGGCGAAGGTACCGGCTGCGGGCCTGGGATTGGGGATGGACCCCGAGACGTTGCGGCGCATCTTCGGTGCCGGAGCCTCCCACGGGGTGGCCCAAGGAATATCTCAAGACGGGCGGATTTTCCCCGCCCTGCGCGGCTACTGGATTGCCCAGGGGCAGGCGCGCAAAGTCCAAATCCCCCAGGCTTTGAACTGACCCGGACCGCGCCCAACCAACTAAACCTGCGCTCTCAAAAAGCGACGCCTGGGCCGCGCCACCGAAATGATGGCACCTTGCGGCATCACCAAGTGCGGGTCCAGCGAAGCCGGCACCGAAGCCACGTAGGCGCTGAAGGTCGGGGGACGACGCACCGTCAACTCCAGTTTGCCGCCGTCGGCCTCGATCAGTTCCTTCGCCAGCGCCAAGCCAATCCCGGTAGAACCGTGCCCGGAAACTCCCTTGCGGAAAATATCGGGGGCGATTTCATCGTCCACCCCTTCGCCTTCGTCGCTGACCTCAAAGAACATGCCTTTGTGGTTATCCGACATCCGGGCCTTTACCGTGGTGGTTCCCGCCCCGTACTTTAGCGAGTTTTCCAGCAAAGTCGCGATGACTTGGGCCAGGCTGCCCGGTGTGGCCAAAGCGGGCCGATCGGTTTCGTTGCGGAAAACCAGGGGCCGTCCCGCCTGCGCAAAGGGTTTCTCCCATTCGTTTTGCTGATGCACCAAGAACTCGTCGACGTTGATGGCCTGGGTGGTGCCGCCGCGCATATTCTGTGAGTTTCGCTTCAGGTCCTCGATAACTCCCGTCATCCGGTCTAACTGGTCCAGGCAGTGTTCGACTTCTTCGCGCACCTCGTCGTTCTCGGTAAGCATCGCGATTTCTTCCAGGCGCATCGACACCGCCGTAATCGGGGTGCGCAGCTGGTGAGACACATCTGCGGCGAACTGCCGCTCTGCCGCGATGCGCCCCGCCAGGTTTTCGCTGGCCCGCACCAGCTCGTCTTGCACCAGGTCGATTTCCTCTATTCCGCTGTGGTCCACGCGCGGCCGCACCCCGCCCGAACCCAGCTGTTCTGCCTGTGCGGACAGATAAATCAGCGGCGCGCTGATGCGGCGCGACTGGCGAAAAGCGATTGCGGCCCCGGCCAAAATCGTGGCCCCCACCCCCGAAAGCGCAAACAGAATAAAGAACATCGACTGGTACTGGGCCCATTCCGAGGACCGGTACAGCCGCAGCTTCGCACCTGCGGCGGTGGTTTTCGTCGCCTCGATACGCGCCCCGCGGATCTGTTTACCGAAAGCCAGATGCCGCTGGTCGGGAGTGGTGACTTCCAGGCGCGCACTCTGCGCGTCTCCGGGCCACATCCACGACGCCAACGACACATCGGTGAGGCTTGTCCCGGTCAATACGCTGCGATCCAGCGCAATCGCGTATTGGTGCGCGCTGCGCTCCAGGTCCGACTGTGCCGAGTTCCACAGCTGCGCCACCGCGTAAGACACCAACGGCACGCCAAAGAGCAGCACCGACACGATGACGGCGCTGAGGGTCGACAGCAGTATGCGTCGTCTCATTTTTTACTCTGGGTACTTTTCCGTGCTGCGGTGGGGGTGCGGTTCGAGGACGTCGCCCCGGTCCCGGTCGAGGTTCGGTTTCTGGTACCGGGTTACTCGCCGGTTTCGAAACGGAACCCCATACCGCGCACCGTAGTGATGTAACGCGGGTTGTTGGCGTCGTCTCCCAGCTTGCGGCGCAACCACGACACGTGCATATCTAAGGTCTTGGTCGAGCCCGTCGGGTCACCGCCCCAAACCTCTCGCATGACGGTTTCGCGTCCCACCACCGAGCCGGCATCGCGCACCAACACGCGCAGCAGTTCGAACTCTTTAGCCGTCAGCTGCAGTTCGCGGTCGTCCTGGAAGGCGCGATGCGCGCCGACGTCGATGCGCACATCCTGGGCCGAGAGAACCTCGTCTTCGATGATTTCCCCGGCGAAGCGACGCATTAAGGCGCGCACGCGCGCCAGCAATTCACCCAGACGGAAGGGCTTGGTGACATAGTCGTCAGCGCCGGAATCCAGCCCGACCACCATGTCGACTTCGCCCGTGCGAGCGGTCAAAATCAGAATCGGGATGGTGATTCCCTGGGCACGGGCGGTTCGCGCCACGTCCAGGCCGTCCATATCCGGCAGCCCCCAAATCCAGAATCACCATGTCGCTTTCGGCCACTTGCGACAGGGCACCGCGGCCGGTGGTGTGGGCGAGGACGTGGTAGCCCTCGCGAGTCAAGGCGCGCGCCAGAGGTTCGGCGATGGCGGGGTCATCTTCAACGAGAAGCACTTTAGTCATTTGGTTCACCTTTGTTTTGTGTTTCCAGTGGCCATGTTGCTTGCGGTTGCGGCGTCCGGGCCCGAAGGCAGGCATCGCGGCAATCGTAAAGCTTTAGGTTTTCCTTAATGTTTACTTTACCAAGTTATGGGGTCTACGGCGACTCGAATGAAAAGATGTATTTCGGTATTTTAGTCACCATGAAAAACGGTGTACCCAAAGTGCGAGTAATCCTGGCTTCGGCCTCTCCGGCGCGGCGTCAAACCTTGGAATCTGCAGGTTTGTGTCCCGAGGTGCGGGTATCGGCGGTGGACGAGGACGCCCTGTTGGCGCGCTGTGAGGCTCAGGGTTTAGGGCCGGAGTCTAAGGTTTTGGTCTTGGCCCAGGCCAAGGCGCGCCAGGTTGCGGCTGCCTTTGGGCAGGACGGGAATGCGGGTGTGGCCGGGACTGCGGGGGCGGGTGGAACACCAGGCGCGGACCTCGCCGGGGAAAACCCCCTTAGTACCTTGGTGATTGGTTGCGATTCGATGCTGGAGTTTCACGGGCAGGTCCTGGGTAAACCGCATGACCCGCAGGTGGCGCTGGCGCGGGTGCGGGCGCTGTCGGGGGATGCCGGGGTGCTGCACACCGGGCACTGGATGATTCGGCTGGATGTCCAGGGACGGATGATTGGCGAGGAAGGTAATACCGAGTCAACGCGGGTGTTCTTTGCCGAGTTTTCCCACGCCGAGGCGCAGGCCTATGTGGATAGCGGGGAGCCCTTGGAAGTCGCGGGTTCCTTTACTATCGATGGCCTGGGCGGGGCTTTTATCCGGGGGATCGAAGGTGACCCGCACAACGTAGTGGGGATTTCCTTGCCCTTGCTGCGCAGGCTGGCCCAGCGGCTGGAAGTGTTTTGGCCGGACTTGTGGGCCGGGGTGTAGGCTAAACGGGTGAAAAATCCCGGCCCTAACTCTGATTCCCCTTCCGGGCAGCCGCTGAACCCAGGTTCTTCGCCAGCGGAGGCAGGCGGGGACGGGACTTTTGGGGGAATGGCGGCGGTGGCCTCGAACCGGGGACGAACCCGAGTGGCGGAAACGCCGAAGGGTGGCTCTGGGGGATCGCGGTCTATGTGGTGTGGGCGTTTTTCCCGCTGTACTTCGTGTGGTTGCAGCCGGCCGGGGCGCTGGAAGTGATTGTGCACCGGGCCTTTTGGGGGCTGCTGGTGTGCTTGGCGGCGCTGGCGGCGATGCGCGAGTTGTCAAGCTTGCGCGAGTTGGCGCGCAACCACCAGGCGACGCTGCGACTGATGCTGGCCGGGGCGTTGATCGTGGTGAACTGGACCACCTACGTCTTTGCGACGATGAACGGGCACATCGTCGACGCCGCGCTGGGGTACTTCACGAACCCGCTGATCACCGTGGCATTGGGGATTTTCTTTCTGGGTGAGCGGCCCAATCGCGTGCAGCTGGCGGCGTTGAGTCTGGGAGCCGTGGCGGTGCTGTACCTGATCTTTGCGCTGGGGCATTTTCCGTGGATATCGGTGACTTTGGCGATGTCTTTCGGGCTGTATTCCCTGGTGAAAAAGAGCGTGGCGAACCTGGTGAAGCCCCTGGCTGGGATGGTTTTCGAAACCGCGACTACGGCGCCTTTCCTGCTGGGGTACCTGGGGTGGTTGGTCTGGCAGGGGCACAGTTCCTTCCAGGTGATTGCCGGTGCGCCTAAGCAGTACCTGCCGTGGTGGGCACACCTGCTGTTGCTGATCGGTGCCGGGGTCATCACCGTGGTGCCGCTGCTGATGTTCGCCAAAGCTTCCCAGACTTTGCCGCTTTATGCCATGGGTTTGCTGCAATATATCTCGCCGGTTGGGCAGTTCGCCATCGGGGTGTGGATGTTTCACGAAGACATGCCGGTCGAGCGCTGGATCGCCACCGGGATTGTCGTGCTGGCGCTGGTGGTGCTGAGTCTGGATTCGCTGCGCCACCTGCGCCGCCGCAGACACTAAGGCAGCTACCCCAGAAATTCAGGTTAATTTGGTACGGCATCGCCGGGTACCTTTGGTTTTCATTCGAGGCGAGCGGCCGCAATCAGGGCAGTGGGACAGATTGGCAAAAGAGTCACTTTTGCTTGACGGCCCAGGAGAACGACCCCGCCAGAGCGGAGCCTAGGCTGGGAATCGGCTGGGATCTGGCGCGGCGTGAAACTGTAGCAAAGCGCCTCTGAGCAGGGCTTTCGGTATTTTGCAATTCGTATTTCATAAGGTTAGGCTTACCTTGATACAAGTCCTAAACTTAGGTTAACCTAAAGTAAATCCAGAGGTATGAATGACTCTCGCAACGACGCAGACCACGTCCCGTCCGCAGCCCCAAGGTGGCGTCCCCACCGATGCCGCTTCGCCGGTGGAACAGACCCAGGTCGATGCCGCAGCCCAGACGCAAGCCGACACCCTCGCCCCAGACGCACCCAACGCGCCGGGCCACACCACCGCCTACAACTCCCCCAAAACCCCCAAACCGCCACCTCCCCTGGAAACGTAACCTCACCCTGGTAGCACTGCTCATCGCCACCTGCGCGATTGCCGTGGTGGCGATGGGGCTGAGCCGCTTGGGGTGCCGCCCAATGAGGTCGCGCGCATCCTGGTGGCGCGCGCCCTGGAGCTGACGCACCTCGACGCCATCGCCAGCCTGCGTCAAACCTGGACCGCCGAGGAAACCACTGTGGTTCTCAACATTCGTCTTCCGCGCGTCCTTTTGGCGCTGGTAGCGGGAGGGGGCCTGGCTGTTTCCGGCGCCGGACTCCAGGCCCTTTTCCGCAATCCTTTGGTCAGCCCCGACATCATCGGGGTGTCTTCCGGTGCGGCCTTCGGCGGCGTCATCGCCATCGCCCTGAGCCTGGGTTCGGTGGCGGTGCTGGGCGGTTCCTTCCTGTTCGGCGTGGTCGCCGTGCTGATTGTCCTGCTGTTTGGCCAGGTCAGAGCTGGTTCGCCGGTGCTGATGATTATCTTGGGCGGCATTGTCATCGCTTCGTTCTTTTCGGCCTTGGTGTCGCTGGTGACTTTCCTGGCCGACCCCTACACCACGCTACCGGCGGTAACTTTCTGGCTGATGGGGTCTCTGGCGACGGCCAGTTACCACAGCTTGGCGGTCACCACGGTGCCGGTGTTGCTGGGTTTGGGCGTGGTGTTTGTGTTGCGTTGGCGGATAAATATCTTGGCCTTGGGGGACGAGGACGCCCTGTCGCTGGGTGTGAATCCGCGGCGGTTGCGGGTGGTGTTGATTACTGCAATCGCGCTGGTGGTGGCGGCTACCGTGGCGGTGGCGGGAGTCATCGGCTGGGTCGGGCTGGTGATTCCCCACCTGGTGCGCCTCTTGGTGGGGGCCGATTACCGCCAGGTAGTGCCGGGTTCCTTCATTGTCGGGGGCGGCTTCATGATCTTGATCGACACGGTTTCGCGCACCGCCATCACCGGGGAAATCCCGCTGGGAGTTGTGACCGCCCTGATTGGTGCGCCTTTCTTTGCTTATCTATTAATCGTCAACCGCAATAAGGAGTTGCGCCATGCTTGAAGCCACTAACCTGGGTCAACGCTACGGGAGGGGGCCGTGGTTGTTCCGCGGCTTGGATCTGCAGGTTCGCCCCGGTGAAATCACGTCGGTCCTGGGTCCGAACGCACGCGGCAAGACTACTCTGCTGAAAACTCTGTGCGGCATCATGGTCCCCGCCGAGGGTTCGGTGCGCCACGACGGCTTGGTGGGTTACGTCCCCCAGGTTCAGCAGGGTTCTTTGTCCTACCCGGTTATCGAGATTGTCATCATGGGACGCGCCGGGAAACTGAAGGCTTTCCAGATGCCCGGCAAACGCGACCGCGAAGTCGCCATGGAGTGCCTGCGTCGCGTCGGTATTGCCGAGCTGGCCGACCGCCCCTTCAACCAGCTTTCCGGCGGTCAAAAACAGCTGACGCTGATTGCCCGGGCCTTGGCGACCCAGCCCCAGATTCTGGTCCTGGACGAACCGGCTTCTGCCCTTGACCTGCGCAATCAGGTGCTGGTGCTGCAGGTTGCCCAGCAGCTGCGCACCGAGGGGCTGGGCCTGGTCATCACCACCCACGACGCCACCCACGCCTACCTGGTTTCGGACCAGATCCTGTTGATGGACGAGGCCCCGCGCCCCGAAGTCGGCACCGTGGACGGCTTGCTGACCGAGGACAAACTCTCCAGCCTCTACCATACCCGCATCTTGGTCGCCGAGGTCGCCACCGGGGATTCGCGCCAGCCCACGGTGGTGCCGGATTACGCTGCGGGTGCGGGGGGTGGCGTATCGCGGCAAGGCCGCCTCCCGGGTCGAGGCCGTCGGTGCGAGTTCCGGCGAGGGTAGTTGTAAGGAGTGCGGGGAACCGCGGGGAGGGGATACTTGCGATGGGCGACATCAGGATTGCTTTACTACTGCCTGAGATTGTTTCACCTCGCGGCAAAACACGGAAACGGACCGATATAACTCCAAACCTAAGTTTGTGTTTTCAACCACTAATTACAAAGGAGAAATACATGCAGAAAACACTCAGTGCGCGGCTGCTGGCCGCACTCACCGTCGGCGGACTGTTGCTGGGCATGGGCGCTTGCTCGAACCGCGCCGAGGTTCAGGAGAAAACTCCGACAAGTGCCCAGGCCAGTACTCCGGCTGGGCCCATCACCGTGGTGGATCAGCGAGGCAAGACAGTTACGCTGAAACAACCGGCGCAGCGCATCGCCACCACCGTGATTCCTTCCCCGGCCATCATCGCCGCAGTTGACGGGTCTTTTGACCGGATTGTCGGGATCAACGAATCTACTTTGAAGGCCAACAAGCAGGGCCTGATTGGCAAGATCTATCCCCAGTCCACCACGACGCAGACCATCGCGAACAGTGATTTTAAGCCGAATATGGAGACCGTGCTGGCGCTGAAACCTGACGTAGCGGTGCAGTGGGCTGACATCGGTGGAGCCGAGATTATCAAGCCTCTGGAAGATGCCGGGATTCCTACCGTCGGTCTGAAGTACGGCACGCAGGAGGACCTGGAGACCTGGGTGCAGCTTTTCGGCAAGATTATCGGCAAGGATGACCGCGCCAAGACCATCGTGGACAATATGCACAAAGTTGCTGCTGATGTAAAGAAGCAGGTCGAAGGTTTGGGCAAGGAACCCACGCGGGCCTTGATTATGTCGGTAACTCCCAGCGGTTTCACTTCGGGAAACAAGTCCAGCTATGACAACTATTTGTTTGGATTGGCGGGCGGTAATCAGGTTTCGGCCGAGAACACCGCGGCGAATAATGCAATCAATGTCGAGCAGTTGCTGGCCTGGGATCCGGAAGTAATCTTGTTGTCGGCTTTTGACGAATCTACCCCGGCGGATATCTATAACAACCCGAATCTGGCTTCGTTGACTGCCGTGAAGGAAAAGCGGGTCTACAAGACTCCGCTGGGCGTGTACCGCTGGCAGGTGCCTTGCGCGGAGTCCCCGCTGATGTGGAACTGGACGGCGGCGCTACTGCATCCCGAATCCTACAAGGTGGACCTGCGCAAGATGATGCGCGAACAGATCAAGTTCCTCTATAACTACGAGCTGACCGATGAAGATATTGACCAGACTCTGCGGATGGATTTGAACTCTGATAGCGCGAATTATCAGAACCTGTTTGCCAAGTGAGTTCGTGGGTGAGGTAGAACTATGACTGAGACGAATCCTAATGCCGTAGGGGCGGCTGGTGGGGCGCAAGGCGTTGCAGAGACCGGGACGGCGGACCTCGCCGGGGTCGCGCCGCAACCCGAATCGCAACCCGCACCCACCGTGCTGCGGCTGGTGATGAAGCCCGTCACCGCAGAGGAGCGCCGCATCAACGACCTTGTCGAGAAACGCGACCTCTACGAACTGCCGCAACTTGACCTCGCCCCTTACCGCGGCATCATCCTGGGAATGGGTTCTGACCTGCGTTTTTTGGACAGAAACCGCGCGAAACTGGAGGCGTGGGTGCGCTCGGGCGGACGGTTGCTGTACTCGGGACACCCCGTGCTGCCTTTCCTGGAAGGGATGCCGCAGTGGCGCAAGCTGCACTTTCACGGGGTCGAGGACATCTGGCTGACCGCCATGGAGCCGCACCCGCTGTGGGAAGGTCTCGAGCGGCGCGACGTGCTGTTGCGAACCGGGGTGCCAGGTTCGCATTCCTTCGAGGCGCTGCTGGAGATAGGGGTGGGTGGTTTCTATGCCCGCAACTATCTGACGGCGCTGCCCGAAGGCGCGCGAGTCATCACCGGGATTGGGCCGGGGCGGCTGCCGGTGGACGTCAGCTATGCGCTGGGCGCGGGCGAGGTCATCGTCCACGCCGGCAATGACCTGACTTCCTTTGTGAACCAAGACGATTCCACAGCCGGTTTCGACCAGCGGATTTACCAGTACCTGGGAGGTGCAAGATGAGCGAGGCACAGCTGAATTCTGGATTTGGCGGGGCCGGTGGCGTGGCCGGGACGCCGCGCAAAATCGGCTTCATCCACCCCGCCAGCTTCTTCCACCTGGCTGACTTGGCCGATCCGGTGGCGCGAGCTTTCGAGCTGCGCGACCTCTATGCGCCGCAGCTGACCTGGGAGTCGGTGGCGGACCTCGACTCGCTCTATGTAGCGGCGCGGCATCGTCCTGACACAGTCGTTGACGTCGTGGCGCCGGTAGTACGGCGGTTCCTGGCCGAAGGTCAGGGTCGCAAAGTCTTTATCGATGGGGAAAACCGTGTCGGAGACTGGCTGGATGGTACGTCTGAGGAACCGCGCGAATGCGTGTTTTGGGCGTGGCGCACCGGGCAGGACACGCTGCGGCGCTCGCAACACCAGGACCACCACTTGTGGAGTTACCTCAGCGAAGAAACCGTGCATTGGCACCACCACGCTTCCTTGCTTCCCCCGAGCGGGGCGGTGCCCTTGGTGGCTTTGGTTCGGGGCCAGGACGGCGATGGCGGTTGTGACGCCGGCTGCGGCGAGGCCATGGTCTCTGGTGGGGCTGGTGCTGCCGGCGTTGCCGGGCATGGTGCCGGTGCCGTGGCTGGTGCCGCGGCGGGCAGCGACGGGAACGCACCGGCGGACCTCGTCGAGGATGGCTGCATCCTGTACTACGACGGAGTGACTTTCCCGGCAGAAGTAGTGGTTTCCGCCATGGACGCGACCTATCATCACGGTGCAGGCTTCATGCCCGGCGCGACCCAGCTGTTCTACCGGATGCTGCGCTGGCTTTCGGCTCAGGCGGGGTGCTGAGTCCTTCGCGGCGGAAAGATAACTGAATACCAGCCTGCGGGGTTGGGTGCGGCTTTGTTCGCGCCCAACCCCGCAGGCTTTGGGGTGTTTGCTTGGGGGTTGTGAGTGGGCCGGGTCGAGGGTTGCGGTGTGGTTCCCGGTTCGAGGGTTGTGGCGTGGTTCCCGCTTCGAGGTCAAGGTGGTGGGTCGAGGTCCGGGGTGCGAGTACTGCTTGACCTGCGGTTATGTCGTGAAATGTGCGGAAAACTGCAGAGGAAATCTGGAGGTGGTTTTTCGTTTCCGGACACGCTTGTAGACTGGGAACTACCGTTTGACTCAAAGCGTGCCCTACCCGCGCAAAGCGCCAAACCACCGCACACAGACGGCCTTGAACCGGGCCGTCACCCACTACCTCCGGGAGGAAATATGAAGGAAAGCGCAACGCCGCTGGTCGGCATCGTGATGGGCTCTGATTCGGACTGGCCCTCGATGAAGGACGCCGCCCAGGTCTTGCGGGAATTCGAGGTCCCTTTCGAGGTCGGGGTGGTTTCGGCGCACCGCATGCCGGCCGACATGGTGACTTACGGCCACCAGGCGGCCCAGCGCGGCATCCGCGTCATCATTGCGGGGGCGGGTGGCGCGGGCGCATCTGCCGGGGATGTTGGCGGCCACCACGCCGTTGCCGGTGATAGGCGTGCCGGTGCCGCTGAAATACCTGGACGGTATGGATTCGCTGCTCTCTATCGTTCAGATGCCCGGCGGGGTTCCGGTCGCCACGGTCGGGGTCGGAAACTCCAAGAACGCCGGGCTTTTGGCGGTGCGGATTTTGAGCGCGGGGGATTCGGACACCGCGGTGGGGCTGCGCGAGGGCATGACAAAATACCAGGCCCTGCTGCGACAGGTCGCTATAGATAAAGGCGAAGCCCTGAACAAAGTCATCGAACAGGGACAGGAAGAAACTCATGGGTGAATACCGGGTGCCGGTGGTGGCCTGCGTCGGGGCAGGGCAACTGGCGCGAATGCTACAGTCCGAGGCCTCCGAACTGGGGGTGCAGCTGCGGGTTTTAGCCAACGGGCCCGATGACTGTGCCGCTTTTGTTTGCCCTCAAACCGTGGTGGGACAGCCCACTGACACCGCGGCGCTGGCACAGCTGCTGGAAGGCGCGGACGCCTTGACGGTGGAACACGAGTTGATTCCTGACGCGGTATTTCAGGCCGCCGCCGCGGCCGGGGTGCCGGTGCATCCTTCCAGGGACGCCCTGCTTTTCGCCAAAGACAAGCTGGCCATGCGGTCTCGTCTGGGAAAGTTGGGCCTGCCGATGCCGCGTTGGGCTGACGGCGCGGACCAGGCCGCCGTCGCCGCCCTGGGAGACCAAGCCGGGTGGCCGTTGATAGCGAAAGTTTCACACGGGGGCTACGACGGGCGCGGGGTGGCCCAAGTGGGCTCTTTGGCGGAATTCCAGGACTGGAAGGCCGGGCTGGAACCGGGCGAAGACGGGGGTCCGCGTCCCTGCCTGGTCGAGGAACGCGTGCCTTTCACGCGGGAACTGGCGGTGATGGTGGCGCGTCGCCCCAGCGGCAATATGCAGGCCTGGCCCGCGGTACAGACCTGGCAAGAAGAAGGCCAGTGCGCCGCCGTCCTGGCGCCGGCTCCCGACTTGGAGCCGGCGGTAGCGGCCGCAGCGGTGGAGCTGGCGCTGCAGATCGGTGCGGAACTGCAGATCACCGGGGTTTTCGCCGTAGAGATGTTCCTGGTCGAGGCCCCCGGTGCGACTTCCGGGTCGGGGCCCGTAACTGGGGCGCGGCTCTATATCAACGAGTTGGCGATGCGGCCCCACAACTCTGGGCACTGGACCCAAGACGGCTGTGTCACCAGCCAGTTCGAACAGCACCTGCGCGCGGTTTTGGATCTGCCACTGGGTGAAACTAAGACGCTGGCGCCTTCACCGCTATGGGGAATATCTTGGGTTCCGCGCACGAGGACCCTGGGGTAGTCACCGCTCAAGTAATGCAGGAATATCCCCAGGCCAAGGTGCATCTCTATCGCAAGGGCAACCGCCCCAAGCGGAAAATCGGTCACGTCAATGTCACGGCCTTTTCGGCACAGGAAGCCCTGACTGCGGCACGGCAGGCTGCTGACACCTTCATGGGGAAATAAAGATGGCACCCCCGAAACAGTCCAGTCCCCCCCGAAGCAGTGGCATCTGTGGAAAGAGCCACGGAAATCATCGCGGTTTTGCTAGACAAAGGCTTTCGAACCTTCTATTACGCGCCCGGTTCGCGCTGCGCTCCTTTTGCCTATGCGCTACAGGAATACCTCTGTGGCAAAGCCCAGGTTCCTGGGAAAGATGCCGATATTCCGCGCGTCCACGTGCGCATCGACGAGCGCGACGCCGCCTTCGCCGCCCTGGGGTCGGGTCGGGCCGGCATGCCCGCAGTGGTCATCATGACCAGCGGCACCGCCGTGGGTAACTGTCTCTGTGCGGTGATGGAGGCCTCCCACAGCGCGATACCGCTGGTTATCCTCAGTGCAGACCGTCCCGCCGGACTGCGCGGCACCGGGGCGAACCAAACTACCTGGCAGCCTGGCATCTTCGGGCGCTTTGTGCGTTTTGAAGCCGACCTGCAGCCCGAGGATTCGCTGGCCCAGCAACTGGCCGCAGTGCAATCACTCAGTTTGCTGGCCCTGGGGGAATCGGAGGGCTCTGTTGCCGGCCCGGTACACCTCAACGTTTCTTTCGCCGAGCCCTTGGCCCCCGCACAGGTAGTTTCTGACTTCAACTCATCGATTCACCGGGTACAGCCAGCCAAAACCAGTACCGCTGCATCCGGGCTCAACACCACGACCTCCCCACGCGTCCTCGATTCGGAAACCCCTCGAACCGTGCTGGTCGCGGGGGATTTATCGCAACCGGATTTCCGCCTGTGGGAAAGATGCATTCAGGCCCAGATTCCGGTGCTGGCAGAGCCACACACCCAGTGGCGCTCCCACCCCAACGCGGTGCCGGCCTATGCCAGGGCTCTGGATGGCGGCCTGGCGGCACAGGTACAGCGCGTCATCGTGCTGGGGCGGCCCAGCCTGACCCGACCCGTGACGCGGCTGATTTCGCGTCGCGACGTCCCGGTCGAGGTTTGGGACGGGCCGGGGCTGCGTCTCGACCCGGCCGGGAATATCTGTAGGCGCTGGGAAACTGGTGCAGCCATAGCCGACAGTCTTTCCGCGCCCATCCCTGGCTGGCTGGAAAGCTGGCGGGAAATCGGTGCCGAGCTGGTCGAGGGCTTGACCCAGGAATGGAGCATCTGGCAGGTGGCCCAGCGTATCTGGCAGGCTCCGGGAGATTTATACCTGGGTTCCTCGCTGGCAATCCGCGCCTTCGACGCGGTGGCTGGGGTTGGGCCCACAGGCTGGGACCCCAGCGGCGCCACGCGCAACGGTTCTCGGAAGCAGACCGGGAAAGGGGCCGCGGATCAGACCTCGGACCAGGCCCAGGTTCAGGCCCAGGTTCAGGCCCAGGGTCAGAGCCAGGGTCGGCAGGTCTGGGCCAATCGGGGTCTGGCCGGGATTGACGGCCTGGTTGCTTCGGCGTGGGGCGCGGCGGTCGCGACCGGGCGGTTGACGCGGTTGGTGCTGGGGGGATATCTCGCTGTGGCACGACGTGGGGCAACTGGTGCACGGCAAAACCGAAGATACCCCGAACCTGCAGGTCATCGTGCTGAATAACCGCGGTGGACGTATCTTCGCCGGGCTGGAGCACGGTGTAGCCCCGCCCGAATTCTTCGAGCGCTTCTTTGCCTGCGAACAAATCGGCCATCCGATGACGGTGGCGCGGATGTTGGGGTGGCCGGCGCGAACCGTCGAGGCAATGCCGCAGTTAGCAGACGCGCTCGACTGCTACCAGGGTGGTTTGCACCTCCTGGAAGTCTGGGTGAAGTAACACCGGTTTTCGCCTTCCCGCGACGCGCAGTTGCGGGGAGTTTCGGGGCGCGGCTATTACTGGGCGAGCAGGAAACCCTCGTTGCCAGTTGGTTGTTGCGCGGTGACATTTATCTTCACCTAAGGCTTGGGGGGCCTCGCCTCTGTCAGGGAAATATCCTGCGCAGGTAGGACAAAGTCGATAACGCCAGTTTCGGCTCGGGAGTAAGTTTGAAGTGTAGAGAAGAAACCGGCAGGAAACACCGGAACTCGAAAAGACGTACAGGAGGAAAAATGACAAACTCGAATCCTTTCGCCGCACCTGATGGCGAAGCCGAGGCTAATAACTCGAATACCACCCAGAACCAGGGAGGCGCGAATACCGTAGGTGCCAATCAAGCTGGCGTACCGAATCCCGCAATTTACTCTGCGCAAAACGCCACCGACACCGCCAACCCCGCGCAGACCTCGGCGGAAACCGCGACCGCGCAGACCTCGAACGGGGCCAGCTACGCGAACCCCACGTACAGCGTACCCACCGCCACCAACCCGGCCTCGACCGGCGACGGCAACATGGCGAACCCCAACAGCGCAAACCCGGGCACCGCAACCGCGGCCGCACAGTCCGCTACTCCCGCCGACCCTTCGGCCCAGTACGGAGCGAATCGCTTCTGGGGCAGCCCCGGCTACCAGGACCCGATGGTGGGCACGAACCAGAACCGCACCCAGTCCGGATTTGAATCGCCGCAGTTCCAGAATCACCTGCAGACCCAAGCTAACTGGAGCCCCGAAAAGACCAAGGTAAAGCGCTCCGGGCCCGGCTGGGCAGGGGCTTTCGTTCGGGCTGGCTCTGGCCACTTCTCTGGTGGTCAGTGGCGGGGTCTACGGGATGACAGAGCTGGTGCCGGACAAGGCCGAAACCACCCAATCCACCCTGTTCAACCCCAAGGACAAGAACACCACCACTTCTCCCACCGTGTCCAAGTCCACTTCCCAGAACCCTGACTGGCAGGCAGTGGCCCAGGCCGTGCGCCCGGCCGTGGTTGCGATTACCGCGGTCAGTGGCTCCAGCGCCGGGCAGGGATCGGGGGGTCATCCTGGATTCCGAAGGCCACATCTTGACGAATAACCACGTGGTGGCCGAAGCTGCGGGCAGCGACGGGAAATACATGGTGGAGCTGTCCGACGGGCGCCTCTACGAGGCTACCCTGGTGGGGCGCGACGTGGTGACCGACGTGGCGGTGCTGAAGTTGACCGATCCGCCCAAGGGCCTGACCGTGGCGAACCTGGGCAACTCCGATGACCTCGAAGTCGGGCAGGCCGTGGCCGCGATTGGTAACCCGCTGGGGCTGTCCTCTTCGGTAACCACCGGCATTGTCTCCGCGCTGGATCGTCCGGTGCAGGTCCAGGCCGTGCAGGGTGCCTCTAGCGAGGACAACTCCGGAAGCGATTTTGAAGATCTGTTCCGCGGACTGCGGAGGGGAGGCGAAGGTAGCCAGAATTCCCAGCAGTCCGGTGAGAACGATGTAGTCACCACCAATGCGATTCAGGTCGACGCGGCCATCAACCCGGGCAACTCCGGCGGGCCGCTGTTCGATGCGCAGGGTCGAGTAATCGGCGTGAATACTTTGATTTACTCGAACTCTTCCTCTGAAGACCAGGCTGGGTCTATCGGCCTGGGCTTCGCCATTCCCATCAACCAGGCCGCCATGATCGCTCAGCAGTTGATCGAGCACGGCCAAGCGGTTCACGCCGCGCTGGGAGTGCGTGTCACCGACCAGGTGGCCAAGGTAGGGGATGTGTCCCGACTGGGCGCCGAGGTGATGGATATCACTTCCGGCGGGGCGGCCTCGAAGTCTGACCTGAAGGAAGGCGACATCATCGTCTCGATCAACGGGCAGCAAGTGAAGGGTTCCTCTTCGCTGGTCGGATGGGTGCGCCAGCACGCGGTGGGTGACACCGTGGAACTGGGCATCGTGCGCGATGGGAAAGAAATGAAACTATCGGTGACCCTACAGGCCCAGTAAGGGTCTCCTTCATCTGGGGCCTCAAAGCGTACCGGCCGGAGTTGCTCTGACGGTTGGTGCGAGAATCCCAAAGAGGCCCTGCGGTCCCAGGTTATGGTCTTCTCCCTGGGACCGCGCAAATGGCCGGCCGCTGTGCTTCCTGCAGCGGCCGGCCATTGCGTTGCGTTGCGGGGGTTACTTTAGTTTGTACCCGCGGTGCAGGGCGACGATGCCGCCGCTGAGGTTTCTCAGCTGGAGGCGCTCGAAACCGGCGCGGCGCAGGTGCGCGGCCAAGACGTATTGCGAAGGCCAGTCCAGAATCGATTCGGTCAGATAGTCATAGGCCACCGCGTCGTACGAGGCCATCCGCGCCAGTCCCGGCACCACGGTGCCCAAGAAAAAGTGGTACAGCGCGCGGAAAGGTGCCCAGGTCGGCCGGGAGAATTCGCACACCACCAGGTGGCCCCCCGGACGCAGCACTCGATAGAACTCGCGAAGCGCGCGGTCAAAGTCTTCGATGTTGCGCAGCCCGAAACTGGTGGTGACTGCATCGAAGGAGTTGTCCTCGAAGGGCAGATTCATGGCGTCGGCCTGGCGGAAATCGATCTCGGGGTGACGCCGCCGCCCTTCCTCCAGCATCCCTTCCGAGAAATCCACCGCCACCACGTCCGCTCCGGCGCGCACGAATTCGATGGATGATGCCCCGGTCCCGGCCGCCACATCCAGGACTCGCATGGCTGGGCGGGTCACTACCGCGCGGCGCACTTCCTTGCGCCACCGCCGCACCCTGTCCCAGGGAAGCCAGGGAGTTCATCAGGTCATAATCTTCGCTACCGCATTGAACATGCCTTGTACATCGGTAGCCTTTTTGTCCAGATTCGCACGCATATGCCCTATCCTACCGGATCGCCGCCCCTATCCCTGACGTGCCCTGCGCCGAGTGGTCCCTTGTGGCTGAGGGTGGAAGGGGGCTGGGAGCGTACATAAAACTGCAAAATCTGCTTATGGAGTTTTTGGTTTTGGGTGTTTGGGGGTGGTTTTTGCAGTTTTATGCGCACACTGCTGATTAACCCCCGCGTCTGCCCCAGGCCCGCCCCCGCAATCCCTCCATCTCGCACGCAAACCCGCTCGGCGGGTGCCTTATGATTGACGGGTGCTCTTTGTCCACAGCTCCCCGCTTGCCGCCGGGCCGCACCCGATTACCGCGCGTGACTTGCCGCGTCGAGGCTTTTATTTTTCCTCCCCCGCACCGCAAGCCCTGACTCTGGCAGGCGCCGGACAAGCCTGGTCCCTATGGGGAAACAGCGACTTGGGTCGGGCAGGCGCGGCCTGGCACGTGGTGGCCGGAGGTGCCGCGGTTGAGGACCGGGTGCGCCACCGCGGCAGTGGCCTGGTGGCTTTCGCCTCTTTCGGTTTTGATCCCGAAACTCCCGGCGTATTAACCGTCCCGACCTGGACTTTCGGCGCGGACGACACCTGTACCTGGCTGACGGTGGCCTACCAAGCCCAGCGTTTAGACCCCGAGGAGGTCTCCCGCCTGCGTTCCCTGGCTCTGGCCTGGTTGCAAGGTACCCAGGTCGAGGAAGGAACCCCGGTTGCAGGGGAGACGGCGGTTTGGGGCCGGGTTGTGGAAGGTGGTCTTGGCGGCGTCGAGGAAGGCGTCCCGGTTGCGGGTGAGGTTAGGCCAGAGGATGCCTTGCGAGTGGTGGGGTTGCCGGTGGAGCTGGTGGCGGCGCAGTACCGTGAAAATGTCGCGGCTGCGGTAGAGGCGATTCGCCGCGGGGAAGCCGAAAAGATCGTGATGGCCCGCCCGCAGCGCTGGAACTGGGCCCAACCCCTAAGCCCCGCCACCCGCCGTACCGTGTTGCTGGAGCGGCTGGGGCAGCGTTATCCGACTTGCTGGCAATTCAGCGTGGCGGGGTTGGTCGGAGCCACGCCCGAGATGTTGATGGAGGCCACCGACGGGGTGGCGCATTCGCGGGTGCTGGCAGGGACTGCTTCGCCCGGCGAGGGGATCGACCTGATGGCTTCGGCCAAGAATCTGCAGGAACACCACGTTGCGGTGGCCTCGGTGACGCAAGCCCTCGAGGAGGTTGGCGTGCCGCTGCGCTGTGAGGGCCCGGGTCTGCTGCGCCTTCCCAATGTGGAGCACCTGGCGACCGACATCACTTTGCCGGTACCCACAGGAAAGACCCTGCTGTATCTGGTGGGGCGGATTCACCCCACAGCAGCGGTGGGTGGCCTGCCGAGCGCCGCGGCCACCAGCTTCATTCGACAGCTAGAGAGCCGCACCTGGGGGAGTGGCTTTGACGGGGTGCAGGCTTGGCAGACGGCCGGGCGCGGGCGCTATGCCGGGCCGGTGGGCTGGGTTGACGCCCAGGGCGGGGGGCAGCTGGCGCTGGCGCTGCGCTGCGCGCAGCTGGACCAAGCCGGGTTGACGGCTTTGGGTTGAGGGCCGGAATCATGCCTGATTCCGACCCCTCGGGCGAATACCTGGAAACCTGCGCCAAGCTTTTCACCGATTCGCGACGCCCTCGACCAACAACCCCAACCCCTGACGTACTAGCAAACCCGCCCAATCCACCCGACCCTCACAAACCAAGGCCTTAAGTCCCGAATAAAGCAAGCCATACTTTGTCAA
Source organism: uncultured Mobiluncus sp. (assembly GCA_916438445.1). Lineage (GTDB taxonomy): Bacteria > Actinomycetota > Actinomycetes > Actinomycetales > Actinomycetaceae > Mobiluncus. The sequence goes on from CAKAGR010000001.1 coordinate 636,452, forward strand.
AAACCCTCAAAACTAAATACCTCCGAAACCGATATTTCCCCCAGATTCCGCCGAAAACCACCGCCGCTACGCCCTGGGCGAAATCCTACTTTGAAAACGGGTAAGGTAATGCAGGTGAACTCATGAGGGACCAGTGAGCGCGCACTGGCGGGCAAATTGTGAGATGGAGAATCTATGAATATTTACGTGGCACTGCTGATTATGTTCGCGGCAGCATTCGTAATGGCGGGAATGGGTTTGGCCTCTGGAGCAATCCTGGGCCCCAGCCGCCCCAGCCGTACCAAAAACGCCAACTATGAATGTGGCTGTGACCCGACCCCGGCACGAAGCGGTGCCGCTCGTTTCCCGGTCAAGTACTACCTAACAGCCATGATGTTCATCATCTTCGACATCGAAGTCGTCTTCCTCTATCCCTGGGCCGTTTCTTTCATGGAGCAAGGCAAGTTCGGCATGCTGGTAATGATGACTTTCGTAGAGCTGCTGGCCATCCCCTTCATCTATGTGTGGGCCCGCCGCGGCTTCGACTGGAACTGAGCGAAAGCGAGGTAACTACAAATGGAACAACATCGTCCTGGCCTGGGGGAACTGGCTCCCGGCGCTGTGGGTAAAGGCGTCGATACCGTCACAGACTTGGCTCGCGGGCTGTCCATCTGGCCCGTCACCATGGGCCTGGCCTGCTGCGCGATCGAGATGATGGCCACCGCCGCCTCGCGCTTCGACATCGCCCGTTTCGGCTCCGAGGTGTTCCGCGCCACCCCGCGCCACGCCGACGTGATGCTGGTATCCGGGCGTGTCTCGCACAAAATGGCCACCATCCTGCGCAACATCTACGACGAGATGGCCGACCCAAAGTGGGTTATCTCGATGGGCGCCTGCGCCTCTTCCGGCGGCGTCTTCAACAACTACGCCGTGGTGCAGGCTGCGACCACGTGGTGCCGGTGGATATCTACCTGCCGGGTTGCCCGCCTCGCCCCGAGATGCTGATCGGCGCTTTGCTGTCGCTGCGTGACCACATCAAGACCGACCCCTTTGGGCAAGCGCCGTGAAGAGGCCATCCGCAAGGCCGAAGCCGCCGCCCTGGAAGCGGTGAACGTCAACGACATGAAGGGGCTGATGGCGTGAGCGAAGAATCCAAGACTCTAGATACCGCCGCGGACGGGGGGGCCTCGGTCGAGGGTGCCCCGGTCGAGGGCGGTGCGGTTGCGTCCCAGCCGCGGTATTCGCGTCCGGCCGGGGAGGCGATGGGGGTGCGTACCAATCCTTTCGGGGTGCACGGTACGGGTGATACCTCCGGTTACGGTGGTCTGCACAAGGTAGTGGCGATGCCGGGGCAGTCAGCGCGCCCCTACGGTGGCTGGTTCGATGACTGCGTGGACTACCTCGAAGAGGACTTGCGATCCGCGGGCGAGGACCCCAACGAGGTGATTGAACGCGTGGTGGTTTCCCACGATGAACTGACTATCCACGTCGCCGCGGCGAAACTCCCGGTGGTGGCAAAGTTCCTGCGCGATGACCAGGACTTGCGTTTCGAGATGTGTTTTGGTTGTTCTGGGGTTCACTATCCGCATGACACCGGCCGAGAGCTGCACGCCGTGTACCACTTCATGTCCATCACTCACAACCACAATCTGCGCGTGGAAGTTTCCGTCCCAGACTCCGACCCGAAGATCCCTTCTATCGTGGATATATATCCGGGAAATAACTGGCACGAACGCGAAACCTTCGACATGATGGGCATTATTTTCACCGGTCACCTGCCTTGACGCGTTCGCTGCTGCCGGATGACTGGCAGGGCCACCCCCAGCGCAAGGATTACCCGCTGGGTGGTGTCCCGGTGCAATTCAAGGGCGGCACGGTTCCGCCGGCTGACACACGGAGGAACTACAGTTGAGCACGACAATGAATCCTGAAGTCAAGAATGTTCATGCCCCCGCCGGGGCGCCGGATTTCGACCCCGATATGCCGGAGTATTCGGTAGACTCCGGCGAATGGGCGGCAATGGCAGCGGATATCGAATCCGAGCACAATGACCGCATCGCCGTAAACATCGGACCGGTTCACCCTTCGACCCACGGCGTGCTGCGCGTGGTGGCCGAACTGGACGGTGAAACCGTAAAGGATGTGCGTCTGGGCACCGGGTACCTGCACACCGGTATCGAGAAGTCCATGGAGTTCCGCACCTATAACCAGGGCGTGGCCTACTGTTCCCGCATGGACTACGTAGCACCGTTCTTCCAGGAGGTCGCCTGGGTCCTGGCCGTGGAAAAGGCCTTGGGCATCACCGACCAGATCCCCACTCGCGCCAGCGAAATCCGGGTACTCTTGATGGAGCTGAACCGCATCGCCTCGCACCTGGTCGCCATCGGCACCGGCGCCAACGAGTTGGGCGCCACTACCATGTTGACCACCGCCTTCCGCGCGCGTGAAGAAATCCTGCGAATCTTTGAACACATCACCGGACTGCGCATGAACAATTCCTACATGCGTGTGGGCGGCGTGGCGAACGACATCCCCGACGACACCGTGGCGATGATTCGCGAAAAGCTACCCCTGATCAAGCGTGACATGGAAGAAATGGTTGACTTGGTTATGGCCAACCCCATCTTCATGATGCGTATGAAAGGTGTGGCCTACATGCCGCTGTCGGCCATGTTGGCGCTGGGGTTGACCGGTCCTTGTGTGCGCGCCGCGGGTCTGCCCATGGATTTGCGCAAAACCCAACCCTACTGTGGCTACGAAACTTATTCCTTCGATGTTCCCACCCGCGAACACTCCGACTGCTACACCCGTACCGAGGTCCGCGTCGAAGAGATGCACCAGTCCTTGCGTATCGTCTACCAGGTGCTGGACCGCCTCGAAGCTTCGAAGGGCCAGGACGTCCAGGTGGCAGACAAGAAAATCGCCTATCCTTCCAAGTTAACCATCGGTACCGACGGCCAGGGCCAAGACCCCCAGCACGTCGCGAAGATCATGGGTTCCTCGATGGAAGAACTGATTCACCACTTCAAGCTGGTTACCGAAGGTTTCCGCATTCCGCCGGGACAGGTTTTCCAGATGGTAGAGCACGCCAAGGGCGTCATCGGGGTGCACCTGGTTACCGACGGTGGTACGCATCCCTATCGGGCGCACTTCCGTGACCCCTCTTATTCCAACCTGCAGTCGGCCTCGATGATGTGCGAGGGCGGCTTGATTGCGGACCTGGTGGTGGCCATCGGTTCGATCGACCCGGTATTCGGAGGATGTGACCGCTAATGAAGCCTTATTCTGAAGAAACTCGTGCGCGCCTCGAAAAAGAGGCCCGGGAAATCATTGCCCGCTATCCCCAGGGCCACCAGCGTTCTGCCTTGCTGCCGATGCTGCACCTGGTCCAGTCCGAGGACGGTTTTGTTTCGGCCAACGGTATAGAGCTCTGTGCCCGGGTACTGGATCTGAACCCCGCCGAGGTCAGCGCGGTCGCTACTTTCTATACCCAGTACAAGCGACGTCCCAACGGTGAATACACCGTGGGGGTCTGCACCAACGCGCTGTGCGCGGTGATGGGCGGCGACGTCATCTGGGATACGGTGTGTGAACACCTGGGGATCGGCCACGAAGAAACTACCGCGGACGGCAAGATCACGCTGGAAGCCCTGGAATGCAACGCAGCTTGCGACTATGCCCCGGTCATCATGGTGAACTGGGAGTTCTTCGATAACCAAACTCCCGAATCCGCCCTGGCGCTGGTGGATGACTTGCGCGCCGGCAAACCGGTGAAACCCAGCCGCGGCCCGGATCACGTCCCGACTTTCAAGGAAAACGAACATACCTTGTCTGGTTTCGAAGACGGCCTGGTAGACCAGGGTCCCTCGGCCGGCGAAGCCGCTTTGCTGGGCAAGCGCGTCGCGGCCGAAAGGGCTGGGGCATCCCGGCCGACCCGGGTTGGTCCGCACCGGCGAAGGAAGGGGAGTAACCGTGAGCGAACTGAACTTGACCGATATCCCGGGTGGCGTGGTTCCGCTGACCCCGATTCTTACGGATATGTGGGGCGAGGACCGGTCCTGGACTTTGGACGCCTACCGTGCGCGGGGTGGTTACCAGGGTTGGGAAAAGGCGAAGTCTATGGACCCCGCCGAGGTCCTCAACGCGGTAAAGAACTCCGGCTTGCGCGGTCGTGGTGGTGCGGGATTCCCCGCGGGCCTAAAGTGGTCCTTCCTGCCTCCCGATGATGGCAAGCCGCGTTACCTGGTGGTCAACGCCGATGAGTCCGAACCCGGCACCTGCAAAGACATCCCGCAACTGATGGCCAATCCTCACGCCCTGATTGAAGGCATGGCGATTTGTTCGCGCGCGATCCGCTGTGAACACGCCTTCGTCTATCTGCGCGGCGAGGTCGTCCACGTCTATCGTCGCCTCCTGGCAGCGGCTCGCGAAGCCATGGAATCCGGAATCATCGGTGACTTGAAGATCACCGCTCACGCCGGGGCCGGGGCCTATATCTGTGGCGAGGAAACCGCCTTGCTGGATTCGCTCGAGGGCCTGCGCGGTCACCCGCGCCTCAAAGCCGCCTTTCCCCGCCGCCGAAGGCCTCTATGCACGCCCCACGGTAATTAATAACGTAAGAGACGATTTCCCAGGTGGCCGGCATCTTCAAGTACTCGGATAACTGGTACGCCTCGATGGGTACGGAAAAGTCCAAGGGCCACGGCATCTTCTCGATTTCGGGTCACGTCGCCAAGCCGGGACAGTTCGAGGCGCCTTTCGGTATCACCATGCGCCAGCTGCTGGGTTACTGCGGCGGGATGCGTCCCGGTCACGATCTAAAGTTCTGGGCCGTGGGTGGTTCTTCGGCCCCGATTTTTCAGCCGGCCGAACTGGATGTCCCCCTCACCTACGAGGAAGTTGCCACGGCCGGCTCCATGTTGGCTACCCGCGCCATCCAGGTATTCGACGAAACCACTTCGGTGGTGCGTGTGGTGACTCGCTGGATGGACTTCTACCAGCACGAGTCTTGTGGCAAGTGCACGCCGTGTCGTGAAGGCACCTACTGGATGAAGCAGATTCTGCATCGTCTCGAAGCTGGACAGGGCCTGGAAGGTGATGTGGACAAGCTGCTTTCCATTACTTCTGAAATCGGCGGGCGCTGCTTCTGCGCTTTGGGCGACGCCGCGATCACCCCGGTGAAGAGCGGTATTCAGCGTTTCCGTGAAGAGTTTGAAAAGGGCTACCACACTCCGGCTTGGGAGTTGTTCCCCTATGAAAAGACCCCTGTATTCGTAAAGGCAGGTGCGTAAATGACTGACATGGTAAAGGTCAAGGTAGACGGCCCAAGAAATCGAGGTCCCGAAGGGGACCCTGGCGATTCGCGCGGCCGAACGAGCCGGGGTCTACATCCCGCGTTTCTGTGACCACCCGCTGTTGGACCCGGTGGCGGCGTGCCGCGCCTGCCTGGTGGAAATCTCGATGCCGAACCGCGAAGGTGTGGTTTCCAAGATGCCCAAGCCCCAACCGGCTTGTTCCACCACGGTAGCTCCGAATATGGAGATCCACACCCAGCTGTCTTCGCCGGTGGCCCAGAAAGCCCAAAACGGCGTGCTGGAACTGTTGCTGGTGAATCACCCCTTGGACTGCCCGGTTTGTGACAAGGCCGGGGAATGCCCGCTCCAGAACCAGACTTTCTTGGAAGGCAACCCGACTTCGCGTTTCACCGACGCCAAGCGCGTGATGCGTAAACCCGTGCGCCTCACCGCGGAAATCCTGCTGGACAACGAACGCTGTGTGCTGTGCCAGCGCTGTGTCCGCTTCGGCAAGGAAATCGCCGGGGATGCCTTCATCGACCTCCAGGGTCGCGGCGGCGGTTCTTCCCCGGTGGATCACCACGATTTCTTGGGCGAACGCATTGGTTCTTTCGACACCCAGGTTTTGGGTTTCTATGACCAGGACAGCAACCCCGACGCGCACACCGTCACGGATTCGGCCCTGATGACCGGCCCCAGTGGCCAAGCCGGGGTGATCGGTACCATGCATTCGGGTAATCCCGGGGTCGAGGACCGCGATGTTTCGGGTCGTCGTTTCGCCAGCTACTTCAGCGGCAACATCACCCAGATCTGCCCCGTCGGTGCGCTGACCAACACCAGCTATCGTTTCCGCGCTCGTCCCCATGACTTGACCAGCACCCCTGCCATCACCGACCAAGACGCCTCGGGCGCGCAGATTCGCGTCGATGCCCGCCGCGGTGTGGTGTTGCGCCAGATGGCCGGCGAAGCCCCGGAAGTCAACGAAGAATGGATTTCCGACAAGGACCGCTACGCCTACAAGTGGCAGTCCTTGACGGACCGCATCCAACGTCCCATGGTGCGCGACCAGGAAGGCAAGCTGGTCGAGGTCGACTGGGGTACCGCCTTGACCAAGGCCGCGCAACTCATCACCCAGTCCTCTAAAGGAAAGGGTGTGGGCTTCCTCCCCGGTGGTCGCCTGGCCTTCGAAGACTACTACGCCTGGTCCAAGTTCGCTCGCGTGGTGGCCAAGTCGAATCTGGTGGACTCTCACGCCCGTGACTTCTGTCCCGACGAATTCCATTTCATCCGCACCCGGGTAGCCGCTCGCCCCCAGGAAGTCACCTACGCTGACCTCGAACAGGCACCTTTCGTGCTGCTGGTCGGGCTGGAACCCGAGGACGAATGCGCGACCATGTTCCTGCGTCTGCGCAAGGCCGCCCTCAAGAAAGGCACCCAGGTCGCTACGGTGGCACCTTTCCTCTCGGCTGGTTCCCAAAAGATGAACGCCCGCCTGATTCCCGCGGTGCCGGGAACCGAGGCCGATATTCTGCGTGCCATCAAGGAAGGCGCGGGTGAGCATGGCGCTACTTTGGAGGCCTTGCGGGCCGAGGGCGCCGTGGTGCTGATTGGGGAGCGTACCGGTTTGGTGCCGGGTGCCTTGGAAGCCGCCGCCCAGGTGGCCGAGGCTGCGGGCGCAAAGTGGGCCTGGGTTCCGCGCCGCGCCGGGGAACGCGCCGCGATAGAGGCCGGCTGCTATCCGGGTCTGCTGCCCGGTGGTCGCTTGGTTTCCGACCCCGAGGCCCGCGCTGACTTGGCCGCGGTTTGGGGTGCGAAGGCACAGCTGGACGGGGAAAATGCTTTCTGTATCAACTGGTCCTTTGACCAGGTGCTGTCCGGTAATCTGGACTGCCTGGTGGTCGGTGGCGTGGATCTGCGTGACCTACCAGACCCGGTTCGGGCCCGCGAGGTCCTGGGGAAGGCCCCTCACGTTATCCAGCTCGAGGTCCGCAAATCTGCGGTGACGGAATACGCCGACGTGGTGCTGCCCGTGGCTCCGCCGCACGAGAAAACCGGCACCTTTATTAACTGGGAAGGCCGTCTGTGCGCCTTTGGCCAGGCCTTGGCTACTCGCGCCCTGCCGGATTGGAAGGTGATGCAGCTGCTGGGCCGCGCCGCCGGGGTGGACCTCGGTTTGGACTCGGTGGCCGACATCTTAAAGGAATACCAGGAACTGGCCGGTTGGGATGGCGCCCGCAACGACGCCCCCTTCCACGAGGACCGACCGGTACCCTCTCCGGAACTGGGCCAGGCTATCCTCGCTACCTGGAAACCCCTGCTGGACGCGGGCCGTTGCCAGGACGGAGAACCTGACTTGGCGAATACCGCCCGGGTTCCGGTGGTGCGCCTCAACGCGGCGACGGCTGCGGAAAACGCCCTGCACGAGGCCGTCAAAATCAGTGGTCCCGCCGGTTCGGTGATTCTGCCGGTGGTTATCGATGATCTGCCCGATCGGGTGGTGTGGATGCCTCAGTGTTCCCCCGGGTCCCTGGTGCATGAAACTCTGGGAGCAACCAGCGGCTCGCTGGTGACTTTAAAAGCAGCGGAGGTATAAAGAGATGCATGCTTTGATTCCGGCGATTGCGCCTTTGGCGCCAGCGGATTTCAGCCAGGAAACCTGGTGGATTTCCCTGATCAAGGCCGTGGTGGTGCTGGTCCTGCTGGTGCTGGGTGTGCTGGGTCAGTTGTGGGTAGAGCGGCGCGGCTTGGGCCGCATCCAGACTCGCCCCGGGCCCAACGTAAACGGTCCGCTGGGTTTGCTCCAGGCGGTGGCCGATGCGGGCAAGATGATCTTCAAAGAGGACTTCTGGCTCAAAGGCGCGGACAAGTTCATTTACTTCCTGGCCCCGCTGATCGCGGCCTTCACCGCTTTCTCTATCTTGGCCATCATCCCGATGGGTCCCAACGTAGAGATTTTCGGTATCTCTACTCCGCTCCAGGTCTTTGACTCCCCGGTGGCAACCCTGGTGATTTTGGCCATCAGTGCTTTCGGGGTTTACGGCATCGTGCTGGGTGGTTGGTCGGCGAACTCGCCTTACCCGCTGCTGGGTGCGGTGCGCTCCACCGCCCAGGTGATTTCTTACGAGTTGGCCATGGGCACCGCGCTGGTCTCGGTCTTTATCATGGCGGGCTCCATGTCGACTTCGGCCATCGTGGATGCCCAGAAAGACCCGACTTGGCTGTTGGGTCTGCTGCCGGCCTTCGTGGTTTACGTGATTGCTTCTTTCGGTGAAACCAACCGTCTGCCTTTCGACTTGACCGAATGTGAAGGCGAGCTGGTGGCGGGCCACATGACGGAATACTCCGGCATGAAGTTCGCCTGGTTCTATCTGGCCGAATACATCAACATCATGAATGTTTCCGCCGTGGCGGTCACCATGTTCCTGGGTGGATGGAAGGCTCCGTGGACCTTCGACTTCATGAACCCCGTGACCGGCTCTGGCTGGTGGGGCCTGCTGTGGTTCGGCATCAAGGTTTGGGCCATGTTCTGGTTCTTTGTCTGGGTGCGCGGCACCCTGGTGCGTTTCCGCTACGACCAGTTCATGAACCTGGGCTGGAAGATCCTGATCCCGGTGGGCTTCGTCTGGATGACCGCGGTGGCTTGGATCAAGGCGCTGCCGGCTTTCTTCAACTTCTCGCCGGCACAGGTGATGATAACCGTCGGTATCGTCTGCGCGGTGGGGCTGATCGTGGTGCTGCTGATTCCGCTGAAGAAGCCCGCGTCGGGTTACCAACGCGGAGAAATCGACGCCTTCGCCGATGGCTTCCCGGTACCGCCCATGCCCGGACAGTACCTGCCGCCCTCGCCGCGCTCCGGGCGCATGAAAGTGACCCCGGCCCAAACTGCACCGGCCCTGGCAACTGGAAAGGACGCATAAATGAGCGACGCAAATCTGCCCGCAACCAACCCGGGAACCGCACTGACGCCCTCGCCGGCTGCAACGCCCTCGACCGACGCCGACCCCAAACTGTGGGCGCCGAAAAAGAAAGGCTTCATCGCCGAACAGCTCAAGGCCGTGGCGGGATTCGGGGTCACATTCCGGAACTTCTTCCGTCCCTACGTCACCGAGCAGTACCCCTTCGTCAAGGTGCCGACCCAGCCGCGCTATCACGGTCGTCACCACCTGAACCGCTATGCGGACGGCCTGGAGAATGCGTGGGTTGTGAGTTGTGCGCCTGGGCCTGCCCGGCGGACGCCATCTACGTCGAGGCCGCCTCGAACACTCCCGGTGCCCAGTATTCCGCGGGAGAGCGCTACGGTCGGGTCTATCAGGTGAACTACTTGCGTTGCATCTTCTGCGGAATGTGCATCGAGGCCTGCCCGACCCGCGCTTTGACCATGAGCAATGACTACGAGGTGTGGGACAACAACCGCAACGACTTGATCTATGAAAAGCACCGCATCTTGGCTCCGCTAGAGGACGGCATGTTGGCCGCGCCTCACCCCATGGCCGAGGGCAGTACCGACATCAACTACTATCGCGGTGACATCACCGGACCCACCGCCGCCCAGGTCGAGTGGGTGCGGGCCCACCGTCCCGATGACCCGAGCTTGCAAACCGTGCGGGTCCAGAACCACTCGGAGGTGCAGGCATGAGCACTCTGGTACCACTGGCGGCCCTGCCCGCCCTGTCATCCGGACAGGGAGTTTTCCTGGCCATCATGAGCGCGATGGCGCTGGTGTCGGCCCTGGCAGTGGCCTTTCTCGCAAGGCTGTACACGCCGCGGTTTACATGATGTCCATGATGGTGGCGATTTCCGCGATCTACTTCGGTGTCGGGGCCGAGTTCCTGGGAGCGGTACAGATTGTGGTCTACACCGGGGCCATCATGATGTTGTTCCTGTTTGTGATCATGCTGGTCGGCGTCCAAGCCATCGATTCCCCGCGTGAATCCAAGGTGGTCACCGTGGCTTGCGCCGTGGCTTTGGCCATCGCCTTTGCGATTCTGGCGATTGTGGGTGCGGCGCGAACCACCGGCTTTGCAGGAGGTGCCATCCAAGGCGAAGGTTCCAACCCGGTTAAGATCGCTACGGCTCTGATCAACCACTTCTATGTCCCCATGGAGATGGTGGCGGGTCTGTTGATTATCGCCGCGGTCGGGGCGATGACCCTGACGCATTCGGACCAGCTTTTGCCGCGTCTGACCCAGCCCTTCATCGTCAAGAAACGCATGGAGGCCTACAAAGACGGCGCCCATGTTTTGGGTCAACAGGTCCCGCCCGGGGTCTACGCCGAGACCAACGCTTTGGATGTTCCCGCTATCAGCGGCGAAACCGGCCGCCCCGTCGAGGAATCCGTTCCTCGGGTGGTGCGGGTGCGCGGCGAGGCGCGTACTTTGGGTGAGGTTTCTTCTTGGGGGGCGAGGGCTTTGGCTCGCCAAGCCAGCGGAGGTATCGGTTTGCACGGGGCCGAGGCTTCCCGTGCGGTGGCGAATTCCCAGGCTTGGGGGATGCCCGGTGACCCGGCCCCCGACCTCGATGCAATCACCGCCTCCGCAACCGAAACCGAAACCGCGACCTTCGAACCTCGCGACGGCGAAACCCAGACCACAAAGGAAGGATCCAAAGAATGACCGTAATGTTCCTGGTGTATGTGGCCCCTGGGCCTCTTCGCGGTCGGGGCGCTGACGGTGCTGCTGCACCGCTCGGCCGTGATCGCGTTGATGGGCGTAGAAATCATGTTGAACTCTTGTAACCTGGCCCTGGTTGCCCTGGGGCAGGCTAACGGAAACATCGACGGACAAATCATGGCGTTCTTTGTCATGGTGGTGGCCGCCGCCGAAGTTGTGGTCGGTCTGGCCCTGATTGTGTCCCTGTTCCGTTCCCGACGCACCACCAGCGTCGATGACTTCAACTTGCTGAATGGCTAAAGGGGAAGGGAAACGATGCTGCAAAATCTGTTAATGCAAGGCCCGGCGCTGCTGGGCAATCCGGTGGGGCTGACCGAGGCGGCGAATCTGTCTACGGCGAAGCCACCGGGATGGCGCAATACGCCTGGCTAATGGTCGCTGTGCCTTTCTGTTCTGCGCTGCTGGGGCTGTTGCTGGGGCGCCGTGCTGACAAGTGGGGTCACTGGATCGGACTGCTGGCTCCGTGGGTTTCCTTCGGCGTAGGGGTCTCTATCCTGGTCGAGATGTTCTCCCGCGCCCCCGAAGCCCGCGCCCAGGAACTGGTGGTCTACAGCTGGTTGACCGGTTCGTGGATGCAAGTTGACTTCGGTATGCTGCTGGACCCGCTCTCGATTTCCTTCGTCATGCTGGTGACTTTCGTTGGTGGTCTGATTCACGTCTACTCCGTGGCCTACATGGAGCACGACACGGATCGGCGCCGCTTCTTCGCCTATCTGAACCTCTTCGTCGCCGCGATGCTGACGCTGGTGCTGGGAAACAGCTACCTGGTTTTGTTCGTCGGCTGGGAAGGCGTGGGTCTGGCCTCCTACCTCTTGATTGGCTTCTGGAACTTTAACCACGACTACGCGGTGGCGGCCAAGAAGGCCTTCGTCATGAACCGCATCGGTGACCTGGGTCTCTTGATCGCCATGATGGCGATGTTCGCCACCCTGGGTTCCGTGAACTTCTCCACTGTCTTGGCCAACGAAATCCCGGTAGACAAGGCAACCTTCATCGGGATGTTCCTGCTGCTGGCAGCCTGTGGTAAGTCGGCCCAGTTTCCCTTGCAGGCCTGGCTGGGTGACGCCATGGCGGGCCCGACCCCCGTGTCGGCCCTGATCCACGCCGCCACCATGGTTACCGCCGGTGTCTACCTGATGGTTCGTTCCGGAGCCATCTACACCCAGGCTCCGGTGGCTTCTCTGGCCGTCGCCATCATCGGCGCCATCACCCTGGTCTTCGGAGCGGTCGTGGGCTGCGCCAAAGACGACATGAAGAAGGTCCTGGCGGCTTCGACCATGAGCCAGATCGGCTACATGATGCTGGGCGCCGGTCTGGGCCCGGTGGGCTGGGCCTTCGCCATCTTCCACTTGATTACTCACGGCTTCTTCAAGGCCCAGCTGTTCTTGAGCGCGGGTTGTGTGATGCACGCCATGGGAGACCAGGTCAACATCCGGCGTTTCGGCGGCCTGTCCAAGGTCATGAAGATTACTTGGTTCGCTTTGCGATTGGTTGGCTGGCCATCTTGGGTATTCCGCCTTTCTCCGGCTTCTTCTCGAAAGACAAGATCATCGAGGCGGCTTTCCTCCCCAACGCCAACTTCGGCCCCTGGTACCCTTGGGTATTTGGCCTGACTGCCCTGGTCGGCGCGGGAGTCACCGCATTTTACATGTCCCGCTTGTTCTTCCTGATTTTCCACGGTGAAAAGCGCTGGACCACCGAAGCCGAAGGTGCCCCGGTACATCCGCACGAGGCCTCGCCCTGGATGACCGCTCCGCTGTTGATTCTCTCGGTATTTTCTGTGGCGATGGGTGGCTTGCTTTCGATGGGCAACTTCTTCGTCAACTGGCTCGAACCTGTCGTGATGGTTGGGGCCCGCGGGGAACACGTCGAACACCCCGAACCGGTCGTGCCTGAGATGGCGTTGATTGTGCTGACCCTGACCGTGGTGGTTATCGGTGTGGTCCTGGCTTGGGCCCTGTTCCTCAAGCGGCCTTGCCCCACCGGGGTACCCGCCGCCGGTGCTCTGGTCACCGCCGCGCGCAACGACCTGTACCAAGACCTGGTCAACGACCGTGTGGTCGTCACCCCGACCATGGCCCTGGCCAACGGTGTTGCCGTGGCCGATGACCTGGTCGTGGACGGCATCGTCGAAGGTTCGGGCAAACTTTCTTTGGCCATCGGGAAGATCAGCGCGATGGCTCACTCCGGCGCGCTTCGTCGCTACGCCGGCTGGACCCTGGCAGGTACGGTCATTGCTCTGGCCCTGGTCTTGGTGACCCGGTTCTGAGGAAGGGCAGAGAGGTAGAAATATGGTTTACGCTGCACAAGTAACTATGGACTCCACCGCCGGTGTGCCCTGGCTGAGTCTGCTGGTGGCCCTGCCGCTGGTCTTCGCGCTGCTGCTGTGGTTGGTGCGTCCCCTGCGCAGTGCCGGTCGCGAGGTTGCCCTGATGGTTTCCGTCGCGGTGCTGGCGGGGGTCCTGGTGATGATGTTCACCGGCTACGATTTCTCGGCTACCGACGGGGTCTTCCAGCTGGGAGAGAACTACCGCTGGATCGAGGCCATCGGTCTGAGCTGGGCTTTGGGTGTCAACGGTCTGGGTCTGGTGATGATCATCTTGGCCACCGCCCTGACGCCGCTGGTGCTGCTGGCTTCGTGGAACGAAGGTGAAGACGCCGATTCCCGCGCGGGCTACGCCGCGCACATCCTGGCTCTGGAAGCCTTTATGATTCTGCTCTTCGCCGCGCGCGACTTGCTGCTGTTCTACATCGCCTTCGAAGGCATGTTGGTTCCGCTGTACTTCCTGGTGGGCCGCTACGGTCATGGAGACGCCGCCCGGCGTCGCCACGCCGCCATCAAGTTCGTGCTCTACTCTCTGGCCGGTGGTTTGGTGATGCTCTTTGGCGTCATCGGGGTCTATGTCTATGGCCCGGGTGCCACCGGCGCTGCCGATGCCTTCCACCTCGACCGCCTCACCGCGGACGGCGCCCTCGACGCGGGCAACATGGGATTCTTCCTGATGTTGACCTTCCTGATCGCCTTCGCTATCAAGGCTCCGATGGTGCCGGTCCACACCTGGCTGCCCTCCACCGCAAAAGTGGCTCGCGGCGGAACCTCGACCCTGCTGGTCGGGGTGTTGGACAAAGTCGGTACCTGGGGCATGATCGTAATCTGCTGGCCGATTTTCCCCCATGAATCTGCCAAAGTCGCCCCGGTGATCATCGTCTTGGCCCTGGTATCTATTCTGTGGGGCGCTCTGGCCGCCATCGCCCAAAAAGACCTGATGCGTCTGGTGTCTTTCACTTCGATCAGCCACTTCGGCTACATGGTGATGGCTCTCTACATCGGTTCGCAGTCCGCCATCGAAGGCGCCATGCTCTACATGGTGGCGCACGGTGTCTCTATCGCGGCGCTGTTCTTGTTGGGGGGTTGGCTCACTGAAAAGGCCGGCACCCAAAACATCGCCGATTTCCGTGGTTTCCAGCGCGTCACCCCGGTTCTGGCTGGTTTGTTCCTGGTTTCGGGCTTGGCGGCCATCGGCCTGCCCGGCCTGTCGGGATTCCTGCCGGAGTACATGATCTTGATGGGCACTTTCCAGATGAGCCTGGTTAGCGCCCTGGTCGCGGTGCTGGGCGTGGTGCTTGCCTCGGTCTACATCCTGCTGCCCTATCAAACCATCTTTGCCGGCCCTGTTGACGGCAAGGTTCGCCAAGCCGCCGACTTGAATCTGCGTGAAAAACTCATCATGGTTCCGTTGGTCTTGGCGATGTTCGGTTTGGGCTTCCTGCCCGGCCCCACTTTGGACCTGATCAAACCCGATGCCGCCGCCTTCTACCAGGTGGTTTCCCTCACCGACATCGCCTCTGGCGAAGGAGCCACCACCTCAGATGCCCAGGTCTCTAGCGAAGGGAGCAACAACTGATGCACGCGATTGTGAATGCTCTCGAAGTCTCCCCCGTGATTGACTGGTCCGGCCTGGCCCCGCTGCTGGTGGTGATGGGTGCGGCCGTCCTGGGGGTTCTGGTCGAGGCCCTGCCTTGGGCGTCCCTGCGTCGCACCTTGAACGCCGTGCTGATGCTGGTTGCGCTGGTGGTGTCGCTGTTCCTGGTAGTGCTGCGTTTCTTGAACTACAAAGACATGAGTCTGCTCGGCGTGGGGTCCTTCCTGGGAAACCCGCACGACCTTGCTGTTCCAGGCGGTGTTGCTGGTGATGGCCCTGCTGTCCGCCCTGGTGGTGCTGGACCGCTCGAATTCGGCCGACGGCTCCTTCATCCCCCAGGCCGCCGATGGCCCGGGCAGCGCCCAGGAAGACTACGCACTCAAAATCAAGTACCAGCGCACCGAGGTCTACATCCTGATGCTCTTCAGCGTGGCCGGCATGATGGCTTTCATCTCGGCGGCCAACCTGCTGGTCCTGTTTGTGGCCCTGGAAGTCATGTCCCTCCCGCTCTATGTCATGAGCGCCACCGGGCGTCGCCGCCGCCTCCTCTCGCAGGAGGCCGGCTTTAAGTACTTCCTCCAGGGTGCCTACGCCTCGGCCTTCTTCCTGATGGGTATCGCCATGCTCTACGGCTACAGCGGTTCCCTCTACATCCTCTCCGACGGTTCGGGTGCTACGGGTGTCGCCAATGCGCTCATGAGTAAAGCCGGTCTGGACTGGATGGCTCTGATCGGTTTCACCATGCTGCTGATTGGGTTGTTCTTCAAGGTCGGCGCGGTGCCCTTCCACGCCTGGACCCCCGATGTCTACCAGGGCGCGCCTTCCCCCATCACCGGCTTCATGGCCGCGGGGGTAAAAGTCGCCGCCTTCGGTGCTTTGCTGAACATCTCGACCTTCACCTTCTCGTTGCTGAGCTGGGACCTGGTATTCATGATGTGGTTCATCATCATCGCCACTATCGCGGTGGGCACCTACATGGGTATCGTCCAGACTGACATCAAACGCATGCTGGCTTACTCTTCGGTGGCTCACGTGGGCTTCATCCTGATTGCGTTGCTCAACGTAGAGATGGCTGGCTTCAACGGCGTTGACTCCGCCATCTTGTTCTACGTCCTGTCCTACGGTATCGCCACCATTGGTGCCTTCGCCCTGGTCTCTATCGTGCGCGACACCGACGCCGAAGGCACTGTGCGCGGCGAGGCCTCGGATCTGGCGGCCTGGAACGGCTTCGGTCGCCGCCACCCGGCTCTGGCCGGAGCCATGGCGGTCTTCCTCCTCAGCTTTGCAGGTATCCCCTTGACCGGTGGTTTCATCGGTAAGTTCGTGGTCTTTGCCGAGGGTATCAAAGCCGGCGGCGCGGTGCTGGTGCTGATCGGTCTGCTGGCCTCCATCGTGACTGCCTACTTCTACTTCCGCGTGATTCAGCGGATGTTCTTTACCGACCCCGGCGAGGACGCCGCTACGGTTCCGGCGGGGGATACGGTTACGAAGTGTGTGGTTATCTGTTGTGCGATCGCCACTATTGCTCTAGGTATCTACAGTGGCCCGGTTTTGGGGTTGCTCGCTCCGGTGGCATAACCTAAGAGAGTGAACGAAAACCAACACACCCAACGTCCCCGGTAGAGCCTCCGGGGACGTTGGGTTCTTCAGTTGCAGATTCCTTGACGCCAGGCCAGCTCGAAACGAAGCTGATCTCTGGCCTCGAAGACGTGGAAACCCTGCTGGCCCAGGAAACCACCACGGCCCGCAATCTCTCTACCGAGCTGGTTTCACACTTGCGCGCCGCGGGGGGCAAACGTATGCGTCCCTTGTTGACCATGCTGGTTTCCCAGTTGAACCCCGATATCCGTGCCCAAGCCCAGGTGCCTCTGGCTGTAAAACGCGCCGGGGTGGCGGTAGAACTGACCCACTTGGCGTCTCTGTATCACGATGACTTGATGGACGCCGCTCCGGTGCGCCGCGGCGTTCCCGCGGCGCACGTCCAGTGGAACAACACCTTGGCGGTTATGGCTGGGGACCTCATCTTCAGCCGGGCTTCGGCCATCATGGCAGAACTGGGACCCAGCTATGTTTCGTACCACGCCCGCACCTTCGAGAGGCTCTGTCTGGGACAGATGGACGACATCTTCGGCGCTCCCCAGGACGGATCGGTTTCTCCCATTGACTTCTATCTGCACGTGCTGCGGGAAAAACCGGCTCTTTGATCGGTGCCGCGGCCTACTACGGGGCTTCGCTGGCTAACTGCAGCCCCGAACTCGTCACCGCCCTGACTAACTTCGGCGAGGACCTCGGCGTGGCTTTCCAAATCGCCGACGACGTCCTCGACCTGCGTTCCACCACCGCAAAGAGCGGGAAAACCCCAGGGGCGGATCTGCGTGACGGGACGAAAACTCTGCCGGTGCTGTTGCTGGCCGACCTCGTCGCGTCCCCCCACGCCACCCCCCACGACCGCGACCTTTACCGCGAAATCACCGACCTCGACGCACTCCAAGACGACGCCGTCCTCGCCCTGGCCACACAGAAACTGGGGGCGCACCCGGTAACGGAACAAACCCGGGAACTGGCCGTGGCGTGGGTGGAGCGCGCGCTGGAGCACCTGGACGCCATGGAGGAGAACCCGGTGAAGGCAGCGCTGCGTGACTTCGCCCATCTGCAGGTCAACCGGCTGAACTGATTCCCGAACAGGTAAGATAGCCAGGTATGAAGTTTCACCACCACGCCCCTAAACACGACCCGGAGCAGTCCCCAGCCGGTCACGAAGGCCACCTCGCGCCGCCCGAAGCCCAGCCCAAGGAGCACGGGCGCCGCGCCAAACGCAAGTCTCCGTGGTGGCGAGACCTGTTGGTGGGGGTGCTGATTGCGCTGGTGCTTTCGGCGTCATTCAAGGCTTTTGTTGCCCAGCAGTTCAAGATCCCTTCCGAGTCGATGGAAGACACTTTAGCGATTGGCGACCAGATTCTGGTTTCGAAGATGAAGTGGCTCCAGCCGGTCCAGCGCGGCGACATCGTGGTTTTCGAGGACCGCTTCGACTGGTTGCCGGCCCAGTACAAGGACGAAAACCTCACCGGTTTTTCCGCCACCACCCTGGGGCGCGGCCTGGATCAGGGCCTGCGGTTCTTGGGGATTCGCCCCGAATACGCGGGGGGATACCTGGTGAAGCGCGTGATTGGCACGGGTGGGGACCACGTGGTTTGCTGCAACGCCAAAGGGCAAATCAGCATCAACGGCGAAGTCATCAAGGAGCCTTATGTAAAGAAAGGCGCGAATGAAAACCCCGTGCCTTTCGACGTGGTGGTTCCCGAAGGCAAGTACTGGTTGATGGGGGATAACCGCGACAACTCCGGGGATTCGCGCTATCACCAAGATGACGCGAACCATGGTTTCGTAGACGAGGACCAGCTGGTGGGACGCACTTGGCTGCGCTACTATCCACCCTCGCGCTGGAAGGTGTTCCACAACCCCGGGTTGAACGAATTGAAATAAAGACGCACCTGCGAAATTAAGACAGCAAGACTCTTGCGAAAAGCCCCAGCACCCTACCTCACCGCTTTCCTTCCACCCCGCCGCCTCCGCGCGCCTCGCCCCAAAATCGCGCCCCGTTCTCGACCCGGTTTTCCGCGACATCACAACGCAAACCACCCCCGGGCCTCGGCAATATATAAATTCGTACTTTGGGACGATGCTTCGACGGGCGCACCTCGGGCGGGGCCGTTAAAGTGAGAAACATGAGGAAGCATTACAACGGATTGAAGACGGTGGTCCTGCTGGGAGGTTTGTGGGCCGTGCTGCTGGCGATTGGCGGCCTGCTCAGCGGTTCGACCGGAAACAAGATTTGGATTATCGGTTTCGCCGCGCTGGCACTGATTCAAACTGCGGTCGGGTACTGGAACTCCGACAAGATCGCGCTTCGGTCCATGAACGCCCAGCCGGTTTCCCCTCAACAGGCCCCGGAACTGTACCAGATCATTTCCCAGCTTTCGCAACAGGCCGGCCAACCCATGCCGGCTCTCTACATCGCGCCCACCGACACTCCCAACGCCTTCGCCACCGGCCGCAACCCGCAACACGCCGCGGTTTGCTGTACCCAAGGCATCCTCGACCTGCTCGAGGTGCGCGAACTGCGCGCCGTGCTGGGCCACGAACTCTCCCACGTCTATAACCGCGACATCTTGACTTCCTCGGTGGCGGCGGGCATCGCCGGGGTCATCACCTCTATCGCCCAGTTCGCGCTGCTCTTCGGAGGGGGGCGCGACCGCGAGGGCGGCGGCGGCGTAATCGGTGCGGTGCTGTTGGGGCTGCTGGCACCCCTGGGGGCGACTATCATCCAGTTCGCCATCAGCCGTACCCGCGAATTCGACGCGGACGAGGACGGGCGCGCCTGACGAACGACCCCTTGGCGCTGGCTTCGGCCTTGAAAAAACTGGAAAGCGGCGTGGCGGCCCGGCCTTTGGCGCCCACCCCGGAACGGCAAACGGTTTCTTCGATGATGATCGCCAACCCCTTCAACATTCGCTCGCTGTTCTCGACCCACCCGCCCATGGACCAACGCATCCGTCGCCTCGAACAGATGGCGGGTTACTGAGCTGCGCGACCGGCCGGAGCAGATGGCGGGTTACTGAGCTGCGCGACCCTGGGCCTAAGCATTCCCGGCCGGCCCCGATAGTCGGCCACCTGGCAAAGTTTCGCACCGGACCGCCTTTCCTATCTAAAGACCCCGCCTAACAGATAGAATTACAGCAAACCGCGTGCAGCCGCTGCGGTCGGGTCGGGAAGAGGATGCTGTGTTCGAAAATTGGTTGGTGACCCCCAACAACGTTGTTTCGTGGGCCTTCTACGCATTCTACCGTTACGGGCCCCTGCCTATCATCCTCTGTGCCTTCGTCGTCCTGGTGGCGCTGCGCCCGCGCATCCCGCGCGACGTCCCGATGTACCACCGCCGCGCCCTGGTGCAGACGCGCTGGACTTCGCGGGTGGGGATGGCTTCTGCCCTGCTGGGGCTGATTCCCGTGCCCTCCATACTGCAAACCATGCGTTCCTCCGACGCCATCTCGAAGGCGGTTTTCAACGGTCTCTTCGTCAACAGCGCTTTAGTGGTGGGCTCGCTGTTCCTGGTGCCCTACATCTTTAGCGTCCACATCTGGTTCCCGCGTCCCGTGGGGTGGATACCGAACCCGAACTGGCAAATCACCCCGCGGGTGCGCATCCGCGCCTGGATAGCCATCATCGTGCTGTGGGTCTTGAACCTGGTGGTGCTGGGGATTCACGCGATGTTCTTTCTCGTCGAAGGTTCCTCGATCAACGGCCCCGAAGTTATCTCCACCGTGGCTTTCTTTGCCGTGGTTGGAATGTTCTTCATGCTCGTGTGGTTCGCGGTGCAATACAAGATCTCGGCGCGCCCACCCGTCCCCGGCGTACCCCTCTCCATCGACATGGAGCGGCGACGCGAGGACCTCGACCTTCTCCAACGCTTCTTCACCGCCTTCCTAGGCGCGGCCGTTGCAAGTGCCTCCAATATGCCGCCCAAATCCAGTACGAGACCGCGCCGTTCTGGCTGGCTTCCTTTAGCTTCATCATCGCCTGGGCGGTGTCGTTAGGTTCGCTGGGGCTGGCGCTGATGCCGGGGTGGTGGCTGATGCGCAACCTCGACCCGGCCCAGCAACTGATGAACCACATCGAAGACAAGGTCCTGAACGAGAAACGTTCCCCCGACATCTATTCCTTCGAGAACTTCACTTCCGCCTTGGAACTGGATGTCAAGGTCACCGTCAAAGGTTCGGTGCGTAACCAGCGCGACCCCTTCTTCGCCCGGCTCCTCAAGCCGGGTTCGCGTGAACAGCTGACTGCGCCCGGCACCGGCTCCGCCCCCGAAGAAGTTTCGGCGGGATACACCTACATAGCCAAGGTCGCGGCCCGAGTGGGGGTGCCCCTGACGCACGAAGAGATGAATGAACTCTCCGCGATCTGCGCCTGGGTGCGCGAAGTGGTAGAGAACCGCGTGGCCTACAACGAAGGCGCGGCGTCGATGCTGGTGATGAACAGCGAGGAAACCGCGGCGCAACAGAGCGAATCCGTCCCGGTTTCCGAGGCCCAAAGGAGAGGCCACCCAACCACTTCCCGATGACTTAGCCAACCTGTTGGGACAGAGCAAAGCCGCCGTCGCGATTGGCTTGGACAGCCAGACAGTGTCTGCCTGGAAATCCTACGAAGAGGAACAAGCCGCGACAGAGCGCTACCACAAGCAGCTCAAGGAACGTCGAGCTCTGGAACAGCAGATGCTGGAGGCCTACGGTTACGGCTTTGGTTACGGCTTTGGTTACGGCTATGGTATGGAGGGCTACGGCTACGACCCCTCCTATTCCGGCCACATGGATCCTTACGGGATGAATCTGAGCCCCTACGGCATGGCCGATCCCTACGCCGGCCTGACCGGTTACGGTGCCTACCGTGCCTATGCTCCTTATGGCAGCTACGATGCCTACGGCAGCTATGGCGCCTACGGCGGCTACAGCGCGGGCGCGGGCACGGCAGGATACGCGGGGTATCCGAGCGGCGGGGCGTATGGCGCGAATCCCTATGGTGCGGGAGCTCCCGACCCTTACGGCATGTCTACTTTGGACCCCTATGACATCAACGCGGGGGCAGGTGCGAGTGCGGTTGCGGGTGGCGCCGGGCACCAGGGTAGTTACAGCGCGGTGGATTTCTATTCGGCCTACGGTATGTACCCCGGCCAAGACCCGAACTTCGATGCCTTCGTGCAAGCCAACGCCGCCCCGGCCTCACCCGACGTGGGCCACGGGGTGGGCCCGGTCGGTTTCCTGGAGTCTGGTTACCTAGGGGCGAATTCCCTGGCAGATGGCCTCGCGCCACCCACCGACGCCGAGGCGGGCGATGAATACGTTGACCCGAGTTCTATCTACCCCAGTTCCGGTGGCTAGGGCCGGGTCGAAGCGATAGAGTTACCCCCGGAAAACGTCCACTACCAGCAACGATACAGCAGACAGGAAGGCTTAGTGCTACAGAAGATGATGGCTCCGCGCCTGGCGGATTTATGCACCATGCGCCTGGGGGGGAAGCCAAAACACTATGTGCGTTCCTTGGACTACGCCGACATCACCGAAACTGTGTCACTGGCCGATCGCTCCCGTATGCCGCTGCTGATGCTGGGTGGGGGTTCGAATCTGGTGCCGGCAGATGAGGGTTTCGACGGTATCGTGATTCAGGATCGACGCAACGGCATGACGCGCATAGATGATTTTTCCCGGCTTCGTATGCCGGGGCGCAATTCTTGCAGCCAAGAGGCTTTGGTGCGCCTCCAACAGTGCGCAGACTGCCAAGCCATCATTCAAGCTGATTCGGGTTGCAGCTGGGACGAGTTGGTGGAGTTTTCGGTTGACCAGGGTTTGGTTGGTTTAGAGGCGTTGTCAGGGATTCCCGGCAGTGTCGGGGCCGCACCGGTGCAGAATATCGGGGCTTATGGGGCCGAAGTGGCGGATGCGCTTTTCGGGGTGACTACTTGGGACCGGATGCAGCGCAAGCTGTGTTACGTGATGGCTAAGGACTTGCAGTTCGGTTATCGCAACTCTATTTTCAAGCGTTCTCGGCGCGTGGGGGACGCGACGGGGCGTTGGATCATCATGCGCGTAGATTTCTTGTTGCGTCGCTGGGATCTCAGAAATCCGGATACTGGCTCCGAGGTGCGCTACCAGCAGCTGGCTGATCTGCTGGGGGTACCTCTGGGCTCGCGGGTGGAGCCGCGCCTGGTGCGCCAGGCGGTGCTAGAGCTGCGGCGTTCCAAAGGCATGGTGCTGGACGCGGCGGACCGGGACACTTGGTCGGTGGGGTCCTTCTTCACTAACCCGGTGCTGGAGCGGGCTCACGCCGCGGTTTTGCCCGCCGAGGCCCCGCGTTTCGAAGTTTCCGAAGCGGACTTTGGCCCGGGCGGCGCGGGCTGGGAGAACCTGGCTTGCAACAACGCGGATTCCGGCGCAGCTGGGGTGTCTGTGGAGCCAAAGCCGGAACGCAAGGTAAAGACCTCGGCGGCGTGGCTGATGGAGCACGCCGGTATAACTAAGGGCTTTTCCCTGCCGGGCAGCGGTATCGCGGTATCTTCCAAGCACGTCCTGGCCTTGACTAACCGTGGCAACGGCACCGCCGCCCAGGTCCGGGAGCTCTCTGACTACATTGTGGCTGCCGTGCGCGGCTCCTTCGGCGTCACCCTGACCCCCGAACCTGTAATACTATAAAACCCGAAAATCGAATGATTTTCGGGTTTTAGATGTTGGTGGCGGGTGAGGGATTCGAACCCCCGTAGCTTGCGCAACTGATTTACAGTCAGCTCCCTTTGGCCGCTCGGGAAACCCGCCATTGCGACAAAGCGCTAGATAAGGTTAGCAGATTCACTCTCGCGGCACAAAACCGCAGCCGCACCGGCCCAAACCAAGCGGCTCCCGGATACCGCACCCCTCACAGGTAATGCGCCCGTAAGGTCTGGGGCGAAACCGGCGACAGATCTGCCAACGTCAGGTCGAACATGGTGAAAGCCCCGTGCTCGCCGCGTTGTGCCTTGCGTGCACAGGCCCGACCCGCCGCGGCCAGCACCGCCCCGGTGAACTCGGGATTCGAATCCAGCTCCAGTTCGAACACCATCTTGTGGCGTACCCCCTCGCTGGTCTGACCGGTGCGAATCACCTGCCCGGCGTGCGGAATCCCGGCATGGTGCGTCGCCAGTTCCTGGGCGGTGACGAAAGTCACCGAGGTCTCGTAGTCGCTGAAGTAGTTCGGCATCTGGCGTATCTCGCGTTCCACCCGTTCGCGCGTAGCCGCGTCATTCGCCACTGCATCTTCTAGCACCACGAGGCATTCCCGGGTGTGCATGTTTCGCGTAGTCAGTTCGATGTCCTCGCCGCGACGCACCGCTGCGACTGTGGCCGGGACCGGCACCGTGTATTGGCGTGCATCCGCTACGCCCTCGATGCGTCGAATCGCATCGGAATGCCCCTGCGAAACCCCACGCCCCCAAAAAGTCGTCGCCCGCGACTGCCACAGGACGGCCTCGCCCAGGACCCGCAACATCGAAAACAATCCCGGGTCCCACCCCGCCGAGATCACCGCGGCGTGACCGGACTCCTTTGCCGTGGCGTCGACCTGTGCAAAGTGCTGCGGCACGCGGGCATGAGTGTCAAAAGAATCCACCGTGTTGAACAGCGCCGCCGCCGCCGGGGTCTGCTCCATCAAGTCAGTCGCGGAGCCACCACAGTTGAGGCACACATCGACCTTGCCGACCCATTGCGCCATCTCGGATATGGGGAATACCGGCGCCCCCAGAGTCTGCACCGCAGCCGGGTCTCGCCTGGTGAAAACCGCCACGACCTGCATATCCGCCGCCGCATTCACCGCGATTTCGGCCCCGCGCCCCAAGTTTCCATATCCATTAATCGCTACATTTATCATGCCTTGCACTTCCTTTATCTCTTTAGGTTTTCCCCGATTTTACGGGCTGGAAGGTGTCTGGACAATCTTTTGTCCGAGGGATGGACATGGTTTTTGCTTCTGTGGCTACTCCGGGGCGAGGGCGGGTGGGGTGGTTGGTGCCGGGGCGAGGGCGGGTGGCGGCGCGTTACCGGGTTTCGGTTTCGTCGTGTTCGCGGTGAGAGCCGCCCGGAGACGCGGAATTTCCTGCCGCATCGGATTTGCCAACCCGTTTCGAAAGCGGTAAAATAGTGAAGTTTGGCCGCGCGGAAGCAGCGGTCCTTTTGTGGTTTTAGGTGCGTTTTTGAGGAGGAGAAGATGACGGTAGAAAACCCGGAAAACCCAGCCGAAGAAAGCGCGCCGAGCCCCTATAAGGTAAGGTACCGGGCTTGTCGAAAGTCTATGACCGCAGACTCATCCTGACGGTGTTGATGATTTCCTTGGCCATGGGTCTGCTCCAGATCTCTACCGTGAACGTCGCTTTGGAAACTCTGCGCAAATCCTTGGGAGCCAGCCCCAGCCAGATCCAGTGGGTGCTTTCGGGATTCGCCTTGGCAGTGGGGATTGTGCTGGTTCCGGCCGGCCGCCTGGGGGATATGTTCGGGCGCAAACTCATGTTCGTCATCGGCCTGGCGGCTTTCGGTATTACCTCAGCGGCTTGTGGCTTGGCTCCAGACCCCACCACCTTGAACCTGCTGCGTATCGTGCAAGGCATCTCGGTAGGTCTGTTCAGCCCGCAAACCACCGGCATCATTCAGCAGTTCTTTGAGGGACAGGCCCGCGCCAAGGCCTACGCGGTGATGGGTCTGGTCATCAGTGCCTCGGTGGCCGCCGGCCCGGTCATGACTGGATTTCTGATTCAAACCCTGGGACCGGCCACTGGTTGGCGCTGGTCTTTTGCGGTGAATCTGCCTCTGGGAATCATCGGAGCCATCGCAGCCGTCTACTGGCTGCCCACCCGCGGTAAACGCACCGCGGCCCAACGCCAGGCGGCAAAGCGACGCATCGACCTCGACCACCTGGGGATGTTGCTGTTGGCCGGATCGGTACTGTGCGTGATGCTGCCCTTTATTTTAAAGGGACACTGGTACCTGCTGCTGGCTTCCGTCGCGCTGCTGGTGGTGTGGATCTGGTGGGAGGCCCGCTACAAGGTTCGCGGCGGCACTCCCATGGTGGACTTGGACCTGTTCCGCCTGGAGTCCTTTAGTTTCGGCACGGCCGTGGTGGCGATTCAGTTCCTGGGTCAAACCACCACTTTCGCACTCTTTGCGATCTGGCTCCAAAGAAGGTTTCCAAGTCTCGGCCTTTACCGTGGGTCTGCTGGGCCTGCCCAATGCAGTGGCCACCGGCGTGGCTTCCTTGATTGCCGGGAACTATGCCTTGCGCTACGGACGCGGGATCCAAGTCGGAGCCCTGGCCGGAATCATCACCGGTATCGGGTTAGCTATCGGAACGGCATGGATGGTTTACCACGGCGCTTCTCCGTGGTGGATGGCGGCTTCTTTGGCGGTGATGGGTCTGGGACAGGGCTTTATGGGCGCGGCCAACACCACGCAATCCATGCTGGACGTACCTCCCGCCGAGGGCGGCACCGCCGGGGGAGTGCAGCAAACGGTGCAGCGTATCGCCACTGCGATTGGCAACACTTTGTTGACTGCGCTTTACTTTGCGGTGGCAGGCGCGGCTACTACCGGGACTAAAGTTGACACCTTCGCCTCGACCCTGGCGCTTTGTGAGGTCTACGGCGTGGCAATCGGTTGCATCTTCATCGCGCTGCTGGTGGCACTGGTGTTCTGGCTGCGCGGTCGCCGCAAAGCCGTACCCAACGCATAACCGGGGCCGAAACCGGGCGGCCTCGAACCGGGGTCGAAACCGGGCGGCCTCGAACCGAGAATTGGCGGCAAAGCGCCGAAAATAGTAAGATGGCAAATTGTGTGTCCGTTGCGGGCGCGCGGCTTTCCGGGAGAGACAACCCGGCCTGGCTTCGCGACCTGGGGAGGACGCACACCTGGGCGGGAATCCTCGTTCAGGAAGAATTGACCATGAAGGACCCTGAAAATGGCACCTCAGAAAAAGGTAATTGGCCTGATTAAACTGCAGATTCAGGCCGGCTCTGCCAACCCGGCTCCGCCGATTGGCCCCGCGCTGTCACAGCACGGCGTAAACATCATGGAGTTCTGCAAGGAATACAACGCGCAGACCGAATCCATGCGTGGCTCCATCGTTCCCGTGGAAATCACGGTTTACGAAGACCACAGCTTCTCTTTCATTTTGAAGACCTCTCCGGCTTCCGAGATGATTCGCAAGGCCGCCGGCATTGCCAAGGGCTCGGGCCGTCCCAACACCGAAAGGTGGCGACCCTGACCAATGCGCAGATAGAGGCCATCGCCCAGGAAAAGTTCAAGGACCTCAATGCCAACGACATCGAGGCCGCCAAAAAGATCATCGCCGGGACCGCGCGTTCCATGGGCGTTGTGGTTGAAGGCTAAGGCAGGAAGGGAAGCGACATGAAGCACTCTAAGAAGTACGTAGAAGCAGCCAAGAAGATCCTGCCCGACATGCTTTACCCCGTCGACGACGCGATGAAGCTGGTGAAGGAAACTTCCGTCACCAAGTTTGACGCCACCGTCGAAGTGGCGATGCGTCTGAATGTGGATCCACGCAAAGCCGACCAGATGGTGCGCGGTACCGTGAACCTGCCTCACGGCACCGGCAAAACCCAGCGAGTGCTGGTTTTTGCGGTGGGTGAAAGGCAGCCGAGGCCGAAGCGGCCGGCGCCGACGAGGTTGGTGGCGACGAGCTGATCGAGAAGGTTTCGAAGGGCTACACCGATTTCGACGTGGCTGTGGCTACCCCGGATTTGATGGGTAAGGTGGGTCGCCTGGGTAAGGTGCTGGGTCCGCGTGGCCTGATGCCGAACCCCAAGACCGGTACCGTAACCATGGATGTGGCCAAGGCCGTCAGCGACATCAAGGGTGGACGTATCGAGTTCCGCGTGGACAAGCACGCGAACCTACAGTTCATCATCGGCAAGGCATCCTTCTCTGCCGAGCAGCTGGCCGATAACTACCGCGCCGTGCTGGACGAGGTCCTGCGCCTCAAGCCCACCACGGTAAAGGGACGTTACCTGACCAAGGCCTCGATCTCTACCACCATGGGGCCTTCGGTTCCCTTGGTGCTGGGGGACTGAGGTCTGCGCGTGGGCTGGGGCTTTAGCAACTGAAGCCTGTGCGAAGGCTGAAGTTCGCGTGCAGCTGGTTTAGCTTTTTGGTGGCCCGCCGAGATTCGGCGGGCCACCAAAACTATTTCTCACACAGTTGGGGCAAATGTAGACCTTCACCCAACTCCTGCCCGCAAACCCGCCTCCCGGCCGATTTGCCGCCTTCGCCCCGGACGTGCTAACCTGTACAGGCCTAAGACCGCCGGTCCTTTGGATAAATCCGCGAAAGCGGAGCCTGCGCAGGAAAGTAACTGAATGTGGAACCTCAAACGGGGACTTCGAATCGGGACCTTTCGGAACCGAAACCAAAACCCCGAATCCACACGAAAACTACGCCCCCTGCGCCGGGGGCTTTTTCTATGCTCTCGCCTCGGCCCCGCCCCTCGGAAGTAATCGGATCGGCGCACGAACACGGAAGGAGGGCTTATGGCACGGCCTGATAAAGTTGCGGCAGTAGCCAGCTTGGTGCAGAGCGCCAAGGAAGCTGCGGCTGTGATCTTGACTGAGTACCGTGGTCTGACCGTAAAGCAGATGAAGGAACTGCGCGTGTCCTTGGAAGACGTGAACTACGTCGTTGCCAAGAACAAGCTGTCCAAGCTGGCTATGAAGGAAGCCGGAGTGGAAGGCCTGGACGAGGTTCTCGTCGGACCCACCGCTATTGCTTTCGTTCCCGCCGACGGCGACCCCGTCGCGGCCGCCAAGGCTTTGACTGCTTTCGCGAAGGCGAACCCGGCTCTGGTGTTAAAGGGTGGCTACATGGACGGAAAGGTCCTGAGCACCGACGACATCAAGAAGCTGTCTTCTCTGGAATCCCGCGAGGTGCTGTTGGCCAAGGCCGCCGGCGTCCTCAAGGCGCTGCCTACTCGCGCCGCTGGTTTGTTCCAGGCTCCGGCTTCGAAGCTGGTTCGCACCGTCGACGCGCTGCGTGAAAAGCAAGCCGCCTAAGCGCCCGCGCAACCGCGCAACCGCACGGCCAACGCGGCCCACACGGCCCGCGCAACCGCGTATCTGCCACAACTAAAGACCATAACTGAAACCCCGCGTCGCCTCCCGGTGGCGCCCCGCCCCAGCAAAGGGCGGAACAAACCGAAAGGAAGCCAAAAATGGCGAAGATGACCGCTGAAGAACTGATTGATGTCTTCAAGGAAATGACCCTGATCGAGATCTCCGACTTCGTGAAGCTGTTCGAAGAGACCTTCGACGTGACCGCTGCTGCCCCCGCCGCCGTGGCCGTGGCTGCTGCTCCCGCCGCCGGTGGTGGCGAGGACGCCGCCGAAGAGAAGACCGACTTCGATGTTGTGCTCGAAGACGCCGGCGCCGGCAAGGTGCCCGTCATCAAGATCGTCAAGGCCCTGACCGGCCTGGGTCTGAAGGAAGCCAAGGAACTGGTCGATGGCGCTCCCAAGACCATCTTGGAAGGCGCAAAGAAGGAAGATGCCGAAAAGGCCAAGGCTGAACTGGAAGAAGCCGGCGCTACGGTAACCTTGAAGTAAGCTTTTTTCTTTCTTGGTTGGGTTTTGGGGCGTGGCCTTCGGGCTGCGCCCCAAAACTATTTTTACCCCGTCGAGCTCGGGTGCTCGGTTGTGTGGTCGGGCGGCTTGGTCGGGTGCGGGGTTTTGGTTAGGAGTTTCGGTTCCTGGTGGTGTTCGGAGTTTCGGCCCCCGGCTCTGTCGAGAGATGCGGTTGGGCGCGGGTTGGTGTTGTCGCGGCCCGAGGTCCTACCGGCATCGTTGTGCGGATAGGATGAGACCGTGAGTGAGAATCTGCTGCTGCGCGGGGAAGCCCTGGACGCCCTGCAATACCTGCGCCGCCAATGGGATGCCCCTGCCTGCCCAAACCCCCACACCCCCAACCCCCACTGCCCACGTCAAGATGATCTACATCGACCCGCCCTATAACACCGGCAATGTCTTCGCTTACCGCGACGCCCTCGACCCGGCCCAGTGGTGCCAGATGATGCGCCAACGCCTGGCGGTGGCGCGCGAACTGCTGCGCGAGGACGGCCTGATCTTCATCTCGATCGACTTCAACCAACTGGCCGAACTCAAGCTAGAGTGTGACCGCGTCTTCGGCGCCGAAAACCTGGTGGCGAACTTCGTGTGGGTGTCGAACCTAAAGGGCCGCCAGTTCGGCGCCGGCCCCGCCGGCACCCACGAATACATCTTGACCTACGCGCGCAACGCCGCCAAAGCCCAGAAACTCTATGGTTCGGTCAACCGCCTACGCCGCCTGATGCCCGCGGTTTACGCCCTGCCCGAACGCGAAATCCGCCGCGACGCGCGCGGCGCTTACGTCTTGAAAAACCAGCTTTACAACACCAACTCGAAGTTCAACGAAGTCACCGCCCCTTCGATGGTCTTCCTCATCCACTTCCACCCCGAAACCGGCGAGGTGCGCACTTCGGCCCTGCCCTGTGCCCTGCCCGGTTCTAGGCCTGGTTCGAGGTCCGGTTCGAGGGATGCGGTGAAGCTTCGGGGTGGGGAAGTAGTTGCGCAGCTAGAGGTTTCTGGCCCGGAAGGGGCCGCGGTTCAGTTGCCCGGCGAGGGCTGGTTAACGGCGTGGCCCCACCCCAACGCGAAAGAGGGTTTGCGCTTCCACGCCTGGAGGTGGTCTCGCGCCAAAGTCGAGGCCCAACGCGAGGACCTGGAGTTCATCCCGGGCCCCGACGGCCAGCTCCAGATTTGGACCAAGGTGCGTGACTTTGACCGCACCCGCCTCAAAGACCTGATTATGGGCCCTTCTACCGTCACCGGGCAGCGAGAATTGGAAGCCCTGGGTCTGGGGGGAATCTTTGAAACCCCCAAGCCGGTCGAATTGCTGCAGGTCCTGATCGAGGCCGCCACCGAGCCCGGCGACTTGGTCATGGATTTCTTTGCCGGAAGTGGCTCTTTTCGGCCAGGCCGCGGCCCAGTGCGACCGTCCTTTTATCCTGGTGCAGCAAGAGGAGCCCTTCGCGTCTTCCCGTTCCGCCGCCGCCGCGGCCCGCGGTTTGAAAACCATCGCGGACCTGGCGGCGGCGCGACTACAGGCCGCGGGAGTTAACTTCACACAACTCCACCTGAGTTAAAGCACCTGAAATTTCAGTGCAAAAATGCCCAAGTGCTAGGGTGTATAGGTTGCTTTGACGAAAGGTAAGATATGAGTTCCAAAAAGGGTTTTGACCCTTACCTGCTGGTGTCCGGCTTCGCGCTCTTCGCGATGTTCTTCGGTGCCGGTAACCTGATTTTCCCCTTCCAAGTTGGTTTGACCGCTGGACACAACGTAATCTTGGGTGTCCTGGGGGTTCTCTTGACCGGTGTGTTGCTGCCGGTAGTCGGTATGCTGGCCGCCTCCACTGACTCTCACGGCCTGGGCCGCATCGCCGACCGCATCGGCCGCATCCCCGGCCTGGTTCTGACCCTGGCGATTTTTCTCTTCACCGGGATGCTCTACGCCGTGCCGCGCGTAGTCACCGTGTCTTGGGAGATGGCCGCCAAGCCCCTGACCGGAATCAGTGCCGATAACGCCACGGCGTCTTCTGGGGGCCTCTTTGCCTACTCTGTCTTTTTCTTCGTAATCACCCTGCTGGTACTCAGCCGTCCCGACCGCATCATCGACCGTATCGGCCAGTACCTGACCCCGGCGCTGCTGATTCTGCTGCTGGTGATGATTGCCCTGGCGATGTTCACGATGCCCTCGGTGGAAACCTCGAATCCAGATCCGAACTATGCCTACGCGCCTTTCGCCACCGGCCTAAAGACCGGTTACGGCACCATGGATGCCTTGGCTTCGCTGGTTTTCGGCGTGGTCATCATCACCCAGTTCCACGCCCGCGGCTATAACGAGAAACGCACGGTCTTCCGCGCTACAGCACTGAGCGCCGGCGTGGCCGGGGCCTCGCTGGCCGTGGTCTACACCGGTCTGGCTTTCACCGGGACCCGCGTTGCCGACCAGGAATTCGCCAACCCGGCCGCCGGATTGGCATACGCCACGAACCAAATCTTCGGCAACTTCGGACAGGCCCTGTTCAGCCTGATTGTTTTCCTGGCCTGCATCACCACCGCGGTGGGTCTGTTCGGCGCCTCTACTCAGTACTACAGCGACTTGTTCCCCAAGGTGCCGCGCTGGGTACTGCTGGCGTTCCAGGTCGTGGTTTCGATCGCGATTTCTAACCTGGGTCTGGAAAACATCCTGGCAGTGATCCTCTCTATCGGTCTGGTGACCTATCCGCCGGCTATGTGCCTAATCTTGATTGCGCTGCTGGACTACTTTGTAAAGCCCTACCAGTTCCACTGGACCTATCGTCTCCCGGCTTGGATTGCGGCCATCATCGGGGTTTTCGAAGCCGCCTCGGCTTTCTCGATGCCCATCCTGGGCAGCGAGCCTTTCGCCTGGCAGGTTTCCCTGCAAAAGGCGCTGGAATACCTGCCTTGGGGCAACATCCAGATGGCTTGGGTGGTCCCGGCTCTGATCTGCTTCGTGATTGGTCTGGTGTGGGACATCGCCCGCCCGGTCGACCCCGCGAAACTGCCGCCTTCGCTGGTGCCTTCCGGGATTCCCGACCGCCTCTCCACCCGCGACGAGGACTAGGGCTAACGCAACCGGCGAACCCCGGTACCGCGACCGCAACCGGCGAACCTCGCCTCGCGCCCTAACGAACCAACCAACCCAACCGAATCAATCGAATAACCGAATACCGCCACAGCCGCGCCAGCCACTTCACTGCTGCGGCTGTAGCATTTGCGCACTCAGGGTGCCATCGCGCAGGGCCTGGAGGAAGCCGGGCAGCGCGTTCTCGTCCAGCTTCACCGCCGAACCTACTGCGGGCCCGGCGGCGTAGGCCACGTTGGCGATCGGCGGGGTGCCTTGCAGACCGTCGGCCCCGGCTTTGCGCAGCGCCAACACCAAGCCCAAGATGTCCAAAACCCCCGTGCCGGGGTCGACGCGCAGGGCCGCGGCCCCAGCATCTGCAAGCGAGACTTGACGCCAGGGCAGCACCAGATTTGCCGGGGAAAGTGCCTTTTTCAGGACCTGGCTGATTACGTGGCGCTGGCGTTGGGTGCGGCCGATATCGCCTTCGGGGTCCGAGTACCGCATCCGGGAAAACAACAGGGCGTAGTTGCCGTCGACCTGGTGGCACCCGGCCTGCCACTGGAATCCGCTGATCTGGTCGTTGGCATTGTGCTCCCAGCACAGCTCGACCCCACCCAGCGCATCTACAATCCTAGAAACCCCGGTGAAGCCGATTCGACATAGTGATCCACGCGCAGACCGGTGAGTTCCTGGACCGTGGCGACCAGCAGCGCCGGCCCGCCCCAGGAATACGCGGCGTTGAGCTTATTCGCCGAATACCCCGGAATATCAACGAAAGAATCGCGCGGCAGCGAAATCACGGCGGCTTGGCCGTTGGGGGCGCGATGCACCAAAATCACGGTGTCGGAGCGCTGCCCCTCGACCGCGCCGGCCTCGGCCGTGCCTTCGCGTGAATCCGAACCGACCAGCAGCCACGTGGTGCCTCCCGCAGTGGTGGCGGCGGCGGGGTCGGACAGCCCGGTCTCGGTCAGCGCCTCGACCCGCCCCAGCCCCGAGTCTACGCGGTGCACCAGGTAGAGCCCCCACAGCGCTGTGACCAGCAGCAACACCAGCAGGACGGACAGGGTGCGGCGCGCCAAGCTGCGCGGGCCCAGCGGTTTTCGGGGTTTCCTTCCCGGGGTCGAGGACTGCGGTGTGTGGTGTTTTGCGGATGCTGCGTGGGTTGCGGATGCTGCGTGGGTTGCGGGATAGCCGGCGGCTTCGCGGGCGCGCCTGGCAGAGAGGCTGCCCGCCGGGATAGAAGGCGGCAGCTGGGCCGGTGCGGGCGCGGCGCCAGCCGGGGTGGTGCCCAACGGAATGGCGGAACCGTGCGGGTTCGCGGTGCTGCGGGGGGTGTGCCCCGGCGAGGTCGGCGAGTGCCTTTGTGGGTCGGTTGCGGGGTTCCCCGGCGAGGTCGGGGGGAACTTTGTGTCCTGCGCGTGTCCCGGCGTAGCCGAACGCGACACGTGATGGGGCTGAAATGAGGGGGGCAGAGTCACTGTTGCCCGGCTTCCGGTTCGGAATATCTGGGTGTGTCTGCGCTGCTGGAATCCTCCATACCGGTGCTGGCCGAATCCGCAACCCTGGCGCTGTCTCCGGTCGAGGACTGCGAGACCTGCGGAGAACTGGAAGGGGTGGCCTCGACCCGGTTACCGTTCAGATCCTGATAGGGGAAGATGCTGGGGACAGGCTTGTCTTCGCGCAGAGCCTCGAACATTTCATTCGCGTTATCCGCCAGGGCCACTCGCGCGGGATCGGGCAGATAATCCGTGAAAGGCAAGGTATAGAAGTGGATGTTCTTGGGGTTCAGGCCTGCCAGCGACAGCGCCAGGCCGCCCAGATTCGAAGGCGCGCCGAAAGAAGGCGAAGTCGTCACGGACTTCATCCCGGCGCGCAAGAAAGCATAGAGCGCGGGCATATTCGTAAAGAGATTGCGCTTCTTGACGTCCTTGAACATGGCTCCCAGCAGCTGCTGCTGGCGCCCGATGCGCGAAATATCCGAGCCGTCGCCCAAGCCGTAGCGGGCCCGGGCGTACATCAGCGCCTCCCGCGGGTTCAACAGGTGGCAACCTGCCGACAGCTGCAGGGCCGTGATTGGGTCGGAAACGGCCTCGTCCAGGCACAGATTCACCCCGCCCAGCGCGGCCACCATCTCTTCGAAGCCGTCGAAGTCGATCACCGCGAATTCGTCGATATAGATATTCGTAAAGTCCTCGATGGTCTTAATCGTGCACGCCACCGCGGCCGCCACATCGGTTTCCCGCCCCATCAGCGCAAACACCGAGTTGAACTGGACATCGCCGCGGCTGGCCGACTCGGTGGTGCCGTCCTGGAAGGTACATTCGGGGCGCCGCACCATCAAGTCGCGCGGAATCGACATCACGTCCACGCGGGTGCGGTTCGCGCTGATGTGCACCATCATGGTGGTGTCCGAACGCATCCCGGTGACGGGGTTGCCGTTTTCGTCGTACTCGGTGTCGCGACGATAGTCCGAACCAATCACCAACACATTCAGGTCTTTGTTCGCGAAAGAATCCTTGGGTTTGGCGTCAGTCACGCGGTCCTGGCCCAGCAAGTCCGCCAAGTCGACCTTTTTCCCCCAAGACGCGATGTCGGCGTAGACAAACCACCCCAGGCAAGTCACCAGCCCCAGCAGGAAAACCAGCACCGCCGCCAAGATCCGTAGGCGCCGGTGCGGGCGCGGCAGAGTCAGGGCGTGGCTAGCTAGGGGCGCATGGTTTCTGGGCACTAGGCTATTGTAGACTGTGACTTGCGGCTTACGCTGTATGAGGTGGGTCAGCCGCGGTTTTTTCGTCAGCGTGGAAGGTCAGCCGTGGGGGAATCACAGCGCAACTCGGTGCCGTCGGGGGGCCGTGCGGTTTCGGGGGACAGAGTCCGCATAGTTACGGTGGCCTTTAACCCTGGGGCCGAGCTGGCCGCCATGTTTGCCTCGCTGCGCGCGGCGGCTTACGGTTTGGAACTGCACGTGGTTTGTGTGGATAACTCGCCCCAACCCCAGCCCGCAACCGCGCGGCTGTGCCGGGATAACGGGGTGACCTATATCTCGCGGCCCGACAACCCCGGCTTCGGTGCGGCGACGAACCTGGGGATGCAGGCGGAACTGGCAATGCCGGAACCGGACCTTGGCACAAACCCCGCAGCCATCCTCGACCGGGAACAAAAGGCACCCACCGAAGAATGGGTGATGGCGGTGAATCCCGACATCGAGTTTCCCCCGGGGGCGATTGCGGCGCTGGTCGCGGGGGCGAGGCGCAACCCCGGCGGGGCGATTTACGGGCCGGCGCTGGTGGGCAGCGACGGACAGCGTTATCCGACCGGGCGGGCTTTTGCGCGATTTAGCAACGGAATCGGACATGCGCTGCTGGGGCGGATTTGGCCGGGGAATCCGTGGACGCAGGCCTACTGGGGGCGGGCGTGGCGCGGGCGGGCCACGGCCGCGGTGGACTGGCTGTCCGGTGCGTGTCTGCTGTTGCGGCGCGCGGATTGGGAGGCTCTGGGGGGGTTCGACCCGCGGTATTTCATGTACTTCGAGGACGCCGACCTGGGGTGGCGGGCGCGGCGCCAGCTGGGGCGGCCCGCGGTGTTGCTGGCCGGAGTCGAGGTCGTGCATCACCAGGGGTCAGCACTGGCGGTTCGGGCGGTTTAGGACGTGCGGCGCGGGCGCACCACGAATCGGCGTTGCTGTTCTTGCAGCGGATCTATCCGGGCGTGGGGTGGCGGCCGGTGCTGTGGCTGATGCGAGTGGGTTTGGCGGCGCGATTGGCGATTATGACAAAATGGAGGCGATGAGAATGCCTGCCGAAAACTCGTTGGAAACCCCGGAAACTGCCCGGATCGCCGAGGCGAGGGGGCGGCGGACCTCGACCCGGGAACGAAAACCGCAACCTCGGCGGCGAGTGCGGGGGCGAACCTCGACCCGGGAACGGCGGGTGCGCAAGTCGCCTTGATTATCCCGATTTACAACGAAGGGCCGGTGGTGCGCGAGATCGTGACGGCGGCGCGGCGGGTCTTTCCCCACGTGATTTGCGTCGACGACGGATCTGGGGACGACTCGACGGCGCAGGCGCGGGCGGCGGGGGCGACGGTGGTGCGTCACGCCATCAACCTGGGGCAGGGCGCGGCGCTGCAAAACCGGTTTCGCGTATTTCTTGCGCTACACCGACCTGCCCTACGCCGCGACTTTCGATGCCGACGGCCAGCACCAGACCGCGGATGTGCAAGCTATGTGGCAGCGCGCCCGCGACGAGGGCCTGGACATAGTTTTCGGTTCACGATTCTTGGCTGACCGGGCCGAACAAGAGATGGGGCTGCCCAAACGGATGGTGCTGAAGGTGGCTGCCTGGGTGACGGCGCGCACCACGCATATGCGCCTGACCGATGCGCACAACGGGTTGCGATTGCTGTCGCGGCGCGCCGTGGAATCGCTGCATCTGCGCCAAAATCGCATGGCGCACGCCAGCGAGATTGTGGCGCAGCTGGGCGATTCCGGTCTGCCTTGGGCCGAGATGCCGGTGCACATTCGCTATACCGAATATTCTCGAGCCAAGGGCCAGTCGCTGTGGAACTCGGTCAACATCGTGGCGGACTTAGTGATGGGGGTGCGGTGATGATTGCCGTGGGGTCTTTCGCGTCATTGCTGGCGGCGCCGGCGTGGGTCAGTGCGGTAACGGCGGGGCAGTGGGGAATCAAGATTCTGCTGCTGATCGGGGTGCTGGGTGGTGTGATTTATGTGTCGCGTCTGCAAGGCGCGAGGAACCTGGCGCTGCGCCGAATCCTGGCTTTGCTCTTTTGCTATTGGGGCGGCTGCGGCCATCGTGTGGCCGGCCTCGATTTCCTGGGTGGCACGCCTGTTGGGGGTGGGGCGGGGCACTGACCTGCTGCTTTATGCCCTGGTAGTGGTGGTCTTGGCGACCTGGCTGGTGCAGTGGCGTTACAACATAGCTGTCCAGGCTCGGCTGACCGAGCTGACCCGAGAACTGGCCCTGGCTGAAGCCCGTGCCGCGGGGGCAACGCGCGACCAGGGACACGACACCAGCCAACCCGCCGCATAAAGGGGAAATCCTGGGGGATTTGCTGAAATTTCACTGAGAAGTTGGACAACGCCATCCTAGCGCAGTAGGTTACAGATGTTGCTATTGTGAAAACTGTGGCACACGCCAAACAAAAAGTATAAAACGATAGCAAAACAAATCGGTTTGTCCGTTTGCCCTGGATTTCCGCCCGGAAATCCGCCACAATTGGACCGAACCAGAATCCGTGAGGAAGAAACTATGCGTAAAACTTTTATCTGGGCAACCGCCGCAGCATTGCTGACTCTGCCTCTGGCCGCCACTTCGTTGGCCCTAACCCCTCCGCCGGTCTCTACCCAAACCACCGACGTTGTCACCGACTCTTTCACTGCAACCGCAACGCTGCCCCAACTCGACACCACCCAGCTCGAAAGTCGCGCCGCGGATTTCCTCGCTCCGCAGCAATCGAACCTCACCACCCTACCCGGCGGCCTGACCGTCGAAAACCGCAGTGTCGCCTCCCTGGACCTGAGCCGCGGCGCAAAAATGATTGCGACCGTTGACATCCACTCCGACGTCGCCCTGGTCGCGGCGAAGTGGCCCGCCGAGGGTACCCAGCCGGTGCTGGCGCTGGGGCGCTATCTGCGCGGCAAAGCGTGGAGCGACTGGGAAACCATTGGCGACGAATTCGAAACCAGCAAAGACGCCAAGACCAATGCCACCTCCAGCTGGGTGGTTACCAATGCTTCGCGCGCCCAGATTGCGCTGGTGAGCGCGAGTCCGGGCAAATCCATCACTGCGAAACTCGAGGTGATTGATCCGGGCCGCCGGGTGGCTGACCAGAAATACGCCTTGACCGAGGACGGCCAGACTCAGGCCGGTCCCGCCCCGGCCACCGCCACAGGCCCTGACGGAGGCAACGGGAAACCCGACGCAGACGAAAACACCAAACCCGCCCAAGCCCGCCCGGAGTGGACCAACGTGGCCCCGACAGGGAAAAGCCGTGCCGATTTACAGCCGCGCTGACTGGGGTGCGGATGAATCCTGGATGGGGTGGACCATCAAAGCTGGCGCCATCCAGTCTGCCGTGGTGCACCACACCGTCAGCGGTAATAACTACAGTGCCGACCAGGTCCCGGCGATTCTGCGCAGCATCTACCGCTATCACGCCATCAGCTTGGGCTGGGGTGACATCGGCTACAACGTTTTGGTGGATAACTTTGGCCGCGCCTGGCAAGGCCGCGCCGGGGACCTGTGGAGCTACAACACCGTGGCGGGACACGTCGCTGGTTTCAACGCCTATACTTTCGGCATTTCGGTGCTGGGGGACTATCGCGAATTCCGCCCTTCGGACGCGGCGATCGACACGGTGGCTCGCGTGATTGCTTTCAAACTAAAGCCCACCGGATTGAATCCTTTGGAACTCAACACCGCTATTGGCAGTGACTGGGGAGTCCGCTACGGGCCGGTAGTGGCGGGCCACCGCGACTTGGGCCCGACTTCTTGCCCGGGCCAGGCTTTCTATGATTATCTGCCGACTCTGCGCCAGATAGTGGCCAGCTACATGGCCCAGCCGGCCTCGCCGGTAGTGATGCACGGCGCGGCCGGACTGGAACAGCAACAGGTGGCCTCCGGGGTGCCGCTGTCGCTGGCAGGGGACACCCGCGTGTTGACTTCGCTGGCGATTGCCCGCCACGCCTTCCCGCGCGGCGCCGAAACCGTGTACCTGTCGCGGGCCGATAACCCCGCCGACGCGCTGGCCGGGGGATCCCTGACCGACGGCCCGATTGTGCTGGGCTTCGACACCCAGTACTCGGCCCAGATCATTGCCCAGTACCTGCAGGAA
Source organism: uncultured Mobiluncus sp. (assembly GCA_916438445.1). Taxonomy (GTDB): domain Bacteria; phylum Actinomycetota; class Actinomycetes; order Actinomycetales; family Actinomycetaceae; genus Mobiluncus. The sequence continues at coordinate 675,432 of CAKAGR010000001.1, forward strand.
GCCGGGGCGAAACGGCTGGTGGTGCTGGGTGGTGGCGGAGCCATCAGCCAAGCCACCGCCCAGACTGCCGCGAGTGGCCGTCCGGTGACTCGCCTCTATGGCCCTACCCGCGTGGAAACCGCGGCGGTTGTCGCCTTGCGCGCCAAGCAGCTGAACCCGGGGATGACGAAGGTGTATCTGGCGGAATCCCTGGCCGGAATCGACGCTCTGTCAGCGGGTATGATCAAGGACGGCCCGGTGCTGCTGGTGCCGACCCACGGCACGCTGCCCGCCGCCGCGGCCCAAACCATCAACCAGCTCAACCCTCAACAGGTCGTCGCTTTGGGTGGCACCAACGCGGTGTCGCAGTACATCTTGAATCAGGCGGCTTTCGGCCGCAGCCAGGCCCGCATCAGCGGCCCGACTCGTTATGAAACCGCCGTCGCCATCAGCCAGCAGGTCTTCCCCAACGGAGCCAACCACGCCTACCTGGCCAACGGCGTGATGCCCATCGACGCGGTGGCGGGAGGCATCCTCAACGACGGCCCGATCCTGCCGGTTCCCGGCGCGACCGGCTCGACGCTGGACGGCCGCATCCAAAGCGAACTGCAGCGCCTGGGCGTCGGCTCGGTGACCGCCCTGGGCGGCGCCGCGGTGGTTTCCCCGGCTTGTTGCGTAGCGCCCTGGTCTCGCTGACCCCGCGCGCCGCTTCGTGACCCGCGCGGTGCGGTTGCGTTCCCGGTTCGAGGTCGCCTGCGGTGCCCGGCCCAGCTGCGGTACCCGGCCCCAAACGTCGCCGCCCCGCCTCCCGACGGACACAGAACCCGGCCCCAAACCGAGGCGCCGTCCTCGCCCCCGAAAACCCTAATAACCCCCAAAACCCGCCCCCTTACCCCTATCCCAACCGGAGGACCTCGTGACGAAAATCGTTGAAACCGCACAAGTCGACCCCACCGCCCAAGTCGGCGAAGGCAGCAGCGTGTGGGACTTTGCCCAGCTGCGCGAAGGCGCCCGGATTGGCCGCAACTGCATTATCGGGCGCGGCGCCTACATCGACGCGGGCGTGCGCCTGGGCGATAACTGCAAGGTCCAGAACCACGCGCTCATCTACGAACCGGCAATCTTGGAGGACGGCGTTTTCATCGGCCCCGCCGCGGTGCTGACCAACGACCAGTGGCCACGCGCCATCAACCCCGACGGCTCGCTGAAGTCGGCTTCGGACTGGGAGGCGGTCGGCGTCACGCTGCGGCGCGGCGCGGCTATCGGTGCCCGCGCGGTGTGCGTGGCCCCGGTCGAGGTCGGGGAATGGGCCACCGTCGGTTCCGGCGCGGTGGTGACTCGCGACGTGCCGGCTTTCGCGCTGGTCGTGGGCGTTCCGGCGCGGCGCATCGGCTGGGTCGGGCGCAGCGGGGTGCGCCTGGAAGCGGTCGACGACGCGCCGGGGGACTGGCGTTGCCCCGTCACCGGTGAGCTCTATCGCGAAGGCGAGGGCGGCGAAACGCTGGAGCCGCTAGGGTAGCGGTTTCTGGGTCTCGACGCGCGGGCGCGGCTTGCGAGTAGAATAACTATCGGGTTTAGCGCCCGCTGACCCGCCCTGTATAGAGCCGAGAGGACCCCCATGAGCGACGCATTCATTCCCGCAGCTAAACCCTTGATAGGACAAGAGGAAAGAGCCGCGGTTGATGCGGTGCTCCAAAGCGGGATGCTGGCCCAAGGCTCGGAGGTTTCGGACTTTGAAACCGAGTTCGGGGTGGCCCTGGCGCCGGGCTATCACACCGTGGCGACCAACGCGGGTACCACGGCCCTGCTGGTGGGTCTGCTGGCGGCGGGAATCGGACCGGGCGACGAAGTCATCGTCCCTTCTTTCACTTTCGCCGCCACCGCGAACTCGGTGGCTTTGACTGGCGCTACCCCGGTTTTCGCCGATATCGAAGCTGAGTATTTTTGCCTGGATCCCGCCTCGGTTCAGGCCGCCATCACGCCACGCACCAAAGCCATCATGCCGGTGCATCTCTATGGCCACCCCGCAAATATGACAGAACTGCAGCGCATCGCCCAGGCTCACAACCTGCTGATTTTCGAAGATGCCTGCCAAGCTCACGGCGCCACCTGGAATGGCCAAGCTGTGGGAACCTTTGGGGAATTCGGCGCGTTTTCCCTGTACCCGACCAAGAACATGACCAGCGGCGAGGGCGGTATGTCGACCTGCCGCACCCCGGAAATGGCTCGCATCTGTCGCTTGTATCGCAACCAAGGCATGGAGAAACAGTACGCCAACGAAGTCATCGGCTATAACTTGCGCATGACGAATATCCACGCCGCAATCGGGCGGGAACAGCTCAAGAAACTGCCGGCTTGGACCAAGCAGCGCCAAGAAAACGCCGCTTTCCTCAGCGCCAACTTGGAAGGCGTGACGGTCCCGGCCGTCGCCCCGGAAGCTACCCACGTCTATCACCAGTACACCATCCGCGTCCCCGAGGACCGCGATGCCATGGTGACTGCTCTGCGCGAGGAATACCAGATCGGCTCGGGGGTGTATTACCCCATCCCGAACCACCGCCTGGAGTCTCTGCGTCACTTTGCCCCCGACCTGGACCTGCCCGCCACCGAGGCCGCGGCTCGCGAAGTTCTCTCGCTGCCGGTTCATCCCTCGCTGGATGCCCGCGACTTGGAACGCATCGTTACCGCGGTGAATGCCCTGGCGAAAGCCGGTGCCTGAGATGAGCGATATCAAAGTCGGAGTCCTGGGAATCGGCTCGATGGGCCGCCACCACGTGCGCAATGTCCGCGAAACCCCCGGCCTGGAGCTGGTCGCCGTGGCTGATCCGGCCGGAGACAAGTTCGGGGTGGCCGGCGAGTTGGAGGTGCTGCCCGATGTTGATGCTTTGATTGCGGCCGGGGTCGAGGCCGCCGTAGTCGCGGTCCCGACGGGTTACCACCACGGCGTGGGGCTGCGGCTGGCCGAGGCCGGCATCCACACTTTGATCGAGAAACCCCTGGCTTCTACAGTTACCCAGGGCCAGGAAATGGTGCGGGCCTTTCACCAAGCTCAGGTGGTAGGCGCCACGGGTTATGTCGAGCGCTGCAACCCGGCTCTGTTAGAGCTGAAGCGCCGCATCGACGCGGGTCAGTTGGGGGAAATCTTTCAGATTACGACGCGGCGCCAGGGGCCTTTCCCGGTGCGCATCGCCGATGTCGGAGTGGTAAAGGACCTGGCCACCCACGACGTGGACCTCACGGCGTGGCTGGCTGCTTCTCGCCACGCCGCCATCGCCGCGCGCACTGCCCGGAAATCCGGGCGCGAACACGAGGACCTGGTTCTGGCCACCGGCGTGCTGGAAAACGGCGTTTTAGTCAACCACGTGGTGAACTGGTTCAGTCCCTTTAAGGAACGCGTCACCACCGTGACCGGCGAATACGGGGCTTTCGTGGCCGACACCATGAACTCCACGCTGACTTTCTTTGAAAGCGGCACCAAAGCTATCGAGTGGAACCAGATTGCGGCGGTGCGCGGAGACTTAGAGGGGCACTCCACCAAGTACGCTCTGGATCAGCGCGAACCCCTGCGCGTCGAACACGAAAACTTCCGCGACGCTATCCGCGCCCACCGCGCCGCCCTCGACCCGGCAACCACCGCAACCGCCCTCGACCCGGCCATCCACACCCCCGGCATCGTTACCTTGGACGACGCCCTGGCCACGCTGCGGGTGCTGGATGCGATGCTGGAGTCCGCCCGCGACGGGCGCACCGTGGAACTCTAGGCGCTGATTACATGCACGTCCAACTGGTTTCCCGGATTTTCGCCCCCGAACCCGCCGCGGCTTCTTTTCGCCTAGAAGCCCTGGTCAAAGCGCTTTCCGCCCGGGGCGACACCGTGGATGTTTACACCACCATCCCCGCGCCGGGAACCGACCGCCGCGCCGCCTCGCCCACCGACGACCTCGCCGGGGTCCGGGTGCGCCGCGTCCAAGCCAAACGCGACAAAACCGGCTACATTCGCGGCTATCTGTCCTATCTGAGTTTCGACCTGCCGGCTTTATTGCGGCTGCTTTCGCGCCCGCCCCCGACATTTACGTCGCCGAGCCGCCACCAACCACCGGCGCCCTGGTGCGGGTCCTGGCCGCGCTGCGCCGCCGCCCCTACCTCTATTACGCCGCCGACATCTGGTCCGACGCGGCCCAGGCGATGCAGGTTGTGTCCCTGGTGGTGCGGGTGTTGCGCCGGGTCGAGGCCTTTGCCTTGGGTGGTGCGGCCATGGTTTTGGTTCCCACCGTCGAGGCCGTGGCGAGGGCGAGGTCTTTGGGGGCGCGCCGTGTGCGTATGGTGCGAAACGGGATCGACACCGAGGTGTTCTCTGAGCGCGGGGAGATGCCGGAGGTGCTGGAGGGTGCTGGTTTGGCGGGTGGTGCCGTGGCGGACCCGAGTCAGGGGGTGTGGTTCGTCTACGCCGGTACCGCCTCGGAATGGCAAGGGGCCGAGGTTTTCGTCGAGGCCTTCGCTCGCATCGCGGGGGGAGTACCCCCAGGCGCGGCTGCTCTTCATCGGACAGGGTTCGGCTTGGAAAGACCTGCAGGAACGCGCGGCGCGCGTGGGGGCAGGGCCGGGTGTTCTTTGGGCAGGTCGGGCCCCAGCAGGCCGCGGCGTGGCAGCGCCACGCGGCGGCCGCCCTGGTTTCTATCAAGCCCGGTACGGGTTACGACAGTGCCTATCCCACCAAAGTGTTCTCGGCTCTGGCCTGCGCGACTCCCGTGATCTTCGCGGGGGCCGGACCCGCGGCCCAAGAGATTGAGTCAAACCGGCTGGGACTGGCGCTGCCTTGGACGAGTGAGGAGGTCGCCCAAGGGATGCGCCGCGTCCTGGAGGGAAACCTGGAGCTGGTTGACCTGCGCGCCTGGGCCTTGGAAAACTGCTCTCTGGCCAACACCGGCAGGCGCGCCGCCCAGGCTCTGCACCAAGCCTTCGACGTGCCACAAACCACCACACCGCAACACCCCTGTCCTCGCCGGAACTTTTTCCCCGCCCTCGCCGGGGTCTGGAAACGAAGGAGTCTTAGCCAGTGAAAGTAACAGCGGTCGCCACCTGGTTTCCCACCGAGAAAGCGCCGGCTTCGGGGTCCTTCATTGTGAAGGACCTGCACGCGCTGCAAGGTGCCGGAGTCGAGGTGCGGCTGGTGCATTTGCTGGCGCCGCGGCTGGACGACGGCAGTCGGCGGCTGGACTACCAGGGAATTCCCGTCACGCGCCTGCCCTTCAATCCGTTTTCCCCGCTGGACCTGGCGCGCTGTCGGCGGGCGCTGCGCGCTGCCCTGGCGGGTAGCGACCTGGTGCATTCGATGGCGATGTCGGCGCTGGCGCCGGTGGCGTTGGCTAAGCCCCGCAGTTTGCCGTGGGTTCACACCGAGCACTGGTCAGGGCTGACGAACCCGGGGACATTGGATTTCAAGCTGCGCGCGGCGCGGCCAGTGGTGCTGGGGTTAGAGAAGCTGCCCGACGTGGTTACCGCAGTTTGCCCGTATCTTTCCGCGCCGTTGAAGGCGGTGCGCCGGGCCAAACCGACGGTCGAGGTGCCTTGCGTGGTGGAGCCGGTGGCGGAACTTACGCCGCGGCGGGTGCCGGTAAGTGAGCCGTGGAACCTGATTTCGGTTGGTGGCCTGGTCGAGCGCAAGGACCCGATTTTTGCCCTGCGGGTGGTTGCGGAGCTGGCCCGGCGCGGCAGACGCGCCACTCTGACCTGGGTCGGGTCCGGCCCGCTGGAGGATTCCGCGCGTGAATTCGCGGCGCGCCGCGGGCTGGAGCTGCGCTTGACCGGGCCGCTGTCCTATACGGGCGTGTCAACCGAGTTAAAGCCGGGCGGACCTGTTCCTGGGACCGACTCATGGCGATAACTTCTATGTGTCTTGCGCGGAGGCAATTCTGCACGGCCGCCCCGTCGTGGTCGGCGCGGCCGGTGGTCACCCCGAATACATGCGCGACTTTGTGGGCGAGGCTTTGGAGGAGCACGAGGTCGGCGCCTATGCCGATGCGATAGAGCGTCAGTTGCTGGGTGCGGTTCGAGGTAATCCCGCGCATCGCGGCGGGTTGCCCAGTGCCGAGGATATTGCCGGCAGTATCGGGCAGGCGTTCTCGGCGGCTACGGTCGGGAGCTCGTATCGTCAGGTTTACCAAGCTGTGTTGCATCATTGCCTAGGCGACCTGGATGCTTTGCCTTCCTGGCGAGGCTGGTAAATCTGCCTGTTACCCTGCCTGTGCGCACCAACCAACTCGCGCCAGGCCATCGCTAACGCACCAGGAAAGAAGCCGCGGCGAAACGTAGCGGGCCCTCACGATGCCACCAGCCCGTGCCCCGCGCCGCCACCAGCGCATTCAACGACACGTGGCGCTGCCGCGCCCGGGCGTGGGCCAACAGCTGCGCCGCGGGCACGTTCGGATTCAAGATATCGCGCAGCAGCGCGGTGTCGGCTCGGCTGAAAACTCGCTGGCATCCCGGGGCGAAATCCAGCACCCGCCGGGCCATTGCGGCCAGCTCGCGCCGCTGCTGGTTGTCCCACCAGTCCTCGGCCCGGTTCGTCACCAGCCCGAACACGTGGATCCGCAGGGTCTTTACCGCCAGGCCTTCGCGCGCGGGGCTGGACCATTGGCGCATCCAGGCCCGCTCCAGCAAATCCGGGATGTGCGCCAGTTCCGCCTCGACAGGGCGGGTCGCCAAAGTCACGCGCGCCGGGCCGTCCTCGCCGACCAGGTAACCGGGGCCGCAGCGCTGCACCACCACCCTCGACGCGCAATACAGTCGCATCGAAAAGGCCAGGTCTTCGCCCACCGCCAAACCAGTGGTCATCTGCAGTCCCAACCGGCGGATCTGTTGCATCTCCAGCAGCCCCAGCGGAGCGCTGCGGTAGTACAGTCGGTCGCGCACGAAGTGGGCCGGTCCACGCAGCCAGGGCCGCACCGGGGGAGTGTGCACCGGCCGCCGCTTCCCGCAACCAGCCGCGCTACCAGCCACACCAGCACCACCACCAGCGCCGCCCTCGCCAACCAAATCCCCGACACCCCCGCGTCCCAACCGCGTCAGCACCACCTGGGCCCGGTACCGCCTGGCCAGCTCGAGCCAAGCATCCACCGCGCCGTCCTCCAGCACATCGTCCGAACCCATCACCGCCCCGAAAGGCGTCCCCACCAGCGCTAACCCGTGATTGAAAGGCCCAGCCGGTGAATGAATCCCGTCGCGCAGCTCCACCACGCTGACCCGCGGATCCCCGCCAAATCCCCCAGCACCCTGCGCAACACCTCGGCCTCCAGATTATGCGCTACCACCAGCGCGCACGCCCCCCGTGACCGCAGCACGGAAGCCACAGCCCGCCGCAGTGGCCGGCGCGAATCGTGGCACGCAATCACAATCGTCGCCTCCGGCGCGCCAGTTTCAGTCACGGGTGTCTCCTTCGGGTCGAGGTTCGCAGTGGTGGTTCCCGGGTCGAGGTTCGGTGGTTGGGGGTAAGTTTCGGTTGCGGACGCTGTGTCGGGGGTGGGGGGTGCGGTTTTGTCGTAAGCGCGCGCGGCGAGGTCGGCCATGAATACCAGCAGTGCCAACATCAGCGCCATGGCGATGCTCAGCACCTGGAGAGTCGCCAGGAATTCTAGGGGCGAAAAGGCCAGCCACCCCAGGGGATATCACCGTGAAAATCACGGCGTGAGCCAAGATCCACTGCTGTTTGGAAGTAACCACAACTACTCCTGACAGCGGCGAGGTAATCAGATTCATCCCCAGCCACGGCACCAAGGCGCGAGTAATGTAACCGGCCTCCTCCCATTGCGGCCCAAAGACCAGAGGAATCAGCCACGGCGCTAGGACCCACAGCAACGCGAAGGGCGCGACACCCAGCAACACGGCTCGTTTCATCACCGCACGCACCAGCGCGGTCAGCTCGCCGGGGCGCACCCGCGCCATGCGCTCCAGGAACACCTGCGAAATCGCGCCGTTCAGCAGAGCAATCGGGGCCTGCAGCACTCGCCACGCCAGGCTGAATTGACCCAGCGCTCCCAACGCGGCCGCACCAACCAGCATCTGGATTCCGTTGGTCCGCACCGCATCGACCAGGGCATTGGGCAGATTCAGTAGTGGCATCTTGCGGTACTCGCGCGCGACTTCCCGCATCGACACCGCATCCGCAACTTCTGCGCCCGCACCAACCGCACCGTCCCCGCCCGGAGCCGACGCCCCGTCCCCGCCCGCACCAACCGCACCGTCCCGCCCGGGGACTGACGCCCCGTCCTCGCCAACCGGGCGACGCACCTCGCCGCTTTGGCGCCACAGGTTGAACAGCGCCCAGAGCAAGCCCACGAAACTGCCCAGCACCAGCCCCAGGAAAGACCGCATCCCCGCCAAGCCCAAGCCCAGCTGCCCACCGGAAACCCCGACGCTCTGCTCGAAACGATTCAGCGCGATGATGCGGTATTGGCGCTTGCGGTTGAACCAGTACTGCCAGATCGAAACTTGGGCGGTGCAGAACACCGTCAATCCCACCAGCGGGAGCCAAGTCGTCAGGGTTTCGCTGCCCCAGATCTGCAACACCAGCGGGCGCGCGGCGAAAGCCAGGACCACCGCCAGGGCTGACACCACCAGATTCGCGCGCGTGGACAGGCGGGCCAGGAGTCGGGCCGAGTCGTCGGATTCGGGCAGGACAATCGCCAAATCATAGCGCAGAGTCGCGATGACCATGAATATCCCGGCAATAGAGGAATACAGCGCAAATTCGCCCGAGCTTCGGGGGTAAAGAGCCTGGCGGTCACCACCGAAACCGTGATGGCAATGGCTGCGACCCGGCCGTGCCCGTGGCGAGGATGCCGATGTTGCTGAGCACCAGGGTGGGCGGCGGCGTAGTGTCGCCACCTCTGCGCCAAGCGTTTCCTCATGGTTCCAGTCTAGCGGTAAGGGTGTCGGGGGTGGGGTGCGGGTAGAGGTTGGCGGGTTGGGCGGCGGGTCGAGAGCGGGTTGAGCGTCGGTAGAGGTTGGCTGGTGTGATTGTTGCGGCCGGTGCGCAGAGGGGTGGCGGGGCGGGGTCAAATCTCGGGCAGATTAACCTTTGTTGAGGTACCGTGAAAGCGCCCCCTGCACCCAACAACCCCAACCCCAAACCCGCAAAAATCAGAAAGCCCCTCCAGATGCCCCCGCCAACCCCGAGTGCTCCACTTCAACGATTGCGCCAACGTGGCAAACTTCCTGGTGCGAGCCGCGGCGCGGGCCGGCTTGCAGTGGGACTACCTGCCCCCGGCCAGGTCCGCCCCGGGCGCAACCCCTCCGGCAGGGCCGCACCGCGTGGCTGCCCTACCTCGTCCGCCGCGCCGCCCGAGTCCGCCGCGCCCAGGTGGTGCACGTCCACTACGCGACTTCGGTCCCCCTAATCCACCAGTTCCCGGTACCGCCCCGCCCCTACTTCCTGCACCTGCACGGCACCGACATTCGCCGTCTATGGAAGGACCCGCAGTGGCATCCCGTCGTCCAACGCGCCATCGACCAGGCCGAAAAGGTCTTTTACACCAACCTGGACACCGTCGACGAAGCCCTCCAGGCCCGCCCCGACGCGATCTACATGCCGGCCTTCGTCGAACCCGAGTTGCTACCCGCCTGGCGCGGCGGCCGGGTCGAGGATAGCCTGGTCGAGGACGGCCGGGTTGCGTTTGGCGGTAGGCACATCGAAGGCGGCAAAGTAGTCTTTGTGTCGCGTTGGGATGCCGACAAGGGTTTCGAACAGCAGCTGGGGTTGGTGCGCGCGCTGCGTTCTCGTTTCCCGCACTGTGTTTTCGAAGGCCTGGACTGGGGTCCGGGAGCCTCCCAGGCCGCCCGCCTGGGAGTCGCACTGCGCCCCAAGATGCCACACCCCCAGTTCGTGAAATGGATTGCCGGGGCCGATGTTGCCATCGGCCAAGCCAACCGCATCTTGGCAATCTCTGAATTCGAAGCCATGTACATCGGCCTGCCCCTGGTCGCTCTGGGTTCGCGCTTGCCCCGCCCCGAGGATAACTCGGTCCCGCCGGTGGTCGAAGGCGGCGTGGACGACATTCTGGACCGCTTCGGTCAAGTCCTCGCGGACCCGCGCGGCGCGTCGGCGCAACTGGGAGGACACGACTGGGTCAGCCGCCACCACCTGGCCGACCCCTATATCCCGCAACTAAACGACTACTACCGCGCCGCCCTCGCCCACTAACTACCGCCCCTGACCGATAGCCTCTACGGCGTCCTTCCACAGGGGCACCACGTTTTCCGAGGACAGCTCGCGCGCGCAGGCGGCGGCGTTTTGCTTCCAGGCCGCAACTTCGGCCGGGGTGGTTTCCTCCAAAGCCGCGCGCAGCGCCGCGGCGGTGAAGTCCGCGGCCGCCCGCCCCAGGCCATAGCGCTCTAGGCGTGAAACCATCTCGGGGCTGGGTCCGACCACCATCCCGATGCGCGCCTGGACAAAGTCAAAGAACTTGTTCGGCAGGGCATAGCGGTTGTTGAAGTTCACCGGCGGCAGGTTATGAATCCCCAGGTCATAGCGATTCAACGTGGGGATCAGCTGCTGGTAGGGCAGTGCGGGCAGCACCCGCACATTTGGTATCTGCGCCACGCTTTCCTGCAGGCGCTGAAAGTAATCCGGGCTGTTTTCCGTCAGGTACATATCTAAGCTATAGCGCCCCGGTAGCGCGGCCACCGCCTCGATCAACAGCTCCAGGAAGCGGTCGGCGCGCCCCGCCCCGGCGTGCACCACGCGGATCGGTTCTCCCGTTGCGGGCATGGGGGAAGGGGCGAGGTCGGCGTATGGCGCGGCGTTCACCACCAGCGTTGGGTTCACGCCGAAGTTGCGGCGGTATTCCTCGCAGAACTTGGTGGCGGTCGAGGACACCGAGTTGGCGCGTCGCACAAAGTGGCGTACCTGCCACGCCATGTAAGGGGCGACGAAGACCCGCCAGCGCCACACGTCTTCCTTTTCACGCGGTGAATATTCGTGAAGGTCGGCGTGGGTTCCCAGTCGAGGTCGGGTCCACAGTCCCAGCCCAATCGCGTCGATGTCGTCAGCGAAGGTTATGTCGAAGTAGTCGCGCGGCAGGTGTTCGCGGCACCAAGCCGAGGCCGGCGAGGACCAGTACGCCAGGTGATAGAGCCGCAGAATCGTAAAGACCCGGTTGCGACGCCAGTACTCGGCCTGGTCGGGAATCTGAAAGTGGTGCGCCGCCCCTTCGGGTTTCGGCCCGTAGCCGCAGGTAGTCAATTCGTAGTCGTCTTTGAATAAGTTGATTTGCTTCAGAATCCGGGCGTCTGAAACTAAACGCGAATAAGACACAATCAACAACTTCTTCTTGGGCACGGATACAGTTTAGCCTTTCGCCACCCACTAAACTGGAGACATGAGTGATAAGCCCCGCGTCCTGGTTGTCTATGGAACCCGCCCCGAAGCCATCAAAGTTGCCCCCGTAGTTCTGGCGTTGCGTGACTCGGCCTTGCAAGGGTTGACTTTGACTACCGGCCAACATCCCCAGATGGTCCAGCAGGTAAACCAGGTGTTCGGCATTACGGCGGATTACTCGATAGACGTGATGCGTCCCGGACAATCCCTCAATGCGCTGGCGGCCCGGGTACTCGAGGGCCTGGACCAGAAACTGCAACAGATCCAACCAGACGCTGTTTGGTGCAGGGCGACACCACCACGGTGATGGCCGCTGCCTTGGCGGCTTTCAACCGCGGGGTAAAGGTGGCGCACCTCGAGGCCGGTTTGCGTTCGGGTAATCTGCAGCTGCCTTTTCCCGAAGAAGCCAATCGCCGCCTGGCCGGTCAGGTGACTTCCCTGCACCTGGCTCCCACTGCCGGGGCGAAAACGAACCTGCTGCTCGAAAACATCGACCCCGCCCTCGTCGCGGTCACCGGCAACACGGTTATCGACGCGCTGCGCTTCGTGATTGATTCGGGCCAGGCCGGTGCGGGCCTGGACCCGGTTTTCACCCAGGCACTGTCCCGGCCCGGCTTGAAAGTCCTGGTCACGGTACATCGGCGTGAATCCTGGGGCGAACCGATGCGCCAGATGGCCCGCGCCATCGCCCAGGTCGCGGCTGATCACCCCGAGGTGACTTTTCTGCTGCCCGCTCACGCGAACCCTGAAGTTCGCGCCACTTTGACCCAGACGCTGTCGGCCCAGTCCAACGTCGTCATCGGCGACCCCCAGCCCTATGCGCCTTTTGCGGGGCTGCTGCGGGCTTGCGACCTGGTGTTGACCGATTCGGGCGGTATCCAAAGAAGAGGCCCCAGCCCTGGGTAAACCGGTGCTGGTGATGCGCGACACCACGGAACGTCCCGAAGCCATCGAGGCGGGCACGGTGCGCCTGATCGGCACGACTTACGACCGGGTTCACGCGGCTTTGCAAGAGTTGGTGACTTCCCCTCCGGCGCGCGAACGCATGGCGCACGCGGTGAATCCTTACGGTGACGGTCGCGCCGCCGCCCGCGTGGTGGCGGCCCTGGAGGAGCTGCTGGGGGTGGGTCGTCGCCTGGAGGATTTCCAGGCCTGAGGCGTTTCCGTTACTTTCCCGGGTCGAGGCCGCCCGGCGCCGGATTCGGCAGGGGTCCGGTACCGGGGTGGTGCGGGTTCCCAGGTCGAGGACGCTCAGCGCCAGATGCCGCAGGTGTCCAGTACCGGCGCGGTGATAGTGGCGGGGTCCAACTCCTTGAATTGGCGGTGCGCCACCAGACCCACCACCAATTCGGCAGTGCCGGTGGCTTCCTCTAGGTTGGCCAGGGAAACATTGGCTAGTTCTTGCAGCCCCGCGGGCAAGGCCTGCACATTCGGTTCACAGCACAGCACCTCAACCCCAGGGATTTCCGCCAGTTTCTGCGCCACGGTGATGGCCGGCGAGGACCGCAAATCATCGACATCGGGTTTGAAAGCCAGGCCCAGCGCGGCGATGCGCACGGGTTGGGCCTGGCTCCAGCCGCTCTGGGTCAAGAGTTCGCGGGCCTGGGCCACCACGTCATCGGGACGGGAGTCATTGACTTCGCGTGCCGTGCGAATCAGGCGCGACAGCTTCGGTGCGGCGTCCACGATGAACCACGGATCCACCGCGATGCAGTGCCCGCCCACTCCCGGTCCGGGGCGCAGAATGTTGACGCGGGGGTGCAGGTTCGCCAGCTCGATCAACTCCCACACGTCGATCCCCAGGCTTTCCGATATCTTGGCCAGTTCGTTGGCGAAGGCGATGTTGACGTCGCGGAAAGAGTTCTCGGCCAGCTTGGACAGCTCGGCGGTTTTCGCGTCGGTCAGGCGAATTTGTCCGCGGCAGAAAGTCCCATAGAGCTGTGCCGCTTCCTGAGCGGCCTGAGGGGTCAGGCCGCCGATAATGCGGTCATTGGTGAAAATCTCTACCATGATTTTCCCTGGCAGCACGCGTTCGGGGCAGTGCGCGAACAGCAGCTCTCCGCGCAGTTCCGGCCGGTTCGCTTCGATGCGGGCCGCCAGGGCCTGGGTGGTTCCCGGAGGCGAAGTGGACTCCAACACCACCAGGGCGCCTTTAGCTACATAGGGGGAAATCTCGTCGGCGGCTGCCATGACATAGGACAGGTCAGCCTGGTGATCGCCTTTGAAAGGAGTGGGGACTGCCACGATGAATACTTCTGCCGGACCGGCCTGCAGCGAGGCGGAAAGCAAACCGCGGGAATGCACTTCGCCCAAGGCCTCGTCCAGTCCCGGCTCCAAGAAAGGTACCTTGCCGGCGTTCACCGCGTCTACGTGAGACGGGTTGGTATCCATGCCTTTTACGGTGTGACCGGCCCCGGCCAAAGCCACCGCGGTGGGCAAGCCGATGTAACCCAAACCAATAACTGCTACAGTTTTTCGTGTTCAAGGTGTTTCCTTTCTTTCCTGGATAATCATAGCGGTGAAACTCTTCGGGCGTAGCCGCAACTGTTCGTCAGGGAAACCGAAACCAGAACCTGACCCAAAACCCTAAAACCCGCCCTGAACCGGGAACCGAAAAAACCCGTCCTCGAACCGGGAACCCACCCCCGACGTAAAGGAGTTGTCGTGAATACGCTGCTGTCGCTGGCTCTCAGCACCGCGGTGGCGCTTTCCTACCTGCTGGTGCCTGGCCTTGCGGTGGGCTGGGGTATCGGGCTGCAAGGCGCGCTGCGTTTGCTGGCGGTGCCGGCGCTGAGCCTGGCGGTGTGGGCCGGGGCGACCTGGATCGCGATCGGAGTGCACCTGCCGTGGTACTGGTTCACCGCCCTGCCACTGTGTGTGCTGGTGACCTTGCCTTTCGTGGTGGGCCGGTTGCTGACGCTGCGCTCCAAAGTGCCCTGGCCCTTGACCCCGCAGACCCCGGTGGCACGGAGCACCTGGGTGGCCGCGGGCCTGGCCGCCTGCCTCAGCCTGTTGCCTTTCTGGATCGGCACCGGCGCCACCGACTCCCTCACGGGCGCGACCTCTAGGGCCGCGACCTCGACGACCTCGACGACCTCGACCGGGGCCACCGCAACCCCAACCGACACCGCCGCCCTCGCCCTGCGCCCACCCCAAACCTGGGACGCCGTCTTTCACCTTTGCGCGATCCGTTATACCCGCGCCACGCATTCGGCCAGCCCCTGGGAGGCTTTCCGCGACCTGAACGGCGGTCAGGCCGCTACTACCCCAATGTTTTCCACAACTTCACCGCGCTGGTGCCGGGAAGCCCGACCCAGGCCTACCTGGCAGTGCTTTCGGCCGCACTGCTGCTGTGGCCCGCACTGGTGGCCGGTTTCGCGCTGCTAGCCACCACGCGGCTGCTGGGTTCGGGGCGCCGCGCTCAGACACTCGCCGCCCTGGCTGGGCTCGGAGCCGCAACGGGGGCGAATTTCCCCGCCAACCAGGTGGCGAACCTGGCGACCCCGCCCTACCTGATCTCGATTCTGGCGCTGCCCGGCCTGGTGATGCTGGGGGTGGCGCTGTACCGCATGTGGCCCGCACTGCCGCAGTATCCGCGCGGTTGTGGCGCGGTCTCGTCCCCGGGTCGAGGACGGGTCGCGGCCTGGGGCCGCCCGCCGCGGCGTGGTGCGAGCCAGTGGAGCGGTTTCGAAGCGGCTGCGCGCGGCCCTGGACCGCGGACTGTATTCCTCCCAGCTGGCGCCGTGGATCGCCCTGGCTTTCGTAATCGGCACCATCGGCACCGCCGCTACCCACCCCACCGCGGTTTTCAACTTGACGCTGCTGTTGGGCCCGGCGGTAATCGCTGTGAGCTATCGGGGGCTGCGTGCCTGGAAAGCCGGCCTGAAACTAAAGTTCTTTACCGTGGTTCCCGCGGTTTTACTGGGCTTGACGGGTGCGGGCTTGGTGCTGTGGCGCTATCTGTATTCCATGAGTCGTTTTGCCAACCCCGAAAACGTGCTGTGGGCGAACCTGGGACGGTTGTTGATTGATTATCCTAAAGGGCCCTTCCACTGGGGTTTCGGGATCGGCAATACGGCCTTCACCCTGGCCGCTCTCTACGCCGCGTGGCAGCTGTTCAGGCGCCGGCGTCTGCTGTGGCTCCTTGCCGGTCTGGGGGCTTCGCTGTTCTGCTTCACCGTGGCGGCGGGAACTATCTGGCCGCTGGGCTACCTGGCCGCGCCCTGGTACATGCAGTTCTCCCGCATCGCCCCGCTGGTGTGGCTGTGCCTGTGGACCCTGGGCGCCTACGGAATGCTGCTGATCTGGGAACGCCTCACCCTCACCCCCGCCCTCGCCCGCCACCCCCGACGCCAACGCAACCTCGCCGTCCTCGCCGTGGCCGTCCTCGCCCTGGCTACTTGCGCAGGCACCGTCCCAGGCCGAATCGAAGTGGTGCGCGGGGCCTACGACCCGACACGGATTGTGCGCGGCACCATGCTCAGCGACCCGGAGCGGCTCTTTATGGCGCAACAGGCGCCGCGTTTACCGCGCGGCTCTAAGATTTGGGGGGCGTCATATCAAGGCGCGAGCTACTGGTGGATTTTATTCGGGGTGCCGGTGGTGAATCCCGCCCTGAACTGGCCCAATGCGTCGGGCGCGGCGGTTCTGCGTGACCTGGGGGACGGGGATGGCAAACTGAGCGAGGCCAGTTGTGATTATCTGCGCCGGCGCGGGGTGACGCACTATTACGCGGATGCGGACTTGAGTGCGGCTGGGGCGAAAAGGGGACACTTCAACTGGACCTGGGAACAGCCTAAATCCAGTTTCGTGCTGCCGCGCCAGATGTTGACCATGGTGGCCAAGAACCGGCTCTCGGCGCCGGGGGAACCTTTCCGCGGCCAAATCCTGTATCGGGTGAACCTGGACAAGTGCGGTTAGGCGCGGACCAAACACGCTAAAATGAGACGGGCATTTGCCTGATTATCGCCACTAAGCCGCAAAGCCAGCGAACAGGGAGGAACACATGGAATACCGTGAACTGAAGATCAAGGGTGCGTGGGAGATTACCCCAAAGCAGTTCCCCGATGAACGCGGGGTCTTTATGGAGATGTACAAGCTGCCCGAGTTCGCCCAGGTCGTGGGCCATCCCCTGCACCTGGTGCAGGCCAACTGTTCGATCTCTAAGGCCGGCGTGGTGCGCGGAATCCACTTTGCCGACGTCCCGCCCAGCCAAGCCAAATACGTAATGTGCCCGCGCGGTGCCGTGCTGGACTTCGCCGTGGATATCCGCGTGGGTTCCCCGACCTTTGGTCAGTGGGATTCGGTGCTGTTGGAAGGCGAAAACCGTCGCGCCATCTACCTCAGCGAGGGTCTGGGGCACTGCTTCGTGGCCTTGGAGGACGACTCTACCGTGGTTTACCTGTGCTCCGAAGGCTACAACCCCGGCCACGAACACGGAGTTTCTCCCGTGGACCCCACCGTTGCCTTGGCTTTCCCTGATCACGACTTGGCGGGCCGTCCCTTGGAAATCCTGCTGAGCGAAAAAGACACCGCCGCCCCGACTTTGGCCCAAGCCCAAGCCCAGGGCCTGCTGCCGGACTACCAGGCCGCCTTGGATTACGTGGCTTCGCTGAACTCCTGAACCCCTCCCGTCGAATACCGCTATGGAAACAACTCCGACCCAGGTCTGGGCCATCGGCATCGCCTTCCAACCCGATCCGTCGCGCCTGAGCCAAACCATCGAATCCCTGCTGCCACAGGTTAGCCACGTGTTGATTGTGGACAACACTCCTGATCCCGATGCGGATCTGGGTGACTATTGGCGAGACTGTGCGCGTCGCGGCGTCACCGTGGTGCAGCTGGGGCGCAACTTGGGGATCGCCGCGGCCCAGAACCTCGGCGCGCGCCATGCCCTGCGTCACGGTGCACAGGCGCTGTTGTTCTTTGACCACGATTCGGTTTTCGCCCCCGACTACGTTTCTCGGGTCGAGGCCGCCCGGGCGGCTTTGGGTGGGGTTGCGGCGGTTTTCGGGGGTTTGGCTTTCGACCAGCGCGAAACTGATCCCACGCGCCGCGACGTCTTGGCTTACCGCGACACCCGCTGGGGCCCGCGCCGCTACCCCGACGCGCAGCTGGGACTGGGGAACCCGGCCTCGACCCGGACCGCACCAACCGACCTCGACCGGGGAACCGAAACCCCGGCCTCGAGACGGGACCCGCACCTCGCGCCCGCCGCACCTCGCACCCTCCCCGCCGCCTTCCTCATTGCCTCGGGCCTCTATGTCCCCGCCTCGGTGTGGCGGTGCACCGGAGGGATGGACGCGCGCATGTTCATCGACCACGTCGACCTGGAGTGGTGCATCCGCGCAGGTCGCGGCGGTTTCCCCAGCTACCTGGTCACCGACGCGCTGATCGACCACCAGCTGGGAGACGAAGTTGTGAAGCTGCCCGGACGCGAACAAGTCGTGCACCTACATTCGCCTTTCCGCGTGTTCTATCTGGTGCGCAACACGCTGTGGCTGATTCGCGGGCACGGCTCCCTGCCGCTGGGGTGGCGCTGCGGTTACGTGTTGTGGTTGGCAAAGTTCGTGGCCTTCAACTTGGTTTTCGCCCCGGGTCGAGGTCCGCGTTGGACGGCGATTCGTCGCGCCCTGTTCGAGGGTCTCGCCTCGGGGATTCGGCCACGTCCATAGAGGGGGTATTTTGGTCGCTTTGGTGCTGGCAGCCGCCGCGGTCGCGGTATTCCTGGTGCTGCCTGGAGCGCTGGCCGCCTGGCTTTTGGGATTGCGCCTCTGGATAGCCTTCGCCCTCGGAGCGCCGCTGCACCTGGGATTCTTGGCGCTGTTGATGCAGCTTTTCGGCTGGGCCCAGATTGCGTGGGCGCTGCCTGGGGTGGTGGTGGCAGACCTGGTAGCCCTGGCGCTGTTGGCGGCGGCGGCTGGGAAAGCCGGGCTGAGTCGCGGTGGTGGAGGTTGGGCGGCAAGTGGCGCGCCAAGCGGCGCTTACTTCGCGTGGGACTGGCGCTTGGCGCCGCTGTCTTTCCCCAGTGTGGCGTTGTGGCGCCGCAATCTGTTATGGATCGCGGCGGTGCTGGTGGCTCTGTGCGCCGCCGGGGTTTTTCCAAGCCGTGCCTTTCTTGCAAACTCTGCCCAATGCGGGGGCACCGACCCAGTCATTCGACGCGATGTTTCACTACAGCGGGGCCAAAATCATCGCCCAAACCCAAGACGCTTCCTGGCGCGGTTCCCTCGACCCGCTCTACGTCACCCCCGGCATAAACAAGTACTATCCGAATCAATGGCACGCGCTGGTGGCACTCTTCGCGCCCTGGGCTTCGCTCTCGCTGGTATCCAACGCGTTGCTACTGGCCCTGACCTGCGTGGTCTGGCCCTTGGGAGTGGGGCTCATGGCGGACTATGCGTTTTGTGCAAGCGGCCAAGCTTACCGCAACTGGGCTGTGCCCCTGGCGATTCTGCTCAGTCCCGCACCGCTGGTTTTCCCCTACTATCTGGGCGTTCTCCAAGCCCTCTATCCCTACGTCCTAGCCCTGACGTGGTGGCCGGGCGCCCTGTGGGGGCTGTGGAGGGAGCAGATCTCATCTCCCGGGCCATCGCCATTCGTCGGCACCACGCTGCCTCTGTTGCGGCGTCCTCGGTAACCGCGACCTCCATCACCCTGGCCGGCGCACCGTCCTCGACCACCGCGACCGCGGCGTCCTCGGCGTATTCCCTGCGCAGCACCCGGGCGCGCCACGCCCTACCCGCCACCGCTGCGGTTCGAAGTGGCCCTTTCCTGCTTCGGCACGGCCTGGTCACCGCGCTGCTCTGCCTGGCGGCCCTCCAGGCGCAGCCCTCCACCATCGGTTTCCTGGCCCTGGCGGGGTTCTTTGCCTTGGCGCAACTGTTGGTCCGGCGCGCGTTGCCGCGGATGGGGTGGGTGGCGGTGGCGGCCCTGGCACTGCTGGGCGCCATCGGGGTACCGGCGGTGCTGGGTCGCCTGGGGATGAAAGGGAAAATCGACCTGGCCGGGGATAACGTGTCGCTCATTGATGCCCTGAGCTCCATGGCCGGTTGGCGCGAGCTCTATCTCGAACCCTGGTGGATCGCCCTGCCGCTGGGCGTCGTGGCGCTGGTGGGCTTGCTGTGGCACGCCTGGCGCCGACGCGACCTGCGTTTTGTGGGTCTGTGGGCGGCGGTCCTCGCCCTGGTGGCGGCCACGAAAGTGAACCTGGGTCCCCTCACGGTTTTGACGGCGCTGTGGTACGGAGCCTATGACCGGATTGGTGCGGGGATAGCGTTCTTTATCCCGGTTTTCGCTGCCGGTGCCCTGGCGGCCTTGCCTTCCTGGCAGTTCAGGGCCGTTTCCGTGTCGCGAGCACGAAAAGCCGCGAAGGTAGTGCTGGTTGTGGCCGTGCTGGTCGCCGCGGTGTATCCGGCCCTGGTTCCGGCCTGGCAGGAACGCAAATACCTCACCCAGATCGCCGCGGTGCCCGGTTTTCAGTTCCATTCGCCCTGGGTCAGTTTGGCGGAATTCGAGGCCTTGACTAAGCTACGGCTGCCCGCGGGTTCCGTCATCATCGGAGACCCCTCGGCCGGGGAAGGCCTGGCGTACTTCGCGGGTGGGAACCAGGTCTTT
Source organism: uncultured Mobiluncus sp. (assembly GCA_916438445.1). Taxonomy (GTDB): domain Bacteria; phylum Actinomycetota; class Actinomycetes; order Actinomycetales; family Actinomycetaceae; genus Mobiluncus. The sequence goes on from CAKAGR010000001.1 coordinate 695,401, forward strand.
TATCCGCACCTGAACGATACCGCCTGGGATGAAGACCACAAGTACCTGGCGAAACACTTCCGGGAAATCCGCGAAAACCCCCGGGTCTGCCAGATCTTGCGAGCTCACCACGTTAACTACTTTTACCAGGACCTGCCGGGTACCTCGGGAAAGGAATTCACCTATCCCGGTCTGCACGATGTGGACACTTCTGGGGGTTTCACTGAAGTAGCCCAGCTGGACCAAGCCCGGCTCTATCGCATCGACGTTTGTGACTGAGAGGGCGGGGGCTGGAATCGCGCGTTTACTTGGAGCGCAGTCGGCTCCAGAAACTGCGGTTCACCTGGGCCTGGACTTCTTCGACGCGGCTAATCAGATAGCTCTGGGCCCCACCCACTGCCTGAATCTGGGAAACGATGTACTCCATGATTTCCTCGTTACGTTGGCGCTGGGCCTGAACCTGCTCTAAGGTGCGCCCGACTTCCTCGCGGATTGCTTTGGCCTCGTCCAGCTGCGCCTTGGCATAGTGCGCGGCCAACAAGTACTGTCCCAGGGCCGCCTCATCCACCTCACCCTTGACCTTGGAGCCAAGGCCCCCATCGTCCTCGCCCCTGAGCCGCAACCCCACCGACCTCGCCCCCCATCGTCCTCGCCACGGGACACCGCACCCGCCGCACCCCCGCTTCCCCACCCAGGGCCTGACGCAGGTATTCTTCGCGGATGATGGCGTGGAATTCGTGGTGATTGTGGGCTTCGACCACCACGGAATTCCCCATGGCGCCGGCAGAATCGCGGCGGTGATGCCAGTTCGCCAAGGCCGTGTCCACGAAACCGACCGGCCCCAGAACCAGCAGCCGAATAAAGAAATCCCAGTCCGCCAGCACTGGCAAATCAGAGCGCCACCCGTGCAGTACCCGTAGCGCCGCGGTGTTAAACAGCAGCGAAACCGGGGGTACAAAGTTCACCTGCAAGATGTCTTCCAAGGCGACGTAGCTGCGGTTGGCGGCCAAGGGTCCGCGCTCCACTTCGCGCACCTCACCCTCCAGCACTTCCTCGTAGATCACGGTGGTGCGGGTCGCCACCCCCTGGTGGCCGGGATGCGCATCCAGCCAGGCCACGGTTTGCTCCAAAAAGCCCGGCTCCCAGGAATCATCGTCGTCCAGCACCACGGTATAACGCGCCTCCAGCTGCCTGGCGCGGGCGAAACCGGGGTTCACCGCGGCTTCGCGCCCGGCGGAAACCGGGTTGTGAATCACCTGGGTGCGTTCGCGCTGCGCCGGCTCCAAGGCCGCCACCAGTTCCTCGACCGCGTCCGGTTCACCCGCGTCGTTCACCACGATGTGAACCAAGTCCTGGAAAGTCTGGGCACCCACGGACTGTAGCGCGCGGGCCAGCAGCAAGGGACGGTTGTGAGTGCGGGTGACGACGGCAACTTTGGGGCTCAACTTTTACTCCTTCGTAGAGGTTTTTCTGCCTATAGTTTAGCCCCTCGCGCCGGCCTGGTGGTCTGCCCGGTTCATGCTGGTAGCATGGGGGCATGGGTAAAGAAATCTTGGTTACGGGTGCCGGTGGGTACATAGGTCGTCACGTCGTCAGCGCGTTGTTAGAGAGGGGGCACGAGGTCGCCGTCGTCGATTTCCGTACCGAGGGTATCGATCCCAGGGCGAGGGTCGCAGATGTCGATATATTTTCGGGTGCGGAAGATCTCTACGACCAGTTGGGCCGCCCGGAAATCGTTTTGCACATGGCTTGGCGTGACGGCTTCAAACACAACTCGGCCGCCCATATAGATGACCTGGCCAAACACATGCACTTTACCGAGAACTTGTTTAAGGGCGGTTTAAAGCACTTCGCCACCATGGGAACCATGCACGAGGTCGGCTACTGGGAAGGCGCCATCGACGAAGCTGCGCCGTGCAACCCCAAGTCGCTTTACGGGATTTCCAAGAACGCGCTGCGGCAATTCACCCAGCTGGTGGCCGCACAGAACGAAGCCATGTACCAGTGGATCCGCGCCTACTACATCACCGGGGATGATTTACACGGTGACTCGATTTTCTCTAAGTTGATGAAGGCCGGGGCCGAAGGCAAAACCCACTTCCCCTTCACTACGGGAAAGAATCTCTATGACTTCATCACGGTAGATGAACTGGGTCGCCAGATTGCCTTGGCCGCCACCCAGGACCAGGTCACCGGGGTCATCAACGCCTGTTCGGGACAGCCCATGTCCCTGGCAGAGCGCGTCGAGGCCTACATAAAAGAAAACGACCTAAACATCACCTTGGACTACGGGGCCTTTCCGGATCGTCCCTACGATTCTCCCGGCGTGTGGGGAGACCGCAAAAAGATGGACCAGATCTTGGCCGCCGCGGGAGAATAAAGTCCCGGGATTCGAAAGGTAAATAACTCATGGCACAGATGCCCAAGGATGCAAACGCTTCGGAATCTTCTTTTTCTATGACGGCCAAGGTGTGGTTGACGACTACATCGACGTCATGGTGGGGGACATGTTGAAAAGCCTGGACGAGTTGTTGATTGTGGTCAACGGGAAACTCAACCAGGAGGGGCGCGAGAAATTCGAGGCTTGGGCCGACCGCTTGATTGTGCGGGAAAACCAGGGTTTGGATGCCTGGGCCTACAAGACCGCGCTAGAGAGCGCGGGTTGGGACTACCTGGCGAACTTCGATGAAATCATCATGTTCAACGCCACCATCATGGGCCCGGTGTATCCCTTTAGGGAAATGTTCGAAAGCATGAATCCCCGCGACATTGATTTTTGGGGTATCAACTGGTTCCACAAAGTCAACTACGATCCCTTCGGCACCACTCCCGATGGCTACATTCCGCGCCACATCCAGTCGCACTTCCACGCCTACCGCAAATCCCTGTTCAGCACCCAGGTGTTCCAGGACTACTGGAAGAATCTGCCCCAGATTGAGGACTACAACGACTCGGTGGGGAAACACGAAGTTCCCTTCACCAAGCGTTTCGAAGACTTGGGTTTCAAGTCCGATGTCTATGTGAATACCCAGGATTTAGAGGGTTACAACTTCGCCCCCATCATGTTCGCACCGGTAAAGATCATCAAAGAAAAGCGCTGCCCAATATTCAAGCGTCGTTCTTTCTTTCATGATTACCGCGACGTGCTGTTCCAGTCTCTGGGCTCGGACACCATGGAACTCTATGAATACCTGCGCGACCACACCGACTACGACGTGAACCTGATCTGGAACAATGCGCTTCGCACCATGAATCTGCGTTCCTTGATTGATAACTTGAAACTGACCTACGTCTTCCCCACCCAGGCCCTAAACCCGCCTATCGACCCACAGGCCCCGGCCCCGAAACTGGCGTTGATTCTGCATGTCTACTATATGGATCTGTTGGATAAAACCCTGCAGTACGCTCGCTCCATGCCCGCAGGTTCCGACATTATCGTGACGGTGGGGGGCGAGGAAAAAGCCCAGTTGGTGCGCCAGGCTTGCGCGGATATGCCCTATAACGTCGAGGTTCGCCTGATTGAGAACCGCGGACGCGACGTTAGTGCGCTACTGGTGGCGTGTAAAGACATTATCGACCGTTATGACCTGGTGTGCTTTGCCCACGACAAGAAGGTCACCCAGCTGGAACAGGGTTCCGTCGGGGATGGCTTTGCGGATAAATGCTTCGATAACCTGTTGGTTTCGCCACAATACGTGTCGAACCTGATACAGAAGTTCGTCCAGGAACCCCGTCTGGGGATGCTGTTCCCGGCTCCACCCAACCACGGCGACTACTTCGCCCCTTTCGTCTACACGAACTGGGGTTTGAACTATGAAAACACTGTAGAGTTGTTGCAACGTTTGGGCTTGAATGTTCCCCTGAATCGGAAAGTCGAACCCATCGCGCCGCTGGGAACCATGTTTTGGTTCCGTCCCCAGGCATTGAAGCCGCTCTATGACCAGGACTGGCAATGGGAGGATTTCCCGCCCGAACCCAACAACATCGACGGCACCATTCTGCACGCCATCGAACGCGCCTATGCCTATACCGCCCAGGGAGCCGGGTATTTCTCGGGGATTTGTTTTTCGGACGAGTTTTCGCGAATCGAACTGACGAACTTGGCTTTCTACACCAAGAATATGTTCGACGTGCATGCCTTGCCGCTGCCGATTTCGGGCAAAGGTACCCTGCCGGTGCGCATCTTAAAGGTCCTCAGCCCTACACACTATGCCCAGCTGCGTAACCACTGGCGCAAGTACCGCGAAGGACGCGCGTGAATCCGGCCGGAACCGCAGCGCAAACCCACCCCGCCGCACCCTAACCGGCCTCGAAACGAAGGAGCCGCCCTCGTGACCACCCCCCACCCAATCCACCGACGCAACCCAGCCCAATCCGACCGCGGCAGACCTCGCCCCGGTAGAAACCACCCAAACCCCGGCGAAACCCCGCAAACGCCTGTTCTATCTGGATTTTATCCGCGCCTTCAGCGTGCTGGTGATTGTGCTGACGCACTTCAATAACCCCTACCTGGATAAAGGCGGGTATTTGCTGACGAATACTCCCCTTCAACATCTATGTCGGAGCCTTGGGAGTATCGCAGTTCCTGATTATTTCCGCCGCGGCCCTGACCATTACTTACCAGCGCCCCCTGAACCTGCGAAAATTCTACAAGAAACGTTTCCTCGGAATCTATCCGATGTTCTGGATTGCGTGGATAATCGGAACTCTGACGCTCTTTGTGCTGCATGGGGGAGTACCCGCTAACGGCGCCCCGGCGCGTTACTTTTTCTGGACTCTGATCGGGATGGACGGCCTGGTGGCAAACTTCGGTTTCACCACTATGTATCTGCTGGGAGAATGGTTCCTGGGATTCATCGTACTGTTCTATATTATTTTCCCCATACTGCAGTGGGGTGTTCGCGTCCACCCCTACATAACCGCGGTGGCGGGCCTGGGAATCTACGCCGCGGCCCTGGCCTGGTACCTCTACCGTCCGCATTACCTCCCCGGCGGGGTGTTCCTGCCGATACGCCTGCCGGAACTGCTCTTCGGCATCTACTTCGCGACCTACTTCAAACGCGTCCACCCCCTGGCCCTGATCCCGGCCCTGGCCGTCCTGGTGGCCTCGTCCCTCCTGCCCCAAATCCCCGAGGACCTGGCGGTAACCTTCGTCGGCATCGCCTTCTTCGTAGTGCTGGCCTTCCTGGCAAAGTTCCTGGACTTCGGCCTGGTGAAAGTCCCTGTGGAACTGATATCCAAATATTCCTACGGCATCTTCCTGGTCCACCACGTCATCATTATGGAGTTCTATCGGACGCTGAATATCCAGGCCTTCCCGCCGCTGTATAAATGGATGGCTTTCGTCGCGATCTGCCTGCTGACTTATGGCCTGGGGGTGGCGCTCTATCACCTCCACGACCGCGTCATGTTCTATGTACGAAAGGCCTTGGCGAGGTCCTAGCCTTCAGTTTTCGGCCTCGGTTTGGGGGTTTTGAGCCGGGTCGAGGTCGGCACCCGGGGTTTCGGCGGTGGTTTCGGTTTCGGTGGTGGTGCCGGTCATCTTCTCCCAATAGGCGGTGTCGCGTTCAGGCAGTTCCAGCATCGGGGTTTCGGGCTGCAACCCTTCGAAATGCGAACCCAGCGTCACCACCCCGGCCGACTCCATCCCGGCCCAAGGAGTCACGCTGAAAGGCACCGCTTTCTGCCAGGCATCAATAACCTGCGTCAGTTCAAAGTTCTGGATCGAAGCCGACAAGAAATACGCACCGGGCCGAAGCGGTAACTGCGGCACCACAATATCCACCCAACCCTCGCCGGGGTGCAGTTCGCGCGGCACGTAACCGTCGTCTAAAGACTGGTAACCCCATACCCAAAAGCCCTCCCGGGTATCGATAGAGGCACCGAAAACCGGCTTCTTGATGGTTTCTTCGCAGCGATAGTGCAGCCGCATCTTGATGGCTTCTGCGGTGTGGATGCGTCTGGTCGCCGCGCCGCTATCCCCCAGGATTTCAATCTTCGTGATCTGGGCTTCCCCAGAACCGAAGCGGGTACCACCGCCCTGGGCGACTTGCGCGCCGTGGGCGGTGTTGGCATAGCGATCCACCACGTCCATGGCCGGGCCAATCGCGGCGACCTCGCCCTGGTTCAACCACACCGCGGAATCACAGAAGGTCCGCATCTGGTCCAAGGCGTGGGAAACCACCACCACGGTGCGGCCATCTTGGCGAAACTGGGCGAACTTGTCCAGGCACTTCTCCTGGAACTCCAAGTCACCCACCGCCAGGATTTCATCTACCAGCAAGATCTCTGGTTCGACGTGGATAGAAACCGAGAACCCCAGACGCACATACATCCCCGAAGAATAGTTCTTCACCGGCTGGTCGATAAAGTGCTCCACCCCGGAAAACGCCACGATTTCGTCGAATTTTCTTTCGATTTCGGCTCGGCTCATCCCCAAGATAGTGCCGTTAAGAAAGATGTTTTCCCGTCCCGTCAGCTCGGGATGAAAACCCGAACCAACCTCCAGCATCGCCGCCATGCGCCCGTGCGAAGTGATCTTGCCGCTGTTAGGGGACAGAATCTTGGCGATGCACTTCAGCAGCGTGGACTTGCCCGAACCGTTCTTTCCCAGCAGCCCGAAGGTAGAGCCCGTGGGGATTTCCAGCGAAACATCTTTCAAGGCGTGGAACTCTTCGAACTGGGATTTGCGTTGGCGCAGCAGGCGACGCTTGATGGACTGGTCGCGGTCGCGATAGACCCGAAAGTGCTTCGAAACATGTTCGACTTGGATGGCAGGCTGTGGCTTTGCGCTACTCAACTTCAGATCTCCTCCACTATCCAAGCCTGGTGACGGCGATACACCAAAACCCCCACCAACAATGTAACCGCAGCCCACACCGTGGCCCCTAACCAGACCTCGACCCCCGGAACCGTGAAGTCATAGAACACCGCGCGGAAAGCCTCTAACAGCAGTTCGGCGGGGTTCAGGCGGAAGATCACGTCCAAGGGCAGGGGTTTGCCGTCCCACCCAATCCCTTTTTCGAACAGGGAATCCTGGGCGGCCACCAGCATTGACAGCGGGAAAACTACCCCGGAGGCATACATCCAAATCTGGGTGAAGATGGTCCACAGGTGCGAGATATCACGGAAATACACGCTGGCAATCCCCAAGATCAGCGCCAGCCCCGTCCCGAAAGCCGCCGTCAGCACCAAAATCGGAACCAGCAGCGGCACATAGGGTAGCACCCCGAAACCGCCCATAGCGATGCACACCAGCAGCAGCGCTAAAAGTTCAAACAGGAAGTTGAAACTCTGTGCGGCGGTGGCGGCCAACACCAAGACATAGCGCGGGAAATACACCTTCGTCAACAGCCCGGCGTTACCCATAAAGGCGTTCATGCCGTTGAGGATCACCCGCGACAGATAGCCCCAGCACAGCACTCCGATACCGATGTAGAGGGCGAAGGAATGAATTCCGGAGTTTATGCCCGGCTCGACTCCGCCCCGGAAAATCACCCCGAAGATTACCGAGAAAACCGCGATGGTCGCCAGGGGGTTAATCAAGGACCACAGGCGACCCAGCACGGTGCCTTTGTATTCCGCCGAGGTTTCGCGTTTCGCCAGCACCCACACCAGCGACATGGCGTGTTTGAATTCGGAACTTTCAGAGCTCTGCAAGGGCGCCTCCGTCGATCCACTGGCACAACCGGGTGATTCCGGTTTCGACGTCAATGTGTGGTTCCCACCCCAGGGCCTGGCGGGTGGTCGAGATATCCGCCCACGCCGCGCGCACGTCGCCTTCGCGGAACTGTCCGGTTACCTGTGGCTGGGGAGCGCCATAGTACGCCGCGGCGGCCTGGGCGACCTGGGCGATGGTTACTTGACTACCCGCGCCGATATCATAGGGATGCACATTGGTTCCGCCGTGGTCAATGCCAGCCAGTATCGCCGAGACCACGTCGTCGATATAGACAAAGTCGCGAATGATTTCCCCGTCCTCGTAAACTGGGATGACCTGGCCTTTCGCCGCCCACCGCGTGAACATCGAGACGATACCGGTATAGGGATTCGTCAGCGACTGCCCCACCCCGTAAACATTCTGTAACCGGAAACTCACCAGCTCCACGTCGAAGGAACCGCACCACGAAGTCAGCAGGTTCTCTTGTGCCAGTTTCGTGGCGGCATAGATATTGGCCGGCGCTGGAATCACCGTCCCGGAAGTGCTGGGCGGTGGGTGTCAGATCGGGGAAATCCCAAGTCCCGGCGGACAACATGGCGTGGGTGCGCATCCCCGGATAGACGTACCTTCCCGCGGCGTCCACCCAGCGGCCCTCGCCATATACCGCGCGCGAAGAAGTAAAGACGATGCTTTTGGGCAGAGCCTGGTGGCGCACCAGCGCGTCCAGCATCTGCGTGGTCCCCACCACGTTGGTTTGTGCGTGCAAAGTGGATTCCCGCAGGGACTGCCCGGTCCCAGTTTCCGCCGCTAAATGCACGATGACCTGGGGTTTTACCTGTTCCAAGACCTGGTCCCACACGGTGGCGTCGGCGACGTCACCCACCACCAGCTCTACCTGGGGGTGCAGGGCTGCGGGGCGCTGGGCCCGGGAATGCACCTGGGGATGTAGGTTGTCGATGGCGACAACCCGGTCAAAACGCTGGGCTAAAAACGGCGAAAGCGCACACCCGATAAAACCTGCGCCACCGGTAACAAGGCAGGAATTCGTCATCTGGCTGGGTCTTTCTGGTTGTCTGTGGCCCTCGTAATCGAGGCCCTCCCAGTCTAGCAACTTGGCCAGGTAGGGGGAATTTCGTTCAGGGTTTCGGCTGCGGTGTAGTTTCCCCTTCGAGGTTTGCCGGGTTGGTTCCCGGTTCAGGGGCCGTCGGGGTGGGTTTCCCCTTCGAGGTTGGGGGCGGTTCTGCGATAGACTTTAGTGACCCTGGAGCCTAGAAAAGGACGAGATTCATGCATGTTTTAGTTACCGGCGGCGCCGGATTCATCGGCGCGAACTTTGTGCACACCACCGTCGAGGAGCGGCCCGACGCGACGGTGACGGTTCTGGACAAGATTGGCTACGCCGGTAACCCGGCCTCAATCGAGGGGCTGGATCGCGTGAAGCTGGTGGTGGGTGACCTGGCGGACCGCGACCTGGTGGACGGCCTGGTTTCCGAGGCGGACCTGGTGGTGCACTTTGCGGCCGAGTCGCACAACGATAACTCGCTGGTGGATCCTTCGCCTTTTATCTATTCGAACCTGGTGGGGACTTTCCATGTGCTGGAGGCTTGCCGCAAGCACAAGGTGCGTCTGCACCATATCTCTACCGACGAGGTTTACGGCGATTTGGAGCTGGACGACCCGAATAAGTTCACCCCGCAAACCCCGTATTGGCCGTCCTCGCCCTATTCCTCGACGAAGGCCGGTTCGGATATGTTGGTGCGTGCTTGGGTGCGGTCTTTCGGGGTCGAGGCCACGATTTCGAACTGCTCGAATAACTACGGGCCCTATCAGCACGTCGAGAAGTTTATTCCGCGCATGATTACGAACCGCATCGACGGGGTGCGGCCGCGCCTGTACGGAGATGGCTTTGAATGTGCGCGATTGGATCCACGTGCTGGACCACAACACCGCGGTGTGGGCGATTATTGAAAAGGGCCGTCTGGGAGAAACTTACTTGATCGGTGCGAACGGGGAAAAGAACAACCGGGAAGTGGTAGAGACCTTGAACCAGATGATGGGGTTCCCCGCCGATGACTTCGACCATGTCAAGGACCGTCCCGGCCACGACCTGCGTTACGCGATCGATAACTCGAAGCTGGTGGCCGAGACGGGCTGGCAGCCGAAGTACACTTCTTTTGCCGAGGGCCTGAAAGCGACGATTGACTGGTACCGGGCGAATGAGGCCTGGTGGCGCCCCGCCAAAGAAGAGACCGAGCGCAAGTACGCGGCCCAGGGCCACTGAGCCTAGGGTCTCAGTAGGGGCGGTCCTCGGCGATGGGTCGCACCACCTGTCCCAGGATAGGTCCGGGGTTCCTGGTGGTGAAGTTCCGCACCCGGACACCGGGCAGGTTTGCCTCTACGAAGGTGCCGTTGCCCAGGTCCATGGCGACGTGCACGATCACCCCACCCGAGGTCCAGAACAGCAGGTCCCCGCGCTGCCGCTGTGAAAGAGGCACGTGCTGGAGGTAGGGATCCTTATAGAGCTGTTGGCTGGTGCGATAGGTAGGTTCCGCGTGGTGCAGCACGTTGATGGGTTGGGGATCCACGCCGGCGGAATATATGGCTTGCAGCATCAAACCGGAGCAGTCGTAGCCCAGTCCGCCGTCCCCGGCACCGCCCCAGGTATAGGGCAGTCCTTGGCGAGACAACGCGAAGTTCACCATCTGTTCGACGCGCTGTTGGCGGCTGGCCCGCGGCGAGACCGCTATCGGGGCTTGCCAGGTATCGATGTCAAAAGAGAATCCCGTGTTCGCTGCGTCCCAGGTGCGGCGGTCCACCACGCCGTTGGCGGGCAGGCCAGCGCGGCGCTGTAGTGCCTTCACCGCGCGAACCGTCAAGGCATCCAGGTTCTCCCAGCGTGACCCCAGACCCAGAGCATGCTGGATAATGCCGACTTTCACCCCGTTCCAGCCGGGGTACAGCGTGGCCCCACCTCCGACCGGGGTTATGGAGGTAACTGGAATGTGGTAGTTCCCGTTGGGACACCAGGGCCGCTGTTCCGGTGGCAGTTTCATGCGCGCCTTGGCGGATTCTGGCAGGCAGCCCGAGGTGTCATAAGGGGCAAACTTTGGGTTGTATGCTTCGTCCCACTGCTGGTAGGCCGCGCAGGAACTGCGCCAGGCATTTTCTGCCACCGCAGCGTCGCCACCAATCACGGTGGCGACGTTGTTGAGGCAGTCAGGGCTTGGTCAGTCGAGGCGGGCAGGCAGTGAGTCTGTGCCAGCAAGATGGGCCGGGCGCCGGTCATCATCAGGTTCGCCGCGGAAAGTGCATCTGGGAAGTTGTTGCCCGCAGCCAAAACCGGCTGCGCCCCGGCATCGAAGAGTCCGGATTGCGCCACCAAGGCGGCGGTCTGGTAGCGGTCCGTCCCGCCGAAGCGGCGGATTTCTGCACTGGGCAGCAAGTTTTGCAAGGTGGCTGTTACCGTTTCGGGGATCACCGATTCCCCGCCCACCAGGTACACCCGCTTTGGTTCTAGGCGTTGTATCTGGTCGCGGATCTCTGTGATGATTTCCCCGCCAACCAGGGCTATGGGAGCATCCACGGCGCGTGCCAAGCCCACGGCGGTGACCGCATCGGGGAAGTTGCGCCCATCCACCACCACCAGAGCGGAAGCCGAGTCGAACTTTGCCAGTACCTGTGCCGAGGTGAGGTAGCGGTCCTCCCCGTAAAGGCGCGTGGATTCAGGTAAGCCTACCGTGGGGAGCGCCGCGGCCCCACCCACCATCAATGCCGGCAGATGCGCGGGGTAATCAGATTCCCGACTGGCCAGCACCAACGGGACTTTCTGTTGGAATGCCAAGGGTGCCGCCGAAAGCGCATCGGGGAAGTTTCGGGCCGAAACCACCACCGAGTTCGGCAAGAACCCGGTGGCGGCCGCGTTGATGCTTTCCCGGTTGGTCTCTATGCGGTTTTGTCCGAAAACCCGAGTAATGAAACGTTGCGCCAGGTCCTGGGGTGGGGAGGGGTTTGTGGAGAGTCGGCGAGGGGCTGGCGTAGCAGCGAGGGAGTGAAAGCTGTGCGATTTGCTGTGTCACCCGGTGTTGCGCCGAATCGTCTGCCCGCGCCGAAACCGGCACCACCAGCGAAATCGCCGCTGCCAAAGCCAGCGCCACCGGTGCCACCAACGCAGCCCTGCGCAGTTTTATGGTGAGCTCCATGATAATTCCTTTATCCGTTCCGTGGGTTTTCCTTTGTGTAATGCGGAAAAACCCCTGACTATTCCATAGTAGCGCAGTGCCCGGAAACGAAAAATGCCTTCCAGTTTTCCGTTGCATCACCCGGACAAAGCCCCAGTTCAAACGGTTCTTAACTGCATCACCTCGGCGTGTGATTCCCACATGCCCCACCTCAAGACGCAGCTTTCACCTCATCCGCACTTTACAGGCGAGTGGAACTGGGGAAAGCGCCTCATTCCTCCCAGCCGGAGGCGCTCAAAGTTTCGCGGTAAACCGCGTCGAAAGCCCGGCCGACTCCGGCCGGGCTAAAGGCGCAGATCTCCTCACTTTCCCCCGAACCCACACCACTGGCGTCCAGTCCACCACCGTCCTCGACCCGGGCATCACTGCCCGAAACCGCAACCTTTTTCGCCACCCGCGCCCCGACCTCGACCGCGGACATCCCCAGGGTTGCGGCCTGTAGGTCAACGCAGGCTTGGGCCCAGAACTTCGAGTTTGTTTCGCAAACCACGCGCGTCACGCTGGGTTCCAGGTACTCCAGATGCGCCGCGCCCGGGCCCAAAACCGCGGGGCGGCCCGAGAACAGCGCCTGGGCCAAGGGCAGATAGAATACTTCGGCTTCCTTCGAGGGGCCGATGAAAATATCGGCCGCGTCGATGGCAGCCTGTGCACCGCCCGCGCTTTCCGAAGACACAAAGTGTATGTGGTCCAAAACCCCCAGTTCGCGCGCTTTTTCCTGGGAGCGGATCTTTGCCGCACCCTCGCCCACCCAGGTCAAACTGGCCTCTACACCCATCGCGCGCAGCGTCTTGACCGTGCGAATCGCGACCTCGGGCTGGCGCTTGGAAGTCACCGAACCCACCGAAACTAAACGCAACTCGCCCTCGACGCAGGGACGTGGCGTGAACGCGCCGAAGACGTCTGCAAAACCGGGGAAATCTGCCCCTTGAGAGCAAGCCGGGGCCGGCACTACAAAAGGCACCACCCCGGTGAAACCCAAGAACCGCACTTTTCGCGGGGCCTTCAACAGGACCTCGGCGGGGGCGGTCAAACCGTCGGGCAGTTCCAGCAGTTCCTCGATGGGCCACACGCCTTCGGGCCAGTCGCCGGGGGTTTCGAGCTTTCCCGCGGTTGAATGCACCCACGCTGCGCCGAGCTTTTGTCCCGCGCGGTCGCTGAGGCCGAAAGGAATCAGCACGCGTTGCGTCATGGTGTGGATAATGTCGAAGCCTGGGGCCAACAGGCCTATCACCACCGCGGCTTTTTCGAAATCTTCGGCGTCGCGCAGGGCGTTGGGGTAGGCGCGCACTGTCACCGCGCCGTCGAGGTAGCGGGTTTCTTCGCCCGCCACGGCTTCGGGGCGCAGGTGGATTACGGTGACTTCGTGCCGGGTTGCGATGGCTTGGGCGTTGAGCCGCGCGAAGGTCCCCACGTGAGGTGCCTCCGGGGTAGGGTATTCGTTCGTGATAAGCGCGATCTTCATGCGGTTATTTTATTTTGCTTTCTCGCCACGGCCAGACTTCTGGGAGGAAAGCGCTTTGCGGCGAGGAAGGGCGCGGTAAAGTGGGGCTATGCGTGGAATTATTTGGCCGGCGGTTCCGGCACTCGTTTGCATCCGATTACTCAGGGCGTCTCCAAGCAGTTAGTGCCGGTTTACGACAAACCGATGGTTTACTATCCGCTGACGACGCTGATTTTGGCGGGGATTCGCGACATCCTGGTCATCACGACGCCGTACGACGCCCCGGCTTTCCACCGGCTGCTGGGTGATGGATCCCAGTTCGGCATCAACCTGCACTACCAGGTCCAGGAAGCCCCCAACGGGCTGGCGCAGGCTTTCGTGCTGGGCGCGGATTTCGTGGGGGACGATGAGGCGGCGCTGGTGTTGGGCGACAATATTTTCTATGGCCCCGGCATGGGCGACCAGCTGCAGCGTTTCCACCACATCGAGGGCGGCGCGGTTTTCGCCTATCACGTCCACAACCCCAAGGCCTACGGTGTGGTCGAGTTCGACCAGGACTTCAAGGCGATTTCGATCGAGGAGAAGCCCGCCGAACCCAAGTCGAACTATGCGGTTCCGGGCCTGTACTTCTATGACAACAACGTGGTGCAGATCGCCAAGGACCTGAAGCCTTCGGCTCGCGGAGAATACGAAATCACCGACGTGAATCGGGTCTACCTGGAGCAGGGCCAGCTGCAGGTCGAAGTGTTGCCGCGCGGCACTGCGTGGCTGGATACCGGCACTTTTGATTCCCTGGCAGACGCTACGGCTTTTGTGCGCACCATCGAGAAGCGCCAGGATCTAAAGATCGGGTGCCCGGAAGAAGCTGCGTGGCGGCGCGGATTCCTGACGGATGCCGAGCTGGCGCGCGTGGCGGAGCCGCTGCGGAAATCCGGCTACGGTGAATACCTGTTGGGCTTGTTAAGAGGGCTGAGTCTTTTAACCGGCCCCGGCCCGGTTCTGCGCTCAGAAACATCCTGGCCAATCGCGTTGCTAACGCGTTAGGAACTATCAAGGGCGAGGGGAGTGCGCGGGCAAGGCGAGGGAAGGGGTGCCTTACCTGCTCATATGCACTGCGGCACGCGCCCAGGTAGACTTGGGGGCGACGTTAAGAAAGGTGGCCAGTTGGAACGTATCAACGGGGTGGAGAAGTACTACTCCTGGGGTTCAGATGAAGCTATTCAGGAACGCTTCGGCATCGGTCGAACCGGCGAAACCCTCGCCGAGGTTTGGTTCGGGGCGCACCATCTCCCCTTCGGTCTTGCTCCCCGAAAGCGCCACCTGCGCCACCACCACAACCAACCCCACTAACCCCACCGACCCCGCAACCACCCCCAATGACCTCGACCCCCTGACCCTCGAGGACTGGGTCAGCGCCGACCCTCGGGCACTTTAGGTCCGCTGGCCACCGAAAGATTCGGCGCCAAGCTGCCCTTCTTGATGAAGTTGATCGCCCCGAAACGCCCGCTGTCCCTGCAGGTCCACCCCGACCTCAGCCGCGCCCGCATGATGTACCAGACCGAGGAACTGGCCGGCATCCCCCTGGACGCCCCCGACCGCATGTACAAGGATCCCAACCACAAGCCAGAACTCATCTACGCCCTGACGAAGTTCGAAGCCCTGGCCGGTTTCCGCGCCCCGCGCCGCATCGTGGAGATCTTTTCCGACCTGGATACGGAACTCAGCGCCCAGATTGTCCAGATGCTGCGCGCAGATCTGTCTCCTACCGGGATTCGCTCGGTGGTGGATCGCCTTTTGTCTCCGGCCACGGCCCCCGCTCCTTCTCAGGTCGAGGCCATCGTCGCGGCGATGACGCGCCGCCTCCACGCCGGCCTGTCGCCTTCGGTGCGCCTGGACCGCATCGTGATTTCCCTGGCCAAGCACTATTCGGGTGACGCGGGCGCGATTGTGGCGGCGATGCTGAATCCGGTTACTCTGCGCCCCGGCGAGGTCCTCTTCACGCCTCCCGGCGGGATCCACGCCTACCTGTCGGGGTTGGGTGTGGGAAGTGATGGCTTCTTCGGACAACGTTTTGCGCGCGGGCCTGACCGAAAAACACGTGGACCCGGCCGAACTGTTGAACTGCCTGGATTACGTGGCGGCCCCGCCGGTGCGCATCGCCCCGGAGTGGGTGACAGAATCCACCCAGGTTTTCTATGCGCCAGTCGATGACTTCGAACTTTCCGTCACCCGTCTGGAAGGCCCCGAACTCTCCATTCCCGGTCACGGTGGTCGGATTGTGCTTTGTATAGAGGGCGAGGTCTTCCTTCGCGACGGTCAGACGCCGTCGTTGCGTTTGGCCCCGGGCGAGGCCGTCTTTGTGCGTTCCGATAAGCTGCCGGTTTTCGCCGCGGGACGTGGCATTGTGATGCAGACGAACATCCCGTAATTAGCCCAGGATGGTTTTTGTGGCAAACGGTCCGTGGCGTGTCACCCTAAGTGTGAGGTAAATCACATTTGCCTTCTACCTGCGTAATTACGGTATTTCATCCCTTTTGGGCCTGTGCACGCCTCAACCTGTGAAACAGGTCACTTGTGGAACCTAAGCACAACCGTGTAACTTTGGAAGTGCGTCAGCTTAGAGCTCTGACTCCGGTCGGACTGGCAGCGCCGCCCCAAACGAGGAAGCAACACAGAAAGAGGTGAGGGGATTTTGTGGAACCTATTCGGTGAAGGTGACTTCAACGACGACCCCTATACCTCGCTATCCGAAGTCCTCAACGGACCCCTCGCTTGGCAAGAACACGCGCTTTGCGCCCAGACCGACCCCGAGGCCTTCTTCCCTGAAAAAGGCGGTTCGACTCGTGAAGCCAAGGCGGTCTGCGCGAATTGCTCGGTTCGCGCCGAATGCCTGGACTACGCTTTGAAGAACGATGAACGTTTCGGTATCTGGGGTGGAAAGTCCGAACGTGAACGTCGCCTGGTAAAGCGCAAGGTTTCTTGATTCCTAGCTGCGGCCTTGCTGCCGGGGAAAACCCCGCTGACAAGGTAATCTATTACTCGTGCAAACTGAAGTAACCGCCCTGGTCGTGACCTCCGGAGAGACCCCTTATCTTTCGGCCACGCTGCAGGCGGTTACCCGCCAAACCCTGGCTCCCGAACAGGTGATTGTGCTGGATGTTTCCAACTCGGGGGTGGTGCATCGCCGCGGCACCAAAGTTATCCCGGTTCCGGGGGCAGCAAACCTGGGCCAGGCCATCGAAGCCGCCCGCCAAGACCCCGACTTTCCCGACCTCGACACTGTGCAAACTAGGGCAACCACCGCGACCCCAAATCTCGTAGCGACCCCAAACCCGAACCTCGATCCGGTCCAAGTTCAGCCGACCCGCGCCCTGTGGATTTTGCACGATGATTCCGCGCCGGGGGCGACCTGCCTGGAGGAACAGGTAAAGGTCTTGCGCAGTGCGGAAAACATCAAGGTGGTGGGGCCCAAGCAGCGTTCTTGGGACAAGGCCAGCCAGATTTTGGAGGTCGGGATTCAGGCCACCGCCTCGGGGCGGCGCCTGCAGGAAACCGATGCCAGCGAGGTTGATCAGGGGCAATATGATTTTCGCGAGGACGTGCTGGCGGTGGGCAGCGCGGGGATGCTGGTCGAGTGGCAGACTTTCACAGACTTAGAAGGCTTTGACCCGCAGCTGGGGCCTTTCGGGGACGGGCTGGAGTTTAGCCGTCGCGCGCATCTGGCGGGGCACCGGGTGGTGATTGCGCCCAAGGCCTTGCTGTACCACAAGATTGCGGGGTTCTATGGTCTGCGCGGTCCGGACGGGGGTCGGCCCACGCGCGCCACCCTGGGGGCCGCCCAAACCATCCCAACCCCAACCGCGCACCAACCCACCCGTCCCGCCGCCCTCGACCCGGGGGCGAAACTGCAACCGAACCCGAAACGTTCCTTCGCTGCCCGGCGGGCCGCCCAGCTCTATAACTGGCTGCTGGCCGCGCCGTGGTGGCAGTTCTGGGCGCTGCCGCTGGTGATCGTGGTGCTGACGGTGTTTCGCGTGGGGTGGCGCATCCTCACCAAAGAGCCGCGCCTGGCCGGAGCCGAGGCCCGCGCGGCGCTGGTGACCATCTGCAAACCGCTGCCGGTGTGGCGGGGACGCGCCCGGATTCGCCGCCACCGTAGCCAGCCGCTGCGCACCTTGCGGCCCTTCTTGATCAAGGGTCGGCGCATTTGGCAGGCGAAACTGACCCAGCGCCGCGTCGCTAAGGACTTGCGTCGCCCGGTGATGCTGGACGGCGCGGCCCAACGCAACTACTACCAGGAACGTAACCTGGACCGCGCCGTGATGTGGTCCCTGGCGCTGGTCCTGGCCGCGGTATCTATGCTGGCCTGGCGTTTTGCGCTGACCGGCGTGGCGGGCGGAGCCCTGGCCAACCTGCCGACCGACACCGGCTACTTCTGGCGCGACCTGGTCTCGGGCTGGCTGAACGCCGGGCTGGGCTACGGTTCGGTGCTGGGTGGCGCGGATCCACTGGGCCTGCTGCTGGCCGTGGCCGGTCAAGGCGCGGTGGCCATCGGGGTGCCCGGGCCGGTTTTGCTGACTTTGCTGCTGGTGGGGGCGATGCCCCTGGCGTGGCTGGCGGCCTGGTGGGCCAGCGGGGTCCTGACCGACCTGCGCCCCTTGCGCTCCCTGGCCGCCCTGTCCTGGGCGCTGTCCCCGGCGCTTTTGGCCTCGCTGGGCCAGGGCGAGGTCGCCGCTTGGGTTTTGGCCGTGGCCCTGCCGATCTGCGTGGGGGCTGTGGCACGCGCCACCGGTATCGGCGTGCACCGCACCGTCATGGGCGAAGGCGAACCCGTGGGCTTCACCGTCTATTCTTCGCGCGTCATCTGCGCTGGGGTGGCGTCCCTGGCCGGTTTCTTTGCGGTGGCAGCCTGCCAGGTCTTGATCTTTGTGCTGGCCGTCTTGGTCGCGCTGTCCTGGCTGAAAGGTGCGGCGAAACAGCCGGGCCTGCAAAACGCCGGGGGTGAAAACCCCACCGAACTGATCCAAGGCACCCTGGCTACCCGCGTCGTGACCCGCACCCGGCTAAAGTTCACGCACCTGGTCATCATCCTGCTGCCCGCCACGGTGCTGGTCGTCCCCACCCTGCTGCGCACCCTGACTCGCCCCAGCCAGTGGCCGCTGTGGATCTCGACGCTTTCTGTCCCACATTCGGCCCCTTCCCCGCGCGGCTGGGAGCTGCTGGCGGGCTGGCCCCTGGGTCTGACCCAGCTGTCCTTGCCGCTGCAACTGCCGGGCTGGCAGATCCTGGCCTACGCCCCGGTGCTGCTGCTGCTCGCGCAGGCGGCGCTGGCGGTGCTGATTCCGCGCTCCACCACGGGTTCCCAATGGGGCGCCATCTTCGCACTCCTGGGCCTGGGCCTGGCGCTGCTCTCGGTGCAAACCCCGGTCGCCCTGGCCGGTGCCACCCCCGTCACGGCGTGGGCGGGACCGGGCTTGCTGCTGTACCACGCCGGTTTAATTGTTTCGGTGTTGTTCCTGGTGTCGAGGGCGGGACACGGGGTTCCGGCCGAGTTACGTACCTGGGTGGATCGAGGTTCGCGCTTGGCCGCGGTGGTGGCAGTGGTGGTGCCGGTGCTGGCCGCGGCGCCGATGTTGGCGAACCTGATGCTGAGCCCGAACCACGGTTTCAACGCCCTGTCTGCCTTCCGCGAGGATTCCCTTCCCGCTACCGTCACCCAGGGCCAAGCCGGCCCGCTGCACCAGCGCGCCCTCCAGCTGCGCATCAGCCCGGCCGCGAACCGCTCTACCTTGATAACGGTGAATGTGTGGAACAACCAGGGTCAAAAGCACCTGGGAGGCCTCGCCCTGGCTGAAACTTAAGAACCTACAACTCACGACGAACCCCCGCGTCCCCGACGCCGCCGACCTCGCCCTGTCGCGCACCGTCGCTTCCCTGGCCGGTGGCGCCACCCCGAACCTCGCCGAATCCCTGGCGCAGCTGGACGTAAAGTTCGTCGTGGTCCCCACCGCCAAGGACTTCTACACCACGAACCTGATGAACAACCTGGACTCCACCGCCGGCCTGGAACGAGTCACCACCACCGCGGCCGGGACCGTGTGGCGCCTGTCGGGCCAGTCCGAGGCCGCGCTGGGCCGCGTCACGACGGCCTCGTGGAAGGGCGGGGTGCCGACTTGGCCGGATGACGCCACGGTGGAAACCCTGACTTTTTCGGGTAATCGCGCGACTTTGCCGGCCGGTCCCGAAGGCCGCGTCTTGGCGCTGTCTTGGCGCGCGGACGCGAACCTGGTGGTGCGCCTGGACGGCAAGGCCCTGGAGCGCGCCGAAGGTACCCAGTGGAACGCCCTGTATCGCCTCCCCGCCCAGGGCGGCACCCTGACCGTGAACTACAACTATTTCCCCCACCAGCTCTGGGGCGCGGCCCTGGTTGTCGCCCTGCTGGTCGCCCTCGCGGCGGCGGCCCCGGTGCGCAGAGTTTCGGAGGTGCGCTGAATGTCGAAATTCTCTGCGCTGCGCCCGCGCCTGCTGTGGCGGTGGCTGGGAGCTACCGTGCTGGTCTTTGCCCTGGGTGCCGCCCTGGTGACCTACGGCCTGAGCTACACCCGCAGCGCCGCCCAAGCCCAGTACGGCGAACCGGTGGACGTCCCTCCCGGCCAAGTTGCCTTGGCCTGTCCCGCGGTTCCCCAAACCGTGAACCCCAACGCTGTGGACGTCGAAGGTAAGCCCCTGCCCACTCCGCGCATTGCCGGTTCCGTCACCGCCGTGGTGATGGCGCGTTCCGGCAAAGCCCCCGACCAGGCCACCTACGTTCCTTTCGGTCCCGACGGTAGCGCTGTGGCGGTTTCCTCGGTCGAGGACCCCGACGCGGCTCCCGGCCAGGGCTCTGCTTCCGGCCAAACCCAGGCCACCACCGAAAACCCCGACTCTGCCGCTAATTCGCAACAGACGGCCTCGACCCCGGAACCGAACCCGAATAACGCCACCGCCGCGCGGACCGCGACTGGGCCGACCTCGACGGGGCCGACCTCAACCCAGAACCCCAACGCCACATCGCTAAAGTTCACGCCTCGCTCGGCCATGCTGGTGGCGCAGGCCGACACGCCGCGACCGGGCATCTTCACCGCCGAGCCCTGGGGAGGCAAAGCGGCCTTGGCGGCGGCCGACATCGAGCAATCCGTGTCTTCCGGGGATTTCCGCGGGCTGGCCACCGCGACTTGCGTGCCCGCCAGCCAAGAGAGCTGGTTGGTCGGCGGGTCGACCGCGCCGGGGCAATCCACCACTTTGCAGGTCGTGAACCTGTCCAGCAATGCGGTTAGCGCCAACATCGATATTTGGGGAGACACCGGGAAACTCGAGTTTCCGCGCGGGACGAAACTGGTGGTCAGCCCGCGTTCCACCGTGTCGATCCCGCTGGAGTCACAGGTTCAGGGCAACCAGCGTCTGGTAACGCGAGTCAAGGCCAACGGGGCGGGGCTGGCGGCTTTCCTGCAGACGCATTCCCTGCTGGGGCTCACGCCGGGTGGGGTTTCGCTGGTGCATCCCTCGACGCGGGCCGCGCAGGTGCAGGTGGTGCCCGGGGTGGCGCTGAACGCAGATTTGGGGGCGGTGCGGTTGTTGAATACTGGCGAGGACGTGGCGCGCGCCTCGATTTCGGTGGTGGGCGAGGGCGGCAGCACGGCGGTTGCGGGGGCCCAAGAAGTCGAGTTGGATCCCGGCGCGGTTTTTGACTTCACCTTGGGTGGGGTGCCGGAAGGAACTATTCCGTGGTGGTCAACTCGAATCAGCCGGTAGTGGCGGGGGCCGTGATTTACCGGCAGGGATCCGAGTCGAAAACCGAGAAAGGGAAGTTTTCCAGAGACCTGGCGTGGCTGCCGGCTTTGAGCGCCGGGGGAGGCGTGGTGATCGGGCCGGCCGCGGTGGAGCGTCAGTTGATGGTGACGAATCTGTCAGGGCAAGCGGCCGAGTTCCGCATTGGTGGTGAGGCGCACAGCGTGGCGCCCAACACCACGGTGGTGCTGCCACTCACGGCCGAGACTCCTTTGCAGATTGAGGCGCCGAATCTGTACGTGACCCAGATTTTGACGACTAACTTGGGCGACGGTTTGGGGATCGACAGTTTGGAGCCTACGCCCGACCTGGATGCCGCGCGGCAGGTTTACGTGCATCTGAATTCTTAGCGGGCTTGGGGTTTTGCGCCTGGCAGTCGCCGTTGCCGCGTTGCCGTGCTGCCGCGCTGCCGTGCTGATTTGCCCTACTCACACCCCGTACTTCAAGGCCGAGGCAGCGGCGAGTTTTTTCTTTAAGTTTTCTTGGGATACCTGGTCTTGGTGATAGGCAGCGTCGCGGCGCAGCACCAGCACCGCGGCGATAAAGCGTTCCGGGTCGGTGCCCTGCGGGGGAGCGGGGTACACATAGCCACGCAATTCTTCCGCCAAGCTGATGGCGTACTTGCGGCGCGACTGGTAGTCCATCTGGGCGGCTTGCAGCAGGAACCGCCGGGCCATCATCGCTGTAGCGTCGGGGATGGTGGCGACACGCGCCACGCCGGCCCAGGCCGAGAGCTCCGGAGCCAGTAAGAAAGGCAGGGGAGTTATGGTGCTGGGTTCCAGCACCACATAGGTTCCAGCCAGGTAATCCCCCACGCGTTTGCCGCGCCTACTGAACATCGCCACCACCAGCGCCGCCGCACCGAAGGTGAACCACAGTTCCGCCACTCCGATTAACCCCGCACCACGCAGTGGCGCAGCGAAACCGGGCCGCCGTCCTCGCGCACCACCCGAGTCCCCATGATGAACTTCCCCAGGGAACGACCTCCGCTGAGAGTCTCTACCAGTATGGGCACCACCAGCATCCACAGCGCCATCAAAGACAGGATCATCGTCACGACCTGGGCATCGTTGGTAAACATGAAGAGGCGACTTAGCCAGTCGTGGCCCAACATAATCCATATGTAAATTTCCGCAGTCAGAAATATCCCTATGATATAGGTCGCCGCATCGATTAAACCCGTAATAACACGGAAAAAAACGTTAGCCGGGGTAATCAACAGCGCGACGGCCTCGCCCGTGACAACTACGTCTGGACGGAATTTCGACCCGCGAAACTGTTCCATATATGGCACATTATCATTATGGACATTGACGCGTATACTCGAAGACGCCGCCAGGACTGGCGCCGCCTGGAGAAACTGGTTCGTAAACGCCGCCTGACGGGTGCCGACATCGACCAGCTGGTTTCCCTCTATCAAAGCACCAGCTCTGACCTGGCCACTCTCTCCTCGAACGTCACTGACCCCGACGTCGTTGCCGAGGTCTCCCAGCTGGTTTCCCGGGCACGCGGGCGCATCAGCGGGGCCCGCGCTCCTTTGCGCGTCGGTCTGGGCAAGTTCTTTTTCATCACCCTCCCGGTGGCGCTGTACCGCATCGGTCCGCTGTTCCTGCTGACCTGGGTTTTCGCCGCGGTGGTGGCTCTCGTCGCGGGGTCTGGGCGGCGACTCACCCCGAATACCTGGCCCAGATGGGTTCGGAAGACCAGCTGCGCGAATACGCCCAAGATACTTTCAAGGCCTATTACACGAACTATCCGGCCCCGGATTTCGCCGCCCAAGTCTGGACCAACAACGCCCGCATCGCCGTGATAATGGTGGCGACTTTCTTTACGGGCTTCCTTCCGGTTTACCTCCTGGTGATGAACTTCGCCCAGGTGGGCACGGCGGGAGCTTTGATGTACACCTACGGCGACATCGGGGTGTTCTTTGGGCTCATCACCCCCCCACGGCATCCTCGAACTGTCCTGCATCGTCCTGGCCTGCGCGGTGGCGCTGCGTCTGATGTGGGCCTTCCTGGTGCCGGGTCAGTTATCTCGGTCGGAGTCGCTGTCCCGCGAGGGGCGAATCTTCGTGCCGGTCGGTGTCGGGCTGATTCTGCTGCTGGGGATTTCCGGGATCGAAGAAGGTTTCCTGACGCCTTCGCAGTTGCTGCCCTGGGTCAAGATTCCAATCGCGGTGCTGGTCATGGCGCTCATCGTGGCTTACGTCGTCTTCTTCGCGCGCCGCGCTCAGCGCCTGGGCCTCTCGGCGGACCTCGACCCGGATCAAGCCGGCTACTTCATCACCCTGCGCTGATCCGGCTGCGCACCGGGCAACCCTAATGCACTACAACCTTGGTGCCGTACCCCGCCCAGTCAAAAAGCTGCTTCGCATCGGCGGAATCCATATTGATGCATCCGTGCGACCCGCCCTGGGGATCCGCCACGAAAGTTCTGCGCCACGGCGCTCCGTGAATCCCGTAATCCCCCTGGAAATACATGATCCACGGCGCGTTTTCCTCGTAGGGCCCGTCCCAACCGACCCCGCGCATCACCTGCTGGGAGGTCTTGTAGTAGATCGCGAAAGTCCCGCGAATCGTGGGCGCGGCAGGATGCCCGGAAATCATCGGGAAGGGCCCCAGCACAATCTGCTTCCCCACCATCGCCGCGATCGTCGAGTTGCTCAGATTCACATCGATCCACGCCTCGCCCTCGGGCGCGTCATAGGCCAGCGCCACAGGCGCCACGATGGTGTCTTCCCAGGTCGCGGCCACGGTTTTCCCCGCAAAATCCACGACGAGGGCCGGTTCGAGTTCGGTTGCCTGGGCTTGGGTTTCCCCGGTCGAGGTCCGCGCCGCGTTTTCGGTGGTGGCGCTCGGCTCCCGGTTCGAGGTCGCCACTTCGGTTTTCGCCGGTGTTTGGGTTGGGGTGGTGGGGCTGGCGCTTTTCTCGGTGCTGCGTTCTTTTCCTTTTGTAGCCAGGGTGGCACTGGTTGGCGCTTTTGATACCGCACGAGCAATCTTAGCCCGCAGTTCCTTGGTGGCGCTGGCAACGTCGGCTATCGCGACTCCGTCTACTGGGTCGCTGAGCAGGCGCAGCAGATGTCCTTCGCTATCGACTTGACGTTTTCCGTTGAGCACTTGAGGTGCTTGGGCCTTGCCTAACCACTGCTGCATCGCGCCGGCGGTTTTCTCGGGTTGCGTGGCCCAGTCACAAGCGGTCTTTGCGTCGATTCGCTGGGCGAGCCTGCCGTCGATCTGCACGGCAACTCCGCCGCGCAAAGCTGCAAGACACTGGGAGGTACTGGAAATCTTTGCTGTCTGACTGTCTTGGGCCAACGGGGCGCCACCCGTCGTGGAACCAGAACCCAGTCGCGGCAGCGCAAAAGCCAATACCACCACTAATAGGCCCAACAACAGCGCCGCGACCACCCCGAAACGCGCCATCACCGCACGCCTCCACCCGGCCTCGCCCCGATACGAAACCGCAGTGGCCTCGCCCCGATACGAAAGAAACGAACACAAAGCGTGCCCTACAGCCGCCCACCAGCCCGCGCCCTGGGCGCGATGCTGGGTGCGTAGGTGAGTGGGGCGATGCCGCCAATGCCGTCGATACCGCCACATAGCTAGATCACCCCGTTTCGATGCACGACGATCGGGGTGCCGATCGAGGCGAACTCAAAGAACCGCTTGGCCCATTCGATGGGCAGGTTGGTGCAGCCGTGCGAGCCGCCGTAGGGACGATAGATGAAGTCATAGCGCCACGGCGCCCCGTGCAGTGCATAGCCGCCGTTGTAGTACATGGTGTAGGGGGCAATAACGTCGTATTCCCCGTCCCAGCCTTCGCCTTTCATTCTGGTGGAAACCAGCTTGGTTTGGATCCGGAAAATGCCCGAATACGTGGGCGAAGGCAGTGATCCGTTCACCGAGGCGATAGGGCCAATCACCACCTTGTCGCCCTCCCAGGCGGTGGTGGTGTGGTTCTCGATATCGACCCCGATCCAGCGCTGTCCCGGCGCGGCATCGTAGGGGCGGGGCAGATCCTGCTGGGCGGGAGTGTCGACGTAGGTGCCTTCGCGTCGCTGAAGTTCGAAGTAGCCGGTGTAGCCTTCGCCGGCCTGCAGCGCCTCAGTAGTTCCGCCGCGATTTTCTCCGTTATTTGACACGATCCGCGAGGGCCAGGCCGTGGTAATCAGCTGCAGCAGGTAGCCGTCCTTGGTGACGATGCGTTGGCCGGGTTCGTTCTTGATGTCGATGTTTTCATCCGTGAAAGTCGCCAGCCAGGACTCTATGGCCTTACGGTCGAACTGCGGTCCCTGATCGGTGACGGTAATCCACTTTGCCTTGTCTTCGCGGGGGATAAAGTGGCTGATCCCATAGGATACCAGGTTCACGCGGGGCTGCACCATCTGGGTTGCGGCTTGTGCCCAGGCCGGTAAATCGGGCGAGGGCGGCAGCGGTGCGACTTCGGTGAGTTGCGTTTCGAGGCTTTGATTTTCCTGGGTTTCCCAGGCTTTCTGGGCGGCGTCCAGCAGGGTTTGCGGGTCGATACCCTTTCCGGGGACACCAGGCGCCACCGTGAATTCTTGGGTTTCGGCGTTGAAGTCGAGGTGTGGGTCGAGGACGGGGTTGGGGTTTTTCGGTGGCGAGGTCGCGTGCGGCGAGGGTGGCGCGGTTGGTGTCGGTGGTGGCTTGGGCTTTGATGCGGTGTTCCATCACCGTAGACTTCAGGATTTCGCCGAGGTCCCGGTTCGGCGCCATCACGGCGGAGGCGGTGGCGGCAACGTCGCAGTCGAGGCCGAGTTCCTTGAGGGTTTTCGTGGCCTTCGCCGCACCGGTCAAAGTGACTTTCAAGGTGTCGCACTGGTGTTGCAGCGCGGCTTCGATTTCGGCGCGGGTATTCCCGGCCAGTTCCAGTTCTCCGACTTTGGTGTTAGGCAGCGCCAGCTCGCGATAGTAGTTGGCGTAGGCCCAACCACCCCCGACTGTTCCCAGGCCCAGCAGTAACACGCTGGTGGATAAAACCGCAGGCCAGCGACGTTTCTTTTTGACGATTCCGCGAATCTCCAGGGTTGGCTGAGTCATTATTCCTCTAAGTGGTGCCCGTATCTGGGCAAATTTTAGCATGTCAGCCCGGCGGGTTTTCCCCAGGACTAGCGCTTTGGCGGTGTCGATGGCATACTTAACCCTTGGTTTCCGGTTCACCCTCCACATCCGTGGCTGGGACCCGGCGCCCTTAGAATCCCAAGGAGAATACAAGATGCAAAAGGATATCCATCCCGAATACGTATTGACCGAGGTCACCTGTACCTGCGGTAACAGCTTCACCACTCGCTCTACCCTGACTTCCGGTCAGATGCGCGTAGATGTGTGCTCTGCCTGCCACCCCTTCTACACCGGCAAGCAAAAGATCCTGGATACCGGCGGTCGCGTCGCTCGTTTCGAACAGCGCTACGCCAAGTTCAACGCCGCCAAGAAGGCAGCCAAGTAGCTTTTTTTGACGCGCCGGCCCGGTCCTACTTTTCGGACCCGGCCGGCGCGTCTATTTATGCCCGCGACCTCGCGGAGTCTAAACGCAATCACCGAATCTCGAACCTCGAACCTCGAACCGAATACCGAACCTCGAACCTCGAACCTCGAACCGAATACCGCACCTCGAACCTCGAACCGAAATCCCTCGGCGAAACCCTCGCCCCGGAAAAGAAAGCATAAAGATGTCTGATTTTCCCCCGGAACTATCCGGAGTTGAACCTCTGTTAGAGGAATATCACCAAGTCGAAGCGCAGATGAGTGACCCGGCGCTGCACCATGACCAGGCTCGGGCGCGTCAGGTCGGGCGGCGTTACGCCGAGCTCGGGCGGGTCAACGCCGCGGCGCAGGCCTATCTGGCGGCGGCTTCGGACCTGGAGGCGGGGCGCGAGATGGCCGCGGAGGACCCGGACTTTGCCGCGGAACTGCCGGGAATGGAACAGGCCTTCGAGCAGGCTTCCGCCGCGCTGCTGCAGGTGTTGATTCCGCGCGACCCCAACGATGCGCGCGACGTAATTATGGAGATAAAGGCCGGGGAAGGCGGCGAGGAATCCGCGCTTTTTGCCGGGGATTTGCTGCGGATGTACGAGCGTTACGCCGAGGCTCAGGGTTGGAAACTCGAGGTGCTGGGGCTGACCGAGTCGGACCTGGGCGGGGTGAAGGACGCACAGGTCGCCATCAAGGCGAAGGGGAATCCCGCCCCCGAGGAAGGCGTGTGGGCGCACCTGAAGTACGAGGGTGGGGTGCATCGCGTGCAGCGCGTGCCGGTGACCGAATCGCAGGGGCGGATCCACACTTCCGCCGCCGGGGTTTTGGTGATGCCCGAAGCCGAGGAAACCGGCGACATCGAGATCGACCCCAACGATGTGCGCGTCGATGTGTATCGCTCCAGCGGGCCGGGTGGGCAGTCGGTGAACACCACGGATTCCGCGGTGCGACTGACGCATATCCCTACTGGCCTGGTGGTTTCGATGCAGAACGAGAAATCCCAGCTGCAGAACAAAGAAGCGGCCTTCCGCGTGCTGCGTTCGCGCCTGTTGCAGCTGGAGCAAGAGAAGCGTGACGCCGAGGCTGCCCAAGCCCGGGCTTCGCAGGTGCGCACGGTGGATCGTTCCGAACGCATCCGCACCTATAACTTTCCCGAAAACCGCATCGCCGATCACCGCACGGGTTACAAGGCCTATAACTTGGATGCGGTGCTGAACGGGGACTTGGGGCCGGTGATTCAGTCCGCTATCGAGGCCGACGAAGCCGCGCGTCTGGCTGCGGTGGGGCAGGGGGAGTAGGCCTTGTTCGAGGAAGGCTGGGTGCGCCGTTTGGGCGGCGTGCGTGGGTTGCGCGGCGTGCGTGGGTTGGGCCGGTTTGGTAGGGGGCGACTTTCTGCCGGACGTGACCGCCCGAGCGAGGCGGTGTGCCATGCCCGATAACGTTTCTGTGCGCCAAGCGCTGAACGACGCGGCTTTCGTCTTGTCCGAGGCCGGGATTGGCCCGGCGCGCCACGAAGCCCGCCTGCTGTTGGAACACGCCTTGGGCCGACCCTTCGGTTCCGCTGAAAGGTTGACCGGGCCTGAATGGAACCGCTTCTTTTCCCTGATTGGCCAGCGTGCCACGCGCGAACCGCTGCAGCACGTCATGGGGGTGATGTTCTTTCGCTACCTCACGCTGCGTTGTCGCCCTGGGGTTTTCGTGGTGCGCCCCGAAACCGAGTGGGTGGCCGAGGCCGGCATCGCGGCCGCACGCGATTGGGTGAACCGCGGGGTGGCGCCGCGGGTGTTGGACCTGGGAAGTGGTTCGGGCGCCCTGGGTTTGGCCCTGGCCTCCGAGGTCCCGCAAGTGCGCCTGACCAGCGTCGATGTCTCGTCAGCGGCGGTGGTTTTGACGCGGGAAAACGCGGCCCTGGTTGAGGTCTCCGCCACGGTCCTCCAGGCCGACGCCACGGATGTGCCCGCCTTGCGCCTGGCCTTGGCGGAGGCGGGTTTGGCAGATGCGTCCCCGGTAAAGGCCTCCACTACGGGTGCCAGTGAGGTCGCGGAAACTGGCGCGGTGCCGGTTTTGCAAGATTCCGAGTTCTCCCCAAGTTTCGAGGTAGTGGTCACGAACCCGCCTTATGTGATTGACCCGGTGACGCAGCTTGAGGCCCAACGCGACCCGGAACTGGCGCTCTACGGGGGCGGACCCGACGGCCTCGACCTGCCGCGAAAATTTTCCTGGATACTGCCGCAACGCTGCTGGTGCCAGGCGGGACCCTGGTAATGGAACACGGTGAAACCCAGGGCGAGGCCCTCGTCGCGGCCGCCCTAGCCGCGGGTTTCCGCACCGCTACTACCGGCAGGGATCTGGCGGGCCGCCCTCGCTACCTACACGCCGTGCGCTCCGGTCTGAACCCTGCCCTGGCGCCGGGCGGGTCGGATACTTCGAAGTCCGTACCAGCCACCTAAGCCGTCCCATCCCCGGCCGCACCAGCCATCCTCCACTCCCGCCCTGACCCTCCAGATGCTTAGCAAATTCCGGAGCCCGCTGAATCCCGGTGCTCGCCCTCCCGTACATAAAAACTGCAAAAATCGCACTTTTGCCCCTTGAAACACCCCTCGCATAGTCAATTTTTGCAGTTTTATGTACGCCCTTCGATTTGCTGAAGTTCTTCAATTCAGAGATTTATTGTGGTTATCCCCGATAGCAATCAGGTGACTCACAGGATAAGGTAGAGGCAACCGCCCACCCCGAGGAGACCCACAAATGAGCGAGAAAAAAACCGGTTTTCGCTGGTGAAAACCCCTTTGCCCCGAAATCTGGCGCCGCCGACGGCGCCAACTCCGCCGCTGCAAAACCCGAGGACACCGCACTCGCCCGCACGCAAACTGAACCGCAAACCCAACCCCAAACCGAACCCCAAACCACCGCCCTCGCCGGGGGCAAGTCACCAAAAACCGCGGGCGGAATCAAGGCCCAGCAAAAGTCCAAGCGTCGCCGCCACTTGATTATCGCCGCGGTGCTGGTGTTGGTGCTGATCGCCGGGGCATTCGGGATTCACTTTTTTACAAGCTCCGGCGCCGCGGGGGAAGCAGACCCCACCGCAGTGTATTCCGGAGATATGGGACAGGTGGTGCGACAGGATGTGACGAAGTCCGTGTCGTTGACCGGCACACTGCAGTCCACGCGTTCCGAAGTGCTGTATTCCACGTTGAACGCCAAGGTAAAGAGCGTGGAAGTCAAGGCGGGCGACCGCGTGACGAAGGGCCAGCGCCTGGCACAGCTGGACACTACCGATATCGCCCAGGAACTGGCTTCACAAGAGGCTTCGCTGCGCGAAGCCCAAGTCGCCAAGAGCAACGAAATCGCCAACGCGAATACGGCTTACCAGCAGGCTCTCCAGGCCTATAACTCCGGCACCAGCCCCGATGTCTCCGCCGCGAAACGCACGCTTGCCGAAGCACAGCGCGCCCAAGCCCGCGCCAACCAGGCCTTGCAGCTGGCCCAGCAACAGGCCGCGGCGAACCCCGGTGACGCCGAAGCCGCGCTGCGCGTGACCGAGGCCCGCGACGCCGTGACCACCGCAGCCGAGAACACCGCCGACGCCCAACTCGGCGTCCAGACCGCCCAGCGGTCCGCCCGCAGCCAGGTCGATGAAGCCGCCCGCACTTTGCAGGCCGCCCAGGCCGGGGCCAGCGGCGGTTCCGACACCCAACGCAGCCTGGAGAAACTGCGCCAGGACCTGCAAAACGCCACCGTGACTTCCCCCCATCGACGGGGTGGTGACCGCGGTCAGCGCCAAGGTCGGTTCCGCCGCTGACGGCTCGCTGCTGACGGTCGAGGACGACAAAAACCTGCTGATCCGCACCTCGGTGAAGGAAAAGGACGTCGCCAAGCTCCACGTGGGCGACAAGGTGACTTTCACCACTCCCGCCACGCAGAAACAGGAATACACCGGCGCGGTTTCTTTCATCTCTCCCACCGCCGAGGCCACTGCCTCGAATGACAACGGCGGCATGAATTCCGGCGGTTCGGGCGGCAACGAAGGTGCGTCTTTCCAGGTCGAGGTGAAGGTCACGGGCCAGGTCGAGGGCCTGCGTATCGGTTCCAGTGTCAAGGCCAAAGCCGTGGTCCAGAGTTATCAAAACGCCTTGACAGTACCCAAGAGCGCCCTGGTGGACGCGATGGATCCCGTCGGTGGTGAGGGTAGCACCGAAACGAAGGCTCGTAGCGACACGGCGGTCCTCGACCCGGCCGAACTACCGAAGGCCATTTTGAAAGTCGAGGACGACGGCAAAGGCAACTTGACGATTTCCGAGATTCCGGTCGAGGTGCTGCTCAGTTCTCAGGGCACGGTCGCGATTCGCGGGCAGGGGCTAGAGGAAGGCATGTCGGTGCTGCTCAATGCCATGAGCTACCAGCATTTGGTGGGGCAAAGCGCGCACCTGACGGATACGCCGCCGAACCTGGGCGAAGCTGGGATGATGGGTGATAAGTGATGACGGGCGAGGACTCGCAGGCTTTGCCGCAGGCGCAGGCTTTGCCGCATTCCCCGGCGGGGCAACCCGTCATCCAGATGCAAGGAATCGTCAAGCGCTTCTTTGAAGGCACCGACCACGAAATCACCGTGCTGAAAGGCTTTGACCTGCAGATTTACCGCGGCGAATTCGTCAGCATCGTCGGTTCCTCGGGCTCGGGCAAATCCACCTTGATGAACATCATCGGGCTGCTGGACCGCCCCACTCAGGGCAGCTACCTCCTGGCGGGCCAAGACATGGATCAAGCCAGCGACAATGACATGGCACTGCTGCGCAGCCTCTCAATTGGATTCGTCTTCCAGAACTTCAACCTGATTGGCCGCACCGACGCCTTGAAAAACGTGGAACTACCCATGATGTACGCCGGAATCTCGCGCACAGAACGTCGCGACCGCGCCCGGGCCTTGCTGGAGCTGGTCGGGATGAGCGACCGGATGCACCACCAACCCAACGAACTCTCCGGCGGCCAAAAACAGCGCGTCGCCATCGCGCGCGCCATGGCGAATGACCCGGACATCATCCTGGCCGACGAACCCACCGGTGCCTTGGATTCCGCCACGGGACAGCTGGTGATGGACCTGTTCCACCGCCTCCACCGCGAGCAAGGCAAAACCATCGTCCTCATCACCCACAACCCCGAACTCGCCGCACAAACGGGGCGCATCTTCACCATGCGCGACGGACTCATCGACCCGCCCCTGCCCGGCGCCCCCGGAACCGGAACTGTGACGGTACCCGGGGCGAGGACCTCGGCGGGGTCGGTCCCGGAAAGTAACGTTTCGGCGCAACCCGGGGCGAGGGCCTCGGCGAGGCAAAACGCCGACGTCACCTTAGGAGGTGGGGCGCGATGATTGGGTGGGGAGAAAATATTCGCCTGGCACTGGCGGGGCTGCGCGCGAATAAGATGCGGTCGATCCTGACTTTGCTGGGGATTATTATCGGGATTACCTCGGTGATCGTGATTATGACTCTTTCGGTGGGGATTCAACGTTCCGTGGCCGATTCCATCAGTGGCACCGGAGCGCAAGACATGCAGCTGATGGTGCTCAGCAGCGACGAGCTGCGACAGCAGCAGGGCGGTGGCGACGCGGTGAACGTCACTCCCTATGTAGGCGATGCCGTCGCCCAGGACGAGGAGGACGAGGACGAGGAAGAGCCCGAAGAACCCGCCTCGGATAACGGCGAAGACGAGACGAAGGATCACTTCACGCCGGAGTTCGTGCAGCGGCTGCGCGAGGCTTTCCCCAACGAGATTTCCGGCATCGGGATGACTGTTTACAACGGGGGGCGGCGAGATCCAAGGAGTCAACGGTTCGGTAGTCGCGAGCTTCGATATGGCGAACCAGGATATCGAGTTGGTGGGCTGGTCCAAGCGCCAGATGCTGGCCGGGCGCAGCTTTGAACAAAGCGAGATTGATGACCAGGCCGAGGTCGCGGTGGTGAATAAGGAACTGGTGAAGCAGGTATTCGGGGAAAGCGCCGCCCAGGACCCGAAATCTGTTTTGGGCCAGAATTTTGAGATATCCACCTGGGAAGGTGAAGAGATGACTTTTGAAGTCATCGGGGTTTACGAGGATTTGCAAACTCAGAATTTGCTTAACCGTGGTGATTTGTTTAACCGTGGTGGCAGTATTGAATCGTCGCCCCAGTTCTATGTTCCCTACACTTTGGTGACCGAACTGGTTCCGGAGGCGGAGAATTATCCGCCTATTCTTTGACGGTGCGCCCGGCCGGAGGAATAAACACCACCGAGTTCCGGGCGAAACTGCAGCGTTATTTGGACCAGGCTTGGGCCGGGACCGGGTACGGGGTGCGGATCACCACTATGGAGAGCCTGACGAAAGAACTGGAGCAGACTTTTACATACGTGGCGATGGGGCTGTCTCTGATTGCGGGGCTGTCGCTGCTGGTGGGCGGTATCGGGGTGATGAACATCATGCTGGTTACCGTCACCGAGCGCACCCGCGAAATCGGGGTGCGCAAGGCTCTGGGTGCAACCCGGCGTTCCATCCGGGTCCAGTTCCTGGTCGAGGCGATGATTGTGTGCCTGATGGGTGGTTTGCTGGGTGTGCTGCTGGGCGGAGTCATCGGCGCGGTTGCGTCGAAGTTCATCGGGACCCTGGTGGCGCCGCCGATTGGGGCGGTGCTCTTTGCGCTGGCTTTCTCTGTGGGGATCGGGGTGTTCTTTGGGTACTATCCGGCTTCCAAGGCCGCCAAGCTGAACCCCATCGACGCCTTGCGCTACGAATAGGCTTTTCGCTGGTCGAGCAGTGACTTTTGGGTTGCGCACATATAAATTCCGGATTGGGACACAAGCGGGTTCAGACCGCGTAACCTGGTGGTATGACCAGCAATGACGCAATCTCGGCCCCCGAACCGCACAACCGGACCTCGGCCCTCGATCCCAAAGGTGCCAACACCGAACCGGTGGTGGAACTGAAACCGAAACCGCGCACCGGCCGCGCCGCTGCGCCGCGCAACATCCGCAAAGCCCCGCCACTTTCCCTGAAACAAAAGATCGGGCTGGTTCTGGGCGCGCTGCTGTTCTGGGCCCCGCTCTTCATCGACATGCCGAACCTGGGCGAACCGGGCGAACGGATGCTGGCGATATTCCTGCTGGCCATCGTGTTCTGGATCACCGAACCGATCCCTTTGACCGCCACGGCGATGCTGGTGATCGGACTGGAAGTCATCATGGTTTCCAGCGGCGCCATCGTCGATCCCACAGGCGGCGACCCTCAAATGGCCGAATATGTCCTCCCCTACAAATCCTATTTCGCCACCCTCGCGAACCCGGTGATTATCCTGTTCATGGGCGGTTTCATGATCGCCGACGGAGCCGAGAAATACGGCCTGGACCACAACCTGGCCGCGGTGATGCTGCGTCCCTTCCCTGAATCCGCGCGCATGACCACCCTGGGGCTGATGCTCATCACCGCGGTGCTGTCCATGTTCATGTCCAACACCGCCACCACAGCCACCATGTTCACCGTAGTTATCCCCATCCTGGGAGTCCTGCCCCGAGGCAAGGCGCGCGCCGGGCTGGCCCTGGCAATCCCGCTGGCGGCGAATGTGGGCGGCATCGGCACCCCGGTCGGTACCCCGCCCAACGCGATCGCCGTGGGCGCCCTGGCCGAGGCCGGCATCTCGGTTTCCTTCGTGCACTGGATGATGATGGCATTGCCCTTCATGGTGGTGGTGCTGGTGCTGTCCTGGATGTTCCTCTGCGCGGTCTTCATCCCCAAAGACGCCGTAATCAAACTGGAAATGAACGCCAAGTGGGACAAAACTCCGGCCGCCATCATCTTTTACATCGTGGCGGGAACCACCATCCTGCTGTGGATGACCGAGTCGCTGCACGGGGTATCGTCGAATATCGTCGGCTTCTTCCCGGTGGTGACGCTGCTGTGCCTGAAGGTGATGAAAGGCGAGGACATAAAGAAGCTAGATTGGCCGGTGCTGTGGTTGGTGGCGGGGGGTATCGCTATGGGCGAGGGTATCGGCGCAACCGGTCTCGATGCTTGGTTGGTAGGGTCGGTACCGTGGTCGACGTTGGGGCCGGTACTGATCGTGGCGATCATCGGTTTGATTGGTTTTGCCTTGGCGAACGTGATTTCACACTCGGCGGCGGCAAACTTGCTGGTGCCTCTGGCGGTGTCTCTGGCGATGTCCTTGGACAGCGTAGATACCGTAACAGTCGGGGTGGCGGTGGCCATCGCAACTTCCCTGGGGATGTCGCTGCCGATTTCTACTCCTCCCAACGCGATCGCCTATGCCACGGGCGAAATTGAAGTGAAGCAGATGGCTTTGCTGGGCGTGGTGGTCGGGGTCCTGGCCACCCTGGTCCTGGTCTTTGCCCTCCCGACCCTGTGGCACCTCATGGGTTTGGTCTAATGAGACTCCAGAGCAGGCGCCCCACACCCCTCAGTCCCAAGCTCTCAGTCCGCAATACCGCGCCGCGCAAAGGAAGCGGCACGCACCTGGTCCAAGCAAGACATGTAGGGCAGCGGATCCACCCCAACCATCTCCACATAGTCAGTCAACTGGTTACGCACCGCTTCTTGCAGGTCCTCAGGTTTCCACGGCTTGCCCAGGTACTGGTCCAGCCCGGCCTCGTTCACCGCCCGCACGGTGTCGGCCAAATCGGCCTGCCCCGTCAGCAAAATCTTTCGCGTCAGCTGGGTGCGCTCGTCGGCCATCATCTGCCCCATGAAGTCAATGCCGGTGGTCCCGGGCAGCCGGTGATCACACACCGCCACCGCCAAGGCGTCCCCTTCAGCGTTAATCTCGTCGATAACCGCCCAAGCATCTTCGACGTCCTCGGCAACCTCGATGCGCAACACCGCGGCGAAATCCAGCAGGTCGCGTTCCACGGCGGCGCGAACTTCCGCCTCGTCTTCCAACAGCAGTATGGCCAGTTTCATCAGGGGACTTCCTTTCTTTTGCTTCTATTATTCCTCAGCCGCGCTCGCGTCGAGGGATTTTCTGGGCCCGGAAATCGGCAGCTCCACCGTCACCAGGGTCCCGCGCGGCTCCTCGACGGTCTCCAGTTTGATGCTGCCGCCGTGGTTTTCAATGATGGTGTGCACCAGACTAGCCCAATCCCCATCCCGAACCGCACCTCGCCGCCTTTGGTGGTGAAATGCGGTTCGAAAACATGTTCGAGGACCTCGGGCGGAATCCCCGACCCGGTGTCGCGGAAAGTGATGCGCAGCCGCGGCGGTCCCGGCGTGGTTTGGGGGGACGCCGGGGCGAGGTTCGCGCCAACGTAAGAAGCGGTGCCTGCGTTGGTGGTTTCCTCGCCCCGAGCCGCCGCATTACCGAAACGACTGAAACCACCGTGACTGCCCTCCTCGGCAGGGGCAATCCCTATGGCTTGCGTACGAATCGTGATGGTCCCGATTTCCCCACCGCCCCGAGACTCCGGCTCCAGCGCGTCGGTCATGGCTTCCACCGCGTTCGTGATCACATTCGTCCAGACTTCTGCCAGCTGTCCGGGATGGCAAGAAATCGCTGGAATATCACCGTAATCTCGCTCGATATGCACCCCGTGGAGGCGGTGATTCAACAGGCGCAGCGTGTCCTCCAGGCCGTCGTGCAGATTGACGTTTTCGATGGGGTCGCCGTCGGGGCGCGCATAGGAACGCAGCGAGGCCACCAGGTCGACGATGCGTTGCGAGGCTGTGCGCATATCGCGCAGATTTGTGCCGATTGCGGCGGCGACTTCGATGACTTCGACGGACTGGTTACCCGAGCGCGACAGCTGCCGTGCCAGGTCTACATCCAGAATCCCCGACATCACCAGGCGTTGCGTCAGCGCGGCATCCCCGGTGGCGGCCTCCATCTCTTTCTTGCGGCGGCGCACTTCGCGGGTAGAGAGCACCGGGGCTTCTTTGGGTCAGCTTCAGGGATTTCAAGGCGTGCTGGGCCCAGTCGCGGTCCGGGGCGGTGTTCAGTAGCTTCACCACGTCTTCGTTCAAGAAATCCGCGTTGCGGCGAATCGCCGCCATGGGGTTATTCAGTTCGTGCGCCACCCCGGCCGCCAGTTCGCCCAGCGAGGCGAAACGCGCCTGCGCCGCCATCTCTTCGCGCGTCTCTGTGAGCTGGTGCAGGGCGTTAAGAGAGGTTTTCGCGTTCCAGCGCCAGCTGGTCGGCCAGCTCGGCCTGTTCGATGTGCAGGGCTTCGGCGCGGCGTAGGCGCCGGTCCAGGGTGCGGATGAACAGGGCCGTCAGCAAGTGAGCGATCTTGATGTCGGCATCCATGGCTTGGTTGAGCTGTGCCAGCTCCACCACCACGCCTGTCACCGGGGTAGTGGCGATAGAAGTGAAGAAGGCCACGTCGTTGTCCGAGGCGCCCAGCAGCCCGATGATGCGCCCGGTCGAGGCGTGGTGCATCAAGATTTCTCCGGCTTCCGAGTGGTGCTCCAGGGCAACAGAGCCTTCCAGGGCAAAAATGACTTGTCGCACGCGTTCCCCTTCGGTGGTCAGGTGCGTGCCTTGGGGATAGTGGACGCGAGGTTGGGGGCCCAGGATGGCTTCGGAGCGCCGCACGATTTCGGCGATTATCAGGTCGTCGGTATAGGGCAGATCCAGGATGAAGCGGTCTTCCTTCGGGGCGGGAGGCGTGGGGTTGCTCATGGTTTCTTTATATCGGTTCGCGGGGGGCGGGCGGGGGTTTTTGGGGTTTTCCAGGGTGGTGAGGCGTGGGAGCGTAAAATCGGGCTGTGAGTATTTTTCAAAGTTCCCCTGCAATCTGGCGTGTTTCCGGCCCTGACATCCCCGCAGCTGAGCGAAAATCGACGCGGTGCTGCGGGATTCCGGCCTGGTGGTTTTGCCCACCGACACGGTTTATGGAATCGCCACCGCACCTTACGATGCCCCGGCCGTGGCGCGCCTCCAGACGGCCAAGGGAGGGAGGATTTCCGCCTCCGGTCCTGGTGTCCGGCCCCGATGCCTTAGATGACTTGTTTTTCCCCGCGACCACAGCCCCTGCTTCCCCGCCGGCCCCCTCGAAAATAGCCCGGGTTCTGGCTGAAAAAGTGCTGGCCTGGCCCGCTGACCATCATCGCTCCGGCGCGCCCCGAACTGGGATGGGATCTGGGGCGAACCGCAGGAACTGTGGCGCTGCGGATGCCCGACCACCCCGTCGCGCTGCAGGGTGTTGGAGCACACCGGGCCTTTGGCGGTGACTTCGGCGAACCTGCACGGTGCTCCGCCCGCGACTAACGTGAAGGCCGCGTTGGAATACTTTGGCGACCTGGTCGGGGTTTACGTGGATGCGGGTCCCAGCCCCACGGGACTGCCTTCCAGCATTGTGAACCTTAGCTCCGGCGAGCCTCAGATGGTGCGCGAAGGAGCAATCTCCCTGGCGCAACTAGCGCCGCCCTGAACTAAACCGCGCCGCCCTGCCCAAAACCGCCCACGCCACCATCCGCCCTCGCCCCGGAACCCAGCCTGCGCGGCTCACCCCAATCACCCCACCCCAAGCATCCCAAAGCCATGCGGTAAAGTCAGACTGTGAAGTTTTACCTCCTGGTGTTCCTGGTGGCCTGCGCGCTGACCTATATCAGCGTTCCGCTGGTGCGCCAGTTCGCGCTGGCGACCGGCACCCTGGCGCCGGTGCGGGAACGCGACGTCCACCAGTTCCCCACCCCGCGGCTGGGCGGAGTGGCGATGGGGCTGGGCTTCCTGGCGGCGATGGGCCTGGCGTGGCACCTGCCCTACCTGGCGCCGGCGGTGAACACCGGAGCGGGACGGGGCCTGCTGGTCGGGGCGGCGCTGATTTGCCTGTTAGGGGTGGTCGACGACATCTGGGACCTGGACTGGTACACCAAACTGGCTGGTCAAGTGCTGATTGCCGGGCTGATGGCTTACCTGGGGGTGCAGCTGACTTCCTTCCCGGTTTCGGTCTAACTATCGGGTCCTCGCGCCTGAGCCTGGCAGTGACGGTCTTCGTGGTGGTCGCGGCGATAAACGCGGTGAACTTCGTTGACGGGCTGGACGGCCTGGCCGCAGGCATGATGGCTATCAGCGCGGCGGGCCTGTTCATCTACTCTTACACTCTGGCCATCACTCTGGGAGCGACCTCCTACGCCTCGCTGGCCACCACTACCGCGGCGGCCCTGGTAGGAATCTGCCTGGGCTTCCTGGCGCACAACTTCAGCCCCGCCTCGATCTTCATGGGCGACACCGGGGCGATGCTCCTGGGCCTCGTCACGGCCGGCGCCGCCATCATCATCACCGGCCAAATCGACCCCGCCACGGTCTACTTCCGCCAAGCTTTCCCTTCTTTCTTGCCGATTCTGCTGCCTCTGGCGGTACTGGCCATCCCGCTTTTCGATATGTGCGCCTCGGTGGTGCGCCGCCTCTATCACCACCAGTCGCCTTTCCAAGCCGATGCGGGCCACCTCCATCACCGTCTGTCGCGCGCGGGTCGTTCGCGGGTGCGAGCCGTTCTGGTGATGTACCTGTGGACGGCGGTGTTTTCTCTGGGGGCGGCCTCGCTGACGCTGTGGCGGATGCGTGACGTCGCGGTCACGATGCTGGTGGCCGGAGTTTTCGCGACCCTGATCACCATCGAGATTTTGCCTGCCTGGCGCGATGCCGTGCGTCGTCGCCTGGTCCCCGGTTACGAGGTGGGCCACGGACCGGCGCATCTGGCGCGGTAGTTTCGGCGCTATTCTGGGGAAATCTGGAAGGCATTTTTCGTCTCGTGTCAGACTGATAATCTGAGTTCTGTGAACGGATCAACACAAATTGGGCCGCGCACTCGCGCCGCCGTCCATGCTTCTCTGCGTCTGGTCGCCATCAGCGTCACCGTGGTGCTCTTCATCGCGGCGGTTTTGGCGGCGATTTTCGTGGGACAACCGGGCCTGGTGGCGGTGGGGCTCTGCGCGGTGGTGGGACTGGTGCTGCTGGGCATCACGGTGGCTACACACCTCTTCACTCTGCGTCACGTCGACTTGATGATGGCCGGCATGGGGGCGGACTTCCTGCTAAAGCTCCTGGCCATCATCCTCGCGATTTTCATCGCTCGGAAAATTTCTGGGCTGGACCCCTACGTGCTTTTCGGCACCATGCTGGCCTTGATTTTGGTTCAAACCATTGCTTTTCCTGTCGCCCTGGCCCGGGCCCGCATCCCCCTGATAGAGACCGAGGGTGAAACAAGCACCTCGGATTCATGATAAGGTTCCAGTTACAGACTGAAAGCATAGAGTCCCCTTCGAAGGAGAATAATGGGAGTGTTTCTGAGTTCGGGTGTCCTGCCGCTGGTTCCCACAAAAGGCGATGGATTCCACTCTCCGACCATCGAGGATTTGTTCCCAGCTGTAGTCGCATTCGAAGGCACTCCTTTCGCGATTGACCGCGTCATGTTGATTCGCTTCATCATGCTGGTTGTGCTGTTGATCTGTTTGTTCCTCTACGCCATGCGGGCCCGCCTGGTTCCCGGTCGCGCCCAGATGGCGATAGAGATGGGCTTCGAGTTCTGCCGCAAGAACATCGCCGAAGAAATCATCGGAAAAGAATCGGTCGGAAATACGCCCCCATCATCACCGCGGTGTTCTTTTCAGTGCTCTTCATGAACATCCCCGGCATCATCCCCGGAATGAACCTGGCAGGTACCGCCAAACCCGGCTTCGCGCTGGTCCTGGCGATCTTCGCCTGGTTCGTTTTTGTTTATGCCGGTATCCGCGAAGTCGGCCTGGGGCACTTCCTCAAGAACTCGCTCTTCCCGCCCGGGGTTCCCAAAGCTCTCTACCTACTCTTGACCCCGATCGAGGCAGTCTCTACCTTCATCATTCGCCCCTTCACCCTGTTTGTCCGTCTCTTGGCGAACATGATTGCGGGGGCACTTCCTGCTGGCGCTGACCCTCAGTGCGACGAACTACTTCTTGCTCCAGCACCTCTCCGCTATGTCTGGTCTGGGTATCCTGACCTTCGCTGCGGCCTTCGCCTTCACCCTGTTTGAAATCCTGGTGGCTTTCCTGCAGGCCTACATCTTCGCGGTACTAACCGCGGTGTACGTGAACCTCTCGGTTCACGCCCACTAGAACCCAGCCACCACCTATCCGGGCCCAAAGGATCACCCTAAGGCGGACCTCGACCCGGGACAACCCAATAGAAACCCACGAGCTTCCTGCGTCAACCGGCGCAGGGGAATACAAGGAATAAGGAAAGATAAACATGACTGGAAGTTTGGAAGTTCTCGCAACTATCGGTTACGGCCTGGCCGCTATCGGCCCCGGTATCGGTCTGGGTATCCTGATCGGTCACACCCAGGATTCCATCGCCCGTCAGCCGGAGCTGTCCGGTAAGTTGACCGTGAATATGTTCATCGGTATCGCCTTCGTCGAGGCGCTGGCGCTGATCGGTCTGGTGACGGGCTTCCTGTTCCAGGCCTGAGACCAGCAAACACACACATAAGGCATTGATATGTTGAACAATTTGCTTCCAACAGTGATGCCCGCAACTGAGGCGGGTAATCCGCTGTTGCCTCCGACCTACGACATCGTGTGGTCCGGGATCATCTTCGTGATTATCCTGGCGGTTGTCGCCTTTGTGGTGATGCCAAAGTACGACGCTTTGGCCGACCAACGGGCCCAGAAACTGCAGGAAGGGCTGGACGCAACTCAGCGCGCCAAAACAGAATCCGCCGCGGCGGCCGACCGGATTGAATCCGAGTTGGCCATCGCCCGCAAAGAGGCTGGTTCTATCCGCGACAAGGCAAACCTGCAGGCCGAGGGCATTATTTCTCGCGCCCAGGCCAAAGCCGAGGAAGACGCCAAGCGTATCCTCGACAACGCCCAGCGCCAGATTGCCGCCGAACGCGCCGCGGCCGAATCCGCGCTGCGCAAGGAAGTCGGGGAACTGGCTACCCAGCTGGCGGACAAGATTGTTGGCGAACACCTCAAGGACGAAGCCCTGTCGGCCCGCGTGGTTGACCGCTTCCTGGACGACCTGGATAAGCAGGTCCAGGAACAGGGCCAGCCGGTAGCGTAAGGGAGATTATGAGAGCCTCATCGGTGAAGACACTGGCCTCCATGGTGGTGGCTGTGGACTCGGGTCTGGGAAAGGCCTCCCTCGCACAGGGTACCTCGGTCGCGCAGGAGTTTCTCGAGCTGTCGCGCCTCTTGGAATCCAATGTGCGCCTGTCCAGGAACCTCTCTGATCCCGCCCGCACTGCCGCGGACAAACAAGCCTTGGCCCGCCAGATCATGGGCCGCAGCCTGTCGCCCCTGGCCCTGTCCGGTGTGGAAGCCCTGGCGGCGGGACGCTGGTCCTCCGAGGCCGACCTGGCGAAAGCCGCGCGGATGCTGGCCACTCACGTGTTGCTGAAACCGCACTGGACAACGGCCAGCTAGAGCAGACCGAAAGGGAAATCTTTTCTCTGGGCCAGGTAATCACCAAGAACCGCGACCTGCGCAACTTCCTGACGGATTCGCGCACGGCTGCGGTTGAAGAACGCGTGGCGTTCTTCAACCGCCTGGTTGCCTCTCAGGTGTCGGACCTCAGTCTGCGCTTGGTTGACGCTGTAATAGAAAAGGCCACCCCGGGACATCTGTCCGCGGATGTTCGCGCTCTGTTGGATTCCGCAGCCCAGCTGCGTTCCCAGGGCACGGCGACTGTCTATTCGGCCGTGCCTCTCAGCCCGGCCCAGACCCAACGTCTGACCCAGATTCTCGCCGCCCAAGCGGGGCGCGAGGGTGCTGGTCAACGTGGTGGTGGATCCCTCGCTGGTCGGTGGTCTGCGCATCCAACGTGGCGACGTAATGATGGACGGCACTGTCTCTACCCGCGCGGATGAAATCCGCCGCAAGTTAGCAAGCTAAAGAAAAAATTTCCGGGCCCTTCGGCCCGGTGCTAGGAACAAAAAGAAGGAATGCTGATGGCTGAGCTATCAATTAGTCCCCAGGACATCAAGTCCGCACTGGACCAGTTCGTGGACAGCTACGAACCCTCCCAGGCCAACGCCCAGGAAGTCGGTTACGTAACCGAGGCTGCCGACGGTATCGCCCACATCGAGGGCCTGCCCGGCACCATGTCGAACAGATTGCTGCGTTTCCAGGATGGCACCTTGGGTCTGGCGATGAACCTGGACGTGCGCGAAATCGGCGCTATCGTTTTGGGTGATTTCACCAGTATCGAGGAAGGCCAGGAAGTCTACCGTACCGGTGACGTTTTGTCGGTTCCGGTCGGAGACGGTTACTTGGGGCGTGTGGTTGACCCGCTGGGTAACCCGATTGATGGTCTGGGTGAAATCAAAGACATGGTGGGGCGCCGCGCGCTGGAACTGCAGGCCCCCGGCGTAATGATGCGTCGTTCAGTTCACGAACCGCTCCAGACCGGCCTGAAGGCCATTGATTCGATGATTCCCATCGGTCGCGGCCAGCGCCAGCTGATTATCGGTGACCGCCAGACCGGAAAAACCGCCATCGCCATCGACACCATCTTGAACCAGCGTGCCAACTGGGAATCCGGTGACCCGAAAAAGCAGGTTCGTTGTATCTACGTGGCGGTGGGCCAAAAGGGTTCCACCATCGCTTCGGTAAAGGGTGCCCTGGAAGAGGGCGGCGCCATGGAGTACACCACCATCGTCGCCTCCCCGGCCTCGGATGCGGCCGGCTTCAAGTACTTGGCCCCCTACACCGGTTCGGCCATCGGCCAGCACTGGATGTACGAGGGCAAGCACGTCTTGATCATCTTCGACGATCTTTCCAAGCAGGCCGAAGCCTACCGCGCGGTGTCTTTGCTGCTGCGTCGCCCGCCGGGGCGTGAAGCCTACCCCGGCGACGTGTTCTACTTGCACTCTCGCTTGCTGGAACGCTGCGCCAAGCTCTCGGATGACCTGGGCGCGGGCTCCATGACTGGTTTGCCCATC
Source organism: uncultured Mobiluncus sp. (assembly GCA_916438445.1). GTDB lineage: Bacteria > Actinomycetota > Actinomycetes > Actinomycetales > Actinomycetaceae > Mobiluncus. The sequence goes on from CAKAGR010000001.1 coordinate 738,940, forward strand.
ATCGAGACCAAGGCCAACGACGTTTCGGCCTATATCCCCACCAACGTCATCTCCATCACCGACGGCCAGATCTTCTTGCAGTCCGACTTGTTCAACGCGAACCAGCGCCCCGCGGTCGACGTGGGTATTTCGGTTTCCCGTGTCGGTGGTGACGCCCAGGTAAAGGCCATGAAGAAGGTGGCCGGTACTTTGAAGCTGACACTGGCCCAGTACCGCTCCATGGCGGCCTTCGCCATGCTGGCCTCCGACCTGGATGCCGCCACCCGCAAACAGCTGACTCGCGGCGAGCGCCTGATGGAGCTGCTGAAGCAGCCGCAGTACACGCCCTACCCCGTAGAGGAACAGGTGGTTTCGGTTTGGGCCGGCACCAACGGCTACCTCGACGACATCGACACCTCCAAGGTGCTGCAGTTCGAAAAGGATTGGCTGGACTACCTGCGCAAGGAAGGCACCATCCTGGCCGAAATCCGCGAAAAGGGCGACTGGCCCGACGAGCTGGTAGAGCGCCTCGAGGCCGCGGTTAAGGACTTCCGTTCCGGATATGACCTGGTACCCACCAAGGTTGACGCCATCCCCGGCGAAGCCGAAGCGGAACACACCGAAGAAGTTATCCAGGCCAAGCGAGGTTAACAAGTGGCAGGTTCGCAAAGGGCTCTGAAGCAGAGGATCAAGTCAACTGAGACTCTGCAAAAGATTTTCCGCGCCATGGAGATGATCGCGGCATCGCGCGTGGGTAAAGCGCGCGCCACCGCGGAATCCATCACCACCTATGACTCGGCCATCGCGGCTGCGGTGGCGGCGGTCAGTGCGCACACCCAGCTGGATCACCCGCTGATCAAGGAGCGCACCGACACTAACCGGGTTGCGGTTCTTGCGGTGACTTCGGATCGCGGCATGGCGGGGGCGTACTCCGCGTCCATCCTGCGCGAAACCGAGCGCCTGATCGAGCGCCTGATCGAAGAAGGCAAAGACCCGGTGGTCTATGTCTCGGGTCGTCGCGGCTTGACCTACTTCAACTTCCGCCACACCCCGATCGGGGCTTCCTGGACGGGGGACTCGGATAAACCTTCCGAGCACCGCGCCCAAGAAATCGCGCGCACCATGCTGGGTGCTTTCCTGGCTCCGGCCGAACAGGGCGGGGTCTCCCAGCTGTACATGGTTTACACCAAGTTCCGCTCCATGGTTTCCCAGGTGCCCCAGGTGCGAAAGATGCTGCCGATCAAGGTAATCGACCCCGACGAAGCCATCCAGATTGACGGGATGGGTCTGGGGGACCGGCACCAAGACGTTCTGCCGCTGTACGAATTCGAGCCCCGCGCCGAAGAGGTACTCCAGACCGTGATGCCCCTCTATGTGGAATCCCGCATCCGCACGGCCCTGCTGCACGCTGCCGCTGCAGAGTTAGCCAGCCGACAGAACGCCATGCACGCCGCCACGGATAACGCCGAGGACCTGATTACGAACCTGACGCGCATGATGAACGCGGCCCGACAGACCGACATCACCACAGAGATCTCCGAGATTGTTTCGGGCGCAGACGCTCTGAAGGAATCAAAGAATTAACCAGAACCTAGATAGATACAAGAAAACCGCCGAAAGAGGAAAAACAATGGCTGAACAGAAGATCGCCGGAACCGGCCGCATTGCCCGGGTCATCGGCCCGGTTGTGGATATCGAGTTCCCGCCGGATCAACTGCCTGATATGTATAACGCTCTGCACGTGACCTTCAAAGGCATGGGCGGCGAGGAATCCACGATGACCCTCGAAGTCGCCCAACACCTGGGAGACAACATCGTGCGTACCATCGCCTTGAAGCCCACCGACGGTCTGGTACGCGGGGCCAAGGTAGTTGACACCGGCGCTCCGATTTCCGTGCCGGTGGGTGACATCACCAAAGGTCACGTCTTCAACGTGATCGGCGACTGCCTGAACCTGACCCCCGGCGAGGAACTGGACGTAAAGGAACGCTGGTCCATTCACCGCAACCCGCCCACCTTCGACAAGCTGGAATCCAAGACCCAGATGTTCGAAACCGGCATCAAGGTTATCGACCTGCTGACCCCCTACGTCCAGGGTGGCAAGATCGGCCTCTTCGGCGGTGCGGGCGTGGGCAAGACCGTGTTGATTCAAGAGATGATTCAGCGCGTGGCCCAGGACCACGGCGGTGTGTCCGTATTCGCCGGTGTGGGCGAACGTACCCGAGAGGGCAACGACCTGATTCACGAAATGGAAGACGCCGGGGTGCTGGACAAGACCGCCATGGTCTTCGGCCAGATGGACGAACCCCCGGGGACCCGTCTGCGCGTGGCGCTGTCCGGCTTGACCATGGCGGAATACTTCCGCGATGTCCAGAACCAGGACGTGCTGCTCTTCATCGACAACATCTTCCGCTTACCCAGGCCGGCTCCGAGGTATCCACCTTGCTGGGCCGTATGCCTTCGGCGGTAGGTTACCAACCGAACCTTGCCGACGAAATGGGTCAGCTCCAGGAACGCATCACCTCGGCGGGAGGCCACTCCATTACCTCCCTCCAGGCCATCTACGTTCCTGCCGACGACTACACCGACCCCGCCCCGGCCACCACCTTCGCCCACCTCGACGCGACCACTAACCTGAGCCGCGACATCGCCAGCCGCGGCCTCTACCCGGCGGTAGACCCCCTGGCCTCGACCTCGCGTATCCTCGACCCGCGCTACGTGGGCAAGGACCACTACGAAACTGCGACCCGGGTAAAGATGATCCTCCAGAAGAACAAGGAACTCCAGGACATCATCGCCATCTTGGGTGTGGACGAACTCTCCGAAGAAGATAAAGTCACCGTGGCGCGCGCCAGACGCATCGAACAGTTCCCTCTCGCAGAACACCTACATGGCCGAAAAGTTCACTGGCGTTCCCGGCTCGACGGTTCCGCTTGGCGAAACCATCGAAGCCTTCCGCCGTATCGCAGAGGGCAAGTACGACCACGTCCCGGAGCAGGCATTCTTCAACATTGGCGGTATCGAGGACCTGGAACGTGCCTGGGCCAAGATTCAGAAGGATATGTAAGCCATGTCGGAACTGAAAGTTGCGGTGGTAGACCGTTCTCACACCCTGTTCCAGGGAACCGCCTCTTCTGTGGTGGTGCCTTCGGCCGGGGGTGACTTGGGGATTCTGCCGGGTCACCAGCCCCTGCTGGTGGTGCTGCGACCGGGCCACGTGCGGATTCAATCCGCCCAGGGCATCCAGGAAATCGAGGTGAATTCCGGTTTTGCCTCTATGGACAACGACGCGGTTACCGTGGTGCTGGAACGCACCCTGACGCCGCAGACGAAGGATGCGGTAACGGCCTGATCCCGGGCACAGATTTTTACAGGAGAGGGCAAGCGCAGTGCAGGAAGCAGCTGGTTGGTTGATCGAAGCACTGTGCCTTGCCCTCATCCTGGTTTTAACCACCCTGGTGTATTTTGTGGTGCGGGTCCGCTACAAGGCGCGCATCCCTGGCGCCTTCAACGTGGCCTATCGCCCCGAGGACCGGGAGCACTGGGTGGCCGGGGTCTGCCACTATACCGGCGGCCTGCTGAAGTGGTACCGCATCGTCTCACTAAAGTGGGGGTCCTCGCGTCGCTGGCGGCGCGTCGGCTTCGAAATCACCCAGGCCCAAACCGCCACCGCCGAAGGCATGACTCTCTCGGTGCTGCACTGCCAAACCGACTCCGAAAGTTTCTGGCTGGCCATGGACCCACACGACTATCACGGCCTGGTTTCCTGGCTGGAATCCTCGCCGCCCGGTTCTGATACCCTGAGTCCGTGAGGCTGGTTATTGCTGATTGTGAAGTGAATTATTCGGGCCGCCTGGACGCGCATCTGCCGCGCGCCACCCGTCTGATCATGGTGAAAGCTGATGGTTCGGTGTTGATCCACAGTGACGGCGGATCCTACAAACCCCTGAACTGGATGACGGCGCCCTGTACCTTGCGCGTGGATTTTCCGGTTTCGGACCCCGGCGAGGACGGTGCCGCGGCGGGGGAGGGGCAGGTTACGGAGGTGGGGTGCCCCGGCGAGGACTGCGCACTACGCAGGCGGCGGTGACGGTACCGGCGGACCTCGAACCGGGAACCGAAACCGAAACCGCGACTCAGGACCTCGAACCAGTACAGACCTGGACGGTGAGTACGAAAAAGAACGAATCCTTGGTCATCGATATTTTCCACGTCTATAGCGATGTTTCGCGCGATCTCGGGGTGGACCCGGGGGTGGAAAAGGACGGGGTCGAGGCGCATCTGCAAAAGTTGCTGGCTGAACAAGTCGAGCCGGTGCTGGGGCCGGGGTGGAGCCTGGTGCGGCGCGAATGGCCCACGCCGATTGGGCCGGTGGATCTGCTGGTACGCGACGCGCAGGGCCGGCCCGTCGCGGTGGAAGTGAAGCGGCGCGGGGAAATCGACGGGGTAGAGCAGCTCAGCCGCTATCTGGAGTTGCTGGGGCGGCAAACCGGGCTGGAGTCAATCACCGGGATTTTCGCAGCCCAAGAAATCAAACCGCAGGCCCGGACCTTGGCCGAGGACCGCGGGATTCGCTGCGTGGTGCTGCACTATGACCAGATGCGCGGCCTGGATCTGGACCCGAATCGGCTGTTCTAGGGAGCACGCAAAATCCCCAAGGCGCGCCCGAAACATGGGATAATGCCACTATGAGTGAAGCATTTGCTGTGCGGGGACGCATCATCACCCCGGACCAGATAATCGTTGACGGCGCAGTCATTGTCGACGGGGAAGAAATCGTTTGGATGGGCGAGGCCACGCAGGCCGCCGCCTCGGGCTACGGGCACCAGGTTGCGGTGGCGCCCTCGCCCACCGACGGGCGCTACATCATGCCGGGGCTGGTGGATGTGCACTGCCACGGTGGTGGGGGACAGTCCTTCCCGGATGCACCCACGAAAGAAGACGCGATGACGGCGGTGTGGGAGCACCGCTTGCACGGCACCACCACGCTGGTGGCTTCTCTGGCGACGGATTCACCCCAGGCGTTGCGCCGTCAGGCCCAGATGCTGGCCGACTTGGCCGATGCCCAGGAAATCGCGGGGATTCACTTTGAAGGTCCCTTTATCTCCGCGGGGCACTGCGGTGCCCAGAACCCGGACACTATTCAGGCTCCGAACCCGGCGCTGGTGCGCGAACTGTTGATCGTGACGCGCGGACACACCGTGTCGATGACTCTGGCGCCGGAAGGGAAGCGGGCTTTCGGTTCTGGTTCCGTGACCGAGGCCCTGATCGAAGGCGGGGCCATCCCGTCTTTTGGGCACACTTCTTGCAGTGCCGCCCAGATGCGTGAGGCCGCCCAGTGGACCCGGGAAAAACTGGGGATGACCCCGGTAAAGCGCAGTTCGCGTTATACCGTGACGCATCTGTTCAACGGTATGGCGCCTTTCCATCACCGCGAACCCGGCCCGGTTTTAGAGATGCTGGCCGATGCCGCCAGCGGCGGAGCTGTCTTGGAGCTGATCGGCGACGGGGTGCATATCCACCCCGACGCGATTCGCGCGGTCTATGACCTGGTGGGTCGCGACTCTATTGTCTTTGTGACCGATGCCATGGCCGCTGCCGGGATGCCCGACGGGGAATACGTCCTGGCGGGGCTGGGGGTAACGGTTGCGGATGGTCGCGCGGTTTTGACCGAGCACCCTAACGCCTTGGCTGGAGGCACCGCGCACCTACTGGACGTGGTGCGAACCAGCTGGAGCGGCGGGATTCCGCTGATCGACGCGGTGTATATGGCTTCGGCCCAGGGAGCCAAAGTGCTGGGGGATGACTCGATCGGGACAGTGGCCCCGGGCAAGAAAGCCGATCTGCTGGTGGTGGATGAGTACCTCTATCCGCTGGCGGTTTACCGTCGCGGCGTCCAAGTCGCCGCGGTACCGGCGGCTTAAATGCTGGCGGCCTGATGCCCAGTTCGCGCCGCGGTCGGCGGCAGCAGCCCTATGAACCTCTGGACCTGAGTCGTTTAGCGGGGATGCCCCGGCGCGTTACCATACGCGGGGATGAATACTCGGTGCAACGAGTTTCCGGGGGAGCCAAGTCCTATCTGTGTCCCGGCTGCCACCACGTGATTCCGCCGGGCACCGCGCACGTCGTGGCCTTTCCCGTCTCGGCCCCTTTCGGGGTGGATATCGGGGTCGAGGCCCGGAGGCACTGGCATTCGGGCTGCTGGAGCTCTGGTGCGCGTCCCTCGTGACATGGAATAGGATGGTAACTATGTTGAACATGATTCCCCGCGACGTGATTCCGGGTCCTTCCGGCCCCACCGTGCTGTTGCTGCACGCCTACCCTTTCGACCACCGCATGTGGCTCCCCACCGCCGATCGCTTGGGTGGCGTGCCTTTGCTGATGGTAGATGCGCCCGGATTCGGAGAATCTCCGGCTTCTAACGACACTCCTTCCCTGGACGCCTACGCCGATGAAATCGTGGCGGGCCTGGGCAAGTTCGGCATCGAACGCATCATCCCCGTGGGGAACTCTATGGGTGGCTACGTGGCTTTGGCTCTGGCAGAACGCCACCCGGAACTGGTTTCCGGTATCGGCATGATCGGGACCAGAGCGGAAGAGGATTCGGTAACGGCCAAGGCCGCCCGGTTCGAGGCCGTCGTTTCGATGTTGGCGGGGGGTCGCGAAAATATTCTGACGCCGCAGGTTGAGGGGATGTTTACGGATTCGACGCGACGCGCCCGTCCCGAGGTGGTGTCCCAGGCGGTGCAGTGGTCGCGCGAGGCCAGCGATGAGGGCCTGTCTTGGGCCCAGCGAGCCATGGCGAACCGTCCCAACCGGGTGCACGTCTTAGAGAACTTCGGCAAGCCCGTCATGGTGATGCGCGGCGAGGTCGACCAGATTTCCCCGGCCGAGGCTTCCGCACAGATGGCTCAGGCTGCCGGCACCGAAGTCATCGAGGTACACCAGACCTCGCACCTGGTGCCGATCGAGAATCCCGGCGCGGTGTCGCGCCACCTCATGACGCTCTATCCACAGTGCATCTGAGTATCTAAACAGTCACCCCCGCCTTAAAAGCGTTTTGGCGGCTCCCGGGGAGGAGCCGCCAAAGCTGATGGGGTTTTGTATTCAGAAAGGCCTTATTCGTTGGCCTCTTCGGGCAGCGCATAGGCATCCACGTCCGCCGGCAGTTCGACGGGTTCGCGGGTTTCGCTGTCTTCCTCTACGGCGGCAGTCAAACCGGCAATCGCGCTGGCTGCCTTGGAACCCAGCAAGCCGCGCATCTCGTCCAGGTAAGCCGCCACGGATTCGCGCTGACGCTCCAGCTTTTCGACCGTACGCTGTGCAGCAGCGCGTTCGGCCTGCGCCTCGGCGCGGGCGGATTCGCGCAGCTGCTGCGCCTCGACCTCGGCCGCCGCAATGGTGGCCTCGGCGGTGCGGCGGGCGTCCTCTTGACGGCGACGCACCACGGCATCGGTGTCAGTCAACAGGCGCTCGGCACGCTGCAGGGTTTCACCCAGTGCTTTTCGGCGTCGGCCACCTGGGCCTTCGCGGTAGCCACCATCGCCGAGGTCTCGGCGCGGGCTTGTTCGTGAGCCTGGGCATCGGCTTCGCGGGCCGCGGCGCGGGCCGAAGCAATCTCTGTCTCGGTGTCTTGGCGGGCCTGGTCGGCTTCTGCCTTCATCCGCTCGGCATCGGCGCGGGCCTTAGAAATAATCCGGTCGGCTTCTTCGCGGGTCTCTGCCAGCAGTTTCTCGGCCATGGCCTGGGCTTGTTCGCGTACCTGCGTGGCCTCCGCGGTGGCGGTTTCACGCAGTTCCTGAATCTCAGCGGCGGCTTCGTTGCGCAGCGCTGTGGTTTCCTGTTCAGCCTTGACGCGGGCCTCTACGTAGTCCTTTTCGGCCTGGGCGCGCTGCAACTCGGTTTCGCGATCCGCCGTGGCTCGCAAGTCATTGACCTGAGTGTTGACCTCGGCACGCAGCGAAGCGGCTTCGCGCTCGGCGGCGGCGACCAACTCGTCGGCGCGGTGCTGGGCGTTAGTCAGCACGGTCTCGGCTTCGGTCTCGGCCTGGGTGGTGCGCTCCTCGGCTTCGCGACGGGCCTCGGCCAGCATCGAGGCGGCCTCGGCTTCGGCGCGCTGCGTCAGGCGTTGGGTGTTGGAACGAGTGCGCTCCAACAGGGCCTCGGCATCGGCATTGGCCTTGTTGATAACCGTGGTGGACTGTTCCTCGGCGGAACGCAGCAACTGCTCGATCCGTTCGCCCAGCCCGGTATAGCTGGAGCGGTCGGTTTCACGCAGACGGCGCTGGGCCTCGGACAAATCACCGGCGAGGGTCGCGTTGCGAGCGTCGAGGGTCTCGACCTCTCGACGTGCTTCAGCCAGGGCGGTCATCAGCGTCTGAATCTGCAGGTCGACCTGTACGCGGTCATAACCCCGCATTACAATCGGAAAATCTGTCTGTTCTTCGGTCACTGCAAAGTCCTCCTCTAGAACTGCGACCGGGCGAAGCCCCCGTCGAAGTTATTTTATGCATTCTTATTTAGTCTATACCGCAAAGGGCCCAATTGACCATTTACGCACCACAAAGATTCTAATGTAAAGTCGCCCTTTTTTTCCAAGACCAGTAGAGTAAATATCGCAAACCTGGTTCTTTCTTATCTATACGGGGGGTCTGATGCCTGTTCGGAACCGCATAACTCGCCTCATCGCGGTCCTCGGTCTGGTGGTGTCTCTGGCGTTGGGGCTGCTGGGCATCGGCCGGTTCTTTTGGTGGAAACCCGCCAATTTCCTGACCATCACCTCTTCGAAACCACAGGTCCCGCTGGTGGTGACGGGCATAAACGTGCTGGAATCCACCGCGGAAACCGTCACCATCACCGCCTCCGCTTCGGGTAAAACTCCGGTATTCCTGGGCGTGGCTCTCACCAGCGACGTCCAGGCCTTCGTCACGGGACAAAAGTACCTCGAACTCACCGGTTTCGCCTCTAGCTCTGCTTTTGTCGAAAAAACCGTACTGCCCTCCACGAAAACTCCGACGCAGTCCTCGACCCCCGCCCCTCCCCTCCGCCACCAAAGGCGCCACCAAAGACACCACCAAAGACGCCACCGCGACTGGAATCCAAGCCCTCGCCGCACCCCCACAGAAGGATGCCGCCGACCTCGCCACCCTCGACATCTGGAAAAACCGCGACCGGCAACGGGAAAGCCAGTCTAAACTGGTCGCTTTCCGACGCGCGCTGGTCGGCGGTGGCCTTTACGGACGGGACGAAACCGGCGCCGACGCTGGCGCTGAAGTGGCAGCAACAGACCTCGTCGGTGGCTTCGTGGCTGCTGAGTGTGGTAGGCCTGCTGGGGGGCGCGATTTTCGGGGTTTACCTGGTGCTTTCCCTGATTTCCGAAAAGCGTTCGCACGCCAGCCGCCATACCGCGATGGAGCAGGCCAGGGCTCGGCGCATCGCCGCGCGCGTCACCGGGACTCTGCCCGGGGCCGCGCCGCCTGCGGTTCAGGGCCGCCCGACTCGCCGCCAGCTGCGCGCCATGGCGCAGGGTGGCGGGGCCGCGCCGCGTTGGGATTCGAAAACTGCTCGTCTCGAGGTTCCCGCCCGTCTCGAGGACGGTGCCTCGGTTGGAGGCGGTGAGGTTGCGGGTGCGGGCGATGCGGGCTCGGGTAGCGCGGGAACGGCTGCACCGGCGGCTACGGAAACTGCCGATATCTCGCGGGTTTTGCCGGGGCAGACCGCGTCTTCTGCGGCGCAAACCGGGCAGCTGCCGCGAGTCGCAACGGGGGATGAGGACACAGGTCTCGCGCCGACTCACCTCGCGGCGGACGAAACCGGGTCAATCCCCCAGGTGCCGCCTTCGCGCAAGTCGCGGCGCGCCAACTTCGAAGCTCCCGGCCGCTGGGGGCAGATAGCGCGCCAAAACGCCGCCCAGAACGCTCGCAACCATCGCACCAATGGAGGCAAGAATGCCTAATCATCACCTCACTTCAACCTCCGCACTCCGCATCACCACCGCACCTCGCGCGCCCTACGCTTCCGCGACCGGTACCGCGAACCTCGACCCGGGCACGCGACCCACGAACCTCGACCCGGGCACGCGACCCACGAACCTCGACCCGACCCCTAATCACAAAACGCACCCCACCTGGAAACCCTTGAAACGCCTGGCTACGCTGCCGGTGGCGGCCCTGGCGGCCGTGGGGCTGGCGGCTTGCGGAGGGACCCCGTCGCTGGTGTCTTCCCCGGCGGGGGACAACCCGCCACCGGCCGTCGACACAACGCGGTTGGAACAGGTGATTGCGCAGACCAACCAGGCGGCGCAGGGGGCGGACGCCGCGCGGAACTCGGCACAGCTGGGACCGCGCTTCATCGGGCCCGCGCTGGTGATGCGCAACGGCGAATACATGCAGGTCACGCACGAAACCAACGCCTCGCTGGGAACGCTGCCGCTGGTGAATCCGCAGGCGCTGCTGGTGGGGCAGGCCGGCGCTTTCCCACACTATGCCATGAGCGTTTCGGGGCCGCAGGGCGGGCAGTCGCTGCACGTTTTCGCCTTCGTGCAGTCCCAGGCGCGCGCGAACTACGCGCTGTGGGGCTGGGTCAAGCTTTTCCCCAAGGTCAAGTTCCCCTCGACTTATAAGCCCGAGGTTGCTTCGCCCAATATTCAGCCGAATTCCGGCGATTACGTGATGAAGCCAGGGGCGGTGGCGCAGAACTATCTGGATGTGCTGGTCGACCCGAACCACAAGTCCAAGGACCTGTTTGACCTGAGCCTGGATTCATTTAACGGTACTTTCCAGTCGCGCAAGGCGCAGTATGCGCAGCTCACGCAGGACAACGTGGGCCTGCAGTTTTCGCTGAACCCCAGCGTGGCAGAGGACGGGATCGTGGCGCTGGGGACGGCCGACAAGGACGCGCTGGTGATGACGACGCTGAACTATTCGATGACGATGACTTCGGATAAAAAGCTAGAGATTTCCGCGCTGGCGCAGGCTTATACGGGCAAGTCCACGGCGGGGTCGACTCTGGTAGAGAACCACAAAGTGACCCTGCTTTTCCGCGTGCCTTCAAAGGGTTCGGGGCAGAAGGTGCAGCTGTTGGGCGCGGCGGATGCGATTGTGGGGATGAGCGCGAATTAGCGGGTTGGCGGTTGCGGTTTTAGGTTGCGGCCTGGGGTTTTGCCCGGGGCGAGGGCTGTGGGTTGCAAGTGTGCATTTTGGAGCAAGTTTTTCCTCGCGGGGCACTTTGCTAGGTTGTAGTCAACAGAAAAGAGCTGCTACACAATATGCTTTTTCCCCGCGTGATTTCGCTCTTTGCTAAATGAGCACCGCCGGGTCACTCTGCGTTGGCCTGGCCTTTTTGTCACCGGTAGAATACCCAGAGGAAAAGGAGTTCAATATGACTGAAAACACGGCGAATACCGCGCAGAACCCAATTGACGCAACCACAGCGGGAGCTGGTGCCACCGCTGCGGGAGCTGGTGCCACGGCGACCTCGACCCCGGTACCGACCCAGGCGGCCTCGACCGGGGACGCAACCGCGCCTTCCTCGACCGGGGAAACCCTGATTCCGGGCGAACTGGTGCGCGAGGTCACCGAGGAAAACTTCGAAGCCATCATGGAGCTATCGATGCAGGTCCCGGTGGTTTTGGACATGTGGGCGCCGTGGTGCGGGCCTTGCCGGCAGCTGGGTCCCATCCTGGAAGAGGCAGTGGCCGAGGCCGGCGGGAGAATCGTGCTGGGCAAGGTGAATGTCGATGAAAGTCCCGCGATTGGACAGGCTTTCCGGGTGCAGGGCATCCCTGCGGTGTTCCTGTTGCTGGGTGGGCGTCCTGCGCCGCTCTTTACCGGTGCGGTGCCGGCGACTGCCGTAAAACAGGCCTTTGACGTAGTGCTGGCCGAGGCACAGAAACAAGGCATCACCGGGCGGGTCTCGGGACAGGAAGCTGATTCGGCTGCGGGCACCGCGCAGACTGCGGGCGCTGCGGGAGCAGAGGCCAAACCCACGGAACTGCAGCAGGCGCAGGCAAAGGCAGCGGCCGGGGATTTTGACGCAGCGTTGGCGGATTTGGAGCATTATTTGAAGGCCAACCCGACCGAGGCACCTCAGGTCGAGCCCCTGATTTCCCAGGTGCGGCTCCAGGCGCGTTCCGCGCAGCAGGGTGCGGAATCCGTGGCGGGGGTGGAACATGGAAACGCGGCTGCTCTCACAGATGTCCCCGCGCAGTTGGCGGCGGCGGACGCGCAGATGAATGCCTCAGACGCGGCCGGGGCGCTGTCGCGGCTGTTGGCCGTCGTGTCGCAGACTGCGGGGGAAGACCGCGAGGCCGCGCGCGAACGCCTGGTCGAGTACTTCCAGATCTTGGGGGATGACCCCATCGTGGCGCCGATGCGTCAAAAACTGATGACACTGCTGTACTGAACTGATGGCGTGGTTGTTTTGATTGGTGGATGGCGCGGCCGGGGTTAAAGTTTTGCCTAAACCCCGGGATTTCCCGGCGTGGTGTTGTACCGTTCGGTCAAGAATCGTGGATACTGGCAACAGTTGAAACGAAAGGCACAAGAATGGGAAAACCGAACCGGGTCGAAGTTGTAGCGAAGCTGAGCGCCCTCTTCGAGAAGCTCGGCTATACCGGCGCGGGAATGAACGAGATTTCTGCCGCCACCGGGCTGGGGCGGGGATCGCTGTATCACCTGTTTCCTGATGGAAAAGCCCAGATGATGCGCGAATCTTTGGCGGCGCTGCAGGATGAATTCTCCCAGTCAGTAGTTGTGCCTCTGCAGGGCGACGGTGACGTCACCGCGATGTTTGAAAACCTGCTGCACTTTTACCGCGAAGGCGAACGCGGCAGTATCTGGGGCAGGCTCATCCTCGATCCTCAAGGGGAACAGTTCAAAGCGGAAATCCAAGAACACTTTAACGAATGGCGCGGTGCCTTGACCAAGGCTTTGCTGGACGCCGGGGTAGAGCGCGGCACGGCGGCTTCGCTTTCGGAACGAACCCTTTCCGGGGTGGAAGGCACCCTGGTTCTGGCAGCCGGTTTCGAAGACAGCGGTGCGTTGCTGCGGGGCCTGCGCACCATGAACTCCCAGCTGTCTGAGGTCATCTCGCAAAGCTAGTCACAGCCCACCAACGAAACCACTCCACCAAACCCGAAACCCACCCCATCAAACCCAAAATAAGGTTGAGGAAACATCGCCAAATCTCGTAGTATAGAGGGCGTGAAAGCTATACGACGTTTTACGGTTCGATCCGTTTTGCCTGAAAATTTGAAGCCCTTGGCCGACTTGGCCCAGAATCTGCGCTGGTCGTGGCACCGGCCTTCCCGCGATTTCTTCGCCTCGATGGACCCCGAGCTGTGGGACCAGGTCAACCACGACCCGGTCGCTTTCCTGGGGTCGATTGTGCCGGAAAAGCTGGGCCAGCTGTCCGCCGACCCGGACTTCGTGAATCGCGCCAACGAGCTGGACCGCGATCTGTCGGATTACCTGTCCAAGCCGCTGTGGTTTGAATCCGAATTCCACAACGGCGACAAGCCTTCCGCCATCGGCTACTTCTCGGCCGAATTCGGCGTGACCGCGGTGCTGCCCCAGTACTCTGGCGGGCTGGGGATTTTGGCGGGCGACCACCTGAAATCTGCCTCTGACCTGGGCGTTCCCATTATCGGGGTGGGGCTGCTGTACCAGGCCGGATACTTCCGCCAGTCCCTGACCCGCGACGGTTGGCAGCGCGAGTCCTACCCCATCATCGACCCCGACAACATGGCGCTGTCGCTGTTGCGCGAGGCCGACGGCACTCCCGCGCTGGTCGACGTCCCGCTGCCGGATCGTCGCACCCTCTATGCCCAGATTTGGGTGGCGAAGGTGGGTCGCGTGCCACTGCTGATGATGGATTCCGACGTGGCACAGAACGACGAAGCGGCACGCCTGGTGACCGACCGGCTTTACGGCGGCTCCAAGGACCACCGCATGGAGCAGGAACTGCTGCTGGGCGTGGGCGGGGTAAAGGCCCTGCGTGCGTTTAGCCGCATCACTGGCGCACCCACCCCAGAGGTCTACCACTGCAACGAAGGCCACGCCGGCTTCATGGCGGTAGAGCGCCTGCGCGAACTCATGAGCGGCGAAGAGCGCCTGGACCTGGGCACCGCAATCGAAGCGGTGCGCTCCGGTACGCTGTTCACCACTCACACCCCGGTTCCCGCCGGGATTGACCGCTTTGACCGCGGCCTGGTACAGCGCTATCTCTCGGCTTTTGAAATCCCGGGCGTCACCACGGAACAGCTGCTGGGGTTGGGCGCGGAAAACTATCCGGGCGGCGACCCCAACACCTTCAATATGGCGGTGCTGGGTCTGCGCATGGGCCGCATGGCTAATGGCGTGGCAAAGCTGCACGGCAAGGTCTCGCGCGACATGTTCCAGCAGCTCTGGCCCGGTTTCGACGTCACCGAGGTGCCCATCACCTCTATCACTAACGGTGTCCACGGCCCCACCTGGACCGACGGCCGCATGGCCGAACTGGCCCGCCGCCACCAGGAACCCGGCGAACACGTGAACTCGTATCGCTGGACGCGCCCGGCCTCCGAAGGCGGCGTTTCCGACGAGGACCTGTGGGAGATGCGCCGCCAGCTGCGCCAACAGCTGGTGACCGAGGCCCGGCGTCGCGTACGCGAATCCTGGCTGGAACGCGGCGCTTCCCCCGCGGAACTGTCCTGGACCGAAAACATCTTGGACCCCGACGTCTTGACCATCGGTTTCGCCCGCCGCGTCCCGACCTACAAGCGTCTGACCCTGATGATCAACAACCCCGACCGCCTGGCAAAGATCCTGACAGACCCCGAACGCCCGGTCCAGATCCTGGTGGCCGGCAAGTCCCATCCGGACGACGAACCCGGTGTGTCCCTGATCCAGCGTCTGGTCAGCTTCGCCGACGGCCTGGGCGTGCGCGACCGCATCGCCTTCCTGCCCAACTATGACATGGACATGGCCCAGGTGCTGATGCCCGGCGTCGACGTGTGGTTGAACAACCCGCTGCGCCCGCTCGAGGCCTCCGGTACTTCCGGCATGAAGTGCGCCCTGAACGGTGCGCTGAACCTGTCCATCATGGACGGCTGGTGGGACGAAATGTTCGACGGCAACAACGGCTGGGCCATCCCCACCGCCGACGGAGTTGACGACCCCGCCCGCCGCGACCAGATCGAAGCCGAAGGCCTCTATGACCTGATCGAAAAGGTCGTCGCCCCCGCTTCTACGAGCGTGACGAACGCGGCATCCCGCGCCGCTGGATGGAAATGATGCGTCACACCCTGGCCACCCTGGGCCCCGCGGTCCAGGCCCAGCGCATGGTGGCGGATTACGTCGAACAGCTCTACACCCCCGTCGCGTCCTCCTCGCGTGTCTTGAACGCGCCGGGTCACGAAGCCGCCCGCGAACTGAGCGACTATAAGGCCCGCGTTCGCGCCGGCTGGGACGGGGTCGCGGTCAAGCACGTCGAGTCCCACATCGGCGACATCGCCGTGGTCGGCGACACCGCCACCATCAAGGCCGACGTCCAGCTGGGCAACCTGCGCCCCGAAGACGTCGAGGTCCAGGTGGTCATTGGCCGCGTCGGCAACGACGACAACCTGACGAATTTCTCGGTGCTGCCCATGGAGCTGCGCGGCGAAACCGGCGGCCTCTACAGCTACGGCCTGGACGCCAAACTGCGTAACGCCGGCCCCTTCGGCTACTCGATCCGCGTCGTGCCGACCCATCGCCTGATGGCCGGCTACACGGAACTCGGCCTGGTATGCAACGCCGAACGCGCCGCCAACAACCCCACCACGCACTTCTACTTCGGTAGCTAAGCGCCTGGTTTTTCGGTTCGAGGTCCTTGGCCCGGGTTTCCGGGTCGAGGGCCTCGGTCGTTTTAGGGGCGAGGTTTGCGGTTGTTTGGGTGGCGAGGTTTGCCGGTTCGGCTGCTTTCTCAGTCGCTCGTAACGACCCTGCGGGAATGAGAATTTCGCGCAGCTCCGCGCCAAACCTGCCCTGAACTGTGCGTTTAGCCCGGAATCTGAAAACTACACCCGCGAGATTCGCCTCCGCAAGCCGCCCGCGGGACGAAAGGCCCACCGCTGCCGCCCCGGGCCGATACCTTTGACCTATGCCGAAACACTGTCTCACTGCCCCTGCGACCCCGCGACCTCCGCGACCTCCGTGACCCTAACCAACCCCACACGCCCGCACCGCCTCGGCAGCACCGCCATCGCCACGGCCCTGATCTTGACTCTGGGAGGCGGCCTCGCGGCCGCCGAGGACCGTGTTTCCGCCCGCGGCTCGGGCTCCGGCGTCACCGTCAGCCTCAGCCGCAGCGTCGCCGCCGCCAAACCCGCCACCTCAAACTCCACCTACACCGGTTCATTGCTGGCCCCCTACAACCCCAACATCAACCCAGGAACCGGAAAAACCCTCACATTCTTTGACGTCTACAAGGAGGTCCGCTTCGAAACATACCCCGGACCAAGGCTGGCAGTACACCGCCTTGGACGTCCGCGTCGGCAAACGCGTCGTGCTGAACCTGGCAGCGAGCCGCCGCGAGCCGACCCCGCAAGAGATCGCCGAAGAAGTTACGGTCGAACTGCGCGAGCTCCCGCTCCTGACCTCGCCGAAGAACGGCGAAGTCGCGGTCGCTGCCCCGGTTTACGCCTTTTTCGAGGACGCTGCTCAGGACTTCGAAGTCAAAGTCCTGGGGGTGAGTGTCAAAATCCACGCCGAACCCAAGGAAATCCTCTGGGATTGGGGCGACTCCAGCTCCGAAACCGGCTCGGACCCCGGCGCGCCGTGGCCCGAAGGCAAGGTTCGCCACAGTTACCTCAAACCCGCCGATCTCCGAATCGAAGCGCGAACCCAGTGGGAAGTCAGCTACAGTTTCCCCGGCGGCGAAGGCAAAATCGAAGACCCGGTCGAAACCACCTCACGGTCGCGCGAAATGCGCGTCGCCTACCTGGTGCCCTTCACACACTGAGTCCGGCCCGGTTCGAGGTCGGCTTCTTGCGTTGGCGGTGTGCCCCCGAAGTCGAAGGTTTAGGCCTTTAGGCCTATGATTAAGGGGATGGCACGAGGAGAACAAATGTCGCCCAAGTACCCGGGTAAGTCAACTGTAATCAATGGAAACGGCGCAGTCGCAGCGGTGATGAACCAAGTCTGTGGCGGAGTCATCGGCTATCCCATCACCCCCTCGACCGAAATCAGCGAAACCTTCCAAGCCGCCCTGGCCCAGGGCAAACTCAACGTCTGGGGCAAGACCCCGTTCTTCTTCGAACCAGAAGGCGAACACTCTGCACAGTCGGGCGCGATGGGCGCGGCGCTGACCGGTGGCAAATACATCTCGAACGCCTCCAGCTCCCAGGGCGTGCTCTATGCCTTGGAATCCCACTACGTCACGGTCGGCAAACGCGCCGGAGGCTTTGTGCTGCAAGTCGCATCTCGCGTGGTTTCGCGCCATTCCCTCAACGTCATGGGCGGCCACGACGACGTCTACTCCCTGTTACCCGCGGGCTACACCATCTTTTTCGGCGCCACCCCCGAAGAGGCCGCGGACCTGGCCCTCATCTCTTTCCGCACCTCTGCCCTGTCTCTGATCCCGGTGGCAAACTGCATGGACGGCTTCTCGACCTCCCACATGCTCAGCGAAGCCCGCCTGCCCGAGGACGACTTGGTGCGCGAGTACCTGGGCGACCCAACCTGCCGCATCAAGTGCCCCACGGTGGCTCAAGAAATCCTCTACGGCGACGCCCAAGGGATGCGCCAGCTGGTGCCTTCCCTGGTGGATACGGATAACCCCGGCATGTCCGGCGCGGTCCAAAACCAGCCGGATTTCCAGTCGGGTGTGGCGGATTCCCGCACGCACTTCGCCGCGGATGTCCCGCGCCTGGCCCGGCGCGCCATGGATGAATACAACGCCTTGACGGGCCGCGAATACGCCCCGGTGCGCACCTTTATGTGCGAAGACGCCGAAGTCATCTTGGTGGGCCTGGGTTCGATCACCCAGGATGTCCAGGCGGTGCTGCCGCATCTGCGCCGCCAGGGAATCAAGGTCGGTCTGGTCCAGATTCTGCAGCTCGCGCCTTTCCCCGAGGCCGACTTTGTGCGCGCCATCGGCGAGGTCCGCCACATCGCGGTCCTGGAGCGTTCCGATATGGCCGCCCTGACGGATCTGGTGAACGTCGCCCTGTGGAAAGCCGCCCAGAACCAGGCCGCCCGCACCCCCAAACCACCTTGGAACCTCGCCTCCCGCACCCCGACATCCCCGCCCTGACCGGCCCCCTCCCCACCACCTCCTCGGCCTTCTTTGGCATCGGCGGCCACGACGTCCAGCCGCGCCACCTCATCGCGCTGGCAAAGACCTTGAACGACGGCGACCTCGCCCCCGAGGTCTACCTGGGCACCACTTTCTTTGACGACTCCGCCCGGGGCGAGATGCGCGAACTGCAGGAACGCCTGCGCGCGGCTTACCCCGAAACCCAGCGCATGCAGCTGCGCCTCGAGGAAAACCCCGCGGACCTGCTGCCGCCCGACGCGATCCGGCTGCGCTTTCACTCGGTGGGGGTTACGGCACCATCGCGACGGGCAAACTGCTGACCGACATCTTGGCAGAGATGCTGCAGATGCGGTCCAAGGCCGCCCCAAAGTACGGCTCGGAAAAATCCGGGGCGCCGACGAACTACTACATCACGCTTTCCCCCGAACCGGTGCTGATCACGAACGCCGCGCTCGAGGACTGCGAAGTCGTCATCAGCCCTGACCACATGGTTTTCATGCACGACAACCCGCTGCGCGGCCTGGTGCGCGGCGGTACTTTCATTGTCCAGTCGAATCTGGAACCCAAGGTGTTTTGGGCTTCGCTGCCGCGCCGCGCGTGCGACATCATCCGCGAAAAACAGATCAATCTCTTTATTTTGGATGCGTTTAAAGTGGCCGAGGACCGCGCCCCGAATCCCGACCTGCGCACGCGTATGATGGGGGTTGCCTTTATCGGCGCGGTAGCCACCAAGGTGGATCGGATCGCGAAGGGCGCCAACGAAGCCGCGATGCTGGAGAAAATCCGCGAACAGATCACCAAGAAGTTCGGTTCGAAAGGCGCCGCGGTGGTCGAGGCCAATATGGAGGTGGTGCGCGACGGCGCGGCCCTGGCCCGGCGCGTGGACTACGAAACTTTGAGCGACGAGGACCTGCGCCGCGCTCCGCTGCCCCCGCTGAACCCCGCGCTCAGCGCCCAGATGTGTTCCCGCGCGCCGCTCCCGACGCCAACCGCCTCGGCCACCAACGCCACCCCAACCGCCCCTATCTCGCGCCTTTTCGACCCGGAGTATTTCCGCCAAACCATGGGCGAAGCTTTCTTTGAAGGCACCATCAGCGAATCGCCGGTGTACCCCGGTTCGGGCTTCTTCCTGCCCGCGGCCTCGGCGGGCCAAAAGAACAAAGGCCTGTTCCGCCGCCAGGTCCCCTCTTTCGACGCCTCGCTGTGCACCGGCTGCATGGAATGCACGCTGGTCTGCCCCGACGCCGCCATCCCGAACACGGTTTTCAGCATCGACACCTTGCTGGACACGGCCTGGCACCAGGCTTTGGACGCGGCGCTGTGTTCTGCGCCGCTGCCGCCGGGGGCCTGCAAGGTCTTGGTTTCGGGTGGGAAAGAAGCCACCGTCGCCCAGCAGCTCCACGCTATCGGTGAAGCCATGCGTGCCCAGTTGCTGGAGTTGAAAACCCGACCCGCGATTTCCCAGGTTTTCCGCGACGCGGTAGAGCAGCTGGGGGAACATGTCGGTTTGGACCAGGCCACTATAGAAGGTATCGCCCGGGTCCTGGACGAATACCCGGTGTCGCGTACCCGGCCCTTCTTTGACCAGACCGAAAAGAAGCGCCCCGGCCAAGGTGCGCTCTTTAGCGTCACTATCGACCCGTGGAAGTGCACCGGCTGCCTGGAGTGCATCAGTGTTTGCGGCCCCGAAGCCCTGGTAGAAACCGTGCAAGATGACGAGGTGTTGGCGCGCACCGAACAGCGCTTTGCTTTCTTGACGAAGCTGCCTAACACTCCCGCGATTTTCTCGGACCCCAACGCGGGTCCCAGCACGGACCTAAAGCGTATCTTTTTGGACCACGACAACTACTATTCCACTATCGGTGGGCACGGGGCTTGCAAGGGCTGCGGCGAAGTTACGGCGATTCGCCAAACCATGGCTTTGGCGAATTACCTCTACCACACCCGCAACACTCAACGCATCGCGCAACTAGAGGACCTCGTAACCCAACTTCAAGAACTGCGCCGCAACACGGACCTCGACCCGGAAACCAACGCCTTGGCGAAAACCGTAACCGAAACCCTCGACGCGGCAAAGAAACGCTGGAGTGGCGCCGAAAACGGGCGCGTCCCGGCGGGGACTGTGGTGGCGAACGCGACGGGGTGTTCTTCGGTTTACGCTTCGACGGCGCCGTATAACTCCTACCAGGGCCCGTGGGTCAACGGGCTGTTCCAGGACGCGCAGCCCTTGGCGAAGGGGATTTTTGAGGGGCTGGCGGCGGACCGCGCCGGGGAAGTGCTGGCGGGGCGACAGGCGCGTGAACTGTTGGCGGGGCGGCGTGCGGGACAGATCGAGTCCAGCGAGCCGAACTGGACGCAGTGGAGTCCCCAGGAGATGCAGCTGCTGCCTAACGTCATGACGATCGGGGGCGACGGGGCGTCTTACGATATTGGCTTTGGGGCGATGTCGCGGATTTTGGCGTCGCACACGCCGATCAAGATGCTGGTGCTGAACACCGGGGCGTATTCGAATACGGGCGGGCAGGCCTCGACGGCTTCGCTGGAAGGGCAGGATTCTGACCTGGCGCGCTATGGTTCGGCGCTGAAAGGGAAGTCCGAGGAGCGCAAGGAGCTGGGTTTGCTGGCGGCCATGCACCCGAAAACTATGGTGGTGGCGACTTCGACTTCTTACCAGGCGCATTTCCTAAAGAATGTCGCCGCGGCCCTGGAACAGAGCGACTATCCGGCGGTGATTGATGTCTATACGCCGTGTCAGCCCGAGCACGGCATCGCTGAGGACGCGGCCGCGGAGCATTCGCGTCTGGCGGTGAAATCGCGGGTCAGCCCGATGTTCGTGCACTGGCCCGAGCGCGACCAGGTGCCTGACCGCTTTGACCTGGCGGGAAACCCCAATCCGCGCGATTTGTGGTCCAAGTACAAGCTGGCTTACACCGATGCGCAGGGTCAGGCGAAGCTGATGGAGCTGCCTTACACCCCGGCGGATTTTGCCTTGTCCGAGATGCGCTTTGTGAAGCACTTTGCGCCTTTGCCCGAGTCTGCGCCGGGGCCGCTGCCGCTGGCCGAGTTCGTGGAGCTGGGGGCAGAGGAACGCGAGGGGCACACGCCGTTTATCTATGCTGCGCCCGGTGGGGGGTCGCTGGTGCGGATGCTGGTGTCGCCTTCGATGGTTTTGCTGACCCAGCAGTGTCGGGATTACTGGCGTTTGCTGCAGTACCTGGCCGGTCAGGAGCTGGATCAGCTGCGCAAAGACAATGCCCGCTTGGACAAGGAACTGGCCGCGGCCCGCGAGGCTGCGGAGGCCGCGGGGTAGCGGAGGCTGCGGGGGCTGCGGCGCCGGGGGCCGCTAAAAGTTGAAACCCGCCCCAGCGGGTTTCAACTTGTAAGTGCGCAAGAGGGGACTCGAACCCCCACGTCAAAGACACCAGAACCTAAATCTGGCGCGTCTACCAATCCCGCCACTCGCGCAACGGTCACTATCTTAGCGCACTTCCACAGTCTTTAACTCGGACAGCCGCCCCAGCGGGACGCAACCCTCGGGCGCCACGGCCGAACGCGCCGCGCGCAGCAGCGGCGCTAACTCACCCCGCGACCCCACCCACTGCGAAGGCGCCACCCCCAGAACCTCGTGCGGGACCAAGAACCACGCCGCCGCCGCAACAGAGGGCGCCACCACCCCCGCGCGCGAAAACCGCGACACCAGCACATCCCACGCCGGCCCCAGCAAACCCGAAGTCAAACCCGCCCGAGTGAATTGCCAGGTGGGGTACACCCACTTGCCGTCGGCAGTTTTCAAACCGATCAGCCGTCGCCCGGCCACCGCTTTGGCCAAAGCCTGGCGCGAAACCCCCAACCACGCACAAGCTGCCCCGGTGGTGCATACCGTCCCAATCAGCTGCGTCACCTCGGCCCCTGGGCGCAGCACCCCGGCAATCATGCGCCGCAACTCCGCCGCCTGCCTCGCCGAAAAACCCTGCGCCGGACCCGACAACAACAGGTCACGTACCGCACCCAGGAAGTCCTCCTCGACTTCCGTCAGCTTCGAACGACCCGACACCTCGCCTGCCTTTCATTTTCCCTGCGCCATAGCCACCGAATCAGAACAAATAAACCAGCTTATCCGACAGCGTCACCGCCACGACCAACACTATCAACACCAGCAAAATCCCCGTAATCAGCCAGCGCTGCTGGGCCCAAATCCGCGCCAGAGCGCGCGGCACCGGCATCCACCCGGCCCGCAGCAGCGCGGCCCCCAGGTGCACCCACAGCAAAATCGTCGCCGCCCACACAACCATGCAATACGGGCAAAGCGTGCGAAATTCCGTCACGGAATAATACAGGAAAAACGCGATCTGCCCCAGCGCCAGCGTCAGCCCCGCCTCCAGCGCCAGGAAAGGGATGCGCGCGGCGAGGGCGGGTGCGGGGGTTCCCGGTTCGAGGTTCGCGGTTTGGGTTCCCGTTTCGAGGTTCGCGGTTTCAGTTCCCGGTTCGAGGTTCGCGGTTTCGGTTCCCGTTTCGAGGCCGTCCCCGGCGAGGTCCGCCTGGGTGGTGGTTGTCGCGGTGTGCGGCAGGAAGATCCACGTGGCCAGAAGTCCCGCGGCCAAGGCGAACACCGCGGTGCCAATCACCGAGTTCGGGATGCCGAACAGCAGGTGTCCCTGCCAGGACTGTAGCGAGTCGCTGCACCCAATCAGCGGGTTCAAGTCACAGCTGAGTGCCGCGTGGGGGTTTTTCAGAGTTTTTAGCTCGCTCAAGACCAGTTCGATACTGGCCAGCATCCCGATGATTGCACAGGTGAAAAGGAAAATGCTGGTCGATAATTGAGGCATTTCTCGTTGATTCACTTTTCCAGGTTACCTGATTTTGCGTTGCGAGGAATTGTCAGGGTACAGTATTTTCCTGTTGCCCCGATAGCTCAGTCGGCAGAGCGTCTCCATGGTAAGGAGAAGGTCCAGAGTTCGATTCTCTGTCGGGGCTCCCTTGTCGCCGAGGTCCCCGTGGGGGCGTTGACGGCACGCGGCGGGGTAGCTCAGCTGGTCAGAGCGCACGACTCATAATCGTGAGGTCGCGGGTTCGAGCCCCGCCCTCGCTACGAACCGGGAACCGGAACCAAGTACTTCAGAAAAGGAAAAGACAGTGGCTGCTAAGTCGAAGGATATTCGTCCGAAGATTACCCTGGGTTGCACCGATTGCAAGGAGCGCAACTACATCACCAAGAAGAATCGTCGCAACACGCCCGACCGCTTGGAGTTGAACAAGTACTGCCCGCGCTGCCGCAAGTCCACTATGCACAAAGAGACTCGCTGAATCTTTTACCGGCAAAATCGCTGGTATCTCAACCCAAAGCCGCTGTCTGCTCGACAGCGGCTTTTTGGTTTTTCATTCGCCTCCCTAAGTTATTCCCCCTGGCACACATATATTGGGTGAAGACGGTTCGTCTCTCGGTGGGGGACCCCGGAACCTGGGAGCCTCCACCGCCTTTTCCACCCCACCCTGCAACTGCCCAACCGCCCCCACTGGGCCCTTTAAAGGTAAACTGTAGCGGTGACTCAAGAAGCAAGTGATACCAAAGAAACCCCCGCAAACCCCGGAACCCCACACGAAATCTCGCGCGACACTTTGCGCGCTTCGCAGGAAATCTCGGACCGCATCCGCGAAGACATCGAGGCCGGACGCACGGACCGCTACCGCATCCTCACCGGCGATCGCCCCCACGGGGTACTTGCATATCGGCCACTATTTCGGGACGCTGAAGACCCGCGTCGAACTACAGAACAAAGGGGTGGACACCACGGTGCTGGTCGCGGACTACCAGGTAATCACCGACCGCGACAACATCGGCAATGTAGCCGAATACGTATTGAACCTGGTGGCGGATTACTTGGCAGCCGGGATCGACCCGGAAAAGTCGCGCATCTTCGCCCATTCCGCGGTCCCGGCCATCCACGAGATGCTGGTGATTTTCCTCTCGCTGGTCACCGAAGCTGAACTGCATCGCAACCCCACGGTGAAGGCCGAGCTGGACGCGGCCGCCCGACCCATGACGGGCCTGCTGCTGACTTACCCGGTGCACCAGGCCGCCGACATCCTGTGCGTAAACGCGAATCTGGTGCCGGTGGGCCAGGACCAGCTGCCGCACCTGGAGCAGACCCGCGTGGTGGCAAAGCGCTTCAACAAGCGCTATCCCGGCCCGGAAAAACGTCCGGTGCTGTCGATGCCGCAAGCTCTGCTGGGACAGGGCGCGCTGATCTTGGGTACGGACGGCCAGAAGATGTCGAAGTCGCGCCACAACACCATCGAACTGCGCGCCACCGCGGATGAAACCGCGAAAGTGTTGAAAAAGGCCGTGACCGACGCGGACCGCAACATCACTTACGATCCCGCAAATCGCCCCGAGGTGGCGAATCTGGTGTTGATCGCGTCCCTGGCTTCGGGCCGTTCCCCCCAGGAAATCGCCGCCGAAATTGGTAACGGCGGTGGCGGTGCCTTGAAGGCGACGGTGACCGAGGCCCTGAACGAGGCCCTGGCCCCGCTGCGGTCCCGACGCGAAGAGTTGATGCGCGACCCGGGTTACCTGTGGTCGGTGTTGCGCCGTGGTTGCGAGGAGGTCGCTGACGAGGCCGCCGACACCTTGCGTTCGATGAAGGCGGCGATGGGTTTGGTGTACGGTGCCTGAACCCGCGCACCCGTTGTATCCCGAGCCGGCCGATGAAACCGCGGCCGGCGCGATTACCCAGGCCAACGCTCCTTTCGCCGCCGACCCGACCAGCGCCCCGGAAACCGGGGGGCACTCCAAGCGTCACGACCACGCCGCCGCGGTGGCGAACCGCATGGTCGAGCGGGCCTTGTGGCTGTTGCGCTTGGAGAATCAAGACGCGCATGTTTCGGACCAGACTCGCCAGCAGCTGCAGGATGAGACCACGGATATGTTGTTGCAGTGGGCCTATGAAGTGGGCGAGGACTCCTTCCGCGCCGGGGATTTCAGCTCTCGTCCCGGTGCTGCGGGCACAGCCCGCTACCCCGACCGCACAGCCCGCTACCCCGACGGCACAGCCTCAGACTAAAGCTTCACTTGTCCCGCACCCGATGCAAGACATTTAGCAGATCCAGCTTTTCGTTCCCGGTCGGATGCTCGGGCACTTCGGCAAAGAAAATCCGCATCGACATGGGCGCCATCTGCGACTTCATCCCGCGCACCGTGACGGGCAGCTCGGAAATCTGACGCACCAGATCCAACCCCGAACTCGGCGTCACCCCGACCTCTTCGGCAAAGCGAACGTGTTCTTCCTCTGCCCCCGGTTCGAGGTCGCCCGCTTGCGTTCCCGTTTCGAGGCCGCCACTCGCGTTTCCGCCAGCCTGCGCAACCCCGGTAACCTCGGACACCCAAGCCGACAGGTCGTCCTCGTCCCGGTATGTCGGCGATGCCCACACCGAATCCCACACCAACCTAAAAACCCGGGATCGAGCCTGGGGCGGATTAATCTCCACGGCCTCGGTTGAACCGTTGAAAATCACCAGCAAATCCACGTCCTCCCACGCAGCCCCGCTGCGCAGCATCTGCACCACGCGGTTGCGCGGATCGTGCCATCCCGACGGGCTCAGCGCCTCGCCGTCTCGGTCGTACCACGACAGATCGGGCAGCCGGTCGCCGTGACACACCTGCCCCGACGCGAAGGAATCCGGCCGCATCACGGGGTGCTCGGCCCGCAGCCCCAGCAGGTATCGCGCCGTCTCGTGCAGCGCCTCTTGCCACGGCTGCCACTGCCAATCCAGCCAGGTCAGCGGCCCATCTTGGCAGTAGGCGTTGTTGTTGCCGTCCTGGGTGTTGCCGAATTCGTCCCCCGCCAAAATCATCGGTGTCCCCGCCGAAACCGCCATCGTGCCCCACATGTTGCGCAGGTTGCGTAGCCGCTTGGGCGCGACGCGGGCGATGGTATCGGCCAGGGCTGCTTGGCTGGGTCTCGCGGTGGGAGGGGTGGCCTTCCCGGTCGAGGTTTTCGTTGCGGTGCCAGCGTTTGTGGCGGTACCGGCGCGGGAGCTGTCTATGCTCGGCGTCGCGTCGGCCTCGACCCCGGCAGGCGCCAACTTTCCGCGCAACAGGTGACCTTCGAATTCGTGGTTCCACGAGTTGTTGTTCGTGGTGCCGTCGCGGTTTTCTTCGCCGTTGGCTTCATTATGCTTCAGGTTATAGGTCACCAGGTCGGCCAGCGTGAAGCCGTCGTGGGCGCAGATGAAGTTCACCGAGGCTCCGGGGCCGCGGTTGTATTCGGGCAGGTTAGACCCGTACATGTCAGCGCTGCCGCTGATGCGCGTGGCCAGTTCGTGGGGGCCGTGGGCGTGGCGGCCGTGGACCTGTGCGGCCATGTCGGTCAGCCAGAAGCGGCGTACCGTGTCGCGATAGCGGTCGTTCCAGTCGGCGAAAGGCGAGGGGAAGTTCCCGGTCTGCCAGCCGTCGGGGCCGATGTCCCAGGGCTCGGCAATCAGCTTGGTTCCGGCCAAAACCGGGTCGGTGGCCATCGCCACGAAAGAGGGGTGGCGCACGGCGTACTGTTGGCGGTTGCGCCCCAGCGTCACGCCCAGGTCGAAACGGAAACCGTCCACGCCGACCTCTCCTGCCCAGTAACGCAGCGAATCCAGCATCATCCCCACGGCTTGGTTCTGGGTGAAATCCACCGTGTTGCCACACCCTGTAAAGTCCACCAGGCGGTTGGGGTAGCTGTGGTTCCACACATAGTAGCGCCTGGGGTCCAGCCCGCGCCAGGACAGCGACGGCCCGAACTGGCCGCCTTCGCAGGTGTGGTTGTAAACCACGTCTAAGATGACCTCGATCCCGGCTTCGTGCAGCAGGGAAACCATGCCGCGGACCTCGTCGAGGACGGCTGGGGTCCGGCGTCTTGGGCGCGGGCAGTAGCGTAGCTGGGTTCGGGGGCAAAGTAGGACAGGGTGGAGTACCCCCAATAGTTGTCTTTGTCTTTGTCTTGCAAGAAAGGTTCGGTGAACTTGGCGTGGATCGGCAGCAGCTCTATAGCGGTGATGCCCAGGTTCTTGAGGTAGGCGATGGTGACGGGGTTCGCCAAGCCGGCATAGGTGCCTTGCAGTTCCGGGGGCAGTCCGGGCAGGTTTCGCGTCAGGCCCTTTACGTGGGCTTCGTAGATGACGGTGCGGCGCCAAGAAGTGTGGGGTTTGGGGGCCACCGGGAAAGGCGCGGTGTTCACCACGACGCCCAGGGCTTGGTCCGGCAGCGAGTCCAGCGGGTCGGGGGTGAGTTCGTGCGTGGCGGGTTGGAGCTGGGCGTTTACCTGGTGGGCATAGAGTCGCGGGCTGAGGCGCGGGGTGGAGGATATGGCTTTGGCATATGGGTCAAGCAGGATTTTCTGGGGGTTATAGAACAGTCCCGCGTCGGGGTCCCATGGCCCGTAGGCGCGGAAACCATAGAGTTGGCCGGGTCGCACGCCGGGGATGTTGCCGTGCCAGATGCCGCGAAAGGGGCCCCGCAGTTGCCACCGGGTTTCGTGGAAAACCGGGTCTCCGTGGCTGTCGCGCTGTCCGGTGTTTTCCAGCAGGCACAGTTCCACCGCCGAGGCCTCGTGGGCGTAGACAGAAAAAGCCGCACCGTTGGCAGTCAGGTGGGTGCCCAGCAGATACGGGTCGGTTTTCGGTTCCGGGGCCAGAGGCGAGCTGGGGTGGGTGGCGACCTGCGTGGTTTCGGCGTAGTCGCCGCTGTCCATCATCGGCTCGCTCATAAAATCCCCCCTGAGCTTTGTTTTTTCTTGGAACAACCTGACTTAGTCTACCTTGATTAGGCTGACTGTGCCCGGTGCTTGGGCGGGGGATTTGTGACAGCCCCGGCCCGGGTGTCACGCCCGCACCGCGCCCAGGTCCCCGCCCGGAATCTGGCTTATTTCTGCGGTTTGAAGGTCTTGACAATGTTGCCTTGCGCGACGACGCGGTCGCCGACATAAACCACCAGCGACTGTCCTGTCGCCACTCCGCGCGGAGCCTTCCCCAGGAACTCGACCTCCATAGTGTTCCCCTCGGCCAAAGCCGCCGCCGCGATGCTCTCGGCGCTGGCCTTGGGGTTCTCTGGCACCGCACCTGGTGCTGCATCCGGCACTGCACCTGCGTCGCCAGCGGCATGTGCTGCGGTTTTCTCTACACTTTTTAGTAAGGGGCCAAATGCTCCCCCGGCAAAGCGAATCCTGGCCGGCAGTGCGGCACCATGAGCCCGGAACTGCACGCTGACCTCCGGCCCCTCCAAAACGGCCTCTCCAGCACCACCAGCACCCACAGAAAGCCCCAACTCCTCCGGCCCAGCGATCCAGTTCACCGGCCCGCAAGTCACCCCCGGCACCTCCAGCGCCAGCAATGGCCCCACGTGAATCACCCCGGACCGCGGCTCAATCCCCGTGACATAGCGAGGTTGCCCATCGGCATGCGGCCGCGGCAAATGCAAGCCGCGCCGCTGCCCGACGGTGTACTGATAGGCCCCGCTGTGCTGACCCACCACCGCGCCGGCCTCGTCCACAATCACGCCGGGTTCCTCTCCCAGGTGCCGCCGCAAATACCCCCGAGTATCCCTATCAGGAATAAAGCAGATGTCAAAGCTGTCCCGCTTTCCCGCTACCGGAATCCCCAGCGCCGCCGCCTCGGCCCGCACGTCATCCTTGGAAACCACATCCCCCAGCGGAAAAATCGCGTGTTCCAGCATCTCGCGCTTGCCCCCTGCCAGCACATAGGACTGGTCCTTATTCGGGTTCGCGCCCGCCGCAGTTCCCACCCGCCGAGGCCGCCCTCCCGGTTCCCGGCCCCTGCCAACAGCCCCAGCCGCCCCGCCTGCCACCGGAATCACCCCAGCCGCCCCCGGCTGCCAGCTCTGCGCATAGTGCCCCGTCGCCACATAGTCGTACCCCAGCTCCAGCGCCCGCTGCACCACAGCCCCGAACTTCAACAGCCGGTTACACCGCACACACGGGTTCGGGGTCAGCCCGTCGTGGTACCCCTCCACAAACGGCGCCTTCACTAATTGCGCGGAACTCGTCGGCTAAGTCCCACACATGCAGCTTGATTCCCAGGTAATCCGCCACAATCTGCGCGTCTTTCACGGCCTCGCCGGTGTATCCGCTGGCCATCCGGTCCCCACCTTCAGCCCCAGCCGCACCACCAGCCCCACCTTCAGCCTCAGCATCACCTTCGAGCTGCATAAACATTCCCTCGACCTGATGCCCTGCCGCCAACAACCGCGCCGCGGCTACCGCCGAATCGACCCCGCCACTCAAACCGACCAAAACCCGTGCCACCTGGGCTCCTTCCTGCTAATGAAGTACTTACGTATTTTATCCCGGCTCCTCGCAAAGGCCCTGACATGCCCATTCACCCCGATTCTCTGCGCGAAGAAAAGGCGAACCGCAGTTCCGGGGTTGAATCGGCGGTGGCGGTGTGGTGCGGAAGTAAAGCTTTCAAAGTGTGAGCTGCTTCACAAAAAATTCCCTGTAAGAAGTCTGAGGGTCCTTACATGTAAAGAGTGTAAGCAAGGAACGAGCCCTCCGGGCCTCGCGGACACGTTCCCTTCGGGGATCCTCGGGTCCGGGACTCAAATGGGAAGGTTCTTGGTTCCGCCGGGGTCTTTCGGGACACCGACGGAAGCGACCGGCCAAATCGGCGGGTCGCACTTTTGAAAAGACAACTGGGTGTTGTAGGCTATCTCGGGTGTGGCATATTCCGCCACGCTGGTGAGCCTGTCACTCACCCTCTACTACCCAGATGAAGGGTTTATTGGATATGACTAATTTGAAGAAGATTGCTATTGGTGTGGCTTCTGCTGCGCTGGTTGCTGGTATGGGCGTTGCTCCTGCCGTGGCTGCTGATGCTACCAGGGTTGTTTTGCCTGGTGGGCAGTCCTTTAACCGGGTTGCTGGTGATACTCGCGTGGACACTGCTTTTGAGATTGCGAAGCAGGCCAAGGCTGACGGCGTTGCTACCACGAAAATTTACATCGTGAACTCCAAGTCGAATGTCGATGCTGCTACTTCTGGCATGTTGACCGATGGCGTGGTCTTGTTGGCTCCGGCTGACGAGGCTGGCCAGTTGAAGCTGGGTCTGCGTATCAAGAATGAACTGCAGCCGGCCTCTGGCGCGAAGCTAGTTGCTATCGGCGGTACTTCTGTGGTTCCGGATTCTGTGATGTCGAACATCAAGTCGACTTCCGGTCTGTCGATCGGTACTCGTCTGGGTGGCGCTACCCGCTATGACACCAACCTGGCTATCGCTAAGAGTGCCTTCGCTACCCCTGGTTCCGTAACCAACAAGTACATTGTTTCGGGTACCTCCATTGTGGATGCGATTACTTCTGGTGCGATTAAGAATGGCCCGGTCCTCATGGTTCCCACCACTGGTGATGTTCCTGCCGCGACTGTTAACTACTACAAGTCCCTGAATCACGCTGCCGCGATGATTATCGGTGGTGAGGGCGCTGTTCCGGCCGCACAGGTTGCTAAGCTGGAAGGTTCTCAGACCACTACTAATCCTTGGTCCTACACCACCACCAACGCTGATTTGAAGAAGGCTGTACAGAAGGCTGCTGCCCTGTACCTGGGTCAGAAGGCCTGGCAGGAAGGGGCTGCTGACGAAGAACACTACTTCGGGCTGACAAAGACCGGTTTGACGGATGCGACCAACCCGGAGCCGGGTTCCGTAACTGATGACGCTATCAAGTCCGGTGTTACCGAATCTGCAAGAGCTTTCATCGGTTGGAAGGCTTCCTATGACAAGCTGGAAACCGCTGTAAGCGTGATTGATACCTATGTAGCTACCTTGGAGGGCAATCTGAATACTGCTTTGGACGGTCTGAAGAACAATGCTCCCGGCGCATCCACCAGCTACACTGCTGCAGAGAACGCTTACAAGGGCCTCTACGGTCATGAGCTGAAAGCTCCTACTGTTACTGCCGGTGCTGTTACCGATTGGGGTTCTTTCGAGCACGATGCCCTGGGCCGCCTTAACGGCAAGCTGGTTAAGGAAGCTACCGATTTCGTAGCAACTGACGCGGCTTCCACCGACAAGGTTGGTTCTGCCAGTATCGGTGGTGTCCCCGCTGATTACACCTATGCTGGTCTGGCTGGTCTGTCGTTCACGGCTCTGCCGGCTGACCTCACTCCAAAGGATGCCGACAAGTTCGATTGGGCTGCTTTGAAGGTGGCTGCAGATACTAAGCTGGCTGAACAGCAGAAGCTGACTGCCGAGGCTAAGAAGGCTTTGGATGAAGCCGTTGCTGCTTACAAGGCTGGCCCGACTTGGAAGGTTACCCAGCAGGGCGAGGCCGGTATCCCGCGTCTGGCTGGTAAGGACCGCTACGAGACCGCTGCTCTGCTGTCCTACTACCTGACCGAGGGCGCTAACCTGGGGGGCTACGCCGCCCAGATTTCCACCGAACTGCACCGTGCGTATGTTGCTTCCGGTGACGATGCTCACCTGGTTGATTCCGTGGTTGGTGGGCAGCTGACCCAGGGCCCGCTGTTGCTGGTTCCGACCAAGTCTGACACCTTGGGTGAATTCACCTCTGCTGAACTCAAGCGCCTGGCTGGCAAGGCCAAGAACGACGCCACCTGGAAGACCATGGTTCTGGGCGGAAAGAACGCTGTGGCTGATGCCAGCTTCAACGCTGCCGTGAACGCCTTCAAGGACGGCCTCAGTAACAAAACCTTCAGGAGCAACCTTTCCTGAATAACTGAATAACGTCTTGTGGCCCGGGAAGCAATGCTTCCCGGGCCACAAGACGTTTTATGAAGTTATACGGTAAGAAATCACCTGACAAAAGCCCTGGATGACTCCCGAAAAGGGGTGATGTGTAAACTAAGTTGACAGTTCGCAGGAAAGTGTAAAAGCATTTTCGAGAAATCTTTACATTGCGGGGATTTTTTGTTGATATACTGCCAAGGTGAATGTTGATGTGAATGTGCCATACCAACAGCTGCCGCCACTGCCTGCATAAACACAGGCCGCACCACCCCGAAATCCCTACCGCACCCTAAACGGGTTATCCGCAGCGGGCGCAGCACCACCACGCCCAAAGGCGGAATCTGCAGCGACACCGAAGCGGGCCGACCATTCCACGGCACCTCTTCGGCCTCGACCCGGCCCAAGTTACCCACCCCGGAACCGCCGTAAATCTCTGCATCCGTGTTCAGGACCTCTTCCCAAACCCCGGCGAAAGGCAGGCCGACCCGGAAGGGATCGTGGGGGTTACCGCTGAAGTTCGCGATCACCGCCAACAGGTGACCACCCTCGGGGCCGTCCACGTCGTCGGCGGATTTGCGCAGATAAGTCAACAGGTTGTGGTCCCCGTCATTCGCGTCGATCCACTCGAAACCGCGGTAGTCATCGCACCACAGCGCGGGGTCTTGCCCATACAGCCGGTTCAGGTCCGAAACCAGGCGTCGCACCCCGGCGTGACCGGGAATATCCAGGTGCCACCAATCCAGCGAGGCCCCGGAATTCCACTCGCCGCCCTGGGCGAACTCGGAACCCATGAAGTTCAACTTCTTGCCCGGGTGGGTCCACTGGTAACCGAACAGCAGACGCACTCCGGCCAGTTGGCGCCAGTAATCTCCCGGCATCTTCGACAGCAGCGAGCCCTTGCCGTGCACGACCTCGTCGTGGGACAGCGGCAGCACGAAGTTCTCGGAAAAAGCGTAAACCAGCGAAAAAGTCAGCTCGTTGTGGTGCCAGCGCCGGTTCACCGGGTCCTCGGCAAAGTAACGCAAGGTGTCGTTCATCCACCCCATGTTCCACTTGAAGCCGAATCCCAAACCACCCGAAGAAGTCTCGGAAGTCACCCCGGGCCACGCCGTGGACTCCTCGGCGATCATGGTCGAGCCGGGAACCACCCGGTAACAAGTCGCGCAGACTTCCTGCAGCAACGAAATCGCCTCCAGGTTTTCCCGCCCGCCGTACTGGTTAGGGTGCCACTGGCCTTCCTCGCGGGAATAATCCAGATACAGCATGGAAGCCACCGCGTCCACCCGCAGCCCGTCCACGTGGAATTCCTGCAACCAGTACAGCGCATTCGCCACCAGGAAGTTCTTTACTTCCCGCCGGCCGAAGTTAAAGATATAGGTGCCCCAGTCGGGGTGCTCGCCGCGCTGCGGATCCGGATCCTCGTACAGGGCGGTCCCGTCGAAACGCGCCAGTGCCCATTCGTCCTTGGGGAAGTGCGCCGGCACCCAGTCCAAAAGCACCCCGATTCCGGCCTGGTGCAGGGCATCGACCAGATAGCGGAAATCATCGGGCGTGCCGTAGCGCGCGGTGGGCGCATAGTAGGAAGTGCACTGGTACCCCCACGAAGGCCCAAAGGGATGCTCGGCCACCGGCATGAACTCTACGTGGGTGAAACCCATCTCTTTCACGTAAGGCACCAGGTGTTCGGCCAAATCGCGGTAACCGTAGCCTTCTTTCCAAGACCCCACGTGTACCTCGTAGATCGACATCGGCCCGGAATGCAAGGCCTGCCCCTCACGCGCCGCGACCCATTCATCGTCGCCCCACTGGTGGAATTTATCCGTCACCACCGAAGCCGTAGCCGGCGGAATCTCGGTGGCGCGCGCCATCGGGTCGGCCTTTTGCCGCCAGTTCCCGTCCGCCCCCAGAATCTCGAACTTATAGCGCGCCCCCACGCCGACTCCCGGCAGGAACAGCTCCCAGACCCCCGACGCGCCCAGCGACCGCATCGCGGTGCCCGAACCGTCCCAGAAGTTGAAGTCACCCACCACGCGAACCGCGCGCGCATTGGGCGCCCACACCGCGAACGCCACGCCGTCCACCCCACCCAGCGGACCCTCGTAGTGTTTGACGTGCGCCCCCAACACATCCCACAAACGTTCGTGGCGGCCCTCGGAAATCAAATAGGTGTCCATATCACCCAGCGTAGGCAAGAACCGATAGGGGTCATCCGCCACTACTTCTTCGCCGCCGTAAGTCACCTTGACGCGGTAGTCCTCTACGGCAGAGTGCGGAATCACCGCCGCCCACACCCCGTCCTGTTCGTGTTCGGCCGGGAATTCGCCGTGCTCGGTGATGATCGTCACGGCGTCAGCCATGTGCCGCACGGTGCGAATCGTGATGTCTTCACCGTCGGAATGCGCCCCCAAAATCGAATGCGGCGCATAGTAATTCGCGTAAGCTACCTGGTTGAGCAGTTCGGGAGAAACAGGAATCTTCATGCCTTCATCCTTTCATTAATTGCCGTGACCGGCGATGGTTTTCAGTGGCAGCACCGTGAATACGTGCCCGGGTTTGTCATAGGGATTCAGTTCAATATAGTTGCGAGTCGACCACTGGTATTCCCCGCCGTTCAACTCGTCGCGCACCCACAACAGCGGTTTCTCCGGGTCGAGGTCGGCCCTTCGGTTCGGGTCGAGGTCGGCGTTACCGCCCGCGGAGGTAGGGGAGAGGTCGTTGCGGTGGTCGGGGTTTCCCCGTTCGAGGTCGGCGTGGTAGTCGGCGCTAAAGTCCAGTCCCAGCGAGGGGATATCTAGGGTAACCCAACCCGACTGCACATTCTTGGGATCCAGGTTCACCACGACCAACACCGTGTCGTCGCGCCCCTCCTGGGTGGCGGGGGCCGGGGTGTGCTTGGAAAACACCAACAGGTTTTCGTTGTCGGTTTCGTGGAAACGAATGTTTCGCAGCTGTCTCAAGGCGGGGTGCGCCTGGCGCACCTGGTTCAGGCGCCGATTGAAACCGGCCAACCCTGAACTTGTCGCGCGCCCCCCAGTCATAGACCTTGGTCTCGTACTTTTGGTTGTCAATGCCTTCCTCTGCGCCGGGGCGCTGGACGTGCTCGCAGAACTCCCACGCCCCCATCAAAATCCCCCAAGTCGGCGCGGCGGTGGCCGCCAACAGGGCCCGCACCCGGAAGGCCTCGATCCCTTGAGTCAGGTATTCCGTCAAGATATCCGGCGTCATGGGGAACAAAGCGGGGCGCAACACGTGGGCGGTGTCATAAGACACCTCTCCCAGGAACTCCATCAGTTCTTCCTTGGTATTGCGCCAAGTGAAATACGAATAAGACAGGTGGAAACCGGCCTGCGCCAAGCCGCGCATCATCGCTGGTTTAGTGAAAGCCTCGGCCAACATAACTACTTCGGGGTGTTCGCGGTGCAGGTCCGCGGCCAGACGCTGCCAGAACCGCACCGGCTTGGTGTGCGGATTATCCATCCGGAAAATCGTCACGCCGTGATCGATCCAGTGTTGGCACACCGCGCGAATCGCCTGATACAACCCGTCGGGGTCATTGTCGAAGTTCAACGGATAGATATCCTGGTACTTCTTGGGCGGGTTCTCGGCATAGGCAATCGTAGCGTCGGCCCGAGTCGTGAACCACTGGGGGTGTTGCTTGACCCACGGGTGATCGGGCGAGCACTGCCACGCCAGGTCCAGCGCCACCTCCAAGCCGTTTTCCCGCGCGCGCGCTACAAAGTAATCGAAGTCCTCTATAGTGCCCAGTTCCGGGTGAATCGCGTCGTGACCCCCGGTTTCGTCCCCGATGGCCCAGGGCGAACCGGGATCGTCGGGCCCTGGCTGCAGGGAGTTATTCTTTCCCTTGCGGAAAGAATGTCCGATCGGGCTGATCGGCGTCAGATAAACCACGTCGAAGCCATCGGCGGCCACATCGGGCAGATCTGGGCCGCGGAACGTAAGGTACCCGGGTGTAACACCCCGTCCTCGTCGAGGTACGCACCTACCGAACGCGGGAAGATTTCGTACCACGCCCCCACCAAACTGCGTTCCCGATCCACTCGCAGCCCGAACAGCCGGGTGCGTGAATTCAGGTCCTTCAGCGGGGTTTCGGCCATGATGCTGCGAACCAAATCGCTGGTAGCGGCCGCCAAACGCAGGTGCCCTTTGTGGCGAGTGTCCCGCAGCCCGGCCACGGCCCCTTGCAACACCATGCGGTCGGCTTCGGGCAGCTGAGCCTGCGGCCCGCAAGTCTCCAGGTCCGCGCCCAGCGCCGTGGCGTTGATGGCGCGCTCCAACAGTCGCGCCCCTTCTTCCAGCATCAGCTCCACGTCGATCCCGGCCTCGACCTTCACCGTCGCGTCGTGCAGCCAGGTCAGGTACGGGTCGGCCCAAGTCTCTATCGCAAAGGCGTATCGTCCCGGCTGTTTCCCGGCGGTCAACCAGCCTTCGAACTGCGACAGCCCGGTGCCGACCTCGAACATCCGCGCGCGGTCCACCACTTCCCACTGTTGCGGGTCCAGCGGATTCGGCGCGTTTTCGGGGTCGTCGCGCCAATCTGCATAGAGGTCGTATCCCTTTGCGCCGCGGTGAGCTTCCAGTTTCGGCCGCAGCAGCACCGCGTCGGCCCTCGAAAGCCCCGTGCCCGTCGATAAAGACGCTGGCCTTGACCGGAAAGTGTTCCCGCACCGCCGCTTTCGCCGGCCACCGGCTCTCTTCGACGGTGGGCCGCACCTCGGTTACGGTGACGCGCGGAGTCTGTACCGCGGCGGGAGGCGGTATGGTGCGGGGTTTTCTGGGGGAGGTTGTGGTTTGGGGCGAGGTTTGGGCTGTGGTTGCGGGCGAGGTTGTGGGGTTTGGGTTTTCCC
This sequence comes from uncultured Mobiluncus sp., assembly GCA_916438445.1. Taxonomy (GTDB): domain Bacteria; phylum Actinomycetota; class Actinomycetes; order Actinomycetales; family Actinomycetaceae; genus Mobiluncus. The sequence goes on from CAKAGR010000001.1 coordinate 775,791, forward strand.
GGGGCGAGGTCTGCGCTTCGGTTTGGGGCGAGGTCTTGGGCGCGGCGGGGGAGATAGCTTTCTTTTCCGGCGCCGGTGTTACCGCGGGTTTCTCCGGGGCTTTCTACCGCGGGTTTCTCCGGGGCTTTCCCTACCGCTGGCTTTTTCCGGGGCTTTCCCTACTGCTGGCTTTTTCCGGAGCGGGGCTCACGGCTGGTTTTTGTGCTGCCCCCGCCACCGCGGGTTTCTCTAGAGATTTCGAGGCGGCCGAATCCGTGGGCTTTTGTGGGGTCGAAGAGTTCTTGGCGGCTCCGGGTTTTGCCGGGGGCGCGGGCACCTGCGGCGGAGCCGGAATCGCCGGGGGAGTCGGCTTCGCAGAATTTGCGCCGGTACCTGGTTTCGCCGCAGGCTTCGAAGCTGGCCTTCTGTTCGCGTCGGAGCGGTCGTTTTGGTGGTGACGGTCATTGGCGCTGTGGCGCCCAGGATTCGGCTTCTTCGACATACCCCAATCCTATTCCACTTACCAAACTTTTTGCGCTGTTTTTACCCGCATTGCTAGCTAAAACCATGAGCTCTACACCCGAAACCACACCCCCGCAACCCCTGCACCCACCTCCGAAACCGCTCCAACCCCGCACCCGCCACCCCGAACCTCGAACCGGGCGCAACCTCCGCCACCTCGCCCTCGAACCGGGAACCGAGAACCGACCCCTATCCAACCTCGGGAATACCAGCGCATTATTTTTCTGGCGCGATTCGTCGTGGTGCTGACCGTGGTGTGCGCCGGCGTGTTGGCGGTGCTGGCGGTGAGTGGGGCGAACTACCTGATGCTGGCGTGCTCGGTGATGATGATCGCCGCGGCGGTGGTGTATTACCTCTACACCAAGCGCAGCCTGGAGCGCGACATGCGCGAAAACCCGCGCTAGGGCCAGGCGGGATAGCGATGAGGAAAACCCCCTGTAGGAGCACAGGGGGTTTTCTTTGTCTGGGGCCGCCCGGCGCGGGATTACTGGGCCGGGGACCGGTGGCCGGGCACCTGGTTTGGCGCGGAACTACTGGACTTCCGCCATCAACTCTTGGACGCGGGTGATGCCGGTGACGATTCCTCATCCGCGATGGCGTAGCTGAAACGCAGAAAGCCGGTCGGGCCGAAGGCTTCACCCGGGACGACGGCGACCTCGGCCATATCCAAGATCATGTCCGCCAACTGCAGCGAAGACTCGATGGTGACGCCGCGCAGCTTGCGGCCAAACAACGCCGTGACGTCGGGATATGCATAGAAGGCGCCGCGCGGAGTCGGGACCTGGAAGCCCTGGACCTGGCTCAGCATCTCGACGATCAGGCGGCGGCGGCGATCGAAAGCCTCGCGCATCTTATAAACCTCGTCCAGCGGGCCGCTGACCGCTGCCAGGGCCGCGCGCTGCGCCACGTTGCAGACATTCGAAGTCAAGTGCGACTGCAAGTTATTCGCGGCCTTGATGGCGTCGGACGGGCCGGACATCCACCCCACGCGCCACCCGGTCATGGCATAAGACTTCGCCACGCCGTTCAACACCAGGCAAGTGTCCGCAATCTCCGGGACCAGCTTGACGATGTGGGCGGGTTCGGCGCCGTCATACAGCAGGTGTTCGTAGATTTCGTCGGCGATCACCCAGATGCCGTGCTGGACACACCACTTTCCGATAGCGGTCAGTTCCGCCGGGGTATAGACCGCGCCGGTCGGGTTCGAAGGGGAACACAGCAACAGCATCTTGGTGTTTTCGGTGCGGGTGGCTTCCAGCTGCTCTACCGTGACCTTGTATTCCTGGTCGGCGCCGGCGAAAACCTCTACCACGTTGCCGCCGGCCAGCTTGATGACTTCGGGGTAAGTGGTCCAGTAAGGTGCGGGCAGCAAGACGTCGTCGCCGGGGTCGACGATGGCGGCGAAGGCCTGGTAGACGGCCTGTTTCCCGCCGTTCGTAACCACGATGTTATTCGGGTCGATTTCATATCCGGAGTCGCGCAAGGTCTTGGCCGCGATGGCTTCGCGCAGCACCGCCATGCCTTTCCCCATGGTGTAGTGGTGGTTCGCCGGGGCCTGGCAGGCTTCGACCGCTGCGGCCACGATGTAGTCGGGGGTAGCGAAATCCGGTTCGCCCGCACCGAAGCCGATGACGGGTTTGCCTTGGGCTTTGAGTTCTTTAGCCTTAGAGTCCACGACCAGGGTCGCGGAGGGAGCGATGGCGCTTAGACGCGCAGAAACACGATTTTTACTCATGGCTCTATTCTGGCATTTTTGCGGCTTGAAACAGCGGGCGAGGTGCGGCTAAGATGGACGGGTTGCCTGCTCCCATTAGCCCAACCCGGAGCAGGCAGCAACCCTAGGGCAGTGGCGCAATTGGTAGCGCAACGGTCTCCAAAACCGTAGGTTGCAGGTTCGAGTCCCTGTCTGCCCTGCAAAGTGTTCCCTGCTGCGGGTACCCCGGTTCGCACCGCTTCGACCCGCTTCGCACCAAAGCGCTCCCATCCTCGCGCCACCCACCCCCGCCCCCATCAGCTCCCCGTTGTGGAACGCGGTGAAAAAAACGTATCATTGCACTAATCCCCCTTTCCTTTCGAAGGTGGAAGTGCGCGCATCCGTTTATATACAGGAGGAAACATGGCTGAAGCCGAAGTTGCGAATGCCGAAGAGAAAAAGACCGGGTTCTTTTGCCCGCATCTGGCTCTTTATTCGCCAAGTCGTGGACGAGATGAAGAAAGTGGTTTACCCCACCGGCGAGGAACTGTGGCGTTACTTCTTGGTCGTTATCGTCTTTGTGCTGATCATCATGGCTTTCGTCGGGGTAATCGACTTGGGCTTCGCGGCTCTAACTGACTTGGTATTCTCCTAACACTCAAATGGAAGGCTAATCGTGGCATCTGAAGCAGAAAACTTGGAAGACATCTTGCGAGACACCGAAACCAACGCAACCACCCCCGACGCAACCACAGCGGACCTTGACGGGGAACTGCAGGTTGACCCCGTAACCGGCGAAATCATCGACGCTGAAAACCGCGGCCGCCCCCGAAACTGAAACCGCGGCCGCCCCCTGAAAACCGCAACCCCGAAGAGGACCCTGAAAGTCGCCCTCGAACAGGAACTGCGTTCCCTGCCGGGACGGTGGTACGTGCTGCACACTTACTCCGCCTACGAAAAGCGCGTGAAAAAGAACCTGGAACAGCGCATCGCGAATAATCCGGGCATGGAGGACTACATCTTCCAGATTGAAATCCCCATGGAGACCACGGTAGAGCTGCGCCCCAAGGGTCGCAAAATCGTTGAGCGGCCGCGGATTCCCGGCTATGTGCTGGTGCGGATGGACATGGAAGAAAACTCGTGGCGCCTGGTAAAGGAGACTCCGGCGGTTACCGGTTTCGTCGGTAACCAACAAGACCCGGTGCCGCTGTCTCTGGCCGAGGTCGTCAACATGTTGGCGCCCACCGCCGCCGAAGCCGCCAAGGTCCAGGTCGAGGACGGCCAGGTCGAGGTCGCGCCGGTAAAGTCCCAGGCCATCGCCACGGATTACGCGGCGGGCGACACCGTGACCATCACTTCCGGGCCTTTCGAGACCCTGACCGCCACGATTTCCGAGGTCAGCCCTGAGACGCAGAAGCTGAAGGTGCTGGTCACCATCTTCGAACGCGAGACCCCCGTCGAGCTGACTTTCTCGCAGGTCATGAAGATGGACTGAGGGCCCAGCGAGTCTATATCCCCAGGGAGCGGAGCAGCGGCTTCGCTCCCTTTCGGGTTTTTAGGGGGCGGTGCTTTGGTTGCGGTGCCGGGGTTGCTTGGGGTGCCGGGGCGAGGTTCGCGGTGCCGGGGTTGCTTGGGGTGCCGGGGCGAGGTTCGCGGCGCGACTTTGCGGCGCGAAAGATGCGTTAAATGAGAAGTACACCGCCAGGGACTCGAACCCTGAACCCACTGATTAAGAGTCAGTTGCTCTGCCAATTGAGCTAGCGGTGCAGTGCGCTAGGCGCGATAAAAAACAATACCGAACCTGCGCCCAGTTTTCAAATCGGCCCGTCCAGCCGTCGAGTCAGTCCAGTTTCGGGCTGCAAACCGCGGTGGGGACGTTGTCGCCGTATCCCAGTTCGTGCAGCGCCTCGCGGATCTTTTGGGCGTTGTCGCGCAAGGTGTGCGGGTCTGAAGGCAGCTTGGATTCGGGGCTCAACACCTCCATCGATGCCGTGGGAATCACGTGGATATGCAGGTGCGGCACATCGAAGCCCGCCACCACGATCAAGGCGCGCGGTACCCCGAAGGCCTGGCGCCCGGCCTGACCGATGATCTGCGCGACTCGCGAACAGTGCTCGATGATTTCCGGCGAGGCATCCAGAAAGTTATCTACTTCCTCGCGCGGCACCACCAACATGTGTCCTGGCGAGCGCGGCTCGATGGTCCCGAAAGCCACCGCCACTTCGTCGGCCCACACGAAGTTCCCGGGGATTTCGCCGTTGATTATCTGGGTAAAGATGGTGCTCATCTGGGTTCCTTTTCGCATTCTTGTTGGGTTCCCCGCTCCTCTAGACTAGCCTAAGTTTCCCTTCCTGGCAGGCCGCCCGCCCTCCCGGTTCGAGGTCGCCGCGGTGGTTCCCGGTTCGAGGTCGCCTTGGTGGTTCCCAGTTCGAGGTCGCCGCGGTGGTTTTGGGGCGGGGTTTTCCTCGCGGTGGTCTCGGGTAAGGTATTGGGTATGGCAGCAAAGAGCAGTACTTCTAAGAGCGGTTCGGGTTTCCCTCCCTGGCACAGGGCCAAACCTGCCCCGGTGGTGTTGCTGCTGGGGAAACAGCGGGTTTTCGCCGACCGGGCGTTGCATTCCTTGCGCCAGGCGGTTTTGTCGCAGGCCAACCCCGCCGACCCTCCCGAGGTTAGCGAGCTTGATCCCGCGCACTATGTAAAGGGCTATCTGGCACAGTTACTCTCTCCTTCGCTGTTCGGTGGGGCTCCCGTGGTGGTGGTGCGGGGTTTGGAAAACGCCCCGGCGGAACTGCTGGAGGACCTGGTTTCCTATGTTTCGGCTCTTTCCCAAAGTTCTGCCGGCGCCGAAGCTTTCTTGTTCCTGACCCACGCGGGCGGGGTAAAGGGCAAAAAGCTGCAGGATCTGTGCAAGGGCGGCGCCGGCGGTCACGCCGCGGTATTTTCTTGCGATGAATTGCGTTGGCCCGAGGAAAAACAGCGCTTCATCATCTCTGAGGCCCAGGCCACTGGACGCGGCATTGAACCGGCCGCGGCCAGTGCCCTGGTGGATGCCTGGGCGAAGAGTTCGAAGAACTTTTGGCCGTCGCGGACCAGTTACTCACCACCGCGGGGGACCTCTCGAAGCCTTTGACCGCAGCCGAGGTGGATTCTTATCTGCGCGGCCGCATAGAAGCTACGGGCTTCCAGGTGGCTGACGCTGCGGTAGTGGGTGACGTCACCGCGGCCCTGTCCAGTCTGCGCCACGCCTTGGCCACCGGGGTTCCCGCGGTATTGATCGTGGCGGCCATGGCCACGAAACTGCGCCAGATGTTAAAGCTGTTTGCCCCGGTGCCCTCGGCTGTGCTGGACACGGGCTGGCTGGAAAAATCCGACCTCAATGCCCCACCTCCGCGCGTCGCCAAACAGGCCCAAGCCGCCCTGCAGCGCTGGGACTCACAGCGCCTGGGACAGGCCGTCCGCGCCACCGCCCAGGCGGACCTGCAGGTCAAAGGCGGTTCGCGCGACGCCGCCTATGCCTTGGAAGCCATGGTGCTCCAGGTGTGTCGCCTGGCCAGCGGCCGCTCCCGCTGATCCCGCCCCGCCCGCGCCAGGTCCACCCCGTCCGCGCCGGGTTTCGGGCCTTTTGGCCACTGCCACCGCGACGAGCCGAAAGTCAGGAACCTCTCCAACGGATTTTTTCTCGCTGAGACTATACGTCAGCCAGCACAGGCAGGCCGTCACCAGCAGCACCCCGACAACCCCAGGGGCGGCCGCGAGCCATGGCACTTCGGCCCCGGCAGTTTCGCAAAGAACCGTGCCACCCCAACACCCAGTCTGCTCCCGCCCCGGTGACCCGGGCGAGGACCTCGTGCCCGATACGACCCGGACCGGGAAGCCCGCCCAGACGGCTACCCCACACCGCGACCAACACCAAACCCCCAATCGTCACCACCGAAGATACCGTGCCGGTCAACAGGTTCGCGGGCAGGGCATAGACCTGCAGTTTCCCGCGCATCCCCAGCATCAGCGGCGAACAAGCCAGCTGCGCCGCGAGGCTGACGGCCAGGGGATAGGTCACAATCCCCGGCAGGAAGCGCGACATCCACCCCGCCAGCCAGTGCCCCAGCGTCACGATCGACCCGGTGGCCACCACGGACAGCGCGAAGCCCCAAGACGAAGCCTGCCACGGAGTAGCCAGCAGCATGGCGATCACCGCCACACACAGCGAGGAGATGCTGCGGGCGGGACGCGCCAAACCCAGTCCCACCAGGGTGATTACCCCCATGGCGGCGGCGCGAGTCACCGCGGCAGAACCTTCCAGCATCGCCAGGAACACCGCAATGGTCACCGCGGCCGCCGCCACTTGAACCAGGCGCGTCCGTCCTCGCGTCAAGGCCAAGACCACCCCGACCAGCACACTGAGGTGCATCCCGGAAACCGCGGTGAGGTGCGCCAGACCCGAGGCCTGCATAGCGTCCTTGTCGGCTTGGTCTTGTTCCCCGGTGAATCCCAGCGTCATGGCGATGACCATGGTTTGGGTGCCCAGAGACAGTCCCGCGGCTTGACTGGATTCGCGCAACACACCGCGCACCCAGTTCACGAAGCGGTACCTGGGGCTGGGTCCGGCCAACACTTTGTGGAGTGGTCGGGGACTGGGCGAAACCCAAGTATTCTCCGGTGGGGTCGCGGTCTCGCAGTCCCAGTCGCAGCCGCACCCAGGACCCCAGCTCGATTTCCTCCCAGCCTTTCCCCGTGGCGCGCAGTTTGGCGCCAGAAGCGAAGACCCTCCCGTGGCGCTCGAACTGCCTCACCTGCAGCGTGACTATCTGTCCGCCGAAACTGAGTTGCCGCGGAGTAGAGATGACTTGCGCCACGACGTTGAAACGCGCCCCGGACTGGGTGCTTTGCAGCGCCAAAGCGTCGCGGTCGCGCAGCTCCAGGCGCCCGGCTTGTAGCCCGAAACCCTATACTCAGCGACACTCCCACCAGGGCCAGCATCGCCCAGGCACTGCCGCGGGGAAACAAACGGTGCCCGCGGGTCGGGTCGCGTCTGCGTCGCCGCCGCGCTCGCCCGATTCCGGTCGCCACCGCCGCACCTGCCCCCGCCACCACCGCGATTCCCGCGGCCGCGCCCTTACCGACCTCGCCCAGGAACAGGAAACCCAACCACAGAGACAGCGCGGCGGGAACCAGACGCAGATCCAGGGGACGGGCAAATAGTCGCGTTCGTGCCGCACCCGCCGCACCAGCGGCGCCTCGATCCCCAAAGCTAAATCAGTAAACTGCCGCACCGCGCCCCTTGCAGGCCGCACCTCTACGCCCCTTGGGTAGGCCGCACCTCTACGCCCCGAGTTGCCGCGCGCCAAATCCGGCGTGAACTGCTCTAAATCCGGTGTGAGCTGCGCAAACAGGCCTGGGTTCGTGGGGCTTGCGTCGCTTTGTGCCGTCATCACGCTTCCTAAACCGTGACTTTGGAGCGCAGCTTTTCCAGCAGCCCCGGGCCGATTCCGCTGACTTCATCCAGCTGGTCAACAGTTTTGAAAGAACCGTGTTGCTGGCGATATTCGGTGATGCGCTGGGCCAGGGCCGGACCGATCCCCGGCAAGGTTTCCAGCGCGGTGGCATCGGCCGTATTGAGGTTCACCAAACCTGCGCCTCCACCAACCCCACCAACCCCACCAACCCTCGCCGCCAGACCCCGCGGGACTCCCTGGTACCGCCAGCAGTTACCGGGGAGTCTCCCCAGGGGCCGGAACATAGAGTTGTTCCCCGTCAGCCAGCAGACGGGCCAGATTCAAGGCTCCCAAGTCCGCCCCTTGGGTGGGTCCACCCGCGGCCTCTATCGCCTCGACCACCCGCGAGGGATCCGCCAGGTAGACCAGGCCGGGTGTTTGAACCTGTCCGGTGACGTGAACCACGATTTTCTTTTCCGTCGAAACCGGGCAGTAATAGGTGCGGTGGCGTGGCCGAATCCCTTTTTGCCGAGGCCGGTTCTTTGCTGTCTTTGCTGTCTTTGGTGGCGGTACCTGGGGTTTCCCGTCGAGGGCGCTACCCAGGGTGGCGCCGGGGGAGGCTTCCAGCCCGGAAGGGAGCTGGGTGGGGGTGGCAGAGGACCTGCCACCCCACAACCAGCAGAGCTAGAACCAGCAGGAAAGCCGCCGCCATGGTGGCGGTGCGCGGGGAAGGAGCCAGGCGCAGTCGCAACGAGGGACCCGGACGAGGCGCGACCTTCAAGGCCTCACCAACCGCGTCCTTTACCGCACCTTTTATCCCACCACCCGCAGCCGCAACTGAGGAGGCACCCGTGGAGGCGTCCTCGTTCGGAGAAACACCCGTGGCGAAGTCCTCGTCGGGGTTAACGTAACCCACCCCGGCAGCGCGCGCCCGGGCGAAAACTCCCGAGGTCAGGCGGTCAATCTCTGTTTTCGTAACACTCATATCCGAAACCTACGGTGTGGGCAACGGGCAAACAAGCGAAAAATTTTTAGGATGTGAATTCAGGGCAATCTCGATTTCGCCCCAAAATCTGTGGAAAACTTTGGAGGGCATTTTTCATTTCCGTTGACTCGCTAGACTGGAGGGGTGAATGAAACGAAACCATCAAAACCGCAGCGGATCTTTGGATATGTCCTGGTCATCGGGGCTATCGTGGTCCTGGTTACGGCCGTGACACAGTTCTTTATGGATATGCGCCGCATCAATGAGCAGGCGCGCATTGTCCATATAACTAAGGTCGCGCCCGTGAAACAGGCCTGGCGGCTGGACTTGGACTCTGCCCTGAAAGACCCGCGTACCTTGCAAAGCTGGGATTATCTGGACGCCCAGGCTTCGGTGTCATCCATGGACGGCACCGGCAGCGCGGGGATGTTGACCCAGAATCAACAGATGGTGTTAGTCAAAGGCACCGACGGCACCAAAGAAATCCAGCTGCTGGCTTTGGTGAATCTGGATTCTGGCACGGCTCAATGGCAGAAAACCTACGCGGACCTGCCGCTGGACTATTGCCTGGAACAGATGTGGCAAGGTGGCGTGGTTTGTGAATCTGACCAGGCGCAAAAGATCGTGCGCATCCACCCCGACGGCAACATAGAGGTGGGGGCCCTGCCCGAAGGCATGTGGGGTCTGGCCACCGGGCAACATGTGTTGGCCGCGGTTTTCGACAAGTTCCTGGTGGTTCCCCTGGCGGTCAGCGCCGGGGGAGGGGCCGGTACAGAGGTTGACTTCATCACTTCGAACTACACCATCGCCTCGCAGTTCAAGGTGTTGACTCCTAATGCCACCGCGGCTCAGCCGCAAAACACGCAAACCCGCAACTCGATTACCCTTTCGGGGGCTTTGACCAGTGCGTCTGACGGCTCGAATCGTCAAAGCACCTGGGGTTTTTCGCAGGGCCTGGCCTCCTCAACCGGCACCCTGGATACCTCTGGTCTGGGCGCGGAATCACAGGCCTCTATGTTAGAGGCCGGTTTCTTCGCTTCGGCCGAACCCACCGAAAAGGACCAGGTGCAGGTTAAGTGGGCCATTTACAATCCCGATGGTTCCGTGGCTTCTACTGGTTCGGCCCCGACCGTGGCGGCCCAGGCCCTGCACGCTCAGCTGCGCGCGGGATTGATGCTGGACGCCTCGAATGCCGCCACCGCCTTGAACAGCGGGAAAATCCCGGCCTTGACCGGGAACCGCGATTTCTGGCTGACACCGGTTTCGGATTCTTGCGCCCAGTGGAGCAACTGTGAATCCCGCGATTGGATTTCACCTAAGGGCGCGTCCGTTACGCTAAAGAAGCCGGCGCGGGTGCTGTATTCCACCGAGGACACCATGGTCTTCGCCACCACCGACGGTGCGCTGATGGCCTACGGGGCCGCAGACGGGAAATCCTTATGGGAGGGAGTACTGCCTTTGGAAAAGGCCGCCACCTCAAAGGGCGATCCGCTGGCTTTCGCCGGTGGTGTCGCGCAACTCTCTCAGCTAGGACAGATTGACGCCGGGGACGCCAAGGCAGTCCTCACCTACTGGACGCTACCGTAGTACCGCAAACCGGGCCTCGACCGGGGGCCGCAAACCGAACCTCGACCGGGGACCGCAAACCGAACCTCGACCGGGGACCGCAAACCGCCCCTTGGCCACCTCTCTCACCGAAACCGACCGGGGCGGGTGCGAGGGACTGCAACATCCCCGCGTCGACTACAAAACCAGCGACACCAACTTCGGGGTGCGCACGATGACGCGCTGGGGAGCTTTGCCGTCCAACAGCTTCACGATGGCCGGTTCCGCCAGCGCCGCCGCCTGCAGGTCTGCCTCGGAAATCTCGGGATCCACCTGTAACTTAGCACGCACCTTGCCGGCAACCTGCACCACGCAAGTCACTTCATCAGCCTTTAACAAGCTCTGGTCACGCACCACCGGGAACTCCACCCGCGTAATCCCGCCTTCGTGCCCCAGACGCGACCACAGCTCCTCGGCGATGTGGGGAGCGACCGGCGCAACCATCACCACTAAAGCCTCGGCGGCCTCGCGCGGGACCGCATCCAAGCTGGTCAAGTGGTTATTCAACACAATCATCTTCGCGATAGCGGTGTTGATGCGCAGATTGTCGTACTCTACCGTGACGTCGGCGATGGTGCGGGCCAGCAGTTTCGCCGTGGCCAAATCCGGGGCCTGGTCGCTGACCACCACCGCGCCGGTGTTCTCGTCCACGACGTTGCGCCACAGCCGCTGCAAGAATCTCTGGGAACCCACCACCGCGCGGGTCTCCCAGGGGCGCGACATATCCAGCGGGCCCATCGACATCTCGTAGACGCGGAAGGTATCCGCGCCGTAGTCGGCACACATCTGGTCGGGAGTCACGATGTTCTTCAGCGACTTGCCCATCTTGCCGTATTCGCGCTTGACGCTCTGGCCCTTCCAAGTGAAGCCTTCTTCTTCGCTGCCTTCGACTTCTTCGGCCGGGACATATTGGCCGCGCGAATCGGTGTAGGCATAGGCCTCGATCATGCCTTGATTGAACAGCCGGTGGAAAGGCTCGGAGCTGGAGACGAATCCCAGGTCGAACAGCACCTTGTGCCAGAATCGCGAATACAGCAGGTGCAGCACCGCGTGCTCCACCCCGCCCACATACAGGTCCGTACCACCCGAAACATTGCCGGTTTCGGGTCGCGGCCCCATCCAGTAGGCTTCGTTTTCCGAGCCACTCAACGCGTCGGGGTTGTGCGGGTCGGCATAGCGCAGTTCGTACCAGCAAGAACCCGCCCAGTTCGGCATGGTGTTGGAATCGCGGTGATAGACCTGCTTGCCTTCACCCAGGTCCAGTTCCACCTCCATCCACTCCGTGGCGCGATTCAGTGGGGACTCGGGCTGGGAATCGGCGTCCTGGGGATCGAAAGTGCGCGGACGGAAGTCACTGACTTCGGGCAATTCCAGTGGCAGCATCTCCTCTGGCAGGGCGTGTACCCGGCCATCTGCCCCGTAAACTACCGGGAAGGGTTCGCCCCAATAGCGCTGGCGGCTAAACAGCCAGTCGCGCAACCGGTAAGTCACGGTTTTTTCACCCAGCCCGGCCTGCGCCAGCCACTCAGATATCTTGGCAATCGCCTCTGCCTTGCCCAGGCCGTTCAAGGATACCTGGTCATTGGCGGAATTTCTCTATCACTCCGTCGCCGGTCCAAGCTCCGGCCTGCACATCGAAGTCTTCGGGTCCGGAAATCGTCTGGATGATGTCTAAGTTGAACTTCTTGGCGAAAGCCCAGTCGCGTTCATCGTGCGCCGGCACCGCCATAATGGCGCCGGTCCCGTACCCCATCAACACGTAATCCGCCACGAAAATCGGCACTTTCGCGCCGTTGACCGGGTTAGTGCCGAAAATCCCAGTGAAAACCCCGGTCTTTTCCGTCAGATCCCCGGTGCGCTCGGTTTCGGACTTCGCCGCGGCCGCCGCTCGGTAAGCCGCCACCGCTTCACGCGGGGTGGCATGCCCGCCGGTCCACTCCTGGCGAGTCCCTTCCGGCCACGCATCGGGAACCTGCAGCTGCGCAGCGTCCGCGTCCTCGTCACCTACCAAGGGGTGTTCTGGGGAAATCACCATGAAAGTCGCGCCGAACAAAGTATCGGGTCGCGTGGTAAACACCTGCAGGGTCTGCGGCTCGGGTCCTTGCCCGGCTTCGACCTGGAAGTTTACGGTAGCGCCGAAGGACTTCCCGATCCAGTTGTGCTGCATGGTGCGCACCTTATCCGGCCAGTCAATCGTCGCCAGATCCGCATCCAGCCGGTCCGCATAGCGCGTAATCCGCATCATCCACTGGCGCAGTTTCGTCTTGAAAACCGGGAAGTTCCCGCGTTCGGAACGTCCGTCGGCGGTTACTTCTTCGTCGGCGAGCACCGTGCCGAGGCCGGGTGCCCAGTTCACGGGGGCGTAGGCGACGTAGGCCAGGCGTTCGGCATCGATAAGCGCGGCTTTTTCGGTGGCCTGCAGTTCCGACCAGAGGCGCCCGTCAGGGGTGGGTCGGGTGCCGTTTTCGTAGGCCTCGACGAGGGTAGCGATGGGCCGGGCGGCGCCACGTTTCGTCGGGTCGTCGCGTCTGGGGGCCTGTGGGTCGAACCAGGAGTTAAAGATCTGCAGGAATATCCACTGGGTCCACTTCACGTAGTCAGTGTCGGTGGTAGCAAAGGAGCGGCGCCGGTCGTGCGACAAGCCGATGCGCGCCAGCTGGCGCGACATGTTTTCGATGTTCTCTGCTGTGGTGATGGCGGGATGCTGGCCGGTTTGCAGCGCGTACTGTTCGGCCGGCAGGCCGAAAGCGTCGTACCCCATGGTGTAGAGCACATTCTTTCCCTGGGCGCGCTGGTATCGAGCCACTACGTCGGTGGCGATGTAACCCAGGGGGTGTCCCACGTGCAGTCCTTTGCCAGAGGGGTAGGGGAACATGTCCAACAGGAAATACTTTTCTTTTTGCGCCAGGTTCCCGGCGAGGTCGCCGCTGGGGTTATCGGCGTTGAAGGCGCCGGTGCGGTCCCAGTTTTTTTGCCACTTTTCTTCCAGTTGCCCGGCCAGCTGCGCGGTGTAGCGGTAGGTTGGTACTTCGGTTTCTGTCGCGGTGTTTTCGGCCATCAGCTTTGCCTGTTCCATCCTCTATAGACTGCGTTTTCTTAGGCCTACATTTTACGCCGTGCGCCTCAGCTGCCACAAAAAGAACTGTAATTACCGCACCACCGGATACCGTCCTCGACCCGGTATTAAGGCGGGTGGTGCCCCTGCACCGAAGTGCAGGGGCACCACCCAGCAATGTTTGAGGTCAGCCGAGTTAGCCCAGGCGGCCCAGCTCGGCGCGAATCATCCACGCGGTCTTTTGCAGTTCACGAGAGGTCGTGATCAGCAGGTCGGCGCTGAGGTGATCGTGGGGATCGACATCGTCGATGCTCTTAATCATTTCGTCGGCCACGGCGTTCAGATCCTTTTCCACCAGCTCGTAAGCCTCGGTGGTGGTGATGTAACCGGGCTTCATGGGAGGAAGTACGGTCTGGTCAGCGATGGTCTGGGGCAGGGCGTCAGGGGCGCCACCGATAGCCACCAGGCGCTCGGCGAAATCGTCGTAAGAGGTACGTGCGAAATCGACGATGGTGTCCAGCTGTACGTGCAGGGTCAAGAAATTCTTTCCCTGGAGGTTCCAGTGCATCTGCTTGCCTCGAAGAGCCAGGGCGTTCAAATCGACTACGGCTTGTTGCATTGCTTTAGCAACGGCTGCTTCTACCATTATCATTCCTTTCGAGTGTTACTGTATTCGTCTTCTATTCTAGTAAGCTCGGTGTGGTTTGTCTTTTTTTACTCGAACAGGGCCTGACCGATGTATTCTCCTTCTTTGATCCCCGGGGGGACCAGGTAGAGACCCGAAGACAAGGTCTTTAGGTACTCTACGTACATGTCGTCGCGCGACAGATTCTTGTAGACCTTCGCCACGCGCTCGGGTGCCTTCGAAATACGATGAAGAACAGTCCGGCGGACAGGCGCCCCAGGTCATCGGTGCCGTCAACGTAGTTGTAGGCGCGACGCAAGAGGTGGATCCCATCGTTATTGTCTGGGTGAACGCGGAACACGTGGGAACGTTCATCAATCAAGGGTTCACCATCTTTTCCGGTCTTCTTGAAATCCGGGGGGGTGAACTCTTCGCCACCGGACAGGGGCGCACCATTGCCTTTGACGCGACCCAGCACGCGCTCCTGCTCCTGCAGACGCACGCCGTCCCAGATCTCGATATCCATCGCGATCTTGCGGCTCAGCAGGTACGAACCGCCGATCGACCACTTGGGGCCTTCGGAGATCCACACGTTTTCCTTCAGTATCTCGGTGTCCTCGGCCTTTGGGTTATTCGTGCCGTCCCGTTGTCCGAAGAGGTTACGCGGGGTGACCTGTGCACGCGAAGTCGAGGACGCGCGCCCGAAGCCCAGCTGGGACCACTTCATGGTGGCGCGACCAAAAGCGATGCGCGTCAAGTTACGAATCGCGTGCACCGCCACCTGCGGGTCATTGGCGCAGGCCTGGATGCAGATATCGCCATCGGAAATCTCGGGGTCCAGGAAGTCGTTTACCAGTTTCGGCATCGGCTTGAAATCCTCGGGCATTTGGTCGCGGATACCGAAACGGTCCTTGCCGTTGGCGTCCTCGAACAGCGAACGACCGAAGCCAAAGGTGATGGTCAGCCCGTTGACGCCGTGGTCCGTGGCTTCACCGGAGTCAGCGGGGGGGTGCGTATTCGTTGCCTTCGAAGGCGCTCTTGGCGGAAACCTCCAGGCCCATGCACATACGCGAAGCCGCATAGGTCCAGTCCTGCAGCAGCTCAATCAGGTCATCGCGTCCCTGGTCGTCACGAATGTTGAAGGCCGCGAAATGCATCTGGTCCTGTTGCGGGGTGATGATTCCGGCCTGTACCTCTCCATAGAAGGGGTACTCCAGTGTTTCCAAAACGTTGTCGCCGGTGGCGGCCCCGTGCTTTCCCCGATGGCGAAGCCGCCCGCGGCTCCCACCGCCAGGGCGCCGATGCCGCCGCCCATCAGACCCAGCATGGCGCGCCGGGAAAGCGTAAAGGGTTCCTTCTTCTTTTCCTTTTCCACCCCGGCCGCAGTATCTTTACCAGCCTTAGCCGTCCCTGCCTCAGCCGCCCCAGCCTTAACCTCTTCGGCCTGGCGCGATGTCTCTTCGCTCTGTCCAGTTTTCTCTTCGCTCATCTTTCCTCCGGTTGGTTATGTTTCTTCAATCCGAATGTTTACCTGATATTGCTAGGGCGTGGGGCCCGACATTTCCATGCCGAACCCCACGCCAAAGCATGTTTGATCTAAGCTCTTACTCGATGCCCAGCACCGTAGCAGTCAGCTTGGAGAGCGGATCACGCACAGCCTCGATCTGGTCAACCAGTTCACGCTGCTGCTCGGCAGTCACCTCATTGTACATGGTGTAGCCCTTTTCCAGGCTGCCGTACTTGTCCAGCACAGCCTGCAACTTTGCGAACTGCTTGTCGATATCGGCGGTCAGCTTCTTGCCTTCCTCGCCTTTGCGCTCCGCAATGGGCTTCACCAAGTCGTAGGCAATCTTGGCACCCTGCAAGTTAGCCTGGAAGTCCCACAGGTCATAGTGGCTCCACCAGTCTTCCTCACCGGTCACCTTGGTCTTGGCGATTTCTTCCAGCAGGTCCGAAGCGCCGTTCGAAACGGAAGAATGTTCAGGCCCTGATCCTTGATGAAGTTCGGATCAGACACGGTTTCGTTCAGCTTCTTTACGTCGGAAACCAGGGTTTCACCGATTTCCTTGCGCTTCTCGGGGGTGGAAGGAGACCAACCATCCAGGGCGGAAGTACCGTCAGGCTGCTTGGCGTCGGCGGCCGGCGGCCACAGATCCTTTTCGATGCGGTGGAAGCCCAGCCACTGAGTAAAGGTCGGGTCATCTTTCTTCAACTGATCGGCCTCAGCCAAGTAGTCGATCTCGCGGTAGTCAAGGCGCGGATCCAAGGAACCCAGCGCCTCGGCAATAGGCTCGATGCGTTCGTAGTGAGTACGCATGGAGGCGAACATTTTCTTTGCCTTGGCATCATCACCATTGATGTAAGCCTTAGCGAACTCGTCTGCCAGCGGCTCGAGTTCCTGTACTTCGTTCTTGACGAAGTCAACGTACTTCGTCACCGCGGCGTCCAACAGTTCCTGATCCTGGCCGCTGAGTTTGACCGGGTTACCGGTAACGGTGAAGGCGGCCTTACCCACGTGCGAACCACGCATGCCGGGCTTGCAAGCGGTGAAGTAGTCGCCGGGCTGCATCAGGGCGGTCAGCTGGGCCGAAGAGCCGGGAGCTATGTTTTCCTTTTCTGCCACAATCTGCAGGCCGTCCTTGCCCAGCAGGTAGAACTCGGTGGTTTTGGAACCATCGTTCTTAATCTGGAAGGTTACGTTACCCGAAGTAGCCTCGGCGGCGGACACCTTACAGGCGTCGTCGGTGGAGGAAACGGTCAGGGCTTTGCCGCTCGAAGCCTTGTCGTGTGCAGCCGTATCCTTCTTTCGTTAGAAGCGCAAGCCGTCAGCGTACCAAACAACAGCGCCGAGGCTGGAACCAGCACTAGCCAGTTCAGTTTCTTATTCATTCTCTATTCCTTTCGGATTGGTGTTTATTTTTGTGAAATAGCTTTGGTTTCTCCGGCCCCGACGGGGTTCGATTCGTCTTCCCCGGTCGGGTTTTCCTTCCCGGGTCGAGGTTCGGAGTTTTCGGTGGTGGTTTCGGTGTCGTCCCCGGGTCGAGGTTCGGTGGCGGTTTCGACCGGAGTTTCGGTTTGCGCCTTGGCGTTGGCTTTGGCTTTCTGGGCTTCTTTCACCGCGCGTGGAACGCGCATCTTGTTGATGAAGCGGGGCAGTACTACGACCAGGTAGATGAACCAAACGGTGATTTCCAGCCAGGACATCTGCGGAGTCAATCCGATAGTGCCCTTCAAGAAGGAAGCCAGAGCGCCGTCGGGGCTGATGACATTGCTGTAGTCGAAGGCCCAGCCGAAGGGGTAGGCGGCACCCCAGTAGGGAATCGGGGTAAAGAACCCGGTCATGACTTCACCGGTGCGGAAGTCAGTCGGGGTGATGGGCGAACCCGAGAAAGGTCCGGGCAGGATTGCAGTCTCTTGGAGGTCGTGGATGCCGTAGGCCAAGATGCCGGCCGCAACGATGATCAAGAATACGCCGGTCCAGAGGAAGAACTTGGTGTAGTTGATGCGCAGCAATCCCTTGAATACAAAGTAGCCCAGCACGACGGCCAGGCCCACGCCGCAAAGTGCCCCTAGCAGGGTGATGGGCTGCATGGCCCAGCCCCACAGCATCAGGGTAGTTTCCAGGCCTTCACGACCCACGGAAATGAAAGCGAGCCAGAACATCGCCATGGGCCCTCCGAAGGAGAGGCGATGGGAGGCGGATTGTTCCAGCTCTTGCTTCATGGTTTTGCCGGCGGAGGCCATCCAGAAAACCATCCAGGTAACCAGGACCACCGCCAGGATGGAAAGCGAACCTCCCAGTACTTCTTGGGCCTTGAAGGGGACGGTGCTGGCACCGAAAGTGAAGATCGCGCCGACAGTCAGAGAGAGGGTTACGGCCAGGCCCACACCCCACCACAGGTATCTCAGGGCTTTGTGATCGCCACGGTTGGTGATGAAAGCGATTAGTATTCCGACGATCAGGGCGGCTTCCATGCCTTCTCGCAGCCCAATGAGAAGCGTTCCTAGAAACACTTTGAACCTTTCTTTTACCTCGTGCTACTAACAGCACCTTACTTTAGGGGAGCCTACCCTAAAGCTAGTAAATCCGTCAATAATCTCTGATATAAATCTGCGCGAAACAGCGCTTATCTCGAGGTTTTAGAAATTCTTTGCTTGGTCGAGGAAATAGATAGAAGAAATAGTGGATAAAACTAAAGGTGGAATCGATAACTCTCGATTCCACCTTTAGTTAGTAGATAAATCACTGCGCGGGGCAGCCACTGCATCAAAGCTCAGAGCGCCGCGACCTGAGCAGCCAGCTTGGACTTGCGCTGTGCAGCCTGGTTCTTGTGGATGATGCCCTTGGAAGCAGCTACATCGAGCTTGCGGGTGGCAACGCGCAGCTTGGCTTCGGCGGTTTCCTTTTCCCCAGCGGCGATGGCTTCGCGGGCCTGTCGCACATAGGTCTTCAGTTCGGACTTAACTGCCTGGTTGCGCAGACGAGCCTTCTCGTTGGTGCGAATCCGCTTCATCTGAGATTTGATATTTGCCACTTCGTATCCTCTTGAAAAATTGGGTTTTCTTCGTCGCTCGGTCTTTCCGGCGACACACAAAGGAACATAATACTTCAGTCTCCCCCCACCACACAAATTTACCGACTGCCCCATAACGCACCTCGACCGGGGACCCCACCACCGCACCTCGAGGCGGACCGTACCTACCCGGCCTCGAGACGGGCACCAGATTTAGACCCGAGGTGAAAAATGTGACAATGTCCCTCTGAGAGAGGAAAGCGATGCCCATCCCTAATGACGCCCTGATGAAGACGATTCAGCCCGCCGCGACCGAGCCCGCGCTGATTCGGAACTTCAGCATTATTGCCCACATCGACCACGGGAAATCCACCCTGGCTGACCGGATGCTTGGCATCACCGGGGTGGTGAGTGAACGCGAAGCGCGCGCGCAGTACCTCGACCGTATGGATATTGAACGCGAACGCGGCATCACCATCAAGTCCCAAGCGGTGCGGATGCCGTGGCAGGTCGGCGATGCGGCCTATGCCTTGAATATGATCGACACCCCCGGTCACGTCGACTTTACCTACGAAGTTTCGCGGTCTCTGGCGGCTTGCGAGGGGGCGGTGTTGCTGGTGGATGCCTCGCAGGGGATCGAGGCGCAGACCCTGGCGAACCTGTATCTGGCGCTGGAGGGCGACCTGGAAATCATTCCGGTCTTGAACAAAATCGACCTCCCCGGTGCGCAACCCGACAAATACGCCGAGGAACTGGCGAACCTGATCGGGAGTCAAACCGGATGACTGCCTGCGGGTCTCGGGGAAAACCGGCGAAGGCGTGGCCGAGTTGCTGGACCGCATTGTCCAGCAGGTGCCGCCCCCCGTCGGCCAGGCCGAAGGCCCCACGCGCGCCATGATTTTCGACTCGGTTTACGACACCTATCGCGGGGTGGTGACCTATGTGCGCGTGGTGGACGGGGAGCTTTCGGCGCGGCAAAAAATCCGGATGATGTCCACCGGCGCCACCCACGAACTGTTGGAAATCGGGGTAATCAGCCCCGAACCGCAGCCCACTTCCGGGATCGGCGCGGGGGAAGTCGGCTATCTGATTACCGGGGTGAAAGATGTGCGGCAATCCCGCGTGGGCGACACCGTGACCAGCTCGCTAAAGCCGGCGACCCAGGCCTTGGCTGGGTATCGCGACCCGATGCCGATGGTGTATTCCGGGCTGTACCCCATCGACGGTACTGATTTCCCGGTGCTGCGCGACGCCTTGGATAAGTTGCAGCTAAACGACGCGTCCTTGACTTTCGAACCCGAATCTTCCGCGGCGCTGGGTTCGGGTTTCCGCTGCGGTTTCTTGGGTTTGCTGCACCTGGAGATTATTCGCGAACGCCTGGAGCGCGAGTTCGGTTTGGACCTGATTTCCACCGCTCCGAACGTGGAATACGTGGTGGTCAGTGAGGATGGGCGCGAAACCCAGGTGGACAATCCTTCGGATTTCCCCGACGGGAAAGTGGCCGAGGTGCGCGAACCGGTGGTGGCGGCGACCATCATCACGCCTTCGGATTTCGTGGGGCCGGTAATGGAGCTGTGCCAGGACCGGCGCGGCAACATGAAGAATATGCAGTACCTTTCCGCTGACCGCGTCGAATTGCATTACACCTTGCCGCTGGGGGAAATCGTCTTTGATTTCTTTGACCAGCTCAAGTCGCGCACCAAGGGTTACGCCTCGCTGGACTATCACTTGGACGGGATGCAAGCCGCGGATCTGGTGAAGGTGGATATATTGTTGAACGGAGAACAGGTCGACGCGTTTTCCGCGATTGTCCACAAAAACGCAGCGTATTCCTATGGCACCACGATGGCCCAGAAGCTGCGCAAACTGATTCCGCGCCAACAGTTCGAGGTGCCTATCCAGGCCGCCATCGGGACGCGAATCATCGCGCGGGAAAACATCCGGGCGCTGCGCAAAGACATGTTAGCCAAGTGCTATGGCGGCGACATCACGCGTAAACGCAAGCTGCTGGAAAAGCAAAAGGCCGGTAAAAAAGCGCATGAAAGCCATTGGTTCGGTCGAGGTCCCACAAGAGGCCTTCATCGCCGCCCTGTCTACCGAGGAGCCAAAAAAGTGAGTCGTACGGTGCGTTTCGACCCGGACGAGGTCGGCGAAGATTCGGGTTACGGCGAGGGTCGGTTGTCGCGCGGCGAGGGCGGCCGTGATCGAGGTGAGCCGGGTTACGTTGGTGGAACCCGTGGCGAGGACGGCCGGGTAGGTTCCCGTGGCGAGGACGTCGCGGTCGGGGAAGGTGACCCTGCCTTGGCCGGTACCGCCGCCGTTGACGGGACTGTAGCGGCGGACCTCGACGGGGGCCAAACCGCAGGTGAAAAGCGCTTTTATCGACCGATTCGGACCTTTGCCAGGCGCGGTGACCGCATGGGCGACACCCTGGAGCGGACCTTCCAGAAATATCGCGGAGCTTATCTGCTGGACCTGCCGCGCGGGGGTGACTCCCACCGCGGTGGCGGCGGGGACGCGCCTAGATGTGCGCGTGGTTTTTGGCCGCGAGGCACCTTTGATCGTCGAGGTGGGCAGCGGCAACGGCGAACAGATCACCGCAGCCGCCGCCCAAAATCCCGACGTGAACTTCCTGGGTTTCGAGGTGTGGCTGCCGGGGGTGGCCAAGGCGGTATCGAACGCGGTGCGCGTCTATGACGGCTTGCCGAATCTGCGTATCACGGACCTGGATGCGGTTCAGGCCCTGCCGATTTTGTTCGGGCTGGGAGAAGATGGCGGCGAGGGGACCCTGCGCGAAGGTGGATCCGAGGTACGGGAACTGTGGACTTTCTTTGCTGACCCCTGGCCCAAGGCGCGCCACAAAAAGCGTCGCCTGGTCGGGCCGGAATTCGGGCGCGTCGCCGCGGCCATCTTAGAGGACGGCGGGCTGTGGCGCCTGGCGACGGACTGGGACGACTATGCCTGGCAGCAACGCAACGTGATTGAATCCACCCCCGGTTTGGTCAATGACTTTGCCGGCAAGCGTCCCGATTCGCGCGACCCCGAAGGCGATCGCGGTGGTTTCGCGCCGCGTTTCGAGGGCCGCGTAGTGACTGCTTTCGAGCGTCGCGCCGGGCGCGAGGGTCGCGATGTGCGACCCTGTGCGCCAGGCGCCTGGAGCGGGGCTCGGCCCAGGAGCGGGCGTCGCTTCAGACTTTCGGGGACGCCGGTCGGGACGCTGGCTGGGCTGCGGGTCGAGATGCAGGCAGGGCTGCCCGACGGGCTGGACTTGAGAGCCTGGCCGGAACCGCGCAGGGCGAAAAACCGGCAGATTCCGGCTGGAAACCGCGCCCGGCCTGGTACGAATAGGGCGACCTCGAACCGGGAAAACAGTGTTGGGCCAACGGAAAATTTCGGCTTATGTGCATGTGCCATACTGCCTGCGCAGGTGCGGGTATTGCGACTTCAACACCTATGCGAATCTGCAGCTGGGGCCCGGGGTCGACGGCTACGCCGATGCCGTGATTTCCGAGTTGCGCCTGGCGGATACTGTGCTACACAGGGCCGGTGCGGCGAACTGGGCTGGGCTGGAAGCTGGGGGGCGACCCTCGCCGGGAACCGATGAGCGACCCTCGCCGGAAGTACAGCGCGAACCTCGACCCGGACTACAGCCGTCCCCGAAACCGACTTCGCAACCGGCATTGCAACCGACTTCGCGCGGCTTCGACACGGTCTTCTTCGGGGGGCGGTACCCCCACCGTGCTCTCCGCGGCGGACCTGGGGCGGATTTTGGCCCAGTTGCGGCGAATTTACGGGCTTTCGCGCGGTGCCGAGGTCACCACCGAGGCGAATCCCGACACGGTCGGTGCGCGGTACCTGGAGGCTTTGGCTCGGGCCGGTTTCACGCGGATTTCCTTCGGAATGCAATCCGCGGTCGGGCACGTGCTGCGCACGCTGGATCGCACTCACACCCAGGCGAACCTCGAGGTGGGGGTGCGAGCGGCGCAGGCGCTGGGCCTGCAAGTCTCTGTGGATCTGATCTATGGCACGCCGGGGGAATCGCTGCAGGATTGGCGCGATTCCCTGCAAGCGGCTCTGGACTTGGGTGTCGAACACATTTCGGCCTACGCGCTGGTGATCGAGCCGAATACCGCGATGGGACGCGCGCTGCGACACGGCCAGATTGCCGCAACCGATCCAGATGACCAAGCCGATAAATACGAGCTGGCCGATGCGGTGTTGGGGGCCGCCGGGCTGGAGTGCTACGAGATTTCCAACTGGGCCAAGCCCGGGCGAGAGTGCCGCCACAACCTGAACTACTGGGCGAACCACGACTGGCTGGGTTTCGGGCCGGGCGCGCATTCGCACTTGGAATTTGGGGCTGGTGGAGTTGGCGGTGGGGCTGCGGATTTGGCCGGGGCGGATAGTGGCCGTGGCGTGCGTTTCTGGAACTTGAAGTCGCCTCTGCGTTGGGCGGCGGCGGTCGAGGCCAGGGTGGCAGGGTTTAGAGGATGGCGCGGGTGAATGGCCCGGTTGCGGATGCGGCGGGTGGGGACCCCGGCGAGGCCGTGGGGTTGGGGGTTCTGTGCGGGATGAGGTTCCGGCGTGGTTGCGGGTCTTGCCGCTGGAAGATGCGGAGGTCCTGGATGGGGAAAGTGCTTGGCTGGAAACGGTGATGCTGCAGATTCGCCTGCGCGAAGGTTTGGTCTTGGCAGCTTTCGAGGAGCTGCACCCGGGATTGATTGCGGCGGCGAGGGAGTTGGCTGACGAGGGCCTGTTGGATTCGGCGGCACTGTCTGGTCCGGGCGGGCCTCGCGCGGTGTTGACTCTGCGGGGACGCCTGCTGGCCGACGCCGTCACCCGCCGCCTCACCGACATCCCCTAGCACCCGTCCTCGACCGCGTTCGTAACTACCGCACCTCGACCGGGAGTGCAGGAGGGAGCTATGTCTGGACAAGAATGTAACAATTTGGTAACAGCAGGGCTGTAGAGGTGCTGGAAGGGAGTACAGAAAGGGGCTCTGACTTGCGGTTTCAGGATACTTTCAGGCGCTGAACTGGCATTATGGGAAGGGCCTGGGTGAAGGGGGATATTTCCCTGAATTCCGGGGATTTGCTTAATAATTGAAACGAGCCGTCGAAGCTAATGGCAGAGCGAATGGATGCGCTTGGTGAAACCTGTCCGGATCGGGTTTTGCGCCATTTTCCACGGATGGAATCAGAGGAGGATAAAGTGGAACGCCACGATGTGTTGAAGAAGCTGAACCGCGCTGCGGTCGCCGTGCTGGCCACCGCCGGCCTGACCCTCGCCGGCCTTGCCCCCGCCGCTGCCTTGGATGGCGACCCCATTGCGCAAAACTCCTCTGGACTCACCGCGCAAAACAGTGCTGTGGCGCGAGTAGAGGTTCTACGCAAAGGGGAATACGAACAAAACAAATGGGGCATAGCCTTGGCTGAATGTACCGGTGTTCTCCTGGACGACCAACACATCGCCACAATAAAACAGTGTATTTTCCTCAAACACATCGCCTTACGACTTTTTCTCAAAAACCCCCAGTGAAGTAAATGGTTTCCCAGTACGAGTAACTTTCGGGCCAGAAGTTTTGCCTTCCGGTAAAAGCGGAAAAAGACCCAGAGAAAGTCTTTTGGGTGTCTTCTATTAAACTCGATCCCAGGGCAGCGACCCAGGTAGTTATCGCTCGTTTGGATCGCAAGGTTCCAGCGAATGTGGCCACTCCGGTAAAGGTGGTGGATTCCGGGGTGAACGGTAACATGAGTGGAACCGGCGGGACCTTCTTTGGGTGGCGACCTTTCGACGGAATGCCGCAGATGTCGGCTTTTACAGACCAAGCTCCCCATCACCAAGTTGGTTAACGACATGACGGCCAGCCCCCGTTCCAAGGTGCAGCAGTGGAATCAGTGGCGTGAAAGCCACCCCAGCTTTAAAGACGACAAGGAACTGGGAACCATTGGTTGGGAGTCGGTTCGTAAAGGTTGGGAAGACCCTGAAAACATCACTGTGATTCCGAAAGACATTGGTGCGCCAGTCATTGACAGCAAAGGGAACCCTGGTGGGATATCCACGTGGGGAAAGGTATCATTCTGGATGCACAGCAAACCGACTTTACCCAGTTCCTGAACAGTCGTCCTGTCGGAGCTGACGAGGTATTGGTTCCAAATCCTGCCTCCGAGGGCGCAGCGTTGGACGCGATGAAGATTATTCAAAAGGCCCTGTGTGGTACGCCGGTGGTGCCAGCCGGGGGTGTGGAAGACAGCATTGATGGTCAGCCGGTAGAAATCAGGTATCTGGATAAGTCTTCTACTGTAAAGCCGACAAAGGTAATAGAAGGTGTCAAGATTACCGATACGCGCAAAGATGATACTTTTGAGAGTGCCGTCGCCAGTGGGTCAACTATTGATACAACCGTCAGAAAGAGTAATGATGGCACCCTGGCTTCTACGTTTGTGGGGAAAGTGGGCGGCCAAGCCCGGCCAGAACTCTATAAATACAACATGGGGACGACCAATACTACCACCGACGGGATGAAGGTTACTGGTTCGAACTGTGCCAGCGGTGACATTGGGAAAGACTCTATGTTGGGCTTGTATAATGACATGCTGAATAATTTTAACAGCATGGCTGCAGAAATCAAAGATTTGCAAGCCAAAGAAAAGGCGCAGAACGAAAAGAAGGTTAAGTATGACAATATTGTCGCGTACCTGACCACAGCACTGGATAATCTGAAGAATTACAATTCTCCCAATATCGAAGCGGACTACGACAATACGCCCAACTATTACGGGCGCCTTCCACAGTGGATTAAGGACGACATCAAATTTGAGTACCCAGATGATCCGGGAAATCAGAAGGTAATCAAGACTGGATTCAAAGATGGCACTGCCCAGGAGCCTGCGAAAGGTGCGGATCTGAAGAAGTGGTTGAATGATGCTACTAAAGAAGTAACTTTCGAACTGCAGCGCTACACGGAGGAAGCCCAGCAGCAGGCTGCAAACCTAGAGACCGCCACCAAAGCGGTAGCTTCGGCACAGATGAATCAAGGTTGGGCCCAGGGCCTCTATGATATGGCGACTACGGCTAAGAATGCCTTCAATACCCAGGCGGTAGCTCGACAGAACGAATGGCAGACAGAGGTAAAGAATCAAAATGATAGCTTTGTGACCGACTACAACACCTGGGCCGATGACCTCTTTACGTTGCGGAAGTCTGCCAACGAGGCGAAGAAACAAGAATTGTTGAATCGTGACAAACTGAGTGTGGCGCAGAATAAATTTGGCACAGATTGACCCAGATACTAACCCCGATGCTTACGCCAAAGCCAGTGACGCGGTGAACTCGGCTCAGGCGGCCTATGATGCGGCAGTGAAGTCCCGTGAAGCTGCGGATACCGGCGTGACTGCCAAGCTTAGCAAGAAGCCTAATCCGCTCGACAGCAAGTATGTTCCTAAGGTGGATAAACTGGCACCGAAACTGGCGGATTTGGCGAATCAGATGCCTAACTATCTACTGAATATCGCCAATGCCAAGCACATGATGGAGCTGTTAAAGAACGCTATGCAAGGCAAGGTCGTAAAAGACCAGGGCGAAATCGATCAGATTACCGATCAAATAGAGAGTTACTACAACCGGGCGGTCGCCGCGCAGCCCGATATTATGCGTCGTCAAATCCGCATCGGCGACATGCTGACGGCGGCCCGCAACGCTTTGGCTACCGCCCCTGCTTCGCTGAAGCCCCAGCTTCGTACCTTGGTCTCCGATATGGAACGCCACGCGGGCCGTGCCGACACGGCTGCGAATACCGTGCTGGGAGCGACCGACCAGCTGAAGTCCTTGTGGGAGCGGGCTCGTAAGTCTTCTGATCCTGAGCTTTCGCGCAAACTTTTGATGCAAGCTCAGAGTGCCTTGGGCATGGTGGATGATCCGATCAAAGCCTCACAGGTTGCCCTTGAGGAAGCAACTGGTACCGATACCATGATTAAAGGGATTATGTCAGGCAAAACCTTTGAGGAAGTCATCAAAGAGAACAAAATGACACCGGAGGAAAAGGCCAAGGCTGAGGCCGAGAAGAAGAAGAAAGAAGAAGAGGCTCTCCGTAAGAAGGTTGAGGAAGAGCTGTTGAAGAAGTACGGGATTAAGCCTGGTACTGAAGGTTCAGGAACGGGTAACGGCAAGACAGACACTAGGCCAGACAAAAAGGCTGCTGCTGACGAGAAACGCCTGGCGAAGGCCTTGTCAAAGAACACCCTGCGCGCCGAGGGTTCTAACCGTGTGCTGACATCCATTGCAGCGTGGAAGATGGGGAAGTTCCCCGGTGATTCTCTGGTTTTGGTAGATGGCAATCTGCACCCTGATGGGCTTTCGGCCACACCTTTCGCTGCTGCCTTGAAAGCACCGATTCTGTTGACTTCATGGAAGACTGGCTTGGAGCCGGCCTTGATGGACCAGATCAAGACTTCTGGTAAGAAGAATCTGTATCTAGTTGGTGGACAAGTACCGCTTACTCCTTATGATCAGTTTGAGTTGGAGGATGCGGGTATTACTGTGACTCGCATTGCCGGTCCGGATCGCTATGCGACCTCGGTGGCAGTCAATCGAGCTACAGAGTCCTTGGTTGGTGCGGCTCCACAAAAGCCGTTGGAGTTGTTCGTGGCTGACGGGATCAGCTACCCGGATGCTTTGGTCGCAGGCGCCGCGGCCGGTCGTAAAGGCGCGTTGATGTTGATTAGCAAAGGTAATGTCTTGGATCCCCAGACTTACGGTTATATCTCTCAGTTGGGTCAGACCCGGCCGTTGAAGATTACCGCTGTGGGTGGACCGGCTGCCCGCGCGGTACAGAACACGCCGTGGCCGACGACCTTCGGCGTGGGAAATCCAAGCTATCTACGGTGCGGATCGCTATGAAACGGCGGCACAGCTGGCTACGACCCAGCCGGGTACTACCGCAGCGGTCCTCGCCACCGGAGAGAATTTCCCAGATGCGCTTTCGGGTGGAGCTCTGGCGGCCGACCAAAATGCGGCGATGTTGTTGACGAAGACCAAAGTCCTTCCGGATTCCTCGTACCAGGCCTTGCGCCGTCACGGTTCTGAAAAGACCATTGTGGTGGGTGGCCCGAATGCGGTCAGCGCCAAGGTGGCCGAGCTGGTGAATGGTGCGCGGCTGGGGAACGAGGCGTCTAAGGTAATCAGTGGCACTTTGGCCGAATCCGAGAAAATCAAGGCCGATGCCGCGGCTGCCGCCGAGAAGGCGAAAGCCGATGCCCTGAAACAAGTTGCCGAAGCCCTGAAGGGGTCGGATTCTAAGACCTTGGCTGCACTGCTGAGCCAGCTGGGACTGGGGTCCGTGGACGACCTGAAGAAGCTTTACGACACTGCCAAGAGCAACGACAGCGCCACTAGGTAAAACCGACACCCCCAAGCCTGGGGTGACTCCCAAGAAGTAGCCGCGCGGCTAGGCCACAGGGGTGGCGGTGAGGGGGCCAGGGTTGGGTGCGCGGCGGCAGGAGGCGCGCCAGGATGCCGCCCAGGCAAGTCGCGCCCACCAGCAGGGAAGTCAGGATGTTGCCCGCCGCCGCCGCCACCGCAGAAGCGTCGGCACTCAGCGCCAGGAAGGCGACAATACCGCCACCATGATTACCGCCCCGGCAATGGGCCCGACGGCCTTACCCAGCACCGCCGCTCCCACCACAGCCAAGGCCAAAACCAGCAGCACACCGGTGCCGCCCGCGGGCAGATCGCGCAGCTCCAAACCGCAATCCGCCAAGGCCGCGCCGAAAAGGTACCCTCCCCCCAGATTCGCCGAAACCACCCCGACCAGGCGCAGAGTGCGCCAACCCGCCAGGGCGATCCAAGAAAAACGCCCCGGCACCGAAGCTTGAACCGCGGCGCTGACCCCAGGCCGCCAGTGCAGAATTCCCGCGACCAGCACAATCACCCATACCGGCCCGGCCAAATCCCCCAGCCCCACCGGCAACAGTACCACCGCGGCTAACATCCCCAACACCAGCATCATCGGCAACAACAGCACTCGCCAGGCCGCCGCTTTGGACTGGACTCGGCGCGTGGAGCCGTCCTCGCGCACTTCGGCTGTGGCCGCCGCCGTGGTTTTTCCACGAATCTCCGCCGTCGGTAGAGCGCATCTGGCGCAGTTTGACCTGCGACATCGCCGGGGCGCTCAGCACCACCCAGCCCCCGACCAGAACCGCCAGCGGCACCAGAACCACCAGCATCTGCAGCACCAAGAAATGCTGATTCGGCAAAACCGGCACCCCGGCCAGCAGTAACAGCGTCACTGCCGTCAGCGGCAAACCCAGGAAGGAATCCTCCAGGTTATCGAGCCGCGCCGCGGTGGCTTGTCGCCCGGCAACGCGCAGCAGCGCCGACATCCACGACACCGCCAGCCCCGATTCGACCACCAGCGCCGCCACCGCCGCCCATATCACGAAGCCCGCAAAGTTCCACAGATTGAACGGGTAAATCAGCTGCAGGCCCAGAGTCTGCGCCATCGCACTCCCGCCACCGAACAGCGCCACCCCCAGCGCCGGCAGCCCCAGCGCCACCAGCACCGGCACGCGCGCCGCCAGCAGCGTCCCGGCTCCGAGCAGCAAAATCGCCAATCCCAACAGGTTCATCGCGCACCTCGCTTTGTGTCGGTGTCGGGTTTTCGCCCGGTCGAGGCCGCCCTTGCGGTTCCGGCGCGGCTTGTGCTTGCGTTGGTGTGCCTGGTCGAGGCCGTCCTTGCGGTTCCAGCCCGACCAGCCGTCCCAGCCTGAACCGGCTCCTCACGCAGTAGAGAACGTAAGACTCGCCACCCCAGCCGTACCCCGGCAACCCCTACCGCCAGGGCACCCAGCAGCGCCGGCACCACCACCGCCCAAAGGGGAACCTCGACCAAGGCCATCATGGTACCACCCGACAACACCACCGAAACCCCGGCCGCCAAGGCCGCGACCAGCGCAAACAACACCGTGGCGACGGCCTCGACCAGGGCCAACAACGGAACCCGCGACGAACGTCCGTCACCCCAACGCGCCAGGCCCAGCCACCCCACCGCCACCGCCAGGCACCCGTAAGCCACCCACGTCCCCAGCATCCCGCCCCATTGCTCGGCGGAAAGCGCCAGCCAAGCCGCGCCAGATTCGCGATAGTTCAACCACGTATCCCCGGTCGGCAGTTGCAACCCGCCCGGCCCCAGATACGCCACAACCCCCACAAAGTGCAGCGCGGAAAGCACCGCCAGCACGGCAGTCAGAGCCATCACGCCCCAACCCAGCGCTTTGCGCCAGGCCGGGGGCAGGGAAGAATCAGGATGCGTCGAAGTGCTCACGGATGCGATTTTACCTTGATTTTCCCCGACGAGGGCCGTTGCTGGGCGCGGGCTAGAAAGTTGCGTGGGTGGTGGGGCGGAAATGCCTCAGGCCTCAAAGCGAGGTATGATTAGCAATCGAAGGGTGCGAGTGCTAACTGGAGTTTAGAGAGGTAGGGTAGTGATGGCCGCGAATCGGCGCTTGGATGTTTTGCGAGCCATCGTCACAGATTACGTCGAAACTCAGGAACCGGTGGGTTCGAAATCCCTGGTAGAGCGCCACCGCCTGGGCGTCAGCGCCGCAACCATCCGCAACGACATGGCCGCCCTGGAAGAAGAAGGCTATATCTGCCAGCCGCACACCTCGGCCGGGCGCGTCCCTACGGACAAGGGGTACCGCTATTTCGTCGACCAGATCGACCAGATCAAACCGCTTTCGGTCCCGGAACGCCGCGCCATTACAGAGTTCTTTACGACCTCACAGGGCATCGAAGACGTCATGGAAAACACCGTACGGCTTTTAGCGCACCTCACGCACCAAACCGCCGTCGTCGAGTTCCCCGATTTCAAGCAATCCCAGCTGCGACACCTCGAGTTGGTGCGGCTAGGTTCGGCCTCCAGCCGCAAAATCCTGGCCGTCATCATCGCCGACAGCGGGCGGGTGGACCAGGTGCTGGTCGAAGTACCCCAAGACATCAGTGACCAGGAACTGCGCTCTTTTGCCTGTGCGCTGACCTCCATCTTTACCGATGACTCTACCGTGGTTCCCCCGTCGAGGACGGGTGTGGCACCGGGTGCGAAGGCCTGCCTTAGTACCGGGCAGGGCGTGGCCGAATCCGACGGCGCAGGGGCTGCGAATACCGCGACTCCCACCAACACCGCGAACCCCGCCGCCACCGCAACCCAGACGGCCTCGACCCGGGGGGAACACCTGGAAGAATGGGTGAAAACCCTTTCCTCGGAACAAGTCCACAACGCCCAGACTATGGCGGGTGCCGTCCAGCACGCGCTGGCCCAGGGCGAAGCCGAGACCCGCATCGTGATGGCGGGGATGGCGAATCTGTCCCGCTCGGGGGACTTTAGCAATACGCTGACCCCGCTGGTAGAGGCCCTCGAGGAACAGGTCGTGTTGCTGAAGCTGTTCAACGAATGCGACGCCGGGATGGTGGGGATGGAGCCGGTTTCCGTGATTATCGGCCAAGAAGCCGGGCACGAGGCCCTGGCCGGGGCTTCCATAGTTTCCTCCAGTTACGACGCGGGAACCGGGGCCTCGCACCTGGGGGTGATTGGCCCCACGCGGATGGATTACCCCGGATCTATCGCGGCGGTGCGGGCGGTGGCCAGGTATCTGTCGCGGATATTGAACCAATAGATAGCGAAACTAAAGAACCGACGAAAACTAAAGAATCGAAAACCGAAAACCGAAAACTAATCACCGAATCGCCGAAAACTAAAAACCGAGACTGGAAACCAAACTCCGGACCTCGCCGAGGAAAACGAAAACAGAAAGAAGAACGTGAGCGACTATTACGAAACTCTGGGAGTACCGCGCGGTGCGGCACAGGAAGACATTAAGAAGGCCTATCGAAAACTGGCGCGGAAACTGCATCCGGACGTGGCCGGACCGGGTTCCGAGGACAAGTTCAAGGAAGTTACCGAAGCCTATGATGTGCTGTCTGACCCCGAAAAACGCGCCCAGTACGATATGGGTGGCACCGGGTTCACCGGGATGGGCGGAGCCAGCGCGGCGGGATTCGGATTCGCCGCCGACATCTTCCAAGAGTTCTTTAATATGGCGGCAACCGGAGGGGGCAGGCACGAACCTAAACCCCGCGGAATGCGCGGCCAAGATATTTTGACGAATATCGATTTAACGCTTTCTGAAGTGGCTTTCGGAACTACTCGTGAAATTACCATAAATACTTTCGCCAAGTGTAAAACCTGTAAAGGTAGTTGTTGCGCGCCCGGCACCTCTCCCGAGGAATGTCGCAACTGCGGTGGGACCGGCTCGGTGCAGCGCATGGCCCAGTCCTTCTTGGGCAACGTTATGACTACCGCGCCGTGCACCGCCTGTCAGGGACACGGCACCATCATCACGCATCCCTGCACCGAGTGCTCCGGGGACGGCCGGGTCCGCGCCAAGCGCACCATCAAGGTCGAGGTCCCCGCCGGGGTCGAAACCGGCACCCGCATTCGCCTCTCTGGTGACGGCGAGGCCGGGCCCGCCGGGGGAGCGGCCGGCGACCTCTATGTCGAGGTCCACGAGGTCCCCCACCAGGTACTGCAGCGCCGCGGCGATGACCTGCACACTCGCCTGCGCATCCCCATGACTGCCGCTGCTCTGGGCACGGATTTCGCGCTGGAAACCTTGGACGGCACCCGCACCATCACGGTGGAGCCAGGTTCCCAGCCCGACGGCATCATTACTTTGAAGGGCCTGGGCGTGGGGCACCTGAATCGTTTGGGTCGCGGGGATTTGTTCGTGAAGCTGGACGTCGAGGTCCCCACCGAGCTGGATGACCACCAGCGCGAGCTGCTGCGCGAACTGGCGCGGCTGCGCGGAGAAGTCGCCGAAGACATCTTGTCGGGCGGCGGCAATTCACAAAAGCCGGCTCCGCATCACGGGAAGCGTAAAAAGTGAGCCTCCCGGTCGTCTATCTTTCCCCTGCGGATTTTCCCTCTCAAGGTCCGGGGGCGACGGTTCCGGGTCGAGGTTCGGAGGTGACGGTTTCGGGTCGAGGCGAGGATACCGGGGAAGACCTTGCGTTTCCGTGGCGGTCCCTGGGTGTGGGCGACGTGGTGGAGCTGCGCGGTGAAGAAGCCCACCACATCGCGGTGAAACGCCTGCGTCCTGGGGAATCAGTGCAGGTGGTAGACGGTTTGGGGTGGCGTGCCCCGGCCCGACTGGTGGAGGTGCAAAAGGGACGCGAACCCTGGGCCACCCTGGAACTGCAGGGCTCACCACAAACCGAGGCGGCGTCCTCGACCGGGCCGACACTGACACTGATACAGGGCCTGGCCAAAGACAAACGCGACGAACAAGCCCTGGAGATGGCTTGCGAAATCGGGGCCGGTTGCGTCGTGCCGTGGCCTGCCTGGCGCAGTGTCGGGACTTGGGATTCCCCCCCAGAAAATCCAGCGTGGCTTGCAGCGCTGGTTCCAGATTGCGCTTTCCGCCATGAAGCAGTCACGACAGTCACGCCTGGCGCAAATCGACAGCCGCCTGGTTTCGCACAGCTCTGACTTGGCCGGGATGGTCGGTGAAATCCGGGCGCGCGGCGGCACGGTCTTTGTGCTGCACGAAGACGCCTCTTACCAGGGGGTTTCGGCCCTGTCCGCCCAGCTGTCCTCGCTGGAACAGTGCCCGGAAATCGCAGTGGTTGTCGGCCCCGAAGGTGGCATCACCCCTGCGGAACTCGAAGCGCTGCGCCAGGCTGGGGCGCGGCTGGCGTTGCTGGGCCCCAGCGTCCTGCGCACCTCCAGCGCCGGGCCCGCGGCCTTGGCGATTATCCAGGCCTTGGTCGGGACGTGGAGATAGTTAGTAGAATGAAGCGATGACTCAAAGCGCGTAACCGTAGAGCTGCCCGCTGAGGTAGCGGTGGTAGATGTGTTGGGGGTGCAAGACTCTAATCTGCGCGCCCTGGAGCACGAGTTCCCCCAGGTAAATGTGTGGATGCAAGGCGATGCCCTGCAGCTGCAAGGTCCCGAAGCTCAGGTGCAAGCCGCCGCGGCCCGGATGCTGTCTTTGATTCGCGTGCGGGGTGGAAAACCCACAGTGTCGAACCAAGAGGTTCCCCGCGCGGTGCTGGTGAATACCGAGCGGGTTATCCGACCCAAAACCCCAGGTCAGGCCGCCTATGTGCGCGACATCGAGGACCACACCATCACTTTCGCCATCGGGCCGGCCGGGACTGGGAAAACCTATCTGGCGATGGCGCGCGCGGTGCGGGCCTTGCTGGAAGGCGAGGTTTCGCGCCTCATCTTGACGCGCCCCGCGGTCGAAGCTGGCGAAACTCTGGGCTTCTTGCCCGGGACCTTGACCGATAAAATCGACCCCTATCTGCGCCCCCCCTCTACGATGCTCTGCGCGAGATGCTGGATGCGGGCACCATCCAAAAGATGATGTCGGACGGCACCATCGAAGTCGCGGCCCTGGCCTATATGCGCGGACGCACCTTGAACGGTGCCTTCGTGATTCTGGACGAGGCCCAAAACACCACGGCCGAACAGATGAAGATGTTTCTGACTCGCCTGGGTTTCGGGTCAAAGATGGTGGTGACCGGAGACGTGACGCAGGTGGATTTACCCAGCCGCCAAACCAGCGGTTTGCGGCAGGTGGAACAGATTCTGCGCGGGATTCCCGACGTGTGCTTCACCTACCTCAGCGGTGCCGACGTGGTGCGCCACAGCCTGGTCGGGGAAATCATCCAAGCCTACGCCCGCCACGATGCGCGCCACGATGCCCGCCACGATGCGCGCCACGACGCCACAAACGCAAAGCCGACCTCGCCCAACGCGCCGACCACTGAACCTCGACCCACCCCACAAAACCCAATCGCAACAACAGAAAGCGCCTGATATGTCCGTGGAAATCAACAACGAAACCGACTGGGGACAGGACCCGCAGGAATTTGTGGATCTGGTGAATTACTGCCTGGAGCAGCTGCATGTTTCCCCCCGCCGCCGAGGTGAATATCCTCATGGTTGAACCGCAGGCGATGGCCGATCTGCACGTGAAGTGGATGGATCTGCCCGGGCCCACCGACGTGCTTTCTTTCCCCATGGACGAGTTGACTCCGGGGCGCGAAGGGATGCCGTCGGGGCCGGGGATGCTGGGCGACATCGTGCTGTGCCCCGAGGTGGCCGCCCAGCAGGCGCGCGACGCGGGCCACAGCGGCGAAGAAGAGATGCTGCTGCTGACCACCCACGGTTTGCTGCACCTGCTGGGTTTCGACCACGCCGAACCCGAAGAGGAAAAAGAAATGTTCGCGCTGCAGCGTTCCCTGCTGCTGAACTACCTGGCTAATCGCTGAGTCCGAGGTGAATCTGGGATGGATTTTTCTGCGACGGCGCTGACGGTGCTGCTGGTGGTGACGGTGTGTTCTTTCCTGTTGACGGTGCCGCTGGCTCTGGGCGAAGGTGCGGTGTCGCGGCTGACGCTGGCGCGGGCCGAGGACTTGGAACAAGACGGGGCCAAAGCCGCGGCAAAACTGTGGGAACTGGCGGAAAACCGCCGCGAAGTCCCTGTTCTATCTGCGTTCCTTTCGCGCTTTCGTCACGGTGGCGGCGGTGGCTTCTGTAGCCCTGGCGGCTTCGCGGCTGGGGTGGCGGTGGTGGCTGGTTTTCGTGGCGGTGCTGGTGCTGGGGTGGATTTTACTGGTCGTGGTGACTTTGCCGTGGAACCGCCTGGGACAGCGCTATCCCGAAGGGGTGTTGCGGGCCCTGGCCGGTTTTCTCTACTGGATCTGGTCGGGGGCCCGGCCCTTTGCCGGGATGATGAAGGCGGCGCGTGGTCCTTCATCCCAGACCGAGCAAGAGGCCCGCGACGAAGCCGCCGAGGAACTGCGCGAGATGGTGGATCAGCTGGGTGAACCGGATTCCATCGAAGAAGCCGACCGGGAAATCATCCGTTCGGTTTTCGAGATGGGGCGCACTTTGGTGCGCGAAGTGATGGTGCCGCGCGTCGACATGGTCAGCATCGGGGCCGCGCAGAGCCTGGACGAAGCCCTGACCCTCTTTGTGCGTTCGGGGTATTCGCGAGTCCCCGTGGTGGGAGACGACGCGGACGACGTGCGCGGGGTGCTTTATCTGAAAGACGTGCTGCGTCGCGTCCACGAAGACCCTTCGCCGGATTCCGCCGCGCGCCAGATGCTGGCCGAACAAGCCATGCGCGAGGTCCGCTTTATCCCCGAGATGAAGCTGGTGGACGATACTTTGCGTGATATGCAGGAAAACCGCTACCACATGGCGGTGCTGGTGGATGAATACGGCCTGGTGGCGGGCCTGGTGACGCTGGAGGACCTGGTCGAAGAAGTCATCGGCGAAGTCAGCGACGAACACGACCACGCCGAAGCCGAGCCCGAAGCGCTTCCCGACGGGACTTGGCTGGTCCCCGCCCGCCTGCCGCTGGTGGACCTCAATGACCTGCTGGACCTGGAGATCGCGGACGAAGACATTGACACGGTGGGTGGTTTGCTGACCAAGGCGCTGGGTCACGTTCCTCTGGTCGACGAGGCCGCCCAGGTCGAGGGTCTCGAGTTGCGCGCGGTTGCCGCCGAAGGGAGGCGGCGCCAGATTTCGAAGGTGTCGGTGCGGGTGGTGTCCGAAGTTTTTGGTGACGAGGAAAGTGAGTGAGGTTCATTATGGGTGCGGTTTTTGGTGACCCGGTCGAGGGCGGCGTCGGCGGTGTTGATGAAGGTAGCGTTGGCGGCGTTGATGGCGCAGCGCACGGGCTGTTTTCTCCTTCCTGGCCCCAGGATTTCCGCGCGGGTTTCGCCGCGGTGATTGGGCGTCCCAACGTCGGGAAATCCACCCTGATAAACGCGATGGTGGGGCGGAAAATCGCCATTACCTCGGCTCGCCCCGAAACCACGCGCCGGGTGGCGCGCGGCATCGTCCACCGCCCTAACTTCCAATTGGTTTTGGTGGACACCCCCGGCATCCACCGCCCCCGCACCTTGCTGGGACAGCGCCTCAACGACATGGTCGAAGAAGCCTACGCGGATGTCGACGTCATCGTTTTCTGCGTCCCCGCCGACCAAAGTATCGGCCCCGGCGACCGCCGCATCGTCGAAAAACAACTACTTTCCCGTCCTCGAACCCCGGCCATCGCCGTGGTGACGAAAACCGACGCCGCTTCGCGCGAACAGGTGGCCCAGCAACTCCTGGCAGTTTCCGAACTGTATGATTTCGTTGAAATCATCCCGGTTTCTGCCGCGGCCGGTAAACAGGTCCAGGATTTGGTTGACCTGCTGGGCAGCCGTATGCCGCTTTCGCCCCCGCTTTATCCCGCCGACCAAGACACCGACGAGGAACCCGAGGTGATGATCGCGGAATACGTGCGCGAAGCCGCCCTGGAAATCTTGAACCAGGAACTGCCCCACTCCCTGGCCGTCCAGGTCGAGGAACTGGTGCCCCCGCCCTAACGCCCCCAAAGGCACGAAACTCAAGGTTCACGTGAATCTCTTCGTCGAGCGCGATTCCCAAAAAGGCATCATCATCGGGCACCGCGGGGCGCGCCTGAAACAAATCGGCTCCGCTGCGCGCCCACAGATAGAGGCCCTGTTGGGTCAGCGAATCTTCTTGGACCTCCACGTGCGTCTCCTCAAGGACTGGCAACGCGACCCGAAACACCTGGGGAGACTGGGGTTCTGACCTGGTTGGTGGCGGCCCGGTTCGAGGTCGGGTCGTGGCTTTCCCGGTTCGAGGTCCGGCGGCTGCGCCTCAACGCCCGAGCTTGCGCAACAACCCCGCCACGTCTCTGGCCGCCCCGGTGGAAGCCGAAGTGGCGGTGGCGGCATAGAGCTGCAAGGCCTCGCTGACCTGGCGGTCACGATTCACCGGCTGCCACGGACGTTCGCGCGCTTCCATGGCTTCGCGCCGCGCCTGTAAAACTTCCGCGGGCACATCTAGCGTCAGTTCTTCACGCTCTACGTCGATGATGATGCGGTCCCCGTCCTCGATCAGGCCGATCAAACCCCCGGCCGCCGCTTCGGGACTGATGTGGCCAATCGATATCCCCGAGGTCCCACCCGAAAAACGTCCGTCGGTAATCAAGGCGCAGGTCTTTCCCAGGCCGCGTCCCTTCAAGAAAGAGGTGGGGTAAAGCATCTCTTGCATTCCTGGACCCCCGGCTGGACCCTCGTAGCGGATCACCACGACCTGACCGGCCTGGACGGTTTTATTCAAGATCTTCTCTACCGCTTCTTCTTGTGACTCCATCACAATAGCGCTGCCTTCAAAGTGGAACAGTTCGGGGTCGATTCCCGCGGCCTTCACAATCGCGCCTTCGGGGGCCAGGTTCCCGCGCAGCACCGTCAAACCGCCGGAAGCCACATAGGCGTGTTCTACGTCGCGGATACAGCCCTGGGCCGCGTCGGTATCCAAGTCCTTCCACTTGGCTTGGGCCGAAAATGCATGGATGGTGCGCTGGTTTCCCGGCGCGGCCTTGAACAGTTCGATGGCTTCGGGTTTGGCGTGGCCCCCGCGCACATCCCAGTCGCGCAACCAAGAATCCAGGCCCTCGCTGTGCACCGCGTGCACGCTGTGGTCCAGCAAACCCGCCCGGTCCAGCTCTCCCAGCAGTGCGGGCACCCCGCCCGCGCGATGCACGTCTTCCATGTGGTAGTCATTGTGGTTTGGCGCAACTTTCGCCAAGGTGGGAACGCGACGGCCGACCTCGGCAATGTCATCCAAAGTGAAGTCCACCTGGGCCGCTCGCGCCGCCGCCAACAGGTGCAACACCGTATTCGAAGAACCGCCCATCGCCATATCCAGGCTCATGGCGTTGCCGAAAGCCTGGCGGGTCGCGATGGAACGCGGCAACACCGAATCGTCTTCATCCTGGTAATAGCGATTCGCCAGCTCCACCACCAGGCGCCCGGCTTCTTCGAATAATCCGCGCCTGGCTTCGTGCGTGGCCAGAGTAGAACCGTTGCCCGGCAACGACAGACCCAGGGCCTCGGTCAGACAGTTCATGGAATTCGCGGTAAACATCCCCGAACAAGAACCGCAAGTCGGACAGGAAAGTTCCTCGATGTGCTGCAGTGAAGAATCGCTGATCTGGTCATTGGCCGTGGCGTTCATCACCGTCACCAGGTTGCCGCGCCCGCCGTGCGAAGGCCCGACGATGAATTCGGGGTCGATGCCTTTCCCGGCCTCCATGGGCCCCCCGGAAACAAAGACCGTGGGGATATTCAGCTTCAGCGCCGCGTTGAGCATCCCCGGCGTGATCTTGTCACAGTTTGACACGCACACCAACGCATCGGCGGTATGCGCCTGCACCATATACTCCACCGCGTCGGTGATGACTTCGCGGCTGGGCAGGGAATACAGCATTCCGCCGTGCCCCATCGCAATCCCGTCATCCACTGCAATAGTGTTGAATTCTCTGGGAACCCCACCCGCGGCCCGCACCGCCGCCGCCACCACGCGGCCGACCTCGTGCAGATGAATGTGACCGGGCACAAACTCGGTAAAAGAATTCGCGATCGCCACAATGGGTTTACCGAAATCGGAATCTGTCATCCCGGTGGCACGCCACAAAGACCGCGCCCCAGCCATGTTTCGTCCCGAAGTGGAAGTTGCGCTGCGCAGACGGCGAGCCATGGTGAAACCTTCTTTCTGTCCCGAGGGTACCCCTCCAGTTTAGGACTTATGTTCCGGATATTGAGATTCCGTCTCAGATTTCAAACGGTGGCGGTTTCGCCGGGGCAGAACCCCTTTAGACATAAGGGATGGTGAGGTGCACGCCGTCGAAATTCGACGAGGCCTGCGTCACCGGAACTTCGCGTCCATCGGGCAGCTTCACAAAAACTTGGTCGTCCCCACCCAGCGGCTTCGAAGTAATCACCGTCACCAGATAGGACGAAGTGATGGACTTGCGTCGTTGCTGAGCGGCTTGCTTCGCCAGAGATTCCTCACGATGCGTCCGGGCGCGATCGGAGTCATCCTGGGAACCATAAACGCTGGTGAAGGTATCCAGATTCGTGCGGTACCCCGCCAAGAAATGCGGCACGAAGTTGCCCTGGCGGCCCGGGTCGGGTGCGACCTCTCCCTGCAGCAGCGGGCGCGGGGTAGATTCGGTTGCCGCGCTGCCATGCGGTTTCGTCGCTTCATCCCGGGCGAGGTCCGCCGCCTGGGGTTGTGGTTGTGGTTGCTGCTGGGCGATGGCGGCGGCTTCGGCACTGATAGCGGCCTCGGTCGGGGTCAGAGGCACTCCCGCAGCCGAAGCGGTGGCGGGAATCGGGGCGTCGGCGGGTGTTTCCGGGGGGAACGGCAAGGCCGGTTGCGTGGGCTTCGCGGCGACGTTCGTGGCAGATGCCGAAAAATCTATGCTGTCTTGTTCCGAAGGCAGTGCCGGAGTGGAAACTTCGGTAATCGCGGCCCCCTGCGGCGTGGACGCCGGGCTGGGGTAGTTCCCAGGGAAAACCGTCGCATAGGTATCTGCCGGGCTGGAATCCGCACCAGTTGGGGTGAAACTAGACGCTGCTCCACCGCCATCTTCCAGGCTTGGGGTGATTTTCTTCGGCCGAGAAAAATCTCTGGCCCCGGCGTAGTTTCTGCCGTCGCCAGTTCGGGCGAGGACGCAACTTCTGGCGCGGACGCAACCGGGGCGGCCTCGAAGGAGGCGTACCCACCCATCACCGCGGGAGCGGCAGAATTCTCCGGCACCGTCCCGGGCTGGAGGGGGTCGAGGTTCGCGCCTGGGTATTGGTCTGGGAAAGCCTCGGAAGCTTGGGGGCCTGTCCGGGGAAAGCTTTGGGGTGCCTGTCCGGGGAAAGCTTGGGGTGCCTGTCCGGGGAAAGCTTGGGGGGCCTGTCCGGGAAGGCCGCATTGAAGGTTTGGTTCGGGTCCAGCGCAGTAGAATACAGGGACTGCCGGGTTGAACTGGTTGGGGCCCGCGGCTCCCGGATCGAAAGGCTGACTGGAATCGAGGTGTTGCTCCGGGTCGAAATGCGCCGCATAGGGGGCATTCGGGTCGAACTCCTGGGCCGGGTTGGGCTGCTCGGTGAAGGCCTGTACTGCATAGTTTCCACCGAGCTCCGGAATCGCGGCAAAGGCCTGGTTTTGGTCAAAGGCCCCATCCGCACCGAACTGTCCGAGGGCGGCGTAGTCCGAGGCCGCGTTGGGAGCTTGGTCATATCCCGCAGCTGGGTCATAACCCTGAGTTTGGTCGTAGCCCTGGTTCGGATCCAGCTGCGCGCCGGGGAACGGGGTGGAGGTATCGAAGAACCGTTCCTGGTTATAGGGCTGGCCGGGATCAAAGGGGTGTGCCTCGGGGTAGGCATGATTCGTGTCGAATCCCGGACTGACTTGTGCCAGGTTCAGCCCCTGAGAGGCGTCGTAGTGCGAATAATCCACGTCCCCATTGAAGTCCTGGTTCGTGTTGGCCGCTTGGCTGGGGGCGTAGCCGGCATTTGGGTCAAACTGGGGTGCTTGGCCGTAACCCTGGTTCTGCGCCATCTGTTCAGCGCCGTAACCTTGGCTATCCGCCAAGGGCTGGTGGTCCACATAAGCCTGGTTGGGATCGAACTGCTGACCGGCATCGAAGCTCAGCGCCGCATCCGCAGCGCCACCGTCAACCGCACCAACTGCACCAACTGCATCCGCACCGGCACTTGGCGTAACCTGGGGCTGTACCCCGGTAGGGGCGGCCTCGTCCTCGTCCAATGTGGGGTCCTCATCGAAATCCAAGAAATCCGCTAAATCGTCGGCAAAAGCCGGGTCTTGCGAGAGCTCTGCTGGCAGGGTCTGGGGCGCGGCGTCACCCGCGGGCTGGGCTTCGCCGGGCGTTCCCAGCACCGAGGAAAGCACGGGGGTTTCTCCGGTCGCAGCCTGGGCAGTGGCAAAGGGCTCGGACTGCTCCATCCCCGCAGTTCGAGCCGCTGCCGCCTCGACTTTACCCCACTGCGGGTGCCATCCATCGGCGACCAAGTCGGCGTCATCGGGGACTCGGGATAGCCCGCGGTCGAGGCGGGGGCCTCGGGGTTCGGGGTGACATTGGGTAATCCGGTTGCGGGCGTGGCCACGGTGGGCGAAGCTGCATCGCTCGGTTCCTGTCCCGGCTGGGGAAGGCGGGGTTGACCTGGGGGTTTTCCCCGGTGACGGGGGTTTGGTCGAGAGGGAGCCTGGTTCAGAGACACCGCCTGGGCGGCGGGGAGGAGAGCCCCACCAGGTTTACGCTGCCGGTGGCCGGGGTGGCGGGGGCTGTGGTCGGGGTCGCGGCGGCGGGTCCCTGGTCAGGTCGGGAGGGAGTTCGCCCGAGGCCTTGGCCTGGGCATACGCCGCGGCTTCGGATGCTTCGGTGTCAACTTGCAGGGGCTGATAGCGCTGGTCTGAAGGCGGAATCCCATAGAGGTGTTCATAGGCTTCCAAGGTGGCGGCTACCTGGTCCAGATAGTCGTCCACGGCGTCTTGGTCATACCCCACGCTCATCCGGGTGTAGTCAAAGTCGACTTCGCGCGCATCGATACCGCGCACCGTGATGTAAGTCAGGTCCACTTCGGATTCGGGAGAGGAAATTCAGGGCTTCATAGTAGGCCAGTACCCGCACCACTTCGTCCAAGTAGTCATCAATCTGGTTCTGGTCGTAGCCGTCGCGGAACTTCGTCGCAGGAAAACGAGCCGAGTACACGTCTTCGCTGGTCAAGAGCTGAGGGATGTAGTCTTCGCTCAAGTGTTTGTTCCTTTCCTCACATGCGCCAAGTCCAAGACAAAATTTACCTGAAAAGTCCCGGCCTGGTGATGTCTTATGCACCTAGAATCAAGGATACCGCAACCAAAAACGGTATGATGAAACGGCGTCGGAGTCAGTGCCGATGTTTTTCCAACTTAGTTCGGTGCTTTGCCGACAGAAAGGTTCTCATGCGCCTCCACTTTGCTTCCGACCACGCCGGTTTCGAGATGAAGCAGCACCTGATTGATTGGGCTCGCTCCCACGGCCACGAAGTCATCGACCACGGCCCGGACTTCTTTGATCCCCAGGACGACTATCCGGCGTTTTGTTTGGATTGCGCCGAGGGTGTGGTCGCGGACGAGGGCTCCCTGGGCGTGGTCCTGGGTGGTTCCGGTAACGGCGAGCAGATGGCGGCGAACCTGGTCGACGGGTGTCGTGCGGCTT
Organism: uncultured Mobiluncus sp.; assembly: GCA_916438445.1. Taxonomy (GTDB): domain Bacteria; phylum Actinomycetota; class Actinomycetes; order Actinomycetales; family Actinomycetaceae; genus Mobiluncus. The sequence goes on from CAKAGR010000001.1 coordinate 818,341, forward strand.
TGGCGTGGTCGGTGGAAGTGGCGAAGTTGGCGCGGGAACACAACGACGCCAACGTGATTTCTTTCGGGGCGCGGATGCACACCGTCTCCGAGTGCGAAGCCATGTTGCAGGCCTTCATAGAGACGCCTTTCTCTGCCGGCGAGCGCCACATCCGCCGGATATCTCAGCTGACGGCTTACGAAGCCGGGCGCACCACCATCTGAGGCGCCGGGCCCGGGGTTGCCCACCTGTGCTGGGAGTTATCTCTCTAACAAGCCCAGCGGCAGCCACACCGGGAAGTGGTTTTCGTTCGAGGCCTTGGGGTCGATGAGCGCGAAAAGTCCGAAGTCCAGGTCCTGGTCTCCATCGACGATGCGCAGTTCCGCCAGCCACAGGCCCTTTCCCTGGTCCGCGGCTTTATCCAGCACCCGGGTGATGCGGGGGTCCCGCTGTACCTTCGGGGGCAGATCGGCCGCGGAGGGGTCGGTAATCAGAGTGAAGTTTTTCCGATTGCGGGCATCTGCGGCGCAATCCATGAAGTCATGCGTATCCCAATAGTGCCCGAGCTGTTTGTCCCAGCCATCCTCTGTGACGGGTGGCAATTCCCCCAGCTCGGTATCAATCGGCCGACCGGATGTGCTGTTACCTGCTGCTCCTGTCCCGGCCGCGCCTTCCTCGACTATGCCATTCCCAACCGCACTTTGACCGGCCGCGCCTGTATCCGAGCTCTTTTCCGGGCCCGCTACAGTTCCCGCAATCACCTGGCGCAGTCCTGCCTCCCTCTGAGCGAGTTTCTCGAAGAGGTCACCTCCCAGCAGATCCAGCCACTCCAGAACCTGGCGATGCACCTCGGCCTGGAGTTTTTGTGGATTCACCAGATAGTCGAAACTGCCGTCCTGGCGTTGCCCGAAGGCCAACTCGGGTTCCTCAGAGCCGGTGGCTTCTTGCAGCGAATCCAACAACGCCGGGTTTTCCAGCAATTTCCATTCATCTATCAACGAAGAATCCACCTTTGACAGCAGTTCCTCGAGCCATTGCTGAATCTCTCGGAAACGCGAATTGCGCAACGCGGGCGGCACAATCTGTTCCAGCGACCGATAGGCCTCGGACAGGTATCGCAGCAACACCCCTCGGAATAGGTAATCCCCAAACGCTGCACATAAGACGTGAAGGTCGCACCTTGCTCTATCATCTCTCTGAGTATGGTTTTCGGCTCTAAAACATAGCCTTTGACCCAGGGGTTCGCCTGACAATAAATCTGAAAGGCGGCGTCCAGTTCTGCCTCGAGGGGTTTGGGATAAAACACCTCTTCGAGCTGTGCCTTGCGTTGGTTGTATTCCACTCCTTGCGCCCGCAGAGTGTTATACATCACGTCACGTTCCCGCCGCTGTTGCGAGTTAAGAATCACCATCGGATTATCCAAAACCGCCTCTATCACCGAAATCACGTCCAGAGTCTGGCCAAATCCGTTCGGGGTGGGTGCCGGGTTAGGTGGTGTATTCCCCGGTTCGAGGCCGGGTGGTGTATTCCCCGGTTCGAGGTCCGGTTTGGGGGTTTCGGCTCCCGTTGGGAAGGTATTGAGGTAGTCCAGGGCAAAAGGCGCCAAAGCTTGGTTCAAAGCAAAGCTCTGCGGTAAATCCGCGGTGAGTTTCCAAGCCACTTTTCCCTGTTCCAAAGCCGGGATAATGTCCAGCTGCTCCCCACCTTCCGCCTCCGGATCCACCCGGCGAATAACCTCTGAAGATTCTAAAGATTCCAAAACTTCACCTAAAGTATCTAGGAATCTGTTGTGTTTAGACGTCGGGCCGGTGGCTCGCAGCGCCGCATGGTTCTTTAGCGCTAAATCCAAGAGGTTCTCTGCCTGGTTTCCGGGACGCTGTAGGGTGTTGAGCACCATGGCGTGGGTGATTTTCCACTTGGGGTTCATGGCTTCGGGTTGGGATTCCTGGAGTCGTGTAAAGGTACCTTCCGTCCAAGAAGCGCGGTCCTTTGGAGCTTGCTTTTTCTTTATTTTCGCCAGCTTCTTGGGGTCGTCACCGGCCTGAGAAAGCGCCGCCGCGTTCTCTATTTCCCATTCCGGGGCCTGTACTTCTACATAACCCACAGTGTCGAAACCGGCCCGTCCCGCCCGACCCGCGACTTGGTGGGAATTTCCCGGGCGGTGAGGTGGCGTTCCTTGGTTCCGTCAAACTTAACCAGGGAAGTCATCACCACCGTGCGGATTGGAACATTGATTCCCACGCCCAAAGTATCCGTCCCCGAAATCGCCTTTAGCAGACCCAAACCGGCCAGACGCTCTACCAGGCGCCGATAGCGCGGCAGCATCCCGGCGTGGTGTACCGCAATTCCCGACAACAACAAAGGACGCAAGATTTTCCCGAAACTGGAGTTGAAAGACACCCCTGTGACCTCTTCACGTAAACGCGAGGCGGCGTTTGGGGACAAACCCAAATCTAAATCCAGAGAGGCGATTTTCTGTGCTTCCTCTACCGCGGCCCGCTGGGAAGAATGCACCAAATACGCCGGGAGTCGGTCCTGGTGAGAGAGCCCCAACAGTAGTTTTTCCGTGGCTTGGCGGGTGTACTCCATCACCAGCGGAACCGGGCGTTGGGCCGAATCGAGGACCGCGACCTGCCTGCCGGTGTGTTGCGCCAGGTACTTTTCAAAGTAAGAGGTGTCGCCCAAAGTGGCGCTGAGTAGGACGAAACGGGTCTGGGTCAAGGTGATCAACGGGGCTTGCCAGGCCCAGCCACGTTCCGGATCGGTGTAATAGTGGAATTCATCCATAACCACCGTGTCCACATCCAGGTCATCCCCCCCAGCGCAAGGCTTGGTTAGCCAGGATTTCCGCCGTGGCGCAGATGATGGGAGCATCTGCATTTACCGAGCCGTCACCCGTGACCATCCCGACATTGCGGGCCCCGAAAAGACGCACCAGTTCAAAGAACTTTTCGCTGACCAGGGCTTTCAGCGGAGCGGTATAGTAGGCCACCCCGCCACGAGCCAAGGCCCACAGCACAGCCGCCACGCCTATCAGGGATTTCCCAGAACCGGTAGGGGTGGGGGCGATGAGGTGGCGGTCCTCTAGAATTAGGTGTTCGGCTGCCTCTTGTTGGTGGGGATAGAGCGGGCGACCCGTGCTGTTTGCCCAGTCCTGGAAGGCAGAGAGGACCCGCAGAGGGTCGGTCAAGTTCCCGTGATCTTCGAGTTCATCCAGGATTTGGTTCAGTTCTTCAGCCATGCTGACATTCTTGCATACAGGGCGGAAATGAAAATCGACCTCCAACCAAATGGCCTCTGACCTGCGCAGACGCGAAATAATAGAAAACGCCTAGCAATTCCTGTAGAAACCCTGTAAGATGTGATAAGACGCTTACATACAGTAGGTGTGAAGTGGAGGGGATACAATGAAAACACGAAATGTAGTGCTGGCAGCCTGTTTGGGGCTGGCTCTGCCCGTGTTGCTGGCGTATAACCCAGCCATGGCGTCGGAACAGCCTGCCGACGGGTTTAGCATTGATATCTCAGATACCGTCCCCGTAACTGGGGACTACACGCTGGACGAGTAACCCTCGTTACAGTTGCACGCAGAAACCCGGGTCTGTTGCCCGGGTTTCTCCGGTTTTATCGCGCCAGGCCACCGTTAGTCAGCACCGGGAACCGAACACCCGCCCTCGCCGCGGCCTTACCTATACCACAGCCGCAAACGCACGCCCTCGCCCAGGGCCGAACACCCGCCCTCGCCGGGGGGAATTCACAACCGCACCACCGGATTCGACAACTCGCCCAGACCTTCGATTTCGCAAGTCACCACGTTTCCGGGTTCCAACGGGCCCACTCCGGCGGGCGTCCCCGTCAGAATCACGTCTCCGGGCAGCAGCGTCATCGCCTGGGAAACATAAGCCACCAGTTCAGCCACCGGGTGCATCATGTCGCGGGTGTTAGCGTTTTGGCGCCCCTGGCCATCCACTGAACAGCGAATCGCCAGATTCTGAACATCCAAGTCCGGATCCACCGTAATCCACGGTCCCAGCGGGCAAGAAGTATCCCAGGACTTGGCCCTGGTCCACTGCCGGTCCGCCTTTTGCGCGTCGCGTGCCGAGCAGTCATTCCCGATCACGTAGCCGAAAACATAGTCCTTCCAGTTAGCGGCGTCGATGTCCTTTGCGGGGCGCTTCATCACGACTCCCAGCTCCACTTCGTGATCGACGTGATTCGACCACTTCGGCAGCACAATCGGGGCTTCGGGGCCGATAACCGCGGTGTTGGGCTTCAAAAAGATAATCGGTGCGGGCGGGACTTCACCGCCGAATTCGTTGATGTGGTCCAGATAGTTCTTGCCGATGCAAACCACCTTCGAAGCGGGGATAACCGGCGCGACCAAGCGGATATCTTCGAGTTGCAGAATCTGGCCGGTGGCCTGGATCTTCTCTGGGCGGAACAGGGGGTTTTCCGCCAGCACCATCACGCGCGTGGAATCCTCTTGCAGCACGCCGTAGCCGAATGTGCCCTCGCCTTTGTCAAATCTCACAACTCGCATGGGGCGATTCTATCTTAGGTTGGGCCGGGCGAGGGGCCAGGGTTCAGACCGTGATGGATATGCCGCCTGTGTGGGGTGGTTAGAGACGCGACACCAGCAGCAAACCCCCTACCCTAAGCCCTCGCCCCAGCACCAACCCCCGCCCAAACAGAGAGTAAGATAAACCCCGTGACTGATTACAAAGACCTAACTTCCGCCAGTTCCATCCCGCCAGCTCAGGCCGATGGCCCCGCCACTCGGGTGCGTTTCTGCCCTTCACCCACGGGCACCCCGCACGTCGGCATGGTGCGCACCTGCCTGTTCAACTGGGCTTATGCCCGGTCCCAGGGCGGCACCTTCGTGTTCCGCATTGAGGACACCGACGCGGCGCGCGACTCGGAGGAATCTTTCAACCAGATCATTGATTCGCTGACTTGGCTGGGGCTGGACTGGGACGAGGGCGTCAACAAGGGCGGCCCGCACGAACCTTACCGGCAGTCCCAGCGCATGGACATCTATAAAGACGTCGCCCAGAAACTGTTGGACGCCGGCTACGCCTATGAATCCTTCTCAACTCCCGAGGAAATCGAAGCCCGCCACCGCGCGGCAGGCCGCGACCCGAAGCTGGGCTACGACGGCTTGACCGCGACCTCGACCCCCAACAGCGCGCCGCGTACCTCGCCGCAGGCCGCAAACCCGTGTTGCGACTGCGGATGCCCGACGAAGACATCACTTTCACCGACTTGGTGCGCGGAGAAATCACTTTCAAAGCCGGCAGCGTGCCGGATTACGTGATTGTTCGCGCGAATGGCGATCCGCTGTATACCTTGGTTAATCCGGTGGATGACGCGCTGATGGAGATCACGCACGTGTTGCGTGGCGAGGACCTGCTGTCTTCGACTCCGCGCCAGATTGTGCTGTATCGCGCGCTTTATGCGCTGGGAATCGCGAAGTACATGCCGTTTTTTGGGCATCTGCCTTACGTGATGGGCGAGGGCAACAAGAAGCTTTCCAAGCGCGACCCGGAGTCGAATCTGCTGCTGCACCGCCAGCACGGCATCATCCCGGAGGGCCTGGTGAATTACTTGGCGTTGCTGGGGTGGTCGATAGCGCCCGACCGCGACATTTTCTCGATGTCCGAGATGGCGCAGGCCTTTGATATTCGCGCGGTGAACCCCAATCCGGCGCGCTTCGACCAGAAAAAGTGCAACGCTATCAACGCCGAACATATCCGTTTGCTGGAGGTGGGGGACTTTACGCGGCGTTTAGTTCCGTTCCTGTTCGAGGGCGGCGCGGTTGCGGTTTCTTCCTATGATCAACTTTCCGCCCAGGAGCGTCGTTTGTTGGATGAAGCGGGGGTTTTGGCGCAGACCCGCGTGCAGCAGCTGGACCAGATAACTGACCTGATTGGTTTCCTGTTCCGCCCCGAGGTGACGTACCAAGAAAAGGCTTTGGGGAAGCTGAAGGACAATGCCGCCGAGGTCTTGCGCTTGGCCGCCGAGACCGTCGCGGGCCTGGATGCCGAAGCGATGGCCGACACGGAGGCGATTCACGAGGCTCTGGGGACGGCCTTGGTCGAGACCGCCGGCATCAAGCCGCGCGAGGCTTTTGCGCCGTTGTTCGTGGCGATGAGTGGGTCGAATGTTTCCATTCCGGTTTTTGATTCGATGCGGATCTTGGGCCAGGAAGAGACTCTGCGCCGGTTGGCGAAGTTGCTAGAGCAGCTGAGGTAGTCGGGCGGTTTCGGCGGTTGCCGGCGTTGTTTCTGGGCGAGGTCCGGGCCTGCGTTTGCGACTGTTGCCGACGTTGTTGGGCCAATGCGACCGGCCAGTGCTGCCGCCCGCGCCCGCGCCCGCGACTTTCCCCAGCATTCCCACCGATTTGCCAGCGCAGAGGCAGATTGGGTAACATGTACTTTCGGCGCTTGAAGGAGCTAACCTTCACAGCGACACCATGGGGTATGGTGTAATTGGCAACACGGCTGATTCTGGTTCAGTTGTTCTAGGTTCGAGTCCTGGTACCCCAGCGCCCCTATCGTCTAGCGGCCCAGGACATCGCCCTCTCACGGCGGTAACACGGGTTCAAATCCCGTTGGGGGTACGGAAATACCCGACGTCTACTTTGCGGCGTCGGGTATTTGTTTTCCGATTCGAGGTTCTCCGGGTTGCGCAGAGGTGCCTTCGGTGAGGTTCCCAGGTTGGGCCGGTTCAGTCGATGTTCAAACTGCCCAGAGCGGGACTCCACTGGTGGGCTTGGCGCTGGGCGATGACGCCGGCTTCCAGATAGGGATCCTGTTCCAAGGCCTTCAGACAGGCTTCTGCGTCATCTCCGCGAAACAGCAGTAGGGCTCCGGTGCCGTCTTTCCACGCGGCCCCGGCCACCAGTTGACCGGCGTCTACTAGGGGCTGCAGAGTTTCGCGATGCTTGGGTCGCAGCTCCAAGCGCAGGTCATCACGGGCAGAATCATAATTATAAATCACAGCAATCATGCCTCCAGCCTAGCCCTTTCTGTGCCCTGCGCAACGCAAACTTCGGCTTTACTCTTTCGTCTGGCCCGAGCCCCCGCACGAAGCCGCTCCAACCAACCGAGACCGGAACCACCGGACCTCGCCCGGCAGGTACCAGAAAGCCTTCAGTCTTCTTCGCGGCGCAGGAATTCACTCAGGCGGTTTGCGGCCGCCACCACGGCCGGCCCCAGGGCACGGCCGGGCTGACGTCCCAGACGCTCGATGGGACCCGAAACCGACACCGCGGCTACGACGAAGCCGGTCGCATTGCGCACGGGGGCGGAAACCGAGTCACTCCGGGTTCGCGTTCACCCACCGATTGTGCCCAGCCGCGGCGTCGTACTTCGGAAAGCATCGTGGCGTTGAAGGCTGCGCCGCGCAGGCCGCGGTGCAGCCGGTCGGGTTCCTCCCACGCCAGCAAAATCTGCGCAGACGAACCGGCCTTCATGGTCAGCACCGCACCGACCGGAATCGAATCGCGCAGACCGATGGGCCGCTCGGCGGTGGCGACGCAGATGCGCTGGTCCCCTTGGCGGCGATACAGCTGGCAGGATTCGTGGGTGTGGTCGCGCAGCGCGCTCAGCACCGGGGCAGACATAGTCAAGAGTCGATCATCCCCGGCAGCCCCGGCCAGTTCCGTCAGTCGAGGACCCAGGGTGAAGCGGCCTTGTGAGTCGCGCGTCAAGAACCGGTGGTGTTCTAAAGCGACGGCCAGACGGTAGATGGTGGGCCGGGCCAGGTGGGTGGAATCCACCAGAGAAGCCAAAGTGGCTGGGCCCGATTCGAGGGTCGACAGAATCAGGATGGCTTTGTCGAGTACCCCTACTCCAGAATTTGCGCTAGACTTGTCCATAAGTTGATATTGTCATCTCAGAATGTGAAATGCAAATTGACGGAAACCAGTTAAGACAAAGAGAAATGGAGCCATGAAATGGGCATGACCTTAGCGGAAAAGGTATGGCGCGACCACGTCGTGAAGAAGGGCGAAAACGGCGCCCCGGACCTGCTCTATATCGACCTGCAGTTGTGTCATGAAGTCACCAGCCCCCAAGCCTTCGACGGCCTGCGCCAAGCCGGACGCCCGGTGCGGCGCCCCGAACTGACCCTGGCCACCGAGGACCATAACACCCCGACCTACGATATCGACTTGCCCATCAAGGACGCCACCAGCGCCCTGCAGATTGAAACTCTGCGCCGCAACGCCGAAGAATTCGGGGTGCGGATTCATTCTCTGGGCGACGCCGACCAGGGTATCGTCCACGTAGTCGGCCCGCAGCTGGGCATCACCCAGCCCGGCATGACTATTGTCTGCGGCGACTCCCACACTTCTACCCACGGGGCCTTCGGCGCCCTGGCTTTCGGCATCGGTACTTCGGAAGTTGAACATGTGCTCGCCACCCAGACCCTGCCGCTGCTGCCTTTCAAGACCATGGCCATCACGGTGGACGGCGAACTGCGTCCCGGCGTCACCTCTAAAGACCTGATCTTGGCCATCATCGCAAAGATCGGCACGAACGGCGGTCAGGGATACGTCTTGGAGTACCGCGGCGAAGCCATCCGCAAGATGTCGATGGAAGCCCGCATGACCATCTGCAATATGTCTATCGAAGCTGGCGCCCGCGCAGGAATGATCGCTCCGGATGAAACCACCTTTGAATTCCTCAAGGGCCGCCCGCACGCCCCTGAAGGGGCCGACTGGGATGCTGCCGTGGAATACTGGCGCACACTGCCCACGGATCTTGACGCCACTTTCGACGCCGAGGTACACATCAATGCCGACGAACTGGGTCCCTTCGTGACTTGGGGTACCAACCCCGGCATGGGGGTAGGACTGGACGGCACCGTCCCCAACCCCCAGGACCTCAACGACGAAACCGACCGCCTCACCGCCGAAAAGGCCCTGAACTACATGGGACTCCAGGCCGGCACCAAGATGCGCGACGTCAAGATCGACACGGTTTTCATCGGTTCTTGCACCAACGGCCGCATGGAAGATTTGCGCTCCATCGCGGAAATCATCAAGGGGAAGCACAAGCACCCCGAGGTCCGCGTCTTGGTTGTCCCCGGCTCGGCCCGGGTTCGCCTCCAGGCCGAACGCGAAGGCCTGGACCGCATCTTCAAGGACTTCGGCGCGGAATGGCGCAACGCCGGTTGCTCGATGTGCTTGGGTATGAATCCCGACCAGCTCAAACCCGGCGAACGCTCGGCCTCGACCTCGAACCGAAACTCGAAGGCCGCCAGGGCAAAGGCGGGCGCACCCACCTGGTCTCCCCGCTGGTCGCCGCCGCCACCGCGATTCGCGGCACCCTGTCCTCGCCCGAGGACCTGTAGCCCTGACCACCCCAAAACCGCCCCCACCCCCGAACCTCGAAAAAGGAAAGAAAATCATGGAAAAGTTCCTCACCCACACCGGAGTCGGCGTCCCGCTGCGCGTCACGAATGTCGACACCGACCAAATCATCCCCGCCGTCTACCTCAAGCGCGTCACAAAAACCGGTTTCGACGACGCGCTGTTCGCGGCGTGGCGCACCCAGCCCGACTTCGTGCTGAACCAGGACGCCTACAAGCACGGCACTGTGCTGGTGGCGGGCTCGGATTTTGGTACGGGTTCCAGTCGTGAACACGCAGTTTGGGCGCTGCGCGACTACGGCTTCAAGGTGGTGCTGGCGCCGAAGTTCGCCGACATCTTCCGAGGCAACGCCGGCAAACAGGGACTGGTGGCCGGGGTCATCACCCCAAGCCGCCGACACGCTGTGGGAGCTGCTGGAGGCCACCCCCGGCCTGGAAGTCACCGTCGACCTCGAATCGCGCACGGTGCGCGCCGGCGATTTTAGCTGCGATTTCCAGCTGGACGACTACACGCGGTGGCGCTTGATGGAGGGCCTGGACGACATCTCGCTGACCCTGCGCGACGAAGCCGCCATCGCCGCCTACGAGGCGCGTCGCCCCAGCTTCAAACCTAAGGCCCTGCCCGCCAAACACCTCCCGACCGAAACCGTCGAATCGGCGCGTCCCGTCGCCTAGGGTAGGGTTCCCGGGTCGAGGCCGGGTTAGTGCGTTCCCGGGTCGAGGTCGCCCGGTTGCGTGGCGGAAAAGCCGCGCGCCCCGTGTTTAGCGAGCCGGCGCGGTCGCGGCCCACCAGCCCTATGCGCGTGCGGACCTGGGCGGAGAACTCGGAGCCAGGGTTTTGCAAGCAGTGAAGTCACAGTTGGATCCAAACGGGTCTTGAACCCCGGAAAGTTGTTGCCCGAGGTGGCACCCCCAGCTTTGGAAAACGGGTAGATTTTATTAGGTACAACGCTGTAGCTGCAGAATCGAGGAGCCCCATGGACCAGCCGCTTTCCCCGACTCGCCACCTGGTGCTGTTGGTGAATCGGGAATCCGGCGATGGCCGAGCCCGGCAACTGGCGAATCCGGTGCTGCGCGCCTTGCGTTCCCAGGGATATCTGGTCAAGCCGCGTTTCTCGGGCAGCCCCGAAGCTACCCGTCGCTATGTGGCCGGCCTACCGCGAGGCACCGTGGTGGCGGCCCTGGGAGGGGACGGCTTCTTCTCTAACGTGGCTTGGGGTTGTGAACTTTCGGGCCAAGTCATCTTCGCGCCCCTGCCGGGAGGACGCGGCAACGATCTGTGTCGCGCCCTGGGGATGTCCATGGATCCCGTGCAGGTCGCCGCCCAGCTGCCCAGCTACTCCCTACGCTACCTGGATGTGGCCTACGCCAACGGGAGGCCCTATCTGGGGACCGCCGCGATTGGCTACACCGGCTACGCCAACCAGGCCGCTAACGAAGCGCCCTTCACCACCAGCCTGGTCTATGCCTACGGTGCGGCCCTAACCCTGCTGACCTACCACCCCCCTCGAACTCGAAGTGCTCTGGGCCGAGGACCGTGCCCTCCCTTCCGCGCACCCCACCAACCTCGACGGGGGAACGCCACCCACCAACCTCGCCCCTTTCCGTTACCGACGCCGCGAAAAACTGATGATGGTGGACGTAGGCAACTCGGGGCGTTATGGCGGGGGGATGATTGCTTGTCCCCAGGCCTCGCTGCATGACGGGCTGTTGGACCTGGTAATGTGGCGCAATCCCAGCAAGCTGCGTTTCCTCAGTCTACTGTCCAAAGGCCTATACAGGGCGCCACGTCGAGGACCCCGTGGTGAGTCAGGTGCGCAGCTCGCGGGTGCGGGTGGCGGCGGTCGGTGCAGATGCCGGTCTGGAGGTTCCCGTGTTCTGTGACGGGGATTGGGTGGGGAATCTGCCGGTAGAGTTTCGGGTGCGGGTGGGGGTTTTGCCTACTTTGGCGCCGCGGTGGTAGTTGTAGAGTGCTGGGCGCCCAGATAGGCGTCCACCATCAGCCGCAGCTGGTTTTCCACTTCACAGGAATCCGTTTCTTGCTCTAGTAGTTGGCGCGAAGACACCAGGGATTGCAGGTAAAGAGCAACAGATACGCCGCGGCCTGGCGGGGGCGGCGCGGGATGGAGCCGTCATCGAAACCGCGCTGCAGGTATTCCTCTATCACCGTCAAAACCGAGGACTGGGTACGTCCCGTGCGCGTGACCTGATAGTTCATCAGGGTTTCGGGACTGTCCATATAGACCTCGCGCACCACCGGATTCGACCCGATGGTGTGCAACCCGGAAATCAGAATCTCTACCAGCAGCTGCCGTCCCGTCATCGGGTGTTCGGGGTCATCGTTTCTGGTCACGGCCTGGACCAATTCATCCAAGGCGTGACGCATCTCGCGTTCCACGGTTTCCACCAACAGGCGGTCGCGGGAGTCCCAGCGCCGATACAGCGTCATTCGTGAAACCCCTGCGGCCTGGGAGATATCGACTAAAGTCAGGTTCACCGTGCCTTTTTCGATAATGAGCCGGGCGGTCACATCCATGATTTCGCTGGGGCTGAGTGCGCGCAATTTCTTCCTTCCTGGTTGGGTCGGGGCCGCTGAGACGACGCGCAATATCTTAGCTGAGTTAGAATAGTGGGGTAAAAAAACGAGTCAAAGGGGTAGACAATCTATGTCGGTATTGCGGGTGAATGGCGGTCGGCCGCTGCGAGGTGAAATCACGGTACGCGGAGCCAAGAACCTGGTTCCCAAAGCGATGGTGGCCTCGTTGCTTTCTGTCGAACCCTCGCGTTTGGCTTCGGTTCCCGATATTCGCGACGTCGAGGTCGTCAGCGGTTTGTTGGCGCTGCACGGGGTAAAGGTGGACTTCGACAAGGGCGAGGGCGTCTTGGAGATGGATCCGGGAAAGTTACGTAACGCCTCGGTAGAGGATGTAGATAAGCACGCGGGTTCCAGCCGCATCCCGATTCTGCTGTGTGGACCGCTGCTGCATCGCCTGGGAGAGGCACAGATTCCGAACCTGGGTGGCTGCCACATCGGGGAACGCCCGGTGGATTTTCACCTGAATACCTTGCGGGCTTTCGGTGCCGTGATCGAAGAACGCTTCGGGGGGATTCATCTTTCGGCCCCGCGGGGCTTGACCGGCACCAAAGTTGAACTGCCTTATCCCAGTGTGGGCGCCACCGAACAGACCTTGCTGACCGCGGTGCGGGCCCGCGGCATCACCGAGTTGCGCGGGGCAGCCGTGGAACCCGAGATCATGGACCTGGTGGCGATATTGCAAAAGATGGGCGCCATTATTTCGGTGGACACCGACCGCGTGATTCGCGTCGAAGGTGTCGAGGAACTGCACGGTTACACCCACCGCGCCATGCCCGACCGGATCGAGGCCGCCAGCTGGGCTTCGGCTGCTTTGGCGACCGACGGAGATATCTTTGTGCGCGGGGCCCAACAGGCCGACATGATGACTTTTTTGAATACCTTCCGCAAAGTCGGGGGACGCCTGGATATTGCCGAAGATGGAATTCGCTTCCGTCGCGATACCGGTGGGTTGCGCTCTATTGTGTTGGAAACCAATGTGCACCCCGGATTCATGACTGACTGGCAACAACCCCTGGTGGTGGCGCTGACTCAAGCAGAAGGATTGAGTATTGTGCACGAAACCGTCTATGAAAACCGTTTCGGTTTTACCCAGGCGCTGCGAGAGATGGGTGCCACGATTCAGGTTTATCGCGAATGCCTGGGTGGTTTGCAGTGCCGCTTCGGAGCCCGGAACTTTTATCATTCCGCGGTTATCAGCGGTCCGACACCTTTGACTGGGGCGGACATCGATGTGCCGGATTTGCGCGGCGGCTTTTCGCACCTGATTGCGGCTCTGGCGGCGAAGGGAACTTCGAATGTTTCGGGGGTAGACATCATCAATCGCGGATATGAAAACTTCATGGAGAAACTCGCGGCCCTGGATGCGGACGTGGAACTGAAGTAACCGCGAAACCGGTACCGAAGGAACCTTGAACCGAATACCGAAAGGAACCGAAAACTATGGCGAAACCCTCTTCGCGACCGCGAGCTGGCGTGGTCTATACCTTGGCGGCCATTGCGCCGAGGTTGTTCTTGCACGCGATTCTGCGTCGACGCTATAGCGGTACAGAGAACTGCCAAAGAGTGGTGGATTCATCGCCGCGGCGAATCACGTAACCGAACTCGATTCGATTACTTTCATGCACTTTATGCTGCATCACCACTATCCGGTGCGGGTATTAGTGAAGTCCAGTTTGATGAAGGTGCCGGTGGTGGGTTTCTGTGCGCGTAAATCCAAGATGATTCCGGTTTACCGCGAAACCTCGGCAGCCGCGGATTCGCTGCGCGACGCGAAGGCGGCGCTGCGGGCGGGGGAGTGCGTGGGGATTTTCCCCGAAGGTACCTTGACTCGCGATCCCGGATTGTGGCCCATGAAGGGACGCACGGGCGCGGCGCGGATGGCTTTGGACACGGGGGCTCCCGTGATTCCGATTGCCCAGTGGGGGGGCACACCGCACTTTGGAGCCCTACGGCAAGTGGCACTTGCGGCTCTTTCGGCGCGGGTTGGTAGAGGTCAGCGCCGGGCCGGCCGTAGACTTGAGCGACCTCCACGGGCGCGCCGAAGACCACGAAGCCGTAGAAGAAGCTACGCGGCGCATCATGGAGGCGTTGACGAAGCAGCTCCAGGGCTTGCGTCCCGGTGAAACCCCGCCGGCGAAAGTTTGGGATATGAAGGTGGACGGGGATCGCTACCACCGCGAAAAAAAGAAGAAGTAGCGGCGAGGCGACGCGGCCTCGACCCGGGAACGCGGACCTCGACCACCGAACCGGAAGCCGAAAGGAGGGCACCCAGATGGCGCGAAGCAACCTGCATTCTCACGATGAGGAGTATCCGTCCAGCATTTGGGACGCGCAGCTGAAGCGCAAGATGCTGGTGACCTTCGTATTTTTCGGGGCGGGGCTGCTGTTTGCCTGGGAGTACGGGCGGATTTACGGGGAATCCGCGGCGCCAACCGAAGTGGTTTCCGCCGCCGAACAGGCCAAGCGCGAGGAACTTTTCTGGAACCAGCTCCTGGCGCTCTATCCGGGATATCCCCAGCAGTTGCGCCAGGATGCCGTGACGATGGGGAAGCGGGCTTGCGCGAAATTGCAGTCGGGGTGGGAGCCCACGCGGGTGTTGGCATTCCTGTCTCAGGATTCCGCGTCGGTCCTCAGTGATGAACTGCCCACCCCGGCGGGGGCAGACCCAGTTCTGGATCGGGCTGGAAAACGCGGCGGCACTGTCGCTGTGCCCTCAACAGGCTTTGAAACTGGAGGGTTGGTTAGACGGCCTGGAAGTGAAGCAGGCCGATGCGCCCCAAAACCCCACGTCAGAATAGGGCGCGGGGCTGCGCGGCGCTAAACTGGAAGCCATGACAGAAAAGACACGTGTGGCTGTGGTTTTCGGCGGGCGTAGCGGGGAGCATTCGATTTCTTGCGCCACTGCGGCGGGAGTGCTGGAAAACATCGACCGCGACCGTTTCGAACCCATCCCCATCGGCATCACGAAGTCGGGGGCCTGGGTGCTGATGCCAGACGATGCACCCAGCTTGAAGCTGTCGGGCGACCAGGGCGCCGAAGTCGAAGACAACGGTACTTTTTAGGCTCTGGTGCCCCAGAATCACCACCTGTTTTTCTGGGATACCCGTATCGAGGGCGCGCCGATTCGCGACCTGGGGCGCGTCGACGTGGTGATGCCGCTGCTGCACGGCCCCTACGGCGAGGACGGCACCATCCAAGGTCTGTGCGAGATGGTGGGGGTGCCCTATACGGGTTGCGGCGTCGCGGCCAGTGCGAACGGCATGGACAAGGAATACGCCAAGATTCTGTTCGAACGCGGCGGTTTGCCGGTGGGAAAGTACTTCTCCATCACGGATTACGCCTGGCGCCACCGCACTAACGTGGTCCCCGACGAGGTCCGATCTTGGGGGTTGCCGGTCTTCGTCAAACCGGCCCGCGCCGGGTCTTCCCTGGGGATCACGCGGGTGACGGACTGGTCCCAGTTCGAGGCCGCGGTGGAAAAGGCGCGGCGCCACGACCCGAAGGTTCTCATCGAGTCCGCCGCGAACCATCCGCGCGAAATCGAGTGCGCCGTGTTAGAGGGCCGCAACGGCCAGGCCCCGCGCACCACCCCTCCGGGCGAAGTCGTGATGATGCAGACCCCCGATATGTACGACTTCGAATCCAAGTACTTTACCCACGACGCGGTGCAACTGCAGATACCCGCGGACATTCCCGCCGAGGTCGCCGCCCGGATCCAAGACATGGCCCGGCGCGCCTTCCAACTGCTGGGTGGCGAAGGCCTGTCCCGCGTAGACTTCTTTTATCTCGAGGCTTCGGGCCAACTCATCCTCAACGAAGTCAACACCATGCCCGGAATGACGCCTTTCTCGCTCTATCCCGGCATGTGGGCCAACGCCGGCCTGAGCTACCGCGACCTAGTGACCGAGCTGATCGAACTGGCTCTCGCACACCCCCAGGGTTTGCGCTGAGTCCCCCTGCCGAGGACGTGGTTTCGTTATCTGGGTGGGTTACGTCACGGGTCGAGGACCGCGTTTCGGTGGTATGGGTAAGTCGAGGTTAGGGCGGTGGCTGGGTAGGCACGGCGTGGTAATTTAGACTGTGGACAGCGGACGAAAGGAAGACATAGATGTCTGACAACAAGATCATCTTGGCGATGAGTTCAGAAACCCCCCAGGGATTGCCTGGTGACCAGGCCCTTTGCGATGCCTTGCGGGCGCACGACATCGAACCGCTGTTGCGTAACTGGGATGACCCTGGGGTGGACTGGTCCGAGGGACGCTTTACCGTGTTGCGCACTGCCGCGAACTATGCCCAGCGTCGCGATCACTTCTTGGCTTGGGCACGCAGCGTTCCGAAACTCCTGAACTCTCCCGATGTGATTGCCTGGAATACGGATAAGCACTATCTCCTGGAATTCGAGCGACTGGGACTGCCTATCATCCCCACTATCTGGCTGGAGCCTTCCCATGGTCTCTCAAAGCACCAGGTACATACACGTTTCCCGGCTTTCGGTGACTTCGTAGTGAAACCTACGATTTCTTCAGCGGGCCGAGACGTGGGACTCTATACCTCAACCGAGGCCTATTCCCGTATGGAAGCCATTGACCACGCCATGGATTTGCTCCAGGCAGGTTCCGGCGTGATGGTACAGCGTTATCTGCAAGAGGTAGAGACCCAGGGTGAAATTTCGATTGTCTACTATAACGGCGTGATCTCACATACCGTACAAAAGGGTGCCATGCTGCATTCGGCGGCCCAGTCGGTGTCTGAAAAGATTGACTTTGCGCGCAAGTCTTCCCAGGAAGAATGGGGTTGGGGTGAACAGGTGCGTCGCGTCATCCACAAGTACATGAAGGATCACTCGGCCCACGATTCCCAGATTCTCTATGACCGTATTGACCTGGTCCCCGATGGTCAGGGCTCGTTCTATGTTATGGAGGTCAGTCTGGTCGAAGGCAACCTGTACCTGGATGTCACCTCTGATGCCGTCGAGAACTTTGCCGACGCCATTGCGCAGCGCTTCTACTGGTAAGGCTTGAATACTGGGTTTCGCCCGCTGTGCAGGAGTGTGCAGTTTTGTATTCTATGGAAAGTCCCCCGTAGTTCCGTGAGACTGAAACTACGGGGGACAAGACTCGAGTCGGCCGGTTCTAGGGCGACAGGGTTTCAAGTTACTTGACATCCTCGTCGACCCAATCGAAGGTGCGAGTCACGGCCTTCTTCCACAGACGCAGTTGACGGTCGCGTTCGGCGTCCTCGATGGCGGGAGTCCAACGCTTGTCTTCCTGCCAGTTGTCGATAACGTCTTGGGTGCCCGACCAGAAGCCGACCGCGATGCCCGCGGCGTATGCCGCGCCCAGAGCGGTGGTTTCCGCCACGACCGGCAGCACCACCGGCACGCCCAACATATCGGACTGGAACTGCATCAACATATCCGAAGCCGTCATACCACCGTCAACGCGCAGCTGGCCCAGCTTCACACCGGAATCCGCCTCCATGGCGTCCAGCACTTCGCGGGTCTGGAAGGCAGTGGCCTCCAGAGCAGCGCGGGCGATGTGGCCCTTGGTGTTGTAGCGGGTCATACCCACGATGGAACCGCGGGCGTCACCCTTCCAGTAAGGAGCGAACAGACCAGAGAAGGCCGGGACAAAGTAGACCCCGCCGTTGTCCTCCACCGAGGCGGCCAGTTCGTTGACCTCCGGGGCGGAATCGATGATCTTCAGGTTGTCGCGCAGCCACTGAATCAGCGAACCGGTTACCGCGATGGAGCCTTCCAAGGCGTAGACGGTGGGCTGGTCACCGATCTTGTAGCAGACCGTGGTGATCATGCCGTTTTCACTGGGCTGAGGTTCGGTGCCGGTGTTCATCAGCATGAAGCAGCCAGTACCGTAGGTGTTCTTCGCCATACCGGGCTCGAAGCAGGCCTGGCCGAAGGTGGCGGCTTGCTGGTCGCCCAGGTCGCCAGCGACGGGCACTCCCGCCAACAGGCCGTCCTGGCGGCATTCGCCATAGACCTCTGCCGAGGACTTGATGGCGGGCAGCATCGACATGGGGATGCCGGCCTCCTGGCAGATGTCTTCGCGCCACTGCAGGGTCTTGAGGTCCATCAACATGGTGCGAGAGGCGTTGGTGACGTCGGTGATGTGCAAGCCACCGTTCACCCCGCCGGTCAGGTTCCAGATCACCCAGGTGTCGGGGTTGCCGAACAACAGGTCACCGGCCTCGGCCTTTTCCCGTGCCCCAGGGACGTTCTCCAAGATCCACATCAGCTTCGTGATGGAGGCGTAGGTAGACAGGGTTTCACCCACAAAGGGGGCGCCAGCGATCCGGGCCGCCGTTAGCGGCCAGGCGGTTTACCAGGTCTTGGGAACGGGTGTCTTGCCACACAATCGCGTTGTAGACGGGGATACCGGTGTTCTTGTCCCACACGATGGTGGTTTCACGCTGGTTCGTCACGCCTACCGCGGCGATGTCGTGGTGGTTGATTGCCTTACCCACATTGGTTGTGGCGGTGGCGAGTGCGCGGCCAATGACTTCACGCACGTTGTTCCAGATCTCCATCGCGTCGTGCTCTACCCAGCCGGCGTGCGGGAAAATCTGCTCGTGCTCCATCTGACCAACCGAAACGATGCGTCCCGAGTGGTCGAAGATGATGGCGCGTGAAGACGTGGTGCCTTGGTCGATGGCCAACACAAAGTTCTTCTGAGACATATAAGACTCCTTTGTACTTGTTCTCTGATTTCAGCGACGCACCGCGGCGATGCCGTGCGCTGTGGTTTTTCGCGAGCTCTTAGCTGGCCAGTACTCCGGCTGCGCCGAAGATCAAACCGGCCAAGATACCGCCGATCATCGGGCCCACGACGGGAACCCAAGAGTAACCCCAGTCGGAGCCACCCTTGCCCTTGATTGGCAAGATGGCATGCGCAATACGCGGACCCAAGTCACGGGCGGGGTTGATGGCGTACCCGGTGGGGCCACCCAGCGAGGCGCCGATAGAGACGATAACCATCGCCACGCCCAGCGGGCCCAAGCCGGACTGAGTGTAGCCGCTGAGCAGCACCCAAGCTACCAGCACAAAGGTGGCGATGGTCTCAGTGACCAGGTTCCAGCCGTAGGAACGAATGGCCGGTCCGGTTGCGAAGGTACCCAGGATTTCGCCCTGATCTTCGTGCTCGTCGTAATGCTGCTTGAAAGCGGCCCAAGCCAGGATGGCGCCGACGATGGCGCCCAGGAACTGGGCTACCACATAAGTGCAGGTGGTAGCAGCCATTAATCGGGATGCCGGGCATGAACTCGGCCTTGCCAGCGGCAATCATACCGAAGGTTACGGCCGGGTTCAGGTGGCCGCCGGTCTTGTATGCGACATAGACACCGACGAACACGGCCAGACCCCACCCAAAGTTGATCAGCAGCCATCCGCCGCCTTTGCCCTTTGACTTCGTCAACAGGTTCGTGGCTACTACACCGACACCCAACAGGATCAGGAACATGGTCCCGAGGAATTCGGACAGGAAAACATCAAGAAGCATTCTTGTACCTTTCTGGTAAGTTATCTGAAATATTCGGTTATCTGCGCCGCGCCCCCAGTGCGAACACCCAGTGCAAACACCCAGTGCAAACACCAGCGCCTGGCGCCCAGTCTCCGCGCGACCTCGAGGGCTCGTCTTAGGGCTCCTTCGGGCCTGCATCGCGACAGTGCATTCCGTCTTTGGAATGTGGTCAACCCCGGGTCTGGACCCGGTTCGACCTGGTCTTATACCAAATTCATCCTACCCCTTCCGGTGCAGATTCAGGGCTCTATGAACCAACTCGATCGGGTGGATGACTTTGGCGCCGGTGCCCTTGCGGATTTGCCACCGGCAGGTTTCGGTGTCGCAAGCCACCAGCCGGGGATTCACCTGCTGTACCTTGTCGAACAGAGGCTTACCCACAGCTTGGGCGACATCAAACTTTTCTTTCTTCAAGCCGTAAGTCCCGGCAATGCCACAGCACGCCTGCCCGGACTCCACGACCTCGACCCCGGGGATCGCCTCCATGACTCGAATCGCGGGCTTGCCGATACCTTGGGACTTCACCTGGCAGGGTTGGTGATACGTCAGCTTCAAATCAATGCGCCGCAGGTCTTCGACGGGGAACTCTCCTTCGTCAATCAGCCCGGCCAAGAACTCGGAGGTCTCTACCATCCGCGTCCCCACATCTGCCAGCGCCTCGGATTCGACACCCATATTTGTGGGCCTCGTGGCGCAGCATCCCCGCGCAAGACCCCGAAGAAGACACAATCACCAGGTCTCGCCCCGCACTGCGCAGCTCTTTGGCCAGCTTAGTTACCATCTTGGTGGCCTGGTTGAACAACCCGTTGGACTGCGAAGCCAAACCGCAGCAACCCTGTTTCGGCACAATCACGCGGTATCCCAGGTACTCCAGCACCTCTACGGTGGCTCGCGAAGTCATCACCTCAAAGTAGTTCCCCGCACACCCGTGGAAAAACACGATGGGCCCGCGCGCGAACTTTTCCTTGTCCTTATAGGTTTCCCCTTCGGTCAAGGCGCGGTTACCGTAAACCTCCATCTCGTGGGCTCGCCACCACTTCATAAAGGACTGCTTTTGCGCGGTGGGCACCGGGGCGTCGGCGTGCACGCCGATGGTGGCTTCCACCAGTTTCCGCACCGGGGGCATCCCTCAGAGCCAGGTTCGCAATCGGCGCCAGCGGCGTCATCAGCTTGCCTTCCAACTCGGTCTGCGTAATCAGCCGGTCTCGCAGCGGCATGTGATCGGCCTTCATCACCGCGCGCGCCTGGGCATTAATCTCGGCGATCTTTACCCCGTGCGGGCAAACCGTGGTACAAATCGAGCATCCAGAACAGTAATCCAGCGACTTATCTACGCTGAAACCGTGCCGGAAACGCTCGGCCTGCGGCCCGACGTACTTCGGCCCCGAAAAGTTCTGGGTGGCGGCCAAAACCGGACACTGCGTCTCACAAATCGTGCACTTCACGCACTGATCCAAACTGGTCCGAGCCAGGGAGTCGCGCGCATAGCTCAGGGCATCGGTATTCACTTTGCGGCCTCCTTCTGGGCGGTTTTCGTTGTGTTGGTGCGGTTTTTGCCGGTTCGTTTCCGTTTCGGGGTGGGGTTATGCCCCGGTTGGAGGTTCCCGCCGTCGTTTCCCGGTTCGAGGCCGCCCGCCTGGCCCGCGCCAGAGGTAGCGGTTTTTGTGGGTGGGGTAGTGCCAGCCTCTTCACCACCCAGCCCCAACTGCGTCTTCGCGGCTTGAATCGCCGCCCAGGCACTGCCCAGCGCGATCCCTTCACCGCTGAGTTCCCGCCACGGCGCGCCCCCGGCAATCAACTCGCCGACACAATACAGGTTTGCCGCAATGACTTTTCCGGTTGCGTCCACCGGATTCATCTGGGCGTTTACCCGCACCCCGGTAGACAGTACCCGCTCAATCTCGCGGCGATTCTCGGAGTCAATCTCGTGAATCCCTTGAATCAGCGGGGGCTGCACCGAAAACAGCGGCAGCCCAAAAATCGCCTCGGAAAAACTCATCCACGAATCGCGGCGCAGGTTCCCCGACGCGAAACCTCCGGCCGCGTCGATAACCGCATCGACCTTCAACACATCGACCCCGCCGGCACGCGCCACGTCCAGGGTCCGCACCTGGCCGTCCTCGACCCGGGCGGCGCTAACTTCGCAGTTCAGGCGAATATCTACCCGCGCCGCGCGCAGTTTCTCTAACAGGTGGTCGTACAGTCGCCGTCCCCAGATACTGGGCGGCACGGTGGGGACCTCGTAAACGGGAGCCGCGACCTGGGCCGCGAACTCGCTGAAAGTGCTGGAACGCAAGCCCACCAGGGCCGGAACCAGGACGACCTCGCCGGGAAGGACCTGGGCATTGATGGCCTGGGCCAAGCGTCCCAGCATCTCGGCTCTGCGCGGTGAATCGAAGCTGCGCGCATAGTCGGTGGCGTTCACGTCGGCCTCTTGGCCGCGCCCCGGCAGATCCACCAGCATCGCTCGGGCCTGGAGGCGCACGTGTTCGCTGCGCGCCAAGTTATCCGCAATCAGCTGCGCGGGGAAGTCCTTGAACTGCTCCAGCCCTACCACCAGCAGCTTCATCCCGTCTTTCAGCACCAACCCGGTGTGGGGCAGAGCGTAAGTGGGACGCGCGCTGCCCGCGGGACTGGGGGAGAAGACGTTGCGGTTGGGCGCGGGGACCTGCAGGCAATCGGTTTCCGCCAGGAAGGCGTCGAGGCCGCGTTGCAGGTTTTCGGTGCCGATCACGCGGTAGGGGTGGGTTTTCGGTAACTGTTCGAGGCCGTCAAAGGGGTTTTCGGCCAGGGTTTCGCTTCCGTCGGGCGAAGTTTGGAAACCGAGTATATCGATGGTGCCGTTGCTCAGCAGTAGGCCGCCGATGCCTTTCGTCAGCAGCGTGACGCGGGCCTGGGGCTGGGCGGCCCAGAGTGCGGCGGACAGACCCGCTAAACCGGAACCGATAATCGCTACGTGGGGTTTGCGGGTGCGCGTTGGCTTGGGGGTGGCGGGCTTCATTTGGCGGCTCCTTCCAGGGTGGGGGTGGAGCTGGGGACAGTGACGAATCCGGATTCATCCACCTCCAAGGCCAGCGAAGTCGCGGTTTCTTCACCCAGCGGGTCGCGATGGGCAGTGCCGTGATTCAGCGCCAAATCCCCGGTCGCCAGTTTCGCCTGGGGGGAAGGCGCGGGCAGGTGGTGCAGATCCAAGGTCCCCACCACCCACTGGTTCAAAGCGATTTCTTCCAGCATCTGGCCGTACATAATCGGTAGGTTGCCCTGTTGGCGGTTAGAGAGGAACAAACGCAGCATGGTCGAAGATACGTCGGCCTGGTCTTTATCCGGGTGGTTCTTGCAGCGGAACTGGTGCAAGATTCCCGCGGTGCGGCTGGCGCAGAAGGTGCCCTGGCAGGGTCCCATCCCGACGCGCAGCTTGCGGCGAATATCGTCCAAGTTCGAGGCCGGGTCTTCTTTCAGGGTCGCTTCGATCATCTGCTTGTTCACCAACTCGCATTCGCAGATGATGGGGACATCGTGGCGGTCGGCTTCGCGATCCTTCAAGCGGTCGGTCAACAGGCTGAATTTCTTGTCTGAACCCGAGGGGACGGGTTCTTCGGCGGTGCGGCAGGGTCGGCGGTCTTTCAACTGATTACACATGGCGTTGACGACTTCTTGGGCCATCAGACGATAGGTAGTGAACTTACCACCTGCAATCGTAACCATGCCGGAAACCCCGTCGCGGACCTCGTGATCCATAATCGCCATACCACGCGACATATGTCGGGTATCGGTTGCGGCGACACGGGTATCTTTCAACAGCGGGCGGGCCCCGGCCCAGACGTGCAGCGCGCGGGCCTGGCGAATCACGGGAACCATATCCGCGCCCTTGTCCAGCATCTTTTGCACTTCGGCGGGCTTTAATCCGCAGCAGGTCGGGGTTCTTGGCGGCTTGGTCGGTGGTGCCGATGATGCAGATGGGGTGGGCGGGAACCAAGATGTCACCGTCAGCGGGCACGGCACAGCGGTTGATGACGTGGTGAACCAGGCGCTGGTTGAAGCCGATCATGATGCCGCGTCCCGGAACCACGGCGACGTCTTGGGCGCCAATCATGGTGGCGATGTCTCCGGCCCACGGCCCGGCACAGTT
Source organism: uncultured Mobiluncus sp. (assembly GCA_916438445.1). GTDB lineage: Bacteria > Actinomycetota > Actinomycetes > Actinomycetales > Actinomycetaceae > Mobiluncus. The sequence continues at coordinate 841,952 of CAKAGR010000001.1, forward strand.
GATGACGAAGCGGCAGCCGAAACGGATGTCTTCCCCGGTTTTCTCGTTTCGCGCCGTGACTGCCTGGACGCGGGAATCACGCACTTCGATGTCGGTGACGCGGTGATAGGGGCGGATATCCGCGCCGTATTCCTTGGCGCTTTCCAGGGCGCCCCAGATCAGTCGCCAGCCGTCCACCGCGCCGTCTTGGACGCGAAAGACTCGTTTGGTAGCGGGGTTCAAGCGCGGTTCTTCGCGCCGGGCCTGACCCACCGTGATTTCTTCACAAGCCACCCCGGTTTCCAGGGCCGCGGGCAGGAATCGTTCGGCGAAATCTTCGGGGTCGTTGGGAGTCAACACGAACATTCCGCCGGTGTCTTCCACGGCATCGGCGTTGATGCGCTTGACGATGGCGTTTTCTTCGGCGCACTGGGTGGCGGATTCCGGGTCAGAAATCACATAGCGTCCCCCAGAGTGCAGCAGCCCGTGGTACCGCGCCGAGGTGCCTTGCCCGATGTCGGCGCGTTCCAAAAGTACGGTACTAAACCCGCGCATGGCACAGTCGCGCACCACTCCCGCTCCGGTGGCGCCGCCGCCGATGACCACAACATCTGTGTCTAGTGTTTGCACTTCCGCCTCCTTCGGTGGAGGAATGGCCGATTCTTTCGATTGTTTCGGGTTGGGTTTCCCGCTGTTGGCCGCTGGTGGGCCGGAAACCTCCCCTTCGGGAATCAATTTACGGTTTCTGTGGACGCGAAGGTGATGATTCCGCCAAACCTGGGCAAAAACTTACAAGTGTGCAATACTGTTCATGTAAACTGAACAAAGTTGCAGGCCGCTTTGGGACCCAGGGCCCAAAGCCCCGCGACGCACCGAAACCGTGCCGAGGACGGCCGGGCTAAAACCGCGGTTAACGCCGGTTTTGCCCGACCCGCCCAGGTCAGCTCCAACCCAAGAAAACCCCACTACGACTAAGGAGACGGCAATGCTAAAGTCACGTGAAGAAATCGCCTACCAGGCCGCCCAGATGTACTACATCCAAGCCGACACCATGGAAGCCATCGCCCGGAAACTAAAAGTATCGCGCTCTACAGTTTCGCGCCTGATTCAGATGGCTCGTGATGCGGGCTATGTCCAGTTCACCCTGCACCCACCCCTGGGCGAACCCACCGGGCTGCGCGGTGAAATCTCGCAGTTATTTGGCCTCAACGTCCACGTCGTCTCTGTCCCCGCGCGCATCAGCGCCAAGCGTCGCCTGGATATGGTGGCTGCAGTCGCCGGCTATGTAATCTCCGAAGCGGTCGAGGTCAATACGGTTATCGGCATTGCCTGGGGCAACACCCTGGCGGCGATTTCCGAGAATCTGGTTCCCAGAACAGTCGCCGGGGTTCGCGTGGTGCAACTGAACGGTGCGGCCAACATGGCCACCAGCGGCATTCGCTATGCCGGGGGTATCTTGGAAGCCTTCGGCCGCGCCTACAATGCCCGCGTCCAGCACTTTCCGGTGCCGGCGTTTTTCGATTACGCCGACACCAAGACTGCGCTGTGGCGCGAACGCTCGATCCGGGCGGTGCTGGATCTGCAAAAGGAAACCGACCTGGCGGTTTTCGGGGTGGGCACCGTCGAAGGTGAACACCTGTCACAGGTGTATTCCGCCGGTTATCTGGACCCCACCGAGATGGTGCAGATTCACCAAGACGGCGTGGTGGGAGATGTCTGCACGGTTCTGTTGCGCGAGGACGGTTCGTGGGAAGACCTGCGGATAAATGAACGTGCTTCGGGCCTCAACCCCGCGGACTTGGCGGCGATTCCTCGCCGCGTCTGCGTGGTGGCCGGCATCGACAAGGCCCGTCCGTTATTGGCGGCCTTGCGCGCCGGGGTGGCGACGGATTTAGTGGTGGACGAGGACTGCGGCTCGCGGTTAATGGAGTTGGCGCGGGGCCAGGGTTTCCGGGTCGAGGACGGGTCGAGGTTCTCGCTGGGAGGTGGTGTGGTTGGCGCGGGGTTGGGGTTTCCGCACTGCCCGCCAAAGTGGCCGCGCGGTTAAATCAAAGGTGAGGAGGTCCTTTGCGGAGCCTCCTCATCGGGATTTATCGGTATGACTCAGTGGCGCACCTTGCGCCGCGCCAGCACGGAACCGGCCACCAGGGCCAGCCCCAGCACCAGGCCCAGCGCGATAGCCGGGCTAGACAGCTCAAACCCCGCGGACTTAGCTTGAACGTTTACCGGGGCAACCCCAGCCTTCACGCCCTTTTCGCTGGCCTTAGTCGGCGCAACCGCTTCCGCATCCGCAACCGGTGCGGCCTCGACCGGGGCAACTTCCGCAGCCGAAGCAACCGGGGCGGCCTCGACCGGGGCAACTTTGGCAGCCGGAGCAACCGGGGCGGCCTCGACCGGGGCAACATCACCAGCCGGAGCAACCGGGGCGGACGCGGGGCGACCTCGGTGTTCAGAATCACGGTGGAGTCAGCAACCAGGGCGGCTTCGCTGACGGCGGGGGCATCTCGGGCAGCGGCTCGGTCAGGGAAGCGGGTCCGCTGGTGGGAACTTGGAAGTAGTCTGAATCCGCGGCGAAAGCCGGGGCGGTCATCGGTACCAGGGCCAGTCCCAGGCTGAGGCCGGCGACTCGGTTGATGATCTTCTTTGCGTTCATGGTGACTTTCTCTCGTATCTGTTGGGGTCTTGAACCTTGCACACAAACCTATCGGAGTGTAGCTGAGTTACTTGAGGACGTAATACAAAATTCAGGGGATTCTCAGGTGGGTCCGGGGCGCTTAGAATAACAACGTGAGCGTGCTGGACACCTTCATCATCGACGTCGCCCGGGGCTTGGGGGCTTTACCTGCTGCTACCATCGCTGTGCACGAAGACCCCACCGGCGAACTATTCGACGCTGCCCTCGCAACCTTGGCGACGCGCCCTACAGCCGCCCTCGACGGGGTACAACACCTATATATGTCCACACCGAACCTGAGGCAGATTCGCCAGGCCCGGGACCACGCGCGCTACCCCGAAACCGCGCTGCGCCTGGTTCTGCGCGGCCTCGACACGGGGCTGGAACTGGGGCAGGTGTACCGCGATTGGCGCGGCGGGACGGTGTTGACGCGGCTGCCGGCCTCGATTGCCGGGCTCGAGTACCTGGCGGCGCACGTTGCCGGGGGCGGGACGCGGCTGATAGTCGGGGGGAACAACAAATACCTGAGTCGCGGTTACAGCGCGGTGCTGCAGCGGTATTTCGGGCGGGTTCAAGCGACGCGCGGGCGCGGCAAGTTTCGCTGCCTGGTGGCTGACAGTGGCGTCGGTACGGACTCCCGGCCCGTTGCCGAGGTGGGCGCGGTCAGTGCGCGGGTGGAATATCGGATACCGCGGGCGCAAACCGAATACGGCAACTTGTGCGGACTCGGCGGGGTTTTCGGCGGGGCGAAGGTTGACCGCGGCGGGGAACTGCTGGGGCGCTGGGTCGCGCGCGAGGCGCCGGTGGGGGCTCGGGTCTTGGATCTGGGTTGCGGCAACGGCTTGGTGGCGCTGATGTTGTCCCGGCGCGAGGACCCTGCGAGTGACGGCCACGGATATTGATGCCGATGCGGTGCTGTCGGCGCGTGCGACTTTTGGCGGGGGTTTCGCGGGTTTGTGGCGAGGGCGCGGTTGGCGAGGGCGCGGTTGGCGAGGTGTTCGGTGTTGCGGAAGGCGACGTTGGCCGGGGCGAGGACGGTGCTGCAGTTAGGTGGGATGATGCGGGTTACGGGGTGGAAGCGGGCAGTTTTGACGTGGTCGCCTTGAACCCGCCCCTTTCACCGAGATTCCGGGATAGACGACCGTCTGGTGTTGCACTTTGCTGGGAGGGCTCGGCGAGCGCTTCGTGTGGGCGGGGAGCTGTACCTGGTGTTCAATTCACATCTGCGATACCGCGCGCTGCTGCGGGAATGGGCGCATATCGAGCAGCTGGAACGCAACGCGAAATTCACCTTGTTGCGGGTGCGCAAAGCGGGCTAGAGTTTTCGTGTTTTTGGTTGATGCGCTAGAATTGATAGGTCTTGGCGCCTTGATGGTCTGCCGGGAACGGCCAGACGATCTCGCGAAATCCTTTCGGGGCGGGGTGGCTGGCTGGGACAAAAGAATAGGGGATGATCGGTTTCGACGGTCGGTAGTATCTTGAGGGAAGCGGGTCGAGGAAGTATTCTCATCTCGTTAACGCGGATACAAAACCAATAAGTGCCAAACAGAATCGCACTGAATCCTTCGCTCTGGCTGCATAATCCCAGAGGAACTGATTCCGTCAGCCTGTGCACGCTTCGGGCATAGTAACTGGCGTCGTTCACGAAGCCACTGGAACCACCTGGGTTACTTAGGTTCGGTTCGACACTTAAGGTAACTTTGGTCTGTGCTAGCCCTGTTTGCGGGTCGGCCCGGGCCGAGAATTCAAGGCAAACTGCACCCGGAGAAGACTCAAGTATTCCCGATCGGACCGGGGTTCGATTCCCCGCATCTCCACTACGAGCACACTGAGTTGATACAATTTCGCAAAACTAGGGTTTTGCGCAAAGGTGCGCGCAAAATTTGAAAACGCGCGCAAAATCTAAAACTCCTGCTCACAAGCATAAAAATAGGGCTGACTACCTGAAGGGTGGTCAGCCCTTTTGTTTTGGGTATTAACCCAGAATCCGTCTGTCGCACAGTTGGCGATTGGGGGGGGCTGTTAGTCTTTACTCATGGAACATGAACTCCCCAAATCTAAGCTGGATTCACTAGAAAAACCGGAGAGGCTCGCACCAGAACCCGCGGGGATAGTTAATGCGATAGATGCTCAGGACGTGGTGAAACTCTACGGCAATAACCTTGCCTTAGACCATCTTTATTTGCAAATACCGGCTGGTTCATTTTTCGGGCTGGTAGGTCCTAATGGGGCTGGAAAATCCACGTTTCTGTCTATCGCTACCGGTCTTTTAGAGCCTGATAGAGGCACAGTTTTCATTAATGGCATCAGTATGTGGGATGAACCCGTAGCGGCAAAGGGAGCGTTGGGGGTATTACCTGATGGGATGCATATGTTTGACCGTCTCAGCGGGATTGAACACTTAACATTTGTCGCTCAGCTGCGCGGTCTTGATAAACAGAGTGCAATTCAGCGCTCCCGTTCACTTTTGCAAACATTTGAACTGCCGCTAGATAAAAAGAAAACGATAAGCGAATACTCAACCGGTATGCGCAAGAAAATCGGTTTAGCTTTAGCGCTGGTAACCTCCCCCGCGCCTAGTGGTTTTGGACGAACCTTTTGAAGCGGTCGATCCGGTTTCGGCAAACACCCTACAACAAGTGTTAAAAGAATATGTGAAGCGAGGGGGAACAGTAGTGTTATCTTCCCACGTGATGGCGACCGTGGAATCGTTGTGTACCCATGTGGCAGTGATTAATCAGGGTCGTATTCTGGTGTCCGGAACCACCGAAGAAGTCGCGGCAGGACAAGACCTCAACTCGCGCTTCCTACAGTTGGTAGGGGGACATCAGCAATGCGAAGGAGACCTGTCATGGTTGGGACGCTAATCCGGTTAAACCTGCGTTTGCAAACCAAACAGTTCACTAAACAGTGGTGGCGAATAGTCCTCGGTGTCCTAGCTATCATCTACGTGGCATTTATATTACTTGGGGTGGCAATCGGGTTTTGGCAAGCAGGTCGCGCGGGGCTTACCGCTCCGATTCAAATCTATTACGCGCTGCTTATCGTCCTGATTTGGATGATGATGGTATCGGCATCGGTAGCTGGTGAACAAAGCCTGACCCCCCAGGCGTTAAGCCCCTATATCGGCCCTACCCGGCGCTCAGCTTACGGATTGCTCGCGGCTAATATCGTCAGTGTTTCCTCTTGCGTAGTTTTCGTTACCTACGAGGTGTCGCTGGTGGGGTGGCTAGCTGCCGGTAGCCTTGGTGCGAGTGTGCTTACCGTTCTAAGTGGGCTGCTAGGGGTATTTTTGATTGCAGCATTCACTCAGATATTGCAAACTCGGTTGGTGTCGCGATTAACTGCCAAGCGCGCTAGCTCTCGTCAGATTTTTACCGGTATCGGTATGCTGGTGCTAATCGCTTTGGGATACTTCCTGGTGACTATGATTCAGCATTGGTTTGCTGATAGTGGTGGCGCAACCGCGTTTTTCCCGCTGCTGGTGCAAAAGCTGACCGGAAGTACAGCACAGATTTTTTGGTATTTCTTGGCACTTACTCCGCTTGCTCCTTTCCTGCTTGCTCCTTTCGTGATGGCTCATTTTTATGGGGGGCTGGCGCTCTCCCTCGCCTCTACCTGCTTTTATGGGGTTCTAATCTTGAGGGCGTGGCCGAAGGTTTTTGCGAATGCTCTAATGGGGCGGGGGCAGGTTTTAGCGGAGGTATCCCCTGCAAAAAACTTAGCTGCGTCCTTTAACAAAAATGGTGAGGACGTCTGGAGGATTCCTCTGTTAGCTCGAGTGTTACCCCTGTCGCCGGTAGGGCAGATTCATTGGGCAAGAATAAGTTATTACCAGCGAAAAGACCCGCGCCAAATTATTTCCCTATCTTCGATACTGTATGTGGCAGTTATTTTTGGGATTATGTTGTGGGCAAACCATCCCTCGGGAGAAATGGTTTTTTGGGCGTTGAACGGAACTATTTTGCTGGTAGCGGTGACGGCCGCAACTGCGCTGCTGAATATGTGGTCCAATGATTCTTCCGCCTACTGGTATCAGATTATTGCCGGGGTTGCCGGTAAAACTGACAGAACCGTGCGTGTTGGGGTTCTTGCTAGCTATCAACTTCCGGTGATGGTGGCGATTACTTTGATTTTTGGTTTCGCGCTACAAATGGACACCTCCGCAATTATGAAATCTGTCTTTTTAGCCTGCTGCTACCTGTTAGTGGGTTTAGGTGCAAATTCTTTGATTTCTGCGGTGGTTACTATCCCCGGTCCGGCGCCGGGACAGTCGGCTCTGCGTAATAATTCGGGCGGAAGTGGGAAATCTGTGCTGGCTACCATGGTCTCCTCAATGGCGGCGTTATTGCTGTGTGCTCTCCCTTCGGGATTAATTGTGTTGGTCTGCGTCCTTTTGGATACCTCTTGGGTTTCGCTCTTGATAGCTGCCCTCATTACCGCTGCGGTGCTGGTGGGGGGAATCTACGGCGGCGGAAAACTGTTAGAACGCTTCCAGGTGCGTAATCTACGCCGAGTGATGGCGTGGCCAAAACATATATATAGCGGGGAGTAAACTAATAACGCCCAGATAGGCGTGATTTGCGGGTTAATACCTAAAAGGTATTAACCCTCTATTTTGGTGCCGTCAGCAAAGATTATGCTAGCCTCGCCTGTTGGTGTGATTTCGATGCGCTGGCAAAGAGCACGTAGGGTTGCTTGGTCAAAGTCTTGGCTGAGGGTGGTGTTTTGCAGGGTTTTCTTAAACCTAGTCAGTTTGGCTTTTATGCCGTGGCGGCGCACGATCTGTGCCTGGGTTTTTTCGTAGGCGTCGATGGCTTCACGTTGGCGGGCTTTGAGCTGGGTGAAGCACTCTTGGTAGTCGTCTTGATTTTGAGAGTGATGAGCGTTGCGGGTGATGGCTTGGTTAATGAGTTTGGTGGTTACCTCGATTTCACTTGCTTGCTGTAAGGCTTGTTCTTCCAAATCGGTGGTGTCTGATGTGGTGGTAATTAGGTAGTCCCAGTCGATGAGCTGCTGGCTTTTGATGAGCTGGGCGAGTGCTGTTTGGAAGATTGTTTGCAGCTGATTATCGCGTAGTACGGGCATTTTCTTTGGGTGAGGTACTGTGAATTTCTGGTTGCATTGCCAGATGATAGCCCGGTATTTATCAGTGGAGTGCCAGGTTTTGCTGCCGTAGGCTGCTCCGCAGTGGGTGCAGTAGACCATACCGGTGAAGGCACGCTCGCGCCGGCCTTGGTTCGTGTTTTTTGCTAGCTCGTAGCGCACGAGTTCCCAGGTTTCAGGATCGATGATGGCTGGGTGAGATCCGGTCACGTAATATTGTGGGACTTCTCCCTCGTTGGTTTTGCGTTGCTTGGTGAGGAAATCTACGGTGAAACGCTTCTGTAAGAGTGCGTCGCCTTTGTATTTCTCGTTGGTGAGAATGGAGTGGATGGTGGTGTGGCTCCATTTGTGTTTACGTCGAGGGGTCAGTATTCCATCCGCATCTAATGAGGCTGCGATTTGGGGGATGCTCATGCCTTCGAGGTATTGGCGATAGATGCGGCGCACGATGTCGGCTTGCTCAGGGTTGATTACGGGCTTGCCGTCTTCGCCGCGATTGTATCCGAGGAAGTTACCGTAGGGTATATAAACTTTTCCGTCTTGGAAACGCTTCCTGTGACCCCACGTGACGTTCTCGGAGATAGATCTGGATTCTTCCTGGGCGAGGGAGCTCATGATGGTGATTAGCAGTTCGCCTTGGAGTCGAGTGTCCAGATGTTTTCTTTCTCGAAAAACACCTCCACACCTTTATCTTTCAACTTCCTCACCGTTGTGAGGGAGTCGACGGTGTTGCGAGCAAACCGGGAGACGCTTTTGGTGACGATCAAGTCGATTTTTCCTGAGAGGGCATCAGCTATCATGCGGTTGAATCCCTCCCGGTGTTTCGTGGAAGTTCCAGAGATTCCTTCATCGGTGTAGATGTCGACGTATTGCCAGCCGTCGTGGTTTTTGATGTAGTGCTCGTAATAATCCACTTGCGCCTCATACGAGTTCGCCTGGTCAGTATCGTCGGTGGAGACGCGAGCATAGCCAGCAACGCGGCGTAGCTGCTGGCCACTAATCGTGGTCGTAGTGGAGTGCAAGGGTTTGGTGGCAGGGATAGTGGTAATCCGTGGCATCAGGCAGTCACCTCCCTCACCGGTGCGGTAATCAATCGTGGTGGTGTTCCCACTGCTGAGGTGGATGGTCAGGTGCCAGTTCGGGCTGGCCTCGATTCGTTCGATTCGCTCGATTACTTGCTGGTTGTTCCATTTTTCGAGGCTGAGCTGCCGCAGGATGATGGTGTGCAGGTTTTCTTCTCGTAGTTGATGAGCATGACAGGGGTTGCCCTTGCCTTTCGTGGCGCTCTCACACCACCAGTATTTATAAGTCGAGTGCGCCAAGCGGCGGGTACGCCGATGATAGTTCCTGCCACAGATAGTGCAGGTGATGCGGTGTGTAAGAGCGCTACTGCCACCGGTTGGGGTCAAGCCGCGTCCGCCCGTGGCACGCCGCCTGGCTAGCTCTGCTTGAACGGCGTCAAAAACGCTACGCTCGATAATCGGCGGGTGGGAGTCTTCCACAATATATTTATCCAGCTCGCCACGATTCAGAGTTGGTGTGTTATCTCCGGCGTGAGCACTGAAGTACTGTTGCAAGATTGCGGTACCGATATATGCGGGGTTCTCCAGCCAATCGCGGGTCACCGAGGCACTGAACTTGCCGCCACCACGTGAACGCAAACCCTCTTGGTTCATTTGTTTGCAGGTTTTCTCCGGGCTGATACCTTCAAGAAACTCGGCAAACACACGCCGCACAATCACGGCTTCTTCTTCAATAATGTCGAGCTGGCCGTGGTGGTAGCGGTATCCGTAGGGGTTGCGCGAATGCAACAGACCATCCTTGTACTTTTTACGGATGCCCCACTTCGCATTAGCCGATATAGATTCGGATTCAGCTTGCGCGAACGAGGCTAGTAAAGTGAGAAGGACTTCGCCCTCAGCGTTAGCGGTGTCGATGTTTTCACGTTCAAAACGCACTGAAACTCCAGCGGCTTTCAACGCTCGCACAGTGCTTAGTAGGTCGACAGTGTTACGAGCGAACCGCGAGATGGATTTGGTGAGAATAATGTCGATACTCCCTGCGAGTGCTTGCTCGATCATCTGGTTGAACTCGCCGCGCCCCGTGGTAGATGTACCTGTCGTTGCGTAGTCGCTGTAGACCCCGGCGTATTCCCAGCCCGGGGTGTTCGTGATGAGCTTGTTGTAGTAAGAAACCTGGGCAGAGAACGAGTGAGTGAGGCGCTCGGATTCGCGTGAGACCCGTACATATGCCGCCACCCGCGTGAGCCGTAGTTGGGCGGGTTTGGGTGGTAGTTTGCAGATCTCCATGCGCGTCTCCTTGTATCAAGTCCGGTGTGTCTATATATCACTCTGAACGCCTGTTTTATCCAGTACTAGCGCCGTATGCAGCCGCCCAATCGGAGGAAGATTGCGGGCTATCAGCCCACCTCGAATGCGGTTCACATCTGTATCGGTGAGTATCCCTGCCTTGGCTGCTTTCGTGGCTGCCAGCATGGTGGCTCGGTAGGTGGCTTCCCGAGTAAACTGGGGTGCGCTCATCGCGGGCATTTCTTGCTCCGATGAGTTACGTAGCATTCATGGCGGCAGTAGCGTCGATGCTTATTCCCATACGCGGTGAACGTGGTGCCACAGCCGATACAGGTGAAGGTGTAGGTGGCGTCACGGTTTTTAGCTTCGGGATGTGCCGCCCACCAAGCCCGCCTATGCTCACTGCAGCAAAAAGATGCAGGTCTGCCAGTCGCCTGAGTCGCTATGGGATCACCGCACCAACGACACCACCGACCATCCTCCGCAGCTTTGGTTTGTGGGCGCTTATGGGGGGTTTCGTGCCAGATGACTGCGAACACTGCTTGGCTCTAACCCAAGAAGTCGCGCAATCATCGCCGCAGTCATCCCGCGCTGGTTGAGTTTTACTATCGCCTCTTTTTGAATCGGGTCAATCATCGCTTATTCCTCCTATAAGGAGGGCTTCGAGCAGCAAGAAATATAAACAGGGAAAACAAAAAGAGCCGCCCCAGCAAGACGGTGAAGTCTCGCTGAGGCGGCTCTTAGAATCCAGCGGGCTAATTTGCTGGTTAGCTGAGGATTTGGTTCACGCGGTTTTGTACTTGTTGGTAGTTGTAGCCAGCATTGGTGAGACGGTTGTAGCGTTCTTGTCCGTTACCCCAATCCCCACGAATCACCTCGCGCGCCAGGGTCTCTATGCTCTTGCCTGCGGGTTTGGCTTTGAACCCGAGGATTTCGTTGACACGGGCTTGCACGGCGTCGTAGAGTCCGCCTAGGCGTGCGCGTCGCTGGTCTCCGTTGCCGTATTCGCCGCGGATAACTGCGTTGGCTACTGCTTCAATATCTGGTTTACCGGCAGATGGCGGGTTGGGTTTGTTTCCGCTGATTTGGTCGTACCAGTAGATGGCTCTTGCCATGTAGGTTGCGTGTTGGGATCCGGCTATGGAGGCGGGGCATTCGGTTGAGGAAAAATCGCGGTGTCCGAATATGTTTTTGCCCCAGACGGGTCGGCCGAGCTTGTAGTAGTGACACAGGGCGGCGACCAGGTGCGCCCCGTTTTCTAGGCAAGCATCGGAGATACGGTAGGGGTGGGTGGATGCGTCTGCGTGTTCGATTCCAATCGAGGTGGTGTTGGCTACCCAATTTCCCGCGTGCCAGGCAGTGTCCCGGTCCCAGACGAGTTGGCCGATACGGCCACTGGTTTCTACTTGGTAGTGCGCGGAGGCGGGTCGGGTTTGCCATACGTTCCAGCATCCTTGTATGGAAAGGTTTCCATCGTTGTGGTGCAGGATTATTTTGTTGATGGATCGGCCTTGTCTGCCTTTGGTGAAGTGTTTGTTCATCAAAAGGTTCAGGTCAGCTTCTAGAGTGTTCCAGTTCTTCATTTTGGGTTCTCCTTTTCTTTTTTTGGTTGGTTTAAACTGAAATTAAGCAAAATGACAGAGGAAGAGCGGAAGTGTCTGAAACAGATTGCGAGGAAATCGGACTTGCTGAAAAATCCAAACCCGCGGCGGGAGCGGAAGTAAGCAAAAGAGTGTAGGCGGTGTTGTATGAGTGAAGATAATATCTGAATTAAAAAGGAAGGGGGATAAACAAAAGCATGGGTTTATTCGGACTGTTTGGAAGAGAAGTTGAATTGAATAAAAATAAAAGATGATAATAAAGAAAAATTTTTAAGAGAACCTAATGATAATGAAGAAGGAATCTTGCAGTTTGAAAAATCTGAATTTTAAACTTGCAGTATCCAAGTTTTGATGTATGACTTGAATTTGTTAAAACCTTGTTTTGATATTTATGATTTTTGCTGATGACCATAAAGAACTAGAGATAGATACAGATAGCTATACTGTAATTGAACCAGCACTACATTTTATAAATTGTCTATTCCAATGGAATTTGCACAGTATGTAGAAAAAAATCTACATGGATGGTGGGAATGAAGTGTATATGAATATAATTCCCACAATGGGATGGAGAAGATGAATGCTTTGATTTAAATAACATAACTTCCTCAGAAATAAGACAATTTCCAAATCTTAAGGAAGCAACAATAATGAGCAGTATTTTGATAAAGTAAAAGAAATCTTTGAGGCTGAAAAAAATATTGATGTAGAATTGCTTTTAAATTAGTTCTTCTATCAAACCTCCAGTTTGTAGAACTCAGTAAAACAAATTCCAGCTTATCGGGGGAGATAGCAAAGGCAGCCGAGCCAGTCGACGGTCAGATGAAGCGACAGCCCCCGTTGACAGCTCCGCACGCCTTTGCTGATAGGCAATCAAGGCGGGAAAGCCCTAAAACGGCTTCCCGCCCATTTCAAAATTTAGAAAAATTTGGTTATGGAGGGAGTTGCAATGTGTGACTACTGTCGTAATATTCAGAAATGGAAGAGATTTAACGCACCGAAAGATTATCTGGCGTGTATCGAATACATCCAACAGCTTGTGACAAATGGCGGTTTTGAACTGCTTGAGGAAGAATCCACTTGCCCTCTTAATCAGGTAAAGACCGAAGATGGATGGGCGGATGAAATTATGGTTCACATGGTACGGTGCAAACACTGTGGACAAGTCTTTACCTGTGTTGTCAACACTTATCGTGGTAGTGGTTCTTTCAAAAAGGGTAAAGGTTGACAAGTACGCTTGCTTATCAAAATGGTTCGGGACATTTTGTCCCGAAGTTCGACGTTGGACGAGGGCCGGGGGCTTTCATATACGCTCTGTCTACTAACGAAACCAGTCCTGCGCTTGCGGCTCCACGCCACACAATCACAGTCCTGTTTTCAGTGTTCATTGAGATACCTCGCCAGTTTCTTCTCCAGCAGTTCTGTCATATCATTGCAGAGGCGCCTTACCTTGTCCTGCTCATGGGCGTAGTACCAGATGGTATCCTCTCCGAGGCGGAGCAGGAGCTGGTCGCCGTCCGCTTCTTTCCAGAACTCGCCCAGCAAACAATACCGCTCTCCATGGATGGTCAGATCAAACATACCAGAAAGGGTAAGAATCACGCCAGTGGATACATTGATGCCTGCGGTCAGCAGGAAAAACTCCCGCACCTGGGACGGGAGCGTGAAGTCCAGCACGCTTTCTTGATACCTGATCTGTTCCTCCGCGGCGGCAGGCTGGATTTTATCCGTGGGGTCCAGCACCTTTGCCAATGCCTTGCAAAACTTGGGGTATTGGCCAAATAGTTCTGGATGGCTGGCCTTGAATTCCTTTTGCTTTTCCCGCTGCACCCGCTCCTGTTCCTTGCAGAAAGCGTCCAGCTCGGCCAGATACCGCTCCTGGTAGAGATTGCTGGCTTCAAATGCTATGCCGCTCTTTTCCAGAATGGCGATGGCTCCCTTTTGGCTGCCAAACACCGGGACCCACTGAAAGCCGTGTCGGCAGGGCTTCAGTTTCAGGAATTCACCCCGACTCAGCAGGGCTTCCAGTTCCGGCTCATGCTCGTCCCACCAGTTCCGCCAACTTTCCGGTGTTTCCCGGCCTTCGACCAGGTCCAGAAGCTTTACTGTCAGGTTTTTTTGGTCCATAAGATCTTCCTCCGTTCCAGAGGACGCGGGAATCCCATCAATCCCACCAGAGATACCAGACAGTGGACTGCCGCAGCACATCCGCCAGCGCGCCCACAGTGGCGTCCTCCGGCCCCTGGTCGATCACATCCGGGCAGAAACTGTACAGCTCCACTGCTGAATCCACAGCCTTCTCCTTGGGAACGGGGGCCGGGAGCAGGAACTCCAGTTCGTCGTGGCTCATGGCGGCAGGCACCGCGCCGTGCTGCTCGAACCAGTATTTGGCCGCTGCCATCAGCTGGGGTGTGTCAGGACAGTCGTTCCAGTTTCCGAAGGGCAGGTAGGCAAAGATCTCCCAGGGGTTCTTGACCGGGATTTTCGCCAGAATGAGAGGGTAGGTCATATCAGTGTCGGAATCCCAGTAGCAGGAAAAACGGTTATTCTCATAGCCGCCTTCCATCTCTCCGAGGATTTCCTCATCCCAGTCCATATCGTCATCCTTGGCTTCTTCCTTGCGCTGGCCGGTCAATTCCTGCAAAACCGCCTTTCCGTCTTTGAAGGAGGTGGAGAGCATCTTCTTCCGGTACTCCGTTACAGTTTTGAGGTCAAATTCGTAAATGTCTGCATCATTCTTCGGGTCGGCGTTCATCACCAGACACTCAAGCAGCGTTTCGTCATCCGCCTTGATGAGTACCGGCACAAAGCCTTCTTTGACACTTTCCCGTTTGGCATAGCTGTATGCCGACATGATGGGATCATCGTCCTTCATAGAGGGGGAATAGGTGCATTCACAGTCCAGATACTCCATCAACGCCTCAGCCAGTTCAGAGGGCTCCAGTGTGTCCTCGTCGAAGTCCTGTCCCTGCCAGTTGGTGAAGCGTTCCTCGATCACCTTTGCCATGGCCTGGTAGTAGTCCTCGTCAAAGGGGATGAACAGGTAGGCTTCATCTTGGAACTCATTGGAGTGATACCGTTCCGGGCCGAAGAAGCGGAGGGCGTTGTCATCAACATCGGCAGGATAGTAGGGGCTGTCGCCCCCTCCATAGTAATTGCCTGCAAAAGCACGACCTCTCTGATCGAATAGCACAGAGAACAAGCAGCCGTCCAACTCATTCTGGATGAATGCCCGCAGGTCCACACTGGCAGGGTCGGCTTTGACCTGTTTGGCCACTTCGCCGTATTCTTTCGGGAATTCCTCGCCCATCAAATCATGCTCCATACACCAACGCAAGTAGATGGCCATATGGTTGTAGGCATTGATGGGGTCAATGGGCAGACCCTTCTCCTCAATGCTCTCGATATGATAGGAGGCATCGTCCATCTCACCGTCAAAGTCATCATTGGAAAGGGTGCTACGAGTGATAGCATCCTGACGGTCAGGATCCACCACAAAGCTGATGCCGTTCATTTTGTCCAGCAGGGCATCCGCGTCATGAGCCAGTATTTTTTGATATACATCCGTCACGCCTCCTTTTATTCCGGTCACTCATCTCCGTCACAACGGCTGTTGAAGTCATAGTGAGGGCTCTCAAAATAGTCGTTGGGATAGGATTCACCGTCCTGATGAAGCTCCAGCCCCCTCCAAATCCATCCTCTCATTGATATTATGCAAGGGCATCGTGGATACCCGCAATATCTCCAAAGGGGTAAGCCCCTTTGGAAACCCCGGACAACAAAACAGGCTGAATATCTCTCACTTTCCCGGTGCTTGATACTCAGCCTTTATTTGTTGTCAGCAGCCCCCGTTTCGTGGTCTGCGTGTAGTTCCTTGTAAACTGACTTAGCCAGTTGCCAAGATAAAAAGTGCGATCAGGTAGATAAGCGGGGTCATTATCCATGAAAGGAATAAGGCGAAAAGGAGCCAGATCCCGGCGATAAGTAGCGTTAAGACTGCTAGGAGCGCCAAGAATTTAAGGAATGTTTTCATGCATATTTTCATGGTTTTTCTGTTTCGTCGGGGAGGGCGTGTTGGGGCAGATATTTGCCCGGGTTAATCTGGCCTGCGTGGGGGATGGGCGGGGAGTAGTTATCTGGACTGCTCGCCCGAGCAGGTGGTGTTGAACTGGTTTTTAAGGCGGGCTGGTTTTGACCGGTTTGCTTGATTGTGTCTAATGCTTGTTTTAGTCCGCCCGGGATCGGCAGGCCCAGTAGCCCAGCGTTTTCGAGGATGGAGATGCCCTCGTTGGATAGGTAGAAGAAGATGGTGGCGGTGCGTAGCACTCCGGGGGTACCGAGAACATGCACATCCAATAAGTGGGCGAGGCCGATGAGGGCGAAGATTATGATTTTGCGGGCGATACCGCGAAACCCTACCGAGCTCGATAGTTTGTGGGCGTTAATAGCGGCTAGTACTCCGGTGGCGTAGTCGATGATGGTGAAGGCTACGATGGCGTAGAGCAGGGAATCAGTTCCACCGAGAAAGGCTCCCAGCCAAGCACCTACAGCGGTGATGACGCCTTGGATAGTGACCCAGATAGATTTAATGGACATGTCGAGTGGTTCCTTTCAAAAAGACACAGAAAAACGCCCGACACAGGGTGTAGGGCGCATAAAAAATGCCCACCAAAACTGGCAGGCGTAAGTAGCTGGAGACTATAACCTTTGAGGTTATAGGTCTGGCAGATTGGGGTTGGTAAGCACTTCTAAAATCGGCATTCTTAGATCGAGGTGCGCTTCACGCGGGCGAGCCGCCTCACCTGATTTCTCGTCGGTAGGTTGTGCTGGTGGTGCTGGTGGTGCTGGTGTGGGATCAGAGGGAATAGAAACAATCGGTTCTTCACTCATCGTCAGTCTCCTTGGCTAGTGCGTCAGCGACGGCGTCGTAAAGCACGTCGAAGGCCTCCGCTGCTTCTCCCGATAGTTCACCGTCATAGCCATCAAGCAGAGTTTTAATATCGGTTAGGTGACGGCTGTATGTGGGCCCGGAAACCTCGACGACAGACTCAAAAAGTTCACTCCTAGCCGCTAAAAATTCTTGCGCTTTTTCCGGGGTTGCGAGATTGAATGTTCCATCGGTATTGATGATGGGCTTGCCAGCATCGTCGAGGGTCGCGTATTGGCTGATTAGTTCGTATTCGTCGACCCCGAAGCGCGTAGAAGCTTCACGTACCAAATGTAGCAGTTTGGTGCGCGCACGTGAGGCGGCTGGCTTCAGCGACATGCCAGCCAGCAGTTCGGTGACTGCGGCGAGCTGATCATTGGGAAGAAGAATTTTCATGTTGGTTTCCTTTTATGCGAGATTGGTGGACATTTTCTGGTAGCCGGTGTTGTCGAAATAGGTCCAGGAGATGGAGCCATCAGCGCGGGAGGTGATTTTAGAAATCCAGCCTTGGTTCAAGAGCCCAAGTATTCCGTTAACGCGGTTCATCAAATCCCCAACACGGTCGAATAATCTCGTCATGTTGTAGAACGAGCCGTTGGTAACGACCATGACGTCGTAGGTATGAAACACAACCTTCGACAAAGCGGTTGGCCCCACCCAGCCCGGATGCGTACCACGCCCCTGCAAAGACACGTCCTGCAAGGTGACATAGCGGTTTGCGTTGGTGTAGAACTTGTAACCGTTTGTGCGCAGATCAGAACCTAAATGGATGCCGGCTGAACCGTAGAACTTGCCTTTAGGATCCAGTGTCAAGCACGTGTAGATGGTACCGTTCGCTTGTGTTTGGTATGTCCATGCCACGTAGTCGCCTTGGTTGGCTAGTGACATAGAGATGCCTTGAATGTTTTCGTTGTTCTTTTTGCCACCACGCGACAGCTCACCGACGTAACGCTCGCCATACCAAAACTGCATACTCCGAGAACTAATTGTTCCCTCCAACCGGGAACCGTTATACCAAGAGATTTGAGTGGGGTTGATGCGAATATTCTGATTCCACCCCGCCAATCCAACCTGGATCGCGTTAGCCGCGAGTTTATCGGCGCTAATAGAGCCTGCCTGAATCCTGGCAGCGTTCAAATACCCAGTGGTGATCTTGCTGGCATCTATGTAAGCAATCTTCGCCGAGGTTATAGCAGCGTCGCGGATCATCGCTGTTTGGATGTATCCGTTAGCAATCGTGAGCTTATCGCTAGTGATGCTCCCGGCGGCGATCCTGCTAGCTGCTAGGGTTCCGGTGGTTATTTTATCTGCGGATAGCTGAGAGATTTTAGCGTTAGTGATAGCCGCATCGGCAATCATTGCGGTACCGATTACGGCGTCATCGATTGAGGTTTGCCCACTGATGTGTACTTTTGCTGCATCAATCAGCACGGTTTCATTCGACAGATTGATTTGGGTAATAATCTCGGCTCTTTTTAACTCTCAGGTTCACGTTGTCTGAAACCATCGTCAAGGAGGCGTTAATGTTTTTGGTTTCATCTGCTACCTGCACTTTGAACGCTTCTAGAGCATTTTGGGTATTGGTTGCATCCTTGAGAGCTTTTTCGGCTTGAGCTTTTGCATTTGCTGTATCGGTACTGGTTTTTACTAGCTCGCTTTGGGTTTGTTTAAGGCTTGCTTGGACTTGCTCAACGCTAGCGTTTGCTTGCGCGATCTGGGTTTTAGCTGCTTGCAGGTTCGCCGCCAGTTCGGCCGCGTTCAAATCGGTGGCAAGACTTATCCATCCGGGCTGACCAGTATCGGTGGCCTTATATATCCAGATTCCTACTTGCTCACCATTGTCTTTAAACCACACGTCACCAAGGCGCGCGGTTGTCGGTTGGGTGGTGCCGTAGTGGTTGGTGTTCTTCCCATCAGCCGACGCCAGAGCCACACCAGCCAGCGCCCCAGCCTGGGCAGCCTCAGTGCGAGCGGTGCTAATAGTGTGGGTGATGTCAGTGAATTTTCCTGCAGTACTGCCAAGTTCGATGCTGATGTATTCGCCTGCGAGTGGATCGTAGTCATAGGCAATAGCCCTGGCGGTGAGTGCGACGTTGAGGTTATCGTGGCGGACGGTTACTGTGTCGCCGAGGGCTACGGTTTCGAGGTCACGAAAGCCCTCATATTCTTTCGTCGAAGCCAGATCCACGAACGAGATCTTGTAGGCGCAATGCGGTTGGTCGACATGACGGGTCGCGTATTCTGCTTTAGCTAGCTGGCGTAGCTTTTCGTATGCCTGCGTCAAGGGTAGTTCGTCCTCACGCGGCTTCTCCGCATCCTTGATCGCCTTAACAGACCCATACCGGATCACCTTGATACGCGGAGCAATGTAGTCACCGATTCGTGGGGAGTCTACATACAGTTCCGGCAGTAACAACCCGTCATAACCGACCGGCAGAATCCGGGTCACCACAGTTGTGTAATCCAGTGCCGACTCATAACCTGTGAGGTTTTTACGATCCCTGATCACCACACCATGGTCTTTACCGCGCCTATGCGTGTGGTGGATGTGCCAGTTATCGAAGGCCAGTTCGCCGCCCCACCGCGAGACAAAAGAGTTTTCTGCCTTGGTATCTAGGATTGCGGCGGCTAGAGACTGACGCACGATACGAGCCGAAGCACGAGTGCTGGTGTCGGAGCTAGATGCTGTAAACCCGTGCTTGCTATTAGCAGCATCAAGAAGCTGCTTTAGCGCATCAGCAGCCGTCTTGTTGACGACATAGGTGTCGGCGATCAGGTTTGCTGCCAGGTCATAAAACACGTGATGCGCGGTGATTTCTAGTAGCCCGTCCAGGGTGGTGGTTATCTCGGTGATGCGGAAACCCTGACGAGACTGTATGCCAGGCGCCGGTGTTGCGACGATATTCTCCAACACCAGATGTTGGGCGGCCGGGCCGTCTGCCGGATAGTTAAACCTCAGCGTGAAGCCCCCGTTTAGTTCCTCTGTCGCAACCGGATCAATGATCTCGCGGTCGAGAACAGCCAAACCAGTGGCGGTAAAAGTCTGGGCGGCGCGGTTGTGGACGCTAATCATCAATAGGCCTTTCTGCTATAGGGTGCGCCAGTTGGGCTGCACCACAATCTTCGAGACCCCAGCACCGAACTCGATTTGGTTAGTACCAGGTTGCAGTTGTGGGAAGGCACCGGTTAGGGCGTCGCTTTGGGCTTTACCAGCCACGTGCCCCACCAACCGGGCACTATCGAGGGTCACCTGTCCAGCTGGGGATGCCACCACATGCTTGGTGCTGTTGATCGTCAACTCCAACTGTCCGGTACCAAACACAGTGATGACCGGATCAGCAGGCAACAATCCGGGATTCAGTAGGGTTCCGGAAGCATTGAGCGTGGCCGATTCAGGCCGGCATCCAAATAGGTAAACGGGGCACATGTCAGATCTGCCTGGAACATGTTCCAAGAACCCATCTCACGGGCAAGTGGCGACACCTCGACGTGCTTGATGTAGCGGAACAATCCTGGCTCGCCACTAAACGAAATCGCCGAAGCATCCATCAATACAAAACATGCTTGCCGATAAGCCTCCACGCCACTCTGGACTGCTAGTGGCAGGGTGATTTCGGTGTCGGCCCAGCCAGTAAACCGAGTCAAAGAACCGGCCCTACCGCTCACCTTGATATCGTCTACCCGCCGTGTGGCGGCTGGGATCTCTACGGGTGCGGTGAACCGCAAACCCAACTGTTTCGAGGAGATCTTATGGTCGAGAGTAAACCCATACATCGCCTCACGCTCCCGCCATGATTAGGTTGTTGCGTCTTGATAGCCGCGAGAGCTGAGCATCGATGCGCGGAGCCAGCTTGCCGACGAGTGTCCCATCATTGAGCACCACCTGAACATCCAAGGCACCGAGAATCCGCCTCGCAGTGGTATCAACGATGCCCTCCACATCCACCGGCGAAGTCTTATTTGGTGATGGGCTGACATCGGAGTGTCGAATGACTGCTGGTGCCAGATCTACATTCGGTAGGTGCAAGTCCGTGTCGTTGATGTTGATTGGCACATCAATGCCACTGCTAAGTTCGCTTACTGCATCGAGGGTGTCTTTGGCCATGTCGGTGGCCGCCTCTGCTGCCTTATGGCCCTCACTGGTGATTGCTCCGGCCAGGCCTGCTACGAGCATGTCACCGACCCACGCCATTTGTTTGGAGGGGCTGTGGATGCCGAAGAATCCGAGGATCCCATCCCAAATGCTAGATACCCAGCTAGAAACCCTGTCCCACAACCACCCGGCCAGCGATTGGATGCCCTGCCACAAACCAGACACCAGGGAGGCACCAGCATTGATCATCTGGCCCACACCACCAAGCACCGCAGAAACAATGCCCGAAATGATCTGTGGGATGGCGGAGACAATCGTGCCAATAATCTGCGGTAGCGCACCAATCAGTGCTGTTAGTAGCTGGATACCGGCCTGCACTAACTGCGGGATAGCTCCACCGATAGCCGATACCACAGCAGAAATAATCTGCGGTAAGGCCGCGACAATCGTGGTGATGATCTGAGGTAAGGCACCGATCAGCGCGACAAACAGTTGAATACCAGCCTGAATCAGTTGCGGGATAGCACCGAGCACGCCGTTGATGATGGCTGTGATGATTTGCGGCAGGGCTGCCACTATTGCAGTGATGATTTCTGGCAGCGCGCTTACGAGGCTGGTGAGTAATTGGATGCCGGTTTGGATGATCTGTGGGATAGCACCCACAAGGAAATCCACCAGCCCCTGAATAATCTGCGGCAAAGCATCAATCAACACCGGTATCGCTGCGATCAGGCCCTCAGCCAGGCCCGTGATCAACTGCAGCGCGGCGTCCAGGATCAAGGGTAGGTTGTCGACGAGGCCTTGGATCATGGTGGTCAACATCTCGACCGCCGCCGGAATCAACTGCGGCAGCGCTCACCAATACCGGCTACCAGCGTAGTAATCATCTGCACCGCAGCCTCAAGCAGCGAAGGTAGGGCTTCAATGATCGCCTCTACAAGTGCCACGATTAGGGTTACGGCGGTTTCTGCCAGGGACGGCAGCACCGCAATAATCCCATCAAGCAGGCTGGTCAGTATTGTCATGCCGGTCTCAACTACTTGTGGGAGTTGTTCGGCGATAAATGCCAGTGCTTCTTTCAGGATCCCGCCGAAGGTGTCGATCAGGGCTGGTGCCCCGCCGGTCTCGAAGGCTTCTGTGAGTTCGTCGACCCAGCCGTTAACCATCGGCATCACCGTGCTAGCAAGAGCCGTCGTGAGCCCACCAGCCAACAGGCCCTTCAAATTAGCCACACCATCTTGCAAGGTGGCGAGCTGACCGGAGAAAGTTTTGGATTGGGCATCCATCGCCCCATAAAACCGCCCACCCTCAGATGTAGCGGAAGCGAACGCATCAGCCACCATATCGGCAGATATAGCGCCTTTACCCATCTCCTCCTTGAGCTCGCCGATACTCTTGCCGGTCTTGCGGCTGATCTCTTCGAGCGGGTTGAAACCGGCGTTAATCATCTGGTTCAAATCTTGACCGGTCAGCTTGCCCGTGCTGCTCATTTGGGCGAACGCGAGCGTCAAAGACTCGAACTGTTGGGCATCACCCTGGCTGATATCGCCGAGCTGCTTGAGCCTGATTTGGGATTCCTCGGCACTCATCCCGAAACCCATCAGAGTCTGGGTGCCTTTAGCCAGATCCTCCATCCCAAACGGTGTGCGAGCGGCCTCCAGCTTGAGGTCGTTGACGAGTTTCTGGGCCTTGGCTTGATCACCCAGCATGGTGGTAAACGATGTGGTGTATTGCTCCATCCGGGCGTTGTACTCAACCCCGTCTTTCATTGCCGCCCCGAAGCCTTTAGCGATACCTGCGATGGCGTGCCCGATAGCCTTAACCCCACCAACGATTGCCTCGGCTGCAATGTTGGCTTTCAACACGTCACCGAAGATGCGGGTCTTGCCCGACGTGTCATCCATCTCGGAACCCAGATCATCAACAGCACTCTCAAGATGGCTAGTGTCCTTGGCGGCAGTTTTCGCGTCATCACCTGCGCCGTCAGCCTCATCTCCGAACTTCGCTAATGCCGCATTGTTTTCTTTGAGTTCGCCTTCTAGGCCGTTGAGGGTGGCTTGGGCATTGTTGAGCTGGATCTGCCAATTCTTCGTGCGCGAATCATTCTCCCCAAACGAAGAAGCAGCATTCTCCAACGCACTTCTCAGGGTTTCGACCTTGGAACGCTGAGCCTCAATCTCACGCCCCAGCACTTGGTTGCGGGCGGTCAGTGCTGCAGCAGATTGGTCATTCTTTTCGAACTGGGAAGCGACCAGCTTCATCTCGGAGCCGAGTACCCGCATTTCGCGGTTGATGTCGGTGATCGCGCGTTTAAACTCCCGCTCACCCTCCAAACCAATCTTGAGGCCAAAAGACGAGTCGGCCATGAGAGGTGTTTCCCTTCTTGACTCATGTAGCTTTTAGGCTACACTTAGGTGTGTGGAGATTATTTCCAGTAGCTTGTTTGACGCTTGGTTAGGTGAGCTGAAAGACAAACATGCTCAGCGGCGCATTTTGCATGCAATAGCCCGATGCGAAGCACACGGAACAATGATTGGAGACATCAAACCCGTTGGCGAGAAAGTTAACGAGATGAGATTTTCATTTCGGGCCCGGCTACCGGGTGTACTACACCCAACTAGGCGCAGTAACGGTTTTCCTGCTGACCGGAGGAGATAAATCCAGCCAGGCTAAAGATATTCGAACCGCTCAAAAGCTCGCACAACAGGTAAGGGAGGAACAGTCATGAAGGAAGTAACATTTTCAGCGTTCGACGCAAGCAAATATCTCGATAGCCAAGAAGCAATGAACGATTACCTAGCTATCGCACTCGAAGACGGCGATACGAAAACCGTACAGGTGGTTTTGCGTGACATTGCAAGGGCACATGGCATGAGCCAGCTAGCTAAAGAAACTCAACTCAACCGTGAATCCCTCTACAAGTCACTATCAAAAGACGGCAACCCGTCCTTTGCGGCTATCACGAAAAATCATGAAAGCCCTAGGACTCAAAATAACTCTCGCTACACAAAAATGCCTAGATACCTGCTGGAATCACATCATCAATAAACCAAACACGCCTCTGCTCAGCCCGTCCGGTCTCTATGCGCCAGCAGTCCACCAGGTCGAGTAGCTCACCAAATACAGTCAGCTCTATTTCGGTGCGGGTGAGGTTGAGGTGGGCTATGCCGATATAGGTCAGGCGGGTGAAGGCCGCCTCATCGCTGTCTAGGACTCTGCCTTGGTTTAGTCTTTTGGGGCTGGTGTCTCGGTGGTGATAGCCCGACGAGTGCCCTTCTGCAGAGCCTGGCTGATGGCGGTTCGGTAGTCGGCCAGGTCAGCTGGAACAGTCAGCAACTCCACCGCATCCTCAGTAAGCTCAGGTCTCTGATCATCGGGATGCGTGAGGTTGTGAATCTGTACTGACTGGTTTGCTAGTAGTGTGATTAGCCAGATCACCTCACCCAACGACTTGTCCACATCTTCCGATGTTTCGAGAGCTTCGCCTAGATGTTCGAGTCCGCCGTAGCGCTGCGCAATCAACCGAGTCGCACGCGTTGTCAAAACCAGCTCGTAATCCTCGCCACCTATAGTGATGGTGGCCCTGCGGGACGAATCAACGGTATTGATGGCTGCGGTTTTCTTTCCCACGATTACTGTCTCCCTTTTCTTTTAGTGGCTGTTGATTCGGCTAGGCGTGGAGGCTGCGGCGGGTTCGTAGACCTGCTTGTACCAGCCAGTGATCGTCTCTGCCTTGACTCCGGCTGCGCCTTCGGTGACCTCGGCCTTCCACGGATGACGACCTTGCGTGTCGGGCTTGTTACGGCGCAGGATCGTGCCCTCAATCGACGGAGTACTGAAGGTAATGCTGTCGGCCTTGGTAGCTAGGGTCGTGGTTGGGAGGGCGAATTTGACGCGGTAGAGCCAGAAGTACTGGTATTTTCCGTTACTACGTGCCGCTCGAAAACCGATGGCTACTGGTGTACCGCCATCCTCGCTAGCGCTAATGAGCACGCCGTTGGCATCCAAGGTGGCTCCGGTGAGTGCTGCGGCGGCTTCTGCACCAAGATCATCGACACCTAGGGTGAGCGTTCCGGACTTGAATTCTTTAACGATCTCGGATGCCCCGTCGTCGGCGTAAAGGATTGCCTCGGCAACCTCCACGGAGAGTTCAGCGCTGATGGCTTTGGCGAGGGATTTCGGGGTGGCATAGGTTTCCTCACCAGTGGTGGGGTCTTCGGTGATAGTGGCGTAGTAAAGCTTGTCTAAACCAATAGTGGCCATGAGTATTCTTCTCCTTCAGAGTTAATAGGGATGGTAGGTAGCAACGTCGATGGAATAATGGTGAAAGCCGGTGTCTGCCTCGAATCCGACATAGCGGCGGGCAGTAACAGTCAATCCGGCATCAATGAGTGTGCGGGTGAGCTGGTTACGCATAGCCAGGTAGTTCGTCTTCGTGAAAAGGCTGATTCTGGCTTCTTCGATCTCGACGCCAGGAGTGTTGTCGGCGAACACCTCCAACGAATCTGTTAGCGGTGTGAACACTAAATACGTGTCAGGCGCTGGCGTATCCGCATAGAAGCTGACCGCGTATGGCAGCTCGAGTTTCCCGGCGATACGGCTGAGCTGTTCCAACAAACGAGCAGTCATGGTTTCACCACCTCGATACGCGCAGCCAGCGCTTGTTTCATGGCTTCGACGGCGGGCCTGCGGGTTTGCGATCGTGTGGGTGCTAGGAACGGTCGGGCCGGTTGATTGGAGCGGCCGTGTTCGAGAACGTTCGCAATCAACGCGTTAGAGCGCCCATCTGTGCGGTTCTCGGCGAACCCAACTTTCACGTTATGATCACCCCTGCTGTTGACTTTGACGGTGGTTGTGCCGAGTGCGGCGAGGAGTTGGCCGGTGGGGCGCGATGGCTGCTTGGTGCCAGAGCCGATTGCGGCCGAAAGGTTGGCTCGCATACGTGGCTCGACCACGCCCGCACCAGCATGCAAGACTTCCTCAGCCGAAGACTCCAGAACGTTGCCGGCTGCGCCGAGCGCATCAATAAATGTGTTGGGCAGCCGGATCTGAACTCTAGCCATGGCTGCTTCCTTCCGGTTCAATACGGTGCGCCATGATCTCGACATAACGGCCCATAACCTCGACCGCATCAATCACATACCGGCCACTAGCGCAGGCGATCTCCATCGCCTCACTAACTTTCAGTCCTGGGATGACTCGGATGCGGAAGAGCACATCGGCTTTTGAATATGCTGCCCTGTTAACCCATGCGCCACTTGCGTGCCGTACCTCGATATAGGCCCGTACTGAGGCGACGATCTCGTTGCGTGTGCTGGCGAACCCGGCAGCGTCCTTCGTAACCACTGGTGCTATCAGGTCGATGTGGTGTCTCATTCTCCCAAGCGAGGCCATAACGGTTCTCCTTAGATTTCCAGTCCCGATCCAGCCGCAACAAGGTGTTGACTGCGTTCCACACGGCGCGGGCAGCATCGGTTTTGTCTGCCCAAAACCCGGCGGTTGCCCCATCTCTGGATTCGTAGAAATGGGTGGCTAGTATGATAATGCCTTGCCGGGTTGCCTGCGACATGGGCTGCGTTTGGTAGTAGCCCTCGGGCAGATGTTGGTAAGCGGTAGCGTAGGAGATGGCAGCCAAAACAAACGAGGCAATCAAAGAATCATCCTCGCTATGGTTGACCAGTAGATTCTGTTTGACTAAGGCCATGAGTTCGTCTGTTTTCATGGCTGCCACCTCCTAACTATTTTTATGGTTTACCCGGCGGTCTTTTGGGTAAGAACCTTGATCGCTTCGGGCAAGACGAGCTTGCCGTCTAGGCGTTGGGAGGCGAGGAACCCGATCTGCCCGGTGGTTGCAAATAGCTCGTTTAGGCGTTTGAAGGAGCGGCCTTGGCGGTCAGCAATCCAATAAAAACCGAGGTCACCGAACGCTACTGTGCGCGCCCCCGCTTTGACCTCAGGTGCAAAAACACTGGTGTAGACTGGTCGGCCAAGGATCATGTCTGGTGTGCCAGCGGTCAGGGCTGGCTGCCACAGGTATTGCCCGTTACCGTCTTTGAGCTTGCGTACGGTTTTGACGGTTGCATCGTTCATCAGCCACACCGCGCGCGCCCGGTAGGGGGCACGCAAACTATAGTGCAGATCGATGAGTTCATCAGCGCTAATATCTGTGGGTTTTGCAGTGGTGACGCCAGTTTCTGCTCCGCCGGTGGGGTTGAAGATACCGGTGGGTTTACCTTTACCATCGCCAACCAGGAAGGCTTCTTCTTCAGCAGCTCCAATACGGCGAGCAAACTCGCTCGCTAGGTATTGTTCAACGTTAAACGCTGCATCGTTGAGCAGTTCTTCGCTGATTTTGAGGAACGTGCCCAACTTATAGGCGCTTAAGGAAATCTGGGTGAAGGCCTCATCGGACTCGCTATATGGCTTGCCTTCATCCAGCCAGGTCGCGGTGCCATGGGTAGACACGACAGGGATCTTACGATCCCCGCTAGTGGTCTGAATAACCTTGGCGAGGCTTCGCATGATGTTTTGGTCGGCTAAAGACTGCACTAGGGTGCGTTCGAACTCGTCAGGCACCAGATACCCGCCCTCAGAATCCACACCCTCACTTAAAGCGTTCCTTACTTCCACCGGTGAGGAGTTCAGGCCGCATCGCATCCCAAAACGCCCGCTTGTAAGAGGCAGTGGCGCGAGCAGGCTTCGCCTTGCCCTCATTCTCCTCGGGGCTGACACCGGGTGTAGCAGTGATTGGTGCCCGAGTCGCCTGCGCGAGGTTGGCTTCTGTGCGTTCGGCCCGCTCGGATCGAGCGATCTCGTTAGAAAGCGCCTCGATCTCAGCCTCCATCTTCGCGTAAGCCGCATCGTCCTCAGCGTTCAGACAGCCGGTCTCAGAGTTACGGCGCTCATCAAGAAAAGCCTTCGCCTTATTCCAGGTTTCGGCACGGCGAGCATAAAGATCAGTAATAGTAGTCATGGTAAAAAGTTCCTCTCTTAAGGGTTTAGTGGGGTTGATCAGTTAGTTGGGCGTATAAATCAACAACCCGCCGACCACAAGGGGCAGCGGGCTGCAAAGAAATTGAAGACGGTGGTGGACCAGGCGGAGCACTATCTTTTCGCTGGCCAGCTAACTGCGCGACGAGGCGCTGTTCCGCGGCCTTTCTGGAAAACACCACACCACCCTTGTTTTTGGGCGGCAACGGCGGCTTCTTACGGGCAGGGCCTTGCTCGTCATCCCCGCCGGAATCGTCCTCATCCGGCTCGTCTTCACCCGGCTCTTCAGATTCTTCGTCCTCTTTGTCTGGGGTTGGTGCTCGTTTACCAGTCAGCAGCTCGTCGGCGAACCCAAGTTCGATGGCTGCAGTTGCGTCCATCCAGGTCTCGGCATCCATCAACTTCGACAACTTCGCCCTGCTCAACCCAGTCTTGAGCTGGTAAGCATTGATAATCGAGTCCTTGACACTCTCAAGCATGTCGAGGGCACGCGAGAGTTCGGTTTTATCGCCCATCGCCAACGTTGCTGGGTTGTGGATCATCAACATCGACACCGGCGACATCGCCACATGACTTGCTGCCATAGCGATCACGCTCGCTGCGGATGCTGCGATGCCATCAATATTGACTGTCACGGTTCCTGGGTAGTCCAGAAGCATGTTGTAAATCCTGGCTGCCGCAACCACATCACCACCAGGGCTGTTAAGCCAAACAGTGACCGGACCCGAGCCAGCATTTAGTTCAGACTCGAAAACAGCTGGTGTTACATCGTCGTCGAGCCAAGATTCCTCTGCGATAGCCCCGTTAATACGCAAAACCCGAACATCCTCTTGGGTGTCCGGGTTGGTTGTTTCTGGTGGTATCCAGTTCCAAAAACGCTTCACATTCTCCTCCTCAAAACTTGATTCTCTCCAGGTTGTTCTTCCAGCTGCTCATCTTTAGCTTCAACAGCGTCGGCTTGTTTGGTTGCTGCATAAGCGCCTGCCATGGGCAACGGGAGCATGTTGCCGTTGACCAGGTAGAGATCACCGCCATCGTCCTGGTCGATGCGGTCAAGGTTTTCTAGCTCGCGGATATCGTTTGCGCTCATCCAGCCGTTCTGGCGGGCTACCGCATAGCCTTCCATACGCGACTGGTAATCCCCGCGCAGCAGCCCCTCAACATTGAACTTCACAAACAACTGCTGTTTCTCACGAGCGCTTAGCAGTGTTTTGGTGATTGCTTGTTCCCAGCGGATCACCCACGGGTCGAGGGTGTATTTCACAAATTCGAGACTCTGCTGCTCAATATTGCTGAAGCTAGATTTTTCGAGGTCGCCGATCATGTGCGGCGGAATACGGAAGATACGGGCGATCTCGTTGAGCTGAAACTTTCTCGTTTCAAGAAACTGCGCCTGCTCAGGCGACACACTAATCGGCGTGTACTTCATCCCTTCTTCCAAAACAGCGACTTTATTGCCGTTTTTCGCGCCCCCGAAGGTTGCCTGCCAGGACTCACGCACCCGGGAGGGGATCTTTTATCGTGCCCGGATGCTCCAACACACCGCCCGGTGCCGCCCCATTAGCAAAAAATGAAGCCCCATAATCCTCAGTGGCTTGTGCCAGGCCGATAGCATTACGAGCCATCGCAATCGGGGAATAACCAACCAACCCATCGAAACCAAGACCTGGAACATGAAGCACATCATTAGGGGTAAGCCGAATGGTTTGGTATTGTCCTGCGGGTTCGTCCCAGGAGGTTTGGTACTCGTAATACAAGCTCTTGGTGTCCAGATCCCTGCCTACGCTCATCCGATTCGGTTGCAACGGATACAGTCCAATGACTTCGCCGAGCCCGTTACGCACTACCTGAGCAAACGCGTTACCCCACAACAACAAATGCGTCATGAGCGTTTCTCTAAACACGAAGCTCGTCATCTCGGGGTTAGGTTCATCGTGAAGCAGGCGGTACAAACCATGATCGACTGCTTTTTCCTTGCCGCCACCGTCCTTGTAACGGTATACGTGCAGTGGTAGGCCGGCTATCGCCTCAGCCAAAATCCGCACGCACGAATACACGGCCGTCATCTGCATCGCCGATCGTTCCGTCACCGTCCGACCCGCCGACGTGGGGCCAAACAGGAACGAATACTGGCTCGTGAGATGGTGGTTCGAGGCGCGGCGAGGGTTGGCGGCGCGTAGCCAGTCGAGGAATCCCATGATGGTGGCTCCTTTCCCTGTGGGATAATTGGGTAACGTTCACACGAGGAGGTGCGTGGTGGGTTGGCCAGTCATTGTGTTTGTGGGTCTATTTTTGTGGCACGAAATCGAGGAATACTTCGTCCTGGTTCCATGGCTAGACGACAACACTGCCCGGTTGCCTGAACCTGTTCGACACATCAACATGACCCGCACACATTTCACAGTGATCGCAACAGAAGAACTCGTTCTGCTCATCGCGGTCGCTATCTGGTGCCAGCCAGTATGGATAGCAGCCATCATGGTCGCCTACACCATCCACCTGGTAATCCACTGCGGCCAGTTGCTCTTTACTTACCTGAAACGAATCCCGCTACGGTTATGGAGCGCCCCCATACAGCTACCCATCATGATCTGGCTCATCACCATCACACCCACCTGCGGAACAGTAGGGCTTCCACTCGCTTCGCTCGTCATGGTGGCAGCCATGGGACTCAACCTTGTAGCCATGCACTGGATCACCAGCAAAACGCTAAAACACCAATAGTCCCCGCGAATCATAAACTGAGCTCGCCTCTGGGGTGTTGCCGCATCTTATTGCTCGATCCAAGGCCATGATGGTGGCTACTACGCCGTCGATCTTCTCGGTGGATTTTTGTTTGTCGGGTTTGATGTTTCCTGCTGGGTCGGTGCGTACGTGAATGTTATCGACCATCCAGGCCAGCACCGGGTGCCCGCCATGAGCCAGCTTGCCCTCCAACGCCAGCTTCATCAGTTCTTTGGATGGTGGGGACATGTCTTTGAAGCCTTGCCCGAAAGGCACCACCGTGAAACCAGCATCCTCAAGGTTTTGGCTCATTTGGATCGCGCCCCACCGGTCGAAAGCGATTTCTCGGATATTAAACCGGGTGCCAAGATCCTCAATGAACTTCTCGATATACCCGTAGTGCACCACGTTGCCCTCGGTCGTCTCCAGGAATCCTTGACTGTTCCACAGGTCGTAGGGGACGTGATCGCGGGCGACCCTCAGTTTCAGGTTGTCTTCGGGTATCCAAAACCAGGGCGCGACCGTGTATTTGTCATCGTCATCCGTGGGTGGGAATACCAGTACGAAAGCTGTGATATCGGTGGTGGATGCCAGGTCAAGTCCGCCGTAACAAACACGGCCTTCTAACTCATCCAAGTGGACTGGGCCATCGTTCTTGTTCCAGGTATTCATAGGCATCCATCGCACAGACTGTTTGACCCACTGGTTCAAACGCAACTGTCTGAAGGTGTTTTTCTTCAGCCGGATTCTGCCTGGCACTATTACAAGCGTCCCTTACTTTCTGGATTGGCACCGTCACGTCCAAGGATGGGTTGGCTTTATGCCACACGGCTTCATCGGTCCAATCATCATCTTGCGCTGCCCCATATATGACTGGATAAAAGGTGGGGTCGATCTTTTTGCCATCCAGGATGTCTTGGGCTTTTTGGTGTTGCTCGTAGCAGATGCTGTGGGTGTCGGTGCCGGCGGTTGTGATCAAGAAGTAAAGCGGCTGGGTGCGAGCATCCCCACTGCCTTTGGTCATCACGTCGAAGAGCGCCCGGTTGGGTTGGGTGTGTAGCTCATCGAATACCACTCCGGAAATATTGAATCCGTGTTTGGAATAGGCCTCGGCCGATAGTACCTGGTAGAAGGAATTGGTGGGGGAGTAGATGATACGTTTTTGGCTTCTAAGGATCTTTACCCGCTTGGCTAGTGGGGGACACATTCTCACCATGTCGGCTGCCACTTCGAACACGATGGATGCTTGTTGCCGATCGGCAGCACACCCATAAACTTCAGCGCGTTCCTCGCCATCGGCGCACGTGAGCAACAATGCGACGGCAGCAGCCAGCTCACTCTTGCCTTGCTTCTTCGGAATCTCCACATAAGCAGTCGTGAACTGGCGGTATCCATCGGCTTTGAGGGTGCCGAAAAGGTCGCGAATGATTTGTTCTTGCCAATCAATCAACTTAAAAGGTTTCCTGCCCACCGGCCTTTCGTATGCTTTAAAGCTTCGATAAACGCGACTGCAAAGTCGGCTCGGCGTTTGTCATAGCGCGAGCTTTCAGCCATGAACCGTGTCGGTTGATATTCAGCTAGCTGACGCATACGAATCAGTTACCTTCTATTGGTTAAAAAGTCAGTTACTACCAGCGATAACAGGTACCCTCATACCCGGCGGGGCTAGGCTTTAGGCAGATTAGCTAACGCCCAGGCGATCGCATGTCCGGCGTCAGCGAAAAGGTGGTCTGACTTCGCGATGAGTTCGAGTTCGCATTCTCCGCGGCTCCTCGAGTTAGGCCCGAACCCGCTGACGGGTTCTTCCATCAACCGGTAGATTTGGGCGTTATTGCCAAATCCTTCAGTCTTGGTCCAGGTAGCAAAACTTGCTAGCGTGTAGTTCCCGTAGGCAAGAACCGTCCCGTAGGAATCAACGCGCATCTGGAGGGTTTCGCTGGTGACCTTTGTGCTGTTCATGGCTGGTGCCTTTCTGTTGTGTACCGTTTCGGTATGTATATACAGCCATAGACCCGCCTATTTATCCAGTCATTTTCCGCCTATTTTCAAGAAAACTTAGAGATGTACATCTCTAGGTCATAACGCTTCACGATAAAGGAAAACCCCACGCCAGGTGGGGTTGCCTGTGTGTTTAGTTTTAACGGGTCAGGTGGTAGTTGACAACGTTTCCTGGTGTAGCATGTTCAAGTTCACGCACCATCGCTGCTGCCCGCCCGTATCCCTCGGTGACTTGTTCGATGTTGTCTAGGTTCAACGCTCCGTAGGCGGTGGTTTGCACCCGCCATTGATCGGTTTCAAAGTCTCGGTCAAGCTCCGGGGTGTAGGGGAACAGCGGGGAAGGAACAATAGAAATCGCGACCCGGCCAGGTTCAATCTCAATGCTGGTGATGGTGTATCCCAACCGGTTAGCACGTCCGATAAGGCGTTCGGTGTTTTCTTCCTCGACGCTGCATTCAGCTTCTTTGGTGTTCATGGCTGTTTCCTTATGTGTTGTGTACCGTTTCGGTATGTATATACAGCCATAGACTTCGCTACTTATCCAGTCATTTTGCCGCCTATTTTGCCTAATAAATAGTGGTTTACATCTCTTGGTTAGTGTTTATTAGTGGCGGGGTTTTCCACGCAGAATCACCGCTTAATGGTGCAAGTAAGATCTTGCGTACTTCCTTATGTTCTTTACCAGAAAGTCCGATGCGGTAAAGCAGGGAGCGCAGTTCATACTTCTCATTCACCACCTTGTCACTCGCGGCGCGGTGGGTGGTGAGCCCGATGCGTTTCGCATATGCGACCATTTTGCTTAGGAACTCGGTGTATGCCGTGATCTTCTCGAACTCTGGCAGCTCATCCCACCAAGGAAAACTCAGCCCCTCGCTACTGGTGGTGATGTCGAGATGGCTCGCGCCGAGCGCTTTAGCGATCAAGTCTTTCTTGGCAGCGATAAGTTCATGCAGCCTTGCCAGCTCAGTCTCATCAAGCGTGGCGGGCAGGGTGACTAAGAGCCCGTAGTTTTCAGCCTTTTTGGTGTTCACCATTGCTCATCCTCCTCACCATCAAATTCGATGCTTTGAACGTCCATCCATGTGCGGATGAGGCGCAGGTAGTTGTCTGGAAAGTTGGAGACGATCATTTCTACGTGCTCGTAGCCGTGGTCTTTGGCCGCATTCCACACCGCACCAATATCGGTGAGGTCGACTCCGAGGTTTCGATTTCTTCTAGATCGACATATAGCTGTCCCATCATCACCAAACCCTCTCTTTCTTGCTGGTTGTTTGGTCATGTACATACAGCCATAGGAGCGCGTACTTATCCAGTAATTTTTGCCTTAAAATCAAGGAGTTTTAGTGCTCTCGGCGACTATCTGGGAAAGCACGAGTTTGGCGCACGGCAAAGCTATCCCGTTTCCCCACAGCTTGTAGAGTGCCCGGTCGGACGCTGGATTAGCCAGCCATTTGCGTACTTGGTTGCGGGTTTTAGGTTTTTTCAATCCTTGCACCTTGGCCCAGCTAGCCTAGACCTGCCACCAATAATCCAGCACGTCTTCGCTCGGGTTCTCGATGGCGAGTCCGTCTGTCCAAGTATCAGGGAATCCTTGTAGGCGGGCGCATTCGGTGGGGGTTAAGCGTCTCACGCGGTATTTGGGCATGCCAGGGTCAGTGACCAGGGGCGGCTCAGTTGAGTCCGAAGCCAACAGAGCGCCAGCAATATTGACGTTGCCTCGGCAGAAGAAGTCTGCCTTCGAGGCGCTCACAACGTCGGGTTCGACGATGGCGATGCCGCCTTGGTTGCAGGTCGGAGAAACACCTGCTGTACGCGCGTTTTTGGCACAAGGTCCTCTACGACTTGGGGTATGTGTCCAGTTCAGAGCCGTTCCATCGCCTGTTCAACCAGGGCATGATTGAGGCTTATGCCTACACGGATTCACGTGGGCAATACGTCCCGGCTGACGAGGTGGAGGGTAGCGAGGAGGACGGCTTTACCTGGCAGGGTCAGCCCGTCAACCGCGAGTTCGGCAAGATGGGCAAGTCGCTCAAGAACATTGTCACCCCTGATCAGATGTGCGCGGATTACGGCGCGGACACGTTCCGGGTTTACGAGATGTCGATGGGACCGCTGGATATGTCCCGTCCGTGGGACACGCGCGCGGTGGTCGGTTCCCAGCGTTTCCTGCAGCGACTGTGGCGCAATATCGTCGATGAGAACACCGGCGCGCTCACCGTGACCGATGACGCCCCGGATTTGGCGACCGCAAAAGTGCTGGCTCGCACCATTCACGATGTCACCGTGGAGTACGACAATCTGCGCGTGAACACGGCTATCGCCAAGATGATTGTGCTGAATAATCACCTCACCGGGTTACCCCAGGTGCCACGTGAGGCCGCAGAAGCGTTGGTCGTGATGGTCGCCCCCATCGCTCCGCACATTGCGGAGGAACTGTGGGAACGTTTGGGTCACCAGGGCGGAATCGCCCGGGCCACGTTCCCGGTCGTGACCGATGAGTCGCTGTTGGCGGCTGAGGAGGTCACTGCGTGGTGCAGGTGGCGGGCAAGGTGCGCGCGAAAGTGTCGGTGAACCCCGAGATTTCCGAGGCGGATTTGCAGGCGAAGGTCCTGGCGGAACCGGCGGTGGTGAAGTTGCTGGACGGGCGGGAGCCGAAACGGATTATCGTGCGTGCCCCAAAGCTCGTATCCTTGGTTTTTTAGGATTTGTCAGTACAAAAAAATCGCTAAATTACGGGATTTCAACAGTTTCGGGCTTGCGAACTTAGGTATGCCTAATTTAGGCTATACCCATGAAGAGATTTAAAAACAAGCAAATTAAAGAAACCTTGACCGTAGCCGCGCTTTTGTGCCTGGGAGCCTCTCTCAGCGGGTGCGGCGGGATCCCCAGCTCCAGCTCGGATTCAGCCGCACCAGGCAAACCCCTGGTCCTCACCACATTTACCGTGTTGCAGGACATGGCTCAAAACGTTGCCGGAGACCATCTGGAAGTCCGCTCTATCACCAAACCTGGGGCGGAAATCCACGATTACCAACCCACACCCTCGGACTTGAAGTCGGCGCAGAAAGCGAAACTGATTTTAAATAACGGGCTGGATTTGGAACGCTGGTTCACGAAGTTTACCGCCGATCTGGATGCCAAAAAGGTCAATGTTTCGCAGGGCGTAGAGCCCATTCCGATTACCGAAGGCGACTACAAGGGTAAGCCCAATCCGCACGCTTGGATGAGCCCGAAAAACGGCGCCCTCTACGTGAAGAATATGGCAAAAGCCTTCTGCGATTTAGATGCAAAGAACTGCTCCGAGTACCAGGAAAATGCCAAACAGTATGGCGCCAAGATTGAAAAAGTCGGCGAGGACATCACGTCCACGCTTTCTCAGCTCGACCCGTCACAACGTACTTTGGTCAGCTGTGAGGGAGCATTCTCGTATCTGACTCGCGACTATAACCTCAATGAGAAATTCTTGTGGGGCGTAAATGCCGAAGGAGCCCTCACTCCCTCTCGCGTAGCGGAAGTGGAAGACTACGTGAAGCAAAACCACGTTCCCGCAGTTTTCTGCGAGTCCACCGTGGGAGACAAAATGCGACCCGTTGTGGAAGCCACAGGTGCGAAATTCGGTGGGGAATTGTATGTTGATTCCTTGTCAGACGCAGGTGGAGACGTTCCGACCTATCTGGACCTGTTGCGCTACGACGCAGATTTGATTACCCGAGGATTGACTCAGAAATGAGTGATGCTCTCGACAACCGCATAGAGCCAGGCGGGGCTGAAGCTGAGTCCAGCTCAAATTCAGCCCCGCCTATATTAGAAGTCTCAGATTTGCATGTTCGTTACGGAGCTAATGTGGCACTGGAGGGTGCCAGTTTAACCGTGTCGCGCGGTCAAAT
Organism: uncultured Mobiluncus sp.; assembly: GCA_916438445.1. Lineage (GTDB taxonomy): Bacteria > Actinomycetota > Actinomycetes > Actinomycetales > Actinomycetaceae > Mobiluncus. The sequence goes on from CAKAGR010000001.1 coordinate 878,240, forward strand.
TTGTGGTCTGGTAGGGATGAACGGTTCGGGAAAATCAACACTGTTCAAATCCATTACCAACAGCGTTTCGTATCAAAAGGGCAGTATTAAAGTTGCCGGAATTGACGCGAACCAAGCCCGCAAACAGCGACTGATTGGTTATGTTGCGCAAAATGAGGAAATCGATTGGGACTTCCCGGTTAACGTAAACCAAGTCGTCATGATGGGACGGTATGGATTTATGGGACCGACCCGTCGTCCCAAATCTGCAGACGTGGTAGCGGTGCAAGCCGCGTTAGAAATGGTGGAGTTGCAAGATTTGCAACAGCGCCAAATTGGGGCGTTGAGCGGCGGTCAAAAGAAAAGGGTGTTTATCGCCCGCGCGATTGCCCAAGGCGCGCCCTCCTGCTCCTCGATGAACCGTTTGCCGGAGTAGACAAATACTCCGAAACCAATATCGTCGATTTGCTGCGCAAAATCTCGGCAAAAGGCACCACGGTGGTGGTTTCAACCCACGATTTGGCTTCTTTGGAAAAGCTCTGCGATGAAGTGGTTTTGCTGTATCGTCGCGTAGTTTATCAAGGTGATCCCGCTGGCGCCTTAGACCCGCAAAACCTCGCGAAAGCGTTTGGATTAAATCCCGCCGCGTCAGGAGGTGGACAGTGAATTTTTATGAAGCTTTCATCGAAATGTGGACGCAGCAGTTTATGCTCCGGGGCATCATCGTCACCGGAGTCGCGGCGGCGGTTTGTGCCGTGTTGTCCTGCTGGTTGGTCTTGATTGGCTGGTCACTGTTAGGGTGACGCCCTGTCCCACTAATTCTTCCCGGAATCGTCGTGTCCTACCTCTTGGGAACGCCCTTCGCAATAGGCGCCCTCGTGGCAGCTTTGCTGGTGGTGGGATTGATTGGCGCAGTGCGGGGGCGCGGACGGGTCAAAGAAGACACGGCTATTGGGGTGGTATTCACGACAATGTTTGCCTCCGGTCTGGTCTTAATCAGTCTGTTCCCCAGTCACATTGATTTGCACCACATTTTGTTTGGCGACATGCTCGGCATTACCAGAGCCGATATGTGGCAGGTCTTGATATTGAGCCCACTCGCTCTGGTGCTGTTGTTATACAAAAACGGGATTTGGTGCTGTATGCCTTCGACAAGACTCACGCCCACGCTATCGGCATCTCTACAAGCTGGTTGGCGACTCTGTTGCTGGTAGCTCTGTCTTTGACAGTCGTGGTGGCGATGCAAGCAGTGGGCGCAATCCTCATCGTGGCACTGGTGATTACCCCTGGCGCAACCGCCCGGCTGCTCACAAACCGGTTCAACGCTATGCTATGGATAGCTCCCTTGCTTTCCGTATCCTGTGTCGTGCTGGGAGCCTATATTTCCTACTGGTTCGATACCGCGTCAGGAGCCACAGTCGTGCTGCTTGAAGGCGTATTGTTCCTGATTGTTTGGCTGGTGGATTTGCTTCGTCAACAGCGTCTGCAGCGCTATCATGGCGCGCAGTCTGCCGCCCCCGGCTCTGACCCGGAACCTCAACAGGTTGCTTCTTGAGGCAGCCCTCTAGGGTAGGCCGAGGTAGCGCAACACTGCCTTGGCACTGCCCTTGTTGAGGTCACCCAGCTGCGCCAACTGACCCAACCCTGACCCCAGGACAAACGTATCCCCGGTGGTGGCAGCTCCTTTCAATGGCGGCGCGACGCCTTCCCAAAGGAATTTCCCGTCGACCACCCCGTAACTCAGCAGCCCCCCGTTGCCCTCCGTAAACACGGCTTTTGTCGCGTCGGAGGTCAACGGAGTCCCCGGAGCTTTCAGATTGAGGGTAACGCCGTCCCCGGTGGTCCAAGTTTTGGCAGCGCAGCCGGGCCAGGACGCACAGGTTTCCCCGCGGTCTGCCAAAAAATACGTCCGATTGGGCATGAGGACAGGGATTTTCCCAGATTTTAGAGCTGCCATAGCGCTGTCAGTGTCCAGCCGAAGTCCGGCGCGCAGTTGAGTGTGCAAGGCTTGTACCGCCAGGGCGGGGCACTTGCCCTCCCCCACTATCGCACCGTCAGAACCATAGACCTGCCAATCAATCTGCCCGTCGCCCTGCGGATCTGCCGACGCGAAAAATCCGGCTTCCAGCATCGACATCTGCGCGGCAGGGCCAAGTTTAGAGGTGTCCAGGGAACCGATTTTCGTATTAATTTGAGAATAGCTCCAGACGTATCGAGCGTCTTTGATACCTCGGTGGGATAACCGTACCTGCCTACTGCTGCGCCGCGTCCCTCATGCAACGCATTGAAACCGTAGGCGGTAGCGATGATGGGAGTATTGCCTCCGTCAGTGCCGTAACGAGCGGTCACGGTTGGTGCTATCTGGCATGGTCCGCCCACCCTGGCATCATGAGGATGATGGTCAAACAGTAGCGGCTCAATAATACTCTGGTCGTTACTGCATCCGAGCGTGCCCGAAAGGTTTGTTTGCACGAGCGGGCCTTTACCGCCGCCTGGTTTACCTGCCCGCATCCGCAAGGCGAACACATCTAAAGATTTGCTTGCCTCGTGAGTGCCTGCTCGAGGATTGGTGGGAGGGTTTTGCCTTTCACTGCAGCCCGGCGCAAGATCCCGGAACACGCGTTGGGGCTCAAAGAGTATTTGTCCGGCACGCCCGCTTGCAAAATCGCAGATAAGGTAGATTCTTTTGCGTCGTTGGGGTACTCCGAAAAATTGCGCGTCCAATACTCGCCACGCAATACTCCATTGGTCTGCCACGATCGCTCCAGCTTTATGCCACTTTTGTACTCGAGGTAGGTCAGCCGCTGCCGTTTCGTCGACAACCGAGATGAGGTTTTGCAGGACGCTGTGGAAGTCTGCCCCTTTATTGCTTGAGAAGGCTCCGGGCACGTTTTCCCAAACAGCGAATCTTGGATATAGACCATGACTTGCCTTTCTCATTTCTCTGATGACTCTGACGGCTTGGTGGAATAGACCCGAGCGTTCGCCAGCTAAACCTGCCCTTTTACCTGCTACCGACAGGTCTTGGCAAGGAGAGCCAAACGTGACCACATCCACCGGCTCTAGCTGACTGCCGTCAATGTCGCAGATGTCGCCTAGGTGTTGCATTTGCGGAAGGCGCGTGGTGGTGACCAGGATCGGGAAGGGCTCAATCTCACTTGCCCACACAGGTTCGATACCAACCTTTGTTGCCGCTAGTGGGAAGCCACCTGAGCCATCAAAAAGCGAGCCAAGCCTTAAAGTTTTTGTCAAGGGTTAGCCTTTCTGCTTGGGGCGCTCGACTTCTTTGACCAAATCGAGGTAGGCGTATTCTTTGCCGCCACGGGTACAGGTGATCCCAGCTGCGTCTCCGGTTGCTTCGGCATAGCGGCGCACAATCACGGAAGCGTATTTCTCATCCAGCTCCATGCAATAGCAAGTGCGGTCTGTGGCTTCTGCAGCCATGAGTGTGGAACCAGACCCAGCAAAGGTATCGAGGATGATTGCGTTGGTTTGGGTGGAGTTACGAATCGGATAAGCCAACAGGTCTAGTGGCTTGGAAGTGGGGTGATCGGAATTCTTCCTCGGCTTGGCGAAATTCCACACCGTGGTTTGTTTGCGATTCGCATACCAAGCGTGAGAGCCGTCTTTCTTCCACCCATACAGCACTGGTTCGTGCTGCCACTGGTATGGGGAACGGCCAAGTACGAGGGAGTCTTTGACCCAAATACAACAGCCCGACAGGTAGAAGCCAGCGTCTTGAAAAGCGCGACGGAAGTTCAATCCTTCGGTGTCGGCGTGGAAGACATAGGCTGACCCTCCCTTATCTAGGGATGCCGCCATGTTGGTGAATGCAGCTAGTAGGAACTGGTAGAAGGTGTCTGTGTCTTGTTTGTCGCCTGCGATTTTCAGGCCGCTGTTCGATTTGAAGTCCACGTTGTAAGGCGGGTCTGTGACCACCAGATTAGCCTGTTTGCCATCCATCAAGGTTTCGACATCGGCCGGGTTCGTGGCGTCCGCGCACATCAGGCGATGCCTACCAATCCTCCAGATATCGCCTTTTTCGACGAAAGCTGCTGCTTCAAGGGCGGCGTTCAGGTCGAAGTTATCGTCTTCGATACTGTCGCTATCAAGAGAACCTATTAACTGTTGTATTTCGGATCCGTCGAAACCGGTGAGTTCAACGTCGAAATCGGAAGCATCCAGGTCGGCTATGAGTAGGGCGAGTTTGGAATTATCCCAATCGCCACTGATCTTGTTTAGAGCAACATTTAAGGCTTTTTCGCGGGTTTCGTCGAGTTCGACGACCACGCAGTCCACGGTTTTATAGCCCAGATCAGCTAGTACTTTCAGGCGCTGATGCCCACCTACAATATTTCCGGTGGTTTTGTTCCAGATGACTGGCTCCACATATCCAAACTCGCTTAGCGAGCGTTTTAGTTTGTCGTAGTCCGTGTCCCCAGGTTGTAGGTCTTTGCGGGGGTTGTAGTCAGCTGGGGTGAGATCACTTATGGCTAGTTGCTTGATGCGCATGGTTTTTCACCGCCTTGACAAGCTCGCGGCTAGTAGTCCAGGTGTCTTCCCACTTGCGTGTGCAATCCCCGAAATGCCCATACGTCGAATACCGCACGTAACCGGGAGATTTGAGATGTAACTGGTCGATGATCGCAGCCGGACGAAGATTAAAGACATCGCGCGCAGCAGCCGTAATTAGTTCATCAGGATGTTCACCGGTGCCGAGCGTGTCGATAGCAAAGCGACCGGGTCGGCTTTACCAATCGCATAAGAAATGCTGACTTGGCACTCTTCAGCTAGGTGCGCATCCACCACCGTCTTGGCGATCAAACGCGCCATATAAGCACCCGACCGGTCAACCTTCGACGGATCCTTACCGGAAAACGCTCCACCACCATGCCCAGCAAAACCGCCATAGGTATCAACCATAAGTTTTCGACCGGTGAGTCCGGTGTCGGCTTTAGGGCTGCCCTCCACGAACCGCCCAGAAGGATTCACCAAAATAGTCGTGTTCTCATCGACAGGAAGATACGAAGAGCAAGCTGGACCGATAATCATCGAGGTGATTTCACGTCGCAACTCATCGAAATCCTTGGATTTATCGTGCTGGACGGAAACCACCACCGTCTCTACGGCTTGCGGTTTTCCTGCGTCGTTGTAGCGCACCGAAACTTGTGCTTTACCATCTGAGAAGATCCCTGTGATGGTTCCTTTTGCTTGCGCGCGGCATCTAGCCGTTTACAAATCTCGTGGGCTAAAACAAGAGGCAATGGTAAGCGCTGTGGTGTATCAGTGCAGGCATAGCCGTAGACCGTGCCTTGGTCACCAGCACCCTGAATACAATAAGCGGACTCATCGCCATGGCGAGCCTCTAAAGATGTGGTCACGCCGTCGTTAATATCGTTAGATTGACGCCTCACCCATACGTATACCAAATCTCCACGGTTTATAGCCAGCTGCAGTAAGTGCAGTTCGTACAGATTCCCGGATTCGCACATGAGCTTTGGTGCTGATTTCACCAGTGACAATAATGCGTCGCCCAGTAGCCATGACCTCTACCGCGACGCGGGCGTTGGGATCGGCGTAGAGAATTTCGTCGAGAATCTGATCAGCAATTAGATCGCATAGTTTATCGGGGTGACCGATACACACTGCTTCAGCGCTGCGAACCGTAGTCATAGGAATGCCCTTTCGGTAGAAAAATCAAAAGAAACAAAAACTCCCCACCATGTCCAACGAAGAGTGGGGAGCAAAGATAGACAGGCGAACCCGAATCATGTGTGATACTGGAATACGTGCAAGACGAAACGAGTAAACCTAATCCGTCAGAACCTTCCGGCGGCAATGGTAAGGCCGTGGCCTATGGAATGATTGCCGGGATTATGACCGGCATTATCTTTGGGTTCATTATGGACGATATCGCCTTGGGGGTAGCAAACGGCACAGGAGTCGGAATCGCGCTAGGGGCAGGCTTGACCGCAACAAAACGCCCCAAATAAGCTCAAAAACACTAGGACGCATCTACGAGCGTGCTTTCAACAGCTGCTCCATAACCTCATCACCCGGGGCCGCACCCGAATAGTCAGTGGTGCAGTTCGCCCGCACAATTTCAAAAATCTCATACCAGTACACGTTTGCTTGCTTACCAAAAGATTGGCTCATCGCAACGAACGGGGAAGCGATAGCAGCTCCCCGTGGTCGGGTGCTTGCCGAGCAAACCGAACTTGGAGATTGCTTGCTCGCACTGCACATAGCGGGCGAAAGCCTGGGCGTAGGCCTCAATGAGACGCTTAGAAACAAACTTCGTGCAGCCGCGCTCGTCAAGCCAGCGCCACGTCTCCCGATACACCAAATCAGCACCCAAGGGTTTGCCATCACGCTGAACCTCTGACAGATACTCAGAAGGCTCCGGCATCACCTCACCAGCAAGCACCGCGCCCGCGCCAATATTTGCGCCCTCGAAATCGAAAGGGGTCGCTAGCGGATCTTCCAGGCGAGTGGCAGGCAGACCCTTTGCGAGTTTCTCGTTGAGTGGGTCGGGTTTCGCGCCAGCCCTCACACGGCGCCCACCGCGATTGGTTCCGTCTTTCGCCATGAAATCTCGCCTCCTTCCAGGCGGTTAGCCCGGTGATGGAGGGCTTGCGGGTTAATACCCTGTTTGATTCGGTCTTTTTGTGTACGGTTGGCCCCGCCCGCTGACCTTCGCCGAAGTTGTAGAGATTCGAGGGCCCCAACCCCTAACCGAATCCTCGACTGGTCCCGTAACTTGGCGTGGGAAGAAGGTCGATATTTTTGGGGTGGGGAAGTGCTTAGTGGTTATGTCGCGTTTTTCAAAAATCTAGTAGGTGTAGACCTGAAGGGCTTGCCTCCATCTGTCACCGTCTAACGCGCTCTGCCTGGAGTGGCACGGTTTGCAAAGCGAGCGCAGGTTAGCAAAGTCATGGCTGCCGCCATGCTCGAGGGGAAGAATGTGGTGGACTTCCTGTACCGGTGTCGTCTTGCCTTGTGCTAGGCAGTCTTCGCACAAAGGATGCTGGGAAATGTATGCGGCACGGATGCGTCGCCAGCGTGCACCATAACGCTTGTTGATGCTCGGGTCACGTTGAAACTTACGGTAGTTCTGGGTTAAAGGACAAATTGTGTGTCTGGGGGGTTAGTCCCATGCGTTGTTGTAGGGGGTGGTGTGGTGGAGTTCGTTCCAGGTGATTGCGTCGCCCCATCCGGGGAGACTTCTTTGGGTGATGTGTAGGTTTTCCTGGTTTAGGTAGCATTCCTCGAGTTGCGCATCTGTAGGCATTATTTTTAGGATTTCTGCTGGAGTCGCGGGGTTTTCGATGTGTTGGTAGCACCACCAGAAAATCGCTTTGATTCGCCGGGTCAGGCTCATTGCGCGGTGGTCTTTGAGCATGGCACGGAGTTGAGCGTTTATCCCGCCTTCGATCTGGTTGTTCATTGCTGGTAGGCAGGTCAGGGTCTGGTCTGCGAGGTCAGGATCGAGATACGTGAACAGGTTACCTGATTTTATGAGCCTAATTAGCGAGTCCCGGGCGCGAACGAGTTTCTCGTGGGTCAAGCATCTTGTGCCGTATTCGTTTATGGTTTCCTCCGCGAGGAAGGCTTCCCATTCCAGGCACCAGTTGTTGAACCCGACCAGCCATTGTAGAGATTCTTCCACGTTATGGACATGTAACAGGTCGCGAGCTATTCTCCCGAGTTGTTTCCCGGCTGGCAGCTTCGGATTCATGGTGATGTAACGTCGTACCTGCATAAACGCGTGATATGTGCAACGCTGGACCTGCGTGCCCGGCCAAGAAGCTGCTCTAGCAGTTTTGAAACCTGACCCACCATCGCTCACGACTAGAAGCGGGGGCGCTATCCGATCCAGCAAGGCTTTCCACGCGTTAATGTTCTCGTTCCTAGCCACATACCAGCCCAACACATGCTGACGAGTACAGGCAATCAAAACCACGGCCTTGCGTCCCAGATAAATCCCGTCGACAAACACCACGTCATGAACCTCGTCCACGATTGGAGAGAACGGCCATAAACACCAGAACTTAGCTGTATTACGACGAAACGTCCGGCCCGCTCCGGGCATGTCTTTCTGCCGCTGGCGCGACAACAGCCAGCTCAGGAAACGATTAAGCTCTTTTGCAGAGTTATCAATCTTTCCGACCTTAGACCTTCCACACTCCTTACAACGCCAACGCTGAGAACCAGAAGAAGTCTTTCCATTACGTTTCAAAGGAGTATTACACGCCGGGCATTTCATCATATTCATGCCATCAGCATGAACCGGCCAACTTTCAACCCGACTTTCCCCCGCCAAAACAAGCAAAACACGGGAAAACAGACACACAATTTGACCGACCCCAAAGTTCAGCCAAACCAACTTTCAACCCGACTTTAAAGCTCTACCACAACGAAAAACCCGGATAAAAAACACACAATTTGTCCTTTAACCCTAAGGTTCCGTTAAAAAGTAGTGTCTTCCGCAAAAAGTGTATTCTGAACTCGCTCTTAAACTCGCTCTTAAACTCGCGATAAAGACGGCCTCCAGAGGAAGTGGGTGCTCATCCATTAGTCGGAACTGGACATCAGAGTAGAAAGTAAATCGTCTGCGGTCTACCGGTGTAAGCACATTGGGTAACCGCTAAACAGAAGACAAAGCACCTTTAAAACTAACTCAACCGTTAGCACACACAGAATGAGCCTGTCGCCGAGACGACGGGTAGCGTTCTAAGGAATCGGTCTGTGCCTGACGGTCAAGACACGATCTGCCTAAAATCACCTAGCATTGAGCGTAAGAGTTGAATCGCACTTCGATGCGACAGATGGGTCATGGGTAACAACGATAAGAGTCTTGTTGTGCTCATGTTGCAGGGCTAGCATTTCGTGAAGCACCTGATCTGCCAGGCCCTTGTCCAATGCTCCGGTAGGTTCGTCAGCAAGGATGAGATCTCCCGGCTTAAGGATGCACCTTGCAAGCGCAAGACGTTGCTGTTCTCCGCCTGAGAGCGTGAATACCCTGTCATTAGAAACGCTGGAAAGCTGAAGTCTATTAAATATGGATGTGATGCGAGAAGACTTATCAGACTTACTCATTTGAGCAAAGTGCAGCGATAGCATCGCATTGTCATATGCACTCTTATCCGAAATTAGAGCGAAAGACTGAAAGAGGTAATTAATAACGCTCCTTCGCATTCTCGTTGCCGCCCGACTGTTAACTGCAGGCAAAACATCTCCGTTGAGTCGAACCTCTCCAGCCGTTGGGCTTTCAAGTAGACCGATGATATTGAGAAGAGTGGATTTGCCGCACCCTGACGGTCCCATGATAGCAAGGCTAGTTCCGGCTTCGACGCGAAAACTGATATCCGAAATGACGGCACGCGATCCAAAATTCTTCGTTAAGTTACAAACTTCGACTGTGATTGACATGGAAAGCTCCTTCCTACTCGATTTCTATACGCTCTTAATCATGTCTGCAGTGCTTTGATAACTAGCCTTTCGAGCTTGGTATCCGAGAAGAAGAACCTGAATGACCGTGCACGCTATAGCTGCAACCACTCCGCTATGCGTTCGTACAGCCAGCGCTATAAGTATGCAGCCCGCACCGGTGATCAGGACAAAAGCAAAGGGTGGAAGGAAAGCTCGCCATAGAGAATATCCCAGTAGGCGTTTGACCGCAATTTCTTCATGACGCATCGTGGAATAAAGCCTCACGAGGCCAAGAATTATAATGAGTGTCAAAATCAAAAGGAGAGCAATCATCGCGCCGAATAGCTGTATTGTCTCAGTAAGGCTCTTTGTTAAACCTGCAACGAAGTCAGACACGGGAAGAAATAGGCTTGTTGTCATCTAGTCCGTATGTTGACAAATAGCCAGAATCGAGATACTTCTCAGTGGCTGTGCTATCTAGCTTGATGTAACTATTAGTGAGTCCATTAGCCCAAAGGCTTTCAGATTCCATAGGAATCATATTCTGGGTGGTTGATACCAAAATGATCGGGTCAATCGAAACATTAGGCAATGACGCGTCCTCATTCCATAAGAACATCTCCTTAGAAGGTGAATAGGTAACGAAAACAACTCTCTTATGTTGACCAAAAGCAGTCGAGATCGCACTCTCGCGATCCCTTACCGAGTAGTCATGAAGGTATCCTTCAAGGTTCTCACGATTAGCCGAGGTTAATGTATCTGGGATTAGATAGACTCGCGTCCCTGTCTGGGCTTGGTGGATCAAATTTTGATCTACGCTCGGTCCATATTTGGCGAGGTAGTTTGGTGAGGCGATCATCTCCCAGTAGGGGGCCGTGGGGGTGTGCTTGTAGACTTGACCCTCACGCCAAACGCGTAGCGTATCAGTGTTATAGTATGTGGTATTTACAAGATATACTCCGTCTTTGCCTTCTATCGACTGGTACCAGTCGTAATACTCCTTAGCATGCTCGCCGCCCTGTCCGCTAAACGAGGATGCATTATCACCAACTTGTTCCTTATATAAAACCTCTAAATTAGAATACTCTGCCCACCGGTTCTGGATCTGGTGCAATTGCGCAACCTTTTGCATCGGACCATCCACCGCTCCCATTCCAGCTACGACCCCTAAGTTTGCACAAATATAGAAAACTGCCAGCACCGCAGCTAGTAGCCTGACAGAGATTCGGCGCCGGATAGCCGCAACCGGATCGATTTTTATTAAAGAGATGCTCGCGATAACGATCGCAGTAAGAGTTAAAGCGACAGCCGGAGTACCCGACAGAATCGCATGAATAATAGTTTGCGGAGTGTACGGGAAGTTTTGTAGACCCGCAAAAAAGATAAGACAGGAGAGTAGGCACGCAGCCAGTGATGATAAGGCTAACGCGGCAAAAGTCTTGATTGCGAACCCAGTTCGTGACCAACCTAAAAGTAGGTGAGTTCCCATCACTCCCATATTTTTGGTACGCCCCAACAGCAGCCAGGAACAGCAAAGTGATCCATGTTGCGGGGATCGCAATATGCACAATGGTGGTCATAAGAGCGTCGAATGCATACACGCCTGAACTGGGGGTCGATATTTTCTCAGTGGGTATATCGAGCGTTTTCGCAAGCGAAGAAACTAAAGTATTAAACTCCTCAGAGGAAAAGCCAATAACTTGGTAGTTGCCGTTAACCGTGCCTGACTGGTCAATTAGATCGGTAAGCTTGACACCTACCACCTTATTGCCACCCCAGAATGATGGCAGAGGCTCTATTTGATCAGCCGCAACGCTACCTAACCCTAATGTACTTCCTGCAGGAGCCCTAAGAAGTTTTGAAATGTTACTCTCATTAAATACTGTAGCGCCTAAGAAATTCAATGAGATATCGGAATTATGTTTATTGGGCGCTCCGTAAAAGCCGAACTTATAACCCGCAGAACTTCCGTCAGGTGTCACCAATACATCACCACGAATTATGAACGCGCTATTTCTGTCTGCAGCTTTCATGAGTAGTGCTGCAACCTGGGAAGCCTTCTCATCGGGTACTCGATGCAGGTAAATCACTCGACCACGCTCGCTGTATTGAGCCATGGTATGAGCGAACTGATCGTTGGCCATGAGAACGGCACTCAGACCAAAAAGACACGACAGTAACAGGGATAGTGCTATAGTTAAATATTTAATTGATCGAGTCATGGGTCCACCGCCGTTCCAATTTACCTATAGCAAGCTGCATTCGGATAGATCTTAGCGGCAATCCCAATACGCAGTGGCCGTTGCAGTCCCGACATATTGTTCAGCGTAAGCACGTACCCCAGGGCGCTTCCACCCGGAGGTTGTGCTGTTCGCTGTTGCAGAGTGTTCGAAGTGTTTGGTGTTTACATCAGAGTAGCTCCAAAACTTCCAAGTACGACCGTGGTCCCAGTTGACCGCGACACCCTTGTAGTAAACCGTTTCAGCGTAGGCAATCCCGGCACCACCGACCGCCAGTGTCAGCGTTAGCAGTGCTGCTGCCAATGGTCTTTTGTCTAACATGATTCTCCAATCTCTATAGCAGGATGGCAGTGGATCCCGAGACTCTCGGAGGCGCCAACAGTGCAAGCGACGCCTCCGAGAATCATTGTACCATGCGGTAGACCGGGTGACTAGAGGTTTGTCAAATTGACCGCGTGGTCAGTGTGTCGCTCACTGTAGTTAGAGCTGGAGCCACTACCTCGGATGTGCGGTGTAGCTAGGCGCCGGGCTCTTCCAATGAGAAGATTTCCAGCATCTCCTGTTGGAAGACGTCAACACTTCCGACAGTTGCGTTTGAACCAGTGGGTGAAGCAGTCGGTGCGGTGGATGCCCATGCACGTGTGGAACCAAAACGACGCCCCCATCGACCTGTCCGATTTGGAGGGGCGGGTGTGTTACGGCGGGCTCGACTTGGCTTCCACGACGGACATCACTGCTTTCGTTCTCGTATTCCCACCCTACGGGGACGATGACAAATATACGGACGCGCCGTGGTTTTGGATACCCGAAGACAACCTCAAACTGCGCGTGGCTCGTGACCACGTGCCCTACGACCTGTGGCAGAGCCAAGGCTTCCTGCAGACCACCGAGGGCAACGTTGTTCACTACGGCGCGATCGAAGCCTTCATCGAAACCCTTGGTGAGCGGTTTGATATTCGGGAGATTGCTTTCGACCGGTGGGGTGCGGTCCAAATGAGCCAAAACCTCGACGCATCAGGTTTCACCGTCGTTCCCTTCGGGCAAGGGTTCAAAGACATGTCCCCACCCTCCAAGGAACTGATGAAGCTGGCGCTTGAAGGACACCTCGTTATGTGATAGTCCTTTAGTATGGGCAATTTTGGAAAGCTCTCATATGAAGATGCCAGACACTTCATAGATGATATCTCTAGGCCTACGGGGAAGTATTCTTCAGTTCGTTACTGCGAGAATGCCCCTCGAATTGTAAAGGCACGAGAGCAGGCCAAGGAAGCAACCGGTTCCTCCTGAAGAAATCATCAACTATGTCAACGAATTTTTGGCGGCTTTGGACATGCCGACTGTTGAATCTCCACGGCTAGATATTCCTCCGGGGCTGACCAATGATGAACTCGAAGATTACATTGACAGCCATCTGTATGCGCCGATATGTGACGCTGGAGGAAATTGCCGAGACCTGGTGTGGATGAAATTCACTAACCTTGGTTTCCTTGGAGTTGTTGCTGTAAGTAACGACATCAATTTCGACATACCAAAAGATGGGGATCCCCACTTATGTAAACGGAATACTTCAGGAATCATTGTTCATACCCTCGGACAATCGTGGGATAGGAGATTCGTGCTTGCTTTTCCGCTGAAATCTATTCCGGAGGATTTGCGCCGAGGTCACATTGAAACTGGCATTGGGAATTACCTGATAGAACGCAATGTTCCGATACTGGATTACCACTCGCACAAATACTAATTTCAGTACGTGATTTGGGAGCCTTCCTTTCGAGGAGGGCTTTTCCCTTTTATTGGAGACAACACATGGGTTTCATTGATTGGCTTCGAAGCAATAGTTCACGCAGAGTGGATGACCATGCCTTGTCTGGCGGGGGAAGGCTGCGGTTGCTCGGTATCGATGCAATGGAACCAAGAGTACAAAGTGGTATACCTACGGGGAAGGGTTTGCACCTGGAACTCAAAAACCCTGGGGGTATCACAACGGTAATGTAGTTACTCTTTCTTGCGGGGCTTAAATTGAATTGAGCGATGAGGATAGGTCATGCGATTTCATTCACTGCAAGTGCAAATCAAAGGCAATGTGGTTAGTTCGAATGAAGGCTGCGATTTTTCGCGCGACATTGCTGATGAATTCTATCTCTTGTCTCGTTCCTTGGGGTTTGAAGGTGAGATAGATACCTATGCGGGTCTGTGGAGCACCCGGTTCGTGTATAACGACCACTCGCTTCTTACAGGAGATTTTCTGGCCAGGGGTTTGCATCTCGATCTTGTGTGCGACGTTGATCATCCAGTTCCGTTTGGTTCAATTTTCTTGTGCTTAGGGGAAACGATTAGGCGAATTGCTCAATGTGAAGTAACGGAACTGGCTGTGGTGTGCAAGCCCTATTCAGTTCGCATGCGGTGTAAAAGACGAAAGAGCGAGGCGCATCTTCAGGATTTCTTTAGTTTAAAGACCGTTGAGAACCCTCTCCCCGAGGTGCAATGTTCAAGGATTAATTTTGCGTGCTATGGCCGCCGGCATGTGGTCGGGCAATCCGGATCAGTGGCGTTGCCGAGGTCGCGGTGCTACTTACCCGAGTTGGCGCTACCATTTTCTGGGATCTGGTCACAGTGGGAAGATGATTGTTTGCGTGATGCTCAAACGATTCAAATTGTGGCTAGTTAGCTTGGCGATTTTTACTGCTACCCTGGGTCTTTCGGGTTGCTCGCAAAATATCAATCGCACTTCTGGAGATAGCCAGTCAGCCATTCTGCTACGCCTTTCTCAAGGAACACGTGAGGTGAGCGTGTTCGAGGATCCGGACTTTAGCGTGCTCCTTAATAAACCGGAGGCTCTCGATGAGGAAAATGCTCCAGCTCCCAAGGTTTGGAATACCATACATTACGAGCGCGGAAGATCAATGTCAATACGCGTTGATAACTGTGCAGAACTAGACTTATTAGAACTCATTGTTTACGATCAGCTTGACTCTCAAAGTCGCCCGAAAGGATATCAATATTTCACAATATGTGGGGCTGAGTCGGGAGAGAAGTGTAGCGCAATATCGCTACTTCCTATGGAAGCACAACGTCTTATAGACTCCCCTGAATTTAACCATTTCGCCCTTGCTGGGATATGCATCAGTGATGACAGGATGGATGCCGCAAGCTTTATCACGTTTCTTAAAAAATCTTAGATTCTGCAGAATATTACGCTTGCAAATTTAGCGAGTGCAGTGTGTGGAGCTGTTGTCATTTGCGCTGTAAATCCACGACCGTATCTGCCCAGGATTCCAGCAGTTCTGTGTCGTGACTGATGGCCAGTACCGCCAGCCCGTCCTTGGTTCGTCGCTGCATTGCCCCCACCAGTGTTGCGGCGCTGAGCGGATCTAACATGGCCGTGGCTTCGTCGCTGATCAGTACGCGCGGCCGGGCCAACAAGCATCGCCCCAAGGCAACTTTTTGCAGCTCGCCCTCAGAAACCTCGCGTCCAAAACGTTGCAGATGCACTGCCGCAATCCCCAGCTCCGCACAGATTTCGCGCACCTGCTCACGCCGCAGGGGCGCTGAAATCCCGGCATACACCAGCGGCTCGGCCAGCACGTCCTCCAGTTTCCACAGCGGATTCACGCTGCGACGCGGCGACTGGAACAGCATCGCCACCCCGTGCCCACCCCCTAGAATCTGTCCATCCAGTGGCGAAATCAGTCCGGCAATCGCGCGCGCCACCGTGGTTTTCCCCAGCCCAGACGCCCCGCGCAGCCCCACAGTGCGCCCCGCCTGCAGCGCCAGATTCACCCCGAAATCACGGCACGGCCCTGGTACCCGACGCTGAGGTCGCGCACCTCCAACACGGTTTCGTAGGGGCCGCGAGGGGAACTGTCGAGGCCGGTGGCGTGCGTGGTGGAGGTGGGTTGCGCGGTGTGCGTGTCCTCGTCGAGGCCGGTGGCGTGCGTGGTGGAGGTGGGTTGCGCGGTGTGCGTGTCCTCGTCGAGGCCAGCTGGCCCCATGTTGTGTCGCGGCAACGCGGCCAGCATCCGCCGGGTGTAGTCGTGGCCGGGATTTCCCAAAACCTCACGGGCCAGACCCTGTTCCAGGATGCGGCCCTGACGAATCACGGAAACCGTGTCAGCCACGGCCCCGTCCCCGTCCCCGTCCACGGCCCTGTCCCTGTCCGCGTCCACGGCCCCGCCCCCGTCCGCGTCCCCGTCCGCGGCCCCATCCACCAAGGCTGCCCAGTCGCGAGTAATCGCCAGCACCGCCAAACCGCGGTCCGCCAAATCGCGCAGCACCCCCAAATCAAGCGTGACGGCTGTGGATCGAGCCCTGCCGTCACTTCGTCGGCAATCAACACCGCGGGCTTACCCGCCAGCGCCAGCGCCAAACCGGCCCGGGTCAGCATCCCTCCGGACAGCTCGTGCGGATACGCCTCTAACGCCAGCTCAGGAAACCCAACCAAAGCGCACAACCGCGCCACTTCCTCGTTCAGTGCCGCGCGAGACTCGCCCATCAAATCCGAACGCAACTCCCGCAGCGCCCACAACAGCTGCGCCCCGACACTCAGATTCGGCGCCAAAGACGTCGCACTGGACTGCGCCGCCACCGCCACCAGCCGCCCTCGCACCTCGCCCCACGGGCAATCCTGCGCATAGAGCCGCCGCCCGGCGACCTCGACCCCGGCCCCGCAACCGCGTCCCGGCGGGCAGCATCCCTGTCGCCACATTGGCCAACATCGACTTACCAGCCCCGGATTCCCCCAGCAAAGCATGCAATTCCCCGGGATATACCCGCAGGTCAACCCCAGTTTCGACCGCTACCCCCGCTCGCGGCGCACCCGGCGTGGCAATCTCTACGTCGAGGTCGCGAAACTCCAACGCAGCCTGGCGCGCCTCTGTAGCGCCGTGCGAATCCACCCCGGCCCGAGGTCCGCCCTCCACGTCAGTAGCGTCGCTCGCCTTGGTGGGGTTCCCCCTTCGAGGTTCCCCTGCCGCGGTGGGTTTCCCCGGTGCGGTTTTCGCTGGCGTGGGCCGCAGATAGTTCGGCAACTGCGCGCTGCGCTGCCAGGAACCGGCCCACCAGAAAATCAACAGGCTCAACCCCACCAGCGCACCTGCCGGAAACACCAGTGACCACCAGCACCCAATCAGGACCTCGGAACGGGCAATCTCCAGCAAGGTCCCCAGCGATGGCCGGTCGGGGGGAAATCCCCAGCCCCAGAAACGAAAGCGTGGATTCGTGCCAGATCGCGTGGGGGAACAGCAGCGCCACGCTGACTTTCATCTGCCCCGCCACGGCGGGCAGCAGGTGTCGGTGCAACACCTGCCAGCGGCTGGCACCCGAAAGATAAGCCGCATCGACGTATTCCATCTCGCGGGTACTCAGAGAAATCGACCGTACTACGCGGGCCACCGGACACCAATGCACCAGTGCGATCGAAGCCACTATCGCCACCAGGGAACCCGGATAGAAAGCCACGATCGCAATCCCCAACAGCAGTTGTGGCAAAGCATTGACCGCATCGGTTACACGCATCAACACCGCGTCCACTTTCCGCCCCAAACTGCGCTCAAAGCCCCGATGCCGACCCCCAGCACGGTGGAAATCACCGCGCAGCACCCGGCCACCACCAGGCTGACGCGCAAGCCCAGGGCGACCCGCACGAATAGGTCGTGACCTGCGGAATCAGTCCCGAACCAGTGCAGCGGGCCGGGGGCCAGCCGCGCCTGGGACAGGTCTGCCTCCAGGTAGTGGCCGGGGACCAAAACCGGCACCAACACCGCGTAAGACACCACGGCCACCAACCCCGCCCCTGCCCAGAACCTCGACCGAAACCACTTATTTCGCATAGCTCACCCGCGGATCAAATCTCAGGTAAAGCAAATCTGCCCCCAGGTTCCCCACAATCACCAGGGCAGCCGCCGCGATGGTCAGCACACTCAGCAAGGCCAGGTCCAGCCCCTGCGCGGCCTTCACCATCGCCTCGCCTACGCCGCCCCAAGAAAAGACCTCCTCAACCAGCACCGCCCCGACAATCAGCTCGGGCAGTCGCATCCCTAGCATCGTCACCGTGGGCGCCACCGACAGTGGCAGCACCTCGCGACGAATAATCTGCGCCGTGGGAATCCCGCGCTGCACCGCGCCGCGTACAGAATCCGAGGCCAGCACCTGGTCGGTACGTTCCAGCAACGTCAGCACCAGCCACGGCAGCTGCGTCAACGCCAGGACCGCGGCGGGCAGCAACAGGTAACGCGGCTCGGCCAGGGCGCCAGATCCGGGAGTGGCCCGCCCGCCGGCGGGGAGAAGTTGCGTCCCCACGGCGAAGATCAAGATCGCTCCCAGGGCGAGGACGAAAGGCGGCACGGCCTGCACCGTTACGGTTAGGGCGCGGATGATGCGGTTGAGGGGGGGGCAAAGCGCAGGGCGAGGAAAGCCAGGGCGAGGGCGGCGAGGAAGGCCAGTACCAGCCCGGTCGCGGATAGTACCAGGGTGGGGGGGAGGTGCTGGGCGAGGACGACGCCGACGTTTTCGTTGTAGATGCGCGAAAATCCGAGGTCGCCGTGCAGCACGTCGCCGGCCCAGGTGGCCCAGGCTTTCCCCCAGCTTTGGTTCAGTTGCAGTGCCGAGGCGATGGTGTTGCGCTGCGATTGGCTGAGGAATTGATAGCGGTCACCCAGGTAGGTCGCCAGTGGATCCAAGGGGAGACGCTGGCCAGGGAAAAAGATTCCCGCCGAAATCGCCACCAGCAGCAGCGGCAACGCGGCCAGGCGCGACGCCACCAGGCGCCACATCTGGCGCCGACGCTGCGCCCTTCGCCGCGCGGCGTAACCCTGGCCGGAACCGGAACCGCGAACCTCGCCCGGGTCCGTATCTTTCGCTGAAACCGCAACCGCCCGACTCACCGACTCCACTGCCCCAGATTCCACCACGGCCCCCAGTTCACCCCGTGCGTGTGTGGCTCAACCGTCAGGTTCCCGGTGTTCCACCCCGCCTCGCGCATCACGTAAGTGTGCTGCAAAAACGCCAGAAACACGTGGTTCGGGTTGTCCAGGTACAGGGTTTGGGCGCGGCGATACAGTTCGTCGCGGTCGGTTCCAGGGGCGGCGCGGCGGGCCTGGTCGAGGACCTCGTCCAGCTGCGGCGAGCCGAAGTTGCCGGGGTTGTCGTATTCGGAAGTGTCGGCGGCGCGGGTGTGCAGCACCGAGTAAACCTGGGTATCGATGGAGTAGGGTTTGTCCCCGCCTCCCAGCAGCACCGCGACCTGGTTCAACTTCCCTTCCAAGGCATCCCAAGTCATCCCTTGCAGTTTCACCTCGACTCCCAGCGACTGCATCTGTGCGGCGAAAGCCACCGACAGGTCGCGGCGCACCGAATCATTGGGATTGTAAGCCAGGGTAAACGCAGCGCGCTGGCCATCTTTGGAGCGAATCCCGTCCGTGCCCGGCACCCATCCGTCCGCATCCAGCAACTGGCGGGCCTCGTCCAAGTTGTGTTCGAAACGCGCCTGGGGGTTATAGGCTGGATAGATATCGGAAACCGGGGTGTAGGCCGGTTTCCCTGCCCCGGCCAGCACCGTCTTTATCAGTGCTTCGCGGTCCACCGCCAGATTCATGGCGCGTCGCGCGGCCTGGTCCGCCGTAAAAGCATTGGTCGAAGGCAGCGAAACTGCGCGCCAGTCCGCCGAGGCCGCATGCATGACTTGCATCCCAGGCAGGGAGCCGAAGCTGGCAGCCAAAGCGGGCGGAATAATGGAACCGTCGAATTCCCCGGTTTTCAGGCGCGCCACCCGCGCGGCGTCGTCGGGGACATAGACCGTGGTAAGGGTCTTGACTTGCGGTGCCGTCCCCCAATAGTCCGGGTTCGCTTTCCAAACTGCTTGATTCGAATCCAGTTTCTCCAGCCGGTAAGGTCCCGTCCCGATGGGTTTGGTATTCAGCGGGGATTCGCTGGCCAACCCGCCTTTCAGAGATTCGCTGGGCACAATCCCCAGCAGCAGACGCGAAGCGAAATCCGAATACGGATACTTCAAATCAAAAGTAACGGTGTTCCCCTTCGCGCTGACATCTTTAATCATGTCGTAGGAATACGCAATAGCCGAACCGCTTTTCGGGTTTTAATACTTCGCGATACGTCGCCACCACGTCCCCGGCATCCAGCTTGGATCCGTCGTGAAACTTGACGCCTTGACGGATATCTACCCGAAACTGCGTGGAATCTTCGTTCGCGCTGGGCAGGGCTTGGGCCAGCACCGGCTTAATGCTGGGCAGCTGCTTAGGGTCGTTGCTTTCCAGCCCCAACAACCCCTCGTACATCGGGGACACCCCCAGTTCTGCATAGCCGTCAATCGGGTTATACCCGCCCAATTCGTAGGCGTCGGCGAGGGTGATACTGTCGGTTTTCGCCGCGGCGGCAGAGGTTTTCGTTTCCGGGGTCGAGGTTGTTTGGCAGGCGCTCAGTCCCAGCGCGGTGATGACCGTGGCGAGGACGGCGAGGACGGTGCGTGGGGTGAGGGCGGTTTCTGCGGTGGTGGGGTGGGGAGCGGTTATCGGTGTCATGCGTTTCCTTTGGAGGTGAAGCCTGTCTGATCAGACATATGTTTATTCAGACAGAGATTACCACGGTGTTAGACTGTGAGCAAAGACCGAGGGGGAGCCGTGACAGAACAGAAAACTGCTGCAACTGCTGGGATTGAACGGGCTGCGGATATCGATGAAATCGCAGCGAAGTGGGCCCCTCGGTTCGAGCTACTGGCCGATGTGACGCGACTAAAGCTGTTGTCCTATATGCATATTTTCCCTGACTCTACTGTTTCGCAATTGGCCCAGGCTGCGGGGATTACGCAAACTGCTGCCTCGCAGGCTTTGCGAGTGCTGCGGGAACAAGGTTGGGTCGAGGCCCGACGTGATGGTCGCCTGATGCGCTATGCCCTGAAAGACCAGGCGGCACACCAGGTTCTGCACTTTATCGGGCACCGTCACGACCGAGATAGCGGCGGTGCGCACCTGCGGAATTGATAACCGTTCTCAATAGGGCTATGATGGTCCCTATGAAAATGACTCGTACCTTTGCTGCCGCCGCGGCAGCTGCCCTGTCCCTATCCGCCTGCTCCACCTCGGTGCAAAGTGACTCTGGCCGAACTGACTCCGCAACAGCCACTGGAGCTAAGGAGTTATCGGTTATCGCCGAGGTGTATCCTCTGGCTTGGATTGCCCAGCAGGTCGGGGGTAAACAAGTAAACGTACAGCAGCTGGTTCCTTCCGGGGCCAGTCCACATGACTTGGAACTCTCGGCCCAGCAAGTCGAAAAGATCGGGAATGCCCAGCTGGTGCTCTATGTAAAGTCTCTGGCCTCGGCGGTAGATAAGGCCGTGGAAACCGGCAAACCCGGTGGCAGCATCGACCTCGCCCAGCTCCTTCCGACCCGCCCTGGGGTGCCCCACGAACACCACGACCACCACGGCCACCACGAAGAAGCCGACCACGACCACCACGAAGAAGCTGAACACGACGAAGCTGGCCACGACCACCACGAAGAAGCCGACCACGACCACCACGAAGAAGCCGGCCACGAAGAAGCTGAACACGAACACGCCGCCGGAGGGATCGACCCGCATTTGTGGCTGGATGTATCCCAGATGCCGAAAGTAGTGCAGGCCACCGTTCAGGCCTTGTCTAAGGCCGACCCCGCACACAAAACAGAATACCAAAAACGCGGTCAAGAAGTTTCCACAAAGTTGCAAAATATCGCCGCAGAATATGAAACTGGGCTAAAGAACTGCCAGGTCCATACCTTGGTGACCACTCACCCGGCCTTTGGCTACATCACAGACCGTTACCACCTGACCCAGGAAGGTATCTCGGGTATTGACGAGGATACGGAACCCTCCCCAGCGCGACTGAAAGAAATCGCCGAACTAACTAAAAATAGCGGGGCCACCACGATATTCTTTGCCGATACCTCGAACCCGAAAATCGCCCAGGTGTTGGCGGGGGACTTGGGGCTGAAAACTCAGGTAATCTATACCATGGCCTCGACTCCCCAGGGGAAGGACTACCTCCAGATGCAAAAGGATAATCTGCAAGCCCTCAGGAGTGGCCTTGGGTGCCAGTAAAGCACCCGCTTTGTGCACCTTGGACCTCAGCGTCTCGATTGACCACACCAAGATTCTGCACCAGGTCTCGCTGCAGGTTCAGGGCGGAGAAGTCGTGGCGCTGCTGGGACACAACGGCAGCGGCAAATCCACCTTCGTTAAAGCGGTACTGGGACTGTTGCCTTTCACCGGAGAGGCCCAGCTGCTGGGACAGGAACCGGGGCGCGCACCGTGGAAATATATCGGTTATGTTCCCCAACGACTCCCGGCCATGACGGGGATCCCCGCCACGGCCTTGGAAATCGTGCGGGCCGGGGGGATTGCACCGCGGAACTTGGCGGCGCGCCTCGGCCCAGGCTTCCCTGGCGGCCCTGGATTGCATGGGTCTGGCGAAAAAAGCGCACGACCCGGTCAAACACATGTCCGGAGGCGAACAGCAGCGCGTCTTGATTGCTCGCGCCCTGGTTTGTGCGCCGAAACTGCTGTTCTTGGATGAACCCACCACCGGCCTGGATGTGGACACCACCCGCGCCCTGGTCGAGGCCCTGAACCGGCTGCGCGCCCAGGGTTGCGCGGTGGTGGTGGTGCTGCACGAAACCGAGGCTTTCGAAGACTTGCTGGACCGCAGAGTCACACTGTCTCACGGGCAGATCGTGGCACAGGCCGATGCGGGGCGCGGACACTGCCACGGCGAAGCTGGGAAAAGAGAAGAAGAATCATGCTTGAGCTCCTAGAATCCGCCCTGATGCAGCGAGCCCTGCTGGCCGCCCTGATCGTCGGAGCCATGGCGCCGATCGTCGGCACCTATCTGGTACAGCGTCGCCTGGCGCTGCTGGGAGACGGCATCGGCCACATCGCCCTGACCGGGGTGGCCGCCGGGTGGCTGGCGGGAACTTTGGCCGGGGTGGCCGCCCCGGAAAACCTGGCCCTGCCCGGAGCCGTGGCGGTTTCCATCATCGGGGCCGTGGCCATCGAGTGGATTCGACTCAAGGGTCGCCTGACCGGGGATGTCGCGCTCTCTATTCTCTTCTATGGCGGCATCGCCACCGGGGTGCTGCTGATCAAGCTGGCCGGTGGCACCAGTGCCAGTTTGATGAATTATCTCTTTGGCTCTATCTCTACGGTGACCTGGGAAGACATCTGGTGGATAGGGTTGTTAGGGGTGTTGATAGCCGTGGTAGGTCTGGGGTTGCGCGGTCCGCTTTTTGCGATTAGCTATGACGAGGACGCCGCCCGGGCCAGGGGGGTGCCGGTTACGTTCCTGGCCACCACCTTAGCCACTCTCACTGCATTGACGGTAACCGTTTCGATGCGCGTAGTGGGTCTGCTGTTGGTTTCCGCTTTGATGATCATCCCGGTGGTGAGCGCACAGTTACTGGCGCGGTCCTTTGCTTCGACCATGGCCTTGGCCAGCGTAATCGGCGCTACGGTCAGCCTGGCTGGGGTGTGCCTGACCTACTTTTGGGATCTGCCGCCGGGCTCCACCATCGTGGTGCTGGCGATTGGACTCTATATCTTGGTGCAACTGGGGGACCGCGCGGTTTTGGCGTGGGGACGCCGGCGCGACAAAGCCCTCAGCACTATGTAATCGCTGAGGGCTTTGCCTTTAGTTATGGATTTGTACCAGAAATTGAAGCTTAGGCAACTTTCTTGAAGGTCTGGCATTCGCCGGCGCTGACGCGAATCTTTTCGGCGACGCATTCCAGGTGATCGTTGAAGGTGCAGTCAGCCTTCTGGCAAGCACCTACATGAGCGTGGACGCTGGGCAGGCCGCCCTTTTCGTCCAGAGCGATGAAGGTGGTGCAGCCGTTCTGGCCCATATTCATAGCGGTGGCGTTGCAACCATCGTGGTTGTAAGAACAGCTGGTAACGCTGCAATCTGCAACAGTAGCTTGGTTAGTCATGATTTCCTCCTTAGTTATCCTCTCTCCCGGCGGAAGAGACATATTAATCATGCATTTAGGAAACGCG
Source organism: uncultured Mobiluncus sp. (assembly GCA_916438445.1). Taxonomy (GTDB): domain Bacteria; phylum Actinomycetota; class Actinomycetes; order Actinomycetales; family Actinomycetaceae; genus Mobiluncus. The sequence goes on from CAKAGR010000001.1 coordinate 901,931, forward strand.
ACACACAAGAGTTTGCTTCTTGTCGGGGTGTCGTCGCAGGTCAGGAGTGTTTTGAAATCAGAAAACGTCGGTCGTTTAGAAATGAATTAAGCAATTGTAGCCCTTTCGTAAATAAGAGATAAAATTATTTCTTAGGGTCGGCTAAGCTATTATTATCCAGTCTTCCAAAGTCAACTTAGGTGAAACTAAGTAGCGAGGATATTTACCCGGAAAATAGCGTAGTAAAACCTAAGTTAGGTTCTGCTAATTTTATTACGGAGCCGGGGAAAACCCTCGACCCGGACCGTAACCACCGGACCTCGACCGGGGCAGTAAACCGGACCTCGACCCGGAGCAATCCCTAAGACGCGACGTCGTGTTCGGGCAGCGGACGCAACAACAGGAACAGCGCATGGCCCACCACAAACAACGCCGCCGCAATCCCGATGAGGCGCCAAGTCCAGGAAGTCGCCACGAAGAGGCCACCGGCTGCTACCAGGGTGGGCAGCAGGTATTCCAAGGTTCGCACGATGTAGCCTCCGAAGCTGGGCATGGACACCCCAGAGGATTCCGCCACGGATTTCACCATGAAGTTCGGGCCGTTGCCGATATAGGTCATGGCGCCAAAGAACACCGCGCCGGCAGAGATGGCGACCAGATAGACCTCGGGGACGTCGGCGACGCGCGGTTCGCCGGGCAGGTTCGAGGCGATTTCAAAGAAGGTAGCGTAGGTAGGCGCGTTATCCAGGACCGAAGACAGCCCGCCGGTCAGGAAGTAGAAACTCATTTCGTTGAGTTTCAGGTGCGGGGCGACTTGTCCCAGATAGCGCAGGGCGGGAATCATAGTGAGGAAAATCCCCACGAACAACGCCGCGACTTCCAAGATGGGCGCCCAGGTGTATTGATTCAGCCCGAAACGCACTTCTTTCTTGGTGCACAGGAAGGAACCCAGCGCGGCGGCGAACATAATCAGTTCGCGCACCGGAATCCAGTCCAGCACCGTGGCGTGCCCGGCCTCTATGGCGTGGAGGTCCACCGAAGGAGCCAGCGCCACCGCGGCGATGATCATGGCGAAGAACACGAAGTTCAATCCACCCAGCACCCGTAAGGTTTCGCGCCGGGTGTCGTCGCGCTGCAGGTCAGTCAGGCTTTCTTTGGCGTAAAAGCGCCGATCCAGCGCATAGTAACTGAGCAGCAGCATGGCGTTGACCGTGAACCACTCTGGTACCAGGTGCATCGTCCAGGTAAAGGGCACCCCGCGCAGCATCCCCAGGAACAGCGGCGGGTCCCCCAAAGGAGTCAGCAAGCCGCCACAGTTCGCCACGATCAAGATGGTGAAAATCACGGTGTGGGCCACGTACTTGCGTTCCGAGTTGGTTTTCAAGATGGGGCGAATCAACAGCATCGCCGCCCCGGTGGTGCCGATGAAAGAGGCGATGCACCCACCGATAGCCAGGAATATCGAGTTAGTGCGCGGGGTCGCGGCGATGTCGCCTTTCAAGTGGATGCCACCCGAAACTATGAACAGCGCCAGCAGCAGGGCGATGAACTGGAAGTACTCGAAAAGCGCGTGGTAGACCGAGGAAGGCCCTTCGCCGGTGATCATCCACAGCGCCACCGGTATGCCCAGCAACAAGGCAATCACCAGCTGGTTTCGCGGCCGCTCCCAAAAGTGCGACAGCGCTGGAATCAACGGAATAATGGCGATGCACAAAAGCATCGCCACGAAAGGTATCAGTCCCCACACCGGAATCGTCATTATCAACTCCTTACTTTTCCCAGGGTCGCTCTTTAGTCTATCGGCCCTGCGGTCTTTGCGTTGGGCCTTGTCCACAATCCGGTCGGGTCGAGGCCGGAGGGGTGCTGGGTGGGAGGGTTTCAGGAGAAGGGGTTCCAGAAACGTCCGTGGTTGAGGAAGTACATGGCGATTGCGGCGGCGAGGACGAGGACGGCCGCGGCGAGGGTCCACCAGTCGCGGGCCCGCAAGGTACGTTTGCCGTACCAGGTCCGGGTCTTACCCTGCCCGAAACCGCGCAGCTCCAGGGCTGCCGAGGTAGCTTCGATGCGGTCCAGGGAACCCAGCAGCAGCGGCATCAGCACCGCCATTAAGTTGCGCAGCCTGGTGGACCAAGGTACCTGGCCAGAAGTGTCCAGGCCGCGGGCTTGTTGGGCCAGGGAAATCGTCTGGTAGTCGCGTTGCAGGTCGGGGATATAGCGCAGCGCCAGGGGAAACCGCGTAGGCGAAGCGATAGGGAACTCCAATCGAGTTCAGCGAAGCCGCGAACTCGGGCGGTTTGGTGGTGGTGATGAACAGCAGCACCGCCGGCAGCACCGCAAAGTATTTCAAGGTCACCAGACCTTGGTAATACAGCTGTTCGGCGCTGAGCGTCCAGCGTCCGTGTCCCGCCCAGAGAATGTGTTGCGTGCCCAACAGTTCTGTGCCGTAGTTCGGCGCAAAGATATAGATCAGGGCGTTGTTGAGCAAGATAAACACCCCGATGATGCAAAGTATTACCTTCAGGTCGCTCAGTTTGATGCGTGACAGTCCCCACAACACCAGATTCAACACGGTCAGGACCGCCAGCAAGCGACCGTCGAAAGTGATCATCGCTGCGGTCACCAGCCCGATTACCAGGGACAGCTTGGCCGTCCCGGTCAGGCTGTGCAGCACCCCGGGCCTCTCGACGTAACCTAAAACCGACTTAGCCACGCACGCCACCGTCCTCGCCCCGCACCGCGCCGTCCTCGCCCCGCACCGCGCCGTCCTCGCCTTTCACCGCGCCGCGCAACTGGTGGTCGGTGCGCACAAAGGCGCGCACCAGAGCCGAAGCATCCGCCACCCCACACAGATTCGCCAAGTCATAGAGCCCGGTGCGCACCAGGTCGGCCGCCTGCGTGGTGTGTTCGTCGGTCAGCACTCGCGAAGGGTGGTCGTCTCGCAGCAGCCGCCCACCCGAAATCACCAGGAGCCGCTGGGTGTATTCCAGCGCCAGGTGCATGTCGTGGGTAATCAGTACCACCGTAGTTCCCTCGCGATTCAACCCGGCCAGGAAATCCATGAACTCGGTGTAGTGGGCGAAATCTTGTCCCGCCGTGGGCTCGTCCAGAATCAAAACCTGGGGCTGCAACACCAGAATCGCGGCGATGGTCAGGCGCTTTTTCTGGCCGTGACTCAACGCGGAAATCGGCCAGCTGCGGAAGGGCCACAAGCCACAGGTGCGCAGCGCCCGGTCACAGCGTCGCCGCGCTTCTTCTCCGGTGATGCCGCGCCCCGCCAGCCCCAGCTCTAACTCCTCGCGAATCAAGGTGCGCGACAGCATCTGGCCGGGTTCCTGCAGCACGAAGCCGACTTTGGTGCCGCGCTGGGCGACGCTGAGCCTCGTACTGTCTTGCCCTCCCAGGCGGATTTCCCCGGAATCCAGCGGCAAAAACCCACAGATTGCCTTCGCCAGCGTGGATTTCCCCGCGCCGTTGGACCCCACCACACCGATCATCGAACCGGCTTCGATCCGCGCGCTGATGCCGCCCAGCACCTCTTCGCGGCCTTCGTCGGTGGGGTAGGAGGCCCGAACTTCGCGCACCTCGATGGCCGGTGGCGGGGTTGCGACCGTGGTTTGGGCCGGGTCGAGGTTCCCGTTTTGGGCCGGGTCGAGGTTTTCGTTTTGGGCCGGGTCGAGGTTCTTAGCCCGGGCCGGTACGGAAGTTTCGCCGGTATCGGGGGTGGCGGCCTCGACCCAGGAACGCACTAACTGGCGCTGCGCCTCGGTCAGCTCCAGGGTGGCTCCCCGCGCCGCGTGCAGCCCAGGCGTCAGGGCAACTGAGGCGTACTTCAGGGCAGAAACATGCAGGGGCGGGCGAATCCCGTGCTGTTCCAACAGATCCGTCGCCACGATTTCATCGGGAGTGAGCGTGGCGACAATGCGGCCCCGATCCATCAACACGATGCGGTCCACGGGGCAAGCCAACACATCTTCCAGGCGGTGCTCCACTATGACCACGGTTTTCCCCAAATCGCGGTTCAGCCGGTCAATCAGCTCAATAGTGCGCCGCCCCGCGGCCGGGTCCAGCATCGCCAGGGGTTCGTCGAACAGCAAAATCTCGACTTCATTCACCAGCACCCCGGCCATCGCCACGCGCTGTTTTTGGCCCCCGGAAAGTTCCTGGGGGGCGTGACTGAGAAACTCCTCCATGCCGACGATGCGTGCCGCCTCCCGCACTCGCGCCGGCATCTGCGCCGAATCCACCCCCTGGTTCTCCAAAGAAAAGGCCACGTCATCCGCCACCGTCAACCCCACGAACTGGGCCGAGGTATCTTGCATCACGGTACCGACTTTCGTGGCGACCTCGACCAGGGTGGTACGCGCCGGGTCCAGACCGTAGACGCGAACCGAACCGGTGGCCTCGCCCGCGTAATAGTGCGGAACCAAACCGTTCAAGACTCGAACCAGCGTGGATTTGCCGCAGCCCGAAGCCCCGACGATAGCGACTTTTTCGCCGGGGAAAATCTGGAGGTTAATTTCGTGCAGGGTAGGTTCGGCCTGGGCGCGGTACTTGAAACCGAAATCGCGCAGGCTAATCACGGCCTCGCCCCGAGCAGGCACCCTCGACGAGGCCGAATCCACACGGTCAGAATCAGCTACGGACAAAACGCAACCTCAACGCACAACTACTCGGCGTCCTCGACCCGGAAAAAACCGCGACCAGGAACGCGCCGGTGGGGCATCAGGACTCGGTAGAGAGCGAGCCGGATTGGGTGCGGGTCTTGGCGTAGCCGCCAGCAGCAGCGAACCCAGCACGCAAGTCGTCACCGAGTTCGAGGCGAAAGCCATGACGCCTTGGAGGAATACCTTGTTGGCGGGTTCGGAGTAGATCAAGATGTCGCCCACGGGTGCCACCAAGATCCACGCCACCGCGTGAGACACAATCACCGCCAGGTTGAAACGCAACAGGGTTTTACCGCCCAGCTGGCCTTCGTGGATGGCGTGACGCAACATGAACAGGCCCACCAGCAGGCCAAACACCACCGAGGCGACTTCCCAAGATGCCCAGATCCCATAGCCGGTGGCGTCGACCAGGACGTGGCCAATCGCGCCGATCAGGGCGCCGGCGATGGGTCCATAGAGCACTGCGAAAACGGCCAGCACCGCGTATTGCAGGTTGATCGAAGTATTCGGGACGGGAGAGGGGATAGCGACAAAGCGGCCCAGCACAAAGAACAGGGCAGCGCCGATACCGATGGCGACTACCTGAGTAACTGCAGAGTTTTTATTTCCCACTGTTTTTCCTTTCGTAGATGCGGTTGGGAGTTTGTGAATTACAGAGTCAGTGAATTAGTTCAGATTTGCCGGGGTGATTTCGATACCCCAGCTGGAACCCGAACCCAAGCCAAAAGCGCGGGCATAGGAACCGCGATTGATGGCGATGGCCATGCGGTCTAAAGAGTTTACATAGAGTAGGGATTCGCCCAACTCTACCGAGGCAAAAGAAGGCACATAAGTCACCAAATTCGCGTGCACCGCAGAGCCGTGGTGCGTGATGCGGATGCGGAACTGGTCGCCGAAACCAGAGGCCATCTCGAGGAACATTTCGCGCGGAATCGAGGTCCACAGTGAGCCGTAGCGCACATCGAGGGCTTCGATGATACCCCGCACCGCGCGGGGGTCGGCCTGGGGTTCTTCGCGATGTAGGCGCACCACCTGGTTCAAACTAAGTTCGGGGCCGACCTGTTCGAAACTGATAATCCCCGCCGCCAGGCGCGCCCCGGTATAGGCATAAACATCGCGGCCGTGGAAAGTATAAGAGGCCTGGGAACCAGGCAGACGATTCACACTTTCGTCGATTTCTCGCAGCGCCTGTAAGCCGTAGATGGCTTCAATATGCGTCAAAGTTCCGTTATTCGGCGTCACCACAAAGTGGCCAGTCTTGGTTTGGGCCACCACCGAAAGTCGCTCCGAACCCACGCCGGGATCCACCACGGAAACAAACACGGTTCCCGCCGGCCAGTAATCGATGGTTTGTGCCAGGCGGAAGGAACCTTCCCAGATGTTGTATGGCGGAATATTATGCGTCAGATTATGCACCCCGAGTTTCGGCTCGGTCGAAAGCGCCACGCCAAACATCGCGCTGACCGCCCCGTCATCCAGACCGAAATCGGATTGCAGTACCAGGCTTTGCATCGCTCCCCTCCTGTTCGTGCGGTCGTGCGGACCTTAGCTGCGTGGTGGCCGGGGTCGATTCTAGCAGTTTACTTAGGAAAGGGTTAGGGTGGTGTCCGCCTGGTGGTCAGTGGGGGGTTGAGGGGCGCTTTGCGTCCCCGCCGCGTCGGGGTTTAGTTCAAGATCGGCAGCTGCCAGGGGTAGCGGTAGAGTTCGCAGCGCGAGGCCGCCATCGCGGCGCGGATGTGGTGCCACAGCATCATCACGAAAACCGCGACCAACAACAGAATTCCCAGCGGAATCAGCAAGATGGTGAAGATCATCATCCAGCCGACCAAAGTCATCACCCACATGCCGACGTTGAAATTAAAGGACTGGGCGGCGGCGGAGCGCACATAGGGGCTGGAGTCTTTCTTGATGAACCACACCAGCAGCGGGCCCACGAAGGTCAGCCACCCGGCGGAAAGGCCCCAGGCCAACAGCGCCGAGAGATGCGCCAGCACGGCCCAAGTGCGTTCCGAGTCGGTTACCAGATAACCCGGTTGGGGCTGGGTGGCGTTCCAGTTGTTGCCAGGCTGCCACGAGGGCTGCCCGTTGGGGTTATTCGCGGAGTCGGCTCCGGGGCGGCTCTGCCCAAAAGGCTGGGTTCCCGGTTGCGGGTTTTCAGCACCGTCGTGGCCTCCTTGGTCGTCAGCGGAGGGATAGCTCTGTTGGCCCAGTGACGCATTCATTTTCTGTGTTCCTTCCTGTGTTTCGTTCACGTCTTAAACGCTAGGGCTTTCCGCACCGGACTTCAAGCCGAAATCGGCAATATTGGGCCAAATCAGGGATAAATCCGGGCCCCCTCAGGGTCATCCCTGACACCCCTGTGCCCACAGTCAGGGTAGTCGCAATTCGCTGTGCTCGCTCGGTCGGGGTAGCCGCAACTCGCTGCGCTCGCTCAGTCGGGGTAGCCGCAACTCGCTGCGCTCATTGCGTCCCCCTCCATCACTCGCACCTCGTCAGAGACCTACGGTCTCCACGGGCGCTCGTTCAGTCGGGGTAGCCGCAACTCGCTGCGCTCATTGCGTCCCCCTCCATCACTCGCACCTCGTCAGAGACCTACGGTCTCCACGGGCGCTCGTTCAGTCGGGGTGGCTGACGGGACTCGAACCCGCGACGTCCTGGACCACAACCAGGTGCTCTACCAGCTGAACTACAGCCACCATTGCTGCCCAAGGACAGCTCAAACAGTTTACCCAAAAACCCGCTCGAAAGAAATTCGCCCACATCTGGCGGATTACCAGCGAAAATCAAAGCGCGATACACTGACAAATATGGATAACGACGTCTCTGACAGTAAAAGCCTCATCAGCCTCCTGCGACGCTATTTCATCATAGTCATAGTTGGTGCTGGCGCTGGCTTGCCTCTGGACTCTTCGGGGTGGGTGGCGGCCTAATCATCGTCCCGGCCCTGGTGCTTTTCCTCCACATGCCCCAGCGTGAAGCCTCTGCCACCTCACTGGCATCTATTGTGATTACCGCAGGCGTCGGTTCAACGACGTACTTCTGGACCGGCAATCTCTCGTTCATTGCGGTGGCTCTGCTGCTTCCCGGCATGCTGCTGGGCGCACAACTGGGAGTCTGGTTGCTGCACCGCGTGCCCGACCGGATTCTGCCTTGGATTTACGTTACTTTCGTTGCGTTCGTGATCTTCGCCCACCGTGTCCACATCCCGACGAGGTCCTCGGAAGTGTTGTGGGATGCTCCTGCGATATGTGGGGTTGTAGGTGTGGGGCTCCTCGCCGGGTTCTTTTCCGGTTTAGTTGGCGTCGGTGGGGGGAGGGGTAATGGTGCCCGGCATGGAGCTCTTTGTGGGCTTGGGCGACTTGTTGGCTCGCGGTACTTCGCTCCTCGCCATGATCCCCACCGCAATCACCGGGACGCTTCATCACCGCAAACGCGGCACGGTTGACGTGAAAACCGGGCTTTTGCTGGGGCTCGCTTCTGCCGTGCTGGCTCCGTTGGGGGCGCTGTGCGCCGGCTGGATTTCTCCGGAACTCGGGGCTACCTTATTCGACGGCTTCCTCATCTTCGCCGCTGTGGCAATCCTCTTTAAACCTCGCCGCAAAGGCCCCCAGCCCTCCACCAAATAACCGCAACCCCACCACATAACGACAACGCGGACCTCGCCGGGGTTTCAACGAAAGTAACCCCAAAACGGAACACAACCGGAAAACCTCGAACCGGAAAACCTCGAACCGGAAACCACAAAGGCAGTTATTGGATTTCAGCTAAAGGGGTTATCCGCCTTCACCCGTGAAACCACCTCTTGCAATTCTTCTTTCCCCGGGCCTTCCCCGGCGGGAAACAGTGCCGCGCGATAGTAGCGCAGCTCGTTGATGGAGTCTTGGATATCGCCTAAAGCGCGGTGATTGCCGGTCTTTTCGGGGGCCATTACCAGGACGCGGGGATACCACCTGGCGCACATCTCTTTCAGTGAAGACACATCGAGGATGCGGTAGTGCAGCCAATCCACCAGTTCGGGGAGTTGCTTTTGCAAGAAAGTCTTGTCGGTGCCGACCGAGTTCCCCGCCAGCAGCGCCTTGTTGGGTTCGGGAGCGAAACGCTTTACGTATTCCAGGACCTGCTTCCCCGCATCTTCAATACTGATGCCGACATCGAGTTCATTAATCAATCCAGAGTTAGTGTGCATCTGGCGTACAAAGTCATTCATGTTTTCCCGTGCCCGGTCACTGGGACGAATAATCAGGTCGATGCCTTCGTCCAAGGGATTCAGCTCGGCGTCGGTAACTATCACCGCGATTTCGCACAACTCATCTATTTCCAGGTTCAGCCCCGTCATCTCGCAGTCTATCCAAACCAGAGGGGAGGTAACTTTTTCTTTCATTTCTTCCTTCTTTTATTCAACTTCTTCGGCCAGGAAACGGTGGAGAATCGCATCGAGGTCCGCCATATTCACAGCTTTCGCCATGGCACCTCGTAGCGGAGCGGATGACCCCAGGGAACTGAGCACCAAAGTCATGTCGCTGGCGGAATCCGGGAATGCCAACTGGTTCACGGCTTCGCGCACCTGGTTGAGGAAAACCTCTCCGGCCATGGTGAAGAGTCCCCCGATCACAATCAACTCGGGGTTGAGGATATTGCAAACTTGGGAAAGCGCGTATCCCATAGCGCGTCCCGCTTCTTGGATTTGGCGAGTAACGCGCACATCGCCGTCTTCCAAAAGTCGATTCAAATCGTTCATGGTGCGAACCGGCATCCCCAGTTCTTGCAGCGAAGTCATAATGGAGCGAATCGAAGCGATAGTTTCGAGACAACCCAAACCACCGCACTTGCAGAGTTTGCGGTGTCCGGGTACCTGGATGTGACCGATTTCCCCTGCGATGCCTCCCGTGCCGTAAAGAATCTGTCCGCCGGTCATGATACCCGCGCCGATACCGTAGGAAGCTTCGACATAGACAAAGTCTTCGGCTTCGCGTGCGGCACCCCAGATCCGTTCTGCCAGGGCACCGGCATTGGCGTCGTTTTCAGTCAGGATGGGGAAAGGCGCGATTTCGTTGCTCTCGGATTCCAGATTGACTCCGTCCCATCCGGGCAGCATCGATGTCGAGCGCGAAAGCGTCCCGTCAGAGCGAACCGCGTTCGCCACCACGATACATCCGGCCACAACTTGGGAGTTATTCAGGCCTTTCTTTTGCATCATCTGGTCGAAGGTATCTACCGCAATCTGCCGGCCTTCATCCACGTTAAATTCGCGCGGCATCGGGATAACCTGAGTATCGACGATGGTGTGGTCCAGGGTGACAATCCCGACGCGGACCTGTTCGCGTTCAATGCTGACGCCCATGGCGTAGCCGATGTCGGGTGCGAAGGCGATGGTGTTGCCGCGGCGGCCCGAAGCGGCTTCGGCCAGTCGCAGGATTCCAGCGTCGGTGAGTTCGCGCACAATATTCGATACCGTGGCTGGCGCCAGCCCAGTGCGCCTGGCAATTTCGGCCTGAGAGATACCGCCTGCGTCGATAATCGCCGCCAGGACGCGCTTTTGGTTGGCGATGCGCAGGGATGAAGGCGAACCGGGACCCAAGATGTTTTCTATGCTCACCTTGCCATCTTAGCCGATTTTGTGTTCAGGTTTTGACCTTTTGGGGCCAGATTGTGGATTTTTGGATTCATTTAGGGGTCATTTTAGGGGTCGAGGACGCCGTAAGACGGTGCGGCAGCGCTGTGTTGGTTGGGGGAAGGACTGTGGATGCCGGAGAACCCAGGATTTCGTTGAGATTCCGAGCTTGCGAGAAAGATTCCAACGCATAAGCGGGAATTCCTCAGGTTAAAAGCCCTGGTCGCGTTGCTAACGCGTGGTGAGAAAAGAGTTGCAAACGCAGAGCCGACGGGCTGGCGCCCCCGACAGGATTCGAACCTGCGACCTAGAGATTAGAAGGCTCTTGCTCTATCCAACTGAGCTACGGAGGCATGTCTCCCACTGTAGCACCTCCACACCGAGGCGAAGTTATCCACAGGTCGCTCTCAAGGCGTGAATTCACACCCTAGAGATTTTTCCCTTTCTTTGGTGTCCACGCCATACAGACTAGAAGTGGCCTCGCAGACGCAGGGTCATTGAAGAAGCAAGTCGGACGCAATGTCTAAAAGTTAGGAGAAAATCATGCGCATGATGGAGATTACCATCCATGGAAACGTCGGTTCGCAACCCACCTTGATGACCGGGACGAACTCTCAGCAATGGGTGCGTTTCGGAGTCGGGACGAACTCGAGTTACCGCGACCAAAAGGGCAACTGGGTGAACAACGACACGACCTGGTTCACCTGCAAGGCGTGGGGAAATCTGGCAGTCAATATCAGTAAGTCCTTGCACAAGGGTGACCCGGTGGTGGTTGAAGGTCGCTTGGTGCCTACCGCTTACCTACGCAAAGGCGTTGACGGACAGGAAGGCACACCTGCGGTTGACTTGAATCTGCACGTCTCTCACATCGGAATCGATGTGTCCCGGGCCACCACCATGAATATCAAGCACGTGGAATCTGACCAGCCCGGCCCCCAAGACAACGCGGTGAATATCACCTCCGCACAAGAGGTCGGGGATTTCGGTACGGAATCTAGCGATTTTCCGGTCAGTGAGGAACTGGTAGAGGAAATTGACTCGGTAGAACACGATAGCCTGGCAGAGGCGCCCTTGTGAACCAACGCGACTCTTTGGCCCCGCGCCGTCATCACCCTTGTTTGGGACAGGGGCAATGGCGGCGCTTGGTATTACACAAAGCCGAGGTGTTCCGATAGCATGAAGGCGCGGGGGCACCCCTCGCAAATCCGCCCCGCGCAGGCCTTACAGCCGTTGAAAGGCCGCGCCATGAATGAAAGAAGATGCATGTCAGAATACATTTATTCCATGGTAAAGGCCCGCAAGAAGGTGGGCGATAAGCTGATTCTGGATGATGTGACTATGGCCTTCCTGCCCGGGGCAAAAATCGGCATGGTTGGCCCCAACGGCGCTGGAAAGTCCACCATCTTGAAGATTATGGCTGGCTTGGACGAACCTTCAAATGGCGAGGCAGTTCTGACCCCAGGGTACACTGTGGGAATCCTGATGCAAGAACCGCCCCTCAACGAAGACAAAGATGTGTTGGGTAACGTCGAGGAAGGCGTGGGCGAAATCAAGGCGAAGCTGGATCGCTTCAACGAAATCTCTGCCCTGATGGGCGAACCCGACGCAGACTTCGATGCCTTGATGGAAGAGATGGGAAAACTTCAAGAGGAAATCGACGCCGCAGATGCCTGGGACCTGGATTCACAGTTGGAACAGGCCATGGACGCGCTGCGTTGCCCGCCACCGGATGCCGACGTGACCAAGCTATCTGGCGGTGAACGCCGTCGCGTGGCGCTGTGCAAGCTGTTGTTGCAAGCGCCGGACCTGCTGTTGCTGGACGAACCCACGAACCACTTGGACGCCGAATCCGTGTTGTGGCTGGAACAGCACCTGAAACAGTACAAGGGCGCGGTTATCGCCATCACCCACGACCGCTACTTTTTGGATCACGTAGCGGGGTGGATTGCCGAAGTTGACCGGGGTCACCTCTACCCCTACGAAGGCAACTATTCCACCTATCTGGAAAAGAAGCAGGAACGTCTGAAATCCAGGGCCGCAAGGACGCCAAACTAGCCAAACGCCTGAAGGAAGAACTCGAGTGGGTCCGCCAATCTGCAAAGGGACGCCAAGCCAAGTCCAAGGCGCGCCTCCAGGCCTATGAAGCCATGGCCGCCGAAGCGGAAAAGACCCGTAAACTCGACTTCGAAGAAATCCAGATTCCTCCCGGGCCGCGTCTGGGCACCACCGTGTTGGAAGCCGCCAACCTAAAGAAAGGCTTCGGGGATCGGGTCCTGATAGAGAATCTCAGTTTCTCGCTGCCGCGTAACGGGATCGTGGGTGTCATCGGGCCGAACGGCGTGGGCAAAACCACTCTGTTCAAAACCATGGTGGGACTCGAGCCTCTGGACGAAGGCGAACTGAAGATCGGTGAAACCGTCCAGATCAGCTATGTCGACCAGAACCGCGCGGGTATCGACCCGAACAAGACCCTGTGGGAAGTGGTTTCTGACGGTGCGGACTTCATCGAGGTCGGCAAAGTACAGATGCCCTCCCGCGCCTATGTTTCTGCTTTCGGTTTCAAGGGCGCCGACCAGCAGAAACCCGCCGGGGTGCTGTCCGGTGGTGAACGTAACCGGCTGAACCTGGCCCTGACGCTGAAAGAAGGCGGGAACCTGCTGCTCTTGGACGAACCCACGAACGACCTCGACGTAGAAACACTGTCCTCCTTGGAAAACGCCCTGCTCGAGTTCCCCGGTTGCGCCGTGGTTATCACCCACGATCGTTGGTTCCTGGACCGCGTCGCCACGCATATCCTGGCCTATGAAGGCACCGAGGAAGACCCGGCAAAGTGGTTCTGGTTCGAAGGCAACTTTGAAGGCTACGAAGCCAACAAGATTGACCGGCTGGGACCCGAAGCGGCCCGCCCGCACCGTCTCACCTACCGCAAACTGACCCGCGGCTAGGCCACACCGCGCCCACAGCCCCACCAGCGACGCGCCCAGCCAGAGATTTACGAATCCGGCTGGGCGCGACCAGCTATAATAGTAGGTGGTTGAGCCAAAGCCACAAAGAACTCCAAAACAGCGAAAACAGAAGATAACAAAGGGAGTGCACCCGTGAGCGAAACGAAGGAATATTTACGCGGATTCTTCCCACAGGTACAGGAACTGGCCAAAACCCTGGGAGTTGACATCGAGTGGTGGGACTTCGACGGCCAGTATCACCAGGTCAGCGAAGACACCTTGTTGGCAGTGCTCGATGCCTTGGGTTTCCCCTTGTATACCGCAGCCGACCTCTATACCGCACACGACACCTTGCATCGCGAATACTGGCTGTCAACCTGCCTCAAGGCCTGGTGCTGCGCCAGTCCGCCGCCACGCAGGTCCCGGTGCACGTCCCGCACGGCACCGAGGTAACCGTGGAACTGCACTTCGAAACCGGCGCCCGCCTCGACCTGGAACAAATCGATCGCTGGGTCGACCCCGTAACCATCGACGACACCCTGTGGGGCGAGGCAACCTTCGAAATCCCCGCGAACCTCGAACTGGGATACCACCACCTGGTGGCCCACACCGAAACCGGGGAACACCGCGTCCAGGTGGCGGTGGTGCCGGACCGTCTGGACCTGGGGTATCTGGAAACCCAGCGTTCGTGGGGCGTGATGAGCCAGATCTATTCGGTGACTTCGCGTGAATCTTGGGGAGTGGGGGACTTTGCGGACCTGCAGGAAATCGCCCGCATCTTTGGTCACCGCGGGGCCGACTTTGTGTTGACGAATCCGCTGCACGCCGCAGAACCGCAGGTGCCGCTCACCCCTTCGCCCTATCTGCCGGTGTCGCGCCGTTTCCTCAACCCCCTCTATATTCGCCCCCAAAACATCTACGAATACGAAAACCTCGACGCGGCCCAACAGGCCCAGGTAAAGGTCGCCTTTGCCCGCGCCACCAACGACCCCGTGCTGGACGACGCCGAGAAACAGATCGACCGCAACCGTGCCTGGAGCGCCAAACTCCAGGCACTGCGCCTGATCTACCGCCAGCCGCGCAGCCACGGCCGCGAAGAATGCTTCTTTGAAGTTCAAAGAACAGCTGGGTCAGTCCCTCCAAGACTTTGCCCTGTGGTGTGCACTCTACGAAACCCAAGGCGCCGCCCTCATAGAGGACCCCCAGCTGCGCGACATCAACAGCCCGAAAGTCGCTCGTCTCCGCGCCGAACTGCAAGAGGAAATCGAGTTCTATTCCTGGCTGCAGTGGATTACCAGCGACCAGCTTCACGACGCCCAGGCCGCCGCGATTGGCGCGGGGATGCGTATCGGCATCATGAACGACTTGGCCGTAGGCGTGCACAAAACCGGCGCCGACGTGTGGTGCCTACCCGAGGCCTTCCTCGACACCATGAGCGTAGGCGCCCCGCCCGATATGTACAACCGACTGGGACAGGACTGGTCCCAGCCCCCGCTCAACCCCCGCTACCTCCAGACCCACGACTGGGAGCCTTTGCGCGGCCTGTTCCGCTCCGCGCTGAGGCACTGCGGTGGCTTGCGCATCGACCACGTGATGGGGCTGCTGCGGCTGTGGTGGATTCCTCAGGGTAAGTCTCCCGCCGAGGGTACCTATGTTCGGTACCGGCACGAGGCCACCGTCGGGATTCTGCTGTTAGAGGCCGCCCGTCGAGGTGCTGTGGTTATCGGCGAGGACCTGGGTACGGTGGAACCGTGGGTGCGCGATTACTTGTCGTCGCGGGGAGTTTTCGGTACTTCAGTTATGTGGTTTGAGAGGGAAGGCTCGTCCTTCCGCGCTGCCGACTCCTACCGCGAAATGTGCATGGCGGCGGTGAATACCCATGACTTGCCGCCGACTTTGGGCTACTTGCGCGGAGTCCACCTCTATGTCCAAGACCAGTTGGGGATTTTGCCCCACAGCCTGGAGGAATCCCTGGAGGGCTTGAATAACGAAGTCGCCAAGTTGATTGAACAACTGCGACAGTGGGGCTTGCTGGAAACCGAGCAACCCACCGAAACCGAGTTGATTGCGGCGATGCATCGCTTCATCACTGCCACCCCGGCAAAACTCACGGTGATGTCGCTGGTGGATGCGGTGGGGGATATCCGGATGCAGAACCAGCCGGGCACTAACAACGAATACCCCAACTGGCGCATCCCGCTGGCGGATTCTTTGGGGAGGCCCCTGCACATTGAAGAAATCGAGCACCTCGACACGGTTGCGGACCTGGCTAGCTGCATGGAGGTTTCCCCCCGCGCAGAACTGAGGTCGCCAGCGCGTGCCCGCTCCCGGCGCGATTCTGTAGCCGCGGATTGAAGCTATATAGTTGGTGTGGAGCGCCGTGAAAACCATGGTGGTTTTCCGGACCGAGTTAAGGGGGAGACCAGAGGTGCTGCGAAAGAAACCGAAGGGCGAGGCCCCAGCTACGGGGAAGTCGGCTTCCCCCTCCCGAAGCGCTACCGCGCCCTTTCCGGCCAATCAGACCTCGCCCGCCGTAAGCAGCGCAACCAAAACCACGCCTACCGCGACGAAGGCACCGGGGTCCTCGACAAAGGTACCGGACAAATCCCCTAACCCCGCCAAATCCTCTAAGGCGGGGAAAACTCCTGGCATTAAAACCCCTTGGCTGGACAAGTACTTCGCCGCGGGGTGGCGTCCGCGTTTCGTGGAGTACATGCTGGTGGCGCTGCTGCTGCTGTGTTTCGCCTTCCTAACCAAGCGCATCGGCCAAGCCGACATCTTGGGCGACCAGGGGTTGGGCCAAAGCGCGACCTCGCTGCTGCCGGTGGCGGACATCTTGTACTACGTGGGTTCTTCTATCGAGTCCTTCTTCCCGCTGATTGTGGCTTTCTTGCTGGCTTTCGCCGCGGCGAAACGCCCCAACGCCGCCATGGGGATGGCGGTAGTCGCGACCTGGGCGGGGTACATGGGTTCCACTACCGCGATCTCGCGCTACATCGGCGCGGTCACCACGGGGCAAGGTGCGGGCATCAATCTGGGTTTCTTTGGCGGTATCTTGGTCGGGGCCTGGACCGCGATAGGTTGGACCACCTTCCGTTTCCGTAAAGTTGCCCCCCAAGCCCGCATGATCAGCGGCATCCCCCTGGCGATCCTGCTTTGCGCCACCGGAGGTGTGGTGTTGGGAATCATGGTGGGAGTGGGCTACCAGTTGGCTTACCTGGCGGTGGTACTGGGCCTGGGCGCGGTGTTCCTGAACTCTCCCGCGCCGGTGGCGGTGGCGCTCTATGCTTTCCTGCACCCCTTTGCCGAGGTCGCGGGTCTGGGCAAACTGCTGGATACGGTTCCTTTCAAACAGTACGGTTCTTGCCAAAATGACAACGGCGACCCGCTGAACGGCTCCTACGTCTGCTTCATTTACGGCGGCAAACAACTCGAGGGGCAACAGTCGCTGTTCCTCTCGGGGGGATACCCGGTGGTGGGATTTGGCTTGACAGCGTTGTTCCTGGTGCTGTGGATTCAACTCAAAGGGAAAAACCGGCAATACTGGGCCATTGCGTACTGGATGATGGCAATCGCGACTTTCCTCAGCGGCATGGACTCCGCGGCCCTGTATCTATTTGCATTGGCGGCACCGCGTCTGCTGTTGGCTCACGCCGTGGTTTCGGTGGTTTCTTACACGGTAACCGCGGTGCTGGTGGTGACTATAGGTTGGGCCGGGGGGCCGGGCCTGATCGACCTGATACGGTGGTTCCCCTCTGGGGACGGCCTGCCGTTCCTGGCGATCTTGGGGGTGGTTTTCGCCGCGGTCTATGCGATGCTGGGGATGGCCCTGGTGGTGCACAACAAGAAACCCTCGCTGCTGGGTGGCTACGGCACCGCAAAGATATCGAAGCCTTTCATGAGCCTGCTGGTTCCCGACACCCCCGGTCCCAACGAAGAGGACCTCGACCCGGACCCCGAAACCCCAGCAGCGGCGCCGAAGGCCGACTCCGTCCTCGACCCGGTCCCCACCCCGAAACCTCCGGCGCAACCGCCGACTTCCGCCACCGCCCTCGACCCGGTTTTCGCCGCGCCACCGCGGACACCGTCGCCGTTTCCAGATTTTCCCCCTGCGGGTGCGGGGATGGCCCCCTTGGAGGTCCGTGCCGCGCCCTTCCCTGGGAAGGCCGGGGTTCCGGCCGGTTTCGCGCCGGGCGGGGTGCCCGGTGTGGGGTATCCCCCCGCCGAGACTACCCCGGCGGACTTTATTGCCGCGCAGGCGCTGAATGCTGGCGAGGCCTTTAACTTCAATGCGGGGATGACGCGAGGCCAGGTGCCTGCTGCCCCGGCGGGGATACCGCCGCTGTCGAGTGCGCCGAATCCAGGGATTACTCCCGGACCGTCTCCCTTCACTCCCCAAGGGCCCATGCATATGTCCACTCCGCCGCTGGTGCCCCCACTGTCCGGCGTAAAGAATCCCGGGAACTCCGGCAACTCGGTGAACCCGGCTTTCCCCGGACCGGTTCCGGGTCAGGCACCCGGCGCGGTTCCCGGTCAGGCACCCGGCGCGGTACTGGGACAGGTTCCGGGACAGGCACTCGGCGCGGTGCCGGGACAGGCCGGTGGCGCTTTGCCGGGATCCGGTCAGCTTCCCGGGGCGGGCCGAGTCTATCCTCCGCGTCTGCGCGGCTGAAATACCCCACCACGGATAAGAACCCACCAGCTAAGAACCCGCCAGCGCGGCTAAAGACGCGCCCAGCGCCTAATCAGCCTTCCAAGTCGCGCGCCTGCGCGGTGGCGATACGCTGCGCCACGGACTGGGACTCCAGCACCAGGCGACGCAGCGCCGCGGGGGAATCGGGGTGGGAATCAACCAGCTTTGGGTCATGCCCAACACATCCACCCCGGTTTCTTCCTGGAATCCCACTAGGTCATAGGGGTACAAGCCCTCGATCAGTTCCTCGGCGACTTCGAAAGAACGATCTCGGAAGGTGTCTTCCAAGGCGGCGAAGTACTCCGGCGCGTGGGGCGCCAAAAGCGCCGCTTCGCGGGCCCGGTTAAAGCCGCTGATTACCGAAATCAACTGGTCGTTAGTCAGTTCACGATCCGCATAAGCCCGCTGGAAGGCCTGGGCCTTTACCGCGGCATCGGGACGGGCATAACCGGCCTGCAGGGCGCGTTCGCGGCCATTGACGGTGTCATCCTCTTGCAGCATAGCATCGACGCGGTCTTGTCCCAGGTGACCGGCCGCGCACAGCGAAGTCAACAGGTTCCACTTCAGCTCCGTGTCCATCACCAGGCCTTCCAGCGGGGCCTCGCCATCCAGCAGGGCTTGGACGGCCTGCAGCTGTTGGGCGGTGACCGCGCGACGCCCCACGGAACGAACCAGCTGCAGCTGGGCGTCCGAACCAGATTCGGCGGTGCGGGCCAGCAACAGCAGCCGGTCACCCACCATCTTGTCCAGGGCCTCGCGCTTGGAGGGATGCACATAGGACTCTACGCAGGTGTGCAGGGCGTTTAACATCACCTGCACTACGGTAGAGTTGCTTTCCACCGCCAGCGCCCGCAAGGCGACCTCGACGTAACGCGAGGCGGCGACCTCGCCGTCACGAACCATATCCCACAGCACCGCCATCACTTGGGCGCGGGGCAGGGAATCAGTGAACTTTTCGATGTTGTCGCAGGCCACCTGCAAGGAAGCCGGGTCCAGGCGTAGCTTGCCGTAGGCCAGGTCGCGGTCGTTGACCAGCAAGACATCGGGGCGAGGCTGACCCACGAAGCCGCTCACATCGTGACCTTCGCCCTCCAGGGTGAATTCTTCGCTGTGTCCGCCCACGAAAACCGTGCGGTCCTCGACCTCGGTCAGGGAGTACCCGCGCACCGCCATGCGCATGGGGCGCAGCGAAGCTCCCGGAGTAAAGACCGATTGGCAGATACGCAGACTCTGAATCAGGCCGTCTTCGCCCACTCCCAGTTCGGGACGCAGCCAGGTCATCCCGGCTTCTTGGAGCCACACCCGTGACCATTCGCTCAGGTCCAGGCTGGCCGCAACTTGCAGTTCGTGAATCAGGTCCGCCAGCACGGCGTTTGACCACTGGTGGGACTGGAAGTACTGGGAAAATCGCGCGGCGGAAGTTATCCCAACCCACATAGGAGACCAGCAGCGACAGCGCGCAGGCTCCCTTGGCGTAGGTGATGCCGTCGAAGTTGACCAAGACATCTTCGATGTCGCGAATCTCTGCCACGATGGGGTGGGTCGAGGGCAGCTGGTCTTGACGGTAGGCCCAGGCCTTTTCCGCGGCGCTGAAGGTGGTCCAAACTTCCTTCCAACGCGTCACCTCGGAAACCGCCAGGGTAGAGATGTATTCAGCGAAGGACTCGTTTAGCCACAGATCGTTCCACCACTTCATGGTGACCAGGTCCCCGAACCACATATGCGCCAGTTCGTGCAAAATAGTCACGGTGCGCCGCTCGACGCGCGCCTCCAGTGGCCTCGAGCGGAAGACGTATTCGTCGCGGAAAGTCACGCAAGCTGCGTTTTCCATGGCGCCGGCATTGTATTCCGGAACAAAGATTTGGTCGTATTTGCGGAAAGGATAGGGGAAACCGAAGGCCTCCTCATAGAACTTGAAGCCCGCCCGGGTGATGTCCATGATTTCCTCGGCGTCCAGGTGTTCCTCCATCGAGGCCCGGCAATACACCCCCAGGGGGATGGTGCGTCCATCGATGCTGGTCAGTTCCCCGGTGCGCCCGACATAGGGCCCCGCCACGATGGCGGTGATGTAGGAAGAAATCTTTTCGGTGGGGGTAAAGCGGTAGACGAGGGCGGCGCCGGTTTCGGTTGGGTTCGTTGCGGTTGCCCCGGCGAGGTACTCTGGTTCAGGGGTGGGGGAGTTGCTGAAGCACTTCCACCCGGCGGGGGTGGTTACGGTGAAGGTGAAGTCGGCTTTGAGGTCGGGTTGTTCAAAGACCGCGTAGACTCGGCGGGAATCGGGTACTTCGAAGTGTGAATACACATAGGACTGGCCATCCTGGGGATCGGTGAAGCGGTGCAGTCCTACACCCGTGCGGGTATAGAGGCAGTCCGCCACGACGCGCAGCGTATTCTGGGCGGCCAATCCTTCCAGGGGGATGCGCGAATCGGCGTAAATCCCCGGGTCCAGCGCCACCCCGTTGAGGGTGACCTCTTTCACCGCATCCGCCACCAGGTCGATAAAGGACGAGCCGCCCTCGACGGCGGTGAAATCTATTTCCGTCACTGAAGTGAAGACGCGTTCGCCTCGAGTCAGGTCCAGGGAGATGCGATAGTGCGGGTCGCTGATTACCTCGGCGCGAAGCTGGGCCTCCTCACGGGTAAGATTTTGTCCTGGCATAGTTCCTCCTAGAACCGCTCGATACACTGGATACCTTTATTCTTTCACTGATTGGGGATTGCGGGGAATTGTGACATGCCGAGCCGGGGTACCATAGATATGAAAAGCGAAGGAGGGACAGTGGCAGCACTGCGCGTAGCGGCGAAAGATCGCGGGACCAGGTACTTCCTGGCGCTGCTGCTGTGCGTGTTGGCCGTGTTTACCCTGGCGGCCTGCTCCGGGCAGGACACGGATTCGACCCCGCGCTCGAACCGCACCATCAAAGCCGATCCCGCTCCCGATGGTTGGGTGAACTCGGCAGACGGGGCCTTCCGCATCAAGATTCCCGAAAACTACCACGATGCTTTCGAAACTGTTGGCGGTAAAGAACTGCCCGATGCCCAGGTAATATTGTCTATGTCTTCGGACCTGGCGCTGAACGGATACATTCCCGCTTTGGTGATTGATCATTCCCAGGTAGTTTCCGATCCGAAAGATATCGAAGCCGCCTAAAGAAAGACGATATCTACAAGGATTATTCAAACTTTACCGTGCTGAATCCAGTGAAGGTAGAGGGGATGAATGTGCTGGAGATGAAGTGGAACTATGTCTATCAAGAAGTCCAGATGACGGCGTTTTTAAGCGTAGTTTCCGCGAATAACCACTCTTATGCTCTGAAGCAAGATGTGCCGGACTATGCCTTGGAAGCCTATCAACCCATTATTGACACAGTTTTGAAAACCTGGACGTGGAATAAGGGGGTTTGAGAACTTACCCGCGCCGTAAAACGTAACTTTTCCCCGACCTCGACCGGGTGGCCTCGACCCAGGGACGAAACCGATAACACAAACCGAAACACGGCTTCGACCCGGGAAACTATACTACCAACCCCGCCGCCGCCCCCAGCGGGTGGCCTCGACCCGGGACTTGCTATGCTTGGGTTCATGACGAATCCTTTGCTGGGGTCTTTGGACCCGAACGAATTTGACCGCTCTTTTCGCCCCCAGGACGACCTGTATCGCTTTGTGAACGGGCGTTGGCTGGAATCGCACCAGATTCCCGCCGACCGCGCCATTGACGGGGTTTTCTATACCCTGCGCGACCGCAGCGAAGCGCAGGTTCGCGTCATCATCGAAGATTGCGTGGCGGGGAAGGTGAGCGGAGACTTAGCGGGGAAAGTCGCGGCTCTGTACGGGGATTTTATGGACGAATCCAAGGTCGAGGACGAAGCCCCCGCGGTGCTGCAAGGGCTGCGTTCCGGGGTGGAAGCGGTGGCGGATAAGGCCGCCTTGCGTGATTTGTGGGCGCGGACCTGGACCGAGGGCGTGTACGAGGGTTGGTTCGATATGGGCGTGGACGTGGATCTGAATAACCCCGAGGCCTACGTGAACTATTTTGCCCAAGACGGCATCGGGCTGCCCGAACGCGCCTACTATTTGGAAGAAAAACACGTCGAGATTTTGGCTGAATACCGTGCGCACGTGGCGCGGATGTTGGAGTTGGCGGGTTACGTCGAGGACCGCGCGGCGAGTGAGCGCGTGGCCGGACAGATTGTGGATTTTGAAACCGCGGTGGCTCAACTGCAGTGGGACAACGTCAAGACCCGCGACACCGACGCGACGAACAACCCCATGTCCTTCGCGGATTTCGCGGCGCTGATGCCGCACTTTGACCTGGGGGCGTGGCGGCGCGCTTCGGGCCTGCCCGACAAGATGTTTGACCAGGTCAACGTGGGCGAACCCGATTTCTTTTCGGGGATGGACGCCCTGTGGGAGGCCACGGACCTGGAAGTGCTGCGGTGGTGGATGCTGTGGGGTGCCCTGAACAGCCACGCGGCTTTGCTTAGTGCCCAGATTGTGCAGGCTGACTTCGAGTTCTATGGAATGAAGCTGGCCGGCAAAGAGGAACAGCGCGAACGGTGGAAGCGCGGGGTGGGCCTGGCTTCTTCGGTGATGGGCGAGGCCCTGGGTGAACTCTATGTGCAGCGGCACTTTCCGGCCCAGGCTAAGGTCGCGATGGAGTCTCTGGTGGCGAACCTGATTGCGGCCTATCGCGAATCGATTTCGCGCCTGGAGTGGATGGGGGTGCAAACCCGGGAAAAGGCCTTGGAGAAGTTGGCGCTCTTTACCCCCAAGATTGGCTATCCCGACAGGTGGCGCGATTATTCCAAACTGAATCTATCGGCGTCTCAGGCTCCGAGGCTGGTGGATAAAGTCCGTGCCGCCTCCAGCTTCGCCTCTTGGTTCTGGATCGATAAATTAGGTGGCCCGGTAGACAAGACGATTTGGCACATGACTCCCCAGACCGTGAACGCCTACTATAACCCTACGGTGAACGAAATCGTGTTCCCCGCGGCCATCTTGCAGCCCCCCCTTCTTTGACCCGGCAGCTGACCCGGCGGTGAACTACGGTGCCATCGGGGCGGTTATCGGCCACGAAATCGGTCACGGCTTTGACGATCAAGGCTCCAAGTTTGACGGGCACGGCCAGGTCAACGACTGGTGGACTGGGGAAGATTCCGCCGAGTTCCAGCGGCGCACCCAGGCCTTGATCGCGCAATACGATGCTTTTGTGCCCCAGGGCTTGTCGGCGGAGTTTCACGTCAACGGTGCCTTGACCATCGGGGAAAACATCGGCGACTTGGGCGGTTTAGATATTGCCTGGAAGGCATACTGCTTGCATCTTCGCGCACAGGGGATTCAGACCCCGCCCAGGCCCCCGTAATCGAGGGGCTCAGTGCGGCCCAGCGTTTCTTGCTGTCTTGGGCGCGTTCCTGGCAGTCCAAGTCCCGCCCAGAGTTCGCCAAACAGATGATTTCCATCGACCCGCATTCACCCAGCGAATTCCGCTGCAACGGTGTGGTGGCTAACCTGGACCTCTTTGCCCAGACTTTTCAGACCGCTCCGGGCGACAAGCTGTGGCTGGAGCCCACTCAGCGGGTGCGGATTTGGTAGGGGCGCCGGGGCGGCGTTGCGCTTTAGTGCGTGCTTCGGGCCATCCTCAGTGCGTGGTGAAACCTAGGTAGTCATAGAGTTTTACGACTTCGGGGGCGGCTTCGATATCTAGCTGCAGCGTCAGTGCGTCGCGGCCCAGCGCCGCTACCGCCGCCGAAGCGCGCATTATCAAGGCCGCTGCCACGCCTTGGCGCCGGTATTCGGGGTCAACGAAGATGTCCGCAATGAAGGGTGCCTCGCCGCCTTCGGGGGAGCACCATTCATCGGGCGCCTTGTCCAACACGATAATCACGCCAACCAAGATGTTGTGGTGCCAGGCACCCAACGTGGCGGTTTGCAACAGTGGCCCATAGGCCTCTTTCCAGAACAATTCTATCTGTCCCGAAGCGCTGACCCCCGAATCGCGGTATGCCACGGCATGGAGCTGTGACATCTCTATCACGTCTGCTTCGGTCAGGGGCCGATAGCTCAGCTTTATCGCCGGCTGGTGGGCCGGGCGTTGCTCCGTATCAGGCGCTTGCAGAATCTGTGTGGACATGCTTCCATTGTCCCACTAACCAGGGCTTTTGGATAGAGTTTTACGCCTTGCACTGCGACTTGATCCAGGTCGGTATCTGGCTTGGGCTTGGTTGGGTCCCACCGGGGTCTGTACCAAATTACCCCTAAAATCGGGGTCGGTGACTTATAAGGTAGCGACCCCCAAATTAAGGTTATTTTGGTACACAGAGCACTACATACTTCAAAGAAAACAGCTCTTGGGTGTGGGGCCGGGGGCGGGTAACATGGTGGGGTGCATGACGAGGAAACACCGCAGAACCTGACACCGGAACAACTCGAACTGCTGGCCGAACGCGCAGACCGTCCTCGAGCCAGCGCTACGCTGGGGAAATCTACCTTGCAAGACCCGCGGGCCAAGGCCATCTACGACACTTTGGTGGCGCGCCGCGCCGAACACCAGATAGAACGCAGCCTGGAACCCGTGGCGGGGGTGCTGAATTATCTGGGCGACCCCCAAAATCTGTATCACTCTATTCACATCACTGGGACGAACGGGAAAACCTCGATTGCGCGGATGGTCGAGTCATTGGCCAGCACGCTGGGGTATCGCACCGGACGCTTCACTTCTCCCCACCTGGTGGATGTGCGTGAACGCATCGTGGTGGACCTCGAACCCATCGCCGTGGATGCCTTTGTGCGCGCCTATGAAGACATCGAAGCGCAGTTGGCGCTGTGGGAAAACGCGCATCCGGGCTATCGCCTGTCGTTCTTCGAAGTACTGACGGTGATGGCGCTGGCCTATTTCGCCGACGCCCCGGTGGACCTGGCTGTGGTGGAAGTCGGGATGGGAGGACGCTGGGACTCTACCAATGTCATCAACTCGGACACGCAGGTTATCGGCCCCATCAGCCTGGAACACGAAAACTGGCTGGGGCGTGGAATAGAGAACATCGCCCGGGAAAAAGCCGGAATCATCAAGCCTGGCTCTACCGTCGTGGTCAGTTCCCAGCCCGAGGCCGCCAGGCAAATCATCGAAGCCGCCGCCTATGCCCAGGACGCCACCTTGCGCCTGGAAGGCCGCGACTTCGAGGTGCTGCGCCGCCTGCCCGCGGTGGGCGGTCAGCTGATCGATGTACGCACTCCCGCGGCGACCTACCACGATATCTTCCTGCCGCTTTTCGGGGCGCACCAGGCACAAAACGCTGCCCTAGCCCTGAGCGCGGTTGAAGCGCAGGTGGGAGGCCAGGCCTTGCACGCGGATTCCGTGGCCAGGGCTTTCGCCGAGGTTCAAAGCCCGGGCCGTCTGGAGGTGCTGCATTCCTCGCCCATGATCGTGGCCGATGCGGGACACAACCCCGGTGCGGCTCAGGCCCTGGCACAGGCCGTTGAAGAGGACCTGCGCTGGAGCCACGTCGTTGGTATCTATTCGGCGATGTCGGACAAGGACATGGAAACGGTGTTGGGGATTATGGAACCGGTGCTGGACGAGGTCGTCGTCACGCCGATGCCTGGCGAGCGCGCGGCATCTTTGGAGGACTTAGAGAAAGTGGCTCTGGAGGTTTTCGGTGAAGGTCGCGTTATCGCCAAAGATTCGCTGGTCGAGGCCATCGCCGAAGCCTCGGCCCGCGACGATGCCTTGAACCAGCCGGGAGGCACCACCGGGGTGCTGGTTTTCGGCTCCGTAGTGTTGGCGGGGATGGCCCAAGAGGTGCTGGGGCGGCGTCCCTAGCCACCCCCTTGGCTCGCCCAACTCGCCCCGCCGCGCGCGCAACTACCCGCCCGCGCGCAATAAACCCTCTCCGGCCCCCCCAGGTGCATACAATAGGAATAGCCTCTGGCCTTGAACATTGCCTAAACAAGCCCTCCAGCAGAATCGAGTTTTCGCCGTGATGCCGATGCCCCTAAATATCCAGTGGGTCAGCGCCTGGATGGAACTTTGTGTGCGCCTGCTGTCGAATCACCAGGCCCGTCTCCAAGAGCTGGACACCATACTGGGCGACGGCGACCACGGCCGCAACATCGTCACTGGTTTCGCCGCCGCGGAACAAAAGTTGGCGGGAATCGAAATGCAAAGCCCGCCCCACGGCCTGCGCGTGGTGTCTTACACTCTGTTAGCCGCGGTGGGCGGGGCTTCCGGCCCGCTCTACGGCACGGCGTTTCTGCGCGGTGCCAGGCGGTTTCTCCGGATTCTTCGGTGCTGACTCCGGCCGAGGCGGGAATGTTCGTGGTGAAGGCCGCCGAAGGCATCCAGGAACGCGGCGGGGCGCAACCGGGTCAAAAGACCTTGCTCGATGCATGGTTCCCGGCGGCCACTGCGGCGGCCGGGAACCATGCCGTGGCCGAGGGCGCCAGCGCGGAACAGGTGCTGCGCGCGGCGGCAGATGCGGCCCTGATTGGCGCCGAAGACACGGTTTCGATGACGGCCGTCCAGGGTCGCGCTGCTTTGCTGGGCAGCCAGTCCCTGGGCCACGAGGACCCCGGTGCGCGTTCCTCGGCCCTGATTCTGGAGGCCGCGGCGCGCGCGGCCGGTGCGTGATTCGCGTCGCGTTCCCGGTTCGAGGTTCGCCGTTTCGTTCCCGGTTCGAGGTTCGCCGTTTCGTTCCCGGCGCGGCATTGTTCCAGCCGGGCCATGCGTTTTGCTCTACACTGAGAGAAACAGTGGCGCGAGGCGGCGCCCCTTGCAGGAAGGTTCACGCAATGAGTGCAGTTTTTGACCCCGCGGTGGAGTACAGCCTGATCTTGGTTAAACCCGATGGCTACCAACGAAAACTGGCGGGAGAAATCATCTCCCGCATCGAAAAGCGCGGCTTCGACATCGCGGCGCTCAAGGTTTTGGTCCCTACCTCCCCACAGCTGGAAGCGCACTATTGGGAGCACAAAGAAAAGCCCTTTTTCCCCGGCCTAGTGAAATACATGAGTTCCGGTCCGGTGGTGGCGATTTTGGCGCAAGGCAACGGGGTGATTCCAGCATTCCGCGCCATGATGGGAGCTACTGACCCCACCCAAGCTGCTCCTGGAACCATCCGCGGAGACTTCGGACGCGACTGGGGAACTGGGGAAATCATCAACATTGCCCACGGTTCCGATTCCCCTGAAAGTGCCCAAACCGAAGCCCAGGTGTGGTTCCCGGAACTGTTTTAACTAACCGGTCCGCTGTGCCTTAAGCTGAAGGGGTGTATCTCAAAACCCTGACGCTGAAAGGCTTCAAGTCTTTCGCTAACCCGGTTCATCTCTCGCTGGAACCGGGCGTGACCTGCGTCGTCGGCCCCAACGGTTCGGGGAAATCCAATGTGGTTGACGCCCTGGCGTGGGTGATGGGTGAACAGGGCGCCAAGAACCTGCGTGGCGGCCAGATGTCGGACGTGATTTTCGCCGGCACTAAAACCAAAGCTGCCCTGGGGCGCGCCGAGGTACAACTCACCATCGACAACTCCGACGGTGCCCTGCCGATTGACTACACCGAAGTCACGATATCGCGCACCATGTTCCGCGCCGGTGGTTCGGAGTACGCTATCAACGGCTCCCCGGTGCGCCTGCTGGATATCCAAGAGTTGCTTTCGGACACCGGCATGGGACGACAGATGCACGTCATCGTCGGTCAAGGACAGCTCGACACGATTCTCTCGGCCTCAGAACTGGAGCGACGTGCCTTCATCGAAGAAGCCGCCGGGGTGCTGAAGCACCGCCAGCGCAAAGACCGCGCGCTGCGAAAACTGGATTCCTTGGCGGTGAATCTCTCTCGGGTCCAGGACCTGACTAACGACGTGGGCAAGCGTCTGGGCCCGCTGGGCAAACAAGCCCAAGCCGCCCGCAAAGCCGCGCGGGTACAGGCCGAACTCGAAGATGCCTCGGCGCGTCTCTTGGCAGACTCCGTGGTGACGCAGCAAGAAAGCTGCAGAGTCAAACCGCCTCGAAAGAAGAAATCTTGGCCGCCATCGCCAAGCTCGACGAAGACATCGCGGCGCTGCGCAGCAAGCAGGCCGCGGCGAAGTCCTCGCTCGAAGAAGTCTCTCCGGGTCTGGAAAACCTGACTCAGGTGTGGTCGAAACTGGGCGGGGTGTCAGCCGCTTTGGAATCCCTGTCGAAACAAGCCCAGGAACGCCTCAACTCCTTGGAAGAAGCCCAGGCGGACGCACCCGCAGACGACACCTCAGAACTGGAGCAACGCCTGGAACGCAACGACCAAGAAATCCAAGTGAAAACCCAAGAAGTTGCTCAGCTCCAGCAAGACCTCGAAGCGGCTGTGAGTGCCGAAGCCAAGGCCAAGAACGCGGAAAACCAGGTGCGGGAAAAGCTCGAAAACCTGCGCCGCGCCGCAGCGGATAAGCGCGAGAAAATCGAGAGGTTGCGCGGTGCAGTTGCCACGGCAGCCTCGCTGGCACAGGAATCCCAATCCAGTATCGAGCGTCTGAGCCAGTCCTTGCAGGCCGCACAGGAACGTGAAGCAGTCGCGACCAAAGAGCTGAGCGAACTGGAGCAGACCTTGCCCGGTTCGGATACGGATAATGATTTGCTGCAGCGGGAAAACAACTTGGCCCAGGAACTGGCCGAAGCTAAGGCAAAGCTCGAAGAACTTCAGGCGGCGTTTTCCGAGGCCCGCACCGAAGCGGCCCGCTGGGAGGCGCGCCGCTCGGTGTTAGAGAAAACCCTGAAACCTGCAGACGCGGCCGCGGCGGTGCTGGACGCGAAACTCAGCGGGATCAGCGGAGTACTTTCAGAACTGATTACGGTAGATACCGGCTGGGAAGAAGCTATCGGCGCGGTTTTCGGGCCGTGGTCTGGGGCGCTGCTCTCTAACAGCGTCGAGGTCGCCGCCGACGCGGTGCGTTATGCGCGCGAACACCAGGCCGGGCAGGTGCATCTGTTGATCAGCGCCTCGAACTTGGCCAGCCCGGAAACCGACCCCCACCCCGAAACGCTACCTCCGGGGTGCCACCGGGCGGCGGACCTCGTCAAGGCCCGAAAAGGAAAGAAACTTCCCCAGATAGTGGTGGAACTCCTGGATGGGGTCGTGGCTTGTGAAGAACTGTCCCAGGCGCGCCAGATAGTGGGAGAAGGCCGGGTGCGCCTGGCGGTGACGCAGGCGGGGGATTCGCTGTCTGCGACGCAGGTTATCGGCGGGGGGGATTCCGGCGCACAGGCGCTGCGACTCCAGGCCGAATACGACGACGCGGCGGATGCGGCCGAATCCGCCGGGCAGGCCGCCCAAGACGCGGAAACCCAGTTGTTGGCTGCGCGCCAACACCTGGAAGACGTCACGGCGCGACTCCAGGAGGCTACGGCCCAGCTGCAGCGGGCCAATGCTCGTGCCGCCGAAGTGGCTACGGCTCTGGCTGGGGCGAAGGCGCGCCAGGTTTCGGCCCAGGCTGAAACCCAGCGCATGGCGGCCGAACTGGAGCAGGCCCGCAAAGAAGCTGGGCAGCGCAGCGAAAAACTGGCCCAGGCGAAAGCCGAACTGGAGCAGGTGGATGCCGTGGTGGAAGCCGAACCTGGCGGAACCCCGGATTTGCAAGAAGAACTGACTCAGGCCCTCGAAACGGTGACGCGAGCCCAGGACCGGCGCACCGAAGCGCAGATTGCGGCGAAACTGGCCGCCGAGAATCTCGAATCGCTGCACGCCAGGGCCGAATCCCTGAAACGCAACATCGCCGCGCACAAGGCCGCCGCCCTCGCTGCGCAACAGCGCGCCCGGAAACGCGAACGTCGCCGCATCCGCGCCCAGCATGTCTACGAACAGGCCCAGGCCGCGCTGCTTTGCGCCCGGCAGGCCGTGGCACAGGCCTCGGCACAGCGCGAAACCCTGACGGCTAACCGCGAAGAACTGAACCTGCACCTGGAAACCCTGCGCGCCGCCCTGGACGATTTACACAAACAACGTAACGACCGCAACGAATCTTCACTGCGCGATCAGGTGGCTATCGCCCAGATGACGGCGCGGCTGGACCAGTTGCTGCAAAGCGCGCGCGAAGAACACGGCTTGGACGCCGAATCTTTGGTGGCGAAGTTCGGGCCGCATAACCAGGTTCCGGTTTTCAACGAGGACGGCGAAGCGGTTGAGTGGGTGGCTTTTGTGCGAACCGAACAGGTGGAGCGCGAAGCCAAGGCGAAAGAAGAACTGAAGCGAATCGGTAAGGTGAACCCCTTGGCCCTGGCGGAACATGAATCTTTGAAGGCCCGCCACCAGTTCCTCTCTGACCAGCTGGCGGATTTGAAAAAGTCGCGCGCCGATTTGCTCGACGTGGTGGAACAGGTAGATGCCCAGGTCAAAGAGGTTTCGGCGCGGCTTTCAAGGATGTGGCGGGTTCTTTCCAGGAGATTTTCCAGGTGTTGTTCCCCGGCGGGGAAGGGAAGTTGGAACTGACTGACCCTAAGGATTTACTCAACACCGGCATCGATATTCAGGTGCGCCCCGCGGGAAAAAACGTCAAGCGGATGTCGCTGCTGAGCGGCGGGGAAAGGTCGCTGGCGGCCCTGGCTTTTCTGTTTGCAATCTTTATGGCTCGGCCTTCGCCCTTCTATGTTTTAGACGAGGTCGAGGCTGCTTTGGACGATATGAATCTGTCGCGGCTGTTGGGGGTGTTCGAGATTCTGCGTCGCAATTCCCAGTTGATTATCATTACGCACCACAAACGCACTATGGAGATCGCTGACGCTTTGTATGGGGTAACGATGCGTGAGGGTACCACCACGGTTATCTCGCAAAGATTGGCCCATCCACGCCTGGATGAAACGACAGAATAAGCTGGAAATCCGCCGAAAATACGGCTTTGGGCGGGACGTTGGTCTATGATGAATGATTGAGGCAACCTTTGCTTGATTGTCTCGGAAAACAGTAGGGACAACTCAGGACAGGATTGGGATGATAAACAGTCCTTTGCTCGGCGTGGTGCACAGCCTGTTACAGACTTCTGTTACCCTGGAATCGCGCGGTTTGCTCAGCTACACCGACCCCTTGATTTTTGCCATCCCGGTGGCTTTGGTGGTTATCGTCACCGTCATCGTCATCAGCGCTTCTTCCATCACCAAGCAGCAGAACCGTATCCGTAACGAGGACCGGTTGTTGGATACTCTGGAGCGCATCCGCCGGGAGAACCAGGAACCCCACACCGAAGATCGCGACTTGGACGAGGCGATGCGGCAGTTGGTTAAGGCCAAAGAAGAAATCGCCGCCGGGGTTTCGGCACCGGACACGGGCGACGCGGCTGGGGAAGCAGCCCAGGCAAAGAGCAGCGAGGAATCTAAACACGAGCTTTCCCGCTATGACTACGAAGACGAGCTGGATGACTTCGAGGAAGACGAAGAAGATGACCAGGTTCCCGAAGGCGTGATTTGTGACGAGGACGGCTTTTGCTATGCCCCGAGTCTCAATCCCGAGTTGGTTGCCCAAGCCAAGGCACAGATGGAGACCCAGAAGCAGGCGCTCCCCGAGGCGGAGGAAGCGCTCGAAGCGGAAACCGAAACCCCGGACCTCGAACCGGAAAAACCCGAACCGAAACTTTCGCGTCTGCAGCGACTCAAGACGCGCCTGGCGGGGCGCGGTGGGCTGGGCAAGGCGATGGTCAAGCTGCTCAGCCGCGCCGAGATTTCGTCCGAGGATTGGCAGGAACTCGAAGATACCTTGCTGGCGGCGGATCTGGGGATTGACCCCACGACCGAACTGATCGAAAAGCTGCAGACCCAACAGAAAGTCGAAGGCACCACCGATCCCGAGCGCGTGCGGCAGATGGCCAAAGAGCAGCTGCTGCAGCTGCTGGACCCCCAGCTGGACCGCGAACTGCACCTGGAGGACCCCGAAGGCGGTGCCACGGGTGGCTTGCTGATGGTCGGGGTGAACGGCGCGGGCAAGACCACGACCGTGGGGAAGATGGCGCGATTCCTGGTGGCAGAAGGCAAAACTGTGGTGCTGGGAGCGGCCGACACCTTCCGCGCTGCCGCCGGGGAGCAGCTGCAGACCTGGGGCGACCGCGTGGGAGTGTCGGTGGTGCGCAGCGAGAAAGACAAAGCCGACCCGGCCTCGGTGGCTTTCGACGCCGCCAAACTCGCCTGTGAAAGTGGCGCGGACGTGGTGCTGATAGACACGGCGGGACGCCTGCAAAACAAGTCAACGTTGATGGACGAGCTGGGCAAGATCAAACGCGTTGCCCAAAAGCAAGTACCCATCACCGAAGTGCTGCTGGTTATTGACGCCACCACCGGACAAAACGCGCTGTCCCAGGCGAAAGTCTTTACCGAAGCCGTGGGAGTGACGGGGATTGTGCTGACGAAGCTGGACGGCTCGGCTAAAGGCGGCATCGTGGTTTCGGTGCAGCGCGAACTGGGACTGCCGGTAAAGTTCGTCGGCCTGGGCGAGGGCCCCGACGACCTGGCGCCTTTCGTGGCCGCGGATTTCGTTGACGCACTGTTAGAGGCTAGGCGTTTTCATCGGGGCGAGGACCTCGACGGGGGAGAGCGCGGGTTGCGGTGGTTTCGCCCTGGGTCGGGGTGACTTGGTAAAGTAACAGGGTGTTCAATAATCTTTCTGATCGCCTGAGCGAGTCCTTTAAGAACCTTCGTAAGAAGGGCAAACTGTCCGAGGCAGACGTTGACGAAACCGTCGCCGAGATTCGACGCGCCCTGATCGAGGCCGACGTCGCCCTGGAGGTCGTGAAGGATTTTACAGCGCAGGTCAAGGAAAAGGCCTACGGTGCCGCGCGGTCCCAGGCGCTGAACCCTTCCCAACAGATTGTAAAGATCGTCAACGATGAACTGGTGTCGGTGCTGGGTGGGGAAACCCGGGAACTGCAGTTTGCCCGGCCCGGCAAAGGACCCACGGTTTTTATGTTGGTGGGTCTGCAAGGTGCCGGTAAAACTACCCTGGCGGGCAAGTTGGGCAAGTGGCTTCGCGCCCAAGACAAGAAAGTTTTGCTGGTCGCCGCCGACCTGCAGCGTCCCAACGCGGTTACGCAGCTGCAGATTGTCGCAGAGCAAGCCGGGGTAACGGTATTTGCCCCGGAGCCCGGCAACGGGGTGGGGGACCCGGTGGATGTGGCGCGGCGCGGCTTGGCCCTGGCCAGCGGCTCGGGATACGACGTCATGATTGTGGATACCGCGGGGCGTCTGGGCGTGGACGAAGAGCTGATGCAACAGGCCCGCGAGGTGCGCGACGAAGTCCAGCCTGAAGAGATTTTGTTTGTGTTGGACGCCATGATCGGTCAAGACGCGGTGCGCACCGCCCGGGCTTTCCGCGACGGCGTGGACTTCACCGGCGTGGTGCTGTCTAAGCTGGACGGCGACGCGCGCGGTGGGGCGGCACTGTCGGTGCGCGGAGTCACCGGGGTGCCGGTGCTGTTTGCCTCTACCGGCGAGGGCCTGGACGACTTCGAACGCTTCCACGCCGACCGCATGGCTTCGCGCATCTTGGATATGGGCGACATCCTGACCCTGATCGAACAGGCCGAAGCCGCTTTTGACATGGAGCAGACCCAAAAGCTGGCCGGGAAAATCCAGCAGGGACAGCTGACTCTCGAGGACTTTTTGCAGCAGCTGCAACAGATCCGGAAACTCGGTTCGATGCGCAAGATGCTGGGGATGCTGCCGGGTGCGGGAAAGATCCGTGAGCAACTCGATCAGTTCGACGAACGCGAAGTCGATCGTATCGAAGCCATTGTGCGTTCCATGACCCCGGCGGAACGCCAGGACTTGAAGTTGCTCAATGGTTCGCGTCGCGCCCGCATCGCCGCGGGTTCCGGCACCACGGTGGCGGACGTGAACGGCCTGGTCGAGCGTTTCGAGATGGCGCAACGCATGATGTCTAACATGGGCCAGATGGGCGGTGTGGGGCCCGACGGACAGATGACCATGCCGGGAATCGGGCGGATGCCGGGGATGGGGAAGCACTCGAAAGCCCGAATCCAAGCGAAGTCTGGCAAGTCGAAGGCGCAGCGCAAGGCCAAGTCCGGCAACCCCGCCAAGGCGGCGCGACAGGCCCGCGAAGCCCTGGAAGCCATGCAGAAAGGTGGCGCCGCCGCGGTGCCTGACTTGGGCGCGCAGTTGCCCGGCGGTTTTGGTGGCCTACCCGGTGCGATGCCGGGGGTTTCTGGTGTTGCTGGGGCTGGTGGGACTGGCGGTGTTGCTGGCGTCGGTGGGACTGGCGGGGCTGGCGGAAAACTTAATCCCGCCGACCTGCCCGACGACATCAAACGTATGCTCGGCAGCCTGTGAAACCCCGACCTCGACACAGGAACTTTCGTGCCCGAAGGACATTCCATTCACCGCCTGGCCGGGGCTTTTCGTGACTCGCTGCAGGGTCAAGTCCTGCACGCCTCCTCGCCGCAGGGTCGTTTCGCCCAGGGCGCGGCGCGGCTGGACGGGCAGCGTCTGGTCCAGGCCCGCGCCCACGGCAAGCACCTGTTCTTGGGTTTCGCCCCGGCCGATTCTGCGTTTTCTGTTTCCCTCGGCGAGGGCGGGGTTTCGGTTTCGGGCGAGGTTTCGGGCGAGGTTTCGGGTGAGGAGGGAATGTCGACTTGGGAGCCGGATGCGGAGCTGACTTGGCTGCATGTGCATCTGGGAATCTACGGCTCGTGGCGTTTTACCGGAGATGCCCAGTTCATGGCGCCGCAGTTCGTCGGTGCTCCGCGCCGCCAGATAGATGCGCACAGCTCCTCAGTGCTGCTGGGGCAAGATGGCGACACCCGCACCCTGCGCACAACGCGCGCTGCCACCCACACCGACGACCTCGAGGCGGGAACCCACCTCGAAACCGCGACCGTGGCCGGGGACCTCGACGCGGACCTCGAACCGGTCGAACTGCGGGTGCATCAGGTCTGGGACGCCTCGAAAATGATTGCCTACGAAGACTTCGCCGACCGTTGGTTTCTGGCGCCTGGGTCGGGAGAATTCCGCGCGTCAGAGCCGATTGGGGCGGTGCGGCTGCGGCTGCTGGCCGAGCACGGCGTGGCGGACCTCAGCGGGCCTAATACTTGCGAGCTGCTGGACGCGGCGGGGGTGGCGGCGGTGCTGGGGCGGCTGGGGCCGGACCCGCTTTCCCAGCCTCGCAGCGGTTTTGCGGCATTTCGGCAGGCCTGCGCGCGGCGACGCAAAGCGATTGGAGAGGCGCTGATGGATCAGGCGGTTCTGGCCGGGGTGGGCAACATCTATCGGGCCGAGGTGCTGTTTGCGGCGCGGCTGTCGCCCCACGTTCCCGCGGCGGAGGTCAGCGCGGCGAAACTGCGGCGCATCTGGGATTGGCTGGTGGAGCAGATGCCCCGCGGGGTCGCGACCGGGCGCATCACCACTATGGATCCCAGCGATTACGCCAGTTTTGTGCAGACGCATCCCGAGGTGTTGGAAGGCGGCGATGGTGGCGCGGGCGCGGGTGGCGCGGGCGGCGAGGAGGCGGACCCGGTGGCGCAACGCTATTACGTGTACCAGCGCGAGGGACGGATTTGCCTGCGGTGCGGGCGGCGGGTGCGGATGGAAGTCGCGGCGGGGCGCAAGCTGTACTACTGTCCGGGGTGTCAGCGCTGACCGCTTTGGGGTGGTCTTTTGCCGGAGTCTAGCGATTGTCGTGGGGGCGAGGAAAAACCACCAGACGATAGAGCGCATAGCGCAGCGCGGTGCCCAGAATCAGCCCCAAGACATTCGCGCTGAGGTTATCCGCCAGCGGGGATGTGAAGCCCAAGGCATAGTGGCTGAGCCACAGGCACAGCAGGGGCGGCAATGCCCCTAAGACATTCACCAGCACGAACAGTGCCGCCTCCAGAAAAATCCCGTGCCCGCCGCGCTGCCGGAAAGTCCAGGATCGATTCATCAACCAAGAAAAAGTCGTCGCCACTGTAATCGCAACGCACTTATCCGCTAAAGGCCACCCCGGCGCGACCCACAGCAGCAATAGGTTGAAAACCGCCAGGTCCACCAGGTAGTTCAGCCCGCCCACCGTCAGGAATTTGGTGATTTCAGCCCAGTTCTGCCTTAAAAATTGCCTGACCCAGCGGTAGCTTCGGGCGAGGGACTGCTTCACCCCCTCATTCTAGCGCCGGATTTGCCTCGGCCGAGAGGGCTGATTATTCACAGCTGAATTGGTAAGACCGGCGGGAAAGTGGCATAATAACTGGGTTGTACAAGGACCCCGCCTACCCCCTCTCAAAGCGGGCCCCTCGGCAAGAGCAAACCGAGTCAGCAGTGTTTCCCTACCTGCCAAAAGGCCAGCTCAGACACAGAAATTAGGAGATCCACAAAAGTGGCAGTACGTATTCGTTTGAAGCGAATTGGTAAGATTCACCACCCGATTTACCGCGTGGTGGTGGTTGACTCTCGCAAGAAGCGCGATGGTCGAGTCATCGAAGAGGTCGGCAAGTACGACCCTAACCAGGAACCTTCTTTGATCGAGCTGGATTCCGAGCGCATCCAGTACTGGCTGGGTGTGGGCGCGCAGCCCTCTGACCCGGTGCATCGTTTCTTGGTTCTCAGCGGCGACTGGGCCAAGTTTAAAGGCGCCAAGGTTGTAGAGAACCGCATCAAGACCAAGGACGCGGGACAGTCCATCGAGGAAGCCATCAAGGCTGCAGATGACGCCGCCGAAAAGGCCAAGGCCAAGAAGGCCGAAGCCGAAGCCAAGGCCAAGAAGGAAGCTGAAGAAGCCTCCAAGGCCGCCGAAGAGGCCGCCGCCGAAGAGGCCGCTGAAGAGTCTCCGGCTGAAGCTCCCGCCGAAGAAGCCACCCAGGAAGCGGCAGAATAATGTCAATGTTGGCTGATTCCTTGGAGCACCTGGTCAGCGGCATCGTTGACGAACCCGAAGCGGTCCGTGTCAACGAAAAGTCCCTGCGCCGCGGCAAGTTGCTGGAAGTCCATGTGGCCCCCGGCGACCTGGGTCGCGTAATCGGCCGCAACGGCCGCACCGCCAAAGCCCTGCGCACGGTAGCTTCGGCCCTGTCGAGTAATGGTTCAGTCCGCGTCGACGTGATTGACCAGGATCGTCGCTAAAATTCATTTTCCGGCGCGGCCCTCGCCTGGCGGGGGTCGCGCCGTGTTTTTACCCGCGCCCAGCGGGTGATAAAAGTGATAGCAGCCACAATGACCTAGAGGAAAGAGTTCCGCAGATGAAGTTGACGGTGGGAGTTTTAGGCAGAGCCTCGGGAATCCGCGGGGAAGTGCGGGTCTCGGTGCAAACCGACGACCCGGCACGGCGCTTTGCCCCCGGTGCGGTGCTGGAAACCGACAGCCCCGGTTACCCGCTGCTCACCGTGAAAGGCGCGCATCGCTCGGGAAGGCACTTTGTGGCGAGTTTCCGCGAAATCACGGACCGCAACCAGGCCGAAACCCTGGCGGGGACGCAACTGCTCATCGACACCGCCCCCGCCAACCTTGACCGGGACGGGGAAACCCGGGGCGAGGACCTCGGTACAGTATTCGACGCGGGTTACGGGGACGAAGTCCAGACGGCGGGCGAAGACGGCTTCTATCGCCACGAACTGGTCGGGCTCGAGGCGCAGCTTCCGGACGGGACGAAACTGGGGACGGTCTCAGATTTGCTGCTGGGTGCGGCACAGGACTTGCTGGAGGTAGAAACTGCGGGCGGAAAAAAAGTGCTGGTGCCTTTCGTTTACGAAATTGTGCCCAGTGTCGATATAGAGGAAGGCCGGGTGGTGATGACTCCACCGCCGGGCCTGTTCAACCCAGAACAAACCGAGGAAAGCCGCTGATGCAGTTTCACCTGATTTCGATTTTTCCGCAGTACTTTGACGTTCTAGAGCTGTCTCTGCTGGGCCGGGCGACCCAGGCCGGTTTCTTGCAGTGGCGGGCCCATGACTTGCGGGATTACGCCGAGGGGAACTATCGCGCGGTGGACGACGCGCCCTACGGTGGGGGAGCCGGGGCGCTGATGCGTCCCGATGTGTGGGGGCGCGCCATCGACGCCGTGTTGGAGGAATGCCGCGAGGAACCGGCCGCAACCCCACAAACCGTCGCCGCGGACCTCGTCTTGGCCATCCCCACCCCCAGCGGCACCATGCTGACGCAGGCGAAGGTGCGCGAACTGGCGCAGCGCCGGGCCATCGTCGTGGCTTGCGGGCGTTACGAAGGCATCGATTCACGCGTGGCGCAGTACTATAGCACCCAACCTGGGGTCGAGGTCTTTGAGTTTTCCCTGGGGGACTATGTGTTGAACGGGGGCGAGGTCGCGGCTTTGGCTTTGGTCGAGGCCGTGGGGAGGCTGTGTGAAGGGGTGGTGGGGAACCCCGATTCCCTGGTAGAGGAATCGCACGAAGGCGCGGGTTTGCTGGAGTATCCCAGTTATACTCGCCCGGTGCAGTGGCGCGGGCTGGAGGTGCCGCCGGTGCTACAAGGTGGCAATCACGCCGACATCGAGGACTGGCGTCGGATGCAGGCGCTAGCGCAGACCATTGCGCGGCGGCCGGATAAGCTGGGGCAGCTGGATGCGGGCCAGCTGACGAAGCCGCAGCGCGAGATGTTGGCGCGGGCCGGGTGGGTTTATCTGCCGGCCGGGGAAGCAGGCGTGGCCTCGGCGGGGTTAGGAGAAAACCCGGAGCTGCGCCCCTTCCGGGTGGTGATTCGCCCCCCACTTCGCGGCGAAGCAGTGGCTTTGGCCCGACTGGGATCCGAGACTTTCCCCTTGGCCTGTCCGGACTTCGTCACCCCTGAACAGATTGCCCAGTTCACCGCTGAGGAGTTCGACCTGGACCGCATGCGCGCCCGCCTGGAAGACCCGCAGCGCCACCGCTATCTGGTGGCGGAAGTAGCGGGGGAACTGGTGGGTTACACCCACGCCATCGTAGGGATGGATGCCCAGGCCGCTGCAGCTGCCGGGATTTCCCTGGGGGACGCCTATCTTTCCAAGTGCTATGTCCGCCAGGATTTCCACGGCACCGGATTGTCGGGGGCTTTGCTGGGTGAAGCTTTAGTGGACCTGGCCTTGCAAAACGTCACGGCTGTCAGCTTAGGTACCTCGATTTATAACAAACGGGCCCAGAAGTTCTATCGCCACCACGGTTTCCACAAAGTCGGCACCCGAACCTTCGATGTCGGGGGTCAACCCAACCGAGATGTGGTGATGCGCCGGGTGCTATGGGAGAGGCTGCGCCAAACCACCTCCCCGCCAACCCCGTCACCCACCAAGACCGCCTGTCACCACCCCATCCAACCCCATCCAACCCCATCCAACCCCATCCAACCCCATCCAGCCCCATCTATCACCCGCCACCCACCAACCGCCTCGATTGGCGCCCCGCCCGTTAACTGTGGCACAATGTAGTGGCTTTTCTGGCCGGTTTCACCTGCCGCAGGGGGCAACCAACAGCCAAAAAGCACCCAAACCGGTACCGCTCCCGGACCCCCGGAAACACAGGTACCTGCACAAAGACGGTTTTGACCTGCGGCAAAGGCGTCGAGGAGAAAAAATGCAAAAGGCTCTGGTCGAAGAGTTCAATCAAGCAGCACTGCGCGACGACATCCCGGAATTCCGCGCGGGGGACACTGTTAAGGTTCACGTAAAGGTTATCGAAGGTAACCGTTCTCGTATCCAGGTGTTCCAGGGCGTAGTAATCGCCCGTCACGGCCGCGGCGTCGGGGAAACCTTCACCGTGCGCAAGCTGTCTTTCGGCACAGGTGTAGAGCGTAAGTTCCCGCTGCACGCCCCGACTCTGGACAAGATCGAGGTCGTGACCCGCGGTGACGTGCGTCGCGCCAAGCTGTACTACCTGCGTGATCGCCGCGGCAAGGCCGCCAAGATCAACGAAAAGCGCGAAAACGTAAAGGCCTAATCCTTTATCAACGCGATATGCCGGAGCCTGACCTTTGGGTCGGGCTCCGTCGTGTATTTGGGCTATAATTTACGCAACTGTCGAAGGAGGGGCCTTGACTAACCCAGAGGAAGAGTACGGCGACTTGAGTGCCGTCCTGCCCAGAAACGCGAATCCCGCGCCTGTTCCCGGTCGAGGTTACCCGGTGGGTTCCGTGTCAGGCGTTGGTTTCGAGGGCGGTTCCGGTTACGGTTACGGTTACGGTTACGGAGGTGGTGCCGGTTTCTCTACGGTCCCCGGTCGAGGTTACCCGACGGGTGCTGCGCCAAGCACCGGTTTCGAGGGTGGTTACGTTTCAGGAGAGGGCGAATTCCCTCCCAGGCTCAACTCCACCCCCGGTGCCCCAACTTCTGCCCCTTCCACCCCGGGCATCTCTGCTCCCACCACCCCCGTCTCCGCCGCCGCGGGAGACGCAACCACTGATATCCCCACGGGGCTGCCGCGATCCTTGGGTCGCCGCCAAGACGACCCCCTGGTCTCGGACGAAGAATTCTTTTCTGCCGCCGCGTGCGATGCCGCCCGTGACGCCGCGCACGACACGGCCCAGCCTGGCGCCGGCACCCCGGGGGTCCAACCAGCGGGATACCGCTACGAGGATCCACGCGCGAGGATGTATCCGAACTCGATGATCACCCGCGATTCAACGCGGGCCGCCCGCAGCTGGCGCTGAACCTGCCCTGGTACTTCGAGCTGATCGCCGTAGTAATCACGGTTTTGGCCATATCCTCCCTGGTCAGGGCATATTTGCTGCAGCCTTTCTATATTCCTTCGAAGTCGATGGAACCAACCTTGATGGTCAACGATTCGGTGCTGGTGGCGAAAACTGCGCCCAGGTACCGTGCCTTGAACCGCGGCGACATCGTCGTGTTTAAAGACGCCGAGAACTGGCTAAATTCCGTACGCGAAAACGTCGGGCGAAAATCTCAACAGAACCCGGTGATTAAAGGGATCAAGTCCTTCTTGGTTTTCGTGGGTTTGGTGCCGCAAGGCGACGAAGGCTACCTGATAAAGCGCGTGATTGGCCTGGGCAATGACAATGTGGCTTGTTGCGACGAAGACGGCAAGATGACGGTGAACGGTAAAGCGCTGGACGAAAACTACACCCCCAACACCGGCTCGGCCTCCGACATCGAGTTCGACGTGACGGTCCCCCAGAACGGCGTCTGGGTGATGGGCGATAACCGCAACCACTCTGCGGATTCGCGTTCCCACATGAATTTACCCTCGGGTGGTTTCATCCCACTAAAGAACGTGGTGGGTCGCGCCTTCATGGTGATTTGGCCCCTGGAACACATGCGCATCATCTCGGCCAGCTGCGCCTTCTACAACATCCCCAAACCGGTAGAAGGCGTCGAAGATTCCTTCTCTTCCCAACTCAACGAGTTGGCGCGCTAGTGGTTGATCTTTCTTGGGAGGCGGCCGCGCTGGAGGCTTTGGGTGCGTTGCGCGCGGCGGATCCACTCCGGGTCGAGGGTCGCGGTTCCGGTTTGGGCCGCGGTTGCGGGGTCGAGGGCCGCGCCTTGGTCGGGGGGATGGATGAAGTCGGTCGCGGGTGTCTGGCCGGGCCGGTCTATGTGGGGGTGTGCGTAATCGATGCGGATTGTTTGGACCGGATTCCCCAGGGGTTGGCTGACTCCAAGGCCTTGACGGCGAAGCGGCGCCAGGCCCTGGTACCCCAGATTCAGCAATGGGTTCTGGATTGGGCGATAGGCGAAGCCAGTAACACTGAAATCGACGAGTTAGGCATCATGTCTGCCCTGACTTTGGCCGGGGGTCGGGCCCTGACGCAACTCGATGCGCGCGCGCACTTACCGGCGCGTCTACTGCTGGACGGGAACCTGAACTATCTGCGTCCTTCCCGACCACCCGACCTCTTCGGCAGCGTCGGGCCGGGAACCTATCCCGAGGCGGAAGTTGAGGTCGAGACCTTGGTCAAGGGTGACGCCAAGTCAGCTACAGTTGCGGCGGCGGCGTGTCTGGCGAAAGTATTGCGCGACGAGTTCATGGCTAACCTTGACGATCCGGGGTATTCCTGGGCGAGTAACGCGGGATATGGG
Organism: uncultured Mobiluncus sp.; assembly: GCA_916438445.1. Lineage (GTDB taxonomy): Bacteria > Actinomycetota > Actinomycetes > Actinomycetales > Actinomycetaceae > Mobiluncus. The sequence goes on from CAKAGR010000001.1 coordinate 943,764, forward strand.
ACCGTGGCGCATCGGGAGGCGATTGCCCGTTTGGGGTCTTCGCCCTGGCACCGCCAAAGCTGGAAACTGCTTTAGGGTGCTTTGCCCCACGAGGGTTTTAGGGAAGATAAAGACGTGAATAACGAAGAAATCGAATCCTACGAGAACGGCTTGGAACTGGAGCTGTATCGCGAATACCGAGATGTCGTGTCGCTGTTCAGCTTCGTGGTAGAGACCGAGAGGCGTTTCTATCTGGCGAACAAGGTCGACGTCACGACGCACAACAACGCTGCGGGAGATGTATTTTTCGAGATAGTTATGCAAGATGCCTGGGTGTGGGATGTGTACCGCGCGACTCGTTTTGTCCAAAACGTCCGGGTGTTGACTTTCAAAGACGTCAACGTCGAAGAACTGACTAAACCGGAACTCGAAATGCCGGCTTGATGCGGAGCTTTAGCTAGATTTCAACAAATCCAGGGGTTGTGAATTCAGGGTTATTCACACCCCTGGACTTTTTTTCTTGTCCGAGGATGGGTTTTACGAAAGCCTGGCATCCAGCGCCCAGTGGTGGCGCTCCTGAACTTAGGGAGGCAAGAATGAATACAACCGCATCCCCACCCCAACCCAAAGGGCACAACCGGCGGCTGGGACAAGCCGGAGAGGACCTTACGGTCGGATTCCTGGGACAGCGCGGATTCCAGGTGCTGGACCGCAACTGGCGGTGCCGCCAAGGGGAAGTTGACGTGGTGGCCCTGGACCCCGGGGGAAAACTGGCCTTCATAGAGGTGAAAACCCGTTCCTCGCATCGTTGCGGCACCCCGGCGGCGGCGGTAACGGGACGGAAACTCGCGCGGATGCGACAGGTGGCGGCCGCCTGGCTGCGCGACCACTCCCAGGTTTCGCACCGCGGGGTGCGCCTGGACCTGATGTGCATAACTTGGGATGGGCTAGGTGTCCCCCAGTGCGATTACCGGCAGGCCATCTCATGAGGGCGGCGCATACCTGGGCGATTTGCCTGGTGGGAATGGTGGCGCACCCGGTGCGCGTGGAGGCGCAGCTTTCCGCGGGGGGCTGCCCAAAGTGACTCTGGTGGGTTTGCCCGATACCGCGGTGAGAGAGGCTTGCGACCGGGTGCGTGCGGCGGTGACCAGCTGCGGTCTGACTTGGCCAGACCAGCACGTGGTGTTGAACCTGTCCCCGGCCTCGCTGCCGAAACGCGGTTCGGGCTATGACTTAGCTATGGCTTTGGCGGTACTCAGCGTGATGGGCGTGGTGCAAGCACAGGCCTGCGACGACTGGGTATTGCTGGGAGAACTGGGCTTGGACGGGCGGCTTTCGGGGGTGCGCGGGGTTCTGCCCGCGGTGGTCGGGGCCATGCGCTGCGGCAAGACTCGCTTCATCGTGCCCGCGGCGAATCTGGAAGAAGCTTCGTTGGTTCCCGGCGCCCAGGTGGAGGCTATGCACCATCTGTCACAGGTGGTGCAACACCTGGGTGGGGACCTCGAGGTGGATTTCGTGAAAGAATCCCCGGTTTCGGGTCTACTGGTTCCCAGTGATAACCCCGATCCGGGGGACTTCGGTGACGTAGTGGGACAGCCGGCGGCATGTAGCGCGATGGAGGTGGCGGCCGCGGGGGGACACCACCTTTTGATGGTGGGGACCCCTGGTGCGGGTAAAACCATGTTGGCCTCACGGATGCCGGGGATTTTGCCGCCGCTGTCTGATGAAGCTGCCGTGGAAGTCACCGCGATTCATTCCCTGGCCGGGGTATTTGCGGCCTCAAAAGGTCTGATTCGCCGGCCTCCCTTCCAGGCCCCGCACCACAGCGCCACCTTGGCGTCGATGGTCGGGGGAGGCTCGGGGATTCCGCGTCCCGGGGCGGCTTCACTGGCGCACCGCGGGGTGTTGTTCTTGGACGAGGCGCCCGAGTTCGGGATGCGGGTCTTGGATTCCTTGCGTGAACCTCTGGAAAACGGCGAAATCACGCTGCATCGCGTGGCGGGGGCGGCCCAGTACCCCGCGGGGTTCCAGCTCGTGATGGCGGCGAATCCCTGTCCTTGCGGCAACGCGGGTTCTCCCCGCCAGGAATGCAGCTGTACCCCCTTGGCGCGTCGACGCTATCTCGAGAGACTCAGCGGTCCTTTGTTGGATCGCATAGATATCCACATCCAGGTCGAGTCTCCTTCACGCGGGGCTTTGGCATCGGCGGCCCCGGCGGACAGCACCGCGGTGGTGGCCGCCCGGGTCGCCCAAGCCCGCGGCGCGCAATTGGAACGTTGGGGGGCACAGGGATGGGACTTGAACCGCCAGGTTCCTGGACCGTTGTTGCGCTCTCCTCTGGGGGGATTTTCGGCGCCGCTGCTGGGGAAAATCGACAGCGCGGTGGATCGCGGTGCCTTGACGATGCGCGGAGCCCAACGAGTGATGCGCCTGGCGTGGACCGTGGCGGACTTGGAAGGGAAAACCACCCCGGGAATTGAACACTTGGCTACGGCTATGACTTTGAGACAACAGGGAGCACAAATTGGATACTCATAAGGAACTACGTCAAGCCCGAGCGTTGTGGACCCTGCTGGTAGACCCCGCCGACGAGGTCGCCGTGTCGATCATCGCCCAGCTGGGGGTGCTCGAGGCCTTGGAACGCCTGGGGCGACTGGCGGCGGCAAAGGCCCCTGTTGGACGAAGACACCATTCGCCAGGCTTTTCGCCCCGGTGGAGCTGCCGATTTCGGTGGTGCGGATCGAGGGCTGGGTGATGCGGCTGCGCGACGCGAATCTGCAGATGGATCTGGATTGGCTAAATCACCTGGGTGGCTGGGTCTTGATTCCCGAGGATCCCTGGTGGCCACAGGCCCCTGAATCACCTGGATTTACCGCCGGTGGCACTGTGGGTGCTGGGTAGGGCTCAGGTGTTGGAACAGGCCGCGGCCAGCGGGTCGGCGGCCCTGGTGGGGGCCCGGGCGGCGACCCGCTACGGGGTCTCCCAAGCCTCCGGGATGGCCTATGAGCTGGACCAACAGGGCTGCTACGTCATCAGCGGGGGGAGCCTATGGCATCGACGCGGCAGCGCATCGGGGCTCGCTTTGCGCCAATGGTTTGACTCTGAGCGTTCAAGCGGGGGGACTGGGAAATCTTTATCCTGCGATGAACGCGGCGCTGTTCACCCAGATCTTGGAGGCAGGGGGAATGATCATCAGTGAACAGCCCTGTTCGGCGCGTCCCGCCAAGCGGATGTTCCTGACACGCAATCGCCTGGTAGCCGCTTTGGCCGATGTCACGGTGGTGGTAGAGGCCGGGATGCGTTCAGGAGCCATGTCCACTGCAAATCACGCCATCGAACAGGGGAAAACCGTGGCTGCGGTGCCCGGCCCGGTGACTTCCGAGATGTCGGCTGGTTGTCACGAACTCATCCGCGACGGTGCCGCCCTGGTGACCTGTGCCGACGAGGTTTTGGAGCTGATGCGTCCAATCTCTGGTGTGGAGCCGATCCGAGAATCCCCGGCAGATGCCAGTTTTTTTGCCGGCCTCAGCCCCGAAGCGGCCCGCACCTTGGATTCTTTGCCGCTACACTCGTGGTCCAGCGTCGAACAGATTGCCCGCCAGGCCGGACTCAACATCGAAACAGTGCGCAAAGAACTGGGATTACTGGAACTCAGCGGTATCGCATTGAGTCGCCAGGGTCGCTTCCGTCGCGCGGCCTAGAGCCGGTAGGCTTGGGGCGTGGCGGAATCACTGCAGCTGTGGCGCGAATCCCTGCTCGAGGACTATCGGGTGTATCTGAGCCGTAACCGCGAGCTCTCTGACAACACAGTGCGTGCCTATTTGACGGATCTGAACGAACTTTTGGACTTCCTCTTTATCAGTCTCGCCACTGCCTCGGGCCGAGAACCCAGTGTTTCCCAGCTGGTGGAATGGCTTTCTGCACCCACTCAGATTCGTACCTGGCTTTCCGAGATGTCGCGCCAAAGAGTCGCTCGCGCGACTTTGGCGCGCCGCATCGCCAGCTTCCGCACCTTTTCTGCCTGGGCCCAGACACATGGGGTGATAGAGGTCAACCCCGGAGTGAAACTCCACGCTCCGCGCCCGGAAAACAAGCTTCCTACGGTGCTGAACCCCGCCCAGGCCGCCGTGCTGCTGGACACGGCCCGCCAGCACGCCTTTCCGGAATCCACTCCGGGGCTGGTGGACCCTGAGGGGCTGCGGGACTGGGCTCTGCTCGAGATGCTCTATGCCACTGGCTTGCGCGTCAGCGAACTGACCGGGCTGCGCCGGGCGGATATAGACTCCGCAGAACACACCGTGAGAGTCATCGGTAAAGGCGACAAGGAACGCGTGGTGCCCTACGGGATACCCGCCCAGCTGGCTCTGGAACAGTACCTCGAGCGCGGACGTCCCGCCCTGGTGGCCACCCCCGGACCCCAGTCCGGTGGTGACTGGGTGTTCCTGGGGGTTAAAGGGGGGCCGCTTGGATACCCGCGTGGTGCGCTCTATGTTGCATCGGCTCACCGCGCTGGCTCGGGTACCAGACCTGGGGCCGCACGGCCTGCGGCACACGGCGGCCACTCATTTGCTGGAGGGCGGCGCGGATTTGCGCAGTGTCCAAGAGATCTTGGGGCATGCCTCGCTGGCCACCACCCAGCGCTATACGCACCTGTCGATGGAGCAGCTGCGACGGGTCTATGAACAAGCCCATCCCCGCGCTTAAACCACACCAATTAGCCGCGAGTCAGGTGTGATGCCGCCGCGATGCCGGCGTGTTGTCGGGCGGAAAAATTCAGACGGTGAAACCCCAGGTTTTAGAAATAAGAGGTATCTGTGCATGTCAATTCAGGTTCACCTAAAAGGGCTGAAAATCCGGGGTTAGAAAAAGTACTGACAAAGCTGGTAGAAATATGTAAGGACTCTTAATATTTTATCAAGAACGTGCTTTAATGATGCTGTCCGAATTCCGGGCTTCCGGCACGTTTTTCAGTACAGATGGAGTGGGTGATGACCAGCTCGAAGCGACTGGTGGCGGCGCTTTGCGCTATCACTTTACTGTCGACCTTGCTGGGTGCTTGCAGTTCGGGTACTTCTGCTCATATGACCGCCAAATACATGGTGCAGTCCGAGGTTAACCTGGACCAGCCCGCCGGACCGGACATTGTCGACACCACGGAACAGGAATCTCCCTCTCCGCGTACCCAACAGACCTCGGCGGTTTTAGGTTCAGCCCCCGCCCACAACGATCGCCGCGACATTGCCGACGAGGAAAAGATGAGCGTGGCGCCCTACGAGCAGCCCAAGCGCTTCCACGAGTTCAGCGAACAGGGCGCAACGAACCTGGTGGCGTACTTTATCTACGCCGCCTATTACAGCTTCGTGTCCCGAGACACCGGGTTGATGGCGAATACCTTCAGCGCCGAATGCGACAAGTGCCTGCAGATGCAGAGCTGGATAGAGAAGTTCCTGCGCAAGAACGCCCAGGTGGAAACTGGGATTCCGCGCACCGTCATCAAAGATGTCTATATCGAAAAGAATGACGGGGACACCATTATCTGGGTGGTGGCGCACAACGACGAACCCAGCGTGGTGGGCCACGACGAAAAGGGGAACAATACTGGATTTGACCCCGCCTCGGAATCTCTGGCGTTGTACAAAGTGCAGTACATCGAAGGAAAGAACCAGATCACCGGTATCTTTAACCCCCCGGATAAATACCGCTAATCCGGCCAGAGACGAATCCGGCCCCCCAGCAGTTCCAGCGGGTCGACGTATCCTTCGGCGCCGTCTTTCACTCCGAAATGTAGACGATTGTCGCCCGGATAGTGCCCGCCCAGGGCCGTGCCGATGGGTTCCCCGGTAGAAACCTCTTGATCGAGGCAGACCGCAGGCTCTATCGGTTCATAGGTATAGCGCCGACCCGTGGCATCTTCGATAGAGACCAAGGGGCGACCCGCCAGTTCCCCGGCAAAAATCACCCTACCGTCCGTGGCGGCGAAAACCGTGTCGCCCACCGATACCCGCAGGTCGATGCCGCGATGCCCCGTCAGCCATTTCTGGGCCGGAGGGTCAAAACGGCGCGGCACCGCCGTAGGGCCCCCGGTAGGCCAGAACAAGAAATCCCGCGGCACCGCACGCGCCGTTTCCGCCACCGGCAGCGGAACCGCCGTCACGGGGAAAGCCAACAGCAACATCAGCAGTGCCGTAAAAGTATTCAAAAGTTTTCTCATAGCCCTACCCTGCGCCACCTTCGCAAATCCCACCACCGCGAAATCTCTAGGATGTGAATTACGTCGCGAATCGCACCCCTGTGGAAAACTCTCGATTGGCGCATGGTGGCGCGGTTTTGGTAAGATTCCCTCTGCAGTTGCTCTTTGGCAACTGACTTCGCGTGCGCGAATCCGTCATCCGTGAGGCCAGGCTTACCTCAGGCCAACCGAAGTAGGGCGGAAAGTTCGCTTCAGCTGAGGTCCCGTACCCCAGCCCGACAGGGCCCAGGTGCGGGTGCTGAAGGAGTCGCGCACCAGGCACTAACCGAAACCGGGCCGGAAACGGCGTCGGCGTCCTCGTGACGTTGCGCGTAAACCGTGGCGACGTCCTCGCAACGGCACCGAAACACCTGGCCCACTAACTGAAAGAAGGTTGCCCTATGGCAGTCGTAACTATGCGCCAAATGCTGGAAAGTGGCGTACATTTCGGGCATCAGACCCGTCGCTGGAACCCCAAGATGAAGCGTTTCATCCTGGCCGAACGTTCCGGCATCTACATTCTGGACCTGGCTCAGACCGCAGCCGACATCGACATCGCCTATGACTTTGTCAAGCAGACCGTGGCTCACGGCGGCACGCTGATGTTTGTCGGCACCAAGAAACAGGCCCAGGAATCCATCGCCGAACAGGCCACTCGCGTGGGGATGCCCTATGTGAATGAACGCTGGCTGGGCGGCATGCTGACCAACTTCTCCACCGTGCACAAGCGCCTGCAGCGCCTGAAGGAACTGGAGCAGTACGATTTCGAAGACACCGCAGCTTCGGGTCTGACCAAGAAGGAACTGCTGATGATGCGCCGCGAAAAGGACAAGCTGGCGCGCACTTTGGGTGGTATCCGCGATATGGCCAAGACCCCTTCCGCGCTGTGGGTTGTCGACACCAACAAGGAACACCTGGCCATCGCCGAAGCCAAGAAACTGGGAATTCCCGTGGTGGCCGTGCTGGACACCAACTGTGACCCGACGAGGTCGACTACGGTATTCCCGGCAATGACGATGCGATTCGTTCCGTGGATTTGCTGACCAAGGTTATCGCCGATGCTTGCGCCGAGGGCCTGGTGGCTCGCTCCAAGAAGGGCGAGGCAACCGAGGGCGCCGAACCGATGGCCGAGTGGGAAAAGGAACTGTTGGCTACGGATAATGCCCCGGCCGAGGACGCCGCTTCGGTTCCGGCCCCGGCTGACGCTCCCGCCGAAGCCCCTGCCCCCGAGGCCGCCAGCGAAACCCCGGCCCAGTAAGCCGGCCCAGTAAATACCGAATCTTTAGCAACAGAAGGAAAGCAAATGGCAAATTTCTCTATGAGCGACCTGAAGGAACTGCGTGAGCAGACGGGCGCTGGACTGGCCGACGTAAAGAAGGCCCTGGAAGAAGCCGCGGGCGACCGCGAAAAGGCGCTGGAAATCATCCGCGTCAAGGGCCTGCAGTCCCTGTCCAAGCGCGAAGGCCGTTCCGCGGGGATGGGCCTGGTGGCGGCCACCGTTACCGACACCCCCAAGGGCCAGCGCGGCACCATGGTGGTGGTCTGCGCCGAAACCGACTTCGTGGTGAAGAACGAAAAGTTCATCGCCATGGCCGACGAGGTTCTGGCCGCCGCCGTGGAATCCGGTGTGGCTGACGTGGAGTCCCTGTTGGCGGCAAAGTCCGGGGATGGCACGGTGAATGACGCGGTAGATGCCCGCGCGGCCATCATCGGCGAAAAGCTCGAGGTGACCCAGGTGGTCCAGCTCGAGGCCGACGCGGTGGACCTCTATCTGCACAAGTCCTCTCCGGACCTGCCTCCGACCGTGGGTGTGCTGGTGGCCACCGACGCCGCCGCCGCTTCGGTGGCTCACGACGTCGCGATGCATATCGCCGCCTACGCCCCCGAATACCTGACCCGCGAGGACATCCCCGCCGAGGTAGTCGAAAAGGAACGCGAAACCTTGATCGAGGCCACCAAGGCCGAGGGCAAGCCCGAAGCCGCCCTGGCCAAGATCGTCGAGGGCCGCATGAACGGCTTCTACAAGGACAGCGTGCTGCTGGACCAGCCCTACGCCAAGGACCCCAAGACTTCCGTGGGCGCCATCGTCGAGGCCACCGGCGGCAAGATCGTGGGCTTCTCTCGCCTCCAGGCTGGCGCCTAAAGTCCCGTTTAGAGGCCCGCGTTTCGGTCCGGGTCGAGGGCCGCGTTTCGGTCCGGGTCGAGGCCCGCGGTTGCGGCGCCCCGAAGCGCGCCGATACGGCGTGAAACCTAAAAGCAAAAACGTCCCCGGCAATCGCCGGGGACGTTTTACTATAATAGCAAGGCGGCAGCCACCCGTGGTGGCCACCGCCGACAAACCCTATACCCGCAACTTTAGGGCCGGCCCCGAGCCGACCTCGACCGGGACCGTACCGGTCGCCCTCGAAGGAGTTCAGATGACCGACCCAGCCCCTACCGGCACAGCCCGGCGCGTTTTGTTGAAACTTTCGGGCGAAGTTTTCGGAGGGGGGAATATCGGGCTGGATCCCGACGTGGTTTCCGACATCGCCCACCAGATAGCTGCCGCGGTGAACCAGGGAGTCCAGGTTGCCATCGTTGTAGGTGGCGGCAACTTCTTCCGCGGCGCCCAGCTGTCCCAGCGCGGCCTGGACCGGGCCCGCGCGGACTACATGGGGATGCTGGGGACCGTGATGAATGCCTTGGCGCTGCAGGACTTTCTGGAACAAGCCGGGGTGCGCACCCGAGTCCAGACCGCGATCGCTATGGGACAGGTCGCCGAAGCCTATATCCCGCTGCGCGCCATTCGCCACCTGGAAAAAGGCCGCGTAGTTATCTTCGGTGCGGGCGCGGGGATGCCGTACTTCTCTACCGACACGGTTTCCGCCCAGCGCGCCTTGGAAACTCACTGCCAGGAACTGCTGGTGGGAAAGAACGGCGTGGACGGCGTCTACACCGCCGACCCGCGCCAGGACCCCACCGCGCGCAAACTGGAGCGCCTGACCTACCAGCAGGCCCTGCACGACGGCTTGAAAGTGGTCGACGCCGCGGCTTTCAGCCTGTGCATGGAGAACCAGCTCGACATGCGGGTCTTTGGCATGACACAACCCGGAAACGTCACTCGCGCCTTGCTGGGTGAACCTTTGGGCACCCTGGTGACTCTCGAATGACACCGGGGAAGGAAACCCCGGACCTCGACCCAGAAAAAACCGATAACCGACACGAAAACACAAAGGAGAAGCCCGTGATTACCGAGATTCTGGATGAAGCCAAGGAAAAGATGCGCAAGGCGATCAACGCCACAAAGGAAGAGTTTGCAACGATTCGCACCGGACGCGCCAACACCGCCATGTTCGACGGGATTTTGGTGGATTACTATGGCGCGCCGACGCCGCTGCAGCAGCTGGCGTCCTTCAACATTCCTGAAGCGCGCACCGTGCTGATTCAGCCCTATGACCGCGGTGCCGTGGCCGAAATCATCCGCGCTATCACCGAGAGTGACTTGGGGGTGAACCCCACGGATGACGGCAAGGTGATTCGCGTGGTGCTGCCCGCTTTGACCGAGGACCGCCGCAAGGAATACGTCAAGATGGCCAAGGCCAAAGCCGAGGACGGGCGCGTGTCGATCCGCGGTGTGCGACGCAAGGCGAAGGACCAGCTCGAGGACCTGAAGAAGGACAAGGTTGTCGGCGAGGACGAGGTGGAGCGCGCCGAAAAGGACCTGGATGCGCAGACCAAGAAGTTCACCGAAGAGGTCGATGCGCTGCTGGCCGAAAAAGAGGCCGATCTGATGACTGTGTGAGGCAGCGGAGGTATTCGTTGCGTAAAGAGAGTGAGGCTGCGGTAGGGGCTTCCCCGGGCGAGGCCAGCGTTTCGGCGGGTGCGCCAGGTGGCGAGTCCGGCGTTTCGGTGGGTGCGCCGGGTGGCGAGGCCGGCGTTTCGGTGGGTGCTAAGAACTCTGGGGACCCCAAGGAAGCGAAAGCCTCGAAAGGCGGGCGCAATCTGTGGGCTGCCACCGCGGTGGGAGTCGTGCTGTTGGGCGCTTTCGGCGGGTCGCTGCTGTTTTACCTGCCGCTGTTCGGACTGCTGGCAGTCAGCGTTTTGGTCGCCGCCCTGGTCGAGTTCAGCCACGCACTTTCCGGCGCGGGGCTGCGCCTGGCGATGCCGGTGATGGTCACCGGGGGAGTGGGGATTTTTGTCTGCGCCTGGTTGCTGGGACTGGAAGCCATGCTGGCGGCTTCGCTGCTGACGGTGGCGGTGGCGCTGCTGTGGCACCTGACCGGACCGGTTCGCGGCGAGGAACTGTTGCGCGACATCACCGCCAGCGCCCTGACCGTGGCCTACCTGCCATTCCTGGGTTCCTTTATCGCCCTGATGACGGTAGAGTGCGGCGGCAAAGCCACTGTGGTATTTATCTTGGCAGTCACTTTGGGTTCAGATACCGGCGGCTATGTCTTTGGTCGCCTGCTGGGCAAGCACAAGATGACCCCGGTGATTTCGCCGAAAAAGACCTGGGAGGGCCTGGGTGGTTCAGTGCTCTTCGCGGTCATCATCTGCGTGGCCGGGGTTTTCTGGATCGGGATTCCGTGGTGGTTTGGGCTGTTGCTGGGCCCGGTCATCGCCCTGATGGGCACCGTCGGGGACCTGTCGGAATCCCTGATGAAGCGCGAACTGGGGTTGAAAGACATGGGGAATCTGCTGCCCGGACACGGCGGCATCTTGGACCGCCTGGACTCGATTCTGATGTCCGTGCCCCTGGCCTACATCTTGCTGCGAATCGCGCTGCACATCGGTGAAGGAACCGCCCTGTGAGCCAGGCTCCCGAACCCAACCCGGCGCCGGCCACCAACCCCACCACCGCTGCGGAGGACCTCGACCCGGACACGACCCCCGCAACCGACGCCACCTCCGAACCCAGCCTGAACCGGCGCATCCTGGCTCTGGCGCTGCCTTCGCTGGGGCCGATGTTCGCCGAACCGCTGATGATTGCGGCGGATTCTTCCATGGTCGGGCACCTGGGCACCACGCAGCTGGCGGGGATGACGCTGGCGGCCTCGATCCTGACTTTCGTGGTGGGGCTGTGCATTTTTCCTGGTCTACACCACGACCGCGGTGGCTTCGCGCCGTCTGGGCGAGGGTCGGCGTGCGGCCGCGGTGAAAACCGGGGTCGACGGGGCGTGGCTGGGGCTGGCGGTCGGGGTGGTGGCTTCCGTCGTGCTCTGGGCGGGGCCAGGCCCCTGCTGGGATTCTTTGACTCGACACCCGCGGCGACTCATCAAGGCGTGATTTACCTGCAAGTCGCGGCCTTTTCGCTGGTGGGACAGTGTTTGCTGATGGCCGGTATGGGGGCGATGCGCGGCTTTAATGGATGCGCGCACGCCGCTGGTGATCACCGTGTTGGGAGCGGTGGCGAACGTGGGGCTGAACGCGGTGTTGATTTACGGGCTGGGTTTGGGCGTGGCGGGAGCCGGGCTGGGGACGACGCTGGCCAGCGCCGGAATGGGGGTGGCTTTCGCTTGCAAGATCGTGGTGGGTGCCCGGGTCGAGGGCGTGGGCTTGCGGCCGCGTTTCGGTGCGGTTCTGGGGGCGGCGGCTGGCGGTTTGCCGCTGATGCTTCGCACCCTGACGCTGCAACTGGTGATCTTGGCGACGCTGTGGGTGGCGGCGTCCTTCGGTGAAGTCGCGGTGGCGGGGCGCCAAATCGCGGCCAACACCTGGACCTTGACGGCCAACATCTTGGATTCCCTGGCGGTCGCGGCCCAAGCCCTGATTGGCTTCGAGCTGGGACGCGCGGCGGCGCGCGGGGACACGCGCGTGCTTCGCCAGATGATCCGGCGCTTCACCTGGTGGGGGTTGGGGTTGGGAGTCGGGCTCAGGGTGCTGTGCGCGGACTTGAGCGGGTGGTGGCCTTGGATCTTCACTTCGGATCCTCCGGTTTTGGCCGCGGCGAGGGCGGCGCTGTTGGTTTCGGCGGTGTTTCTGCCCTTGGCGGGGGTGGTTTTCGCCTTCGACGGGATTTTGATCGGGGCTAACGACACCTGGTATCTGGCTTGGGCTGGGGTAGTGAACTTGGTGATTTACATGCCGGCACTGTGGGCGGTGTGGATGTGGGCTCCGGCTGGGTCTTCAGGTATCGCTGGTTTGGCTTGGCTCTGGGCGTGTTACTGCGGGGTGTTTTTCTTGGCGCGGCTGGGGACTCTGGGTTGGCGTCTGCGTGGTCAGTCTTGGATGCGCCTGGAGCAGTGACCGGCGTCAGGGAGGGTTAATTTGGTACGCAATGCATGGTGCACCTGCCCTCTCAAGCCGCCCGGGCAGCACCCCCACCCGCACACCGGGTAAAATGTCTGTCGTGTCCAGACAAGTTATGCCCGGGGACCAGACCCCGGAAGGCGGCGCGCCGGGATCTCGTGCCGAACTCAAACTCCAACCCCGTTCCCGCGGCAAGGCCCCCGCGCACCTCGCCGACCTCGACCCGGCCCAACGCCGTGACGCCGCGACGAAAACCGGACTGAAAACCTTCCGCGCCGACCAACTCTCCCGCCACTACTTTGCGCGTTACGAAGCCGACCCCGCGCAGATGACGGACCTTTCGGCCTCGGACCGGGACCGAGCAGCACAGCTGTTGCCGATGCTGCTGGACCCCCTGCTGACCCAGGAAGCCGACCGGGGCTGGACTCGCAAAACCCTGTACCGACTCTTTGACGGCTCTACGGTGGAATCCGTGCTGATGCGATACCCCAAGCGCGCTACGCTGTGCGTATCTTCCCAGGTGGGGTGCGGGATGGGCTGCCCGTTCTGCGCCACGGGACAGCTGGGCTTGACCCGCAACCTCTCGGCGGCTGAAATCCTGGACCAGGTACGCCGCGCCGCCAGGGACTGTGCCGAGGGCCGCCTGGGCGGCACCCCGACGCGACTGTCTAACATCGTGTTTATGGGGATGGGGGAACCCCTGGCGAATTTACAAGCCCCTGCTCAGAGCGTTGCGCGCCATCACCGCTGCTCCGCCTCAGGGTTTCGGCATCTCGGCGCGTAACTTGACGGTTTCCACCGTGGGGCTGGTGCCGGGAATCAAAAAACTGATGGCCGAAGACCTTGCGGTAACCCTCGCCGTATCGCTGCACGCCCCCGACGACGAGTTACGCTCTGAACTGATTCCGATGAATCGCCGCTTTCAGGTCGATGAACTGCTGGACGCGGCATACGCCTATTTCCAGGCCACCGGGCGGCGCGTCTCGATTGAATACGCCTTGATTCGCGACATGAACGACCACCCCTGGCGGGCTCGGCTGCTGGCCGATAAACTCAACCAGCGCGGACCCACCTGGGCCCACGTCAACCCGATTCCGCTCAACCCCACTCCGGGCAGCATCTGGACTGCCTCTAATCCGCGTGTCCAACAGGAATTCGTCGAGATCTTGAGGCAAGCTGGAATCAGCACTACGCTGCGCGACACCCGCGGCCAAGACATCGACGGGGCCTGCGGACAGTTGGCGGCGAAAGAACAGCAGCTGCGCGCCAAGGCATAGCGCCGACGCCCTCGCAGCGGGGACACAAAACCGATAACAAAACCGATAACCGACACCGGACACGGGGAAAAGACAAAGGGGGAGCGGCTTTGAGCGAAACCATGTTTCGTAAAGCGAAGTTCTTGGGTAAGGGCTATGACTGTGCCCAGGTCGAGGAGTTCCTACAGACAGCCCGCAGTGCTTACGAAGGCAAGGGTGGTCCGGCGAACTTCGGGGCGGCGCGGGTGCGCGCCCAGGGTTTCAGCGTGGTGCGCGGCGGGTACAACTTCGCCGAGGTCGACGCCGCCTTGGATCGCCTGGAATCGGCTTTCGTGGCGCGGGCGCGGGCCGACCACGTGGCGGTGAACGGCCAAAAGGCTTGGATGAGTCTGGTGGCGCAGCAAGCCACGACGCTGTATCCGCGTCTGCTGCGTCCCGCCGGGAAACGTTTCGCCCACCCCGAGGGCCGCAACCGCGGGTACCGGGTGGATGACGTGGATGCCTTGCTGGATCGCCTCACGGCTTATTTTGACGCCAACCAACCCCTGACCAGCCGTGAAATCCGCGACGCGGTCTTCCCCGAATCCAAAGGTAGCCGCGCCTATGCCGAGGGCCCAGTGGACGCCTATTTGGCCCGTGCGGTCGAAGTGCTTCTCGCGGTAGAATGACCGCGTGCAAGACATCGCGATTTTGGGCTCAACTGGGTCGATAGGCACCCAAGCCCTGGATATAGTCTCTAAACACCCCGGCCACTTCCGGGTTCAGGCCCTGGCCGCTTCGGGTTCGAACCTGGACCTGTTAGCCCAGCAGGCCGTTCAGTTCGAGGTCCCCGTCGTCGCGGCCGCCCAAGCCTCGGTTTCGGACCTTTCCGAGGCGATTCGCGAAGCCGAGATTCACTCGGATAAACCGCGGATGCGACGCAACCTCCTGACGGGACGCGCCGGGATCGAGGCCGCCGCGGGTTACGTCCCCGAAGGCGTGGTCCTGAACGGCATCGCGGGAATCGCCGGTCTGCATGCCACCTTGCGGGCCCTGGATGCCGGGTCGCGCCTGGCGCTGGCGAATAAAGAATCCCTGGTTATCGGCGGAGCCTGGTAAAGGACGCGCTGCGCCGGCCGGGACAAATCGTTCCAGTAGATTCCGAACACAGCGCCATCTGGCAGTGCCTGGCCAGCGGCAAGCACGAACGCGGCTTGTGTTCCCCCAGAGTCACCGGCTATTCCGAGGTGGCGCGCCTGATTCTGACGGCTTCGGGCGGGCCTTTCCGCGGCTTTACCCCAGACCAGCTGCGCGACGTCACCCCCGACCAGGCCCTGCACCACCCTACCTGGGAGATGGGCCCCTTGGTCACCATCAACTCTGCCACTATGTTCAACAAAGGCCTGGAGGTCATTGAAGCTTCGCTGCTGTTCGACATGGCGCCCAAGGAAATCGATGTGGTGGTGCATCCGGCTTCGATTGTGCACTCCATGGTCCAGTTCCGCGACGGTTCCACCTTGCTCCAGGCCTCGCCTCCCGATATGCGCATCCCCATCGCCTTGGGGATGGCCGCCCCGGTGCGTCTGCGCGAGGTCGCCCCGCCTTGCGACTGGTCCCAGCCCGCACGGTGGGTGTTCGAACCCCTGGACGAGGACGTTTTCCCCGCGGTGCGCCTGGCGCGCGAAGTTTTGTCGGCCAGTCCCACCCACCCGGCGGTGTTTACTTCTGCCAACGAGGTCGCCGTGGGTGCGTTTTTGGAGGGTCGCCTTCCGTTCCTCTCTATTTTCGAGGTCGTCGCCAGGGTGGTCGGCGAGCACCACGGTAGGTCGCATCCCGACTTGGCGCAGTTGGAGGAAACTTTGCAGTGGGCGACTGTTCGTGCCCGAGAACTTATCGAGAACGAATAACTACTTGGACTGTAAACGAATAACCACTAGGACTGTATGAGTTATCTGACTGGAATCATCACCCTGATTGTGGGTTTGGCACTTTCGATTGCGCTGCACGAGTTGGGGCATTTGGTGCCGGCCAAGAAATTCGGGGTGCTGACGACGCAATACATGTTGGGGTTCGGACCGACGCTTTGGTCCAAGAAGTTCGGTGAAACCGAATTCGGGGTGAAGCTGATTTGGTTGGGTGGCTATGTGCGGATGGTGGGGATGTATGCGCCGGGGCACCCTGGGAGGCGCACGCACAACCGCAAAGGTGAATTGACTTTGGCTGAACAGGCCCGCCAAGAGGCCCAGTCCCAAATCCCCGCGGGGCAGGAACATCGCGCCTTCTATGCCCAGCCGGTGTGGAAACGCCTGGTGATTATGGTGTCGGGCACCCTGGTGAACCTGGCTTTGGCACTGATCTGCCTGTTGGTGGCGCTTTGCGGTATCGGGGTGCAGGGGCCGACCCTGGATTTAGAAAATGTTGCGTCGGATTCCCCGGCGGCCAGCGCCGGGCTACAGGCAGGTGACCGAGTCGTGGCGTGGAACGGCACCACGGTTTCGGATTGGTCTCAGGTCCAGGAACTCATCGGGGCCTCCGCGGCTGGAAAGGAAGCCACTATCACGGTTCAGCGTCCGTCGACCTCGACCCAGGCGACCTCGACCCCCCAAAAACTGGAATTGAGAGTCAGACCGGGAACTAAAGACGGGCGCAGTTTCCTCGGCATTACCCCGGCCTTCGCGCGCCAGCCCTATACCTTGGGGCGCGCGCTTTCGGCCGGTTGGGACATGGCGGTGCGCACCGCCAGAATCCTGGTGGCGCTGCCGGTGAAACTGTGGGAAACCGCGGTTTCGCTGTTCCAGCCCGGAGTAGAGCGCGACCCGAACTCGGTGATAGGTCTGGTCGGAATCGGGCAGGCCGCGGGCCAGATCAGCTCTTCGCAGGCGCCGGGATACGGCTTGGCGGACAAGGTCGGGTCCTTCTTGTTGATGTTCGGTTCGCTGAACCTGACGCTGTTTATGTTCAACCTGATTCCGCTGATGCCCCTGGACGGGGGGCAGGCCGCCGGAGCCATCTACGAGGCGATTCGCGACGGCTGGCGCCGGTTGCGCGGGCGCGAACCCTTGGGGCCGGTGGATCTGGCGCGTCTGCTGCCCGTGACGGTGACGATGGTGTTTGCCTTCATCGCCATGACGGTGCTGCTGATCGTCGCCGACATCCTCAAACCGATCTAGCCGCCACACCGCAGCCCTCCAGTTTGCGTCCCCGCCCGGAATCGGGTAATTTAGAACCTCGGTGCTCCCGCGTGCCCGGCAGGTTCGGACCGCGTCGACGGAGCAGTGGCAATAGAAAATCTAACTGAGAAGTGAGTTCTGACGTGGTTTATGCAATCGTCAAGGCCGGCGGCCGACAGGAGAAAGTTTCTGTCGGTGAGGAACTGCTGGTAGAGAAGATCGAAAAGGCAGTCGGGGAAACCGTCGAGTTCCCCGCAGTGCTGCTGGTTGATGGGGACAAGGTTACTTCCAAACCCGCTGACGTGGCCAAGGTAAAGGTCTCGGCTGAAATCCTGGGCGCGGCAAAGGGCCCCAAGATTTCCATCATCAAGTACAAGAACAAGACCGGTTACCGCAAGCGTCAGGGCCATCGCCAGCCGCTGACCCGCGTCAAGATCACCTCGATCAAGTAAGGGAAGGAAAGAAAGATGGCACATAAGAAAGGTCTGGGTTCCTCCCACAACGGTCGCGACTCGAACGCCCAGCGCCTGGGCGTAAAGCGCTTCGGTGGTCAGGTGGTAAAGGCCGGTGAAATCCTGGTTCGCCAGCGCGGCACCCACTATCACCCCGGATTCAACGTCGGCATCGGCAAGGACGACACCCTGTTCGCCCTGAAGAACGGCGCGGTCGAATTCGGCCGTCACCGCGATCGCCGCATCGTCTCGGTCGTGGAAGCCTAAAGTTTTTGAAACAATAGAGGGGCCTTCGGGTCCCTCTATTCGTTTTTAGACGATGAGTCCCGGACCGGGCGCCGCGCACAGATGCGGGTGTGGCGAGTTCCGAGGTGGAAAAAGGAAGAACAGACATGGCAAGTTTCGTAGATTACGTAAAGGTCTTTGCCCAGGCGGGCGACGGCGGGAACGGCTGTACCTCGATTCGCCGCGAGAAATACAAGCCTCTGGCCGGGCCCGATGGCGGTGCCGGGGGACACGGTGGATCCGTGATTCTGCGCGTCGATCCCCAAGAAACCACCCTGCTGCCGCTGCACCACCGCCCCCACCTGCGCGCCGAAAACGGAACCATGGGGATGGGCGACTATCGCGACGGACGCCGCGGCGAGGACCTCGTCGTGGGGGTACCCCAAGGTACCGTCGTAACCGCCGAAGACGGTCGTTTCCTGGGGGACCTGGATACTCCGGGGGCCGAACTGGTCGTGGCGAAAGGCGGCGTGGGAGGCCTGGGTAACTATGGCCTGGCGTCCAAGCGTCGCAAAGCTCCGGGTTTTGCGCTGCTGGGAGAGCCCGGCGAAGAAGTCACCGTGGTGCTGGAGCTGAAATCCATGGCGGATGTGGCCTTGGTGGGGTACCCTTCGGCGGGGAAGTCTTCGCTGGTGGCCGCGCTGAGTGCCGCCCGGCCCAAGATCGCGGACTATCCCTTTACTACTCTGGTGCCGAATCTGGCGGTGGTGGATAACCCGGTGGCGCGTTTCACCGTGGCGGACGTGCCGGGTCTGATCCCGGGGGCCGCCCAAGGCAAAGGGCTGGGGCTGGATTTCTTGCGTCACATCGAGCGCTGCTGCGTGATTGCCCACGTGGTGGACCTGGCGGCGTGGGAACCCAGCCGCGAACCTTTGGCCGATATTCGCACTCTGGAAGAGGAGCTTAGCCAATACGCCCAGGGGCTGGACCAGGAGCGCCCCGCCGGGGCTTTTTTGCCGCCGCTGATGCAGCGACAACGTTGCGTGATTTTGAACAAGATCGATGTGCCCGACGGGCGCGAGATGGCCGAAGTGATGCGTGAAGCCGTGGCGGGATTCGGCTGGCCGGTTTTCGAGGTTTCCGCGGTTTCGCGCGAGGGCTTGAAGGAACTGAGTTTCGGGTTGGGTGGCTTGGTTCGGGAGTTTCGTGCCCAGGTGCCCGTGGTACTGGACCCCGACGAGGCTGGGGGCGCGGCGATGGCCTCGACCCGGGACGAAACCCACGTAACCGAACCCACTACCGGGGCCACCGCCCTCGAACCGGGACAGCGGCAGTGCTGCGACCCACGCCGAATACCTCGCGCCGGGAACCGGGATTCAGCGTCGCGGCGGCGCAGGTCCAGGGCGTGGCGGGGTACTGCGTGCGCGGGCAGCAGGTGGAGCGGTGGGTGCGCCAGACCGATTTCACCAATGACGAGGCCGTGGGGTACTTGGCGGACCGGCTGGCGCGGGCCGGGGTCGAGGACGCCTTGCTGAAGGCCGGGGCGCGCGCGGGGGGACACCGTGGTGATCGGCGATCCCGAAAGCGGCGTGGTCTTTGATTGGGAGCCGACCTTGCAGGCTGGGGCCGAGCTGCTGGGGGCGCGCGGGACGGATAACCGGCTCTATGAATCCCAGCGGCGCACGAATCAGCAGCGGCGCATCGACTATCACGCCTGGATGGACGCCAAAGCGCGGGCGCGCGAGGAGTTGGCCCAGGAACGCGAGCAAGGCTTGTGGACGGATTGATGGCTGGGGATGGCTTGGCCAGCGCTGGGCACCGATAGCGTGCTGGGCACCGAGGCAGGAGATACACCATGACAACTGTGGTAAAGATCGGGTCATCTTCGCTGACTCGCGCGGACGGGTACCTGGACCTGAACCGCATCGATTGGGTTTCCCGCGTTTTGGCCGGGGTTTTGCTGGGCGACGCGGCCGCCGGGCGAGCCCCGGAGCCCGTGGTACTGGTGTCTTCCGGGGCGATTTCCGCCGGTTCCCTGCCGCTGGGGCGCGTCGAGCGGCCGCGTGACTTGGCCACAGCTCAGGCTGTCGCGGCGGTGGGGCAGGGGCTGCTGATGGCGCGCTGGACCGAGGCGATGAGCTGGCACCGCGTCGTCGCCGCCCAGGTTTTTGCTCAGTGCTTCCGAGGCTTCGGCGCATCTGCAATACACGAATGCGTCGCGTGCCTTGGGGAAGTTGCTGGGTCTGGGAGTGATTCCGATTGTGAACGAAAACGACGCCGTCGCCACCGACGAGATTCGTTTCGGCGATAACGACCGCCTGGCCGCGATTGTGTCGCACATGGTCAAGGCGCGGCGTTTGATTCTTTGTACCGATGTCGACGGGCTCTATACCGCGAAACCGGGGACGCCTGGGGCGCGCTTGATTTCCGAGGTTCGCGGGCCAGGGGACCTGGCTGGGGTCGATATCGGCGGTTCAGGTTCGCGCTGGGGGACCGGTGGGATGGAGACGAAGCTGCTGGCGGCGCAGACCGCCGCGGCGAACGGCACCGAAGTGGTGCTGACCAGCACCGATAACTTGGGAGCTGCGCTTGCCGGTGCGGGGGGGAGTGGCCCGCGTGGGGACGACTTTCCGAGTGACTGGCCCGCGTCGCGGAATCAAGCAGCTGTGGTTGGCTTACGCCGCCAGTTCGCAAGGCCGTTTGGTCTTGGACGCAGGCGCCGCGCAGGCCATTACGGTAGGCAAGAAATCCTTGCTGGCTGCCGGTATCACCCAGGTCGAGGGTCAATTCGCCGCGGGAGACATCGTAGAAATGTGTGACACTTCGGGCGAGGTCCTGGCAAAAGGCGTGAGTTCCTACAGCGCGACCCAGATCTCTGCTCTGCTCCAGGGCAAAGGTAACGCCCCTATCCCGGTGGTCCACCGAGACCACCTGGCCGAAATCCGCTACTAATCCCCCTCCCAGGTTGTCCCGGAATCCTGCTGTGCCTCAATTGTCCTGCGGCCAGGGATAGAACTGGCCTGGGGTCAGGAGCGAATCTGGCCTTGTCCACGCACGATGGATTTCCAAGTCGTCAGGGCCTCCATCCCCATGGGGCCGCGCGCATGCAGTTTCTGGGTTGAAATCCCGATTTCTGCCCCGAAGCCAAACTGGCCCCCGTCGGTAAAACGCGTCGATGCGTTCACGTTCACCACCGCGGAATCTACCTGCGTCACAAAACGGTCAATCACTCGCGAATCCGTAGCCAACACAGCCTCGGTGTGACCGGAAGAATACTGACCGATGTGCGCAATCGCCTGGTCAACCCCGTCCACGACTCGCACGGCCAAGTCATAGTCCAGGTACTCGGTCTCCCAGTCCTTTTCCGTGGCGGGGCGCGTGGCCACCCCAACCTGCGAAGCCACCGCGGCGACGTCCGCGTCTGCGTGAATCCGCACGGGAACCTCGTCCAACTGAGGCAACAATACACGCAAAAACTTCACGAAAACCGGACGATCCACCAGCAGGGTTTCGACCGCGTTACACACCCCGACGCGCTGCGTCTTGGCGTTCATCACAATCCGCACCGCGTCCTCCAGCTGCGCCGAGGCATCGACGTAAATATGACAGTTCCCTACTCCTGTCTCAATCACCGGCACGGTTGCGGTTTCCACCACCAGCTGAATCAGCCCCGCCCCACCGCGCGGAATCGCCAGATCCACCAATCCTCGCGCCCGCAGCACCGCCCCGACCGCCTCGCGACCCAAGCCATCCAGACTCTGCACCGCGTCAGGCACCACCCCGCCAAACCAGCCAACCCCGACAACCCGGCCAACCCGCCTCGCCCCAGGGCCTCGCGCATCACCTCAACCAACACCGCATTGGTCTGCGCCGCCGCCGACCCGCCGCGCAGAATCACCGCGTTACCGGTCTTGATACACAGCGCCGCCGCATTCACCGTGACATCAGGCCGAGCCTCGTAAATCATCGCGACTACCCCCATCGGCACCCGCACCTGCGAAACCTCCAAGCCGTTGTCCAAGCGCCGCCCCCACAGCACCTCGCCCACAACCCCGGGCAGCCCAGCTACTTCGCGCACGGAATCCGCCAATCCGGCCACCCGCGCCTGGTCCAACCTCAGCCGATCCTGCAGCCCGACCGACATCCCGCCAGCCACCCCGCGCGCCAAATCCGCCGCATTAGCCTCTAAAATCCGCTCACAGTTGGCTTCCAATCCTGCCGCAATCGCCTCCAGCGCCGCGTTTAGCGCCGCCCCCTCGCAACCGCGCAAAGCCCTGGCCGCCTCCCGTGCACGCTCGGCCACCACCCGCACGGCGTCCTCGACCGCGGCATCTTGCTTTCCCTGAACAGCATTGTTTTCCATGAACTGACTTTAGCACGCCCCGGGTCGAGGACGGGTGGTGGCGTGGGGTGGGAGGTGGCGAGGACGCCTGGGGTCGAGGACGGGTGGTGCGTAGGGCAGGGAAGGGCAAGGTTATGATGCAGTTAGGGAGTAAAGCCGGGGTATAATCGAGCCAGTCCTTCGAGACCCAGTCAGCGAAGACACAACTTGGCCATCCAGGAAGAACGAAACGTGGAATCCAGTACCTTGCAGCTGCACAACTCGCAGCCGTCTAACCGGCGTCGCCGCATCGGCATAATGGGCGGTACTTTCGACCCGATTCACCACGGCCACCTGGTAGCGGCCTCCGAAGTCGCGGCGGTTTTCGGCCTGGACGAAGTGGTTTTCGTCCCTACCTATGTCCAACCCTTCAAACTGGGCCGCCAAGTAACCCCCGCCGAACACCGCTACCTCATGGCCGTCATCGCCACGGCCTCGAACCCGCGTTTCTCGGTTTCCCGCGTCGATATCGACCGCGGCACCACGACCTACACCATCGACACCCTCGCCGACTTGCAAAAAACCTTCACCGGCGCGGACCTTTTCTTCATCACCGGCGCCGATGCGATCTCGAACATCATGCAGTGGAAAGACGTGGAACAGCTCTTTGACCTGGCCCACTTCATCGGCGTAACGCGCCCCGGCCACGCGCTGCGCACCTCGAACCTGCCCGCCGCCCACGTCTCGCTGGTCGAGGTCCCCGCCATGGCAATCAGCTCCACGGATTGCCGCAATCGCGTAAAATCACATCAGCCGGTGTGGTACTTGGTGCCAGACGGCGTTGTCCAATATATTGCTAAATACGGACTCTATAAGGAAGCGCTACAGAGTTGAGTCAAAACACGGGCGAACCGCAGTCGCCATCGCTCCCGGGCCTGAGTGCAGAGGCACCCCGGCCCGGTCAAGTGTTGCCTAATGCGGGTGGCCCGGCCCTGAAAGTGCCACCCACGGCTTCCGCGGTGCGCACGGTGGATGCGGCGGGCGCCATGACCGGCATGATCCCGGTGGTCGGCAAAGCCAGCGCCACGGTCGAGGCCGGCCCCGCCATCCCCGGCATGGAAAAAATCATGGTCAGCGGTGCCCAAGCAGTCGTCCCCGAGGACCCCGCTGTGCCGGTCCCGAAACGCTTGGTCCCCACCGTCCCGATCCGCCAAATCCCCACTTCCGGGGCGCCCATCCCACCTTCGACTACGGGTATGATCCCCGCTCAGGCACCGCTGCGTCCCGTTTCGGGTGCGGCTTCGGGTTCGGGTTCTTCCCCGGCGAGGCCGTCGGGGTCGGTTGCGGGTACGCCTGGTTCTGGTGCGTCCCCGGCGAGGCCGTCCGGTGCGGGTGCGGGGTCGGGGGTCGGTACCGGCGCTGCTCAGGGGGCCGGCCGAATCCCAATACGCAGCCGGCACGTCCCGCCAGCTCTATTCCGACTGCGCAAATGCGCCCGGTAGGTCCCGGGGTGCAGGCGGCACTTTCGGGCCAGCCCAACGCGGCGAAGCAGCCGTCTGTGGCAGCGCGCCTTGCGCAGCCGGGAACCGGTCAAGCTCCTCGTCCCGGACAACCTCTGCAGGGTTCCACGGTTCGACCGGGGCAACCTGGCCATCCCAGTCAGCCAGGTCAGCCGAGTCAGCCGAGTCAGGCCCTTCGCCCTGGCCAGATGCCTCCAGGTGCCCAATCGCAAGGTCACGCCCAGCCCGGGGGATCTGTGGCCAGAACAGTTTCCACAGGGCGCCCCCGCACCTGCGCAGTCTGCGCAGTCTGCCCAGTCTGCTCGGCCGGGACAGCCAGCTAAAACCGCCCAAACCGGCCAGTCCGCGTCGCCCGGCCAACCCGGCCAACCCGGCCAACCCGGCCCAGCCGCGCGCCCCAGCACGGTTCCCCCCGAGACCCGACCCGTGGGACAGGCCTTGCCGCGCGACGCGGCCCCAGAGCTCGACGGCGAAACCCCCACGGCATTCGCTCCCGGTTCCGTCCGGATTCCGGGTCTGTCTGGCGCCCAGGTTTTGCCCGGCACAGCCCAGCGTCCGGGGATGCCGGGAACCGGCGCAACGCCCGGTATGCCGGGACTTTCCGGTCAGCCCACAGTGGCGACTCCGCTACCGACCGCCCAGCCAGTACAGCCCGGCCAACCAGTACAACCGATACAGCCCGGCCAACCCAGCCAATACGCCCCTGCGCCGGGGATGCCGAAACTCCCAGGGATGCCGGGGATGCCCGGATTACAGGGAATTCCCGCAATGCCGGGGATGTCGGGGCGCCCTGGAATGCCCGGCCTACCGGGGATGCCCGGTCTGCCCGGAGCACCGGGTCAGCCCGGCCAGCCCGGGGCCGGCGGACCTTACGGCATGTTCGGGCCGCGGCCCTATGGCTATCCGCCACACCCCGGATACCCCGGAATGCCTGGAATGCCGGGGTGGCCCGGACAGCAGCCTTCGCGCGCCTCGCAACGGGAACGCCTGGAAGACATGGAGGCCCGACAGCTCGAGGAGCTGCGCAAGGCCGAGGTCGCGTCCCGCCAGGCCGAGATGGAAGCTATCATGTCTCGCGCCGCCCGCGCGGGCGAGGAAATCAGCCAGGAAGACCTGGAGACCATCGACTGGAACCGCATGGAGGAATCCTTTGCGGAACGCCTGATCCGCAGGTCTGGCCGCTGGGGCGAGACCCTGCTGATACTGGGTCAGGCCGCGCGCTGGGCCATGGTCGTGCTGATGACGGTGCTGGTCGTGGTGGTGCTGGTTTACGCGCTGGACCGCTCGGCCAACAACGAACAAATCATCGGGATGGGGGCTTTCGACGCGGGACGCACCGCCGCTGCCGCGCCCGGCCTGGGAACGCAGCCGACCGGCCTCGACCCGGGAACGCAACGCAGTGGCCTCGACCCGGAAACGACAGACGAAACCCCCTTTGACCAGGAGATTTGATGAGCGCAGACCCGAAATCTGTTGAACTGGCGGTGGCGGCCGGACAGGCCGCGAAAGAGAAGAAGGCCGCCCAGGTCATCGCCCTGGATGTTTCCCAGCGCCTGGTTTTGACTGATGTGTTTGTCTTGGCTTCGGGGTCGAACGAGCGCCAGGTGCGCGCCATCGTCGAGGCCGTAGACCAGGCTCTGCACTCGCGCGGGTGCCAGTTGCACCGCCGCGAGGGTTTCGAACAGTGCCGCTGGGTCCTGCTGGATTACGGCGAAGTCGTGGTGCATGTCCAACACGAAGAGGACCGCGAATTCTATGCTTTGGAGCGTTTGTGGGCCGATGCCCCCCTCATCGAGGTTCCCGAGGCTGTGGAAGTCGCCGAGGTTACGGATGCGGCGGATGCGGCCCGGGTCGAGGACGCCGGGGTGGCGGATGCCTAGGACCTTGCTGCTGTGGCGGCACGGGCAAACCGACCTGAATGTGGAAAAACGCATCCAGGGATGCGGGATTGACGCGGAGCTGAATGCGGTGGGCCGCGCCCAGGCCCAGCACGCCGCCCAAGTTTTGGCCCAGATGCCCATTACTCGGATTGTGGCTTCGCCACTGCGTCGCGCCTGGGAAACTGCCTGTGCCGGGGCTAAGGTGCTGGGACTGGAAGTCACGCCAGAACCGCGATTGCGAGAACGCAGCTTCGGGCTGTGGGAGGGCCTGATCGGCGCGGAAATCTTGGACAAATGGCCTGATGCCTTTACGGCTTGGCGCGATTTCGGCGACCCGGCAAACGCGGGGGAGTTGGGGGTAGAGACCCGGGCGCAAGTGGGGCGCCGTATCGCGGATTGCCTGCGCGACTATGCCGCCCAGATGCCGGGGGAGGACACGTGGCTATTTGTGTCTCACGGTTCGGCTTCGGTCCAGGGAATCATCACGCTGCTGGGTTTAGATCCGGGACAGTGGAGCGGGCTGCACGGCATGGATAACTGCCACTGGGCCCGGCTGCAGGAATCCCGGCGGGCGCCTGGGTGGAGTCTGCGCGGCTATAACCTGGGTGCGGAAGACACCGCCTTGCTGTAGGCCTAAGGTTTCAGGTTTCGGCTCAGGTTTCCGCACTGAGGCTTTTCACCGTGCCCCTAAGGTCAAAGGCGTGGTGGTCGCTGTGCCACAGCCGCAGGTCGGTCCACACCGGCACCAGCGCCAGTATCAACAGCAGCGCCGCGGCGGG
The DNA here is from genome assembly GCA_916438445.1 of uncultured Mobiluncus sp. GTDB lineage: Bacteria > Actinomycetota > Actinomycetes > Actinomycetales > Actinomycetaceae > Mobiluncus. The sequence goes on from CAKAGR010000001.1 coordinate 969,782, forward strand.
CATCACGGTATAGAACCCGATCCACAGACTCAGCGCCGCGCCGATGACTCCGCCCACGAAAAAGCAGCCCCAGATGGTCAGGTGCAGCTTGATGCGGTATTTGTCGGCGCGCACTGGGTCTGGGTCGTCGGGGCGGTTGCGGTACACCAGCCGCCCCAGTTCCATGGCAAAGTCGGTGACCATGCCGGTGACGTGGGTGGTGCGAATCAGGCCGTGCGTGATGCCGGTCATGATGGCGTTCTGGATCCCCATGGTCCAGCACAGCACCGCGACGATGGGCCAAAACAGCTGGTGGTCGGTGAATTCCTGGGCCAGCAGCCCAACCAGCAGGGTAGTCAAGGCTTCGGCGACGAAAACCAAGGCATAGCGTGACTTCATGTGGCGCCGGGTGGCCCACTCGACGATGATAGCGCTGGTGGCGGCTCCGCAGATGAAGCACACAATCCCCAAGGCGGCAATGCCAGCAATGACATAGTCGCCCAGCACCAGCTGGTCCGCCAGGGTCGCGGTCAGGCCGGTCATGTGCGAGGTATAGATCTGGACCGCCAGGAAACCCACCGAGTTCACCATTCCGGCCTCCAGCGCCAGTCCCGCGGCCAGGAAACGGTTGTTGCGTTCGGTGCGCTTCGGTCCGGCGATGTTCCACAGAAACCGGCCGAGGCCGCGGGTGGGGTTCTTCATGTTTCTAGGGTAGTGCAGGGGCCGGGTCGAGGACGGAGGTTTCGGCGGTTTTTCAACGATTTGCTTGGTGTGGGGGTATGTATATATACTGATATACGCACTTCGGGGCATTGGCGCAGTTGGTAGCGCGCTTCCATGGCATGGAAGAGGTCAGGGGTTCGAATCCCCTATGCTCCACAATCTGAAAAGAGGCGGCCCAAGGGCCGCCTCTTTTCGGATTTATTGGGTGTTATTTGGTGGCGGATTCGACCCCTGCCGCGAAATGGTACCTGGGTAGGACGGCGCTCGAAACTTGAGTGGGGTAGTATTAAGTTTGTGGTTAAGACCAAGAACGTTATGCCTCAAGCCCGCACGATTTCGCGCCCGGGGGGTCCGGCGCGGTATCCTAAAGCCATGAATGCCCTCACCGTTGCCCGCCCGCAACTGCCGATTCTGCGCAGTGTACTGGGTGAAGTACTGCGTGACCTGCGGTTGTCTCGCCACCTCACCCTGCGCGATGTCTCGGGTAAAGCCAAGGTTTCGCTGGGATACCTTTCAGAGGTAGAGCGCGGCCAGAAAGAAGCCCTCCTCCGAACTGCTGGCTTCTATCTGCTATGCGCTCAATGCCCCGGTTTCCCTGGTGTTGCGCGAAGTGGCGGACCGGATTGCGGTTCAAGAAGGTGTCTTTGTTCCCGCCTCTGTTCCCGCCGAACTCGAGTTGGAAACCGCTCTGTAGGTGCGCGCCAAGTTTCAACCCGCCTCTCGGGGCATGACTCGGTCCCTCTTTAACCAGGCCGTGGCACAGGTGTTCCCCCGCGGCTTGGGCGAATCCCTGGTCAGCGACCAGGTCTTGCCTGCCTTCCAGATGACCGCACGCGAAGCCCTCGAAAAGGGACACGACCCGCTGGACGTGTGGCAGGAACTGCTGCGAGAAACTGACCGTGACACCCCGGAAAACCTGTTTTGGCACCGCCGCGAACTCAAACCTAAACCCCAGCCCTAACCACCGTCCTCGCCGCGGCCCAGATACAGACCCATCAAACCCCGGTTCGGCCCGGTGGCGGGGATTCGATAGACTGAGGACATGCAAAAGATGTCCTCTTATTTTGTGCGCACTTTGCGCGAAGACCCGGTCGAAGCGGAAGTTGATTCCCACAAGTTGCTGGTGCGGGCTGGCTATATTCGCCGCGCCGCACCCGGAATCTATACGTGGCTGCCGCTGGGGCTGCGCGCGCTTAGAAACGTGGAAACGGTGATTCGCCAAGAGATGGACCGCATCGGCGGACAGGAACTGCAGTTCCCGATGCTGCTGCCCAAAGAACCCTACCAGGCCACGAATCGCTGGGAGGAATACGGCCAGACCCTGTTCAAGCTGCGCGACCGCAAAGACGGGGACTATCTGTTGGCCCCCACGCACGAAGAGATGTTTACTTTGGTGGTAAAGGACCTGTATACCTCCTACAAGGACCTGCCCGCGATTCTGTATCAGATGAAGGAAAAGTACCGCGACGAAGCCCGGCCCCGCGCCGGCGTCATCCGCGGACGCGAGTTCATCATGAAGGACTCGTATTCCTTTGACCTGACCGACGCCGGCCTGGAGCATTCCTATCAGCTGCATCGCGGTGCCTACCAGCGCATCTATACCCGCCTGGGGTTGCGCTACGCCATCTGCAAGGCGACTTCCGGAGCCATGGGCGGTTCCCAGTCCGAAGAGTTCCTGTTCCCCTGCGCCATCGGCGAAGACACCTTTGTGCAGTCTGAGGGCGGATACACCGCCAACGCCGAAGCCGTGGTGACGCCCCCGCCTCCCGCCTTGGACTACAGCGATGCGCCCCAGGCAAAGGTTTTGGACACCCCGGATTCTCCCACCATCGACACCCTGGTGGCACAGGCCAACACTTTGCATCCGCGCACTGACCGGCCCTGGAGAGCTGCCGACACCCTGAAGAACGTCGTGGTGGTGGCCCAGTACCCCGACGGGCGCGAGGAGGTCGTGGTGGTGGGTCTGCCCGGTAACCGCGAAGTCGATGTGAAGCGCCTGGAAGCCAGCCTGGCCCCCGCCGAAATCCGGATGGCCGAAGCCGAAGACATGAAGCCCTATCCGGGCCTGGTGCCCGGCTATATCGGCCCCCAGGTTCTCGGCCCGAATTCCCCGGCGCGTCACGTGGATCAGGACGGAAACATTTCCGGTTCTCCGCGCTACTTGGTCGATCCGCGCGTGGTCGAGGGCACGCGCTGGATTACCGGCGCCAATGCCCCGGGAAAGCACGTCTTTGACTTGGTGATGGGTCGCGACTTTGAGGCCGACGGCACGGTGGAAGCCGCGGAAATCCAGGACGGTGACCCGGCCCCGGACGGTTCGGGCCCGCTGTCGCTGCAGCGCGGCATCGAGGTCGGCCACATCTTTGCGCTGGGCCGCAAGTATGCCCAGGCCCTGGACCTGAAGGTGCTGGATGAAAATGGCAAGTCCCAGGTGGTGACTATGGGTTCCTACGGCATCGGGGTGTCGCGCGTGGTGGCCGCCATCGCCGAGGCCAGCCATGACGAAAAGGGCCTGATATGGCCGGTGAACGTGGCGCCTTTCCACGTCTATGTTATGGCTACTGGCAAAGAAGCCGCGGTGTTCGACCGCGCCGAAGCCCTGGGGCGCGAACTGGAGGCCGCCGGTTTTCAGGTGCTCTATGACGACCGTCCCAAGGCCAGCGCTGGGGTGAAGTTCAAAGACGCCGAGCTGTTGGGGATGCCCTATATGTTAGTGGTCGGCAAGGGTCTGGCCCAGGGCCAGGTCGAGGTTCGTACCCGCGCTACGGGTGATTCGGTTCAGGTCCCGGTCGAGGACGCAGTTTCGGTTTTGGTGCAAAAGTTGCGCCAGGAGTTAGAGCGGGTGGATTTGCAGCGCAGCTCCACTGAACTGTTGGGCCAGCCCGACCAGTTCGAAGTGGACCAGCAAAGCTGAGGGAGGAATACAGGAATGGCTTTTCGTGAAATCCGCATCGTGGGGGACCCGGTTCTGCGCACGGCATGTGACTGGATCAAGGACCCGAAAGACCCCGCGGTGCGCCAACTGGTCGAGGACCTGCTGGAAAACGTGGACCAGGAAGGCCGCGCCGGCCTGGCGGCGAACCAGATCGGGGTGGGGCTGCGGGCCTTTAGCTGGAACATTGACGGGGACATCGGTTACGTCTTGAATCCGCGCCTGGTCGCGGTTTCCCAGGACGAGTACCAGGACGGCGACGAGGGCTGCCTGTCGGTTCCCGGCCTGTTCTATCCCTGCCACCGCGCCTGGTATGCGCGTGTCGAAGGCATCGACCTGGACGGGAAACCCCTGGTGGTAGAGGGCGAGGAGCTGATGGGCCGCTGCCTGCAGCACGAAACCGACCACCTCGAGGGTATGCTCTATATCGACCGCCTGGAACGCAAGTACCGCAAGGCCGCCCTGGCCGAGGTCCGTAAACGCGACCTGTACTAGGGCGCGCCGCCCTCTCCCCGGGAACGCAGCCGGCGGACCTCGAACCGCGACAAAACCGCGCCACTAAGGCCCAGCGCTGGCCAAAGCGTGGCGGGCGGGGCATAATGGAAGCGGTAACCCAGTTGCTACGTGAACGTAGGGGAAGACGATTCACGTCTTGTCACCGCTTAGCGCGTGACTGCAGCAACCGGAGGTAACCATGAATAACCAATACACTCGCGGTGTCTTGTTCATCCACTCGGCACCGAAAGTGCTGTGCCCTCATATCGAATGGGCGGCTTCGGCGGTGCTGCACACTGATATATCTCTGGATTGGACCGTGCAGGACCTCGATTCGCGTTTCTTGCGCGCCGAAGCCTCTTGGGTCGGAGCCGTGGGGACCGGGGCACAGCTGGCCTCGGCGCTGCGCGGGTGGGAGCACCTGCGCTATGAAGTCACCGAGGACGCCGCCCCCGGCACGGATGGGGGCCGGTGGATGCACACCCCGGACTTGGGGATTTCTTTGCCCAGACTGATTCCGCGGGCAATGTCGTGGTGCCCGAAGGCCGGATTTTGGCCGCGTTGGAACACGCGGGAGATGCCGCGCAGATGCAGCGCGAACTGGATTTGGCCCTGGGCCGAGCCTGGGACCGGGAACTCGAACCCTATCGCTGGGCCGGACAGGGAGCGCCGGTAAAGTACCTGCACCGCGTGGGGTAGCGGCGCGTTTTGCGGAAATTCGTGGTGTAGCGGGGTTTATGGGGTAGTCTGAAACCATGACAAACCCCGCGACCGCCGTTGACGGTCATCGAAAAGCATTGGAGGAAGGCCTGGGATTTGCTCCCGGCGCGATCGTACAAGAGTTTTACTGGGACGACGATGTCGACGAAACTCTGCGTACACAGGTCGAACAGCATCTGGGAACCGAGCTGGTCGACGAGGATTACGGAGACATGTCCGACGGAGCCATTATCTGGTGGCGACGCGATGACGGCACCGTAGATGATTTAACCGATCTGCTCACCGATGCCTCGGCGAACTTTGACCAGGGTGGCCTCATCTGGGTGTTGACGCCGAAAACCGGCGGACCCGGCGCGGTGGAAACCCAGTTCGTGGAAGAGGCCGCCCGCACCGCCGGGCTGCGCGCCACCTCGGCGGCGCAGCTGTGCCCCGATTGGCAGGGGATTCGCCTCCAGGCCCGCCCCACCGGACGTTGAAGCACCAATGCGAGGGCCGCGGCGTAGGTAAGATGGCCCTATGCGTGCCCAAAAAACCCAGATAGTAAAGATTCTGGCCCGCCCGGCTAAGGTTCGCCAGCCTTTCGGGCGCGGGGTAGAGGCCGGGGCCTTTGACTGCCGCAAACTGGGGACTTGGAGTACCAGCGCCACCCCATCACCGGGTCTTGGACCGTGGGCGTGGAAGGCAACACCGGCGACGGCATCCAGCTGGGGATGAATCTGGGAGTGGCGGTGGACAATATGGCCGACGCCATCGTTTGCTGGCGGCGGGAAACACCACGAAGTCGGTGATCGGCCACACCTACACCGCGGGTGGCACCTCGATTGGTGCCGCCCTGGTGTTCGGCTTCATCGCGGCGAACACCGCCGCCGACGAAGCTGACGCCAAGCACCCGGTTTTCGTGGTGCACTAGGTATACCGCGCGCACCCTCCCCACTCCACGCAACCGGGGCCGCCCACTCACCGGGCGACCTCGACCCGGCGACCTCGACCCGGGATGTAGGCGGCGTAAAAAGGTATGCCTATATTTTCGAAATTTCGGCCCATGGGCTAAGATTTGAGGGTTGTAAATTTACGGCCCGCACCGGCGCGGCCGCCCGACTGATGTAGACATGGAGAAAACCAGCGTGAAGAGCAGCGTTGAAAAACCTGAGCCCCACCAAAGTAAAGATCGCGGTGGAGGTGCCTTTCGAAGAGTTCAAGCCCGAGATGGACCACGTATTCAAGGATTTCGCGCGCCAAATCAACGTGCCCGGTTTCCGCCCCGGCAAGGCTCCGGCTCGAGTGGTGGAATCTTTCGTGGGACGCGGCGCGGTTATCGAAGAAGCCGTGAACCACGCCCTGCCCGAGTTTTATGGCCAGGCCGTCGAGGAACACAAGCTGAACCCGCTGGGCAAGCCCGAGGTCGACGTGACCGACACACCCGCGGTAGAGGGCCCCGCCGGTGGCGACCTGAAGTTCACCATCGAAGTTGAGGTGCGCCCCGAAATCAAGCTGCCGGACTTTTCAAAGCTGGAGCTGGAAGTCGATGCCGTGGACGAAAAGGAACTGGACGGCGAAGAGGAACTGACTTCGTTACGTCGCCGCTTCGCCTCGTTAAAGGACGTCAAGCGCGCGGTAAAGAAGGACGACTTCGTCACCATTGACCTGGTCACCAAGGTCGGGGACAAAGAGGTAGACAACATGCCCCAGACGTCTTACCACGTGGGCGCCGAAGGCCTGGTGGATGGCTTGGACAAAGCGCTGAAGGGCATGAAGGCCGGTGAAACCAAGGAATTCGAAACCCAGCTGAAGTTCGGTCCTCACGGTGGGGAAACCGCCCAGGTCACGGTGAAGGTCGATTCGGTCAAGGAACAGGTTCTGCCCGAGGCCGACGACGAATTCGCCCAGATGGTTTCCGAACACGACACCATCGAAGACCTGCGCGCCGAGCTGAAGGAATCCGCTTCTCGCCAGGCCCGCGCCCGCCAGGCCCTGTCCGCACGCGACAAGCTGGTGGAAAAACTGGTGGCGGAACTGGAGTTCCCGCTGCCTGAAGGCATCTTGGCCGAGTCCCTGGAACAGCAGGTGGACGAAAAGACCACAGCCAAGGAAAAGAAGGAAATCCAGGAATCGGTCGAGCGCGAACTCAAGACCCAGCTGATTCTGGATACCTTGGCCGAGGCCCGCCAGATGAATGTCACCCAAGAAGAGCTGCTGCAATTCGTGATGCAGACCGCCCAGGCCTATGGCATGGACCCCTCGATGCTGTTGCAGAGCGCGGAACAGAACAACCGCCTACCCCAGTTCATCGCGGAAATCGCCCGCAACAAGTCCGTGGCGAACGCCCTGGGCGAAGTCAAGGTCAAGGATTCTAACGGAGAGGTCCTGGACCTTGGCGAATCGTCAAGACCGGTGAGGATGAAGAAGAGGCCGAGTCAGAGGCCAGCGCCGAGTAAGCCTATTTGTTTAGACTACGCATCAAGGGGTTCCGCCGTGGCGGGGCCCCTTTTTGCTGCGGTTTTCCCTGCCCCCGAACCTCGCCCGGGGAGGGGTGATTAGCCGATAGCGAAATGAAGGGGAGCACGGGGGCGAGGCCGGGTGGTTTCGGTTAAACTGGGTGGGTAAGCCACGGATTTGCAAGGAGGGCAACGTGAGTGTTGCAGCCCATGAAGACGACGCCCCGGCGCCGATGAATGACTTTATCTACAAGCGTCTGCTTAAGGAACGCATTATTTGGTTGGGTTCAGAGGTCCGCGAGGACAACGCCAACGCTATCTGTGCCCAGCTGCTGTTGCTGGCCGCCCAGGACCCGGATTCCGATATCTATCTCTATATCAACTCGCCTGGCGGGTCGGTGACTGCGGGGATGGCGATTTACGACACCATGCAGTACATCAAGCCCGACGTGGTGACGGTGGCGATGGGGATGGCGGCCTCGATGGGACAGTTCCTGTTGACTGCGGGTGCCCCCGGAAAGCGCTTCGCCACCCCGCACACCCGCATTCTGATGCACCAGCCGCTGGGCGGCGTGGGGGGTACGGCCTCCGAGGTGCGCATCAACGCGGATCTGATTTTGCAGATGAAAAAGGAACTGGCCCAGATCACTGCACAACGCACCGGAAAGAGCCTGGAACAGATCACTGCCGACGCGGACCGCGACCACTGGTACACCGCACCCGAGGCCCTCGAATACGGCTTTATCGACGCGGTGGTGGACAGTGCCGCCGCGGTGAAACCCGCCGTGGACGCCGCAGAAAAGGGGGAATAACCGATGAACTACACAGGTAACTTTGTCGCCGGGGGAGACCTGGTGGACCAGATGACGTTGAACCTGGGGGCGCGTTCCACTACGCACACCGATGTCGAGGCACGCTATATCTTGCCTTCCTTCGAGGAGCGCACGGCCTATGGTTACAAGCGCCAGGACCCCTACGCCAAGTTGTTCGAGGACCGCATTGTGTTCCTGGGGGTACAGGTTGACGATTCTTCGGCCGACGACGTCATGGCCCAGCTGCTGGTGCTAGAGAGCCAAGACCCGGATTCGCTGATCACTATGTATATCAACAGCCCTGGGGGTTCTTTTACTGCGATGACGGCGATTTATGACACCATGCAGTACATCAAGCCGGAGATTCAGACAGTTTGCCTGGGTCAGGCGGCTTCGGCGGCGGCGGTGTTGCTGGCGGGCGGTTCAGCGGGCAAGCGCCTGGCGCTGCCCAACGCGCGCGTCTTGATTCACCAGCCCGCGATCGAGGGGATGCGTGGCCAGGCCACCGACATCGCCATCGTGGCCGAGGAAATCGACCGGATGCGCGAATGGCTGGAGACCACTTTGTCCAAACACTCCAAGCGCAGCGTCGAGGAAGTCCACGCCGACATTGATCGCGACAAGATTCTGACCGCGCAACAGGCTTTGGAATACGGCTTGATTGACCAGGTTCTGGTGCCGCGAAAGGGCGTGGCACAGTAAGGCCGCGTTGGTCAAAGACTGTGAGGGGCTTCCGGTTTTTTTCCGGGAGCCCCTGGGTTTCTAAGGGCCGGTGTGTGTCCGCTGTTTGATACGTGATTCCAAATAATGAGACAGTATTTATTCCGGGGAGGGGAACCGCTACAGTTAAGCCAACACCGCGGGGCCTCGGTCCTAAGCAGTGTTTCAATATTTGGATACCAACAGATTGGACAAGGTTATGAAGCGGATTCTCTCGGTAGCTGCTGTAGGGGCCCTGGCCCTAACCATGAGCGCCTGTTCGGGGGCGGCAAGCTCTGACGGCGCGCAGAGCGGCGACACCATCAAAATAGGCGTGAACTACGAACTGTCCGGCGCTGTAGCCACTTACGGCGCGGATAACGTGACCGGCATCGAAATGGCCGCTGAAGAAATTAACGCAGCCGGCGGTGTCAACGGAAAGAAAAATCGAAATCGTCAAGTACGACAACAAGTCCGAACCTGCCGAAGCCACCACCCTGACCACCAAGCTGCTGACCTCCGATGGCGTGGTAGCACAGATTGGCCCGGCCACCTCCGGGGCCTTCAAGGCGGTTATTCCCGTGGCTAACCAAAACAAGATCCCGGTAGTTTCCGGTTCGGCCACCGCCGACGACGTCACGGTGTCCAACGGAAAACTGCAAGAATACGCCTTCCGCACCTGCTTCTCTGATTCCTATCAGGGCGGGGTTATGGCGAACTACGCGGCCAAGGAACTGAAAAGCCAAGAACGCGGTAATCGTGGGGGACAAGTCCTCTGACTACGCCAAGGGCCTGGCCGAGAACTTCAAGAAGGTCTTCACTGCCGCCGGCGGCAAACCATCGTGGACGAAGAGTTCTATGTATCTGGCGACCAGGACTTCAACTCGATTCTGACCAACATCAAGGGCAAGAGCTTTGACGTGGTCTACATCCCCGGTTACTACCAGGAAGTCGGCCTGATCATCAAGCAGGCCCGCGCTTTGGGTATCGACGCCACCATCCTGGGCGGTGACGGCTTCGACTCTCCGACCCTGCTGGAACTGGCCGGCGCCAAGGCGCTGAACAACGTGTACTTCACCGCGCACTATTCCTCGCTGGACACCTCTAACGAAAAACTCCAGAAGTTCCTGGATGCCTACAAGGCCAAGCACGAAGGCAAGGAACCCGGCGCCTTCGTCGCCATGGGTTACGACACCATGTACTTCGTGGCCGATGCCATCAAGGCTGCCAAGAAGGTAAACGGTGAAGCCGTGGCTGACTCGATGGCGAACTACAAGGGCTTCGTCGGTGTCACCGGCAAGTTCGACGTCAACCCCAAGACCCACGATCCGGAAAAGACCGCTATGATCGTCGGTCTGAAGGACGGGGTGCAGGATTCCGCCAAGTCTTACGGCCTGGAGTAAATCCTGACTTAGGTTGCGTGCCGGTGGGGCGGGACACAGGGTTTTGTCCCACCGGCAAGTCAAAAAGGACTCGATATGGACACAATCATCCAGCAGCTGATTAACAGCTTGTCGCTGGGTAGCATCTATGCCTTGATTGCCCTGGGTTACACCATGGTCTACGGCATTATTCAGCTGATTAACTTTGCCCACGGGGATGTCTACATGGTGGGGGCCTATGTCGGCTTCGCCTCCATGGCGATATTCCGCCTGGACTTCTTCACTTCGCTCATCATCGCGATGGCGCTGTGTGCGCTGCTGGGGATGATCATCGAGCGCCTGGCCTATAAACCCCTGCGAAACTCCACTCGCATCGCGGTGTTGATTACCGCGATAGGCGTATCGCTACTGTTGGAATACGTCATGATGTACTTCGTCGGTGCCGGTGCCCGCGCCTATCCGGCACTTCCCGACTTCATGACCCACACCTTCCACGTGGCGGGAGCCACCATTACTTCGCTGCAGCTTCTCATCATCGCCATTTCCGTGGCCCTGATGATCGCGCTACAGTTCATCGTCAAGAAAACCCGCGTGGGTAAAGCCATGCGGGCAGTCTCTATGGACCGCGACGCCGCCCAGCTGATGGGCATCAGCGTCAACAACACCATCTCTTTCACCTTTGCCCTGGGTTCCGCCCTGGCGGGGGCCGCCGGGGTGCTGGTGGGGGTCTACTACAACTCCATCAACCCCCTGATGGGAATCATGCCGGGCCTCAAGGCTTTCGTCGCCGCGGTGCTGGGCGGTATCGGCCTGATCCCCGGAGCCTTAATCGGTGGGTACCTGATCGGCACCACCGAAACCGTGGTCTCCAGCTTCGGCTTCTCGACCTATCGCGACGCGGCGGTCTTTGCCATCCTCATCATCGTCTTGATCGTCAAGCCCTCGGGCATCTTGGGTAAGAACGTCTCAGAGAAGGTGTGAAGCATGAAACGAATCCAAAACATCGGGCTGCAAGCCATGGTGCTGCTGGCCATCTGGGGTGTGGTTCAGGGCCTCATCTCTGCCGGTATCCTCACCTCGTACTTCCAAGCCACCATCGTCACCATCTGTGTAAACATCATCCTGGCAGTGTCGCTGAACCTGGTGGTGGGTTTCACCGGCCAGTTCTCGCTGGGACACGCCGGCTTTATGGCGGTCGGGGCCTATTCCACCGCGCTGATATCCATGACTTTCCCCACCGTGTGGGGTTTCCTGCTGGGACTGGCGGTGGGCTGTGTCTTGGCCGCTCTGATCGGCTTCCTGATCGGCCTTCCCACCCTGCGCCTCAAAGGTGACTACCTGGCGATCGCAACTCTGGGCATGGCCGAAATCATCCGCGTGCTGTTGTTGAACTTCGAGTTCACCAACGGCGCGGCGGGCCTGTCGCCCATCCCGCAGTTCCTCAACTGGACCTGGGTCTTTGTCTTCACCGCAGGCACTATCGTCGTCATCCGCAACTTCTTGAACTCGCGTCACGGCCACGGCTGCATCGCGGTGCGCGAGGACGAAATTGCGGCTGAATCCATCGGCGTGCGTTCCACCCGGGTAAAGACTCTGGCCTTTACTGTCGGGGCCTTCTTCGGTGCCCTGGCGGGGGGGCTCTATGCTTCCTACTTCTACTTCGTCAAACCCGACCTCTTCAACTTCATGATGTCTATAAACATCTTGGTAATCGTGGTTTTGGGGGGTCTAGGTTCTCTGTCGGGTTCCGTCATCGCTGCGGTTCTCTTGGCGGTGGTTTCCACTCTGCTCCAGCCCTTCCCGGAAATCCGCATGATCATCTATGCTTTGGTCTTGGTGGTGCTGATGGTGTTCCGTCCCGAAGGATTGATGGGTTCGCGTGAGCTTTCACTGAAACTCCTCTCCTCCCTCATCCCCGGAAAGAAACCCACCCAAACCGCGGCTTCGTCCTCGACCCAGGAAGGAGAGTCGCGATGACGAGAATTCTGGATGTCAAGCACCTGGCGCGCTACTTCGGGGGACTGGCGGCGGTTTCCGACGTCGAGATGCACCTCGACGAAGGCGAGCTCATCGGGTTGATCGGGCCCAACGGCGCGGGGAAAACCACGGTTTTTCAACCTCTTGACCGGAGTGTATCCGCCCTCTGAAGGCACCATCGCATTCCGGCGCGATGACGGACGTGAACAACAGCTGGGCGGCAAAAAACCCTATGCGATTTCGCGGGCCGGTGTGGCGCGTACCTTCCAGAACATTCGCCTCTTCAAGGACCTGTGTGTGCTGGATAACGTGATTTATGCCATGGAGACCAAGGAAAAGTACAGTTTGGCGGCTTCGCTGTTCCACACCCCGGCGTGGTTGCGGTCCCGCGAAGCGACCCGGCGGCAATCTCTGGAGCTGTTGGAGATGATGCAGCTGGGGGACAAGGCCCAGGAACTGGCCCGGAACCTGTCTTACGGCGACCAGCGGCACCTCGAGATTGCCCGGGCTTTGGCTACCGAACCCAAGCTGTTACTGCTGGATGAACCCGCGGCGGGGATGAACCCGGCGGAAACCGCGAATCTGACGGAGCTGATCGAGTTCATTCGACGCGAATACAAGTTGTCGATTTTGCTGATTGAACACGATATGAGCCTGGTGATGAAGATCTGCGAGCGGATCTATGTTTTGGACCACGGGGTGATCATCGCCGCGGGGACGCCAGAGGAAATCCGGAATAACCCCCGAGTTATCGAGGCCTATCTCGGAGAGGAGGTGGAGTGATGTTTGCGGTCAAAGACTTACAGGTCAATTTCGGTGGCATCCAGGCCTTGAAGGGGATTTCTTTAGAGGTGAACCCTGGGGAAATCGTGACTTTGATTGGCGCCAACGGCGCGGGGAAAACCACAACTTTGCGCACAGTTTCGGGGCTGGAGCGTCCCGTAGGCGGCACCGTCACCCTGGACGGGTGCGACATCACTAAAGTTTCGGCGCGCGAGAGGGTCAAGGCCGGGCTGGTGCACGTCCCCGAAGGACGACGCATCTTTGCGCAGATGACCGTGATGGAGAACCTCGACCTGGGCGGATATCTGCGCCGCGACCGCGCCGGGATGAACGCCGACCTCGAGATGATTTTCGAGAGTTTCCCCATCTTGGCCCAGCGCAAAACCCAGCTGGCGGGGACCCTGTCGGGTGGCGAGCAACAGATGTTGGCGATGGGGCGCGGGTTGATGGCCAAGCCGAAACTCCTGTTGCTGGACGAGCCCTCAATGGGGCTGGCCCCGCTTTTGTCCAGGAAAGTACTGACATCATCGTAAAAATCAACGAAACCGGGACAACCATTATGTTGGTGGAGCAAAATGCAAATATGGCTCTGCAGATCGCGCATCGCGCCTACGTAATCGAGACGGGCAAAATCGTACTGAGTGGTACGGGCGAGGAACTGCGGACCAGCGAAGAAGTTAAGAAAGCATACCTGGGAGGCTAAATATGTTCGTCAAATGGAAGATGACAGCTAATCCGTTCACTATTGATTCTGGCGCGTCTGTTCCCGACGCTATAGAGTTGATGAAGCAGCACAACGTCAGTAAACTGCCCGCCCTTCGCGATGGGAAACTGGTGGGGATTATTTCGCGCTCGGATATCAACCGCGCCATGCCTTCGCAGGCGACTTCTCTGTCTTTCGGAGAAGTGGCTTACTTGCTCAGTAAGCTAAAGATCTATAAGATCATGCGCAAGAACCCGCCTACTATTGGACCGGATGCTTTGCTGGAAGAGGCCGCGATTCTGTTGCGCAAGGAAAAGTGCGAGATCCTGCCGGTAGTAGAGGGCGACAAGGTTATCGGAGTAATCACCGAATCCGATGTTTAGATGCATTTATCGACATCAACGGTGCGGCCGAACCCGGCACTCGACTGGTGATCGAAGCAGATGACCAGCCCGGCGTGATGTCCTATATTGCCCAGATCACCGCAAAGATTGACACGAATATTACCCACATTGCGGTTTACCGCACCGGGATGGATCGCTCTTTCGTGATTCTGGGTGTGAATACCTTGAATACAGAAACTCTGGAGCAGCACTTCCGTGACGAAGGTTTCAAAGTTTCCTACGTGTTGCGTAACGCCTGATTCCGGGTCGAGGACGGCTTTTTCCTTTATGGCGTGTGCTCTCGCGGTTTCCGCGGTGCGGCCCTAGACTGGAACTAAGTCCCCTTTTCGGCGGGTCAGCTTTGCTCGCCCTTTGGGGTTGGATGCACCGGGAAAAGGATGGGTATGGCACGGGCTGAAAGTGTAGAAATGCTGAAGTGCTCTTTCTGCGGCAAGTCGCAGAAACAAGTACGCAAGTTGATTGCTGGCCCAGGGGTATATATCTGTGACGAGTGCATCGAGCTGTGCAACGAAATTATCGCCGAGGAGCTACAGGGCGAAAAGGAATCCGGCCTGGATGTTTTGCCCACCCCGCACCAAATCTTTGACTTCTTGCAGCAATACGTGATCGGCCAGGAACCCGCCAAGCGCGCCCTGTCCGTCGCGGTGTATAACCACTACAAGCGGGTGCGGGCCATGCGCCGCAACGAAGACAGTGGCATGGAGATGACCAAGTCGAATATCTTGCTGCTGGGCCCTACGGGGACGGGCAAGACGCACTTGGCCCGGTCTCTGGCTCGTTTACTGAAAGTGCCTTTCTGTATCGTCGACGCCACCGCTTTGACCGAGGCCGGCTATGTGGGTGAAGACGTAGAAAACATCTTGCTGCGCCTGATTCAGGCAGCCGACGGCGACATCAAAAAAGCCGAACGCGGCATCATCTACATCGACGAAATCGACAAGATTGCCCGCAAGGCCGAAGGTGCCTCGATTACTCGCGATGTTTCGGGCGAAGGCGTGCAACAGGCCCTGTTGAAGATCATCGAAGGCACCGTGGCTTCAGTGCCTCCCACGGGTGGGCGCAAACACCCCAACCAAGAGTTCCTCGAAATCGACACTTCTTCGATTCTCTTCATCGCCGCTGGCGCTTTCGCGGGCTTAGACGACATCGTAAAGGCTCGTCTGGGGCAGCGTTCCACCGGATTCGGCTCGGATCTGAAGTCCATCAAGGAACACGGCGACCTCTATGCCAAAGCCACGGTAGATGACTTGCACACATTCGGTTTAATCCCCGAGTTCATCGGGCGTCTACCTGTGATCACGAATGTTTCTGCTTTGGAAGTAGAGGACTTGGCGCGGGTCTTGACCGAGCCAAAGAACGCCATCTTGAAGCAGTACCAGCAGCTCTTTGAGTTGGACGGAGTAAAGCTGACTTTTCACCGATGACGCCATCCGCGCGGTGGCGCAGAAGGCGGAACAGCGCGGCACCGGGGCGCGTTCGCTCTCTACCTTGATGGAGAACACCTTGTCGCAAACCATGTTTGATTTGCCTTCGCGCGAGGACGTGGCTGAGGTAATCATCAACGCTCAGTGTGTCCTTGAAGGCGCCGAACCGGTTTTCGTGACTCGAGAAGAATCCGCGAACCGCAAGTCTGCTTGAGTTCCCGCAGCCCAGTTTCCACCACCCGCACAGAAAGTTACCCGCATGAACGCCGAAGCCCCCGCCGCGAACCCGCCCGAAACTCCCCATGAGCTGCGCGAATACCGCGCCACTATCGATAACATCGATGCTGCCTTGGTGCATCTCTTGGCAGAGCGGTTTCGCTGCACCCAAAAAGTCGGCCAGCTCAAGGCCCGCTTGGACCTGCCCCCAGCAGACCCGCAGCGTGAAGCCTCTCAGGTAGAACGCCTCCAGGCCTTAGCCAAAGATTCGGGGTTGGACCCCGAGTTCGCTCAGAAGTTCTTGCGCTTCATCGTCGACGAAGTCATCCGTCACCACGAAGCCCTCCGCCGGTAAAACCTTGCAAAACCCCACAGCATACTGAAACGGCTCCCGCAATAATGCGGGAGCCGTTTCAGCTGTCGTTACGCCGGGCTTGTCAGCCCAGCTTTTCTCGACCTGCCTCAGTCATTGTTGGACAGGCCCAGCATGGAACGCAGGTAACCAGTGACTTTGCTGGGGTCCATCATGCCGCGCACCGAACCACCGTTACCCGAGCCACCCTCGACCTGGGCATCGTGGATTCCGGCGTAGATGTCTTCAATCTCTGCCGCGCACTTTTCCATAACCACCTTGCGTCGCACCTTCATCGAGGGAGTCAACATAGAGTTCGCCTCGGTGAAGTCATAGGGCAGTACCCGGAACTCGCGAATGGATTCGGCACGCGAGACACCTTGGTTGGCGCGGTCGATAGCGCGCTTGATGGCGTCCAGCACCACCGGGTGGCGCGAAGCCGTAGATACATCCATGGCGGGGAGGTTGTGCTTCTTTAGCCAAGAAGGCAGCATCTCGAGGTCCAAGGTAACCAGCGCACCCACGAAGGGTCGTCCCTCGCCCACAATCATGATCTGGGAAATCAAGGGGTGGGACTGCAGCGGGCCCTCTAGAGTAGCGGGAACCACGTTCTTTCCACCCGCGGTAACCAGGATTTCCTTGGCGCGACCGGTGATAGAGAGCATCCCGTTGGCGTCCAGGTGCCCCAGGTCCCCGGTGTGCATGAATCCGTCGGTATCGAAAATCCCCTCGTTGTGTTCGGGGTTCAAATATCCGGGGCTGACCGTCGGGCCCTTCGCGAGGATTTCTCCGTCGGGGGTGACGCGAATCGTAGCGGAAACTACCGGCGGTCCCACGGTGCCGATTTTCTTTTGCCGCATGGTGTTCACCGCTATCGGGGCAGTGGATTCGGTCAAGCCATAGCCCTCTAAGACGTTCAACCCAATCCCGCGATAGAAGTGCGACAGGTGCAGCCCCAAGGCCCCACCGCCAGAGATAACGAATTCACAGCGCCCACCCAGCAGATTCATCAGTTTGCGGTAGACCACTTGTTCGTAGAAGGCGTGGCGCACCCGCAGCCAACGTGTGGGCCCCTGGGGAGTATCCAAGGCGCGGGAGTAATCCAAGGCGCAACGCACCGCGCGCTTGAAGATGATGTGTTTCGGCTTGGAAGTCGCGGCTTGGGCGTCGGCTGAGTTATAAATCTTTTCCAAGACGCGAGGCACCACCAACAGATAAGTCGGGTGGAAGGACTGGATATCGGGCAGCAGGTTCTTGATGCTGGGAGTGTGCCCCAAGGTACCGTTACCCGAAATAATAAAGACTTCCAACAGCCGGGCATAGACGTGAGCCAGCGGCAGGAACAACAGCAGGCGAGCACGCGGATCCTTGGAGAATTCGGGCATCCAGTCCTGGTTTTGCCACACCAGCTGGGTAAAGTTCCCGTGAGTCAACACGGTGCCTTTCGGGGTTCCAGAAGTTCCCGAGGTATAGATGATGGTGGCCTCGGAATCCAGAGTCAACTGTTCGCGGGCGCGGTCCACCTCGGCCTGCGCCACGGTGCGGCTGGCTTCCTGCAAGGCGTTGAGCGCCCCCAGGTCCAGGGCCAATACGCGCACCTCCAGCTTTTCTTGGGTGGCGGCAATCCGCACGGCCTCGGCCAAGCGCGCGTCCTCGGTAAAGACCAGACGTACCCCGGATTCGCGCAGAATGTTGCCGATCTGGGTCAGTGAAGAAGTCTCGTAGATCGGGACATTCGCCGCGCCCACACTCCAGCAGGCGTAGTCCAGCAAGGTCCACTCGTAAGAGGTGTGCGCCATAGTGGCCATGCGCCCGCCCGGACGCAGCCCCAAAGCGAACAGCCCGCGCGCCACGGTGTCGACCTCGGTCAGGAAGTCCTGGGCGGCCAGCTTTTGCCATTCCGATCCCAGACCGATTTTGCGTTCAATCACCGTGCCGCGCGGATTGCGCTCGACCCGATTCAACAGCAACTTGATGATGTTCCAGTCGTGGGGAATGGTGGTGATGGCGGGGTTTTCCACCTGCATGGTGCCGTCAGACAGCGTGGTGACTTTCAACGGGTTACGGAATTGCGGTGTTTCAGTCAAAACTCATCCTATCTTTGGGAAATCTCCAGCTAGTCTATCGACTTTGGGTTCACTTTGCCTGTTTCGCCGGGGCTTCGCCCAGCTCGGATTCACTGACCAGGGCGGAGTCCACCGGGCCTTCTATGAATTTCAGGCTGCCTTCGACGTGGTTTGCCGCGACGAGGTCTTCCAAAGACTTTTCGGCCAGGGCTTGGGTTCCGGCGGGGAAAGTGAGGGTGGCGGATACGAAGGGGGTGCGCTGGGATACCTTTGCGTCGGATTTGACCTTGCGCAGGGCCGAGAGCGCCGCTCCGGCGACGCGCAGCACTTCGGGGTCACCGCCCAGAAACTGGAGCGGGGCGGAAACCGGCCAGGAACTTTGGTGTACCGAACCGTCTTGGGGACGGTACCAGGACCAGACTTCTTCGCAGGTGTAGGGCAGGAAAGGCGCCAGGAGCCGCACCACGTTGTCGATGGCGAGGGCCAGGGTGGTACGAGCCGAGGCGACTTCGGCAGGTGTGGCCCAGGTGTCTACCCCGTAGGCGCGATCCTTTACCAGTTCCAGGTAGTCGTCGCACAGAGTCCAGAAGAAACTCTCGGTTACTTCCAGGGCGCGGGCGTGGTCGTATTTTTCGAAAGCCTGGGTGGCGGTATCGATAACTTGCGACAAAGAAGCCAGCAGGGAACGATCCACTTCTACACAGACCTGTGCCGGATCGAGCGACATTGCGGCATCGCCGCCCATCCCCAGGGCGAACTTCGAAGCGTTCAGCAGTTTGATCGCCAAGCGACGCCCCACCTTCATCTGTCCTTCGTCGAAAGCCGCGTCGGTGCCCAGGCGCGCCGAAGCCGCCCAGTAGCGCACCGCGTCGGAAGAATGCGATTCCAGCAGACTCATGGGGGTGACGACATTGCCTTTAGACTTCGACATTTTTTTCCGGTCCGGATCCAAAATCCACCCCGAGATAGTGGCCTGTTTCCAAGGCAGGCAATCGAACTCTAGATGTGCGCGCACCACGGTAGAGAACAGCCAGGTGCGGATGATGTCTTGGCCCTGGGGACGCAGATCCATGGGGAAGACTTTTTCAAACAAGTCCTGGTTGCCCAAGAAACCGGCGTAGATTTCTGGGGTCAGAGAGGAAGTCGCCCAGGTATCCATGATGTCTACCTCTGCTACGAAGCCACCCGGAACCCCGCGTTGGGATTGTGTGTAACCGGCGGGGACATCTATGGAAGGATCGATAGGCAACTGTTCCTCGGCGGGAACCAGGGGGTGGTCGAAATCCGTGTCTCCGGATTCCAACACCGGGTACCACAGCGGGATGGGCACCCCAAAGAAGCGCTGGCGTGAAATCAGCCAGTCCGAGTTCAGCCCGTTGACCCAGTTGTCATAGCGCACCCGCATGAAGTCCGGAACGAATCCCAGTTCTTGGCCGCGCTCCAAGAGTTCCTCTCGCAGGTCAGCTGTTCCGTTTTCTCGTACAAAAGGTGCGCCGCCGTTGCGGATATACCACTGCCGTGAAGTCACGATTTCCAGCGGTTTGTCGCCTTTTTCAAAGAAGTTCGTCATGCGCTGGGTTGGCTTTGGGTCACCCAGCATCTCGCCCGAGGCCCGCAGTGCCTCAACGATGGTTTTCCGCGCCGTAAATGTGGTGGCCCCCGCGCAAGCCGCATAGAGTTCACGCCCGCGTTCCGATTCAATCCACTGCGGGGTCTCGGCCTGCAATCGTCCGTCTTTGCGCAGCACCGTGCGGGTCGGCAGCGACAGGTCGCGCCACCATTCGACGTCCACCAAATCACCGAAGGTACAGCACATGGCGATGCCGGAACCCTTTTCCATCTCTGCCTTGGGGTGAGCCAGCACCGGCACCGGTACCTCGAAACCGGGAGAAGTCACGTATTTCCCGAAGTACGCCTGGTAGCGTTCATCCTCGGGGTGGGCAATCAAAGCGCAACAGGCCGGCAGCAGCTCGGGACGGGTAGTTTCAATGATGATGTCTTGGCCGTCCTCTAGGTGGAAAGCTAAAGAATGATAGTGGCCCGGATAGTCGCGGGCCTCAAGTTCGGCCTGGGCCACCGCGGTCTGGAAAGTCACGTCCCACAATCCGGGGGCCTCGGCCTGGTAGGCTTCCCCTCGCGCCAGGTTGCGCAAGAACATGGTTTGGGCGACCTTTTGGGCGTGGTCCCCGATGGTCTGCATGGTGGAACTCCAGTCCACCGACAGCCCCAGTCGTCGCCACAGCGCCTCGAACTGTTTCTCGTCTTCGGCGGTCAGGCGCTGGCACAGTTCCACAAAGTTGCGGCGGCTGATGGGAACCTGGTCGGCCATTTAATAGATTTGCCGTCTCCTCCCTGGTGTGGGGGCTGGAAATCCGGCTGGTAGGGCAGGGAAGGGTCACAGCGCACCCCGAAGTAGTTCTGGACGCGCCGTTCGGTGGGCAAACCGTTGTCGTCCCAACCCATGGGGTAGTAGACGTTTTTCCCTTGCATGCGCTGATACCGCGCCACCAAGTCGGTGTGGGTATAGCTAAAGACGTGACCCACATGCAATGAACCCGAAACCGTGGGCGGGGGAGTGTCGATCGAATACACTTCGCTGCGAGTGGTGTCGGGATTGAAACGGTAGGTGCCGTTTTCTTCCCACACCGGGGCCCACTTGGCTTCGATTCCGTCCAAAGTGGTTTTCGCCGGTACTTGCGGTGCCGGTAGGGTGGCCGGATAAGTCACGAGGTTCTGGGTCACGTTCATCCCTTCTGTTGCGTTTTGGGTCTTAGTTTAGCGCCTTGGCGTCTTGGGCCATGGCCCCGCGCACCATCTGCACCACCGAGTTGCTGAAACCCGCGGTTTCACCCGCCAAAAGCCCTGCGATGGTAGAGCCGCCGGGAGAGCACACCTGGTCTACCAACTGTCCGGGGTGTTTGCCCTGTTCCAAGGCATCTTGCAGCATCAGCGCCGAACCCAGCAGCATCTGGGTAGCGGCCGCCACCGCATCCGCCTTCGTTAAGCCGGCCGCTACCCCGGCCTTTGCCAGAGCCTCGACATAGGTATAGGTCCAGGCCGGCGCACAACCCGCCAGCGGCGTGAAAGCCCCGAAAAGCGATTCGTCTAGGATAATCGCGCGACCCACGGAATTAAACAAATCTTGGGCGAACTGTAGTTGTTCCGCGGTGGTGCCTTTCCCCGCGCACAACGCCGACATCGAGGCACCTACCAGGGCATTAATATTCGGCATCACTCGCACCACCGCGGCCCCCGGCTCCAGGGAACCTTCCAAGGCCGCCACCGGAACACCCCCGGCAATGGAAAGCACTAATTTATTGCCCAATACCGGACGGATTTCTTCCAGCACCGCCATGATGTGCTTGGGCTTGACCGCCACAACTACCGCATCGACTTGCCGAACCAGTTCGGTGTTTTCACAAAGTTGTTGCACCCCGAATTCCTGAGTCAAAGGGTGGTCACCGTTGCAGTTCAAAGCGGTGAAAACCAAGTCCGACCCCGAGATGAAGCCCTTTCGCAAGGCGCCACTGGCGATGGCCCCGCCCATTGCCCCTAAACCGATAAACCCCAGCTTCATCTTTGACTCCTGTCCTGTAACGGCGCGACCTGCACGCAATATCTTCGATAAAGTAAGTCTATAGCGTGGACCCAGCGGCAAAAATCTGGCTCCAAAATCAGAAAGTGCAGACATGAAACAAAAACCCCAGCTCAACCAAGTTTGGACCCATCGACCCCGCCACGGCGGACCTCGACCCGGCTACCTTCGGTATCCCCACCCCACCCCCGACCCCGCCGCGTAAACCCGGCCATGCCCTCGTCACGGGCGCGTCAACCGGAATCGGCTGGGACACCGTGGTGGCGCTGCGGCAGGCCGGCTGGATGGTGACCGCCACGGCGAGGCGCCGTGAACGCCTCGCCGGTTTGGCGCGACTCACGGGCTGCCGCGCCTTCGCCGCGGACCTCGCCGACCTTGAACAGGTCCGGGCCCTCTACGAATACGCCACCTACCCCGACCCCGTCACCACGGTTATCAACAATGCGGGCGGCGCGTTGGGAAGTGACCCCGTCGCCAGTGGGGAACCCGAAAAGTGGCGTGAAATGTATGACCGCAACGTGATTTCTGCCTTGCAGGTGACCCAGGCTTTTCTGCCGCATTTGCTGGAAACGGCGGCGGAGACCTGGTTTATGTCACTTCGACCGCCGCAATCAGTACCTATCCGGGAGGCGCGGGCTATACCGCGGCGAAACACGCCGAACAGATGCTGCCCCAAACCTTGCGGCTGGAACTGGTGGGAAAGCCCGTGCGCGTCATCGAGGTCTTGCCTGGATTGGTGCAAACCCCAGAGTTTTCCCTGACGCGCCTGGGGGGACTCTGCCCGCGCTGAACAGGTGTATTCCCAGGTCAAGCACCCTTTGGTGGGGGCCGATATCGCCGGGGCCATCACTTGGGCGGTATCGCTGCCCGCGCACGTGAATATCGACCAAGTGGTGATTCGCCCGGTCGAACAAGCCACCTCTACGCTGCAGCGTCGGCTCGAGGACTGAAGCAACCCACCAACCGCAGTCGCGGCGAGCCCGCGGCGCGAACCTCGAGAAAGGCGAAACACCGATGGCACGTATCGTGGTGATAGGCGCGGGGATGGCCGGTCACTCCACGGCGCTGGGGCTGCGGCACAAACTGGAGCAAGAACACGAAATCATCGTCATCAGCCCGGGAAAGGTGTGGGTAAATCCAGATTCTCTGGCCCAGATTGCGGCGAATCTGCAGGATAGCGAACGCGAAATCATCGAACTTGGGCCGCTGTATCGCTCTAAAGGCGTGATTTTTCACCAAGGCATGGCGCGCGCCATCTATCCGGGCGGCACCAGGGAGGACGAACGCCCACAGGTAGAGATGGTGTTTACCGGCAGCTATCTCAACGGGGAAGTCGCTCGGGTGCCCTATGACTATCTGGTGATCGCCACGGGACACGACATCGACAAGGTGGCCGGGCTCCCCGCCGAGGCCGCCACGGTGCCGACCTGTGTCATCGACCGCTTGGATTCCGCCCAGGCCGGGGCGGTGGAGCTGCGCCGCCTGGTTTCGGAGCTGCAGGATTCCCCACTGGACATGGAGCCCAAACGCATCGCGGTGGGTCGTTCCTATCGCGGAATGGGCGGATATTACGGAGCCTTGGAATATATCTTGGCGCTGGATTCCCTGCTGCGTTCCGAGGGGCTGCGATCGCGTGTCGAACTGCACTTTTTCGATGCCGGACAGCCTTGGATTGCGGATCTGCTGCGGCGCGGTCCCTCTGTTGGCCCGGCTTTGTTGGGTGGGGACGAAGGCGCTTTCGTCAAAGCGGCGCGGCGTCCCTGACGCCCTGGTGCAAGACATCGAAAACCAAGTGCGTCGTTCTTTGGAACAGCTTTTTGATTTCCGTGGGATTGCGTTGCACGCGGGATGCGGATGTCAGGCATAAACGGGATGCGACTGCGGTTCTTGCCGGTCGAGGGCGCCGATGTCTATGTTTCGGGTGGCACGGGTCGAGGTCGTCCGGTGTTTTCCGGGGGTGAGGTCCGCGCTGCGGGTGGTGGCGAGGGAAGCGGTGGTGGTCACTGGGGTAGGGACGGGGTTCCGGGGCCTTGGGAGTTGACTTGTGACTTGGTGGTCACCGAGGCATCTCGGGTGCTTACTCCGCTGAAGGTCTGGGCGAGGGATGGCGAGGACATATCTTCGCGTCTTTATGATGGCTGGGGGCGGCTGCGGGTGGATGCGTCACGCGCCGAGGACGAGCGTACCGGCAAGATGCAAGAGGTCTGGCCCAAGACTTTCCGCAATCCCAGTTACAGCAATATTTTCGCCATCGGTTCGGCAATCGCCTTAGATACCCGCGAACCAGATATTCAGGCTTTAGAGTCTGGGGAGGAGTCCTTGCGAAATACAGGCGGGCAGCCTCGGGCCCAACATTCGCCGATTCAGACGCGCGATATGTCCCACTTGATGTCAGCCCGCGTTTCGGAACAAATCTTTACCGAAATCACGGGTACACCGGCGAAACCCGGTGGAGTCTTTGGAGGAGATAGAAGCGGTGGTGAATCTGGCGTGGGATTCGTCTTTGGTTTCCAGTTGTGGGTTTTATGCCGAGGTCCAGGCCCCGGCAGTACGCAAGCGTCGTGGGGGTGGCGAGAAATCGGATGAATCTGCGGTTGCGGAGGTGGGTTTAGAGACCCGCCGTGGCATGTGGGCCTATTGGTCGATCCGTCTGGAGCGTTTCATCGAGCGCTACCGCGCCAAAGGCCGCCCCCTGTGGTGGCTCCTACCTTCTTAAACCTTTGTATGGTGCGTTACAGGTAGACAAGGAGATTTGGGCGCGTTTTTTCAAACATACTGCAGGTAGACCGCGGTTTAGTTGAGGCGGTGGGCGTGGGGGAGCTTGGTTTCAAGTTCCTCGAAGAATGTTTCGGAGGTACTCAAGGCACAGTGGATATGGTCTTCGAGTTGCGTGTCAGTCACACCGGACAAATAACTCACAGCCATTTCGGTTTGAATCATCAACTTGCCTTCTTCATCAATGTGGGCATAGGCCTTAGGCCAAAAGCGGTGTTCATTCCAGCTATTGCAAATGGAAGTCGCCAAAATATAATCGTCCAGCTCGGGAGTCTTGTGCCAGGTACCTCTCACACAGAAAATTTCTTCTTTCCTGCCGTATAACTCAAAGCTGTAGATACCCAGATTCCACTTGCCGGAAACCGTGCCATCGTGCCCCACGTGATAGCTCCAGCCGTTATCCTCTAAAATCCATTTGATGCGGTCCCGGTGCGGCGGCAGCAAGGCAGGAACCGGCATGTTCCACTCTGGGGGGAAGTCATCGTCAAAAGCGTCTCTGTCCGTCATGCCATATCCCTTCGCCACGTTCTGCGCCCAAATCTACCCGAAAATTTGCCCCCGGACCTCATAACCAGATTCCACCCTGGCAGGCAGGCAAAGTCGAGGCCCGTTGCGCCACCCCAAAGAGATACTCGTGATTTGATAATCGCTGCAGTCCAGCCACCACATCTGCACCCGGGCACGCCTCGAAAAATCCCCGCCATCACATAGAGTAAAACCCATGAGCCCCCAGACTTCACCACCCGCCCTAACCCTGCAGTGGCCCTGGGAAACGTACCCCGGACCTCGACCCGGATCCGCGCACCCCAAAACCGCAACTGGCCGAAGTTTGGTCTCCCTTCCTCGCCCCGGGCTGCACTGCGAAACCCCAGGCCGCGCAACCAGGCACCCCGTGCGACCCCCAAACACCGTGTGTACCAGGGAGAAAACCTGGAGGTGCTGGGCGCGATTTTGCCTGAACTGCGCGGGAAGGTCGACTGCATCTATATCGATCCGCCCTTTTACTCCCCAGGCGAACTACCAGGCAAAACTCAAACTGCGCCCCCACCCAGACCCCGACCCCACCACAACCCCCGCAAACCCCACCGCAACCCCCTGCAAACCCCACCGCAAACCCCGCCGCGAGTGCCTCTGCCCCCGCGCCCGCAACAAGTGTCCCTGCCCCCACCCTCACCCTGGCGCCCCAGCAATACCAGGACCGCTGGGATCAAGCCCACTATCTGCAGTTCATGTATGAACGCCTGGTCTTGCTGCGAGAAACTTTGGCCGAGGCGGGGTCCATCTATCTGCACTGCGACTGGCACGCCGCCGCCAGCTTGCGTCTGGTGATGGACGAGGTGTTCGGCGCGCGCAATCTGCTCAACGAAATCGTGTGGAGTTACGGGTCCGGTGGGGGGTCACGGCGGCGCTTTGGGCGCAAGCACGACACCATCTTGTTCTACGCCAAACGTGCCGGGCGCCACTTCTTTGACCCCGAGGCTGTGCGGGTACCGTATCGCGCCGCCATTGCCCCCAAGCGCCGCGCCCACTTTCATCCCGAAGGCATGGTGAGCCCCGATGTGTGGGATATTCCCCGTCCGCCGAATCACGCGGATTCCTGGACCGGTTACCCCACTCAAAAGCCCCTGGCGGTGGTGCAGCGAGCCCTACGGGCTGCTTGCCCGCCCGGCGGTCTGGTGTTGGACGCCTTCGCTGGTTCGGGGACTACCTTGGAGGCGGGGGCGCGTCTGGGGATGCGCACCGTGGGGATAGAGCGTACCGACCTGGGTTTGGCGTTGGCCAGGCGCCGCCTGGTCGAGGCCGGGGTGGGGGTTGCGGTGTATCGTCACGTCCCCGGAGAGGTTCGTGGGTTGAGCGAGGTTCGCGGGGAGGGCGCAAACGGCAGTGCGGTGCGGGTGCGGATGCTGTCCAAGAAAGCGGGGTGGCGCATAGAGCGGGTCGAGTTGCCGCAACTGCAAGCGCTTTTGGTCAATCAAGGCGCCAAGGAGATGCCGTGGCAGAACTTGGTGGATGTCATAGCCATAGATCCCCACTGTGACGGGCAGGTGTTTCGCCCGAGTCTGGCGAGCTTCGCGACCAAGAACACGGCGATAGCCACCGATTTTATCCCCGCCGAAACAGGCCTGGAACTCTATAAAGATGGTGAACTGTGCGTGCAAGTCACCGACATCACCGGTCAACTTCACTGGTACCGGGCGGGCCTGGGGGCTGATGCTAATTTAGAGTCATGAGCGAAACAGAAAAGGGCCCCTGGCGTCCGCCGAAATCCTGGCGCGGCCTGGCGGCGATAGTTGCCGCCGGGGCCATCGGCGTGACTATTTATGCCGGGGGAGGCGCAGGTTCAGAGTTCTTGCAGAGTTTAGGGGTGGACCTCACTCAATTCGGGATAGAACCCGGGGGTACCTCCAGCCAAAACTCAAACCCCCACGAAACTAACTCCACCACCCAAAGTCTGGAAATATCCTCGGGCGCGAACGCAGAAAACGCCACAAACGCAAACCCTAGCGGCCTCGCCCTGGAAGTGCTGGGAACCTTGCAAGTCAGGCAAAAAGACCCTTCCAATGATTACAACCGGAAACTTTTCGGGGATGGATGGTTGGATCTGGACGGGGACGATTGTAATACTCGCAACGAGATTTTGGCGCGTGACTTAGAAGACGTTAAGTTTCGCCAGGTTAGACCCGCGAATTGTGTTGTACAGAGCGGAGTTTTGGCAGACGAATATACGGGTAAACGCATCGAGTTTAGACGCGGGTCGGGCAGTTCCGCGGCAGTGCAGATAGACCACGTGGTGGCTTTGGGTAATGTGTGGCGAACCGGGGGACGCCACCTGAGCGCGCGCCAGCGCGAGGCGGTAGCGAATGACCCGCTGAACCTGCTGGCCACCGACGGAGATACCAATCAAGACAAGGAATCCGACGATGCATCCAAGTGGCTGCCGCCCCGGGCCGCCTTTCACTGCCCCTACGTGGCGCGCCAGATTGCAGTGAAGGCCAAGTACGGTTTGTGGGTGACTCCCGAAGAATCTCGGGCGATGCGACAGGTACTTTCCAGCTGTCCCCAACAGGCCCTGCCTTCTCAGTAGCCGGCGGTCTTAGGCGATGCGAACGCCGGGAGGCAGACGGCGTATCGGGGTTTTCAGGCGCAGCCAGGCGGTGGTCAAGGCGCCCGCGAGCTAACAACAGATGCAGCCCCCATGCCCCAAATCCACGAAGTGCCGAGATAGTCGAGGAAAATCGGTGCGGGTTTTATCGCGAGGGTTTTTGTTCCGGCCCCAGAATCTGTTTGCTGGGGACCTCGGTGATGGCGCCGGTTTCGTCGACGTAGCAGGCATCGCTACGAGAGATACGCGGGGCCGAGGCGTCGGTGAAGAAATCAATCTCGTCTTGCAGCGAGGGGTTCCCGGCACGCATCCGAGCCAGGTATTCAGCTGAGGAACCCAAGAAATTCGTGGCCCCAAACCCCTTTGCCTTTGCGCTTTGCCTGGGCCAGTTGGGAGCGCAGCTGAGTGCGCGTCAGGTCTCCTTCGATGGCATCGGGCATCATCAGATAAAGGCGAAACCCCCAGCATCAGCCAAGCTTTTTCCGTGTGGGTGACGCGCAGCAGTTGCTTTTCGGGTTGGCACTGCTTTTCGGAGGCTTTGGGTTCCAGCTCCCAGTTCTTTTGTTCTTTCATGCGGTCATAGTAGGACTGCTGGTAGCTCAGAACCATGCGGTTGTAGCTGCCGGTTTCGCGCAGAGAATCACTGAGGAAGGTAAAGCCCAGCGGCAGTATCGCGCTGATGGTGACGATGCTGAGGAAAGTAGCCAGCACCGAGTGCACCGGGCGGGGAATCAAGGCCGAGAAACCCAGGCCGATGGCGCAGACCACGAAACTCTCTATCAGCAGGAAACAGATAGTGCGTCCCAGCACCCCAAAACCCTAAGTCATGCGTCAGGGCGATGACTCCCAGGGGCACCGCCGCCACCAGGGATGAAAGCCGCCCCCAGCCAGGCAGAGAGCAGCTTTCCCCACAGCAGCTGACCGGTACTGAGCGGTGCGGCCTGCAAGATGGCCAGATTGGCGTGTTCGCGGTCGCCGTTGATAGAAGTCGAAGACAAACTGGGAGAGACGATCAAAGAAATCGTCAAGGTGAAATAGAGCAGCGCGATGAAACCACCCTGGGCGATGCGCCGCGTTACCGAGGCGTTGTCCTCGTAACGGCCCGACCCCAGCAGATCAGACAGAGTGCTGAAACCCAGCCACATCACTGCCAGGACCGCAACCCACGCCACCATCGCCAGAATCCATTTACGCGAACGTGCCCGCCCGCTGAGTTCCAGGCGAATCACCGTCATGATAGCGACGAAGGAACTGGGGAGAGTGACTTTGGTAGTGCTTTCATGGGATGGAGACTGACTCATTGCCACCCCTCCTCTATCTGGAGATAGATATCTTCCAAGGTCTGTTTCTGTCGGGTGAAATCGGTGACGAGGACGCCGCTGGCGGTAACTTCTTGCAGCAGTTTCGCCGCGGCTTCTAAACTGTCGAGTTCGACTTCGTATTCGCGGCCCGTGTCGTTAATGGCTTGTCCCGCCCACTGGGAGTCCGCGAAAAAGCGACGCAGCGCATCGGCTTCGAGGGCGCTGAGATGGTACTTCAGCACCGACAGATTCGAGGAATCGGCGTCCTCGTGAATCCAGCTGAGGTCCATCGCCTTGCCGTTCTTCATGAAAACTGCGTCATCAACGATGCCTTCCATCTCGGTCAATACGTGGGAGGAAATCAGAATCGCCAAGCCCTGGTCGGCCATTTCGCGCAGCAGGCGCCTAAGCTCTATACGGCCGCGCGGATCCATCCCGGAAGTCGGTTCGTCCAGCAACAGCACCTTCGGGTCTCCAACCAGAGTGCGCGCCACTCCCAGGCGCTGCTTTGACCGCGCGACAAGATGTGTCCCGGCAGATTCGCATAATCGCTCAGGTGTACCAGTTCCAGCAGTTCAGATGTGCGGTACAAAGCGGCTTTTCGAGTCATGCCATAGAGCCGGGCGAAGTGATAGATGATTTCCCGCACCCGCAAATCTCCCCAGGCGCCGAAAGTATCGGGAAGCCACCCAATCTGGGCGCGTGCCTGGCGCGGATTCGTGGCGAAGTCTACTCCGCCTACTTTTACCGAACCCGCCGAAGGTGCCAGCATTCCCGACAGCATCAGCATCAAGGTGGTTTTACCTGCACCGTTAGGTCCAATCAGGCCCACAATCTGGCCTTCATCGAGGCGAATATCGATACCGTCCACGGCACAGAAGCTGCCGTAATAGCGCTCCAGCTCGGTGCCGAGAAGTACAGAATGCATAGTAATAGCGTGTCACAGTGAACACCAGAGGGGAAAGCTGAAGAGGTAACAATTCGGTAACAGCCGCTTTGTACACCATGCCCATAGGTCCTAGCCTGACGCAAAAATGCAAGATAAAATCAGGGGTTGGAAAATTCGAAAGGGTAGGTATGCTGACTGTCTTTGAGTTCTTGGCCGAGAACACCGTGCTGCTGCTGTTCCTGTTGCTGGGTGTGGGGATGGCTTTCGGACACATCGCGGTGAAGAAGATATCTCTGGGAGCCGCCGCGGTTCTCTTTAGCGCCATCGCGTTGGGAGCCGTCGCTTACTCCTACGGGGTAGAGATGACCATCAGTAAGGAACTGGGGACCTTGGGCTTGGCGCTCTTTGCCTTTGCGATCGGCATCAGTTCCGGTCCGAACTTCTTTTCTTCTTTGAAAACTGCCGGTGGGCCCATTTTGGCCCTCATCGGGATATTCATCTTGGCCTCCGGAGTAGCCGTGGGTTTGGGGAAGCTGTTGGGGATGAACGCCGCCCAAAGTGCCGGTACCTTCGCGGGAGCATAACCAACACTCCTGCCCTCGAAGCTGCCGGTTCCGCCTCCGGGGACTTGGCTGACGCCACCGTGGGTTACTCTATCGCCTACCTCTTCGGAGTTATCGGCATGATCATCATGGCCACTTTGGCCTTGAACTATGGGAAAAACGACACCGATGTCCCCGCACCCATCGTCTCGAAAACCATTCGCGTGGAACGCGAGGACCACCCTCGAATCGGCGACATCTTTCAACGCTACGACGAACGCTTGGCTTTCCCCCGACTGCGGCGCGGCGAATCCGGACCCATCACCCGACCGAATATGTCCGACGTCCTCGACCAGGGCGACCTCGTCACCATCGTCGGCGCCTTGGCCTCAGTCGAGTCCGTCATCCACGAACTCGGCCACCCCTCCAGCCACCCCCTTGCAGAGCGACCGCTCCTATCTGGACTACCGCCGCATCACCCTGTCCGATGCATCCAAGGCCGGGAAAACCATCGCGGAGCTGAATATGGGTGACCGTTTCGGCGCTACCGTCTCTCGGGTGCGGCGCGGGGACGTAGATATGGTGGGGTACCCGGATTTGGTGCTGCAGCTGGGTGACCGACTACGCGTGGTGGCGCCGATTTCCCAGATCAAAGAAGTGAATAAGTACCTGGGGGATTCCACCCGCGGGCTGACTTCTCTGAGTCCGGTGGCGCTGGGGCTGGGAATGGCGTTGGGGATTTTGCTGGGTATGGTGCCGATCTTGAACCCCATGGGTGGACACTTCACCATCGGTTCGGCGGCGGGCACCTTAATCGTGGGGCTGCTGTTTGGGCGAGTGGGGCGCATCGGGCCGATCGTCACCGCGATTCCCTACACTACCTGCCAGGTTCTGAGCGAATTCGGATTGCTGGTGTTCCTGGCGCAGGCCGGAATGAACGCCGGGGGTTCCATTACCAAAGCTTTCACCGGTGGGGACTGGTGGAAGATGCTGATTCTGGGAGCGGCCATCACCCTGACAGTGGGGGTCGGGCTCTTCGTGACGATGCGCTGGGGTTTCAAGATGGGCGGGACGAAACTGGCCGGTCTGCTGGGTGGGGCCCAGACCCAACCCGCAGTTTTGGCCTACGCCAACAGTCGGACCTCGGTGGATGCGCGCGTGGCCTTGGGCTACGCCATGGTCTATCCCGTGGCGATGGTCGGCAAGATTCTGTGCGCCAAGATTATCGGGATGTTCTAAAGGTCCTTGAATCGAAAGGTAAGAAGTGGATCAGGCAGATTCCCAATCCGTACCAGTTTCTAACTCCGCACCGCAACCTGCGCTGCAACCCGCACCGCAACCTGGCGCGATAGATCCCCAAATCGAGGCCGCCCACGAACGTTTGGCGGTACAGACTATGGTGGTGTCGCATTTTGGGCGGTTGATGATGTCGGCCGGTGCGGGGGCGTACCGCACCAAGGTCTCGATGGCGCGAGTGGCGGCCTCGCTGGGAATTGAACGCCTCCACGTCCAGCTCTCTATGAACGAGATGATCGTCACCGCCTACGCCAACCACACCTTCCGCACCTCGGTAAACGACCAACGCGTCATCGGGGTGAATGCCGACAGACTGGAAGTCCTCAACAACCTGGTGGCGAACCTCGAACCGAAAACCCGCGCCGAGGACCTCGAAAAGGAACTGCACCGCATCGAACACACCCCGGCGCGTTACGGCTGGTTCCTCAACGCCTTCGCCTCGGGTTTCGCCTGCGCCGGTTTCGCCTTCCTCAACCAAGGCGGGGCGGTGGAGTGCTTTTCGGTGTTGATTGGGGCTTTCGCCGGGCAGTTCTTGCGGCGCCAAATGCTGCATCGTCACATGAATCACTTTGCGGTGTGGCTGGCTTGTGGCTTCGTGGCGGCTTCTCTCTATGTCGCAGTGGCCACGCTGTTGGCGAATCTGGGTTTCGCATCGCACTTTCACCAGGCGGGTTTCATCTCTTCGATTCTGTTCCTGATTCCCGGTTTCCCCATGGTTACCGCGATGCTGGACCTGGTGCGCGGGGATTTCCTCTCGGGGCTGTCCAGAGGAGCCTACACCGCGATGGTGATGACTTCGGCGGCGGTGTCGGTGTGGGTGGTGTCTTTCCTCTATGCATGGCCGGTCGAGGTCGACTATGAGGTTTCGCTGTCGTGGTGGTTGATGCTGGGGTTGCGAATCATCTCCAGCTTCGCCGCGGCTTTCGGATTCGCCATGCTCTTTAACTCTCCGGCGCAGCTGTGCCTGATTTCGGCGTGCATCGCCGCGGCGACGAACCCCGCGCGGATTTATCTGGCCACCGAGATTAATCTGCCCGGTCCCTTGGCGGTGGGTTTGGCTTCGCTGGTGGTGGGGCTGGTGGTGGCCCTGATTACGCGCTACGTCAAGGCTTCGCGCGTCAGTCTCTCGGTTCCTGCCGTAGTCATCATGATCCCTGGGGTGCCGTTGTATCGCTCTGTCACTGCCCTGAACCCCACCGACGCTTCTTCTTTCGTGGTGGATCCGGTGGATCTGGGCGTTTTGCCCCCCGCTCTTTGCGGTGCTTTTCACCATCGCCGCGATCGGGATTGGACAGGCCCTGGCTCGGGTCCTGACTGACCGCAAGTGGGCCTTCGAAAGCCCGACACACTCCACCCCCGACCTGCGCAACGACGAAGACCACCACCCGGTACGCTGAACTACCCAGAGCGCCACCATCCACCGCAATTGTCGGCCTTGCGGCGAGCCCGGGGCGCGGCGACCTCGAACCGGGAACCAAACCGACGACCTCGCACCTCGCCTAACGTATCTCAGAATATGGGCCCAAAATCCACATAGTGAGACGCGGATGCGAAGTCCGGAGACTCCCGCTACAGTGTAGCCATGAGTGCTAAAGCTGACCAGACCCCAGGTCAAGAGGAACCTACCCAGAATCCTGCCAACAGCGGCGAAGTCATCACCGGAGCCGAAGCTGTGATTCGCACCCTGGAAGCCCTGGGGGTAACCGACGTATTCGGGCTGCCGGGCGGGGCGATTCTCTCTACTTTCGATACGCTTTACGACGCGAAAGACCTGAACTTTATTTTGAACCGCCATGAACAGGGCTCGGTACACGCCGCGGAAGGCTATGCCAAGTCCACCGGAAAAGTCGGCGTGGCGCTGTTGACTTCCGGGCCGGCTGCAACTAACGCGATGACCGGCCTGGCAGATGCCATGATGGATTCCGTACCTCTGGTGGTGCTGACCGGACAGGTCGGCGCGGACTCCATCGGCACCGATGCCTTCCAGGAATCCGACGTGGTCGGGGCCTCGATGCCCCTGACGAAACACGGCTTCTTGGTGATGAAAGCCGAGGACATTCCTACCCGGATAGCCGAGGCCTTTCATATTGCCGCCACCGGGCGCCCCGGGCCGGTCCTGGTCGACCTGACCAAGACCGCACAGACTGGAACCATGACCTGGAACTGGCCTCCCACCCTCGAACTGCCTGGTTACAAAACCCCCGGTAAGCCATCGAAATCGCAGATTGCCGTGGCCGCGCAGGAGATCACTGCTTCGACCCGGCCGGTCCTCTACGTCGGGGGCGGTATCCTCGCCGCCGACGCCACCGAAGAGCTGCGAGCTTTGGCCGAGATGACCGGGGCGCCGGTGGTGACTACCTTGACTGCTATCGGGGCCTTCCCCGAAGACTCCCCGCAGTCACTGGGGATGCCGGGGATGCACGGCACGGTTCCGGCGGTTCTGTCTATGCAGCAAGCCGATTTGCTGATTACCTTAGGGGCGCGCTTCGACGATCGCGTTACTTCCGACGTCAACGCCTTTGCTCCCAATGCCCGAGTCATTCACGTCGACATCGACGCGGCCGAGATATCCAAGATTCGCCGCGCCCAGGTGCCGATCGTGGGGGACTTGAAGAAGTGTTGCAGGCCCTGTTGCGCGAACTGCCCGGTGCCTATAAACACTACGGGAAACCCGACTTGTCTGAATGGATGCGGAAACTCACGCAACTAAAGAATGACTATCCGCTCTACTGGGATGAACCTGCAGACGGTTTGCTGGCACCTCAGGCGGTGATTCGTAAACTCGATGAACTCACCCCCGAGGATGCCATCGTCGTCACCGGAGTGGGGCAGCACCAGATGTGGGGTGCCCAGTTCATGACCTATCGCCACCCGCGCACCTATATCTCATCTTGCGGTTTGGGGACTATGGGTTTCGGAGTTCCCGCCGCGATGGGAGCGAAAGTTGCCAACCCTAAACGCGAAG
Organism: uncultured Mobiluncus sp.; assembly: GCA_916438445.1. GTDB lineage: Bacteria > Actinomycetota > Actinomycetes > Actinomycetales > Actinomycetaceae > Mobiluncus. The sequence continues at coordinate 1,004,350 of CAKAGR010000001.1, forward strand.
TTTGGTTGATCGACGGTGACGGTTCCTTCCAGATGACTAATCAGGAACTGGTTCCCTGTACTTTGGACAACATACCCGTGAAGATCTTGTTGATCAATAACTCTTCTCTGGGTATGGTGCGACAGTGGCAGACTCTGTTCTATAACGAACGCTATTCCCAGACCGACCTCTTCGACGGGGCGCGCCGGGCCAAAGACGCCGAAGTAGTTGGGGTGCCCGACTTTATGTTGTTGGCGCAGGCCTATGGGGTAGCGGGAATCCGCGTGACTCGTGAAGACCAGATCGAGGACGCCATCAAGCAGGCTCGTGCCATCAACGACCGTCCGGTATTGATCGAAGTCGTGGTTTCTCCCGACGCTATGGTTTTCCCCATGGTTCCAGCCGGTAAATCGAATGACCAAGTAATCTATTCACAGACCCAGACTGTGGAATGGGAGGGCTAAGCAAATGTCGAATCAACACACTCTGTCGGTCCTGGTAGAGAATAAACCCGGCGTTTTGACCCGCGTGGCGGCCCTTTTCGCCCGGCGCTCTTTCAACATTTTGTCCCTGGCAGTAGGCGAAACCGAGAAACCTGAGATTTCTCGCATCACCATCGTGGTGGATGTTTCCGAGGTCCCGCTGGACCAAGTGACGAAGCAGCTGAATAAACTGATTAACGTGCTCAAGATTGTTGAGTTGGAGCCGGAAAAGACCGTGGAACGCGAACTGATGTTAATCAAAGTCGGCGCGGACAACACCGAGCGCACCGCGGTGTTGCAGATCGTGGATCTGTTCCGCGCCCACGTGGTGGATGTGGCGAAAGAAACTTTGATTATTGAATCCATCGGTTCGCCTTCCAAGCACCAGGCACTGCTGCGCGAACTGGCCCCCTACGGATTGCGCGAAATCGTCCAGAGCGGGAACGTGGCGATTGGGCGCGGTTCGCGCTCCATTACCGACCAAATTTAGGGAACCACACTCGGTGGAGTCCTGATTCAAACTTGCCTCAGAATAACAAACCCATAGTAAGGAGAAAAAATGGCAGAAATCTTTTATGACGACGCAGCGGACCTGCAGGTAATCCAGGCCAAGAAAGTAGCGGTTATCGGATACGGTTCGCAGGGTCATGCCCATGCCTTGAACCTGCGTGATTCCGGGGTCGAGGTCGTCGTTGGACTGCGTGAAGGCTCCAAGTCGCGTGCGGCGGCCGAGGAGCAGGGCCTGACAGTTAAGGGAGTGGGCGAGGCCGTGGCCGAGGCTGACGTCGTGATGATTCTGCTGCCCGACCAGGTACAGGCCAAGGTATATGCCCAGGAAATCGCCCCGAATCTGAAGGCCGACGCAGCCCTGTTCTTTGCCCACGGTTTCAACATTCGTTTCGGCGGTATTCAGCCTGGCCCCGGCCACGATGTTTGCCTGGTAGCTCCCAAGGGCCCGGGACACATTGTGCGCCGCCTCTTTGTCGAGGGCCGTGGAGTTCCCGACGTCGTAGCGGTAGAGCAGGACGCTTCGGGAAATGCCTGGGCCTTGACTCTGGCCTACGCCAAGGCGATCGGCGGCACCCGCGCCGGAGTGATCAAGACCACCTTCACCGAAGAAACCGAAACCGACCTCTTTGGGGAACAGACCGTGCTTTGTGGTGGCTTGTCGAAGATGATTCAGTACGGTTTCGAAACTTTGGTCGAGGCCGGTTACCAGCCTGAAATCGCCTACTTCGAGGTGTGCCACGAGTTGAAGCTGATTGTGGATCTGATTAACGAAGGTGGCTTGTCCAAGATGCGGTGGTCGATTTCCGACACCGCCGAATACGGCGACTATGTGTCGGGTCAGCGCTTCATCACCCCGCAGGTGAAGGAAGATATGAAGAAGGTTCTGGCTGATATCCAGTCCGGCGCTTTCGCCAAGCGCTTTATCGATGACCAGAACGCCGGTGCTCCGGAGTTCCACCAGATGCGCGCCGCCGGTGAAGGCCACCAGATCGAGAAGGTCGGCCAGGAACTGCGCAAGATGTTTGCTTGGTCGAAGGTTGACGCGGACTACGTCGACGGACAGGTTGGCCGCTAACACCCGCCACCCCCGGACCTCGAACCGGGAACCGAAAACCCGGACCTCGAACCGGATTTAGACGCAACTACAACCACAACGCCGCCCCACCGGGCCTCGCCACCCAACGGGACCGCGTGGGGCTGCGCTGTATGGCCGCATTAGTTAAAGGAGAAAACATGAGCAAGATTGATTTGGCGCTGATTCCAGGGGACGGCATCGGCCGCGAAGTCGTCCCCGAAGCCGTGAAGGTGCTGCAAAAAGTCCTGGATCAAGCCGGGGTTGAGCTGGAAACCACGGGATACGACTTGGGAGCGGCGCGTTGGCACCGCGACGGGGTCATTTTGGATGATGAATCCTTGGCGGCACTGCGGACTCACGACGCGATCTTGCTGGGCGCGGTTGGGGACCCCTCGGTGCCTTCTGGCGTGCTGGAGCGCGGGCTGCTGCTGAAGCTGCGTTTCGCCTTTGACCACTATGTGAACCTGCGGCCTTCCAAGTACTATCCGGGGGTGCCCACCCCGCTGGCGAATCCCGGTGACGTGGACTTTGTGGTGGTGCGCGAAGGTACCGAGGGCTTGTATTGCGGTAACGGCGGTGTGGTGCGCGAGGGTACTCCCCAAGAGATCGCGACCGAGGTTTCGGTGAATACTCGTTACGGTATCGAACGCGTGGTTCGCTATGCCTTTGAACAGGCCCGGGCCCGGCGCAACAAACTGACCTACGTGCATAAACACAACGTCTTGGTTCACGCCGGGCACCTGTGGCGTCGCTGCGTCGAGGAAGTAGCGCGGGAATACCCCCAGGTAGAAGTGGATTACCTGCACGTCGACGCCGCCACGATTTTCCTGGTAACTAATCCCAGTCGTTTCGACGTGATCGTTACCGATAACCTCTTTGGTGATATCTTGACCGACGAGGCCGGGGCCATCACCGGTGGTATCGGGCTGGCGGCCTCGGGAAACATCAATCCCGACGGGACTTTCCCCTCTATGTTTGAACCCGTCCACGGTTCCGCCCCCGATATCGCCGGGCAGGGCAAAGCCGACCCCACCGCCACGATTTCTTCGCTGGTGCTGCTGCTGAATCACCTGGGTTATCGCGACTTGGGGGCTAAGGTGCAAGCCGCGGTTGACGCCGACATGGCTGACCGCTCCGCCGCCGCCGAGGCCGGGCACCCGCTGTCACGTTCCACCAGCGAAATCGGCGACGCCATCGCGACGAAACTCTGAGAGACTCCCGGGAACGCCGCTTTTTCTGCAACCCGCCGGAGAACCTCGTGCCCTGAAACGAAATCACAGAAAGAAGAATCAAGATGAACGCAACAGATCTGGAACAACTCAGCGCCAACCCGGTACCCGCGGCCCCACAGTTGGCGGGACGTTTCCCCCTGGAACCCAACCCGCACCCCGCCTCCGAGGCCGACTACCGTCGCATCATGGATTCCCTGTCTTTCGGCAAGAATTACCGACCACATGGCGGTGGCGATTTGGCGTCACGGACAGGGATGGGGCGAATACGCTCTGAAGGCTTACGGGCCTTTGCCGGTGACTCGGGGACTTCGGTGCTGCACTACGGCCAAGAAGTTTTCGAAGGACTGAAGGCCTATCGTCGTGCCGACGGCTCGATTTGGCTGTTCCGCCCGGCCTTCAACGCGAATCGCTTCAACCACTCGGCCCGCCGCCTGGCGCTGCCCGAACTGCCGGTAGAGGACTTCATCGCCTCTTGTGTGGACCTGATTCGCGCCGATGCCAAGTGGGTGCCCGAACAAGACGGCGCCACCTTGTATCTGCGTCCCTTTATGTATGCCTCCGAAGCTTTCCTGGGGGTGCACCCGGCCCACGAAGTGACTTTCTTGAACATCGGTTCGCCCTCCGGTCCCTACTTCATCAAAGGTTTTTCGCCGGTTTCGATTTACGTCACCCAGGAATACCACCGCGCCGGACCGGGAGGAACCGGAGCGGCGAAAACCGCGGGGAACTATGCGGCTTCCCTGCAGCCCCAGGAAATCGCCTACTCCAAGGGCTACGAACAGGTGTGTTTCTTGGATGCGGTCGAGAATCGCTACGTCGACGAACTGGGTGGCATGAATGTTTTCGTGGTCTATGCCGACGGGCACCTGGCCACCCCCGCACTGACCGGCAACATCTTGGAAGGCAACACCCGCGCGGCCATCAAGCAGTTGATGGCGGATAAAGGGGTCGAGGTTCGAGAGGAACGTATCGAGCTGCAGCGGTTGTTGGAAGATATCGAGGGTGGCCGGGTGACCGAGGTCTTCGCCTGCGGTACCGCCGCGGTAGTTACGCCGATCGGTAAGTTGGGTGGGGAAGGTTTCGAGGTGAGCGTTCCCACCGGGGAAGTCACCAAGCAGATCCACGACACCATCACCGATATTCAGTGGGGGCGCCGCGAAGATCCGCACGGCTGGTGCTACCGGGTGTGCTGAGGCGAGGGCCCATTAGGGGAGTGCTTGGCTCGCCCCCAGTCCCTGTCTTTGTCTCGCTTAGCTTTAGGTAACATGGAACGATGAAAGATTTACGCAAAGAGCTTGCGGCTGCTTTAGCGGCCGACCCCAGTGCCTCGGCCCTGTCCCAGGCTCCGGTAGAGATCTACGACACGACTCTGCGTGACGGGGCCCAGATGGAAGGCATCGCCCTGTCCGTGGCGGATAAACTCAGCATCGCCGCGGCTCTGGACGAGCTGGGGGTGTGGGTGATTGAGGGTGGCTGGCCCGGCGCCATCCCGAAAGACACCGAGTTCTTTGAGCTGGCCCGCAAACTGGAGTTGAAGCACGCCCAGCTGGCGGCTTTCGGCGCGACCCGCAAAGCCGGGGTAAAAGTTGAGGAAGACCCCCAAGTCCTGGGTCTGCGCGATTCCCAAGCCCAAATCATCACCTTGGTGGCGAAATCCGATCTGCGCCACGTAGAACAGGCCCTGAAGACCACCCCAGCAGAGAACCTCGCCATGGTCCGCGACACGGTGGCTTTCCTGGTGGAGCAAGGGCGTCGCGTCATCCTGGATGCGGAACACTACTTCGATGGAATGGACTATGACTCCGAATACGGTTTGTCGGTCCTGGTCGAGGCCGTGCGCGCCGGTGCCGACACGGTTACTTTGTGCGACACCAACGGTGGCTCGCTGCCCGACGGCATTGCTCGGCGCGTCACCGAGGCGCGCCAGGCCCTGGCCCAAGCTGGTTTCCAGCTGGCCAAAGTGGGCATCCACACCCACAACGACACCGGCTGTGCGGTGGCGAACGCCATCTCCGCTATCCAAGCCGGGGCGGTGCACGTCCAGGGTTGTGTCAACGGTTACGGTGAACGCACGGGGAACGCGAATCTCTTGACCATCATCGGGAACCTCGAGCTGAAATTGGGGCGGCCTTGCCTGCTGGGTGAAAACGGGGTGGCGGACCTGGCCCGCGTTTCACACCGCGTGGCCGAGATCACGAACCTGCCGCCCTCGCGCCGACTTCCTTACGTCGGCAGTTCTTCTTTCGCGCATAAGGCCGGCCTGCACGCCTCCGCCATCCGTGTGGACCCCAACCTCTATCAACACATCGACCCCTCCCTGGTGGGTAACGACATGCGGATGTTGGTTTCCGAGATGGCGGGACGCGCCTCGGTGGAGCTCAAAGCCAAAGAGATGGGGATTGACCTGTCGGGGACCCCGTACCTGACGGGTCGGGTAGTGGACACTGTAAAGGAACGCGAAGCTCGGGGATACACCTTCGACGCTGCCGATGCTTCTTTCGAGTTGCTGGTGCGGTCTTGCGGCGGTGACTTGCCGACGTATTTCGAAGTAGAGACCTGGCGCACCATGGTGCAAGCCAGTAACTATCAGGGTGCCGATCCCGGCCAGGCCGAGGCCGAAGCCACGGTGAAGCTGCGCACCAAGGCGGGGCGCATGGTGGTTACCGGTGAAGGTAACGGTCCGGTCAACGCCCTGGATCACGCCTTGCGTGAAGCTTTGAAAGGTACGTACCCCGATCTGGAGCACTTTGCTTTGATTGACTACAAGGTGCGCATCTTGGATACGTCTTTCGGTACTGACGCCACGGTGCGAGTCTTGATCACCACTTCCGATGGGGAACGCCAGTGGACCACGGTCGGGGTGGGCGAGGACGTCATCGAGGCCTCGTGGAGGCGATGGTGGAGTCCGTCACCTGGGGTCTGATGCGTCGCGGGATTCGCCCTTTGGTCTAGCTTCTTCCACCGCGGGTTTGTCTGCTTTTTCAGATCGGATGAATTGAGCTAGATTACAGCAGAAACCGAGGTTTCGTTGGGCTTACGTAGTATAATGGGTCTCGATCGTTTCTAGCACTATGCATGAAAGGGCACTCAAATATGAGTACTGAGGCTACTGCAAACCCGCCGGTAGGCGGTTCCAATAGAAGAAAAATTGGCATATCTTTCAAAATCATCAGCACTAACTTGGTTGCCGCTGCGGCGGCGGTGCTGTGTGTGATTGCTTCGGTTGCGGGCATGTTCTACGTCAAGAGTATGGTCGATGTCTCCGAAGCTAAATCCGACACCTACCACCAGCTCAGCCAGTTAGAGGCCAGCTGGCAAGAGTTGGTGTTCTTGGAAACCCAGGGGATTAATATGCTGCATTATCAAGACCTCTCGGCGATGGGGACCTTCAAGCACTATCTGGAGGTCAACGAACGTTTCCAAAAAGAAGTCTCCGAGATTGATCCCGCCGTTTTAGGCCAGGAGGCCCAAGGAGTTTTGAAAGAAATCAAAGACACCGCGCAACGGCAGAAAACCACCTTGGCTAAAGTCTTGCAAGACGGCGAGACCCTGCCCGGTGGTGCCGCGCAAGCAGTTCTCAACGACGAGGAAAAACTCTTTGCCATTGCTGATGAGATGGATCAGAAGCTCTCGCATATGAGAGGTTTGCTCAACGATTACCTGCATAACGCCGAGCATACTGTCTCTCATACTTCAACCATCGTTATCGTGATTACCCTGCTGTCGGGCCTGTTGGGTCTGGGCGCGGTAATCATCTTGACCTTCATGATTGCCTCTCCGGTTTCTAAGGCCGCTAAGGTAGCGGTGGAAGCCCTAAAGACCCTCTCGAACCGCGACTTGACCGCCACCCCCAAGCGCCTGACGAATGACGAAGTGGGGCGCATGGCCGATAAGTTCAACGTCGCCATGCATACCTTGCGTGAAACCACGGGCGAAGTGGTAGATACCTCTAACGAAGTAAACACCGCCACGAAGCAGATGGTAGAAGAAAGCAATGCTTTGGTGGTGGGCGCTAACGAGGCCTCCGCCACGGTTGAGTCGGTAGCTGCGGCTGCCGAACAGGTTTCGGCTTCGATTGCGACGGTGGCTGCGGGTGCGGAAGAGATGGGTGCTTCTATCTCGGAGATTTCGGCTAACGCTAACGAGGCCGCCCGGGTAGCCGCCGAGGCCACCGAGGTGGCGACGCGCACGAATGACACCGTGGCGAAACCGGGCGAGTCTTCCCAGGAAATCGGCGAGGTTATCGCCACCATCACCGCGGTGGCAGAACAGACCAACCTGCTGGCTCTCAACGCCACAACAGAGGCCGCCCGCGCCGGAGATGCCGGCAAGGGCTTCGCCGTGGTGGCATCCGAGGTAAAGGACCTGGCGGCCAGCACCCAAGTAGCCACGGCAGATGTGGCCGGACGTATTGAACACATTCAGCAAGACACCGGTCGCGCAGTGGAAGCCATCGGCCAGATTTCTGACATCATCGCGCAGATCAATGACTTCCAAACCACCATCGCGGCGGCGGTCGAGGAACAGACCGCCACCACGAACGAAATGTCCAAGTCTGTGGCCGAGGCCTCGGCCGGATCTACCGAAATCGCGGCGAATATCCAAGAAATCGCCCGCGACACCAAGCAAGCCACCGATGATCTCAAAGAAAGCATCCGGCGCGCGGATTCGGTGTTGCAACAAACGGATGAACTCAACGCCGACTTGGCTGGATTCAAGTACTGAGGAAGGGGAGTACCGAAAATGACTGAAGAAAAAGCAGCCCAAGCCTCTAAAGCTACCAAGGCTACCAAGCCTGCTAAGACCTATCGTCGCACCACTCTGATGCGACGCCTGGTGCTGGCGGCTATGCCCGGCATCATCGGCGTGACCGTGCTGATGGTGATGGCGGTCATCACGTTCTCTAACTTCGCTTCGGGGGTTTCGAGGTTCTTTGAGGCGGAAACCGACACGGTTGCGGCAAAGACCGCCCTGTCCGAGGGTTTCGACGCGGCCGCCACCCAGTTCGCCTACAACGACGCCTGCGCGAAGGGAAATCCGGGGAAGATATCTTGGCCACCCAAAAGTCCGACCTGGATGAGTTGACTTCCTTCGTCGAGAACACCAAGAAACGAAGCCCCAACCCCAAAATCGACGCGCACTTAGATACTGTCTCGCAACAAATCCCAGGCCTTCGTCACTACGCTGAATCAGGTCACCACGGATATGCAGGCCGTCAAGGGAAGAAGCCGCGTGGAAAGCAGCGCCCAGATTCCCCAGTGTGTGGCTGACCTTAACACCGAGTTGGCCACGGTGGCTGATTTGATGGACCAGTACCGCGCCGAAAAGGAAGAAGAAGCCATGCATACCATGGCCACCACCTTTACTGTGCAGATGGTGGTGCTGGCTCTGACAGTGTTGATCTCCCTGGTGCTGATTGTCCGCACCCGCCGGAACATCCTTAACTCGGTGTTCTCGGTCGAGGACTCCTTGCGCGCCCTGTCGGACTGTGACTTGACGGTGGACGCCACCGCCCAGTCCAACGACGATATCTCGGATATGGTGCACGCCGTGAATGACTCGAACCACAAGTTGCGTGACTTCTTCTCGAAGATCACCGATGTCTCCAACGAGGTGCTGACCCAGTCCGAGGCAGTTCACGATTTGACCTCCACCGCGGCGAATACCGTGGCGGACAAGGCCGTCCAGGCCCAGGCCGTGGCGGGAGCCGCCGAACAGGTGTCTTTGAATATCCAGACCGTCGCCGCGGGTGCGGAAGAGATGGGCGCTTCGATTCGCGAAATCTCCTCTAATGCCAACGACGCCGCCCGGGTGGCCGCGGAAGCCACCGCAGTGGCGGCCTCTACCCAAGAAGTGGTCGAGGAACTGGGACGTTCTTCAAGGGAAATCGACGAAGTGATTCGCACCATCACCGGAATCGCGGAACAAACTAACCTCTTGGCTCTCAACGCCACCATCGAGGCCGCCCGCGCGGGTGACGCCGGCAAGGGTTTCGCGGTCGTCGCCGGAGAGGTAAAGGACCTGGCCGCGGAAACCAGCCGCGCCACGGAAGACATCACTAACCGCATCTCGAAGATCCAAGAGGACACTAATCAAGCCGTCGGCGCGATTCACCGTATCTCCGAAATCATCAGCTCGATCAACGACTACCAGACCACCATCGCCGCGGCCGTGGAAGAACAGACCGCGACCACGAACGAGATGTCGCACTCCATCGCCGAGGCGGCTACCGGTTCGGGACAGATCGCCTCTGATATCCAGAGCTATGCGGAACACGCCACCGGCACGGTCGAACCCCTCCAGGGTCTGGCCCAGCTGTGCAACACCTTGACAGCCAAGGTAACCAGCCTGACTACGACCCTGTCGAAGTTCACTTTCCAAAAGAGCTAAGAGGCTGGTTTTTCACTCAAACTAATCCGGTTTGGGGAGGGGTTCATACCCTTCCCCAAACCGGTTTTTAGCCTAAACTAAGTACGGGAGGTAAGACGGTGATTGGTTCGGTCTCAGAGTTCGCCAAACTGGCGGCTTCGGATACAGAAGAAGACTATCTGCGCGCCACCACAGATGTGGCCCCGACTTTCGTGTGGGAAGAAATCCTGCGTCAACGCCCCGAACTGGCCGAACTGGTGGCGCATTCCCAAACCATCCCCGATTCCGTCTTAGAGAGCATCACCATCCTGGGTCCGTGGCGGGCCCGCTACCTGGTGGCGGGACAGGCCCGCACCCCCGGTTTCGTCTTGGCGAAACTGGCTAACGACGGGGATTCCCGCGTCCAGAAAGCCGCCTTGGGTAATCCCAACGGCGCTGAAACTGGTGGGGGAGTTGCGCCACCACCCCAATCCCGAGTCGCCCAAACCGCTCAGATGGTGTGGGAAGACCGCACGCAGCGCAACGGGAAACACACTGTGCAACAAGCCGGCTGGGATGTACCCGAGCCGCCACCAGAACCGATTTCGCCGGCCTCGCAGGTGGGGCGTTATACCTCGTACTTCGATGAACTGGTGGCGCGCTACGGCATCGACCCTTCTCAGGTAGTGCGCAGTTTCGACCCGCGAGACTCGGACCTGCCTTTCGCCCCCGAAGGACCGTGGGTGGTGGCTCCCTGGGGAGAGGAATACGTGGTCGGTTCCCAGCGCGGAAACGAGTTCGCGGTCTACGAGATTGTGCCTTCCCTTGAGGTCGCGGTAGAGACGGTGTCGCATTTGGTTTCCGAGGTCCTGCCTAAAGGTTCCCTTCCCGAGGACGCCCCGACGCGGGGTGCGGCGACGGAAGCAGGGATAGTTACGCGGACGAAGGCGCGCGGGGGGAAACCCGGTCCCAATGCCTTAAAGGTTGGGGACCTCTTGGATTGTTTCGACGACGATAAGGCCCAGTTCTTGTTCGCCATGGGGACTTCCCTGGCAAAGCGCGGGGCGCGCATCACTACTGACAAGCCCTACCGGGTCTTTCAAGTCATGGCGCCTCTGCCCCTGGCAGTTTTAGAAGGCTTGACTGCTCCCGCGGCGAAAACCGCCGGGGGAGGTGCCATCGTGGTGTTGGATCGTCCCTTGCGATGGTACCTGGACCACAGTTTCTTGCTGGAACTTGGCTAGGCACCACCACCGCACCGCTGGCCACACCAAAAGGCGACCACCCGGCCTCGACCCGGGACACGCCACCGCAACCCCACGCGACCCAACCGCACCCGACCTCGACCCGGACCCCAGCCGCAATCCACGCTCCGGTTTCACATAGTGATACTCTCGGTTCATGATGCGAAACGTACTGCTAAGATGACTCCATGATTACTTCCGGATTCGCCAATCGCCAACAGCCCACCTCTATGCCGATCGTGAAGTACCGGCATTTCCTGGATTCTAACCCCGTGTCGCTGCCGGACCGCACCTGGCCGAATAACCGGATAACTAAAGCGCCGCGCTGGCTCTCTACTGACCTGCGCGACGGGAACCAGGCCCTGATCGAACCCATGGATCCGCGCCGGAAGCGGGAAATGTTCGACTTGCTGGTGCGCCTGGGGTACAAGGAAATCGAGATCGGTTTCCCCGCGGCCTCCCAAACCGACTTCGACTTCGTGCGTTCCCTGGTAGAAGACCAGGCCGTGCCCGAGGACGTCACGGTTTCGGTCCTCACCCAGTCGCGCCTCGACCTGATCGGGCGCACCGTGGAATCCATCAGGGATTCCCGCGCGCCACCGTGCACCTCTATAACGCCACCGCGCCCTTCTTCCGCGAAGTAGTTTTCGGAAACGACAAGGCCCAAACCGTGGCACTGGCAAAATCCGGAATCGAAGAGGTCCTGTCTCAGGCCCAGCAACAACTGGGCGATGAAACTGTCTTCGGCCTCGAATACTCTCCAGAGATCTTCGTAGACACCGAGATGGATTTCGCGCTGGAAGTTTGCCAAGCCGTGATGGATGTGTGGCAGCCCGGCCCCGAGCGCGAAATCATCTTGAATCTGCCCACCACGGTAGAGCGCTGCACTCCCAATGTTTACGCCGACCAGATTGAATATTTCTGTCGAAATATCCCCAGGCGCGAATTCGTTTGTGTTTCGGCACACAACCACAACGACCGCGGTACCGGCATCGCCACGGCAGAGTTGGCGATGTTGGCCGGCGCGGACCGGGTCGAGGGCTGCTTGTTGGGTCAGGGGGAACGTACCGGTAACACCGACTTGGTGACGCTGGCTTTGAATCTCTTTAGCCAAGGTATCGACCCCCAGATTGACCTCTCGCGACTGGACGAGGTACGCCAAGTGGTCGAACACTGCACCCGGATGGAGACCCCGCCGCGCCTGCCCTACGTGGGGGATCTGGTCTACACTTCTTTCTCCGGCTCTCACCAAGACGCCATCAAAAAGGGTTTCGCCGCGCGCGAGGCCGCGATCAAGGCCGCGGGCGGGGACGAAAACGCGGTGCGGTGGGAGTTGCCCTACCTGCCCATCGACCCTCACGACGTGGGTCGCAACTACGAGGCGATTGTGCGCGTCAACTCCCAGTCCGGCAAGGGAGGCGTGGCCTACCTGATGAAGGAAAAGCACCACTTGGATCTGCCCCGCCGCCTCCAGATCGAGTTCTCGAAGCTGGTCCAGCAGGTCACCGACCAGGCCGGCGGAGAAATCAACGCGGATTCCCTGTGGCAGATTTTTGCCGACGAATACCTGCCGGCTTCCGAATCCGGGATCCAGGCCAAGCACTGGGGTCGCTTCTATCTGGACGGGGCGCACGTGTCTTCCGTGCCGGGGCCCGACGGTGCGGATACCGAGGTCACCATCGCGTTGAATGATCGCGGTGCTGCGGTGCAGCTGGAGTCCTTCGGTAACGGCCCGGTGGATGCTTTCGTCCACGCCTTCGAAAGGATGGGGGTCGAGGTTAGGATTCTGGATTACGTCGAGCACGCGATGAGTGCGGGGCGCGACGCGACGGCGGCGGCCTACGTCGAAGCCGTGGTGGACGGGAAGGTCCTGTGGGGGGTCGGTATCGATCCCTCCACCATCAAGGCGGCCTACAAGGCGGTTATCTCCGCCATCAACCGCGCCCAACGCTGAGGCTTACTTCCCCTTTCGGGCGGCTTGGGCCAGGCTTCTTGCCTGGCCCAAGTTTTCTACCCGCACCCCTCCCACCGATTTACGCAAGCCTCGCGCCACGTTCCCGACGCCGTCCTCGACCCGGTAAAACCGTCCTGACCAGGGAATATGCCATCGGGAAAGCAGAGTAGTATGGTGTGCCCTATGTTTTTTCCTAATCTCGAAGTGGTCGGCGGCTCGCTGGGCTTGACCGCCGCCGTGGCCGCGATTCCAATTCTGGTGTTCTTTGTACTGGTAGGAGCCCTGCGGGTGCGTTCGCACTGGGCGGGGCTGGTGTCGCTGATGGTGGCTTTGGGGCTGGCGATCGGGGTTTTCGGGATGCCGCTGCACCAGGCCTTTTCCGCGGCCGGACTGGGGATCGAAAACGGCCTGGTGCCCATTGTGGTCATCATCGTCGCCGCCGTGTGGTTGCATCGCCTGATGGTGGCCACCGGGCGGGAAACAGACCTGCGCGAGGTTTTCGCTGCGGTGGGTAACGGGGATGTGCGAATCCAGGCCCTGCTGATTGCGCTGTGCTTCGGCGGTTTACTGGAGGGCCTGTCAGGTTTCGGGGTGCCCGTCGCCATCGTGACGGCGCTGCTGCTGGGGCTGGGTTTCGCTCGGTCAAAGCCGCCACCATCGCGCTGCTGGCCAACACCTCGCCGGTAACTTTCGCGGCTTTCGGGGTGCCGCTAACCACGGCGGCAGGCGTCATGACCGGTCCCGGCACCACGCATGAAAAAGCCCTGGAAGTCGCCCAATATTCTGCCCTGCTGCAGCCTGCCATCGCCCTGGTGATTCCTTTCGTGCTGGCCTTGCTCATTGATCGGGAGCATCTGCGCCAGCTCCTGCCTCTGGCCTTGGTGATGGGCGTGGTAGAAGGCACGGGGCAATACCTGACCTTGCACTTCATCTCTTTTGAGCTGGGTGGGGTGCTGCCACCGATTCTGACTTTCCTGGTGGTGGCCCTGATGGTGCGAATCTATCAGCCCCCCATCAATCCCGAGTTCTCGGTTCCCGTCCCAGGGAAACTGCACCCCGGGCGCGTGGCCTTGGCAGTGATGCCCTACGCGATGGTGATCGCTGTGTTGATGATCGGGCGCATGGTCCCGGCGGTGTCGCAGCTGCTGCACTCGACGGATCTGCGCGTTACCTGGCCGGGTTGGGAGCAAGGCGCGCACCTGCACAAGGTCCCGGAAGGGGCCTTGAGCGTGGGTTATGTCACCATTCCGATGCTGTCCCAGCCGGGTTTCCTGATTGCGATGGCGGCGGTTTTATCCGGGGTGGTGTTTTCTTTGGTGGGTCGAGGTACGCCGCACCAGTTAGGGATGCGTCGTGTCGTGGGAGAGTTGGGTTGTGCGATTAACCGCATGGCTTTGTCTTCGGTCACTATCCTCGAAGTCATGGCGCTGTCCTACCTGATGAATCTGTCGGGGATGGTGCTGGCAATCGGGACTTTGCTGGCGCGCACCGGGGTGTTCTATCTGTTGCTGTCTCCGCTGATCGGTTACATGGGGACGGCGGTTTCGGGGTCCTCGGCCAGTGCGAATGCGCTTTTCGGCGGCTTGCAGCAATCCGCGGCGGCGCAGGTGGGTTTGCCCGGCGCCTACGCCGTGGCGGTGAACTCGGCCGGCGGGGTTATCGGCAAGCTGATAGCGCCGCAATCCCTGGCCATCGCGGCGGCGGCCATCGGAGACCCAAAGAGCGAAGTCGCTCTGATGCGTCGTGTCCTGGGTTGGTCCCTGGGGCTGCTGGCCTTCATGGTGCTGGTGTCTTTCGGCTTGGGGTTGTGCTATCTGCATGATTGAGTTGCGGCTGGCGCTTTCTGAGGCGAGGTTCGGTGGTAACTTTCCGCGGCGAGGTTCGGTGGTAACTTTCCGCGGTGAGGTTCGGCTTCCGGCCGGTCGGGCGATGGCGTGCCATAATAAGACAGATGAATACTTTTCGTGATGAGGCTTTGGTCTTGCGCACCCGTGACCTGGGTGAAGCCGACCGCATCATCACCCTGTTGACCCGCAACCACGGCCTGGTCCGCGCGGTGGCGCGAGGGGTTCGCAAAACTACTTCCCGCATCGGGGCGCGTCTGGAGCCCTTCAACGCGGTCGATGTCCAGGTGCGCTACGGGAAAACCTCCTTGCACAATGTCGAACAAGTCGAAATCCTGGCTCCTTACGGTCGCTCTATCGCCCCGGATTATTCGCTCTACACCACTGCCAGCTTGATGATGGAGATTCTGGAACGTCTCAGCGAAGAAGCCTGGGATACTACGCGCTATTATTCGCTCAGTTTAGGCGCAATACATGCTTTGGCTCTGGGACGGCACCAGCCTTCTGCGGTCTTGGATTCTTATCTGCTGCGTCTCTTGGCCAGTGCCGGTTGGGCGGCGTCTTGCTGGGACTGCGCGACTTGCGCCGCCCCGGGCCCGCACTCATGCTTCAGCCCCAGCGAAGGTGGAGCGGTTTGCGTGAACTGCAAAGCCCAGTGGGGCCGAAGTGGTGGAAGAACCTACGATGCGGCTCCTGGCTGCCCTGGCGGTGGGGGACTGGCCAGGCGCCGAAGCGGCACCGTGGTCCGCCCGTGCCCAAGCCCACATCTTGGTTTCCGCCTTCACCCAGTACCACCTGGAGCGTCGCCTGAAGTCCCTGTCCCTGCTGGAACTGGCGTGATGCGGTTTTGGGGGTCGAGGTTCGCGCGGAGGTTTCGATGACCAGAGTTTCGTCCCAGCCCTCCTACGAGGGCGGCACCGAGTTACGCGGGCGGCGCGACACCGCCGTGGCAACGCCCTATCTTGCCGCCAACGCACCCCGAGGCACCGACCCCACCGGCGGACCTCGTTGTGGGAAGCGCCACCCACGTCGCCATCATTATGGACGGCAACGGCCGCTGGGCTAACGCAAGAGGCCTGGACCGCACTGCTGGACACGAGGCCGGGGAATACGCCCTGATGGATACTCTGGCCGGGGCGGTGGCGGCCGGAGTCAAGTATCTCTCGGTCTATGCGTTTTCTACCGAGAATTGGCGCCGTTCCCCCGCCGAGGTGCGTTTCCTGATGGGGTATTCGCGTCGGGTTTTGCGCCAAAGGCGCGATGAGCTCCACGCTTGGGGGTGCGGGTTCGCTGGTCAGGGACGCCAGGGAGCATCTGTGAAATCGGTGCTTTCCGAGTTGCGCGCGGCCGAGGATTGACCGGTGAAAACCAGGGCACGCAGCTGATTATGTGCCTGAACTATGGGGGTCGGGCGGAACTGACCGACGCGATGAGGGCGGTGGCCCGGCGGGTCGAAGCCGGGCAGCTGCACACGGCGGGGATTAGCGAAGCCAGCGTGGCCCAGGAGCTGTATCTGCCTGATGTTCCTGACGTGGACTTGTTGATTCGCACTTCGGGAGAGCAGCGCCTGTCGAAATTCCTGCCCTGGCAGGCGGCCTATGCCGAGTTGGCTTTCGTAGAGGAAGCGTGGCCCCAGTACGGGCGGGAAAAGTTGTGGCGCGAACTCTTGGATTTTCAAGGTCGGCAGCGGCGTTTCGGGGCCGCGGTGAATCGACCGCGGTAAAGCGCGCTTTCGCAATGCTGGGGTGGCGCGGCGGGTGACTCAGATAAAAACCGAAGGGTCGATATTCATGCAATCCGGGATGGGGCGCTTGGGTTTACGTACCTTGGCGGGGACTCCCAGCGCGATGCCAGAGTCAGGTACATCGCGTACCACTACAGCGTTGGCGCCGATTTTGGCGTCTGATCCGATGTTGATGGGGCCCAGAACCTTGGCTCCCGCGCCGATCATGACGCGGTCACCCACGGTGGGGTGGCGTTTGCCCTTTATCATCTGTTGACCACCCAAAGTTACCCCGTGGAATATCAGGCAGTCCTCGCCAACCGAAGCGGTTTCGCCGATGACTACCCCCGTGGCGTGGTCGATAAAGAGGCGTCGGCCCAGATGCGCGGCGGGGTGAATATCTACTCCGGTGAAAGTTCTGGTGAATTGTTGAATCATGCGGGCCAAGATCTGCGCCCCGTTACCGCCTCGCTTCCAGATGCGGTGCGAGAGTCGATGCGCCCACAGGGCGTGGACTCCGGGGTAGGAAAGAGCTACCTCTAGGCGGTTTCGGGCTGCGGGATCTCGGCGCAGCGCAGTGTCGAGGTCTTCGGAGATAAGCTCGCGGAAGGTCATTCTCGCGGCGGGGACGTGATGAGGCGGAGCTGTAGTGTGTGAGAATGCCATAGTTACCTCAGATTACCGTTATTCTCCAATGCCTTCAAACAGCACGGTAGACGGGTAACGTTCGCCGGTATCAGGGCAGTACCGTCACGATGGTCTTTCCGGCGTTTTCCGGGCGGGAGGCCAAAACCTTGGCCGCCACCAGGTTTGCCCCGGAAGAGATGCCGACCAGCAGGCCCTCTTTCCCCGCGGCTTCGCGAGCCGCCGCTACGGCGTCATCGGAAGCCACCGTCAGGATTTCGTCAACCACCCGGGGGTTGTAGTTATCCGGAACGAAGTTTGCCCCGATGCCCTGAATCTTGTGCGGACCGGCTTTGCCTTCGCCCAGCAGCGGAGATTCGACGGGTTCCACCGCAACGACCTTCAACTCGGGGTTGACGGACTTGAGGTACTTTCCAGCACCCGCGATGGTTCCAGCCGAACCGACCCCGGCGACAAAAATGTCACGTCTTCACCGGACTGGGCCCAGATTTCAGGGCCGGTGGTGGATTCGTGAATATTGGGGTTAGCCGGGTTGGCGAACTGGGAGGCGTAGACGCTTCCTTCGTGCTCGGCCAGGTACTTTTCCGCGGCAGCCTTGGCGCCGACCATACCTTTTGCGGGTTCACTCAGCAGCAGTTCGGCCCCGTAGATAGCCATCAGCTTGCGACGCTCGATGCTCATAGAAGAGGGCATGGCGATAACCACCTTGTAGCCCAGGGCGGCTCCAACCATAGCCAGGGCGACTCCGGTGTTGCCGGAGGTAGCTTCAACGATGGTCCCGCCAGGCTGCAGCGCTCCGCTGGCCTCGGCTGCGCGAATAATCGCCAACGCGGGACGATCCTTTATAGAGCCGCCGGGGTTGCGGGAGTTCAACTTTGGCAAGTGCCGAGCAGGGTTTAGATCCGCATTCCGAGCATTCGACGGCGAGATGGTTAATCTGAATCAGCGGGGTACGACCGACCAGTTCGGTCACGTCCTTGGCGATTTGCGTGTCTTTCATAGCGGACTTCTTTCGATAAAGCCACAGTTAGCGGCAGTGTTCATAATAAGTAACACGAGTGTTACTTAACTTCTATTATGCCGGCGTTATTTACCACCCGGCAACTTGAAAGAGGTTTGTTTCATACCGTGACTTCAACGGTTTCACTACCGACGAAATTCAGAGTCATCGCGGTGCCCAGCTGGGAACTGAGGGCGGCTTCTAGGCTGGACTTATCCTCGTCTGGCAGCACCAGACGAAAAGTTGCTTGTTGGGACCAGTCGATTCCCAGTGGCTTCACACTCCGTCCTCGTAACCAGGCCTCTACGGCGGGAGCTTGCGTCAACGCCACCTCAAAGGAGACGACCGGCCGGGTCGTTACCTGTACTCGCGAAGCCGCGGCGAGGACCTCGGCGACGGCACCGGAATAGGCGCGTACCAACCCTCCCGTACCCAGTTTGATACCGCCGAAATACCGGGTCACCACCACCGCGACGTTCTGCAGTCCGGTACCCACCAAGACGTCGAGCATGGGGCGGCCCGCCGTGCCGCTGGGTTCGCCGTCGTCCGAGGACCGCCGCACGGGGTTCGCCTGTGGTGGCAGATAGGTGTAAGCGCTGCAGTGGTGGCGCGCGTCCGGATAGAGACGTTTCTGGGAATCGATTACGGCGCGGGCAGCGGTTCGGTATCGGCGCGCGCGGCGAAGGCCAGGAACTTGGAGCGTTGAATTTCTATCTCTATCGTCGCGGGGGTATCGCGCGGTAGGGTTTCGTATTCTTCTGGCATTTACTTCAGCCGTAGCGGTGCGCCGTTTTCAAAGTACAGCGGTTGGCCGTATTCCATATTGGGGCCATCGTCATAGAGACTGTCCAGATATTCTTGCAGTTCGGCGCGGGAGGCGAACTCGATAGCGCGGTAGGGTGCATCGAAAGCTAGTTTTTCTACGAAAAGCAGCGATTTGTGGTTATCCACCAGTACCCCCGTGTGTCCGACAAAGGAATACGCTTGGGGATCGATGGTGTCATGAATATAAACCGAGATAATGGAAACTGGTCCTTGGCGGAAGCTTATCTGGTGGTTGTTAAAGTATTTCTCTATATCGCTTTGTCGCGGTTCTTTGGCGTGGTCAGAAGTCGTGGCAATTCGGCCGTAAAGCGCTTCGAAATCTGCTTTATTTTCGCCGAACAATGCCGGGGGGACTTCAATCTGTTCCAGATCCATAAAAAGTAAACTGGTGTCGGCTCCCGCCGGGTTCCCGATAGTTATCAAAGAATGTGCCAACGTAAACGTAGTAATGCGGCAGTCAGTGAGTCGGGCTTGTTTCTGCGTGGCGGTGGCGATGGTACCGTCATCGGAATTTTGCCTGGGAAAGCGGGGTCCAGTCGGACACCAGGGCTTTCGCCGGTGCGACTTTGTTGAGGGACCGTACCTGCGCGGCAAAGTTTTCGACGTCCTGGGTGGGCAGACCGGCGTCTTCGAGTCGCTGCGTGACTTCCTTCAGCGAGGCATCGTCACCCAGATTCGTGTACCTCCCCCGTAACTGGGGGTTCGCGCTGGGGGAGGTGGAGTATTCGAGTTGGTGGCAGCGGCGGTGTCGGTGGCATCAGTGGAGGGTTCGCCTGTGCCAGAGCGCTGAGGCGTCAATGTTCAAAGGCTGCACCCAGCATCAGAATCGATAGATATGCGTTGGAAGATTTCAAAGTGTTCATCGCTATCACTTTACTGTAAGGTCGGCGAAATCTGGAGCGGATTTGATTGCCGTGCCTCTTGCTGTTCTTTTTAGAGCCAGTTCCACCGAAGCCATCAAAAGTCCGCAGGGGCCCTCAGCGCCGGAATCTTCACTCCAGTTTTGCTGCGGCGCTTTCGGG
Organism: uncultured Mobiluncus sp.; assembly: GCA_916438445.1. Lineage (GTDB taxonomy): Bacteria > Actinomycetota > Actinomycetes > Actinomycetales > Actinomycetaceae > Mobiluncus. Next base: position 1,024,233 of record CAKAGR010000001.1, read on the forward strand.
GCGCTTCGTGGGGCGATCTGGCCAGGGAACCCTAAGCGGACGGGTTTGCGTGCGGGGCGGTGGCTTGCTATTATTGAATGTCTTGTGATTACACATCTATGAAAGAGCGCAGGGTAATGGCGGTTCCCCAAGCGCAAAATATCCGCTTAACACTCGCGCACGTCGTTCTTCGTGGACCGCGAAGTTGACACAGCTGGACACGGTAAAGGTGCAGGGACGCGAAGTTTCTATCCCGCGCCGACTGGTTAAGGCCTACCAGACAGGTCGCCTGACCGTAGAAGACTAACTCTTCGCATACTTCGTGAATCGCCTGGCCGCGTGCCGGGCGACACGTTTTTAACTATCCGGACAAAGGAAGAGTTGATGAGTATTTGGGTACCTCGAGGAGATTGGGCAGTTCCCGCAATCTGGGAACGCCCAACCCAATTACCCCAGACGGACTCCCACCTCGCCGAGACCGCAACCGACCCTCTCACTGCGGGGGTGGACCTCGAACCGGTGACTGGCTGGCGGCTGGAACCGCGACCCTTGGCGCTGCTTTTTGATTTGGATGGGACCCTGACGGATTCCGGGCCGCTGGTGATTGATTGTTTCAAGAAGATGCTACGGCAACTGTGGGGGGAAGAGCGCGCGGCGCAGATTCCCGAGGCGCAGCTGTGGTCGTATCTGGGGCCTCCGCTGGAGGACTCCATGAGAGATTTGGAGCCGGGGTGTTCCCGGGAACGTGCGGCGTGCATGATTGAGGTGTATCGCGAATAGTACTTACCCGCGCGCATTCTTCGCCACTTTTCCCTGGGGTGAAGCGATGCTGCGCCAGCTGCATGCGCAGCGGTATCGCATGGCGGTGGCGACTTCGAAACTGCAAGAACCGGCGGTACGGATCTTGCAGTCGCTGGGAGTGGCGGATTTATTCGAAACTATTTCCGGCGGAATTCCAGGGGAAAACGCCTCTTTGAAACATCAGGTTGTGCGCGGTGCGCTGGAAAGGATGGGTTTGGGGGCACCGGATTCGGCCGCGCAGGTCCTGATGGTGGGGGATAGATGTTACGACGTCGAGGGCGCCGCGCAGGAAGGGGCGCCGGCGGTGTTGGCGCTGTGGGGAGAGACGGCTGGGCCGGGGGAAGCGGCCGGTGCGGTGGCTGTGGTGGATACCCCAGCGGATTTGGTGCAGCTGCTGCTTTAATCGGTGGGGCTTATCCCGAGTTCTCGTCAGGCAGCCCGATACGTTGCCAGTACCGCGTCACCGGGCGGATAAGCGAGACAGCTTAGATGACTTCAGGACACTTTTTAAGTTTCGGTAAAAGCTAAAGAGTTTCTGAAGCGACTTTTCGTTGATGTTTCAACGGCTTTGTCGGGCTGACAGGATTTGAACCTGCGACATCCTGCTCCCAAAGCAGGCGCGCTACCAAGCTGCGCTACAGCCCGTGTGGATGAATCTATACTACCGTAAAAGCGCAGGTACATTGAAAATGTCGTCGCCTGTATGTGCCTTTCACTCCTTGTCCTGCGCCGCGGTCTTGTCATTTCCTGTGTTGTTTTCGTGTTCCAGTAGTTTCCACATACTCACCGTTTTCTCACCTCGGCGTATCCCAAGCCGCGAGATAGCGTCACGAACCCATCTCGGAGCGCACGCGTTTTAACGGCGTTTGCCCTGGTCAGAGTATGTTTCAGTGGTATTTTTGGAGCTGGCCAGCCCTCACGGGTTCGATTCCCGTCTTTCACAATATGTGTTTGGGGTCCGGACCGCAAGATCCGAACCCCAATCAAAAGAGCGAGCGACGGAATCGAACCCGCACCATCAACTGGAAGGCTGAGGTTCTACCATTGAACTACGCTCGCGGTGCATCAGCATTCTAGCGTGAGAGCGGTGCTGGGCTCAGCTTCGATATGATTGGGTCAGAAACTGGCACGGTTGTCCACAGAAGAAGGAAGCGCATGGCACCCGCCACCCCGCCTAATCCGCACTCCACGAACGAACCCGGCGACGCACCCGCGAGTCCTGACCGCGAACCCGTCCTCGAGACCAGCCCTCGACCCTACCCACAAACACCAACTCACCCACCTCGCTTGACGTCGCTTGACCGGGAAACACCAACATCGGCATCGAAACCACCGGTATCGAAGTGGTCAGCGACGAACAACGCACTGCCAAACCCCGCAACCTTTTCCTGCCTTGGTTCGCCTCCAATATCTCGGTTTTTGGGATGTCCTACGGCTCGTGGATTCTGGGATTCGGCATCTCTGTGTGGCAAGCCACCTTGATCACAATCATCAGGTCGTGGTGTCTTTCCTCTTCTGTGGCATCATCGCGCTGGGCGGGAAACGCGGCTCGGTGCCAACCATGGTGATGTCGCGCGCTGCCTTCAGGGGTGAACGGTGCGAAGATTCCAGCATCATCTCGTGGCTGACCTCTATCGGCTGGGAAACCTCGTTGGCCATCACTGCCGTGCTGGCCACCGCCACGGTTTTCGCCCGGATGGGCTGGGCCGCCGAAGACTCCATCACGTTGCGCATCTTTGCCTCGGTTGTCATCGCTGCCGCCATCGTCCTGGGCGCAGTCGCGGGCTACCACATCATCATGAAGATGCAGAACATCTTGACTTGGCTCACTGGCATCACCACCATCATCTACATCATCCTGGTGATTCCTCACCTCGACTTTGCAGCCATCGCCGCCATCCCCGACGGTGAACCGGCGCAAATGATTGGCGCCATGACTATGGTGATGACCGGTATGGGTCTGGGCTGGGTCAACATCGCCGCCGACTGGTCCCGCTACCAGTCCCGCAACGCCAAAGGCGCCCAAATCGTATTCTGGAACACCTTTGGAGGTTCCCTGGGGCCGGTGGTTCTCATCACCTTCGGGCTGATGCTGGGAGCTTCGGACACGGATTTGATGGAGGCGGTCGGCAGTGACCCCGTCGGCGCGCTGGCCAGCATCCTGCCCACCTGGTTTCTGGTGCCGTTCCTCTTGACCGCCATCCTGTCCCTGCTTTCCGGCGCCATCAACGGCATCTACTCCTCGGGCTTGACCTTGCTGACCCTGGGAATTCGCATCGCGCGACCCGTGGCCTCGCTGGTCGACGGCATCATCCTGACGCTTGGCACCATCTACGTTGTGTTCTTCTCGCCTTCATTCATCGGTCCCTTCCAGTCCTTCCTCATCACCCTGGGAGTTCCCCTGGCCGCCTGGGCCCGGCATCATGATGGCTGACATCACCCTGCGCCGCCGCCCTTACGACGAAGCCTCCTGTTCGATGCCTCCGGCCGCTACGGTTTTGTCAACTGGATCGCGTTGAGTCTGATGGCGCTGTGCTGTTTCGTGGGCTGGGGCCTGGTCGTCAACGGCTTCGACACCGACGCGCCGTGGAACAACTGGCAGGGCTACATCCTGGATGTTTGCGATGCCCGCGACTCGATCTGGGCCACCGGCAACATCGGAGTGATCATCGCCCTGGCCATGGGATTCTTTGGCTACGCCTGGCTGTGCTTCAACCGGGTGCGCCGCCAAGAAACCCTGTGAGGCCGCGTGGATACCTCCGCGATTCCCGCCGCGCGCCTCGAAGCGCTACGGCAATGTAGCCAATCCGATGGCGGTGCGAAGCTGCGTGATATCCTCCGCGGGGCGGATATCATTCGCCAGGTCACCGGGGTGGATTCTCACGCGGTTTTAGTGACTTTGGGTTCAGGGCTGCGCGAGGTGTCCCTGGACCAGGACGCCTGGACGGCGCGGGGATGGCGTTTGCGGGCCCGGCTGCCGCTGTCGGACCTTCCTGGGGTGCCCGTCCCCACCGCCGAAGGCCACGGGGGAGAAATATTGAGTTTCACGGTTCCGGCCGCTGTGGTTTTCCGCGGCGAGGACGGGGTTTCAGCTCGCGGCGAGGACAGGGTTTCAGCTCGCGGCGAGGACGGGGTTTCGGCTCGCGGCGAGGGTGCCTTTGTGGGGGAGGTACCGGTTTTAGTCGCGACGGGGAGGTCGCACCTCTACGAGGGCCTAGCCCCGACTCAAATCGTGCAGCTTTCGCGCATCGCCGCGGCCGCCGGGGTGGAATTCGCCTTGCTGACGAATGCGGGAGGGTGTTTGTACCGGCCCGGTGGCGAAAACACAGTTAGCGGCGTCTGTATCCCAGACACGGCCAGGGCCGGCGCGACCGCTAAAGAAGATAGGTGGCAATTGGGAGACTTGATGGTGATAGATGACCACGTGAATCTCTCGGGAGCCTCTCCTTTCACTGGGCCGGTTTTCGTTGATATCTGGCAGGTCTGGGACCGGGAACTATCCGCTGTCCTGTCCGGCATTGCCCCGCGGCGCGGAGTCTATGCCTTGCTGCGTGGTCCGGAATTCCAAACCGCGGCGGAAACCCGGGCCTTGGCGGGGTTGGGCATAGATATGGTGGGGATGAGCACGGTGCTGGAAGCTATAGCGCTGCACCAGCTGGGAGTGCGGGTGTGTGGACTATCAGTGACTTCGGATTTCAGCTTTAGCTCTGCACCTACCACTCACCAAGCAGTGCTGAAAGCTGTACGAGGCGCCTTCCCGCAAATTCGTTGCGCCGTAGAGGTTCTGGCAGGCCTGTGGACGCAGGGCTACTCGAAACACCGCGCATAAAACTGCAAATTTTCATGAAAATCCCCGGAATTTGGGTCGCGGAGGCGGGTTTTGCAGTTTTATGCGCAGCCGCGCCGCTACAACTACCGCACAGATGCCTCCCGGGCACTACATCTTCTAATACAATGAGGTGCGCGGAGCAGGCGAAGCCGCCGCCGCAAGTTGCAGTATCCAGACACGTACAGAAAGCAGAGAAACCATGCAGATTGGCGTATTCACCGATGAACAAGCCGTGGCAGAAGTCGCGGCGCAGTGCCTGATCGAGTCCTTGCGCCAGGCCAGTAACCAGGTCCTCGGTGTGGCTACCGGTTCCACGCCACTGCCTCTGTATGAGCGTCTGCGTGCCGCGCACCGTGAGGGCAGCTTCTCGCTGAGTAACTTCAAGGCCGTTGCACTGGACGAATACGTTGGAATCGACCCCGAGCACCCCGAACGCTACCGTAACGTGTTGCGCACCGAACTGGTGGGAGAGAAGAAAACCGGCCTTTCAGACCAAAACCTCTTTACCCCAGAAGGAAACGCTGCCGACCCTGAATCAGCCGCGGCGAAGTACGATGCTTTGATTCGCGAACACGGACCCATCGCGGTGCAGATCTTAGGGATCGGCGCAGACGGCCACATCGGTTTCAACGAACCGGGGGTATCGCTGGTTTCGCGCACTCACGTAGATACCTTGACCGCCCAGACCCGCCAAGACAATATGCGCTTCTTCGACTCGGACATCACGAAAGTACCGACAAAGTGCATCACCCAGGGTCTGGGAACCATCATGGAGGCCCAACAAGTATTGCTGATAGCCACTGGTTCCAACAAAGCCCGGGCGGTGAAAAAGAACTGGTGGAGGGGCGGTTTCGTCCCGCTGGCCAGCCCTGGTCTGCAGCTGCACACGACGCCATCGTGTTGGTAGATGAAGCGGCCGCCGCCCAACTGGAGCTGGCTGATTTCTATCGGGAACGCTGGAACCTGCGCTGAGCCACCCACCCGCACCCTCCGCGCCCTCCGCGTGAGCACAACCAAAAGTACCGGACCCACCTTCTCGCCTCGCCACGGCAAACCCTGGGAAGGTACTGCTTTAAAAAGTGCTTGTCAAAGCCCTCGCGGTGACATAGGGTGGTAGTCGTCTGGGTGTTACTGGTTTCGCAGATCGAGCAGGCCCTGGGAAAGCAACGCGATGCATCCGATGATGAATTAATTTCCAGCCTGGTCAGGCTCGCGAAACGAGTCAGGGCCGGAAGGTATCGTCGCAACGAAGCGGCGCTTTCTTTGGCGCGGGAACTGCCGCGCGAAAGCGAAGTGGCGCGCCGGGTTGTTACGAAACTCTGCGGCACGGTTCCTCCCCGGCAAGCCGAAGGGGAAATCGCGTATTTCGCCCTGGCCTTACACGGCTGGTTGAACAACACCATGTGAAAGGAAACTGCGTAATGGTAATGGAAAGACTCCAAAAACTCGGAAAGGCCCTGATGGGAGCGGTGGCGGTGCTGCCAGTTGCCGCCTTGCTGATGGGCATCGGCTACTGGCTGGACCCCGATGGTTGGGGGACTAACAGCGTGGCGGCAGCCATCCTGATCAAATCCGGCGCCGCGGTGCTGGATAACTTGGGGCTGGTTTTCGCCATCGCCCTGGCCTTTGGGCTGACGAAAGACTCTAACGGTGCCGGGGCCCTGTCGGGATTCATCGGTTTCACCACCGTCACCCTGCTGCTGAGTGAAAAATCCGTGGCGGGATACCAGGGCATCGATCTAGAGAAACTCACCGACGCGCAGAAACTGAACTGGGCCGCGGAAGGCTGGTCCAAGATGGGGCCGGGCAACGTCCTGGTCGGTATCTTGGTCGGCATCCTGGCGGCGTGGACCTACAACCACTTCCACGCCACTAAACTACCCGCCGCCCTGGCATTCTTTTCTGGGCGACGCCTGGTGCCGATCCTCACTTCGATTTTCTCTATCGCTTTGGCGGGGGTGCTCTATTTGCTGTGGCCGCTGCTCTACGGGGCACTGTTCCACTTCGGGGAATGGATCGTCGGACAGGGGGCCGTGGGCGCGGGGCTCTATGGTTTCTTCAACCGTCTGTTAATCCCCACGGGACTGCACCACGCCCTGAACTCAATCTTCTGGTTCGACACTATCGGAATCAACGACATCGGTGATTTCCTGGGTGGAGGTAAAACCATCGAGGCCGCCAAAGTCGCCACCGACGCCGCCTCCTGCCCCGGGGTTTGGATGAACAACGCTTGCGAGGTCATCGGTGAAGTCGGCCGCTACCAGGCCGGGTTCTTCCCGGTAATGATGTTCGGCCTTCCCGCCGCGGCCCTGGCCATCTATCTGCGAGCCGATTCCAAGCGCAAGAAAGTGGTGGGTTCCTTGATGGCAGCCGGCGCCCTGGCGGCCTTCTTCACCGGTGTGACCGAACCGTTGGAGTTCTCGTTCATGTTCGTCGCTCCGGTTCTCTATCTGGTGCACGCTATCTTGACCGGAATCTCTCTGTTTATCTCCGCGGCAATGCACTGGACGGCAGGTTTCGGTTTCTCTGCGGGATTCGTGGACTTCTTCCTCTCTACGCAAAACCCCGTGGCACACCAACCCTGGATGCTGGTGCTGCGGGGCTTAGGCTTCGCGGTGGTGTATTTCCTGGTGTTCTACTTCTTGATTCCGGCCTTGAACCTGAAAACCCCAGGTCGCGGTGAAACCGAAGACGCGGGTGCGAAACTGTCCGGCGATGCGCCGCTGTCCGACGTAGCCGCTCAAATCATCGAAGGCTTGGGAGGCATCGAAAACATCGACTCGGTGGACTACTGCGCGACCCGCCTACGCACTGTAATCAAGGACTACACCAAGGTTAAAGAATCCGTAATCAAGCGAGCCGGGGTGGCCGGGGTGATTCGTCCCTCACAGAAATCCGTCCAGGTCGTCATCGGCCCGGAAGTCCAGTTCCTCTACGACGAGGTCTCCGAAAAGCTGCGCGCCACCGATGTGGAACTGCACGGCGAACAGGCCCTGTGACTCCCGATCCCGACTGACAGTCGCTCTGAACCCCCAGGGGTGGCCTTGGCCTGTCCTCGCGCCACTCCGGGAGAAAGGATGCACCGAAAATGTTCGGTAAAAAAACCAAAGTAACTTTGCACGCGCCCTGCCCGGGGAACCTGGTACCCGTCACCGAAGTGCCCGACCCGATGTTTTCCCAAAAGATGCTGGGCGACGGTTTCGCCGTGATCCCGCCTCTGGAAACCTTCGAAGTCGTGGCTCCCTGCGCGGGCACGCTGTTCAAAGTCTTCGACACCGGCCACGCCTTCGCCATGAAAAGTACTGAAGGCCTGAAATCCTGGTCCACATCGGCCTGGAAACCGTGGAACTGGCCGGCAAAGGTTTCACCCTCTGGCCCAGACCGGGGACCGGGTCGAGGCCAGATACTCCAGTGATACGGGTGGAGGGCGTGGCGGTGGGGAGGCGGGATACAACCTGATAACCGTCCTGGTGCTGACGCGCCCTGCCCAAGTCTCCAAACTGGGGCTGACGCCCGCAGGCGCCGAGGTGACCTTGACGTGAGCGAGTTGAGGTTGCCGGGTCGAGGCCGGGTGGTGGCCTTGGTGTGAGCGAGTTGAGGGTTGCCGGGTCGAGGCCGGGTGGTGGCCTTGGTGTGCACCCCGCGCCTATCCCCCGCACCCCAAAAACTTTCTCCGCGCTTAACCCCAACCCGCGGACTGAGGTTCGATACGGCAGACAACCTGAGACGAAGGGTGAAGATGAGCGGGAGTGCAACAGTCAGCGAAGCCTACTATTTTTGGGAATAGGGGGTTTGTCCGGGGACCCAGCTCGGTCCAGCTTATCTCATCGCACCACCGCTTGGCCCCGAGGCCGACGAAGCCCCGGCCAGCCCGCCGACGCCGAACGCATCCGCGAAGCCTTCAAAGCGTGGCCTGCGACTCGATCAACAAGCCCGGGAAAAAAACCGGTCAGTCGCTGAAAATCCTGCAGATGACGGCCCAACTGGCCCGGGACCGCGGCTTCATCAAATCCAGCGTGAAAAAGCCACCACAGGTCTGGGCCCCACAGGCCGTAGCCGCCGCGACCGCGGACTACGCCGAAAATCTTTGAGGGCAACTGGGCGGCTACATGGCCGAACGCGTCACGGACCTCGACTCGGTGCGCGACCGCGTAATCTGCGAACTCCGCGGCGAACCCCGAGCCAGCATTCCCGATACTAACCCGGCGTCCTCGTCGCCATGGACCTATCCCCGGCACAGACCGCGCAACTGGACCTCGATAAAGTCCTGGGCATCGTCACCGAAAAAGGCGGGCCGACCTCGCACACCGCGATCCTCGCCGCGACCTTGAATATCCCCGCCGTCGTCACCGCGACCGGGGCTGAAAACATCCAAGCCGGCGACCAGGTCCTGCTGTCGGGACGCAGCGGAGAGGTTTTCGTAAACCCCGACCGGTTTCGCCGCCCGGATGCTGGAAAACGCCCGGCGTCAAGAGGCAGCGTTGGCGAATTCAGCGGGCCGGGACGCACCAAAGACGGCATTGAAATCGCGCTGAAGGTGAATATCGGCACCCTGGCAGATGCCCAGCGTATCGCGCAAAACCCCCAAACCGAATCAGATATCGCCGGGGTGGGGCTGCTGCGCACCGAGTTTATGTTCCTCGATCGCCCCCAGGCTCCCGACCAGGACGAACAGCGCGAAAACTTCGCCGGGATTGTGCGGGCTTTCGCGGGGAAAACCGTGACGGTGCGCACTTTGGACATCGGCGCGGACAAACCGGTGCCTTTTATCGACCAGTCCGATGAGAAAACCCCGCCCTGGGGAATCGCGGCATCCGCCTGGCCCGCCAACACCTTGAACTTTTGGACACCCAGCTGGCGGCACTGGCCGAGGTGGCCGACGCCAATACCCGCGTCATGGCGCCGATGGTGACGACCCGCGCCGAAGCCCAGTGGTTCGCTCGGCTGGCGCGCGACAAGGGCTTGTCCCAGGTCGGCATCATGATTGAAACCCCGCCGCTGCTCTGCGCGCCGCCCAGCTGATGACCGAGCTGGACTTTGTTTCTATCGGCGCAATGACTTGACCCAGTACGTCATGGCAGCCGATCGGCTCAATCCAGCTTTGACAGCTCTGAACGACCCGTGGCAGCCGGCGGTGCTGGATCTGATTGACCAGGTATGCCGCGCCGGCAAAGCCACGCACACCGAAGTCGGGGTTTGCGGCGAAGCCGGGGAGACCCGCTTTTTGGCGCTGGTACTGGTGGGTTTTGGGGTAGCTTCGCTGTCGATGTCCGTCGAAGGTCGCTGCGGTGCGGGTCGCGTTGTCGCGCCACACCTTAGAGGAATGCCACGAGATGGCGGGCGGCCCTAGCGGCGGATTCCCCCAGGCCGCACGTCAGGCGGTCCACGTTTGGGCCGGAAACCGCCGTTTTGGTGGGGTGATTTTCCCGCGGCGAGGTGCGGTGGTGGCGTTTGCGGTGTGACCCCGGCGAGGTAGGCGGTTTCAGCGGAAAAACCACGGTGCGGTTGCCGTTCATAAGCACGCGGTGTTCGGCGTGCCACTTTACAGCGAGCCAGGACGTCGCTCTACATCCTGTCCCTGCTTCACCATATCTGTAGGAGTAGCGGTGTGGTCACCGGGCCACATCCTGTTCGATGATGGGGCCCTCGTCGAGGTCAGCGGTGACGTAGTGGGCGGTGGCGCCGATGAGTTTCACCCCGTGTTCGTGAGCCTGGGCATAGGGTCGAGGCACCCATGAATGAAGGCAGGGAAAGAGTGGTGGATATTGATGATGTGTCCGCTCATCTTTTGGCACAGGCCATCGGTGAGGATCTGCATGTAGCGCGCCAGCACCACCAGCTCAATCTTTTCGGCTCTACCAGGTCCAAGAGTCGCTGTTCGGCTTGGGCCTTGTTGGTCTTAGTTACCGGCACCCGAAAATCAAATGGCACCTGATAGAAAGTAGCGATGGGAGCCAGGTCCGGGTGATTCCCCACCACAGCCTTCACCTCCAGAGGCAAAGCGTTGTCGCGCACCCGGTAAAAGCAGATCGGAGGCAATGCCCTTCTTTGGAAACCATCAGCACCGTGCGCAGGGGGCGTCCGATTTCATCTAGGTTCCACTGCATCTGCATGTCTTTGGCCAGAGCCTCGACCCCGCGGGAAACCGAGTCGAAATCCGGAACTTCCATCTCGACTCGCATAAAGAACAAACCCGTGTCAGGGGTCTCCGAACTGGGCGGACTGAATGATGTTGCCTCCGGCATCTGCCACCAAACCCGAAACTTGGTGTACCAGTCCGGGCTGGTCTGTGCAAGACAGGGTCAAAACCAGACGGGCAAGTCCGGTGGGGGCGAGGTTCGAAACAGTCATACCTGCAAGCATACCGTCTCGCCGAGGCTTTCTTGACCTCGCCCCCAAAAACAGGGCGCCGGCCTCGACCCGGGACCTTACCGCGCCGCAACCTAAGGGCAACGGCCTCGACCGGGGACTGAGGCCACCATCGAATGCGTCAGGGTCCAGGGCGCTGACCGGGCTGAACTTGGGGTCGCTGGGAGGCAGGGTGATCGGCGATGGCCGCGGTGATGGCCGCGATCTGGGCTCCGTTGTCGGTGCAGGAGTACAGGGGAGGATGCGCACGGTGACGCCTTGCGCTTGGCATTCCTGGGTCAGCCATTGACGCAGCCTGGAGTTCGCCGAGAAACCACCTCCCACCACCAGGGTTTTCGCTCCGGTTTTCGCCAGGGGACACGCATGGTTTTCGACACCAGCGAATCGTTGATGGACTCGGAAAAATCCGCGACAGATATCCGCTACGGGCAGCCAGGGCTTGCCTGCAGGGGCTGGCAGGGGAGGTCCGGATCGAAGTCCGCGCGCCCCGCACCTGGTCACTGTCTTCCAACTGGAAATCTGGCGCGCACGGCGGTTTTCAAGCCACTGAAAGAAAAATCAAAGGGTGAGTTTTCGCATACTTTGCCCCGACAAAGCCGCGCGGAAATCGAAAACCCCCAGTTGCCCCTCGGTGGCCAAGCGATCACGTGAGGCCCGCCCGGATAGGGAAGTCCCAGCACCCTTCCGACTTTGTCGAAGGCCTCTCCCGCGGCGTCATCCAAGGTGCCACCCAGCTCTTCGATACCGCCCGGCTCCCAGAAGGACCGAATCAACAACAGATTCGAGTGCCCACCCGAAACCACCAGCCCTACCGCCGGCAGCTCCAGTTCGGCCTCGCCGGCCAGCTGATCCACCGCCAGGTGACCGATGATGTGGTTCACTCCGTACAGCGGTTTACCCAGCGCCAGCGCCAGGGCCTTTGCCCCGGCAATCCCCACCGCCAGGGAACCGATCAGGCCCGGACCGGCCGAAACCCCGATGCGGTCGATCTGTCCCAGCTCCAAACCCGCCTGTTCCGCAGCGGCCCCCACCACGGGCAGAAAAAGACTCCAGATGTGCCCGAAGCGATCTCTGGGATGATGCCGCCGTAGCACGCGTATTTGTCCATCGAGGTCGCCACCACGTTCAGCCAGCAGACGGGTTTTCCCCGCCACCAGCGCCGCGCCGGTTTCATCGCAGGTCGATTCGATTCCCAGGTAATAACTTCGCCGTTCAACACGCGATTATTGTACGCGCTTTGCCAGCAAGGCACGATGCGAGCCAGCCACCCGCGTCGCCACCAGCACCAGGTCCTCTCCTTGCGAGTCAGGCCGGGACAGCACCTGTTTGCGCAGCGCGGCGGGGTTGATGTCGGCCCGCGTTTCTTTATCTCCAGGTTGCGCACCTGGCGCGTCGACAGGGCGCGTCGCAGTACTTTCGGGTTGCAGCGGCAGCGCCCTCGATTTCGAACCAGGACCCCAGCGCGCGCAGACAGCTGAGTCGATCTGGGGCAGCCGGTTGAGTGAAATATAGGCAATCTGGTTCAGGTGTTTCTCCTTTGACCAGCTCGGCCGCCACGGAGGTGAGCCCGGCACGAATCACTGCCCGTCAGGTTCAAAGAGGTATGTCCCTAACTGTTGTGGACTTTTCAGGGCAGGGGGCGAGGGCGGCCCGGCAGGCGCTGGGTCTGTGCCTTCGGGGTCCGCTAACCACGCCCTCACCTTCCCGCCGCGTCAGCAGCAGGGCGCTGCGTCCCAGTTCGAGGTCGGGTGGGGTTTGTCCCGGTTCGAGGTCGCCGCTGTTCGTGGCGGTTTCGAGTTCGGTTTTAGGGGTGGCGGCCGGAGGACGACGCAGGCCTCTAACCAGATGCCGGCCTCGACCACTTCACCCTGCACGAAACCCACTCCACCTGGGCATTTGCCGGTAACGCACCATAATCCACGGGCGCAACCTTTACCATTCCCCGGGGACCTCGGCGGCTAAATCAATATCTTTCCCAGGGAGGCTGCCACTGTTCGGGGCGCAACACCCGGCCTTTTTGGTCGCGCCGGGCCGGGTCCGCGAAGGCCCCATCCACGCCGCGTTCGCGCAACTGGGCCCAATCCAAAGTCAGGTAGTCGGCCTGTGCGACGCAGGCTTGGGGGAAGGCCCGCAGATTCATCAAGGCGAAACTGGCGGTGGCTTCGTCCATTTCGTAGGCTTCGACCTGCAGTCCGACACCTGCGAAAGCCAGGGATTCCGCGCCTAAGCCACACCCCAAATCTGCCACGCGCCGACAACCAGCCGCGCGGAACCGCGCCGCGTGAAAGCCGCGACCACCAGGCGCGTCGCCTGTTCCAGCCCGGCGCGGGTCAACAGCATCCCCGCGGCGAAATCCCCGAACTTCGCCTGGGCTTGGGTGCGCAACTGTAGTTGGTTCAGCACCGCCGCGACCAGTTCCGGTGCTATGCCGCGTTTACGCAAGCCACTTTGGAGACGCTGTGCCAGGGCTTCGCTATAGGGTCCCAGTTTTGCCAGGGATTCCAGCAGTTCAAAAGCCTTCGCGGGGAAAGCAGCGAGGGGCAAACCGGGTTCGTTCATGTTGCTATTCTGGGCTCGGGGTAGGGTATCGCGGGTGGCCGCGGGGCTGTGAGTCAGCGCGAGGGATTGCGGGCAGGGCAAGGTAGGGCAGAGGCCTTTAGCACTCGAGTTGCGCGAGTGCTAAGCCTGGCTCAAACTAAAGATAGCTGGCAGCTCGCCACCCGCGACGGCAGGCTGACAGGGAAGAATAACCGTTACTTGTCAAAGAAAGGGGAATCGCAGTGTCGGTTTCCATTAAACCTCTGGAAGATCGTGTGGTCGTGAAACAGGCTGAGGCCGAGGAAGTGACTGCTTCCGGTCTGTACATCCCTGACACCGCTAAGGAAAAGCAACAAGAAGGCACCGTAGTCGCCGTCGGCCCCGGCCGCGTCGACGACAAAGGTGTACGCATCCCCATGGATGTCAAAGAAGGCGACGTGGTGCTCTACGCCAAGTATGGCGGCACCGAGGTCAAGTACGCCGGAGAGACCTACATGATTCTCTCCGCTCGTGACTTGCTGGCTATCGTCGGCTAAGTTCACTTCAGGAACGGGCCGGGGTCTACCCCGGCCGTTCCTATCCCTATTCAGTTGCCTTCGCCACCCGTCCTCGCCACGCGCCTTAAAAAACCTGCGGGCCGAATCTTTCGATTCGGCCTACAGGTTTGCAATTTCTATTCTTTGGCGGATTTAGGCCACGCCCGGCCAAGTATTTAGTTATGCGGAGAGCGATACCTCGTGCTTCCAGTAGGCAGCGCGTTCCTCTTCCGTCATGCCGCCCCAGATGCCGTAAGGTTCGTGGGCAGACAAGGCATATTCACGGCACTGTTCCAAAACGGGGCGGGTGGCGCAGATTGCCCTTGGCGGCTGCTGCGCGTCGCCGGCGGGTACCGCCGCGTTCTCCATCAGGATGGAAGAAGGGTTCCGTACCGGCTCCTGCACAAGCAGCGTGATCCTGCCATTCCCACGACTCGACGGTCGGAGCGGGAAGATATGAAACATTACTCATCGATTTTCCTTTCCCCATATGGCATCGTCACTGCTTTTCGCACCGATTCACTTGGTATTTATAGACTACGCGCCACGCCAAGAAGACCGCGTCCTACCTGAGGACGATGTGTGAAGAGGGCATCGCACCTGGGGATGACCTGGGGGTCAAAGAGGGTTAGTATTAACCAAACCTCCCGGGGACGTGACCTCAGCGAAAACCCGCCCCAGGACCTCGTCACTGAAAAGAAGGAACCGGACATGACCGAAAAACCGATGAACCCCCTGGCAGCGATGCGCGAAGGACGCGACCCTTTCGCCGTAACCGGTCTGACCTATGACGATGTGTTGCTGCTGCCGGAAATCACCGACGTGGTCCCTGCCGAGGTCGATACCACCAGCCGGTTCTCGCGAAACATCAACCTCAATGTTCCCTTGATTTCCGCCGCGATGGATACGGTTACCGAAGCGCGGATGGCTATCGCGATGGCGCGTGAAGGCGGGATCGGCATTATGCATCGCAACCTTTCTATAGAGGAGCAAGCCAGTCAAGTCCGTCAGGTAAAGCGCAGCGAATCTGGGATGATTACTGACCCAGTCACCATCGAACCCGATGCCACCATCGAGGCGCTGGATCAGCTTTGCGCCAAGTATCGGGTTTCGGGCCTGCCGGTGGTGGATGCGGAGCGCCGCCTGTTGGGGATCAGTACGAACCGCGATTTGCGTTTCGTGCCCCCAACAAGTGGTCGACCTTGACGGTGCAGGAGTGCATGACTCCGATGCCGCTGGTCACCGCAAAGAAAGGCGTGCAGCGCGAGGAAGCCATGCAGCTGCTGGCCAAGCACCGCATCGAGAAACTGCCGTTGATTGACGAAGAAGGCCGGCTTTCTGGTCTGATTACCGTAAAGGACTTCACTAAAACGAACGGTACCCTCACGCCACGAAAAGACGCCCAGGGCCGCCTGATTGTGGGCGCGGCCATCGAATATTGGGGGTGACTCCTGGGGACGCGCTACTGCTTTGGCCGAGGCCGGGGTGGATGCTTTGATAGTGGATACCGCGAATGGAGGGCAAAGTTGGCCCTGGATATGATCGCGAAGATCAAGCAGGACTCTCGGTTCGAGGGTATCGACATTGTGGGTGGTAACGTCGCCACTTATGAAGGTGCGAAGGCCCTGATCGAGGCCGGGGTGGATGCGGTTAAAGGTCGAGGGTGGGGCCGGGTTCCATCTGCACCACCCGTGTGGTTGCGAGGGTGGGGTCCCCAGATTACCGCGGTGATGATGGCGACCGAGGCCTGTCGCGAGGCGGGAATTCCCCTGATCGCCGACGGTGGTTTGCAGTATTCCGGCGATATTGCCAAAAGCCATCGTGGCGAGGGGCGAGACACGGTGATGCTGGGTTCGCTGCTGGCGGGTTGCGAGAATCCCCGGAGAGTTGGTTTTCATGAACGGCAAGCGGTGGAAGCACTATCGCGGCATGGGTTCCTTGGGCGCCATGAGCAGCCGTGGCGCAAGTCTTACTCGAAGGACCGGTACTTCCAGGCCGAGGTGTCTTCGGATGACAAGATTGTTCCCGAAGGTATCGAGGGCCAGGTTCCCTATCAAGGCACGCTGCATTCGGTGGTGTACCAGTTGGTGGGTGGCCTGCACCAGTCCATGTTCTATGTGGGGGCTCACGACATCGCCGAGCTGCAAAACCGCGGCCGCTTCGTGCGCATCACGCAGGCTGGTTTCGAGGAGTCCCATCCCCACGATGTACAGGTCACGGTAGAGGCCCCGAACTACCAGCGTCGCTAGGTTTCATCACGGGTCGAGGTGGGACGAGCTTTTCGTTTCCGACCAAAGTGTTTTACTTGGAGACATGGAAGCAACATTGAGTCAAGATTCTTGGACGCTGGGGACCTGGTGTGGTTTTGACACCGAAACCACGGGACTTTCCCCGAAACGTGACCGCATCGCCACCGCGACGGTGATTTTGCGCGCCGTGGGGGAAACCCCAGAGGAACGCGACAGGGTAACTAACTGGATCATTAACCCCGGTATCCCCATGCCGCCCGCGGCCTCGGCGGTGAACGGGTTGACGGATGAATTCCTGCGTGAAAACGGGGCGGAACCGGCCCTGGCCCTCGAGGAAATCGCCTCTGCTCTGGCCCGGGCCATGGCTGGGGGGACCCCGCTGGTGGGATACAACATTTCCTATGATTTAGGCATGCTTGAAGCCGACTTGCGGCGCAACGGTCTGGAAACTCTGCGTTCCCGACTGGGAGGACGGATTTTCCCGGTTATCGACCCTCTGGTGCTGGACCGGGTGGTGGACCGTTACCGCAAAGGAAAACGCAATTTGGCCGCGAACTGTGCCTTCTACGGGGTAGCCCCGCGCGGGGATTTCCACAACGCCGAAGCCGATGTCATCGCCACTTTGGACCTCCTGGAAAAGTTACTGCAGCACCACCCCCGCGTGGGGCAGCTCAGCATCCAGGAACTCTTTGATTTTCAACAACAGGGGCACCAAGACTGGGCCGAAAGTTACAACGCCTTTATGGCTTCGCGCAATCCGCGGTTTTTCCCTAATGCACTGGGGTGGCCCATGCCCCAAGACCGCCACCCCCTGAACCCTCAACAGGAAGAGATAGTGAGCACCCCACCCCATCCCCGGTAGTCGACGAAACTATTACTGTGGCCGACACCGCTAAATCCCCCACGCTGCGCTTCGTGGCGGCGGGAAAGGGCCGTCTCTACGATGTTTTCCTGGCGCTCTTCGTTTCTTTGCTGCTGGTGTCGAATGTCGCGGCTTCAAAGCTGATTGGCGTCGACCTGGGCTGGATTGAGCTGGTTTTCGACGGGGGAGCCGTTACTTTCCCCCTGACCTATATCTTGGGTGATGTGCTGTCCGAGGTTTACGGTTTTCGCGGGGCTCGGCGCGCGGTCCTCTTGGGTTTCGTAGTTTCCATCACGGGTTCGGCGATTTTCTGGATAGTTTCGATTTCTCCGGCCGGGCCCGGTGACCTCAACGATGCCGCCTTCAGCCAAATCTTCGGTTTTGTACCGCGCATCGTGGCGGCTTCACTGGCGGGCTACCTGGTGGGACAGCTGCTAAATGCTTTTGTGTTGGTTCGCCTCAAAGGTCGCACCGGGGAACGTCTACTCTGGATCCGCATGGTGGCTTCTACCTTGGTAGGGGAACTGGCTGATACCGTGATTTTCTGCACGGTGGCTTTCGCCGGGCTAATCAGCGGCGCGGATTTCCTGAACTACGTAATCACCGGTTATGTCTACAAATGCGCCATAGAAATCATTCTCTCTCCTCTGTCTATGCCCGCGATTTCCTGGGTTAAGCACCGCGAGACCGAATACAAAGAGGTGTCGCGGGCATGACTCACGGTTTCGAGATAGTGGCGCAACAGGGAGAATTGGCTCGCGCTGGGGTAATCCACACTCCACACGGAGACATCCCCACCCGGCCTTCATCCCCGTGGGAACCAAAGCCACCGTCAAGTCCCTGGTTCCCGAACAGGTACGTGACTTAGGCGCAAAGGCAGTTTTGGCTAATGCCTACCATCTGTATCTTCAACCCGGCCCCGAACTGGTGGATCGGGCCGGGGGAGTGACCAAGTTCATGAACTGGGATGGCCCCACCTACACCGACTCTGGCGGTTTCCAGGTCCTCAGTCTGGGCGCGGGCTATAAAAAGGTCCTCTCGCAAGAGTCGCCGGTGGCTCAGGGTATAAACCAAAAGCCGACTCCGTAGCCCCCCACCCAGCGGGACTCTGACTGGGCAGGGCGGTTCTTCAGTGGCGCACAATCATTCCGGAGACAAACGCCGCGCTTTTAGAAAACACCGAGGAAGACGCCCAGTTATCCGCTAATCCGCGCCAACCTGGCCTGGCCAGGGTTGACGAAGACGGGGTGAATTTCCGTTCTCATCTGGATGGTTCCAAACACCGCTTCACCCCAGAGGTCTCTATGCAGATTCAACACCACCTTGGGGCCGACATTATTTTCGCTTTCGACGAGTTGACTTCTTTGGTGCACCCCTATGAATACCAGGTCGAATCCCTGGAGCGTACCCGCAGGTGGGCTCAACGCTGCTTGGCAGAGCACCGTCGTCTCACCCAGCAGCGTGCCGACAAAGCCTTATCAGATGCTTTTCGGGGTAATCCAGGGAGCCCAGTGGGAAGACTTACGCCGCAAAGCCGCCCGTGACTTGGGCCAGATGGAGATAGAGGGACAGCGCTTCGACGGTTTCGGCATCGGCGGGGCACTGGAGAAAGAGAACCTGGGTACCATCTGTTCCTGGGTTTCTTCCGAGTTGCCCCCGGATCGTCCCCGCCACCTTCTGGGGATTTCCGAACCCGAAGATTTCTTTGCCGGAATCGAGGCCGGTGCAGACACCTTCGACTGTGTCTCGCCTTCCCGGGTGGCGCGTACCGGGGCCGCCTACCTGTCTACGGGACGCATGAACATGGCGCGCGCCGCTTTCCGCGAGGATTTTTCTGCGGTGGAACCGGAGTGCGGTTGCTATACCTGCACCCACTATTCTCGGGCCTATATTCATCACCTTCTCAAAGCCAAAGAGATGCTGGCCTCTACTTTGTTGACCATCCACAACGAGTACTACACGGTAAAGCTCTGCGCGAATATCCGCGCCGCCCTCATTGCAGGCCCATAGGCGTACCGGGATTTCAAAACCCAGACCCTGTCTCGCCTGGGGCGTCTCTAAGTCAGAATCGGCCAGCAGGTCGACGGTGTGGAGCAACCAGCAGGGTCCACGTGGGAATCCCCGGTTGGGAACCGAGGCGCTCGGGACCGGTGGTCCGGGGCGCGGCTGGCTAGGTTTACCTTTGCACCCTGACTGTGATGGGACTGAAAAATGTGAGAAATCAACGCAGACACCCCATCAGCAAGGGGCAGAAACTCTCTTCGCTGCAAAGCCTCCAGGGAAAAAATCTGCCTGGTTGGCTTCAGCCCTGTTTTGGCTGGCCATCATCGCCCAAGCCACCGTTTTTGTGGCGGCGGGAAAAGTCCTCGACCTCATCTTGAATCCGCAGCCGGGAATGGCGTTTTATTCCTGGTTGGTGCTGGGAATAGAAGCCACGATAGTGATATTCGTGGCCAAGTTCTTTGAAGTCAGGACGGAGGCTCTGGCGCGAGTCCGTGAAGATACCCAGTTGCGTTCCCGCATCGCTTGCTTCGGTTTTCAGTGCCGGACCAGCTCGGGTCAAACCCGAATCCACCGGCAAGATAATCGCTTTAGCCACCAACGGAGCCGAAAATATGCCGAATACTCCCAGTGGTTTTGCCCCAGTTAAAGGCTTCTTTCACCGCGCCGATTGTGCTGTTGGTCTTTATAGAGATTTTTCGTCGATCCTTGCAAGCTGTGGTGATGTTGTTCTGTACCTTGCAGATCCCCCTGGCCATCGGGGGTTTCATGAAACTGTTCCGCAAAGCCAGTGGGGGACAGTCCCGCACCCGCTCCCAGCTGGCCACCGCCTACCTCGACGCCCTGGGAGGTTTGACTACCCTGCGCCTGCTGGGAGCTGATCAACGCATGGGCGAGGAACTGCGCAGCGTAGGGGAAAAGGAACCGCGTGGCGATTATGCGAGTTTTGCGCACGAGACCAAATAGTCATCCTGGTGATGGACCTGGTGTTTTTCCCTGCTGGCTATCACCGCCGCTGCACTGTTGCTGTTGTGGGAAGTAAATGCCGGAGCCATTACTCTGGGAGCGGCACTGAGCGGTATCGGTTTGGCGCTGTGCCTGCTGGAACCCATCGATCACTTCGGCGCGTTCTTCTATGTGGCCATGGGGGGACGAGGGTTCTGCCAGGGAATCCTGGGCTTGTTGGCTTCGCTACGCCCAACCCCAGCCCCTTCACCCGGTAGGACCCACCTCGAGAAGGGACCTCGACGGAGGAAAACCTGAACCCGGCAACGCAACCACCCGCTGACTCCCAGGTCCCGGTGGTGGCGCAGGTACGGGGCGTGAGTTTTACCTACGACGAAAAAACCGTGTTATCCGGGGTGAATCTTCAGATTCGCGCGGGGGAACGCGTCGCAATCGTGGGTCCTTCGGGTCAAGGTGAAAACCACTTTGCTGCACCTGTTGAAAGGCTTCTTGAGCCCCGCGGGCGGTACGGTGAGCGTTAACGGCAAACCGGTTGATTTGGTAGGGCAATCCGCCTTGGTTTCACAGCAGACCTGGCTCTTTACCGGAACCGTGCGGGAAAACCTGTTGGTCGCGGCCCCGCAGGGAGCCCAGCCCAGTGACTCGGAACTATGGCAGGCCCTGGCCGAAGCGCACCTCGAGGCAGAGGTGCGTACCATGCCCCAAGGCTTGGACACCGTACTGGGGGAAAACGGCATAGGTTTCTCTTCGGGGCAAAAACAGCGCTTGTCTCTGGCTCGCGCTTTGGTGTCGGGACGCAAGATTTTGCTGCTGGACGAGGCCACCTCGCAGGTGGATCTGGCTTCCGAACGGGAAATCTTGGCGGCTCTGGCGGAACTGGGACGGGAATATACCTTGATTATGGTGACGCACCGTCAAGCCGCTACCGATTTGGCTGACCGCGTTTTGCGGGTGGAAAACCGAGAGGTGGTGCCGGCATGAACCCAGCAGATCCACATCGCGATGCCGCCTCGGCTGCATCCGCTTCTAGCAAGGGTCGAACCCAAGTGTCGCGCTGGGTGTTGACGAAGTGGCTGGTGGGGACCACACGTCCCGTCTTGCGGCGACTTATCGACTCTACGATTTCTCGGATTTTGAATCAGCTGCTGGGAATCACGCTGCTGGTTTTGCCCGTGGTGTTCTTTGCTAACGCCTATCTGCGTGGGGAAAACTGCGACTGCGTCTTGGGTGAGGAATCCAACGCCTGGGGTTTGGCCGGGATGATGGCACTGGTGGCTTTGGTCAAAGCGGTGTTTAGCTATCTGGAACAGTACTTCGGGCATCTGGTGGCTTTCAAAGCCTTGGAGTTGTTGCGAGGCGAGGCCTACCGTTCGATCGCACCGCAGACACCCGCCATCGTGGCGCGTTCCCACACGGGGGATTTGCTGGATCGCCTCACCAAGGACATCGACCGCATCGAAGTGTTCTTTGCCCACACCTTTGCCCCGGCGGTTTCCGCGGTGGTGGTGCCGGGAGTTGTTATCGCCACGACTTTTTGGCTAGCACCCTGGCAGATGGGTCTGGCGGTGACGCTGGTGTTGTTGATAGGAGAGCTGATTCCCTGGCTGGGGATGAATGCCGGGCATCGGGCCGCGGGTGAAAAGATGCGCCTGCGCGGTTCCACCGCGGTGTCTCTGACTGATTCAGTAAACGGTTTGACCGAAGTTGTGGGATACGGCATGCAGACCCAGCGCTTGGAGCAGCTGGAACAGTGGGGTTCTCGGCTGGGGAAGGCCGAGAAACGTTATGTCCGCCCCGCCGCGATGCGTGAGGCCTTGATGATGTCGTGGCGAATGGCATCCTTGCTGATTCTGCTGGGAGTCGGGGGATGGTTGTGGGGACAGAACCAGGGACTCAGCTTGACGGCGTGGCTGGCCTGTCTCGTCGCGGTGCTGCGCTGCTGGGACGTCCTCAACGGTATCGCCAGTTTCGGGGTGGATCTGAATATTTCCTTCGCCGCGGCCGACCGCGTCTATCGCTTGACTCACGCCGGGCTGGAACTTCCTCAAGGCCCAGCCGAGGCCCCGCCAGGACCCCTGGGTTTGCGTTTCGAGGACGTAACTTACAACTACCAGGACCGCGGCACCACCCTGGACACTACAGAACCGGTCCAGGGCGTAAAGTCGAGTCGACTACGCCGGGGTATCCCAGGTAAATCTGCAGGTAGAAACCAGGGTTTCCTGGACCATCCTGGGTGGGAGCCACCGGCTCGGGGAAGACACCTTGACCCGCCTGGCACTGCGCTACTTTGATCCCGACCGGGGACAGGTCTATCTCACCTCCACCCAGGAACCCGAGCTCGCCGTATCCCAGCTGCGCTTAGAGGAACTGTGGCGCAGCGTGGCGGTGGTTACTCCCGATGTGACTTTGCTGGACTTGACGGTGGCGCAGAATCTGCGCCTGGCAGATCCAGATGCCAGCGATGACCGACTGTGGTGGGCCCTGTCGATGGCCGGCATTGACCGAAAATCCACGCCCGCGAGGCGGATTGCACAGCCGAGTCGGAGCCAAGGGCTCGGCCTTGAGCGGGGGACAGCGACAGCGTTTGTCCCTGGCGCAGGCTCTGCTGCGCGGCTCCAGGGTGCTGATATTGGATGAATACACCTCTAATCTCAATCCGGAACTGGCCGGGCAAGTCAGGAACAACTTGTTGCAGTGGCGCGATATGCGCGCCGGGGAACTCACCGTAATAGAGGTGACTCACAATCTGGACCACGTCACCAAGGCTGACTGGGTGGCAGTCTTGGACCTGGGCCGGATAGTAGAGCAAGGCAAGCCCGAAGATTTGCTGGCTAACCCGGATTCCGAGCTGACATTTTTGGTGGGGCCACGCCGCTGAAACCCCTGGCTATCTGCATGTCGCGTCCCGAAAGCCTGGGGTGCATCCCTTAGGGTGACTCTAGAAGGAACCGCCCCGCCCCGCCACTGTACGCGGTGCTTTGCGCGGCGGCACAGTCAAGCAACAGCCCGAGGGTTCTTGGAGGATAGCGGTGATTAAGTATCTGGGTTCCAAACGCACCTTGGTGCCGGCACTCACTCAGATTGCCCGACTCTCCGGGGCCACCACCGCTCTGGATATGTTTACCGGAACCACCCGCGTCGCCCAGGGTTTCAAAGAAGCCGGTATCGTCACCGCGACGAATGACGTCGCGACTTATTCCCAGGTCCTTTCGGACTGCTATATCGTAACCGACGCGCGTCGCGTGGATTTTCCCCTGCTGCGCGAAACGTTGCGTGACCTCAACGCCACGAAAGGGCGCGAAGGCTACTTCACCCAAACTTTTTGCCGGGATTCCCGGTTTTTCCAACCGCACAATGGGGCGCGCATCGACGCGATTCGCGAACGTATCGAAACCGAGTTTCGCTTGAGCTGGATGTATCCGGTTTTACTCACTGCGCTTTTGGAGGCCGCGGATCGGGTGGACTCTACTACCGGCATCCAGATGGCGTATCTCAAACAGTGGGCCCCGCGCTCCTACCGCGATCTCGAGTTGCGTCTGCCCCAACTCCTGGACGGAACCGGTTGGAGTTTCGGCCGCGACGCCAACGAATTTTCCCGAGAACTGGCCGCCGAAGCACAGCGCTTCGACCTGGTTTACCTCGACCCGCCCTATAATCAACACCGCTACTTTACGAACTACCACATCTGGGAGACTCTGGTGCGCTGGGATTGCCCCGAGTCTTATGGCGTGGCGAATAAGCGCGTGGATGCGCGCGAAGTTAGACACAAATCCCGCTATAACCGTCGTCGCGAAATGCCTGCCGCCTTGCAAGAGCTGATTGAAACTCTGCCCACGCATACACTGGTGCTGTCCTATAACAACGAATCCTGGATAGATTTTTCCCGGCTTTTCGACGCCGTATCCGCGCGTTTCGAATCCAGCTTGGCGCTGAGCTACGACTACAAACGTTATGTCGGCGCCCAGATCGGTATCTATAACCCCGCCGGAAAACGCGTGGGTGAAGTTTCGCACTTGCGCAACGTGGAATATATCTTCATCGGTTCCACTTCGGAAATCATTTCACGGATTCGCACCCAGATGCCGGGCGAAAACTTGGTGGGCTCGGGGATGGGAGCTGGCGTGCGCCGAATGGAAAAATCTGGCCCTTTAGCGTTACAGTATTTCTTGCGTTGAACCGGCCAGGGGGCTACGACTAAGTTGGCAAACCTGGGTATCGCCGGGGAGCAGCGGAAAGAACAGGCTTTGACCGGTGTTTTTATACCGGTACGAGGCGAGCCGCCGTCTTTAGGGTGGTGGGGTCGCGAGGTTCGCCGCCGAGGTTTCGCCCGGTGACAGTTCCAACCTCAGTAGAATCCGCCGGGTTGGCCCGTAACAGCCATAAAGAAGCGGCTCGCCACCCGCGACCGGGGTGACCACCGGGTACCTCCGCAGCGGGAACCTCGACCGGGGCAGGCGGGCAAGCGAGGTGGTACCGCGTTGCCGCCGCCCTTCCGGGCTGCGATGGCGTCCTCGTATACCGAAGCAGTTTTACGAGGAAGATGAATATGAGCGAACCACAAAAACGCGGCTTTTTATCCCAAACACCGCGAAACTCCCGTAGCGGCGACTCCCGATTTTCCCGCTCAGGAAACTGAAACTTTGGCTTTCTGGAAGGAAGACCACCTTCAGGCCAGCATTGACAGCCGTGAGACCGGTAAAGACGGCGCCAATGAATTCGTGTTCTATGACGGCCCTCCCTTTGCCAATGGTTTGCCGCACTATGGTCACCTCTTGACTGGTTACGTGAAAGGATATCGTGGGGCGTTACCAGACCCAGCGCGGTCGCCGCGTCGAGCAGCGCTTTGGTTCAGGATACTCACGGACTGCCCGCCGAGCTGGAGGCGGAACGCATCTTGGGGATCGAGGACAAGACCCAGATCGAAGGCGAAGGCGGAATGGAGATTGAGGGCCTTTAACCAGGCCTGTCGCGAATCCGTGTTGAAGTACAGCAAGGAGTGGGAAGAATACGTGACTCGCCAGGCCCGGTGGGTGGACTTCGAAAAATGACTACAAGACCCTGGATCCGACCTTTATGGAGTCCGTTATCTGGGCATTCAAAACTCTGTACGACAAAGGTTTGATCTACCAGGGTTTCAAGGTGTTGCCATATTGCTGGCACGACGGAACCCGCTGTCGAACCACGAGTTGAAGATGGATGACGACATCTATCAAAACCGCACCGACCAGACCGTCACCGTGGGGATGCGCCTGGAAAGTGGGGAACTGGCACTGATCTGGACCACGACCCCTTGGACCTTGCCTTCGAACCTGGCAATCGCGGTGGGGCCGGAAATCAACTATGTCAAAGTCACCCCGAAAGAAAGGTGCCTTGGCCGGTGAAACCGTGATTTTGGCCGAAGCCCTGGTGCCTTCCTACGCCAAGGAACTGGGCGAGGACCCCCAGGTTTCAAAGCCTTTCCCCGGCGCAGAGCTGGTGGGTAAACGCTATTACCCCATCTTCGATTACTTCGAGGCACAGCAAAAGGACGCGGTGGCCGGACAAACCAAAGAAGCACCGGGGGTGAATGCCTGGAGCATCATCGCCGCGGACTTCGTCTCGACCGAGGACGGTACCGGCCTGGTTCACATCGCCCCGGCTTTCGGTGAAGACGACATGAACGTGGGGATGGCCAACGACATCGGCGTGGTGATGCCGGTGGACGACGAAGGCAACTTGATGGAAATCGTCAGCGACTATGCCGGAAAGAATGTCTTTGAAGCCAACCGCTACGTGGTGGCCGATCTGCGTGAAGTAGAGGGACCCCACGCCCGTCGCGATGCCTCCAAGCGGGCCCGGCTGGTGCGCGCGGCCTCTTACGAACACTCCTATCCGCACTGCTGGCGCTGCCGCCAACCCCTGATCTACAAGGCGGTGTCTTCGTGGTTCGTGAAAGTCACGGCTTTCCGCGACCGCATGGTCGAGCTCAACCAGCAAATCACCTGGACCCCGGAACACACCAAAGACGGAATCTTTGGTAACTGGCTGGCCGGTGCTCGCGACTGGTCGATTTCACGCAACCGTTTCTGGGGTTCTCCTATCCCGGTGTGGAAATCCGACAATCCCCAGTATCCCCGCGTGGATGTCTACGGTTCCTTCGAGGAACTGGAACGCGACTTCGGGGTGAAGGTCACGAATCTGCACCGCCCCTTCATCGACCAGTTGGTGCGTCCCAACCCCGACGATCCCACGGGTCAGTCCATGATGCGTCGCGTTCCCGAAGTGCTGGACTGCTGGTTCGAATCTGGGTCGATGCCCTATGCCCAGGTCCACTATCCCTTCGAGAATCGCGACTGGTTCGAAACCCACTATCCCGGAGACTTCATTGTGGAGTACATCGGCCAGACTCGCGGCTGGTTCTATACCTTGCACGTTTTGGCCACCGCGCTGTTTGACCGCCCGGCTTTTTCGCAACTATGTCTCTCACGGGATTGTGCTGGGTAACGACGGACGCAAGATGTCCAAGTCGCTGCGTAACTATCCCGACGTGAATGGGGTTTTCGACAGCTACGGGGCTGATGCCATGCGGTGGTTCCTCATGTCCTCTCCCGTTGTTTCTGGCGGCAACCTGATTGTCAAGGACGAGGCCATCCGCGACACGGTGCGCCAGACCTTGCTGCCGGTGTGGAACGCCTATTACTTCTTTACGCTCTATGCCGGTACCTGTGCCAAAGGCACGGGCTATGACGCGAAGCTGGTGGATGTCTTTGACTCCGCACAGGTCAACGCCCTGCCCACGATGGATCGCTATCTCTTGAGTGCCGCGCGTGATTTGTTCCGCCAGATGCGCGTCGAACTGGATGCCTACCACATCCCGGAGGCTTGCGAGGAAGTGCGCAAATTTCTGGATCTGTTGAATAACTGGTACATCCGGATTTCCCGCCAGCGCTTCTGGGACGAAGACACCCAGGCCTTCGATGTGCTCTATACGGTGTTGGAAGCCCTGATGCGAGCCATGGCACCGCTGTTGCCGCTAGTGACAGAGGAAATCTGGAAAGGCCTGACCCAGGGACGTTCGGTGCACCTCACTGACTTCCCTGACTGGGACCAAGCCGGCCACGATTCGGCCCTGGTGCAAGCCATGGACCACATCCGCGACGTGGTTTCCGCCGCCCACGCCCTGCGTAAAGCCGAGAAGCTACGGGTACGCCTGCCGCTGTCTCGTCTCACCGTGGTGGCTCCTGACCCGCACGCCCTGGCTCCTTTCGCCGATCTGGTGGCTTCGGAAGTCAACGTGAAATCCGTCGAGGTCATCGAGGTGGCGCAATCCGGTTTGCAGTCCAGCCAGGAACTGAGCCTGAATCCCAAGGCTTTCGACCCCGCGGTACGAAAGCTCACCTCCCAGCTGTTCCAGGCCCAAAAGTCCGGTGCTTGGGAAGTGAACGAGGACGGCTCGGAAGTGGTGTTGCCGGGGGTGCTGTTGGATGGTGCCCCGGTGCGTTTGCACGCAGAGCAGTTCTCCCTGAGCACCAAGGTTCAGGCCGCTCCGGGGACTGTTGCGGACGTAATCCGTGGGGGTATCTTTGTGGTGCTGGACACCGAAGTAACCGAGGAACTGGAAGCAGAAGGCTATGCCCGCGACGTGATTCGCGCCGTGCAAGACACCCGCAAGGCCGAGGGCTTGGATGTAGCTGACCGGATTGATTTGCGGCTCGAAGTCCCCGAAAATTTCCTGCCTTGGGTGGTGCAGCATCGCGAACTCATCGCCTCGGAAACCCTCTCTCTAACAGTGGAAATCACCGGGGGAGCAGCACAACTGCAGGTAGGGGTAAAGAAGCACGCCTAAAATTCAGGTACCTTTTCGGTACCAACCCGTGACGAGGACCTCGCCTGGGTAATACCGCAACTTACGGTAGCCGGTGGCGGGGTTCTCGTCGTGGAAAGACTGGAAGGCCTAAGTAAAATCTGATACAAAGGTAAAGAGGCAGGCCCGGATGAGGTGACGCGAAAACCGCGTCTACTGATTACCAAGAGGAATCGGGTCGGATGCCAGGGAAACCCCTAGAACGGCGAGATAATGCGCAATTTATTCATACTGTACGGGCCTCAGGGCTCGGGGAAAACTACCTTCGTCCGGGAAAACGGATTGAGTGAGTTCTCTGTGAACGCCGATGAAGTGCGCACCTCTTTTTCTCGCTATGTCCCTTGTGTGGACGGCGAAACTGTGTTGGTGGCCGGCGAACACCTGCAGCGCCTCACGCGACGCATCGTACAGGAACAAGTCGATAACCTGATGTTTCTGGGTTCGCCTGTCATCATCGACGCGGTCAACGCCTCGGAACGCAGCCGCGCCCAGTGGGCCGCCCTGGCGTCTTCTCACGGCTACGATATGTGGTGCGTGGACTTCACCCACACCTCCCGCGAGGAACTGGTGGCGCGTAACCAAGCCCGCGGCAGAGACAAGATCCCCGACATCGAGACTTTTCTGGACCGCTTTGACGGGTGCCGCCCCGCAAACCATCACGCCAGAACAGATGTTGGCTTGCTTCCAGACCCGCCAGGTTGACAGGCAACCGCCCGGTGGTGGTGGTAGGCGACGTCCAGTCCTGTGGCAACGCCCTGACTCAGGCCGTCGAACAGCTGGGGACTCCTGACACCAAGTGGGTTTTCGTCGGGGACCTCTTTGATCGCGGCCCCGACGCAGGAAAGGTGTGGAAGTTGCTGCAGAGCCTGGACAACGCGGTGGTGACGGGGAACCACGAAAAAGCCCTGCTCAATGCGTTAAAGGGCCGCGGCACGAAATCCGCCACGGCAGTGACGATGCGCCAGCTGCTGGGTGCGGGAGCTACGCCTTCCCAGCTCGAGGACTGGTATCGTTCCACCGTTCCCTTCTATGATTTCCGCACCTCAGGGCGCGAATTCTTCGTGTCGCACGGCGGGGTCACCCCCCAAGTAATCCGCCAGATTCGCCGCGAAGGCCGCTGCGATTTACCCGATGACTTCTTTATCTTCGGCGTGGGGACGCGGGCCAACACCTATCGGCGCCGCTACGAGTTCCGCAACTTTGCCGAGATGGCTTCTGACACGGTTACGCAGCTGCACGGGCACCGCAATGAAGGCCGCGATAACCACGTGAACCCAGGGGTGATTGACTTGGAATCCGGGGTGGAAAAAGACGGCTGGCTCTCGGTTTACGCCATCGACGGGGCCAGCGGCGAGGGGCAGATCCACAAGTTCTTTGAAAGGCATTGAGTTTTCAAGGTGGCCGCGTCGAGGTTCGGTTTGTGCCTCCCCGGTCGAGGGTTTGCGCGGTGCGTTCCCGGTCGAGGTTGGTGGGTGTTCCCCGGTCGAGGTCGGGTGTTGGGTTGGCGCGCTAAGTTGGGGTGGGTCTCAGTCGAAAACCGGTTTCCCAGTTGGGAGCGTGAGCGGCAGAAAAAAACACAGCAAAATCTGGGCGGTGGTTTGTTTCGCCTCGCAAATCTTTTGGCAGGTCATCGGCACTGAGACCAGCCGCGTTCCAGGTCTCCAGATTCAGGGTGAATTCCCGCCCAAGGCGCGGCACTGAATAAAAGACCTTGGTGATGTTGTGCTCCCAGGTGCGTCCCTGGGAGTTGTCGCGATTCAGCACCGCCAAGATTCGCAGAGGTTCTACCTCCATCCCGGCTTCTTCGCGGGCTTCCTTTACCGTGTTGCTCCATACCGTTTGGTCGACATCACCCAGCCGCCCGGCAGAACCACAGCCCCGAAGTCTCTTTCACCAGCAAAATCTTTTCCCCCGCATCATCGAAAACCACCGCGCGGGAATCCAATTTCGGGGTCTGGTAGCCATGCTCGTTACAGAAAAGTTCCCGGACTTTTTCTAAAGGAAGCTGGGTGTGTGCCGCCATGATCTCGGCGCTGATGTCTCGGATTCGCGCATAACGCTCCAGCTCGAAAGGGTTTTGACTGTAAGCCAAACCCGCTTGGGACAGGGCCTGGAGTTCTTTGGCCCAAGCAATCAACTGGGGTTGACTCAGTTCGGGAGTCGCAGCGGTTTCGAGCTTGAAGTTGTGCGAGTCATTCATAGCTTCTATCTTTCTCCTCTGGCTTTCCCGCCGCAAACCGCAACCCGGCGTCCACCCGACCCTCGTCCTCGACCCGGGGCCGTCACCACACTACTTCCGCTTGAGCAGGATTATATTAACTCAGTTGACTCAGTGACGCCACAAATGCGCGGTTGTGGTTCAGCGCAAGGCACGAATCACCAGCCCCAGGAACAGCACCGGCAAGATGTAGAGCGCCAGTCTGCCCAGGTGCAGCCAATAGTCGTTGCCGGCGAAACCCGCGATGGCGTCACGCATGGCGTCGATGCCGTGGGTGGCGGGCAGGAAGGGCGATATTCGGGTAAAGAACTGGGGCAGGATTTGTAGGGGGAATGCTCCGCCGGCCCCGGAAATCTGGAGCACCAGCAGGAACACCGCGATGGCTTTTTCCGGCGTTACCCAGCGCCGCCACCAAAAGTAAAGATCAGGGAAAGAGAACAGCAGCGCCATCACCCAACCCGAGAGCATATAGAGCCAGGGATGCACGCTTTGGACTTCGATGAACCACAGATTTCCCGTGCACACCAAAGTGGCTTGGACCAGGGCGATGGTGGCGAATATCCCGTAGCGACCGATATAGGCCTGGCTGGGACGCAACTTCAGGTGGTGTTCGGTGCGCAGCTGCTCCAGTTCGCTTTCGCTGATGTCAGAGCGAATCGTCACCACCAACAGGATGGAACCAACCCACAGCGCCAAGACGGTATAGAAAGGTGCCATGGCCGAACCGAAGTTCCCCACCGGGAACACCGCGTGGGTCTCGACCCCCACCGGCGAAGCCAGGAATCCCGCGGTGACGGCGGGGTGATCGGTCAAGTCACGAATCAGTTTTTCGAGGTCGTCAGAAATCATGGCCTGGTTGATGTGGTTGTGTACGTCGAGGAAGTGTTGAGCGGTTTCGCGCAGCTCCTGGGCTGTGCGGGCAAAACTTTGCTGGGCCTGGGCGAGGTCCTGGGTCAGGCCCCGGGCGCCGCTCGCGTTGGAGGTGGGGTTGGATTGGCTGGTATTTTCGATGATCCCCAAAGCATCTTGCAGCGAAGTAGTCATCGAACCCAGGTGCTGTTGTACCTGTTGGAAAAACTTGGCGAAAGAATCTTCAAATTCCTGCCGCATCTGTTTTGCGGCGTCTTGGGCCCTTTCCAGGGCCGCGCGGGCTTCGCGGCGCTGGGCCTGGGCTTGGGAGGTGTTTTGCCTCAGGCTGAGGGCGCTTTGTTCCAGCTGTTGAGCCGCGGTCTCTGGGCAGAGTGGCACCGGTCTGTATCAGATAGGTGAAAAACCGTGATGGGGGTCTCGTACTTCGGGAGGCAGATTCTGGGCGGCCTGCTGTCAGGGATTGGGCGATCTGTCGATAGGGACTGAAGCTTGTTTGCGGGTAGCGGCGGCGGCATCCACCAGCAGGTCTTGTCCCTGCGAACCGGCCCGGTCCAGTTGCGCGAAAAGTTCATCCAGGGTTTTGCCCAACTGGCTAAGTTGGGTCTGTGTCTGGTTCAGCGCGGTTTGTAGAGCTTGCTTCGAGGCTTCCAGCGCCTGGCTGAACTCGGTTTTCGCCCCCTGGACTGAGCCCACTGCAGAGTTGCCGGTTTTCCCGGCCTGGGCGACTTTATCCAGGGTCTGGGCGGTGTTATCTACCAATCCCGAGGCTGTGGATGCGAGCCCCACCGAAGGCATCCACCGTGGCGGCAGCTTCGTTGAGTCGAGTAGAGATACGCTGGGCTCGCTGGGCAATCTGGGCAATGTTGCGCTGTTGTGCGGGGTCTTCGATAACGCGATTCACCCCGGAAACCAGGCTCAGCGCTACTTCCGAGAGAGTCTGGATAAAGATCTGGTTTACCTGGGTCGAGAGCTGCCGGGCTCCCTGGCCCACGATCTTGGGGGAGAGGCCGTTCTTCTTTTCGTTGACGTAATAGATGAGTTTGGTGCGAGGAGTATCGGTAGAGAAAAAGGTGAGCATATTCTTCGAGAAATCAGCGGGAATCACCACGGCGCCATAGTACTGACCTGACCGCGTTCCCTCTATGGCGCGTTCCTGGTCGGTAAAGACCCAATCGAGCCGGTCGTTTTTCCTGAGCGCGGATAGTACCTGCTCCCCAACGTTTATCTTGGTGGGGAACAAATCTGAGGTGAAGCCTTCGTCGGAGTTAGCCACGGCGAAGCGTAAGTCTTTCGTATTGGAAAACGGATCCCACACCGCCGAGATGTTAAACCAGGCAAAGAAAGAGGGGATGGCCACCAGCCCCACCACCACGACCAGGGTGACGACGTTCATCTTCAGACGCGAAAGATCGCGGCGAAGATATCCACGCGCCCTTCACTGTGATTCACCTCCCAGTCGTTTCCGCACGATGATTCCGCGCAGGTCCTCGTCATTGAGCTCAGCCAGGGACACAGAGCGTTCCACGCTGTCACGCAGGTACTCCAGAGCAATCATCACCCCGAAGAGTCCCAAGATTCCCACGCCGATTAGGGCGATAACCATAGAGCTTTCCAGCAGGCGAGTCACCGCGCCCAGTATCAGCAGGGCAAAGACTAACATTGCGACCGCGAGGGCACGGCGCTGATAGCGGGGATAGCGTTGGATGAATTCTTGGGCGCGTCTGGTGGTGACTTCGCGGTATTCCTGGTGGTTACTAAGTGCGTGCAGAATCTGGGTGAGGCGATAGCGGGAGCGGTCACTTTGCACCTTCTCGGCTTGAATCATGCCACTGGCCAGGAGTTGTTTCGAGAATAGGCGGTTCAGATTCACCAGGTAGGGACGCATCTGCACCCCCCAAACGCAAGCCAGGGCGGCCACCGCAAATAGAATGCCCATATCGTGCCCCCAACGCGAGCCATAGAACCCGCCCACTACTTCTCTCGCCGCATTAATACCGTAGGTGAAGGGGAAGAACGGATAGAGACAGCGGAAGAAATCCGGCATCATTTCGATGGGGTAGAGACCAGAGGCACCGGGAATTTGGATGATCAGCAGTACTACACAGAGGCCTTTTCCGACATGTTGGAAAGTGGTGGACAGTGCGTAGATGATGGATAGATACACCAGTCCCACCGTGATATTAGTGAAGATATAGGCCGCAGTACTGACAACTTGGACTCCAATCACCAGGTTACCGATAGAGACAATAGTGGCTTGCAGTGCGCAGAATATACTCAGCAGCATCAACCGGCCGTAATAGCGCTGTCGGTAGGTGAGGGGTTTGGTGCTTTGAATGCCTTTTTTCGAGACTTCCAGGCGAATAATTACCACCAGGGCGAAAGCCCCGATCCACAGGGCTAAACTGGTCAGGAAGGGAGCCATGGCAGAGCCGTAGCTGCTACTGGGAATACCGGTTTAGTTTCCAGTTGGGTGGGGGACTGCATAAACTCCGCGATATGGGCGGGGGAGACCTGGAGTTTTTCCGCCAAACCATATATCAGTGAGCTGGAACTGAGAGCCTGCAGGTCAGTTCGTGCCACTTCCATATCCCCTTCGAGGGAGTGCAGCAGGTTCTGGGTAGTGCCGATGGTGTTTTGGGTTAGATCTAACAGTTTATCCACCTGGGTCAGCAAGTTATCGAAAGTGGATTTCTGGGCTTGCAGCATACTCAAGGCGCTGCCCAGAGTGGCACGAGCCGCGTCGACTTGGTTCAGGCCTTGATTAATCTGAGGCAGCTGGGCGGTCACCTCATGGTGGGTGTCGGTCAAGATATCGGTGAAAGCTTGGGATTTCTGGGCGGATTCACGCACCAGCTGCGTGATGGTAGAGCGGATTTGAGATACTTCGCTGCTCAGGGCCGTGATGTTGCCCAACAACTGGGAGTTTTCTTTTTGGTGAGCTTCGATATCGGCGATTATCTGTTGAATCTGGGTTTGGTCGGTGGGTAGGGTTTTTCGCAGTTCCTCAAGTAGTTTCTGGGTTACGTCATTGACCCCGGCGAGGTCGGCAACTACGGTATCGACTTGGGTATCGGTTTTCGCCAGGGCGCTGTCTATTGTGTTGGCGGCCTGGGTGGCTTTATCTGCCGCCTGGTTCAGCGCGGTGGTGGTGGATTTACCTAAGGTGCTGACCTGAGCTGGAAGGGCATTCACGGCAGTTCGGGCCGAGTTCGTGAGTTGCTCTCAAATCCGCCAGCAGGGTTTTTGGCTGGAAGCGGCAGCCTGGTCAAAGAGCCAGAGAGTGGCGGGCCTGCACCACTTTCGCGTGTCCCGTGCTTACCCTTCGACCCGGCCTCGTTCAGAGATTCGCCGCGTTGGTAAAGGCCGTATTGGCTTTGGTGATAGCCCCGTTGAGTTCTAAGTGGATTTCTTGGGTTTTATCGATGATGCTGCTGGCGGCTTCGTCGAGTTTTTCTGCCACGGTTTTGCTGACTACCGAGGCGAAAGAAGCATTGATTCTTTCATCCACCGTAGTTGCTCGGTGCCGGTGATTTTTCGGGGCCACCGCATTGGCTTTCTCGTTTACATAGTACTTGATTTTCGGCGGGTCGATGTGCCCGGAAGGACAGCGGTGAGGCGCTGGCTAAAGTCTGGGGGGATGATCAGGGCGGCGTAACTATCGCCGGTGCGTACCTCTTGCAGTGCGGCTTTCGAGGTGACGAAGTGCCACCCCATCTGGTCGTTTTCCTTTAGCTGGGCTTCGAGTTGATCGCCGATATTCGGTGTGGTTCCACTGGGTAGCTCAGCGCCCCTATCCGAGTTCGCTACGGCGACGCGGATATGTGAATGTTGCCGTAGGGATCCCGAAACCCACGATGTTGAACCAGGCGTAGAGCGAAGGGATGAAAGACAATCCCACTATAACCACCCAGGCAGCTGGCACGCTGTGATGAGGCGCAAAGGTCGCGGCGCAGAATCCGCAAGCTGTTGAGCATTTTTCTCTCCACCTGGTCAGCTAAAGCAGGGGTACAACGGTTGCAACCTTCCCATCATACGCCATCCCCGCCACCACCCGCGCCCCTGCATCGAGCAGGGGAAAGGACGATGCAGAGTCGATCATCGAGCTCGGCCGCCGCACCGCCAGAGGGTTCCGGAACTTCGAGCACTACCGTCTCCGAATGCGCCTCATCACCGGCGGACTCGACACCTCACCCTGACACTCAAACCTGAGGAGCCACTAAAGACACCTTTCACTGAGGAGGGGTAAAATAAGAGCGCCACCGAGAATGGGTAGATGCAAAAAATAGTTGATAAAAGCATTCACGTGCGATTGGCTTCACACCCGCCAAGAGCCTCTCGGAATTCGTTATGCACTTGAAAAATCTGTGGGCGTTGACCAATTCTGGTCAACGCCCAAAAACTAGGAAGAATGACGTTGCGGGGCTAGGAACGTTAGCCAACCACGCCCCACCGGTCTGGCGAGACATAAAATCTTAATCGAAGATATTTTTGAATCTCGAGCCTCAATAGTGAAAGAATCCTCCTTTTCTGTGCAGATTTTTGATAGTTAAATCACGGGTTCAAATTAACTTCAATCAGCGTGTCTGCAGCAGCTGGATTTCCCAAATATCTTGATAAGTTTATCGCGGTCTCCCGCGTTAGCTGCATCAATAACAGATACGGCTAAATTCATGTGTTCAGGAAAAACAGGTTCTCGCGCCAGTAGCCAGATCGTTAAAATGCCCCGCGACGAGAAAAAAACGCCCGCTAGGACAGCTACTTTCAGATTGATTAGGTTACGTGCGGTAGGCATGAAAGTGGCTCCCTTCCAGTCAAGAAGAACTTGATTTAGGCTTCGCCTATAACGATTCAAGCTGTGGTATGTAAAAATACGGAACATTGTTGTTGAAGTACGAAACCATCATTGTGTGGACTTTTTGGTTTGATCCTCGCGCTTGACTTGTTCGTCTCCTTGCGCTTGCGGCTCTAAAAGCAACTTAGAGCATTTGAGGTGCCGTAGCCAAACATTAATGTTAGGCCACCCCTATATCATAAGGTTTCTTGATTTGAACGGTCAAGATCTGACTCTCAACAACTGCTCCATAACCGGATCTGAAGCGTCCTGGGTTTTGTTCCGCTCCTTAAATGGGTGCCAACGCTCCGGCACGAGTTTGATTGTAACTGTTGACCTTCTCTGCTGGGGTCCGGTGTCCGAGTGCTTCGTGTAGCCGACCGCTCTTGGCGCCTTCTTTGGCGCTGTCTGTTATCTTGCCACCTTATGAATCCACCTCCTCAGCTGAGCTTTGGCGTTCAATGAACGCCAGATACTGCTCGTACTTGTGCAGCATCATATTCTTAACATACTGCTCCATATACTCGTAATCAGGCCTGCCCTCATCAGTAACAGGGAGCATCACCTGCATCTTCTTGATTCTTGCGTCGTTTATCTCACGGTTGAAGTTGAAGTTTGGGCCTTGCCTCTCAATTGTTGTTGCGAGGAAGAGATACACGAACTTCGACGTGCCCTCACGCTTCAGGCTTGTCACATGATCGCTCGCGACGAACTCAAACGGTTCGACACCCGCGAGCTTGAAGCGCAATAATCAGCATTGGCAGGGCAGGTCTACGCCGCAGCAACTGTCCTTGACGAACTCATCGCGACTAACTCTCGTCAGCCACTCGACCAAGACGACTACCAAACGCGATTTAACGCCCTCGCCGAACGACACGTGCGACTATTAGCCGAACACAAAGCGATCGCGGACCAGATTACTGACCGGCAGACCCGGCGCAAAGCCTACGAACACTACCAGCAACAACTAGCGAAACTTGGAGACGATGTCGGCGTCGAATACAGCCCGTTCCGCTGGCATACGCTTTCTCGACCACGCCGAAGTCTTAACTGATGACACGATCACCTATATGTTCAGAGAAGGTACTCGCAAAACTGTGCAGCTCTAGCGACACCAAAACACGCGCTGAAAAATGTCGGAGCAGTTTCGTATCATAGAAGTATGAGTTTCACAGCTACCGTCTTGAGAGTTGCTATTGCTTCACCCTCTGATGTTCAAGATGCCCGCAATGCCGTTGAGAAAGCGCTGCATGATTGGAATGCTGCGAATTCCGCTACCAAGAGGGTCGTCCTACTCCCGTGGCGTTGGGAGACTTCATCCGTTCCGATGCTCGGCGGCCATCCGCAAGAGCTCATCAACAAGCAAGGTATAGATTCAGCCGATATTCTCATCGGGATCTTCGGTAGCAGGCTGGGCGTACCAACGCCAGATGCCGTTTCCGGTACCGTCGAGGAAATTGAACGTGCAGCATCAAGCGAGAAACCAGTTCACCTTTACTTCTCAACGGCTCCATTGCCGAATGACGTTGATACCCGCCAAATCGATGGACTGCGCGAGTTTAAGAGTGAAATTCAACAACGTGGCCTCTACGGGGAATTTGCGACGCCCGAACAGCTCGGCCATGAAATATGGAAAGCAGTTGGGTATGACGTAGATTCCCTCGAAGCCGAACCCGTGAAAGAGTCGGCCCAAGATTTGGGCGTGGTTCTCAAAGTGCAGTCTCGCGAAGAACGCGAAGCCAAGGGACTCGATAATAAGGGAAAAATGCAATACAACACTAAACATTGGTACGAAGTTACAAATGTAGGTGATGTTAAGGCAACCAACATGACATTCTCGATGTCCGAAGACACTCAAGGAGTTCGCCTGATTACGCCTGAGAATCCAATCTCTCCAACCAGGCACAAACTATGGAAAAATCAACGTTATTTATACGTGGGGCATGACCCAGCCCCACCTGGTCGTTTTCATGGGATGAGGATGGCGAACAGAAAGAAGAGACTTTCGACGTCCAATAAAATTCTCGGATCCCCCGTAACCCGAAAACTACCCCACGCCGCGAGCGCGTAGGTTGTGCCGATTGTATCCAATCCGAGCTGTAGGTTTCGAGCACTACGTCGTCAGGGCTGGATGTCAACCAAATCACACATAAGGGTCGGTGATGTGGCGAGGCGTCAGGATGATGCCCAGCGTCTGCCCATCGCCGCCAGAATAGCTCATGAACTCGCCGTAGAAGCGCCCGATGAAGTCCTCGGAGGTCTTCTGGTACTTGATGTTCTTAAACACATGCTCATAGAGGAACTCCGTATAGAACTTCAGCGGCGTCTTACCCAGCGTGTCGTTTACCTCGTTCAATCTGAAGCTGGTCTGCAAGATGGCGAACTCCGCAAGGAGCTTGTCCTTCTTCGCGTCTGGCCCAACGTTAGAGCGGGTCAGGCGTGTCTTGATGGCGTTCATCAGCTTGTCGCCGTCACGATTATCCGCAATCTGGTCTCCTGTCAGGGAATCGAGGCTGAATCCCCCGTAGTCAAGCTCATCCAACGCCAGCAGAATACCAGCGACAACCAATGGCTTGTCTTGGTCTTTCAGCGTTCCGTAAGTACGCAGATATTCGTGAAGCTCAGCAGCGTCCTTGAGAATCTGTTCCGTCGTCTTTTCAACATCGGTAGCCTCTTCCAGAACATACCTCGTGTAGTACTCGTTGATGTTGCTCTGCGAGAACCAGACGAACGATTCAATGTCGGGTAACTGCTTGTAGCTCTCACGGTCATCGACCCAAAGCGGCGTAATCTTGTGATGCTTCTCATCACCGGACACACCAACAGCAAACACCTTCTTGAAAGAGCAATTCTGGGCGATATGCTTCCCAT
Source organism: uncultured Mobiluncus sp. (assembly GCA_916438445.1). Classification (GTDB taxonomy): domain Bacteria; phylum Actinomycetota; class Actinomycetes; order Actinomycetales; family Actinomycetaceae; genus Mobiluncus. Next base: position 1,062,996 of record CAKAGR010000001.1, read on the forward strand.
AAAAGTAAGCACCGTTGACCGCATAATCGGTCACTGACTTAACTTCCGTGTCAATCACGCCCTTATCGGTCAAATTGACATGCTTGTCAAGCGCCGCCTTATTCTCGATAACCAGCACGAAATCCCCGATAACAGCGACGTACTCGGGGTATCCTGCCTTGCCTGTTCCTCGCTTCGACGCAGTCTTTTAGCGCGTCGTCAATCTCCAACGTATTGCTGCCCTGAGCGTCGAACTTGATACCGCACTCATCAAGCTGCTTAGCGACCCAAAGGTCGGTCTTTACTTCTTTCTTTGCCATTATTACTCAACCCCCTGTGCATTTTCCTCAATCCACTCACGCAGCATCGCTGAGATAGATTTCTCTCTCTGGGCTGCAATGATTTTCAATCTCTTCTTATCCTCTGCTGTCACGGGAGCGTCAGCTTCGTTCGCCTGACGCTCTCTGACGGCTTTTTGTCGTCTTTCTTGGTCATTTTCAAGCTCTCCCTACAATAATACGTATTCACGTAATTACGTATTACTGTACAACATTTCACCAGATAAATCAACCATTTACGTGCAGCAAGACCCTCTGAAGTCAGGGATTGATATTCTTTCCAGCAAGCACGTCATCAACGCCGGCAAGGCATCTGAGAAATCAGAGCACAGGAAAAGAGGCAGAAAATATTTTTAGATGGAGGCTCGCTCCCCCATCCGCACGAATCCTGACACAATTTGACACAGCCGCTGTCAAGCACATACGCCTGAATCTGCTCGTACGTCGGCAAAGGCGGTAGCTGCTTGTCTTTCTTTAGCTCTTTCACATCTATATCAACGTTGACATACCCTGCGACATTTTTCGGGTCAGTAAACATACGCACTCCACGTGAGGAGTGTGTGGGGACATGTCGACGATGCGGGCCTGGCGCAGGGAATAGGAAGACAAAGCCTGTAAGTCAGTCGCGAGACTGCGTGGGTTACAAGAGGAATAAATCAGATATTGGCATCGGGAAGACTCCAGCCACCCCCTCAGTTCTGCGCCCAGACCGCGTCGCGGTGGATTCACAATCACTAGCTGTGGGTAAGTAGAAACCGGCTGCTCACGGGCCCAGCGGGTAGCATCCGCCGCTATGAAGTTCAGTTGTGGTTTCGCGAGTTAAAACCCTGGGCAGCCGGGGCCAGGCCGACTTTCCCCAATGTGTCTTCGCGGCTTTGGCTGCCTCGATACTGGGAAGCAGTTATCTCCACCCCGGTAACGGCGCCCCCACCCCCGACCGCATGGCCACCCTCGACCACCGCATGGCCACCCCTCGACCACCGCATGGACCCTCGACCACCGCATACACCTCGACCACCGCATGGCCACCCTGGCCACGGACCTCGAACCCCGCACCACTTTTCCTCGAACAGGGCGGTCGCCGCCGCAAAGGCGAAACCCCCTACACCGCAATAGAGATCCCACACCTGTTGGGGCCGCAGCTGCGCCACCCAGTCGTGGGCCTGTCGATAAAGCCCCCAGGGCCGCCGCGGTGTTCGTCTGGAAAAACGCGCCGGAGCCAGCGCCAGATTCGTCCCCAGCCCCGGCATCTCCAGTGTGAAGTCTGTGACACCAGGATTTTCTCCGGCCCTTCCAAAAATCGCGGCGTGCAAGGGTTGCAGATTCAGGGAAAACACCTTTAGTCCCGGCAAGGCCGCACGCAGCTGCCCCCAGGTCTTTTTGATACGCCCCAGTGCCGCTGGGGAACGCAGCACCAGGCGCAGCGCCGTCTCGCCGCCCGGATTGCAACTCAGAATCACGCCTTTTGAGTTCCCGCGGTCGCGCTCAATCTGGTAGGGGCGCGCCCCCAAACCCGCCAGCCAGTCGCGCACCACCGGCAGAGCTTGGCGAATCGGGGCTTCGTAGAGCGGACACTGACACAGGTCAACCCCTTGGGGATGGGCTTTCGTGGGTGCCAGTCCCAGCCGGATGTCGGTCTTCGTCCCGCAAACCGTCATCTTTGCCTTGTTGCGAAAGCCGGTTTCCGGGGAAGTCAGCGGATTTAGCCAGCGAAAAATCCGGGGAAGTACGCGAGGTAGTTACGCCGGCTTGCTCCAGGATCTGCGTGACGCTGGCTTGTTTGCCGCAAACCTGTTGGGGATAGCGAGTTTCCAGCCAGCTACGACCGGCACAAAACCCGCTTCGAAGTATCCGCATTCCACGTCGTGTCCTGCGGTTTCAGGGTTTTGCGCCCGGGTCGAGGGCGGGGTGTCCGGGTGGTCGGGGGTGTCCGGGTCGAGGACAGGGTGCGGAGGTGGCGGAGAGGGTGGGGATTTTGTTGGTTGCGGTGGTGGGCGCGGATGTGGCGGGGACTTGTCTTGAGCCTGGTGGCACTGGGAACAAAGTCCGTCGAGTTCCAGCAGGTGATTCACTTTTGCTGAAACCCAGTCGCTGGGCCACTTTTTTCCAGTTGATCCTCGAGGCCATCCAACACGAAAATCTTCGGTGCGCCCGCAGTTTCGACACCGCAGATGGTGGTGGTGTTCGAGGCTCTCGCATTCGCGGTAAAGTGCGGTTCCGTCGGGGGTTTTAATCGTTTCGAGCACCCCGTCTCCGGCCAAGGTATTGAGGTTGCGATACACGGTGGCGAGGCCGATTTTCGCACCGGTTGCTTGGAGCTTGGCGTAGACCTCGGCGGCGGAGAGGAAATCGGTTTCCTGGTGCAGGGCACGGTGTACCAGTTCGAGCTGGCGGGTTTTGCGCTGCCGGGACGGGGGAGTGCCGTGGGCATGCACCTGGGCAATCGCCGCCGAATCGCGGTGTTCGCAGGCGCTCATCCCCACTCCTTTCACTCTTGACCCAGTCATTATAGGCGACGCCACCCGCCGCGACCTGTCCGGGCGAAACCTTGGTCTTCCTCGGGGAACGCAACCTCAGGTCCTCGACCCGGGAACGCAACCTCAGGTCCCCGACCCGGGAACGCAACCTCAGGTCCTCGACCCGGCATCAGGCCAGCGCCACCACCGCGGCGGAACCGAAACTGAGGTCGACGCTATCCCAGGTCGGGGCGGAAACCGGCGGCGAAGCCTCCACGGAAGCGGCCATCTGCGTCAGGCCCTCGGCCCCCGAACTCGTACCGTAGGCGGGAGAGGGGACCTGGCGACCCACCTGAGGCACCGGGCGCAACCCGCCACCGACTTCGCATCCTGCCACGCCTGAAGCTTTGCCTCCGCTACCGCTTGGGCGGGGTGCGTACCCTGGCGCACCAGCTGCATCTGGCGAATCCAGAACTGGCCGTGCTCCACGCGCTTCATCAGGGTCTCGACCTCGGCTTCATCGCGGTTCTGCTTGGCTTTGCGGGCGTTATCCACGTGAATCAAGCCTTGTCGCGCGGCCTTCTACGGCTTGGCGGTCGCGGTGCTTTTGGCTTCCTTGACTTCGCGCAGCTTGTCTTCCGCGCGGCGCTTTTTCCTTTACATCCTCGGCTTCGCGCGCGGCCTTTTCGGCGCGCTTCGAGGCTTCTTTCTCGGTTAAAGGCAGACTGTTCGGCGCGGAACTGCATGGCTAAAAAGCGAGGCCTGGCTGAGCTTGCTCGCGCAGCGAAGCGGCGGTTTCGGTGTCTCCCATAGATTCGGCCTGCACGGCTTGCTGGGCCAGCACCGTGGCTTTGGCCTCATAGAGCGCGCTGCCCCGGCAGCTTGCGGGTCGCGGGCACTTCCCCGACATCAGCGTCGAAACCGCGTTCTTCGCGGGTGCATTCGTAGCTTTGGCGGCTTTTTCGGCCAGTTCCTGGGCTTTTCTCTCGGTTTCGAGACGGAGGTCGAGACGATCTAAAAGCGTCCAACACGGCGGTGTTTTCCCGTGTCAGAGTGCCGTTTTCTTTAGCGAAAGCGCGCAGCGAATCACGTTGACGCATCCCTGGCGTCACGTTGCCCCAAAGATAGGGTGGTGCCCAAGCTGCCGACCATCGTTGCCCTCCGTGGCATAGTTAGCGAGTCATCTTCCTGACGACAATCATGACTATCGGCATGGGGTGTTCGAATCTGAGGATTTTTCGGTGTATCAATTTTGAGATTTCTGTGAAAGTCGAAGTAAGGGCGGTATTCGTGGGAAATAGGGGAATTCCTGGGGGAGAGGTGGGGCAGTGGCGGTTTTGTGGGTGGATGGGGTGGCCCGGGTCGAGGTGCGGAGGTGGATGGGGTGGCCCGGGTCGAGGTGCGGAGGTGGATGGGGTGGTGAACTTGGGGTGGTCTCGGCGTGTCATTGCGTCCGAACACCTGTTCGATATATGGTTATTCACAGGTGGTCGCCTCGGGGAGTTATTCACACCCCTAAAGTGGAGGCGGTTTTTGCGTCGCAGGTCCGACGTAGAGTCACCTTGAGGGCCCCCGGAGAGGGCTTCAAAACCAAAAGGACCTGTTGTATCAGTGCGACGGAGAGTTGCGAGAGAAAGGCGAATAATGGCTACAGATGAACGCGTAAAAGCGCTAGAGACTGCCCTGGGACAGATCGATAAACAATTTGGCAAGGGCTCAGTGATGCGGCTGGGAGACAACACGGTGAATCATGTCTCCGTTATTCCTACCGGCTCCATCGCCCTGGACGTGGCTTTGGGAATCGGGGGCTTGCCCCGGGGTCGCATTGTCGAAATCTACGGCCCGGAATCTTCGGGTAAGACTACAGTGGCGCTGCACGCGGTGGCGAATGCCCAGCGCAACGGCGGAAATGCGGCTTTCATCGATGCTGAACACGCCTTGGATCCGGTCTACGCGGCAAAGCTCGGGGTAGACATCGATAATCTTTTGGTTTCGCAGCCCGACACCGGGGAACAGGCGCTGGAAATCGCAGATATGTTGATTCGTTCTGGCGGTTTGGACATCATCGTCATCGACTCGGTAGCGGCCCTGGTTCCTAAGGCGGAAATCGAAGGCGACATGGGGATTCCCACGTGGGTCTGCAGGCCCGTTTGATGAGTCAGGCCCCTGCGCAAGATCACCGGGGCCCTGTCCGCTACCGGCACCACCGCTATCTTCATCAACCAGCTACGTGAAAAGATCGGGGTGTTTTTCGGTTCTCCGGAAACCACCACGGGCGGCAAGGCGCTAAAGTTCTATGCCTCGGTACGCATCGACGTGCGGCGTATCGAAACCCTGAAAAGAAGGCGCCAACCCGGTGGGGGAACCGCACCCGCGCCAAGATTGTTAAGAACAAGATGGCTCCGCCTTTCCGCCAGGCCGAGTTCGACATCATGTACGGCATGGGGATTTCACGCGAAGGCGGCTTGATTGACCTGGGTGTGGAATGCGACCTGGTTACCAAATCTGGGGCCTGGTTTACCTACGGGGATACCCAGCTGGGTCAAGGCAAGGAAAAATGCGCGTAAACTCCTCAGCGAATAACCCCTGAACTGGCTAACGAGCTGGAAAAACAAGATTTTGATCCATATGGGAGTACGCGAAGACCCCAACGCTGCTCCCAGAGGAAACCAAGACAGCGGCGATATGACTGAGGGGCCGCAAATCGCTTTGGTTATGGATGATGCCCCGGCAGAAAAGGCAGCGTCGAAAAAGGCGCGGAAGGCTTCATGACTCTGCGATTGGTAGACCCCGGCGCTGACGAAGCCGCCGAGGTGGGTTTACAGCTGCTGGATCGACGTGCCGTTACCGAGGCCACCATGCGCGAATATCTGGCGCAGCGTGGTTTCGGTACGGCCGCCATCGAGGACGCCGTGGCGGCTTTCACTGCCCGGGGTTGGCTGGATGACGGAGATTACGCCTGTGAAATGCTGCGTCAATACGCTTTCAAAGCCGGACAGTCCAGGGCCAGACTGCGTGCCCAGATGGAGAAAAAGGCGCGGATAAATCCCTGATAGAACAGGCTCTATCGCAGCTGGACCAGGACGGCCGCAATGGGAATACGACAATGCCCGGCGTTTTTGCCCTCAGCAAGTACGCGGGTAACTTTGAGCGGCTTGGATTTTGGGGACCGGCAGGCGGTGGCCAACCCCGCCAGAAAAATCTGGCGCGGGCTGGCCTCTCGGGGCTTTTTGCGTGGAAACTTGCCAGGCATCGCGATGGAAACTCGACCAGGAGACGTGACTTATAGACTCGCAGCCATGGATGCTGAATTGACAGATATATCCCTCGGATTCGTCTTCTCAGGAGGGGGCTGGCACACCTCTGCTGCAGCAGTGTCACCGCAGGGGCTGGTCTCTGGGCGTAATCGAGTCCCTGACTGGTGGGGGCTTAGCTGCACAGATCGTTTCTGTGCCCGGTGCCTCCGATGTCTTCCGCGGGGGACTGGTCAGTTACTCGGACCAGGTAAAGATTTCCCTGGCGCATGTAGACCCCCAGTTACCGGCCCTGCAAACCCTTATTGCGCGGCGGTTGCCCAGCAACGGCCTTGGGTGCGCCGCCGGAGCTGCTGGAGGTGGATGTGTATATCGACCACCGGGTGGCGGGACCCGGCCCGACCGAGGTATCGGGGCAGGAACCGTGATCTGGGATTGACTTTATCCAGGAGTTGAGGGGTTCCCAGCGCTGCGCCACCAAGCCGGAAATCACCGGAGTCGCAACGCGGTACGGAGCCAAAGCATCACCGCGGCCCTGGAATGGGCGCTACAGGTACTGACCGGGCAATAGCGCTCCGTGATGTTATCTTTTGTCCCGCCCTCTTTCGCGGCAAGTGGCACTTTTCCGCCGCAATTATTTAGGTAGCTTGCTAGAGAGTTTTTCCTCGAGAGGCCAGTCTTGAGCAGTCACCCCTGAACACCACGAAGCCGACCACGAGCATCACGAATCTGGACACCTGCATCACGCAGAGGCCCACGCCGGTCACCACGGACACCACCACCACGATGTTTCCCCAAGTATCGATCAACCGTCTCTGGGTAGTTCTGGGGATTACCTTAGTGGTCTTCCTCGCCGAGTTATCGGGGCGGTTATCTCTGGTTCTTGGCCTTGCTGGCCGATGCGGGCCATATGCTGGTGGACTCGGCGGGATTGGCCATTGCCTGGTGTGGTGGCGATTATTTCGCGGCGTCCCCGCAGCGACAGATTCACCTGGGTCTGCTCGCGGCGAAGTCATCTCCGCCGCTTCCAAGCCGGTGTGTTGAGTGATGGTCTGTATTTCTATCCTCACCGAGGCCTTCTCGAACGTCTCACCCACCCCACCGACATCGATCCGCTGGTCAGCGCGATGTTTTCGCTGCGTGGGCTTCTTTGAGAATCTGGCTTCGCTATTTGCCCCGCTGCTGGTACGCAAAAGAAAACCTGAACCTGCGCCGCCTTCTTGAAGTCAGTGCGGATTCCCTGTCCTCGGTGGCGGTTATAGTCGCGGCTGGCATCACCTGGTACAGCGGCGAGACCCGCAGTGCACATTTTGCTGTCTTTCCTGATTGCCGCCGCTATGGCACCTAGGGCACTTTCCCTTGTTGAAGAGTTCAACGGTGATACTCTTGGGAGCGCACTCCCCAGGACCTCGATCTGCAAGAAACTGGGACTACGATATATCCCCTGCCGCACGTCTTGGACGTCCACGACCTGCACGTCTCTACCATTTCTTCCAAGCAGCTGCACTTTTCGGCTCACGTCACCATCGAAGATAGCTGCTGTGGATCGCCACGCCCTGAAACCCTGCATACCATCCAGGAATACCTGGTCGCCAGTTTCCCGTTTTCTTTTGACGCACTCGACCACTACAGATGGATTTGCGGCGCACCGCGACCACGAAGTTCGCACCATCTCTTGCGGAAACCGCCGTTTCTCAAGGAGCAGGCAGCAAGAGAAAGAAGAGGGCAGGTCAAAACGATGACCCGCCCCTCGAAACCTCAGAGGGAAAAAGACCTTTCTGCCCCAACTTTCGCTGCTAAGAGCGAGGCCTCGACCATCAAGCCGACCAAGAAATCTTGCAGCTTTTTATCTGTACCAAAATCCCTAGCAATTAGGTAAAGGTTAGCCTAACTTAATTCCCAGGCTCTATGCAAGCCTTCAGCGTGGCGCCTGCATCTAGACATCCTCGACCCGGCCTCGCCCCGAGCCGCACCCCGAACCTCGACCTGACCCTCAACTAAAACACCCAAAGGCCACCACACCCCAGCTGTTTGGACAGATTCCCGCGGCGGCATATTATATTTTGCAGGTAAGGTAACCTATGAAACTGGCAAAGGCGGTGCGAGATGACGACTCAGAAGGCACAACCCACCACTCAAAAACCACGCCCGCCACTTCACCACAGGAGGGTTCTCCCGACATCTGTAACATATGGGGTTTTCGCCGCCATCTATGCTAGTGATTCTTTGCATACGGGATGTTAGAATCTTTAATCCCATCGTAAGCTGATCCTGGATGGGCCGTGAATTCTCTGAGCGGTTCCGTGGTGATGCTCTCATCTGGTGCAAAAACCCTCATCTGGCTGCATGACCATCCTCGGGTGTCCTGGTGGGGCTTGACTATGGCGCGGCCCACGCCTGGTAGATCTTGATTGTGGCCTTTGCTGGGAGTGCTGGCTGATGTCATTGTACGCGCGGGAAAGTACCTGTTCCCTGCGGTCTGAATATCTTGGCATGCGTGTTCACTCTGTGGACATAGTAGCCGCTGATCCCCATCACTTTCGCCTCGGAAAGCTACTATCAGGGACCTCGTCCCAGCGCATGAGCCCCGAGTACTCTGAACAAATGCGGGCCCTGTTCCAGCCCTGCTGCTGGGAATTGGGGTGTGCTTCTTGCTGGCACTTTTGGGCGCCTGGTAGGGTACCCGCCTGACGGTAAGAGCACTTCACCAAAGCGGGAATCGCTCATGACGCCACCCCAACCCTCGATCAATCCAACCCGGTCGAGGCTTCGGTCGGCCCCCACTTCGCTACCTCACGCGCAGTCCTCGCACCACCCCCTTTAAGGCCTTCAAGACCGCCACGGGTTGAACCTGGACCCGCGCAATTGTTGTTTGATTCTGATCGCGGTTAACTTCGCCGCTATGGGGCCGGCCTCGTTTACCCGGAGTGCAGATCCCTCAGTTTGCCGGTGGTGATACTGTTGGCCTTTTAACCTGAGTCTGCGTGCCTGGTTGATTTACGTGATAAACCTGCTGGCGCTGGTTTTGACTCTATTGGCTGCTGCTAGGAATCGGGGTTCTTTCGCGCGCTTTCTTGGCTTTAATCGGGTACATTCGCGCGCATGATGGTGGTTATCGGCATCGGAACCTGGGTGGTGGTATCCACCCGGCCCTCGGAACTGACCGCCGCGATGTTGCGGCTGCGTTTCCGCGCGCCGTCGTGATGCTCTGCGGTGGTGATGCTGCGCTTTATCCCACGGTTTTCCAAGAAATCGAAAGCCATCACCGAAGCGCAGCGCCTCGCGGGGTATTTTCCGGGCGCCTGGGGAACTTCGACGCATCTGCTGCGCACGGTCGAGTACCTCTTTGGTGCCCTTGTTGTCCCAGACGGCACGCATCCGGATGACCCTGCGGCTTCCGGGATCAGTGCGGTTTGGGCGTCGCGCACCACACCCGCGTGACGCGCATCGGCTTTCACCGGATCGACGCCCCTGCCGTCGCAACCGATTCTGCTCTATGTTATTGCGCTGACTCGCGGAGCGTGATCCTGAGTGTCAGATCTGGCAAAGCCCACCCGTTATCAACTCGCAAGACGCGAGGTTTACGTGGCGAAAACCAGCGAAGCTGCGAAGCCCCGCTACGGCAAAACCGGTTGCCGCACCCATCCGGGCCACTTCGGTCAGCGCCCTGCAAGGACTGGATCTGGAATGCCGCTGAGGCACTTTTGACCCTGTTAGTGGTGCTTGGCTGGTATTCACTCGTGCTGCGCCTGCTAAAACGGCTTGATTCCACACTTTCACCCCGGCGAAGTTACCGGTAGTATCACGAGGCTGGTAAATCAGTCCCGATACCCTCCATCTCTGCTCTGGTCAAGATTGCGCCACGGTTTTTTCTGAAAAACCGCGCACCCAGTTCTTACCCCTGAGGTCCTTCTGAACGCTTTCCGGGGAAAAACGGCGGCTGACCCAGAGGTCATCTTAGAAAACGCCACCCAGCCGCCGCTCGTCTGGGCGTCGCTGGATCCGCTCGACGCGCGCCCTCACTCAGCTTTTCGGGCGGACAGCTGCAGAAAATCGCCTGTGCCAGCGCGCTGGCTTCGTGCAACCGCATTCCGCTTTTCGACGAACCTACCGAATCTCTCGCCCAGGCCATCGAAGTTAATTCACCGCGTTGCTTTCAAGGGAAACTCTTGGCCCAGGACTATACCCCGGCGGTGGCGGAACACCGGCTTTACTTTCTGCGAGACCTGGCTCGACCGCGCTGCTGCTGAAAAATCGGCCGGTCACCAGGCGTTTCACCGGGTTAGCAGTTCTTGCGCTATCTGATGAACAGCGCCGAGCTGGTGTTTGCGTAAACTTCAGGCTTCGACCCCGGCGGATCTTTGCCTCGCCCGCGTCGAGGTCACCGGGCGAGGACGGGGTTTTGGTCCGGGCGAGGACGGTTGCGTGTGTAACCTGGAAGTTTGCTTATGGGAAAACCCGGTTCTCGACATAGAATCAGGCGGTGATTCCAGCGGGAAAACTCGCGTTTTGACCGGGGCGAACGGAGCGGGGAAAACCACTTTGGCACGCCTGCTGTGCGGCTTGACCAAACCACAAAAGGACTCTGGGAAAATCATCTTGGCTGGGCCAGGCTCTGTAAAGCCAAAAGAACTCACCCATAGTTCTATCTGGTGATGCAAGACGTTAACCGCCAGCTCTTTCTGAATCGGTTGAAACCGAACTGGGAATCGGGTAAAAGCATCGCTTTGCCCTCAACAGCGTCTCCAAGCCTTGCAGTCATGGACCTCGAGGACCTCGCCCCAGACATCCCCCCGTCTTCTGGGAGGCCAAAAACAGCGTTTGGTGATTGCTTGTGCCATGGTGCAGCAAAGAGTCTTATGCTGACGAACCCACTTCCGGGGTGGATTATCGACACTCCTCTCTATCGCCGCCGAAACTGTAACTGGCAGATTCCGGCGCCACCGTCCTCGTCATTACCCACGACCCCGAGTTCTATCGAAACCTGCGCGGATTACGTGGCCCAACCGCGGCCACTTTCATCTGAGATTCAGTCCAGATGCGGCTTTTAGCATGCGTAGAATATCCCGAGACTGAAAAGCAACCGCAGCCATCTGGTGAAAAACTTTGGGATGCCAGATGAACGAACACGACTCGAGCGAATCGCCGGTCTGCTGGACCAGATGGGATGTTCCGTCACCCAGGTTCCCGAACACGCCTCAACGCGCTACCTCGCCGGGGACGGAGGCGCGACTCGGTCGTCGAAACACCTGCTCGGTGCGCGAAAATGCCTGCGACGAAACTCTATGGAATCTGGGACAGTTGGCCGATGTGAAGCGGCAGCGCCCCGGCATGATGATTGCAGTGGTGGATGCTGCGCCCAACAGGAAGGTCTGCGGATTTGTAGGGCACCCTCGGTCAGATGCGATTTTCGGCACCCACAACATCGATGTGCTCCCCGCTTTGTTGCGCCGCGCCCGCACAACCAAGAAGCCGCGGTGGAAATTGCCGAAACCCCTGCAGGTTTTCCCTTCGGTTTTGCCCGCGCACCGCAAACAGATTGCCCCGCAGTGGTTTCGATTTTGTGGCTGAAACAACACCTGTACTTTCGCATCGTGCTTCGCTGCGGGTGAGAACGACCGCAGACCCTGCAGAAATCCTGCCGAGGTCGGGCGGTAGATTCCGAGCCATCGAGGTGACGCTGCTGGGGCAAAACGTCAACAGTTACGGAGCTGGCTTTTTGGCGACCGCGGGGCTTTCGCGAAACTACTGAGGCGCCGCGGGAAAACCCTGGTTGGAACGGCTGCACCTCGCCGCACCCTCGCCGCCTTCACCCCGACGTGATCGAGGCCATGCGCGCAGACCCCACGGTGATGCCTTCGCTGCATTTCGCCACAGTCCGGTTCGGACCGGATTTTGGTGAGATGCGGCGTCTTACCGTTCCGAGCGATTTTTGCGGATTCTGTCTCAGATCTCGCCAAGCCATCCCTCGAAGTCGCCATCACCACCGACGGATTGCGGGCTCTTCGGCGAAACCGAAGCGGACTTTGAAGCTACCGACGTGTTGCGCGAAGCCTTGTTTTTAGCGCGGCCTTCACCTTTATCTCATCTCGCGCCGCCCCGGCACCCGGCGGCGGACCGCGAAGACCAGGTGGATCCCCAGGTGGTGTCCGAGCGCGCCAGCGCCTGCTGCGTCTCCAAGAAGAGATTTCGACTCGCGAAAACGAGGCCTTTTGAAGGTCGCGAGTCGAGGTCCTGGTCGGATGAAGGTCGGAAAGACTCGCGACGCAACGGCTTTCGGGACGCGCCAGGATAACTCGATTGGTGCACTGTGGTTCGCGTGAAGGTGCTAGGTGCGCCCCGTGACTTGGCTCACCGTCCAGGTTACGCACGGGGCGCTCTCACCACCCGGGTGGCTGATTCCGCCTTGGAAACCGGGGAGTCGGCAGCAGCCACGCGCGCGGGGATTTGTGGCAGGAAAAATGCTAGCTGACTCGAGGGCGGCGAGGGAAAACCCTCGTTGGGGATGCTGAAAACGCTGCGTGCCTAGTTGGCACAGCCCTCGCGAGGTGAGAGATGATTCTGGCTTTGCGGGCCTGACGGCCAGCGGAAAAAGCGAGCTGTCGCTGCGGTTGGCCCAGGCGCTGGGCGCGGATGACCAGTTGCGCGCCCGCTCGCGGAGCAGAGGTTATCAGCGCTGATGCCTTCAGCTATCGGTATGGATATCGGCACCGCGAAGGTCACTTTATCCCAGCGTCGCCAGGTGCCTCACCACCAGATCGACCAGTTGTAGCCAGACGAGGGTTAGTCGTGCATACCTACCAGAAAAAGCCCGGGCCGATGTCTTGAGATTCAGTCGCGACACGCCCCGCCCGTGGTGGTGGTGGATCGGGCTGCATGCAAAGTGTTCGCTGGATCAACTAAACTTTCCTCCCACCGACCCTCGCGGCGCGCCTCGCTGGAAGAGCGCTCCACGCCGCAGGCCCCGCAGGCACTCGCACCAGGTTTTTGGGCCCAGCTGGACCCGCAAGCCGCCGTGCCATCAACCCGCCTCAACGCGCGTCGTCTGCGGGAGCCCCGGAGGCGATAGAGATTACCGGACAGCCCTTCAGCGCGAATCTGCCCAGCGGAATACTGGCAGGCCCAGACCCCTGCAGTTCTATGACCTGGCCCGCCGCGGAACTGGAGGCGCGCATCGCCATTCGTTCCCAGTGCTGATGTTCGACCAGGGTCTGATGGATGAACGCCAGGCCCTGCTTGCCGATACCCGCCACCCGCTGGGGCTCACCGCGGCGAAAGCTACGGGTGACCCCCAGGCCATCGCGGTGTTGCGTGGGGAACTAGAAGTAGAACAGGCCGTGGCAGAAACGGCGCTTACTACCTGGCAGCTGGCCAGGCGCCAGCATAAGTGGTTCAAACGCGACTTTGCAGGCTGCACTATCTGGAACTGCGCGACCCCAACGCAATCAACGCAACCAACGCAACCCTCCAAACCACCGCGCTCGAAACGGCTCGACCCCGATGGCCTCGACGGGGAAGGCACCGCACCCACTGAAAACACCGCGCCCACTACCCACACCCCGGAAGCGGCAGTGGCGCAGATTATTGCAGTTTTGCGCGAATCCGCTGAGCCAGGTACTGCAGTGTTGACCCCGGACATGATTTTCCGGTGTCCAGGCTGGCAGGGGCCTCAGTCCTCGCCCACCGGAAACCAGAGATAGTCGAATCGCAGGCATGGCAGGCTGCTCAGAATCGAAGCCGACCCCCAGTGCCTCGGCGTTGGACCGGTTCACGGCGGCGAAAAGCGAAACCCAACTCGGTGGGGAGCCTCGATCAAGGTAGAGATCGACATCCAGTTATCGTCTCCGAACAGGCGCACCACCGTGTCCCGCGCGGTGCCCAGCAGACGAAAACACGCTGGAGTTGCGCTGGCAGGCAAAACCCAGCCGCGATAGGGGATTGTGCGACTGGCGGAAGTCACTTCGCGGGTCAGGAGCGTCCGAGCCACCGACGGGGTGCGGCAGGTGCTGTTTAGCAGCAGGTGGTGGTGAAAAAGTAGCGGTCTCGGGGGCTGGTCCAGTCGAAGTCTCGCCTCGAGGCCGAGGGTGAAACGCTCCATCATGATTAGCGCCAACAAAATCCCGGCTTTCGAGTTGCTGGGAACCCAGCCTCGCCGCGGTGTGGAGATTCGTCTGCGCACAGGTGGTAGTGCCCTTCGTGTCGAAGCTGATGACGGCCCCACCGCTGGCGGTTGTGGTGCGAGACGTAGGGCAAAAGGTCCGGCCCTGGTCTCACGCTGATCACCCGCGCCACACCGAACGCATCCGAATCGCGTTGGCGCACAGGTCGATGTGGTGGTGAGGTCGGGTTCGAAACCATGATGGTCGCGACGATTCGCAGATATCGACCGCATCAGTGCCTCCCCAGGGTGTCCAAGGCATCGCACACGCGGTCGAGCGTCACCAGCGGGGGCGTTGCGCGGTCATCTGGGGCATATTTTCAATCGTAGTGCCCAGGCGTGGTTTTCGGGTGCTGAACTGGGAAGATGTTTTTCTCCGGGTCGAGGTTAGGTGGCTGCGCAGGGTGTAGGGCAGTGTTCAGGGGCGGGGTGAAGTCTCGAGGATGCGAAGCCCTTGAGGAGGCAATCTTTTCGGCCCGCCAGCCGTTTTCATTCAGCCAGCGAGTCAAGGGGTCAGCACCCAAGTTCTTCCCCACAACCAGGTAAGCAGTACCGCTGGCTTTAGGCGGCTGCGCCAAAAATCCCACATCTGGTGCAGCGCGGTTTTTCCCTGATGCGCACCGGGGATTGGACCAGATGACATCGACGCTGGCCACGGGTATCCGGTTGGCCGCCGCTCCCGCCTCCAACACCCTCGATGTTCTCCAAGATCTACCTGCGCATTGTGACGACACAGCTCCAGCGCCCTTTCGTTTACGTCCACGGCGAAAACCTGGGCCCGCTGACAAGCCTGCGCCAGCACCAAAGCCAGCGGCCCCCAACCGCAACCCACGTCAACCAATACGCCGCCGTCCTCGCCCCGGTCACCGAAAGCCGTAGGAGGTGCCACCTTTCGCAACAGAACTTCGGTACCTTTATCCAAGCCGTCAGCGGAAAACACCCCGCGGCGGTGCGAATCCGAGAGGGCACCCGCCCAGAATCACCTCGAGATCACGGGCGTTTTCAGCCCGGCAGGTTGGGCGGCAAAGTATTGTTGCGACACGGTTTCCTCGGACTTTCCACGCGCTGGCAGGTACCTACCTAAAATAGCTTGGACACCGAGATAGAAACAACCGCGGTGAGCGCGGCGATAGTTATCCCCAGCATCGCCCCGCCCAGGAAACTGGGATTCGTGGTAAAGAACCCCAGAATCGCGCCCGCGGCTGCAGCCCGGCGGTGGTGATTTCCCCGACCCACGCCAGGGCGGTGGGTAGTTGCAGGCGCCGGGCCAGGATTTGCCCCAGTTGATCCACCAGCACTATCACGGAAGTCACCAGCGCGGAGAGCACGAAATACATATAGAAGTCTTCGAGGAAGAACACCACGCCTTCGGGGAAAAGGCACCAGGATGGTGCCTGGCAACAGGATAGAGAAAGACACCATGCACAGCACCGCCAGGTTGGCGACGAATCGCAACGTGGTTTGAGTGGCCCAACCGGGCAGTGAGTTGGCTGGGGTTGGTGGGGCTAGGGGTTGGTGGGTTGGAGTGCGGTGTGGAGCCGGGTTTGGTCCGGTCGAGGTCCCTCGGCCGGGGAAATCTGCGGGTGGGGACTTTGCGGTGGAGGCGGTGGGCGAGGACGGAGCGGTAGGGCGAGGACGGAGCGGTGGGCGGGGAAGCGGTTTCTAAAGAGTGGGGGAGCGGTGCCTCACGCGGGTCTCGAGCACCGGGGAGTTTTTCGTCTCAGGTCTCGGGGAGCCGAATCGAAGGGTCGAGCGCGGCGGCTTCGCGCAGGATTCTTCGCCCGGACGCCAATCCGGGGTGTTGAACAAAGCGCGGCAGTGGGACTGGAAGCCGAGTCGCCGGGAGTGGGAACCGGGGCGGTTCGAGGCAGAGATGGCCGAATCTAGAGGATTTTCGCCGCGGAGTCACTATCCGGCGGTGGGCCTCATTTTCGTTTCTGCGGCTTCGCGGTATCCTGATTACTCAAGCCTGGGACCTCGATTGGGGTTTGGGTGCAGGGGATTCTATCTCTAAACTAAAAGGGGGAGCGGTTTGAGCGCCGAAACACTGAAACAGCCCGGTAGCGAGGCGGATGCTTCGCCTCATTACCAGGAACAGCTGTGGCAAGACCGCTATGCGCTGGGCCGGGTGGAATCCATCGGTTCCGATATTCACGACATCTCCGAGGTCGAATACAGAGAGGTCCGCTTGGAGCGCGTGGTGCTGGTGGGAATCTACCAGCACGACCCAGACCAGGCGGAACTTTCTCTCCAGGAGCTTTCCGCCCTGGCGCAAACCGCGGGGGCCACAGTGCTGGCGGGACTGCTGCAACGGCGGGAAAACCCCGACCCGGCAACCTTTTTAGGAAAAGGGAAAGCCCGCGAACTCCACGCCCAGGTAGAGGCCTTGGGAGCCGACACCGTCATTGTGGACCACGAGTTAGCCGCCTCGCAGCGTCGCGGTCTGGAAGATGTCGTGAAGGTAAAGGTGGTGGACCGCACCGCGGTGATCTTGGACATTTTTGCCCAGCACGCCACCTCTCGGGAAGGCAAGGCACAGGTCGAGCTGGCCCAGCTGGAATACCTGCCTGCCTCGCGCGGCTGGGGTGAATCCATGTCCCGACAGGCCGGTGGTCGCGCTGCCGGGGTGAAGGTATTGGTTCGCGCGGTCCGGGTGAAACCAAGATAGAGCTCGACCGGCGCCGTATCCGCACTCGGATGGCGCGCTTGCGGCGCCTCTGAAAGATATGGAGCCACAGCGGAAACCAAGCGTTCGGCCAGACGCGCTGGGGATCCCCGCGGTGGCGATCGTGGTTACACCAACGCCGGGAAATCCTCGCTGCTGAACCGGCTGACCGGAGCCGAAGTCCTGGTACACGACGCCCTTTTCGCGACCCCTCGACCCCACGGTGCGTAGATGCAAACCCCGACTGGGAGGGGCTCATACCCTGGCTGACACGGTGGATTTGGTGCGTCGCCCTGCCCACGCAGCTCGTAGAGGCATTTTCGCCCACTCTGGAAGAAACCGCCATGGCGGACCTCGTCATCCACGTGGTGGACGGGCGAATCCTGACCCTCTGGGAGAGGTCGCGGCGGTGGACGAAACCCTGAAAGATATTCCCGGCATGGCGGATATCCCGGTCCTGACCGTGATAAATAAAGTCGACCTCGCCCCGGCACCTACCTTGGCTTTGCTGCGGCACGCGCTTCCTGGTGCCCTCGAGGTTTCCGCCCACACGGGACAGGGAATCTCGCAACTCCAGGAACAGATAGAGTTGCGACTGCCTTCGCCGCGGCAAAAGGTGCGCGTCTTGCTGCACTGGCAAAACCTGGGGCTGCTGGAACGTATCTATCGCGAAGGGCGCCTGATCTCACGCGAAACCCGCACCGAGGGGGAACTCATCGAGGCCTGGGTGGATCCCGGATTGGCGATGCAGCTGCTGGACCAGGACCTGGGGTCAGGACATGACTGATTCGGCGCAACTCTCGCACACCGCCGCGAAGGTGTTTCAACAGGTGGTGGACCTGCTACAGGGCGATACCCGCCCCGGACAACTGCAGATGGCCTCTGGGGTGCAGTCCGCCCTCGATGACGGCGAAAAACTCTTGGTCCAGGCCGGCACCGGCACCGAAATCTCTGGGCTATCTGGTACCTGCTTTTGCTCTACGCTATCGAAAAACGACACGGTGGTGGTGGTTTCACCGCCACGCTAACTTTTGCAGCACCAAAATCATTACCAGGACGCCCCTCTGGCGGTAAAACGCGATTGAAAAAGGTCTTGGGGGTGGCGCCTCGAGTAGAGGTCCTCAAGGGCTGGTCGAACTATGTGTCTGCATAAACTCAACGGGGGATATGCTGGGCTAATGACGACCTCTTTCGCCACGATAGAAGACACTCAAACGCCAAGAATTCATGGCGGGTCTGGCGGTGGAGGCCGTGGCAGGGGCAGTTACGTCGCTCAAACCAAGCGACTCTATAAGTGGGCTCACGAAACCACCACCGGAGACCAGGACGATGCCCCGCGCAACATCGATAGCCGCACCTGGAAACAAGTTTCGATTTCCTCCCGGGAATGTATAGGGGAAAAATGCTCCTTCCGCAATGAATGCTTTCAGGTGCGGGCCCGGGATAAAGCCCAAAGTGCCCGTGTGGTGGTTACGAATCACGCCATGTTGGGGATCGCGGCGGCCGGGCACCAAAACCCCCTGCCGGAATTCGATGCCTTGATTATCGACGAGGCCCACGACTTGGTGGATCGGGTTCGCTCCCAAGCCAGTGCGGAACTCAGCGCTGCTATGGTCAGTGCGGCGGGAAACATCGCCCAGCGGCTTTCTCTGCAAGGCGCCGAGGACCTGATTGTCCAGGGTCTGGAACTGCAACAAGCCTTGCAAGCTCTGCCGGATCGGCGCTATGAAACTTTGCCCCCTGCCCTGGTGGGGATTCGGGAACTCACCATGACGGCGCTGCGCGCAGCCTTGCGTTCTGTAGGGGAAAAGTCGCCCGGCTCGGGCACTAAGCAGGCCGACCAGGTGGCCCTGGCCAAAGGCAGCTTATCGGATCTGCTCGACACCCTAGAGGCCCTGAAACCTGATTCTATAGAGTCGGGCTATACCGTGGCGTGGGTTTCGCGGGGGCGTGAGGGGGACTCCGAACCGCGGCTATATACCGCCCCCCTGGATGTGTCGACCAGTTTGGCACATTCTCTGTGGGAGGAACGAACCGTGGTGGCGACTTCGGCCACGTTGAAGCTGGGGGGCAGTTTCTCTCATATCGCCAGGGACATCGGCTTTAATCTGTGCTCCACGCCCGCCCAGTGCCTCGACGTAGGTACGCCTTTCGACCCGGCGAAACAAGGCATCATCTACATGGCCTCGGATTTACCCGCCCCCGGACGGGGAGAGTACCCCGTGGAATTTTGGGACCGGCTGGTGGAACTGGTACAGGCCAGTGACGGGGGAACCCTGGGGTTGTTTTCTTCCCGCGCCAAAGCTGAGGCCGCCGCTCAGGTGTTGCGGGAACGCACCGATTTGCCGATTTTGCTACAGGGGGAAGGCACCATCGGTGGTTTGGTCCAAGAGATGCGCGAGGACCCCAGGGCCTGTCTGCTGGGAACCCTGTCGCTGTGGCAGGGGGTGGACCTGCCGGGACAGACCTGTAGACTGGTGGTGATTGACCGCATTCCTTTCCCGGTGCCAACTGATCCCTTGATAGAGGCGCGCGGTGCGGCGGTGAGGCGCCTGGGAGGCAATGACTTCATGCAAGTATCGGTGACTCACGCGGCCCTGTTGATGGCGCAAGGTTCGGGACGCCTATTGCGCACCGCCGCGGATCGCGGGGTGGTGGCGGTGCTGGATTCGCGACTGGCCACCAAGCCCTACGGGAAATTCCTGCGTGACTCGATGCTGCCGATGTGGCCCACCACCAACACCGCGGTGGTGCTGAATTCTTTGCGTAACCTCAGCGCGCAACTCGAAGCGGACAGCTCAACAGCAGACGCCGCATCCCCGGACGCGGGCGCGCACCACACAACACCCAAAGACGCAGGCGAAGAAACCACAAAAGATCCGGCCTAGGGAGGTGGTTACTACAAGGCGCGAATCACCGTGACGATTTTGCCCAAGATAACCGCGCAGTTGCCTGGAATCGGGGCATAGTTCGGGTTGTGTGGCAGCAACCACACCTGTCCTTCGCGACGCGAATATTCCTTTACCGTGGCTTCACCATCTATCATAGCGGCGATGATTTCACCGTTCTGCGCTTCGTTCTGGCGGCGCGCCACCACCCAGTCTCCGTCACAGATAGCGGCATCAATCATGGAGTCACCGTGGACTTCCAGCATAAAGAGTTCCCCGTTACCGGTAAATCGACGCGGCAAGGTAAAGGTGTCCTCTACCATCTCTTCGGCGGTGATAGGCACCCCCGCTGCGATGCGGCCCACCAGTGGTACCGGGGTGGTTTTCCCGGTGTCGGCAAAGCTGACGGGGATCGAGGTGACTGTGGCGGGGGGAGTGTCTGTCGGGTTCTGTGCAGCTATGGGTTGTGCCCCTTCGGGAAGCTTTACGAATTCGAGGGCACGGGGTTGATTAGGGACACGACGCAGATAGCCCTTTTCAATCAAGACTTCGAGGTGGTGCTGCACCGAGGAGGGGGAAGACAACTGCATTGCCGCGGCCAGTTCCCTCACCGAGGGAGGGTAGCTGAGTTCCGTGCTGAGACGGTAGAGAGTCTGGAGGACTTCGGCTTGTCTCTGGTGAGCTTTAGTCATGGCTGTTCCCTTCCCTGGCTCATGAATTGGCCCCGAAAATTTGGAGCCGATTTTTCATTTCTGGGCACTTTGGCATCGTAGTGAGTGCGGTGCGAAGCCTCCCGAAAACATATTCGCACAAATGTTCGAGTTTTGGGATGACAACTCGCCGCAGACGGTATATATTATATGTACAGATGTTCGAACGAACAAGTGTTCGAAAAGGAAGGAAGATTGAAAGTCGACTGCGGTTTTTAGCCCCCGTTTACAAGCGATTCTGCCCTCAAGGGCACGCGGTATCCACTCCGCAGTTGCGCCTGGTACACAACAGCGAAGCCATCGCCTCTTCCCCCTCCGGCCGAGAAATCGACCCGAACCTCCTCCAGGAACTACGCGATTTGGCACCCAGCCACCCCGCGCTGCGTCCCTACTCCACTCCGCACGCCACAGCCGTGTCCAGCCGGGCATACCGTTTCGATCTGGGAAAGTTATTGCAGGTGGCACTCTTTGCGTTGGCGGCACTCGCGGTGGTTTTCGTTGGGATGCTGGTGGGCGCGTGGTTGGGTCCCGATATGGCCCAGGCCCCGGTAGATTACCTGGTGCACACGGTGCTGCCGGGGGACACTCTGTGGTCCGTTGCCCAGGCCAATGCCGGCGCACTGCCTACCGATGAAATGCTTTCCAGACTGATGAGTCTCAATGACCTCGATGCGGCCTCGGTCTTGCAATCGGGACAGCAAATCTTGGTCCCGGTTTTCTGAGCCGGGGCTGGGGACATGTCTTTGACTCTGGCCCTGGGTTTGCCAAAGCCCCGGAATTGGCCTTACTGTAAGAGCACTACTGCTTCCGAGAAAAGGCCGATTTTTGCACTGCCCTTTTTGCCACCACGACGATTCTCGGGTGGTCGATTCTCGTACCTCAGATGACGGCAGCAGCATTCGTCGCCGACGCGAATGCCCGAACTGCGGGGGACGCTTTACCACTCTGGAAACCACTTTGCTCCTGGTAAAGAAACGATCCGGCGTCACAGAGCCCTTCTCTCGGGAAAAGGTCATCGACGGCATGTCTAAGGCAGTACAGGGCCGACCCATCACTGCTTCGCAGCTGGCTTTGGTAGCCCAAGGGGGTAGAAGAAACCCTGCGCCAGCGTGGCACCGCCATAGTCAATTCCGAAGATGTCGGCAAAGCTATCCTCGAACCTCTCAAAAAGCTCGACGAAGTGGCCTATTTGCGTTTCGCCTCGGTGTACTCTGACTTCAACTCTCTAGAAGACTTCGAACGCGCCATCGCTTCGCTCAAGAATTAATCACCTGATCCAGGTTCGCCATCACGCTTTCGCGCACCAGGCGACGCTGCAACTTCCCCATGGCGTTTTTCTCGAGGGCCACCGGATAAGACACGGAACGAGGCAGGGCGTATCGCGGTAGGCGCTCTAAGACCCAGGCGTGAATCTTTTTCAGATCTAGGGAGGCCCCGGGCTTGAGCACAATCGCGGCGTGAACCTGTTCCCCGCGGGCCGGATCAGTCATATCGGGAATCCCCACCACCGCAACTTCCTGCACCTGGGGCATCTCTGCGATGGCGGCCTCGACCACCGAAGGATAGACATTAAAACCAGAGATAATGATGAGTTCCTTGCGCCGGTCACTCATCTTCAAGTAGCCTTCGTTTTCTTCTACTAAATCCCCGGTGCGCAACCAGCCGTCCGGGGTGAATAGCTCGTCGGTTTCGGCCTGGTCGCGCCAATACCCCGGGGAACAACCCGGGCCCTTGACCTGCAGTTCGCCCACCTCGCCAGGGGTGACATCCACCAAGGTTTCCGGGTCAACCACGCGCACCTGGATAGAGGGGAAAACGATACCCATGTACCCCAAGCGACGCTCGGCACCCATGGGTGAACCCAGGACGGTGGGGGAGGTTTCGGACATCCCATAGCCCTCGATGATCTTTCCGCCGGTAACTCCCTCCCAGGTTTTGGCCAGTTCTTGTTTCAGCGGCATCGCCCCGGAGATGGCGTAGCTAAAGGAACTTAAGTCAATCTTGGGATTCTCTATCGCGGCTTTGGCTAGGCGGTCGAAAATCGGGGGGACCGCCACGATGAAGCTTCCGGGACGACGCTTCTGTGCAGCCAGCACCGCTCCCAGTTGGAACTTCGGGAACAGCACGGCGGTACCACCCAAACCGATGCAACCGTTCAGGGAAAGCGTCAAACCGAAGGCGTGGAAGAAAGGCAACACGCAGTACCAAGTTTCTTTGCCTTCGCGCAGCTTCGTCACCCAAGACACATTCGCCGCCAGATTCGTCACCAAGTTACGGTTAGTCAAAATCACCGCTTTGGGTTTCCCGGTGGTTCCACCGGTGTGCAGCAACACCGCGGGCAAATCCGGGTCAATGCGGGTGATGTGGTTATAGGGCTTGTCCTGGTGCTTCAACAACTCGTTGAAATCCTCAAGGCCTTCCTTGGGGTGCAAATCCAGCATCTGGTCGCGCGTTTCCCGGGCCTTCTTTACCGGCAGGCGCAGCGCCAGGCGGTTGTACCACGGCAGAGCCTTAGTCATATCGACCGAAATCAGAGACACCCCAAGGGCTTTGGCTACCGGCTCGATGTTGGAGGCGATCTTTTGCCACACCAGCGCCACCACGGGTTCGGCGTTCTCGAGCTGCCACTTCAGTTCGGCAGGAGCCGCCATCGGGTTGTGCAGCACCGCCACCGCGCCCAACTGCCAGCAGGCATAGAGCGCGAAAACCATCTGGGGGCAGTTGGGTAACACCACAGAGACCCGCGAACCGCGTTCGATGCCTTTGTCTCGCAGCAAGGCGGCAGTGTACTGGACCTGTTCCACGAATTGGCGGTAAGTCCAGGTCGCCCCGAAGAAATCAATCGCCACCCGCCTGGGATACTTGTTGGAAATCCGTCGCAACACATCGATTAACAGCTGGTCGGTTACGGGAATCTGTGGGGGCACATCGGGGTTAGCTAGGGACCGCATCCGCTTAGTCATCTCTGATTCTTGTTCCGGAGGGGTGTGCACATAGCGTGGCAGGTGAATCCCTGCGTCCGGAGCCAAAGGCAGCAGATCTATCGCTTCACTCAAAGCGGGTCCTTCCTGTAATCGGGTCACCCCCACCGACCCCGGTTCGGGGAGCGAACAGCCCTAAAATCATGTGTTTAGACTAAATTTTAGTTGACCGATTGTTCGGTGTCGCGAGGGGAATGCGTCGAATCCATCGGCATGACGCGCAGTCTAATCGTCGAGTCCAAGGCAGATATCGCCTCGACGGCCTGGGTGGGCAGCTGGGAAGAGATATCGCCCAACACATAGCCTACTTCCCCCCGAGGTTGCCAGAATCTGGCCCTCGACATTCGCCCCGGTTTCAGCCATGATCTGGTTTACCTTCGCCATCACACCGGGGGTGTTTTGGTGAATCAGCGCCATGCGGTACCGGGTCCCGGCGGTAGGAGCCATCGCCAGGTTCGGCATATTCACACTCATCACGGTTTCCCCGTCGCCCACATAGGAAACCAGTTTGTCCGAGACGAAACGCCCGATGTCTTCTTGGGCTTCCAGGGTGGATCCCCCGATATGCGGGGTCAAAATGGTGTTGGGCTTACCTACCAGGGGAGACACGAAGGGCTCGCCGTTCTTGTTGGGTTCTTCAGGGAAGACGTCCACCGCGCAACCCCCCAGGTGACCCGAATCCAAGGCCTCGGCCAAAGCATCCACATCCACCACGAAACCGCGCGACAGGTTGATCAGTTTAGACCCGGGGCTTCATCATCGCCAGCTGCGTTGCCCCGAACATCCCGGCATTCGAGGCCCGCCCATCTACGTGCAGCGACACAAAGTCCGCGTCACGCACAGCTTCTTCCAAAGAATCACATTGACGGGCATTGCCGATCGGCAGCTTGCGCGCCAAATCATAGAACTGGACTTTCATCCCCATCGCCTCGGCCAGAATCGACAGCTGCGTGCCGGTAGAGGAGTACCCGATAATCCCCAGGGTCTTGCCGCGCACCTCGTGGGAGCCTTTGGCGGTTTTCTGCCATTCCCCGTGATGCATGTCGTGGTTACGCACCGGGATCTGGCGAGCCAGGGAAATAATCTCGCCGATAGCCAGCTCTGCCACGGAACGCGTATTGGAATAGGGCGCGTTGAACACCGCCACTCCGTGTTTGGCGGCGGACTTCAAATCGACTTGGTTGGTGCCGATGCAATAGGTCCCCACCGCCTCCAGTTGCGGACACTGTTCGAAAACCCGCTGCGTCAGGTTCGTCTTGGAACGAATCCCCAGCAAATCAAAGCCCTGTGCGGCTTTGATGACATCGGCTTCGTCCAGCGCGCCTTTGATGCGCACCACCTCGATGCCTTGGGCTTCGAACACCGGGTTAGCGGAAACATGGGGATCTTCAAGGAGCAGTACTTTGGTCATGGCTTCATCCTATCGCGAAAATCACAGCCCAGATTCCAGGGCCTGCGCGGGCATTCCCGCCGGCAACTCCAGCTGTGTCACCACGTGGAGGCGCTTGGTGGGGCGGGTCAGCGCCACATTGAGGTCGCCCACGGATTCCTGCGCGAAACGCCCAGGGTCTAACAAAATCACCACGTCGAACTCCAGCCCTTTCGCGCTCTTGGCATCCAGATAGCAGCACTGGTCCTCGATCGGGTCACTCTGTTCCAGTCCCAGCGCGCGAGCCAGCGGTCTCCCATAGGGGCTAATAACTGCAATTTTCCCCGAGCCTTGCCCCAAGTCTTGCTCCAGGCGCGAGACTTCTCGGCCTAACACCGCACCAACGGCCGCGGCCATACTCCTGTCCTCGCCGAGGTCGTCGTTTACGTTACTGGTGCCGTCTCCCCTTCGGAGGTCCTCGCCACGGGTGGGTGCACAAGGCAGGCGCGTCACCTGGTAGCAGTCGGCAACCTCTCGCGCCGAAGTGGTCGCCACCGGCAGGGCCTCGCCGTGGGCGGCCAAGACCTGCTGGGCTATCTCCATTAAGGACCTGGGGGTGCGGTAGTTAATGGTCAAAGTCTCCATAACCGGAGTGGCGCGGGTAGCAGGACCTAAAAGCTGCTCCCAGGTGGCGTGGTTAGGACGCGAAGATTGATTCACGTCACCGACGATGGTGAAGGAGCGCGAAGGGCAGCGACGCAACAGCAGGTGCCACTGCATCGCAGTGAGCTCTTGGGCCTCATCCACCACGACGTGGCCGTACACCCAGGATCGATCCGCGCGGGCGCGCTGCGCCAGGGGCGACAGCTCGGTATGACCGCGCGAAAAATCGGCCAGCATCCTGGCATTGACCAGGCCTCCGCCCAGTTGCATGGATTCGATCGCCTCCGCGGCCTGGGCGATTTCTCGCGATTCGCGCTCGCGCCGGGCCGCTGCCTGGTCATTGACCTCGGGGGAGGGGCCCAACAGTTCAGCCAGCTCATCAAGAATCGGCACATCGGCATCGGTGAAGAGCTGGCCTTTGGGACGGTACAGCGCCTGGATTTCGGCGGGGCTAAACAGGTCTTGGGCCAGGCGACTCAGGTAAGCGGGATAGGCATAGAGCCGTTCCAAGAGCTGGGTCCGGGGTGGCTGGCAGGAAAACGCGTTGAGGGCGCGGCGCACCGTGGGGACTGGCGGATTTTCTTCGCTCATCCAGGCTTCGTCTTCGGATGGGGTTTTCCCCGGCATAGAGCCTGGTCGCTCCCGCACCAGTTGGCGTGCGTATCCCATCCACCTGGCATTGTGCCCCATCCCCGCATGTTCCCCCGCCTCGATGGCTTCGCGCACACTGTGGGCGCTCAGATTCAGCTTCACGTGGTCCAGCTGCAGCTCCACATCGCGTCTGGGCGGACGCCGCAGGTCCGCCACCGCGCGTTTACACACTTCGACCCAGCGCATATCGCCTTTCAGGTCAATCAGCCCCGGTGCTTCTGCCACCGTATGCAGCCCTGGATAGCACTGACCAATAGTCAGATTCACCACCCCGGTTTCCCCCAGCGCGGGCAGCACCCTTTCGATATAGCGCAGGAACACCTTGCTGGGTCCCACCACCAGCACTCCCTTGGACTCCAGCTGTTCGCGATGGGCATAGAGCAGATAGGCCGCCCGGTGCAGCGCCACCGCGGTTTTCCCGGTACCCGGCCCGCCCTGCACCACCAGAAAAGCATTGAGATCGGTACGAATCACCCGGTCCTGTTCGGCCTGAATCGTGGAAACAATGTCGGACATGTGCCCGTCTCTGGCGCTGGACAGTGCCGCCATCAACGCGCCTTCGCCCTGCAGCCCGGCACTGTCCTGGGCAGCGCTGGGATCCAGCAGTTCGTCTTCTACCGCCACGACGCGCCGCAGCTCGGTAGTGATGTGGCGCCGGCGTCGCACCCCCAGGTTATGTCGGGCCGTGGCTTGGTAAAAGGCCTGGGCCGCCGGTGCGCGCCAATCCACCAACACCTGATGTGACAGGGTTTCGCCTAAGCTGTCTTCCCTACCGTTCCCTCTGGGGTTTCGCCGGTTCGAGGTTCGGTTCGGAGGTCTTGCGGGTGGTGGGTGGTAGAGGTGGGGGTTTCCTCGCGCAGCCCCTATCCTCCCGATGTGGTAGTGCTGGGCCTGCGCGGACTTTTCCCCGACTTCGAGACTGCCGAAAACCAAGTGGTTCTCTACACTCTCTAGACGCGCCGCGTTATCGCCATAGTGCGCCGCCAAGGCGTCACGATCTGCCCGGGCCGAAGGGTTCGAAACCATCTCGGCTACAACTTTGGCCTGTTCACCGCGATAGAATGCGCGCTGTGCGTCAAGTAGCCGGTAAGCATAGTCAACAAAGCGCTGTTCGCTTTGGATCTCAGAGTTATTCCCAGAGTTTTGACTCGGTTTCGAATCGTCTACCATGGCCTCTCCCGCTTGAAAACTGGGTATCAATTATGCCCCATCTGGCTATTGAGAGCGAATCTGTGCTGGGGCTTGTAGACTAGAAGTAAAACCAGAGGGGAGATTATGACTGCGGCAGATTCTTTGTTGTTACCGGACGCAAACTTAGAGTTTAGCGCCGAGGTGATGCTGCATCATCTCCACGGTGCTATGGACGCGGGTCGGGCCGGTCGCGGAGTTATCGAGCATTTGCTCGAAACTCTGCCGGCAAAGAACATCGCAACTTTCGACTCAGACCAGCTTTTTGGATTTCCGCTCCCCATCGTCCCTGGCTCAGTTTCAGCGACTGGAAGTTCACCGAGGTAGAGATGCCCGAAATCCGCCTGGACCTCCTCAGTGATGACAAAGACCGTAATTTCTTGGTGCTGCACGGACCGGAACCCGATATTTGCTGGAATGGTTTTGTCGACACGGTTTTGGCCCTGGCGAAATCTCTGGGGGTAAAGAAAATGCTGGGGGTAACCGGACTTCCCGGCGCGGTACCCCATACCCGACCCACTCCGGTGCACCTGCACGGGCACCGGGCCGCCGAACTGCCCCAGCAACCCGTCATGCACGGCGAGATGATGGTGCCCGCGGGCATGGACCAGTTGCTAGAGTATTCCCTGGGACAAGCCGGGATCGAAACTTTCGGCATCATCGCCGCGGTTCCCTACTATCTGATAGAGGGAGATTACCCCCCGGCCGCAGCAGCTTTGCTGCGCGCCGTGGTACAGCAAACCGGTTTGGAACTGCCTACCGGAGACGTAGAAGCTGCCTCGGCCCAGACCCTGACACAGATCAACCAGATGGTAGAGGCTGTGCCCGAAGCCGAACAGATTGTGCAGACCTCGAAGAACACTTTGACCAAGCTGAACCAACTGCCCTGGTAGAGCCCAAACAGGAACCTTTACCCACTGCCGACGAGTTAGGCGCGCGGCTGGAAGAATTCCTGGCGCGCAATGACCGCCTGTCTCGCGGGGTGCAACTGGGTCGCATGGACACGGATTTCCAGCGTAAATCTCCGGTGATATTTCTTCGCTGCGCGAAACTCCCTTACGAGCGTCGCGACCGCGGAACCCCCAGGTCCCGCCGCGCCCTCGCGGTCGTCATCGCGCCGAGGATTAACGAAAACTCGCGCCTGTTCGGCGCGAGCTATGCAGCTCAAACCAGTCAGCAAACCCGATTGTGCCGGGCGGTTTCAGTGTTCCGTGCGGCGCCGGTCCCACTTATCTTCTTGGCGCTGCATAAAGGAAGCTTTTTGGGAGGGACGTGACTTGGCAGTTTTGGCCCCTGTAGGCACCTGAGGTGGGAGATTTTTCGGTCATGATGATGCCGAAAATCGTCAGCATTCCGATAACCATCAAGATGAATCCCACCACACCCACAGCGGAACCAACAAGTTGCAAAGCTGCCCAGCTGGGGAGTGAGGAACAAGCCGGTCAGCAAAGTACAAACCCCCAACAGCAGTAAGATCACGCCCAGGGCAACTTGGCGTGGGCGGAGCGGCCACCTGACCGGAACGCATCCGGCCGGCCAGATGCGGATCTTCGTCGGAGAGGTGTTCTTCCATCTGCGCCAAAACTTGGAGCTCGTAATCGGACAGAGCCATAAATCCTCCTTCGGCGCGAGATTTGATTGGAAACGCTTACAACACCATCGAACCGTGTCGACTACTAGTATGCAAGCGCTGACGCTGGGAATGTGGTGGATAGCAACACTGATTGTGGCTATCTGGTTGGTTTGCGTGCCCGGCCCCAACACCCGACACGGCGCTATCGCACTCACGTCTTCATCAAACACGTCGAGGACTTGAGCCCAGACGATGTTTTGCGCACGGCGCCCTACGAAGTCACTTTGCTGATACCTTCCCTGGACAACCACGGGGGAGCCAAAACTGTCTATCATCAACTCACCGTGACTCCACCTGACCTGCCGGTGGGGCACGCCCGCGAAGCGCAACGCAACAAAAGCTATCTGGATGCCTGGGCCGCGATTGGTGACCCCAGTGACCTGGTGTTTCACCGCCCCGGATTGTGGCGGATAGAACTCTTGGCCCAGGCCGGTCTGGTGCTATTCGCCCAGTTCGTCATGGCCGGAGCCGGTTTCTTGAACTGGAAATTGGTGATGACTTCCAGCCCTTCACTGGTTTTCGTCTTCGCCCCTACCATGGCGGTGATTGCCTATGTTTTTTTGCCCTGGCGTTGTGGCGGGCTGGGCGCGAAGCCCTGGGACCGATTCGACTCAGTGCGAAACCAGTCACGGTTCCCGCCCGCATCACCGGGGTGCGACAAGTCGTGGGGATGCGTCCCCGACACGCCACCGCCTTCGAGGTTTTCACTGATGTGGGCACCCCTCGATATGCCGGTCCAGTTCGGGGTGATTCGCCTCAGTTCCACGCGTCGCTCCACCCGAATCCTGCTGCACAAACTCCTGGAAACCCAACTCCAAGAAGAAGTCGCGGGAAAGCTGCGGGTCCGCGGGGAACCTCCTGCCCCACCCCAGGCCCGCGCCGCCGTCACGGTACTGAACACACCCCAAGGCCCCACTACCGTCAAGATCACCGCACTTCCCCCACCGACCCGCGCCACGACCCTCGACCCGAGAAAGTACGTAAAGCCGCCAAACGGGCCCGGGAAAAGCGCGAGGCACAACTGCAGGCGCAACGTGAGGCCCATGAAAAGTCCACCGCGCAGGCCCGCATCGAAGCGGCTTCCCCCGCGCAGCAGGGAGGTTGGGACGAGGCACTGCAAGAAGTCGTCCAGGCTGGGCCGCGCGCCTGGTACTATCCCCTCAACCCGGGGCGGGTGCACCTGGTAGGTTTCAGTGGCAGCCGTGCCCACCTGCTGCAGATGTGGGGTCGCTTGCTGATGTGGGCGGGAATCGCCTTGTTGATGGGACTGGCTTGCCCAGTGGGCCGTGCTGTACCCCGAAGTGATGTTCCCCAACCACCAGGTCCCACCCGATACGCAGATGCCGTTGGGAAGGTGGGAATAGCCAGGTGCTTCCAAAGCCCAAAAACCCCAAATCAGAAACTATTGTGGCCAGCCCGTGGGCTGAGTATATTGAGAAGCGAAAGCACCCCGGAACCCAAAGAACAGGACAGGGAATGGAAACTGCGGAAAAATCTGCCGATCCCGATCGCCATCGTCGACGATCACCAGGTGATTTCCCTGGGGCTGGAAGCCTATGCTGAACAATGTCAGGATCTGGAGATGATTGGGTGGTACCCCACGGTGGATGCCCTGCGCGAAGCGGTGGATCATTCGATTCAAAAGGAACTGATTGTGGTGCTGGATCTGCGTCTCGACGACGGCTCCACTGTCAGCGGCAACGTCGAAAAGCTGCGCGAGGTCTGCCGCGGCGTAGTGGTCTACACCTCCGGAGAGGATCGCTATCTGATTCGGCAGGCCTGCGAAGCCGGCGCCTATGCGGTGGTGCATAAATCCGACAGTCTGGACGTGCTGGCCAATGCGATTCGCGGCGTGGCCAACGGCACTTTGGAGCCTTCGGTAGAGTGGGCCGGGGTGGTGGATTCCGATATGGACTTCATCCAAGAACTCACCAGTACCGAACGTGAAATCCTGGCGCTCTATGCCGCGGGAGAAACCGCCGCGGCGGTGGCGCACCACCCAAATATCTCCCAACACACCGTCAACACCTACGTGCGCAAAAATCTGCAGTCGCTATGAATCCATCGGGCGCACCGCGGATTCCTGCAGACCTGTATAAACTGGCCCTTGAAGACGGTTTGATTCCGCGCGAAAACCTCTGAAGCCGAAACCTCCTCCATTGTCGCCTCTACCCGCCCCCCGCCACGCACCTGGTCCTCTATGACCGCGACCTGAACCTCGACCAGGAAAAACCTCGACGGCGCCCTCGACCTGCGCAAAGACCGCGTGGCGGAACTGTTGTCGCTGCGCGCCTACGTGACGCGCTGGGTGGCTGATGATTCTGCTGGTCGGGGCAGTGGTGATGTTGATCATCGCCCCGGAAACCATCCGACAAATCCAGCTCCAACCCCAGCGCATCAGCTGGCTGGTGACTTTCCCCGTGGCGCTGTCCCTATGTGGTGAGTCTGCCCCTGGTTCTCTACCTGCAACTCTATGTGCGCTGGTTGGAAAAGGGCGGATTTTCCCTGAAAATACCCGGGCCTGGGCCTGGGCCCCTGCGTTTCCAAGCGGTGGCTAACGAAAATCGTGCGCTTCAACGCGCTGATGCTGCTGTTCTATAACGTGGTGCCGCTGCTCTACATGGCGCTGGGGCCAGCACTATTCCCCTGTTGCTGGAGGAAAACAAGCTCATCGCTATGTTCCCCAGATGTTCATCCTCTATACCCCCACCCTGATGGCGCTGTTCCTGCCTTTCGGCGCGGCGGTGGCGATCGGGCTGGCGCAGAACCTCTTGGCGGTTCCGGTGGCCCTGTCCGTGGCGGGGGATTCCTTGATTCGGCCCTGGTGGATGCGGTCACAACAGTTTCTTGGTGGTGCTGATCGTGTTGTTGATCAGGTGCTGCTGAGTACGCCGACCGCGTCGATTCCCCAAAAACACCGCCATCTACCGCACCCAGCTGCTGAGCTACCAGCTGCAGCTCAGAGGACAAGGAACGCGAAAACCCTCAACGCCTTGGTGCACGACAGGTGATATCGGCCCTGGTCACGGCCTTGAACTCTTGGTGGCCCCCCAGACGGCCGCGGATAACGCCGCTCAATCCCAGCGCTCTACTCTCTCAAGTTGCCGCTGATTCCCCACCAAGGTCGAGAATCTGGACAACATCGGCCAGTTCATCGAACTGTGTGCACCGCGCCACCCACATTTTGGCTTCCCATTCCCCAGGACTACCGCTTTGAACTGGAGGTTTTGGGGTGGACTTTCGCGGTCGCGGGGCGGGGAAGAGAAAGCCGGGTCGAGGACGGTGTGGTCACCGCCGGGGCGGGCCCCGCGGGGTTTGCCGCCGCAGTCGGTGCTGCACGCCTTTGATGCAAACCTTCGAAGAAGCGGTGCGTAACTCAGTGCCAAACACGCCACTACTGCCACCAAGCGACGCCTGAGTTCGCCGTGGAGTGGCGCGGCAACCAGGTTCAGTCCCTTTACCCGCCACGTCATCGACAACGGACCCGGTTTTCGACATCACCAAAGTTCCCTCCTCCAGGTCTCGGCCTGCGACGCTCCATTCTGGGCCGGATGCGTGAAGTATCGGGAGGCAAAGCTGAAATCACCTCTCAGCTGGGGCAGGGCACCACGGTGAAACTCACGGAATCGTCCCGTCGAGGTGCTTCCCTCCCTCAGTGCTTCTCCCGGTCCGGGTCTGTTGCATCGTCGCCGTTTGTGGCTATCGAAATCAACGCCAGCAGCTCTTGGCCGAGAGCCGCGAAGTTCACACTCACTATCGCGAGATTCTTTCCTCGCGCCTGGGGAAAGTTCATGTTGCTGGCCTTCGGCCTCGACGTAGTCTTTACCTTGATGGTGGTGTGGCCCCATTACACGCACCTCGGCTGGGAGCGGCGCTGCTGTTTCGGTGCCGTGGGCTGCTATCTTTGGCGGGGATAACTGTAATCTTTAGCCGCGACTGGGGATTTTCTGCGTGCGCGCCGCGGTGATGCAGCTCCTGGCCCTTCTCACCCCCGCAGCCGCGATGCTTTTCTGGCAGGACAAAGATTCCACCCAAAAATCACCCTGAGTAATTTCCTGGCTATCTTTCTGGGAAGGCCCGAAATCGAAAGCTCCAGCGGTGGCGGGGCGATGAACATGATTCTCTTTGTCCCCACCACCTTCATCGTCCTGGCGGCTTTCTTGCTGGCGGGCGGCAAAGTCAACTTCGCGCTGCGCCTGAGTCTCTTTAGCGCCGCCTCGTATCTCTTTGGCTATTGTCTTCCTCAACATCGTGGTGCGTTTCGAACTGAGCCCCGAGCAGGTCTGGGGGATTCGCGTCTCTCAATCCCTACCCCCACCTTTGCGAGCCGTTAGTCTGATTCTGGTGGTGATGTCCAGCATCTTCATTGTTTTCGCCTCGGTTATTGCTACTAAACAGGCCCGCCAGGCCGAAATGATCACCCGAGATCGCTATCTGCAAGCGGTGCAAAAGAAACTGCACGACGAAACTGCCCCGCGGCTGCGTGCCCAGGCCATCGCTAAGGTAAAGGCTTTGGTAGATCCGGTTTTCACCGATATTCAGCTCGAGGCTTTGGAAGGGAGCCTGAGTTTTCCCCGCAGCTCCTCTCTCGATGCCGGGCCCTGGAAGGGCGTCTGCGCGACATGATTCGTTCCTCGAAACTCGACGACGAGGAACTGGGGATGCCATCGAAGCCGCGCGACTCCACGGGGTTACGGTAAGACTTCTAGATGATACGCCGCCGCATTCGGGGGCCGAACTGACGCATGTTTTGGATTGGGTGCGCCGCGTCGCGGTGCCGCTGTTGGGTGACCTGGCCGGGGAAGGTGGCGAGGACCTCAGCGTGGTGATTCGGGTCGCCTTGCGTTCCAGCGGTCCCAGCGCCACCGTGGTGGCGCGTCGCGGCACCGAGACTCTGTCTTTCAACGAGTACAAGTAAGTACTCTCTCCACCGTTTTTAAGGTGAAATTTCGCCATTTTACCCCAGATATTTCCCGTTATTTCTCGAAATGTGTATTATTAGGATGAAAGTGGAGTAAAGTGGAGCGGAAGGAGGGCAAGGCGGTGTTTCTGGGTACCCTACGAACCGAAGCTGGATGACAAAGCACGTCTGATTCTGCCTGCCCGTTTCCGCGATCAACTGGCTGGGGGAGTGGTCATAACCCCCGGACAGGAACACTGCCTCTATCTGTTCCCCCTGGCGGAATTCGAACGAATCTACAACGAAATGCGCCAGGCTCCCGTCACTCACAAACAAGCCCGCGACTATATCCGCATCATGATGGCAGATGCCTTGGACCAGATTCCGGACAAGCAAGGGCGCGTCAATATTCCCGCCAAGTTACGCCAATATGCCGGTCTGGATAAAGATTTGGCGGTGATCGGGGTGGGACCGCGAGCCGAAATCTGGGATTTGGAGACGTGGAATCGCTATCGCCAAGACCAGGAAAACGGATTCGCCGACATCAAGGAGGAAATCGTGCCCGGACTGCTCTAAGTACCTGGAGCCACCCAGGTGTCCTACCGGATTCTGAATGTGCTTCCCCACAGGCAGACCTCGGTGGAAACCTGGATGGCTCCTAACCCCTGCTGACCACTTTGCTTCCCCACTAAACCTCAGACCCCGTCCCCGGGCCCGAAAAACAGAAAAACCTCAAAGATGACCGAAATCAATGCCGCTAAAGACGTAGCGCATCTGCCTGTAATGGCCCAGACCTGCGTGGACTTGCTGGCACCGGCGCTGGAAGGTAAACCTCAACCGGTTTTTGGTCGACGCCACCTTGGGACTGGGGACACAGTGAGAAGCTTTTGCAGGCTTTTCCCTACGCTGCAACTGATTGAATCGACCGCGATCCCCAGGCCCGAGCCCTGGCGGCGGAAGCGACTGGAGGAATCGCCCTCGGCTGGAAATCGTGGCCGCCACCTACGGCCAGCTGCCCCCAGATCTTGTCTCAACGCGGCCTCGAACAGGTAGATGCTATCTTGGCCGACCTGGGGTTTCCTCGCTGCAACTTGATCAGCCCAACGGGGCTTTTTCCTATGCCCAAGCCCAAGCCCCCTCGATATGCGCATGAACCTCGATTCGGGACAAACCGCTGCTGATTTCCTCAACTCGGCCCCGGCTGAAGAAAATCAGCTGGGTACTTAGGAATACGGCGAGGAGAAATTTCGCCTGGCCTCTGGCCAAGCGGATCGTGCGGACCCGCGAGAATCGCGGGCCTCTACAAACCGCTGGGGAATTGGTGGAACCTATTAAAGAAACTATTCCGGCCCCGGCTCGTCGCAGCGGGGGAATCCGTCCAAGCGCACCTTCCAGGCCTTTGCGGGTCTATGTGAATAACGAACTGGGAGACCTGGCGGCTTTCCTTCCGGCTGCTCTCCAGGCGCTGCGAGTCGGCGGGCGACTGGTGGTGAGTCCTATCAGTCCCTCGAAGACCGCCTGGTAAAGCGCAGCTTTGCCGCCGGGGTTCACCCCGAAGTGCCCAAGGAAGTGCCTTTGCCCGGTCCCGAATACGATCCCTGGCTGCGGGACTTGACCCGCGGTGCCTTGCGGGCCACTGAAACAGAAAACTCGTGCTAATCCCCTGCTCCCAGTCGGTGCGGATTCGCGCTGTAGAGAAACTTCGTCAACCCCAAAAATCAGTTAAGTAGTTACACCCAGGAGGAAACCTTGAGCACAGCAATGAAACTGGCACCCGCTACCAGGCGTGACCCCTGGAGCCGTCGCGGCCTGTCTGTCTGTTCACGCCCCACCTTGCATGTGGTGCCTTCTCTGCCTAAGCGTTCGAGCTCCTGGAGCATGGGGATTGCAGTGGCAGTGATGTTGGTGGTGGCGCTGCTGGTGCCGGTGGTGATAAACACCCAGATGGCCATGACTTCCTACCAGATGCACACCGCGGAACAGGAACTCAGCCAGTTGCTGGACCGACAGGCCGATTTGGTGACGCGCGCTCGCGAAGCCCAGTCTCCCCAGTATCTGGCCAGTAAAGCCGCCGAGATCGGCCTGGTACCGGCCGGGCCGCAGGGATACATCAGTTTGAAAACCGGCCAGGTGCAAGCACCCAGCACTAACTAAGGTCCTCGCGAAGAAGTCCACACCCGTCCTCGCCGAGGTCCCAATCTTGAGGCAACGCGCCGCCACCTGTCCTCGCCGGGGAATACATGGTTGGACCGGGCTAATCGGCAAAAGGTCTTGGCGTGGCTCGCCCCAAAAGCCAAAGGGCGATAGGAGAAAAATGAGACAGTGTCTTCAGCTCGAAAGAATGCGATTGTTGCCTTTTATTCTGGTCGCGCTGCTGATTTTTCGCGATACGGCTGGTGATTGTACAGGTGGTGGAAGGCCCGGAACTGGCCGCCGACGCGCAACTGCAGCGCTCCAGGGTCTATACCATCAAGGCACTGCGTGGAGACATCTTGGATTCTTCGGGCAAACAGATGGCCACTACGGTAAAGCGCTATAACATCGGGGTGAACCAGATCAAGATCAACACCTACTACGAGCCGGTAGTGAAGGGCAAAAGACCGGCGGGGCAACGAAATCGTAGCGCGTGACAAATACGGCAGGGCCTCAAGTCAAGGGCCTATGGACCCAGCGCAGCGGCGCAGAAACTGGCCAAGCTTTTTAGATAAAGACCCCGCGGAACTGGAGCGGAAAACTCACGGCAGAGAAAACCCTCGACCTTTGTCTATATCGCCAGGAAGTCACCCCGAGGTGTGGCGTCGGGTTCAGGAGCTGGGGATCCCCGGATTGAACCAGAGGAAATCACCAGCGAATCTATCCCAACGGCAACGTGGCGGGCAACATCATCGGTTTCACTAATACGGACGGCACCGGCCTGGCGGGGCTGGAGCTGTCCCAGGATTCGCGTTTGTCGGGGTGGACGGGAAAGCCAGCACCCAGATCGGGCGCAAAGGCCAAGTCATCCCGTTGAAGGCAACTATCGCAAAGAAGCCGTCGAGGGGCAGAGCCTGCAAACCAGCATCAGCCTGGACCTGCAGAACTCGTGCCAGCAAACCGTGGCGAACACGAAAGCCCAGATGGGGGCCTATTCGGTGATGGCGGAAGTTGAAGAAGTTGGGACGGGACGGATTTTGGCGCTGTGCGAATCCGACACGGTGAACCCTCCAAGCCCACCGATTCCCCTGAGGACTTGCGTGGTTCGCGAGCGGTTTCACCGTCTACGAACCCGGCTCCACCATGAAGGTCCACACGATTGGCACCGCCATCCAGGAAGGCAAAAGTCACCCCGAGCTCTACCTTTACAGTGCCGGCGGAGATCACCATGTCGAACGGACAGTCCTTCGTCGATTCCCACTCCCACCCCACCCAGAACCTGACCACCGCCGGGATCATCGCGGATTCCTCGAACACCGGCACCGTCCAGATCGGGGACCTGGTAAGGATTCCCAGCGCTACGAAAAGTACCGCGAACTGGGATTCGGCCAAAAGACTGGCGTGGAGCTGCGGGTGAATCCAGTGGCATCATGCCCTAACTGGGAGGACTGGGACGGGCGTCAACGCTACACCACGATGTTCGGCCAAGGTGTGGCGGCCACCCTGCTGCAGGTTTCCAGCGGCATGGCGACGGTGGCGAACGGGGAGTGCGGGTCGCGCCGCATTTGATCGATTCCTGGACCAAGCCTGAGGGCACGGTAGAGAAAAAAAGCAGGTCAAGCAGGGAACCCGGGTGTATTCCCCAGGAAACTGCGCGCGAGTTGCTGACCATGATGGAGGGTGTGGTCAGCGAAAACGGTGGGGCCAAGAACGCGCAGATAGAAGGGTATCGCGTCGCGGGGAAAACCGGTACCACCCAGATCTTGGCGCCCAACGGCACGCAGCTGGGCGCGGATGGTTCCTTTTAGTGGGATTTTTCCCGGCGAACAATCCCCGCGTCGTCATCACCGTGGTAGTGCACCGTCCCCGCGTTTCGATCTTCGGCTCGGTCGTGGCGGTTCCGGCCTTCAAGGAAATCGCAAACGCTACAATAAGGGAGTTGGGGATTGTGCCCACTTCGCAGCCGGCCCAGCTCTATCCAATGGGAGGATGAAGATGTCTGAGGATACTGATTTCGACGCTTTTCGCGCCCGATTTGCAGCGCCTGGAGTGGGTGGATATCGCCACCGTCGCCCAGGCCGTAGGGGGGACCTGTTATGGTGCGTCGGGGGGCGAGGTTCGCGGTGCGGTTATCGACAATCGTCGCGTTCGCGGAGGCGAGCTCTTTATTTGTATGCCCGGTGCGCACGTTCACGGCGCCAGTTCGCCGCCGATGCGGTGAGGCGCGGTGCCGCGGCGGTGCTGACGGATGCGGTGGGTTACGGGATGATTTCCGGGGTCGAGGTTCGGGCCATTGTGGTTCCCGACGTCGCTTCGGTGGCGGGCAAGGCCGCGGATCTGGCGTGGGGGCAGCCCGCGAAGCAGCTGCAGGTGTGGGGGGTGACCGGCACGAACGGGAAAACTACCACGACCTATCTGTTACGCCACCTTTTGCATCGCCTGGGGCACCGCTCTGCCCTGGTCGGGACGGTTGAAGTAGCAGTGGGGAAACAATCCCAGGCGGCTAACATTACCACTCCCCAGGCCCCCGAGGTCCAGGCCGTGGCCGCGGTGGCGGTGCAGAATCAGGTCAAGAACTTCGTGTTAGAGGTTTCGTCCCACGCCCTGGGTTTGGGACGGGTCGATCCGCTGCACTTCGGCGTGGCGGGATTCACGAATCTGTCTCACGACCACTTGGATTTCCATCACAGCATGGAGGATTACTCAAACCAAGGCTTCTTTGTTTTTCCTCTCAGCGTTCCGCGGTGCAAGTGATTTTGGTCGATGATCAGTGGGGCCAGCGCCTGGCGGGACAGCTGGAACGCGCGGGGCAACACAACTACGTCACGCTTTCCACCACTGGGGTTCAGGCCGACTGGCAGGCGAGCATCACTCCTCTTGCCGATGGTTCTTCGCAGCTGGAGCTGCGAGCTTTCGACGGTAAAAAGCGCCACGGTGCAAGTCTTGATGCCCGGTGCCTTCAACGCCGCGAATGCCGCCTTGGCGATGGTGATGGTGGTCAGTGGCTGTTCGCCTTCACCCCGCCAGCTCGACGGTGCGGTCTTGCGTCGCCTGGCGGCCCACCCC
This sequence comes from uncultured Mobiluncus sp., assembly GCA_916438445.1. Classification (GTDB taxonomy): domain Bacteria; phylum Actinomycetota; class Actinomycetes; order Actinomycetales; family Actinomycetaceae; genus Mobiluncus. The sequence goes on from CAKAGR010000001.1 coordinate 1,102,028, forward strand.
ATCCACGTAGATGTGCCGGGACGCATGGAGGTGATTTCCGAAGGTGGCACGAAGCAACCTCGCATCATCGTGGATTTTGCGCATAATCCGGGGGCGCTGCGTTCTTTGTTGGAGGCTTTGCGGCCTTCGACTCCGGGGCGTCTGCTGTTGGTCTTCGGTGCCACGGGGCAACGCGACACCGAGAAACGCCCGATTCTGGGGGAAATCTGCGCTAAATTCGCGGATTACTTTTATCTGACCGATGACGACCCCCACGACGAAGATCCGCAGGCTATTCGCCAGGCAGTGCGCGCCGGGATTCCCCAGGGACAGGATAACTTCGAAGAAATCGACGGCCGGGAAACCGCGATTCGCCGCGCTATAGCGGCCGCCCAACCGGGAGATACGGTAGTCATTGCCGGGCGTGGTCACGAGACAGTTCAGGAAACCGCCTCTGCGGCGATAAACTTAGACGACCGCGCTGTGGCCCGCGAGGCCTTGGCGCTGCGGTAGAGATACTTCTAGGGGTCGATTTTCGAGGAGTCAAACATTGATTGATATGACCATGGACGCCCTGCGTGCAGCCATCGGCTTGGAACCGGGCGGGGATTCCACGCGGGTTCACGCTGGGGTACACACGGACTCGCGTCTGATTGAAGCTGGCGGAGTTTTCGTGGCTCTGCCCGGCGAGAACACCGATGGTCATCGATTTTTGGGCTCGGTGGCGCGTCGTGGGGGCGCGTGGCGATTGTCTCGATGGATTCGGCTGAAATCCAGGCTCAAGGCTGGGCTACCGACCAGGAACTCCAAGCCCTGACGCTGTTGCAAGTACCTGATCCCCAGCTGGCTTTAGGCCAGTTAGCTAAGGCGCATCTGCGTCAGCTGCGCGAAAAATCCGTAGCGGGTCAGGGCCACCTCAAGTTGGTGGCGGGAATCACCGGCTCGGCAGGGAAAACCACCACCAAGGACCTCACTCGTCAACTTCTTTCCACGCTGGGACCGACCGTGGCTCCCCAAGCCTCCTTCAACAACGAAATCGGTCTACCTTTGACGGTACTCGAGGCCGATGCTGAAACCCAGTATCTCGTCCTCGAGATGGGGGCATCGAAACCCGGCGACCTGCGCTACCTCACCGACATCGCCCCCCTCGACCTGGCGACGGTGCTGATGGTGGGAACCGCGCATCTGGAATCCTATGAATCAGTAGAGGGGCTGGCGGCCGAAAAATCCGAGATTTTGACGAATCTGGGCCCTAACGCGGTGGCGATCTTGAATGCCGATGACCCGCGAGTAGAGGCGATGAGCGGACGCACTTCGGGGCGGCTGCTGTATTTTCTCGGCTCGCAAGTCTTCTCCGGTGCAGGCGACGTCGGTTCGCGTTGACCAGGATTCGCGAGTGTCTTTCCACCTGCAACTTCCCGATGGCCAAGCCGAAGTGAAGTTGCGCTTGATCGGGGCGCATCACCTAACCAATGCGCTGGCGGCCGCGGCGATGGCGCATCTGGCGGGGATGAGCTGTGTGGACATCGCCCGGGTACTGAATGCAGCCACCCCACAGTCTGAACACCGCATGAACCTGGTGCACCTGGCCGATGGGGTGGATCTGATTGACGATGCCTACAATGCGAATCCGGATTCGGTGCGGGCTGCCCTGGATGTCCTCAGCAAGTATTCCCAGTCGCGTCGGGTCGTGGCGGTGCTGGGTGACATGCTGGAGCTGGGGCACACCTCCCCTCAGCTGCACGGGGAAATCGGACGTTACGCGGCCTCGCTGGGAATTCCGGTGATCGTCGGGGTGGGTCCCATGTCAAAGAACCTGGTGAATGCATATTCCGCCCTGAATCGTGAGGGAGAGTTGCACCACACCATGGACGAGGTCGCCGCGGGGAGGTTGCTCCAAGAGGTGGTGCGTCACCGTGACTTGATTCTGATCAAGGGCTCCCACGGATCTAATCTGTGGAAACTGGCGCAAAACATCGAAGAAAGGGGCCGAGTTCGATGACTGCCGTCCTTTTGGCGGGATTAATAGCGCTGCTGGTGACCTTGCTGGCTACCCCCGCCTACGCTAAATGGCTGGTAAAGAAGCAATACGGTCAGTTCATTCGCCAAGATGGACCCACCCAGCACTAACAAAGCGTGGCACTCCCACCATGGGCGGGGTCATCATCATCCAGGCGGTGCTGTTGGGTTGGGCCGGGGCCAGTGCTGAACTGGCCATCGTGACGCATCGCTCCCCTTCGATTTCCGGGGTTTTGTTACTGTTCTTGCTGGTGGGGCTGGGTTTCATCGGCTGGTTAGATGACTGGATCAAGATTTCCAAGCACCGTTCCCTGGGGCTGAACCCCACCGGGAAACTGATTGGCCAGCTGGCGGTGGCTTCGATTTTCTCTGGTCTGGCCCTGGGTTTCGAAAACTCGCGGGGACAGTCTCCCGCCTCGACCAAGATTTCTCTGATTCGCGACACCGGGGTGGATCTGGCTTTCGCCGGGGTGGCCCTGGGGGTGGTGCTGTTCCTGATCTGGGCGAATTTCTTGGTGGCGGCCTGGTCTAACGCGGTGAACCTGACTGACGGTTTGGACGGCTTGGCCACCGGGGTCTCTATCTTTGTCTTCGGGGGCTACACCATGATCAGCTTCTGGCAGTACTCCCAGTCCTGCTACAGTTCCGGGGCAGTAGAGGCGGCCTGCTATGCCCAGACCCGCGACCCGCTCTCCATCGCGGTGGTCTGTGCGGCCATAGTCGGGGCCTTGATTGGTTTCCTGTGGTGGAATGCCTCTCCGGCCAAGATCTTTATGGGCGACACCGGTTCTTTGGCTCTGGGTGGGGCCCTGGCCGGGGTTTCGATCTTCACCCACACCGAGTTCCTCGCCATCATCATCGGGGGTCTCTTTGTGGCGGAAGTCATGTCGGACATCATCCAAGTGGGCTACTTCAAGGCAACTCGACGCCGCATCTTTAAGATGGCCCCGATTCACCACCACTTTGAGCTTCTGGGTTGGAAAGAAATCACCGTCGTATCTGTTTCTGGATCGTGGCTGGGATGCTGGCCGCGGGCGGTGTGGGATTGTTCTACTCGACTGGGTAATGAGGGCCTCATGACTTCCTAATCTGATCAGGCATCTATCGCGGTTCTGGGGATGGGGAAAACCGGGCTTTCTGCCGCCCAGGTTCTGGCTACCTTAGGGGCGCGGGTGACCTGTTATGACGCCTCGCCCGAAGCACTCGAAAAAGCCCGAGAGATACTGGGGAAACGGGTTTCTTACTGTTCCGCTACCGGGGTACAAGCTCAGGCCGAGGCCGCCGGTGGAGGGGCGCATTCCCTCTTTGTGGTTTCCCCCGGGATTCCACCCCACGATCCCCTCTATGCGGTGCCGCAATCCACGGGAGCCCCGGTGTGGTCCGAGGTAGAGCTGGCTTGGCAGATTCAAAGCGAAGGTCCTAACCACAACTGCAAGTGGTTGTGCATCACCGGCACTAATGGTAAAACCACCACCACAGGGATGCTGGCGCAGATGCTGATAACCGGGGGTGTGGTCGCCACGGCGGTGGGTAACTACGGTTACCCCATTGTCGAGGTCGCCGCCGAAGGTGCGGTGGATGCGCTGGCGGTGGAACTTTCCTCGGCGCAGCTGCACTCGACCTACACCATGCAGCCCTGGGCCAGCGTCTGGCTCAACTTTGCCCCCGACCACTTGGATTGGCACGGCAGTGCAGATGAATACGCCTGGGATAAATCCCAGATTTATCAGCGCGTTCAACACGCGGCGCTGTATCCGGCCACCGAGGAACTCCCCACTAAGGTTTTGGCCCACGCCGGCTACCCGCCGGAAAAATGCATCGGCCTGACCCCCGGGATTCCCGGGCCGGGATTCATCGGGGTGATTGAAGACTTGATTGTGGACCGCGCTTTCGGTGAAAACCCCACGCATCAGGCCCTTGAACTGGGCACTTTCGCAGACCTCGCCCACCTCACGGGCGGGATCCCACCCACCGCCGCGCTCCTGGCTGACACCCTCGCCGCGGCGGGACTGGCCCGGGCCTACGGCCTCGACCCGGCCTGGGTACAACGCGGAATGCGCGAGTTTGAACTGGAAAGTCACCGTCGCGCCTCGGTCACCACGGTGGGAGACGTAACCTATATCGATGACTCCAAAGCTACGAACACCCACGCCGCCATGGCTTCGCTGCGTGACGTCAAAGACGGTACCGCGGTGTGGATTGTGGGTGGGGATCCCAAGGGCCAAGACTTCAACGAACTGGTTTCGGCGGTGGCGAAAAAACTGCGCGCCGCGGTGATCATCGGCCTCGACCCAGCCCCCTTCCTGGAGGCATTTGCCCAACACGGCGCGGGAATCCCGACGAAACGAATCGATCCGGGGGACAATCTTATGGAACGAACCGTGCGGGCCTGCCAGGCGCTGGCTCTACCGGGAGACACCGTGCTGCTGGCACCGGCCTGCGCCTCTTGGGACCAGTTTCACAACTATGGCGAACGCGGTAACCAGTTCGCGGATGCGGCTTTGAAGATTGCGGAGGAACTTAGAGATGCTGAGGTCGGTACCCAAGCCTGAGGCCAGTACCTCGTCCTCCCATACCGCTGCTGGCGCAAAGAACCCCAGCGCCACCTTAGCCAAGGCGGCCTCGACCCGGAGCACCACCACCGCAACCTCGCCAGCCACCGCAACCCCTGCAACCTCGGCCGGCGGAACTTCTGCACCATCCGGCAAAGTTCCATGGCCGCGACTGCGCTCCGGGTTGCAGTCTTGGCGCGAACAACCGGTGCTCAGCTACTATCTGTTACTGGTGTGCACCCTGCTGCTCTTTATCATCGGCTTTATCCTGGTGTTTTCCGCCTCCACTATCCAAGCCCTGGACAACGGGGCGAATCCCTTCCGCGCCTTCGGGACCCGCACGGTGATCTACGTGGCTTCGCTATTCATCATGTTTGTGGCCTCGCGCATTCCCCCCGGATTCTATTTCCAGGGACACCGGTATTTCCTCGGGGCTGCCTGGGTGATGCAGCTGCTCATCTTTGTTCCGGGCCTGGCCGCCAGCGCGGGGGGCAACACGAACTGGATCATGATTCCCGGTATCCGCATGACGCTCCAGCCCTCCGAATTCATCAAGCTGGCCCTGGCAGTGTATCTGGGGCGCGTCTTGACCGATCCGCGGCTGCGGGAAAACCTCTGGGACTGGCGCATGTGGCTGCGTCTGGTCGGGGGGCCCGCGGTGGGATCCCTGGTGCTGGTGCTGCTGGGCAAAGACCTGGGCACCGCCATGGTGATGGCATCTTTGGTGCTGGTGGCGGTTTTCGCGGCGGGATTGCCGCTGAAGTACTTTGGCATCATCATCCTGGTGGGACTTTTCGGCGCCACTGTGGGGGTGCTTTCTTCGGCGAACCGCCGCCGCCGCGTCTTCGGTTTCCTCGACGCCTCCACCTCGGATCCCACCGGGATCGGCTACCAGCGACAGCACGGCCTGTGGTCCCTGGCCACCGGCGGTCTCACCGGGGTCGGCCCGGGGGCATCGCGGGAAAAATGGTCCTATCTTCCCGAAGCCGACACGGACTACATCTTCGCCATCTTGGGCGAAGAATCGGCATCTTGGGGACTTTCCTGGTGCTGGCCCTCTTTGCGGTGATGTGTGTGACTCTGGTGCGCATCATGCAGCGCAGCGAATCTAACTTCCCCACCTTCACCGTTGCGGCGATGCTCGGCTGGATATTCGCCCAAGCCATCATCAACATCGCCGCGGTAATCGGCTTGTTCCCTATCATCGGGGTGCCCCTGCCGCTGGTGTCTTCCGGGGGTTCCTCGCTGCTGTCCATCATGGCGGCTCTGGGCATCGCCATGAGCTTCGCCCGGCGCGAACCCGGAGCCGAGGCCGCCTTGAAAGCCCGGGGTCGCCCCCTGCGCAAGTCCCAGGCCATCCTGGGAGGCGCGCCGAAACGGAGTAGAGTGAGGAATCGTGACTGATAACCAAACCGCGAATCATTCCACCCGCCCTGTAATCGCCTTCGCGGGGGTGGCACGGCCGGGCACGTGAATCCGCTGCTTTCCACCGTGGCGGCCTTGCGGGAAACCGGCCTGGACTTCGACTGTTTCGTGCTGGGCACCGCCAAGGGTCTGGAAAAGGACCTGGTTCCTGGCGCGGGACTCGAGTTGGTGACGATTGCGCGACTGCCGATGCCGCGGCGCCCTTCTTTGATTTGGTAAAGTTACCTTTTCGTCTGCGTTCCACGGTTCGAGGTCTGAGCCATACTTTCGTCTCGCGCGGCGTGAGTTTGTTGGTGGGTTTCGGTGGCTATGTATCGACCCCGGCCTACCTCGCGGCCCGCGCCCAAGGCATCCCCGTGGTGATTCACGAGCAAAACGCCCGCCCGGGATTGGCTAATCGCCTGGGAGCGCGCTGGGCCCAGGCAGTGGGATTGACTTTCCCCGGAACTCCTTTGGCGGGCGCGCCGCGGGCGTACCGAAGTCACGGGTTTGCCGCTGCGCCCCGCCATCGCCCAACTGGCCCAACACCTTGCCACCCCCCAGGGCCGCGACCAAGCCCGCACCGCAGCGGCCCAATTCTTTGACTTAGATGCTTCCCGTCCCACGGTTTTGCTGACCGGAGGTTCGCTGGGGGCCCAGTTTTTGAACGAGACCCTGCCGGGGGTGCTGGTGGAGCTGGAGGAAAAACCCCAGGTGATTCACCTGACGGGGCGCGGTAAAGACGCCCCGGTTCGCGACTTCGTCACCGCGGTTGGGGTGGAGGGTCGCTATCGCGTCTTGGATTACTTGGACCAGATGCATCACGCCTTGGCACTGGCCGACGTGGTGGTGTGTCGTTCCGGAGCGGCCACCGTGGCGGAAAACAGCGCCTTGGGAATCCCCGCCATCTATGTACCCCTGCCACACGGCAACGGGGAACAGGCCCTCAACGCCAACTCGGTGGTGCAGGCCGGGGGTGCCCGCTGTGTTTCCCAAGACCAGGTTGACGCCTCCCAGATGACGCAGTTACTGCACCAGATGCTCGATCCCGACCGTAACGCCCAGATGCGCCAAGTTACCCTGGCGGTGGGCACCACGCAGGGCGGGGCAAAGCTTTCGGCTCTGATTCGCAGCGTCTTGGATCGGGCACAGATCTAGAAAGGCTCAATGATGTCGCCACAAATCACTTTGAAAGACAGTTCCTCTGACTTGGCCAATGTTTCGGGGTCTCACCCGGTGGACCCCTCTACGCGATTCTTCCTGGTCGGTATCGGCGGGGCCGGGATGAGCGTCGTGGCGCAGCTGCTGCACCAGCTGGGTTACCCGGTGGCGGGTTCGGACCGCGAAGAAGTCGACACTCTGCCCGCGCTGCGCCAGGCCGGTATTCAGTGCTTGGTGGGTCACCGTGCGCAAAACCTCGAGCCCGGTGATGTCCTGGTGGTGTCTTCTGCTATCCGCGCCGACAACCCCGAATATCTGCGCGCCGTCGAACTGGGTCTGGAAATCTGGCACCGCTCCATGGCGTTGGCCTTTTGCACTCAGCGTCACCGCCTGGTGGCAGTGGCCGGGGCCCACGGTAAAACCTCGACTTCTTCCATGATTTCCCACGCGCTCTACACCGCTAACCAGGACCCTTCCTTTGCCATTGGCGGCATCATCACGGCTTTCGGCACGGGGGCGCGCCTGGGTGGCGGTGACGCCTTCGTGATCGAAGCCGATGAATCCGACGGGTCTTTCCTGAACTATTCCCCCCAGATCGAGGTCCTGACCAACATCGAAGCCGACCACCTGGACCACTGGGGTAGCGCCGAAGCTTTCGAACAGGCCTTCGTGGACTTCACTTCTAAACTGCGTCCGGGGGGTAGCCTGGTGCTCTGCGCGGATGACCCGGCGGTGGCGCGCCTGGCACCGCGTTTCAATCCCGCCGCTCAGGTGATTTCCTATGGTTTTGGACCGGCCCTGCCCCAGTCCGTCATCCAGGTGAGCCTCTATGATCCCCGCCTGGGTGCGGGGTCCGGTAAAGTCCGGGTCGAGGTTCGCCGGCAGGGTTCCCCGGTGTACCGCGGTGAGGTGCGCCTGGCGGTGGGGGGCGAACACATGTTGTTGAACGCGGGGGCGGCCTTGGGCGCGGCTTACGCTTTAGGGGTGGATTTGGGTACCTTCGTCGAGGGCTTGGCGACTTTTTCCGGGGCGGCGCGCCGGATGCAGTTCCTGGGCGAGGTCGAAGGGGTGCGAATCTATGACGACTACGGTCACCATCCCACCGAGTTAGCGGTAACTATGCGAGCCGCCCGCGACCTGGCTGCTCCGGGCCGGCTCCTGGTGTGCTTCCAGCCGCATCTCTATTCGCGCACCTACACTTTTTCTAAAGAATTCGCCCAGGCCCTGGACCAGGCCGACCGGGTCGTTACTTGCGGGGTTTACGCCGCGCGTGAAGACCCGCTTCCCGGCATCAATGGCAACACTGTCTCTGACTTGATGGGCGAAAAAGCCCGTTTCGTCGAGAATATGTACGCCGCGGGTTTGGCCGCCTTCCAGGCGGCCAAACCCGGTGATTTGCTGTTGTTCCAAGGCGCGGGTTCCATCACCCACGTGGCACACGAACTGAGTGAAAACGGCGTGGCGGGGCTGTGGGCCAAAGCACAGGAAGGTCCCGCCGCGTGAAAGTTCCTCGTCCCCACTCACGGCGCAGCGTGGTGGACCCCAAGACGATGCGCCCGGTAAAGAAAGTCGCGCCGCCAGCCCTACGTCCTCGCCGGGCACCCCTAGCGAAACCACCGCGACTACCCCAAAGACGGCCTCGACCCGGACCCCGGCCCTGAAATTCGCCAGCTTTAAAACTCGCGCCCAGTCGGCGAAAGTCGACACGTCTTTCTTGGACAAGATGGAGGAACGCGAGCTCATGGCGCGTCAGGCCCGACGCCTGCGGTGGGCGGGAGTAGCCGGGGCGGTTTCGGCCGCGTTGGGGCTGGCTTACGTGATTTTCTTTTCCCCGCTTTTCGCCTATCGCATGTCGGACTGCACGGCCAGTGGGGGACAGTCCGTGGCCCAAAACACCATCTGCGCCGCCACGGCCTCGCTGCAGGGAACCCCGCTGACGCGCCTGACGAAGGACCAGGTGTCCCAGTTGGTGTTGCGCAAACTGCCGCAGCTGGAAAATGTCCACGTCAAGCGCCAGTTCCTCCACGGTTTGAGTCTGCAGGTTGAAGAACGCGTGGTGGTGGCGACTCTGAAGCGCAACGGCAAAGTGGTGGGGGTTGACCACACTGGGGCGGTGCTGGAGGTGGCCCCCGGAGATGTCGAGGATTTGCCTTACTTGGATGTGGACCTCGACCAGGTGCACGGTCAGGCCAAGAAGCTGGTCGAGGCCGCTTTGGTGGCGCTGGGCGAGATGTCTTCCCAGCTGCGTTCCCAGGTAGAGAAAGTGGATTCCGATGACCCGCTCCAACTCAGTTTCGCGCTGCGCCACGGGCGCGAGCTGGTGTGGGGAGACGCCCAGGATTCCGCGAAGAAATCCCAGGTCGCCGCGATTTTGCTGGGGGTCAAAGACGCCCAGATCATCGATGTTTCCAACCCGGATCGCCCTTCGACCACAGAGTCATAGAGGAGTGACAGATGAGTGATCTACGCGACACCCCCCGCGCTTTTCCGGTAGAGGAGTCACGCGAGGTTTTTGCCGGGCGGGTCTTTTCGATGTGGAGTGAAAAGGTGCGTTTCGCCGACGCGGTGGCGCAGCGCGACTTTGTACGTCACCCCGGTGCGGTGGCGATTGTAGCGTTGCGGGAAGCTGTGAAAGGTGCCCGGGTCGAGGACGGTGCCCGGGTCGAGGACGGTGCTGGGGTTTTCGCCGGTGGTGGGGAGCCGGAGGTGTTGTTGATCAACCAGTATCGCCACCCGGTGGGGATGATGCTGTGGGAGGTTCCCGCCGGGTTGACCGATGTGGCGGGGGAGGACCTGTTGGCGGCCGCCCAGCGTGAACTGGCTGAAGAGACTGACTTGCGGGCCGCCCGCTGGGATGTCTTGGTGGATTACTACACCACTCCGGGGGGATCCACTGAGGGCCTGCGGGTGTTTTTGGCCAGAGAATTATCCGAGATTCCTGTCGTCCAGCGCAGTTTTGTGCGTCGCGAGGAAGAGGCTTTCATGACGCGACGATGGGTGGGTCTGTCCCAGGCGGTGGAGGCGATTTTCGCCGGACAGATTCACAACCCTTCCGCTGTGGTGGGGATTTTGGCTGTGGCGCGGGTCTGGGAGCACCCCAAACTGGCTCTGCGCGAAGCTAAGGCACCGTGGTTGGGCGCGGGGCAGCAAATCTGAAAAATGCTATTTACGCTACTTTAAGACCCACGTCATGCACGATTAGGCGCTATCACGAAAATCCCCGGTTTTCCAAGGAAAAACCGGGGATGCGGTGTTTTTGGTAAGACCGATGTTTCATAATATGTTAGATTTAAGAAAGGCGGTTGAAACCAGTTCAGCTCAGCTGCGAGCCAAACCATGGAAGGAGGGACCGTGTCGACTCAGACTATAACAGATGACCCCGGAACCCGCCAGGTAGTGCTGGACCTGATCATTGAAAAAGGTCCGATAACCGCGGCAGTTCTGGCCAACATCTTGAAACTCACCCCCGCAGCGGTGCGTCGTCACCTGACCTATCTGGAATCCAACGGCAAGATTTCTAATCTCGAAGCCGCCCCGGGGCCCAAAGACCGCGGTCGGGGTCGCCCCGCACGCCACTACGTCGCCACCGACGCGGGTCGCGCCCCGCAACAAGACGGCTATGCCCAGATGGCAAACAAAGCCTTGGAATTTATCCAACTTACATCCGGCGAAGACGCCATCGATGACTTTGCCAACCGGCGCTCCCGAGAGGTCGAGCGTCGTTATTCCCCGGTGGTGCTGGCCGCGGGGGCGGACCCCCAGGCCCGGCTCATTGCCTTGGCTGATGCCCTGGCACAGGACGGATACGCCGCCACCGTGAGGCAAACCCCCACCGGCCTGGCCCTGCAGCTGTGTCAGGGATCTTGCCCGGTACAGGCGGTGGCAAAGGTCTATCCCAAACTGTGCGAGGCCGAAACCCAAGCCTTTGCCCGCCTGCTGAATACTCACGTGCAGCGCCTCTCGACCCTGGCCGATGGGGGACATGTCTGCACAACCAGTATTCCTATCGCGACACCCAAGATACCCAAACGCAAGCCCCAGCGAGGGTAATAAACTAATGCGGGTACCCTGCAGGGGTGGAACCTGACTGTCCGAAAAGAAACAAGGAAAGGATACCGATGAGTGAAACTGGGCTCAGACCAGATACACCCAAAACGGATGATGAAATCATCGATTCGATTTCGACCCAGTATGAATATGGTTGGAAGGACTCAGACGACGCCGGTCAGGCCGCGAAAAAGGGCCTGAATGAAGAGGTAGTCCGCTATATCTCCCAGGCCAAGAACGAACCGGAGTGGATGCTGGACATCCGCCTCAAGGCACTCAAAACCTTCGAGCGCAAACCCATCCCCACCTGGGGCCCAGACCTCAGCTTCTTGAATTTCAACGACTTCAAGTACTTTGTTCGTTCCACCGACAAGGTAGCCCAGTCTTGGGACGACCTGCCCGAGGACATCAAGCAAACCTATGACCGCCTGGGCATCCCCGAGGCGGAACGCCAGCGCCTGGTCGATGGCGTGGCCGCCCAGTATGAATCCGAAGTGGTCTACCACCAGATCCGCGAGGACCTGGAAAAGCAAGGCGTGATCTTCCTCGACACCGACACCGGCCTCAAGGAATACCCCGAAATCTTCAAGGAATACTTTGGGGCCGCGGTCCCGGCCGGGGACAACAAGTTTGCCGCGCTCAACACCGCGGTGTGGTCGGGCGGCTCCTTCATCTATGTCCCCAAGGGCGTCCAGTGCACCATCCCGCTGCAGGCCTATTTCCGCATCAACACGGAATCAATGGGACAGTTCGAACGCACCTTGATCATCGCTGACGAAGGCTCCTACGTGCACTATGTCGAGGGCTGTACCGCACCCATCTACAAGTCCGACTCCCTACACTCGGCCATCGTAGAAATCTTTGTGAAAAAGAACGCCCGGGTGCGCTACACCACTATCCAGAACTGGTCCAACAACGTGTTGAACCTGGTGACGCAGCGAGCCATCGCCGAGGAAGGCGCCACCATGGAGTGGATCGACGGCAACATCGGTTCGCGCATCAACATGAAGTACCCCAGTGTCTACCTCATGGGTGAACACGCCCGGGGCGAAACCCTCTCGATTGCCTTCGCCGGCAAGGGCCAGCACCAGGACACCGGGGCCAAGATGGTACATATGGCGCCCTACACTTCCTCCCATATCGTCTCCAAGTCTATTTCTCGCCAAGGCGGGCGTTCCTCGTACCGCGGCCTGGTATATATCTCGGAAAAGGCCCACGGTTCGAAATCCAATGTGCTGTGTGACGCCCTGCTGGTCGACACGATTTCGCGCTCGGACACCTACCCTTATGTCAATGTCCGCACCGACGATGTTCAGATGGGCCACGAAGCCACGGTTTCCAAGGTTTCCGAGGACCAGCTCTTTTACCTGATGAGCCGCGGCTTGACGGAAACCGAAGCTATGTCCACCATTGTGCGTGGCTTCGTAGAGCCCATCGCCAAAGAGCTCCCCATGGAGTACGCCTTGGAATTGAATCGTCTCATTGAGCTACAGATGGAAGGATCGGTGGGCTAATGACCGAAGTATCTTTGCCAACTAAGCACGACGCCACGGCCCCGGGACCCGAACGTTTCACTTCGACGAATCTGGCGGATTTCCCCCTGCCTAAGGGCCGGGAAGAAGCCTGGCGTTTCACTCCGCTGACTCGCTTGAAGTCTTTACTGGCCGACCGTCTCGAGGGTGGCCCGGTTGCGGTTTCCTTCGAGGGTAACGCGGTGGGGGTAGGCGCCCAGCTCGCCTTCGTGGGTGGTATTTTGTCCCTGTCCGAGGGCGGCGCCATTGTTCCCGTCGCCGGCGCGCCTTTTGACCGTGCCGGTGTGGTGGCTTGGAACAACATCTCCCAGACCGTGGAACTGGAGCTGCAGGGCGAAGCCACCCAGCCGGTGGTGTTGGATCTTTCAGCGCAGGGCCGGGAAGGCACTGTGGGACATATCCGCATCTTGGCCCGTCCCGCTTCCCGCGCCACTGTGTTGCTGCGCCACACGGGGGCGGGCTCCCTGAACGAAACGGTCGAGGTCCGCGCCGAGGCCGGATCGGACCTGAACCTGGTTTCCCTCCAGGAATGGGAGGAAGGTGCTAAACATGTCTCCACACACCAGGTGGATCTGCGCGGCGACGCCAAAGTCCAGCACTCCGTCATTACCTTGGGCGGGGACCTCGTACGGATCCATACCGCGGCCCAACTTCACGACCCCCGCGCCGACGTGAATCTGCTGGGACTGTACTTCACCGGTTCTAACCAGCACCAAGAGCACCGCCTCTTTGTCGAACACATCGGTGAAAAAGCCAAGTCTCGCGTGGGTTACAAGGGCGCCTTGCAGGGTCAAAACGCCCACGCCGTGTGGGTCGGCGATGTTGGTATCGGGGCTAAGGCCTATGGGACGGACTCCTATGAATACAACCGCAACTTGGTTCTGGGACTGGGACCCAAAGTTGATTCGGTACCGAACCTGGAAATCCACAACGGGGAAATTGAAGGGGCGGGTCACGCCTCCGCTACGGGTCGTTTCGACGACGAGCAGCTGTTCTATCTCCAGAGTCGCGGCATCGACCCCGTGGCGGCGCGCCGCCTGGTGGTTAAGGCATTCTTTGCCGAACTCCTCAACGAGATGCAGCTACCGGATTTGACCGAGCACGTCTTGGAAACCGTAGATACCCGTTTGGCACAGGAGAGCCTGCAATGAGCAGTTGATGTCGCCTAGAAAATACGTAGAAGCACCAGTTGAGGAGAAGAAAAAATGTCTGTTTTGGAAATCAAGAATCTGCAAGCCCAGGTAGAGACCGCCGACGGGACGAAACCTATCTTGAAGGGAGTGAATCTCTCGATTCAGTCCGGCGAGATTCACGCCTTTATGGGCCCCAATGGTTCGGGTAAATCCACCTTGTCTTATGTGTTGGCCGGTCATCCCTCTTACGAGGTTACCGGCGGGGAAGTGCTGCTGGATGGGGAAAACATCCTGGAGATGAGCGTAGATGAGAGGGCGCGTGCCGGTTTGTTCCTGGCGATGCAGTACCCGGTCGAGGTCCCCGGGGTGTCGGTGTCGAACTTCTTGCGTACCGCGAAAACCGCGGTGAGGGGCGAGACCCCGAATCTGCGTTCCTGGATGAAGGAAGTTAACCAGGCCCTGGAAGACTTCAAGATGGAGAAAGAGTTCGCCTCGCGCGACCTCAACGCCGGTTTCTCTGGCGGGGAAAAGAAGCGCTTGGAGATCTTGCAGATGCAGCTCCTCGCCCCGCGTTTCGCCATTCTGGACGAGACCGACTCCGGTTTGGATATCGATGCGCTCAAGATTGTTTCCGAAGGCATCAACCGGGTTCACCAGACCAACGACACCGGAATCTTGCTGATTACGCACTACACCCGGATTCTGCGTTACGTCCAGCCGAATTTTGTCCACGTCTTTGTTGATGGCCACATCGTCACCGAAGGCGGCCCGGAGTTGGCTGACCAGCTGGAAGCCGAGGGCTACGATCGCTTCCTGTCCTGAGGCGGGCAGGGTTCTTGAGCTTCGGGGGAGTACACAGAACAGAGAAACAGGTGAGTAGATGAGTGAAGTAGCGGATTTCAGTGCCACTGAGTTGCGGGCTTTGCGTGCGGATTTTCCCATTCTGTCGGTTAAGGGCCGAGACGGATCCGAGATAGCTTATCTGGATGCCGCCGCTACCTCGCAGAAACCTCAGGTAGTCCTGGATACTCTGGATGACTTCTATCGCTGCCGCAACGGGGCAGTGCACCGCGGTACTCACCAGTTGGGTGACGAGGCCACGGCCCTGTTCGAAGAAGCCCGAGGCGTGCTGGCAGGCTTCCTGGGAGTAACAGACGAATCCGAAATCATCTGGACCTCGGGTGCTACCGAGGCTCTGAATCTGGTGGCTTATGGTTTCGCCTCGGCCACCTGGGAGGGGCGCGGGGGACGTTTTGCCTTGCGTGAAGGAGACGAAATCCTCTATACCCGCGCCGAACACCACGCTAACCTGGTGCCGTGGCAGCAAGTGGCCAAGCGTACCGGGGCGGTGTGTCGTTGGATTGATCTCCAGCCTGACGGCACCCTGGATCTTAGTAATCTGGATTCTTTGATTACCCCGCGAACCAAAGTGGTGGCTTTGACGCACCTGTCTAATGTCACCGGTGCTTTGAGCGACATCACGCCGGTGGTGCAGCGCGCCAAAGCAGTGGGAGCCGTAGTGATTCTGGACACCTGCCAATCTGGGGCGCATCTGCCTTTGAACCTGGGACAGCTGTCTGCTCTCGGGGTGGATTTCGCGTGCTTCTCCGGGCATAAGATGTTGGGTCCCACCGGGGTGGGTGCGCTGTGGGGCAGGCGTGAACTACTCGAAGAACTCCCGGTCTTTCTTTCGGGGGGTTCCATGATTGAATCCGTCACCGTGGAATCCACTACTTTCCTACACATCCCCTACAAGTTCGAGGCCGGAACCCAGCCGGTGGCCCAGATTGTGGGTTGGGCCGCGGCGCTGCGCTATCTGGAACTGGTCGGAATGGAGCGCGTGGCCCTGCACGAACAGAATCTGTGTGCCTACGCCCTGCCGCGTCTCCTCGAAGTTCCGGGGGTAAAGCTCCTGGGCCCCAGTTCGACCCAGAATCGCGCCGGGGTGATTTCTTTTGCCCTGGAAGGGATTCACCCCCATGACTTGGGACAGTACTTGGATTCAGTGGGAGTGGCTGTGCGGGTAGGCCATCACTGTGCCATTCCGCTGCACCAGCATTTCTCGGTACCTTCATCTTCGCGCGCCACCTTCAGCCTGACCACCACCACCGCAGAAGTGGACCGCTGGATAGAGGCCCTGCCAAAAGCTCTGGAATTCTTCGGCGTGGCTTAGGATAGTTGGGGTTTTCACAGAGAGGAAATATTTCATGAGTACCGAACTGGAGATGCTCTACCAGCAGCTGATTTTGGAACATTCCCGGGCCCGTCACGGAGCGGGAGAACTGCCCGGCTGGGAAGCCAGTTCACACCAGGTAAACCCCACTTGTGGCGATGAGGTCACCCTGCAGGTTCAGGTCAAAGACGGGAAACTCAGCGAACTGATCTGGGACGGTCACGGCTGCTCTATCTCACAGGCATCTTTGTCGATGATGTGGCAGCTGGTCCAGGGCCAAGACCTTCACACGGTGCGTGCCTTAGAAAACGACTTCAATGAAATGATGCATTCTCGTGGCGGGGAAGTCCCCGAGGAACTCCTGGACCGTCTCGAAGATGCCGCCAGTCTGCAAGGGGTTTCCAAGTTCGTCAATCGCGTAAAGTGCGCCTTGTTGGGTTGGATGGCTTTGACCGAAGCCTTGGTGAGGGCTGAAACCCAGGGAGGAACCGCCAGCGCCGACCAAGGAAATCCGCACTGCTGCTCCATCAACTCTACTTTTACCAGCGACGACGACGTAGCCGGCGCACCTCGAGACGCCAGTCACCACCCCGAAGCCGCCCCCGGACCTCTGAAATAGAAGGAAGGAAACTACCTTGAGTGACGAAACTTTGAACCCAGAGCTCTTGGACAGTTTGGGCCAACCCCAGGAACCCGCAGCAGAAGGAACCCAAAACCTGCCCGGCAGCCCCACTTCGGTGCACTATGTGTTTGGTGAAGACAATGACCATATCGAACCCGAACTCAAGGCGCGCTTTGAAGAAATCTTAGAGGCCCTGCGTGACGTGATAGATCCGGAGCTGGGGATCAACATTGTGGATCTGGGTCTGGTCTATGGGATTCACCTGGACGGCGACTTTGCGTTGCTGGACTTGACTTTGACTTCGGCGGGTTGCCCCTTGACCGACATGATAGAACAGCAGTGCCGCTTTGTAATCGGCGACCTGGTACAAACTACCTCTATCAACTGGGTATGGTTGCCGCCGTGGGGCCCGGATAAAATCACCGATGATGGCCGTGAACAACTGCGAGCTTTGGGGTTCAATGTCTAGAATTAGACTATGTCGCTGCTGTTTTCACCGTGGAAGCTGAAAGAACTGGAAATCCGTAACCGGATGTGGATGCCTCCCATGTGCCAGTATTCGGCTGCCTCAGAGGGAACCAGCGCGGGTTGGCCCAACGACTGGCACGAAATCCACTACGGGGCACGCGCCGCCGGAGGGGTGGGCGCGGTTATCGTCGAGGCCACCGCGGTGAACCAGCAGGGGCGCATCAGCCCCTTCGACTGAGTCTGGACCGCGACGAAAAAATCCCCGGCTTTGCCCGTCTGGCCAGGCTGATTAAAGAAGGTGGCGCGGCAGCCGGAATCCAGCTCTCACACGCGGGACGCAAGGCGTCTTGCTCGCCTTCCGGGACCCCGCTGTGGCCATCGGATGTACAACTTCCGGGAATCGGTTGGGAAACTGTGGCTCCCAGTGCTCTGCCTTTCAGCTCCCGCCACCCCGCACCTCGTGCCCTCACCATCCCCGAGATTCGCCAAATCAAGCAAGACTTCGTTGACGCCGCCCGGCGCGCCGTGGCGGCGGGATTTGACTTCATCCAGATTCACGGGGCGCACGGTTATCTGCTGGCCCAGTTTCTCTCACCCCTGACGAACCGCCGCACCGATGAATACGGTGGTGACTTAGAGGGGCGCTTTAGACTGTGGAACGAAGTCTTGACCCAGATTCGCGCCGAGATTGGCGAAGATATCCCTCTGCTGATGCGTATCTCAGCCACAAACTGGGTACCTGACACCAATCCACTGCTGCGCGACACCACCGCGGCGGAATGGGCGAAAATTATCGTGGAGCTGCAACGCCTGGGGGTTGACATGATCAATGTTTCGACAGGCGCTTTGGTTCCCGACGTCGATATTCCCGTCGCCCCGGGTTATCAGGTGCGCTACGCCGAGGAGATTCTGCGTCAAAACGTGTTGCCGGTTTCTGCAGTGGGGTTGATCACCGAACCGGCCCAGGCCGAACAAATCCTGGTGAATAACCAGGCTAACGTGATTGAAGTGGGCCGTCCCCTCTTGACAGACCCCTCGCTGCCTTTGGCGTGGGCCACCCGTTTGGGGGGACGAAGCTCCGGTGCCAGAACCTTATCGGCGCGGCACCCCGCGAATCTAAAGCTCCGCACCAAAACCGCAACCCGACCTCGACCGGGAACTTTCACATCGGACCTCGCCGGGGAGATCCACACCCGACCTCGACCGGGGCAACCCACAGCCGCCCTAGGACTTCGTCACCAGGGCAATCCCCAGCAGGCGCAAAGCTTCCTTGAATTCCGCACTGGCGGCCTCGGCGCGTTTCTGGGGGTCCTTGCCGTCAAAAATCGCCTTCAACTCCAGGTTCCCGACCCGCTGAAACACGGTAACTGTCGCGGCCTGCGGGGAGTCATCGGGATAAACCGTAGTGGCCACCAAAGTCCCATCCGTACCGCCTTCGACCGGATAGTCTTGGGCCTTGACCTGGTACTTTACGTTCTGGGCGCTGAACTGCGGGCAGGTATCGGCCAGTTCTCGCTGCACCGAAATCGCCTTCTTCGCATCTTTAATACTCAAGAAGGCGCGCAATTCGACCGTAACCGAGGCGGAATCGTCACTTTCGGACTTCGGCATGGAATACGCCGCGGGAATCGCCGAGTCGTCTTGGTAGGTATTCATCAGGGGGTGCGCGGCACTTTTCGGGTTCAATCTGGTATGACTCCATCAGTTTTTGGGCTTGCTTCTCTAAGGTGCGGTACGTCCCCAAGGCTTCGGCATCCAAGATGCGCGGCGGCAGGGAATCAATCTGGAAACTATTGAGCAACACACCCAGATTCGGGGAAGAAAAGGCCTTAACCATATTGGGTATTTCGGCTTTCTTCGCCTGGTAATCCGCACTGGGATTGTTGGTGGTGGTCGAAGTTCCGCAGCCGGAAAGGCTAAGCAATGCCGTGGCGAGGGCGGCGAGGGCGAGGGTGCGAATGTTGCGTGGCATGGTTTCTCCTCCGTCTAGGTCAGGGGTTACTATGATTTTAGTCGGCTTCGACCAAGTCGAGGTATTCTGCCTCGTTCCATAGGTCTTCTTCGCCGTCGGGAAGCAGCAGCACCCGGTCGGGGTCCAGCGCCTGGACCGCGCCCGGGTCGTGCGTCACCAAGATCGTGGCACCCTGGTAGCTGGCCAGGGATTTCAGGATTTCTTCGCGCGAGGCCGGGTCGAGGTTATTCGTGGGTTCGTCCAGCAACAGCACATTCGCTCCGCTAACCACCAAGGTAGCTAAAGCCAGGCGGGTTTTTTCGCCCCCCGACAGTACGTGGGTGGGTTTATCGGCATCCGCTCCCGAAAAGAGGAACTGTCCCAGCAGGGAACGCAGTCCCGTGTTGTCCAGTTCAGGGGCGGCGGCCTGCAGGTTCTCTACCACGCTCAGCGTAGGGTCCAAGGTTTCGTGTTCCTGAGCATAGTATCCCAGCTTCAGGCCGTGACCGGCAATCACCTGGCCGGTGTCGGGGGTCTCTAAACCGGCCAAGAGACGCAGCAGCGTGGTTTTCCCCGCGCCGTTGAACCCCAGCACCACCACTTTGGAGCCGCGGTCAATCGCCACAGACAAGTCGGTAAAAACCTCCAGCGAACCATAGCTTTTCGAAAGTGACTGGGCCTGCAGCGGGACCTTGCCGCAAGGCAGGGGTTTAGGGAAATCCAGCCTGGCGACCTTTTCCTTCGGGCCGCTATCTTGGGTTTCTTCCAACAAGGCCTCGGCGCGGCGCAGCATCTGTTGGGCAGCCACCGCCTTGGTGGCCTTCGCGCGCATCTTTTCGCCCTGGGCCTGCAGGGCGGCCGCCTTCTTTTCGGCCACGGCACGTTCGCGTTTACGCCTGGCTTCGTCCTCGGCGCGAGCCTTCAGGTAACCCTTCCACCCCAGGTGATAGACATCGATTGCTCCCCGCATGGCGTCCAGAAACATGACCTGATTCACGGTCTCGTCCAGCAGCTTCACATTGTGCGAAATCACCAAGAACCCACCCGGATAAGATTGCAGGTATCCGCGCAGCCACATAATCGAGTTGTGGTCGAGGTGGTTCGTGGGTTCGTCCAGCAGCAGGGTATCGGCCCCGGAGAACAACACCCGCGCCAGCTCCACGCGCCGGCGCTGCCCCCCCGGAAAGTGTTCCCAGGGGCTGGCCCAGCATCGCGGTGGTCACTCCCAGATTCGCGGCAATCTGGGCGGCTTCGGCGGTGGCAGCATAACCGCCGGACATGTGGAATTCTTGGTCCAGACGCACATAGCGCTCCATGGCTTTTTGCTGGGCTTGGCCGGTTTCGCTACTCATCTTTTCTTCGGCGCGCCGGATGCGCTGCTGAATCACGTCCAAGCCTCGCACCGAAAGGATATGGTCGCGCACCAGCTGTTCGGGGTCGACTTCGCCGGGGTCTTGGGGCAGATACCCTGGGGGAGCCGAACGTGACACCTGACCTTCGACCTGTACGGCATCGGGGATTCCCGTGCCGGAAAGCAGCCGCATCAAAGTGGTTTTCCCCGCGCCGTTTCGCCCCACCAAACCAATACGCATACCTTTATTCACCTGGAAGGAAGCCTGGGAAATCAAGACGCGATCGGCGATGCGCAGAGTCAGGTCGGTGGCGGTAATCACCCGAATAGCTTAGCTGTTTCGTCCATTTGGCGCTAACCTTGCAGCTGCAATCATCTGCATCGGCCCGGGTAAAAGTTGCGCCGCGTCTCGGGGTCGGCCCGGGATGCGACGGTTCCCGGGTCGAGGTGTGGTGCTGGCGTTTTCGGGTTGGTGTCGTTGCCAGGCGAGCTCAGCCAGCCAGTTGGGCCAGGTCTTCGAGGATTTTTCCGCGGTGTCGCCGCCACGGTGGCGTCGGCTAACTCGTCGGCGCGAATCAGCCAGTTTCGGGCCGGAGCCAAGTTGTCGCACTGCCAATAGGCCTGCACCAGATAGGTGGCCAGGCGCAGGGACTGGCGGTGTTCATCCAGGCGCTGCCCCAGCTCCAGCAGGGCTTCGGCCTGGTCAATCACTTCGGTCCACTGCCCGCAAGCCGCCAGTAGCGCCACCCGGTCAGCTCCGATCACCAGGCTTTCCTTCGTGGTTGAAATCGCGGGGGGTAGTACTTCCAGCTCCACCTCGGCCAGGGCGGCTTCGAAGGTGGCCTGTGATTGACGCGCAACCGTGAATTCCAGCTGGTGGAACTCTGGGATTGGTTGGGGACGAGAGGTGGCGAACCATTCCTGCAGATTCGGCAAAGCCCAGTGCGCCTGGTTTTCCAAGATGCCGTGAGAGGCCAGCAGGTCTGCCAGGGCATTGCGGCACCGCAGCAGCGGGGCGACTTCCTCGAGGTGACACAGGGGGGCTTCGTGCAGCACCGCGCGGGTGCGGTTTGACACGGTGTTGTTGGCGTTGCGTCGGTCATAGAGCAGCGCCAGTTCCAAGGCAGTGTGGCGCAACCTGGAAGTGGCTTCTTCCAGGGTGGAGCCCGCCGCCAAGGTGGGGAAGTTGAACCAGGGGTTGTCTCCGCTGATGGCGAAACCCAGCTCTACCTGGCCGTAACCGGTTTGTGCATATGACTGGGTGGCGCGTTCCAGGAACAAGGCCGCCGCCCGCGTTGCCACCAGTAAGTCCCAGGGGTCCTCGGGGTTTTCAAACCAGTGCGCGTGGTTCCCCAGCAGTTCCAGGCCCTCCGCGATACTCCAGGTTCCTGCGCAAAATCGCAGGTGAGAAGCGATATCACCCAGGTATTGTGAAGCTTCACTCTGGTGTCGGTACGAGCGTTCGTGGGCCCGCCAAGCCGCATCGCCTTCCCCGGCCCAAGCCAGTGGCAGCATCAGCAAACCGTTGATGTCATCGGGTTGCTGGCAGTGCCACCCGGCCTGCGTTGTGCGTTCCTGTCCGTCGCGATACAGTTCCAGGGCCCGCGCGTATTCTCGCGAATTCACCGCCCAGGCGATGCGGGAACGATAGTGATGAATGGGACAATCGGATTCACTTTGGATCTGTGCTACCGGTTCGATTGCGTCGGGGGCGGCACCGCCGTTTGGTACCTTTGGCAGATCTTCTATTTCCGTAATCAGATCCAAGGCTTCCAGCGCCGCAGTGCGGTGCCCCAAACCCAGTTCAACCTGGTGGCGGGTCCGCCAACGATTCGCCAGGGGAATCTGGGCCTTGGCGGCAAAGAAATCCATCCAGAAAGTCAAGTGTTCGATGATGTCGAGGTCAATCCCAGGGTGACGGGCCGCCAGAATAGGCAGCTGCAGCAGCTGTGAGGCCAGGGTTTGGGTGTGTTCCTGGCTGGGTTCCCACACCCCATCGGCAATTTGAGTCATCACCCAAGCGCAGGTTTCCATGGCCCCAGGCGTGTCCCCGGCCTCTAATAAGTCCCACACGATTTCGAGCAGTACCGTGGCTTCGGTGTCCCCGGAATCCTGGCGATGCGCCAAATCCGCCAGTTCCTTGAGCCACCTCAGGCGTTCTGCTCCCAGGGGCAGCTCCAGGGCCTTTCCCAAGTCATCCAGGATCTGGGCGCGCAGCAGCTCCGGATCAATACCGGGGTAGTACGCCGCGGGCTCGAAATTATCCATCACTCTTATTGTGTCATCTCTGCACAAGTTTTGGCACCGTCCCCAAGCCTCCCTAGATTGCCCCACCCCACCACAGCCTCCTTTGACTGTTCGGTACAAAAATTCCTCGCGGATACCGCCCCTGCCGGTGTGTCAGGAACTGCTCTGCCACCACCGCAGGTACGCTGAGCATAGAAATCCTCGGAACTACCGCGTTTTACACAAGGAGGAGCAGTGGATGCCCAGGCTGCCATCTTGGCGACGCAACTGATGAACGCCAGCTCCATCCCTTCCGGTATTCCTCGCATCAAAGCTACCCTCGAGGTGGTGCTGGCCGCCCGTCAAGCCGGCTTGGACGACCTGCTATCTCAAGCCGAACTGGAACTGATTGGCTGCTACCTGGATCAACGCAGCTACGGCAAAGCTCTCGAAGCCTTTGCCTCGACCCTGACCCGTTTCCTGCACCGCCCCGAACTCTATGACTTCCGCCAGCTCGACCAGCTTTCGCGGTTTTTCCCGCGCGTCTTAGAAGGTGCCTGCAAACAACCCGATGTTCCCTTGTCCTTGATAAATCACCTCTTGGTGGGTCTCGAAGCCCTGCACGAAACCCTGGAACCTTCAGTGGCCGCCACCTACTATCTGCGCCACAATCTGCGCGAAGTCCTGGGGATGTCTTTTACCCAGCGTAGCTACTTGGACCGCGCGATTGACTGCATCACCCCTGCCGATTCTCGCAGTGTGGGGCGCGCCATCGACATCACCCAGATAGAGATGGCCGTGAATCGCCGCCCCGAGGCCGCCTTGCAGGTGGCCTGGCGCATGCTGACTCACGAAATCCCCGCCCCGCAAAAGGCCCGCCTGCTGCGCGTAATCTTGCCCGCCCTGGTTGAACAAAAGGCCTGGCAGGTAGCCTGGGAGGCCCACCTGGTGGCCTACGAATACGACCGCGAAGAATCTCACCTGTCCCAACTGAGTGAACACTTACGTTTCTTGGCGGTGACGGGGATGTGGCGACGCCTGGTCACCTTGCTGGAACGCCACCTGGCGATGATTCGCCACGCCCACGACCCCTGGGACCTGCTGACGGGTTTGCGTCACATCGTGGGTTCCCTGGATTCCTTGGACCTCAACGGGTACGGCCACGCCCAGCTAAAAGTTTCCCTGGCCGTTTCGAACCGTCACCACGAACTCCCGGCTCTGGTGCGTCCCACGGTGCGCGAGGCTCGCGACCAACTGGGGCAAGCCGCGGCCCAGTTGGCCCAGCGTTTCGACGAAAGAAACGGCACGGTAGAGGTGTCTTCTTCCTTGGGGCTGCTGGATTTTCAGCCTATCCCCGACAACATCTATCTGCAGGGGACGGAAGGTGACGCGCGGTTCTTGGCCCGTCTGCTGCGGGCGCGCGCCCTGCTGGAATGCGACCAGGGTTTCGAAGCCCTGCTGTTGCTGGGCGGTCTGGAGCAAACCAAGTACCCCAGTGTCCAGCGCCTGGCTGGAGAAATCCGGATGCTGACTTCGCTGGCGCGGATGCAGATGAATCACGATGCCGCCGACCACGCCGAGGTGCGTCACCTCGAGGATCTGGTTTTCGGCCCCGACCAGGGTTTCCTCCCCGGCGAGGACGGCGCGGTCGCCTAAATCCCGCTGCGGTGTTTAGGGTTTGGTCCCGGTTCGAGGTCCGGTGTTCCGGTCCCGGTTCGAGGTTGGGTTGCCGGGTTTAGTGCCTTGGTTTCTGCGTGGATAAGGGGTTAGTCGGTGCGCGGGTAGATACCGCCCAGGATGGCCGCCGCGGCGAGGTTTTGGAAAGGCAGGCGGCAATCGGCAGCTTCCTGTACGGCGGGTTTGGCGCAAAACGCGATCCCCAAACCGGCGACCCGCATCATCGGGATGTCGTTCGCCCCATCTCCCATGGCCACGCACTGCTGTGGCTGGGCGCCAATCTGCGCGGCCCATTCCCGAAGCGAACGCACCTTGGCTTCCGCGGTCACGATTTCCCCTGCGGGCCTACCACTCAACACCCCGTCTTTGACTTCGAAGCGGTTTGCCACCCAGTGATCCAAACCAATTTCTATGGCTTTGGGCTCTACGATTTCCACGAAACCCCCGCTGACCACCCCGACTTTGGCTCCTGACTGGTGCAGGGCGTGAACCAACTGGGCTGCACCGGGGTGGAAGTTGACGTCATTTCGTACCTCGTCGAGGACCGTGGCGGGCAGTCCCGCCAGGGTTGCCATGCGGTGGCGTAGTGAAGCCGTGAAATCCAGTTCCCCGCGCATCGCGGCGGTGGTGATGGCGGCGACTTCCGCCTCGGTTCCGGCGTGAGCCGCGACCTTTTCTATGACTTCGCAGTCGAAAAGAGTAGAGTCCGCATCCATCACCAGCAGTTTCGCTCCCTTTTGGGCCAGTGCGTCCCCCAGGACGGAAACCGCCACCGGCCCTTTTCTTTCAAGGGCCTGGCTCAGCCGGGCTCCCAGCTGGGAACGCCATTGGCGTTGCCCTGCCGGTTCCGATATTGGGGATTGCGCCTCTAAGTGGGCCCCGACCCACTCGAGTCCGGCGAAGGTGCCTGAATTCAGCTCGAGGTTCTCGATGCTGATTTCTCTTGGGCTTCCAGGGCGGCGAGCCAAGCCGGAATCAAGTCTTCCCGCGACCCCGCCGGGACCACACAGTTACATCGAATCCACATGGTCTCAGCCTACCTTCAAGCTCTATAAATGCCGGTTTCGCCCCGACAAAAGCCGCGGCAAAACCCGCAAATGCACGTAAAACTACACCACCCGTCCTCGACGGGGGCACCAAAACTACCCGCCGACCTCGACGGGGTCAGGACAGGATTTCCATCCCCTTGGGAACCACCGTAATCCCCGAATCCGTCACGATCAGTCCGCGGGCCCGGTCTTGCTCCAGGTTCACCCCGAGGGTTACGCCTTCGCCGATGCGGGCGTATTTATCGATGATGCATTTGTCGATGCGGGCGTGGCGACCGATGATGACTCCGTCCAACAACACCGAATCGGTGACTTCGGACCAGGAATTGAGCCGCACGCCGGGGGAAAGCAAAGAATGCTCGCACTTTCCGCCCGAAATAATCACCCCGTTGGAGACAAAGGAGTCCACGGCGTAACCCATGCGGTCGGCGTCTCCGTAGACGAATTTTGCCGGGGGCATACGGCCGTCTATATCGGTGAGGATTGGCCATTGCGGATTGTAGAGATTGAAGATGGGGTGCACCGCAATCAGATCCATCGAGGCCTCGTAGTAGGCATCCAAGGTACCCACGTCGCGCCAGTAGTCGCGGTCGCGTTTGGAGGAACCCGGAATGATGTTGTTGATGAAGTCATAGCAACCGGCTTGGCCGCGCGAGACAAAGTAAGGCACGATGTTACCGCCCATGTCGTGGGCGGATTCTTCGTGGATGGCGTCTTGGGCCAGGGCCTCGAGCAGGGCGTCGGTGTTGAAAACATAGTTCCCCATCGAGGCCAGTACCTGGTCGGGGGCATCGGGCAGCCCCACCGCGTCCAGCGGTTTTTCCTTGAAAGCCGTGATCTTGCGCGAGGCATCGGCCTCGATTACCCCAAAGGAGGAAGCCAAGGAGAGAGGCTGGCGAATCCCCGCCACGGTGGCGGGCAGGCCGGATTCAATGTGGGCCTGTACCATCTGGCCGAAGTCCATACGATAGATGTTGTCCGCCCCGATAATCAAGACGTAGTCCGGCATTTCGTCGCGAATGATGTTCACCGACTGGAAGATGGCGTCCGCACTGCCCATGTACCAGTGTTTCCCGGTGCGCTGCTGGGCGGGGACGGGGGCAATATAGTTACCCAGAATCGAAGACATGTGCCAGGTCGTAGAGATGTGGCGGTCCAGTGAATGGGATTTGTACTGGGTCAGCACGATGATGCGGAGATACCCGGAGTTCACCACATTAGACAGGGCGAAGTCAATCAGGCGATAGTGGCCCCCGAAAGGCACCGCAGGTTTGGCGCGGTCCTCGGTCAGGGGCATGAGTCGCTTGCCTTCTCCGCCGGCTAGAATGATCGAGAGCACTTTGGGAATAGCCATAACTACAGCCTATGAAATTTTTCCAACTTCCGGGGGTGGAATCGAGCCCGAATTTAGTGGAAATACGATAGTTTATTACTGGGGTTTCTCGCCGTGGATTTCGGTGGGTGACCTTTGCTTTTGTGTATCGAAGCAGGCAGGAGAAATCGCTATGCGTGTTGATTTGATGACCCGGGAATACCCTCCGAAAGTTTACGGCGGTGCGGGGGTTCACGTAACGGAACTGGCCCAGGTGTTGCGTTCCCGTCTCGAGGTCCGAGTCCACTGTTTCGAGGGTCCCCGTACGCCGGGTAGTGAAGGGGCCGATCCGGGGGTGACAGGTTACGACTATCTGTCGGGTCTGGAGGATTCCAATGCGGCGATTCGCACCTTGGGGGTGGATCTGGCTATCGTCAAGGATGCCCAGGGAGCCGACCTGGTGCATTCCCACACCTGGTATGCCAACATGGCGGGGCACTGGTCCAAACTGATGTACGACATCCCCCACGTCGTCTCGGCACACTCCTTAGAGCCCTTGCGTCCCTGGAAGGCCGAACAGCTGGGTGGGGGTTACCGCATTTCTTCCTGGGCCGAGAAAACCGCCTACGAAGGTGCGGACGGAATCGTGGCGGTTTCACGGGCGATGCGTGAAGATATCTTGCGCTGCTATCCCCGCATCGAACCCCAGCGGGTCCAGGTGATTCACAACGGTATTGACCTGGCTTCTTGGACCGTGCCCAGCGACGATGACTTCGCGGATTTCCAGCGCGAACTGCTGACTTCACGGGGCCTGGAACCGGGTGTTCCCACCGTGGCTTTCGTGGGTCGCATCACTCGGCAAAAAGGCGTCCCGTACCTGTTGCGTGCCCTGCGAAAAATCCCTGTAGACACCCAGGTGATTCTGTGTGCCGGGGCTCCCGACACGCCGGAAATCGCGGCGGAGGTCGAGGCCCTGGTGCGCGAACTGCAGGCGGAGCGCCACGGGGTGGTGTGGATTTCCGACATGCTGGATCGTCGCTCCATGATTGCTCTGCTCAGTGCCTCTACGCTGTTCGTAACGCCCTCTATCTACGAGCCCCTGGGGATAGTTAACCTCGAGGCCATGGCGGTGGGTCTGCCCGTGGTGGCGACAAACACCGGCGGTATTCCCGACGTGGTGGTAGAGGGTCAAACCGGTTTCCTGGTGCCGATAGAGCAAAAGACAGACGGTACCGGACAACCCCTCCACCCCCAGAAATTCGAAGACGACATGGCCCAGCGCATCACCGAGATGTTGCGCGACCCCGCCCGGGCCCGCGCCATGGGCCATGCGGGGCGCCAACGCGCCGAGGAACACTTCACCTGGGAGGCTATCGGGGAAAAGACCCTAGACTTTTATCACTCGATCCTCTCGGGTCGCGCGGCAAATCTATAGACAGGAACGAGATGACCATTGTGGCGCAATGCTCCGCGGTGAATCTGTGGCGGGGACAAACCACTATCCTCAAAGACGTCAACTGGCAGATTCACTTGGGCCAGCACTGGGTGGTGCTGGGACCGAACGGGGCGGGGAAAACCTCGCTGGTGGATATGTTGGCCGGACGTCTCTATCCCAGTCGCGGGAGTGTGGAGGTGCTGGACGAAACCCTGGGCCGGGTAGAGATCGCGGAAATCCGTCAGCGAGTCGGCTATGCCTCTCCCGGTCTTGCGGCCCAGATTCCCCCCGAGGAACAGGTAGAGAGAGCCGTGATGTCAGCGGCTTGGGGGATGACGGCTTCGTGGCGGGAAAGCTATGACCCGGTGGATCAGCAACGCGCCCACTCCCTGATGGAGATGTTCCAAGTTTTGTCTTTGCGGGAACGTCCTTTCCACACCTTGTCTCAGGGGGAAAAACAACGGGTTTTGGTGGCGCGCGCCTTGATGATTGACCCGGAGATGCTGGTGTTGGACGAACCCGCCGCAGCCCTGGATCTGGGGGGACGCGAACTGCTGCTGGGGGGTTTGGCGGAACTGGCCAAAGATCCGAAATCCCCGGTGATGGTGATGGTGACGCATCACCTAGAGGAAATCCCTCCCGGTTTCACCCACGTTTTGGTGATGCGACACGGTCAGGTCGCCCACTGCGGCCCCCTGTCGAGGGTGTTGAACTCTGAAAACCTCAGCGAGGTTTATGAAAATCCCGCTGCGAGTCGAAACTGAAGCGGGACGTTTCACCGCCCGGCTGGAACTACACTGAGGCGCCCACCCGCCCCCGTCCTCGCCCCTGGAAAACCCCCGAAATCACCCAAACCCGGCGCAAAGGAGAGAAAAGTGGATAAACAGCAAGAACACGTGATTCGACAGGGTCGCAGAAAAAGACGTGAACTATGTGAGGCTGCTCTTCACCGATGTGTTGGGGGTTCCCAAAGCCATCACCATCGCCCCGGTAGAGCTGGAGAGGGCCTTTACCGAAGGCGTGGCTTTTGACGGCTCCTCGGTAGAAGGTTTCACCCGCATCTCTGAATCTGACATGCTGCTGTTTCCCGACGCCTCGACTTTCCAGATAGTGCCCCAGGTGGGTGGCTTCTCGGTAGGGAACGTGGCGCGGATGTTTTGCGATGTTTTCAACCCTGACGGCACCCGCTCCCACTCCGATCCGCGCTACGTCTTGGAACGCACCATGGAACGCGCCGCCGCTTTCGGTTTCGTGCCTTTTGTCCACCCCGAAATCGAGTTCTATCTTTTTCACCTGCCCAACAGTGTCGAAGACCCTTTGAAACCGGTGGATAACGGCGGGTACTTTGACTACGCCGCGGGGGGTATCGGCAATGATTTCCGCCGCGAAGCCGTCCAGATTCTGGAAGAACAGGGGATCTCGGTCGAGTTTTCTCATCACGAAGGCGGGCCGGGCCAGCACGAAATCGACTTGCGTTCCGTCGACGCGCTGCAGTGCGCGGATAATCTGGTGACTTTCCGTTCCTATGTAGAGGAACTGGCGCTGTCCAAGGGTTTGCTGGCCACCTTCATGCCTAAACCCGTGATCGATATTCCCGGCAACGGCATGCACCTGCATTTTTCACTGATGGAGGCCGACCGCAACGCCTTCTACGATCCGGGCGCTGCCTATCACCTCTCGATTGTGGGACGCCAGTTCACCGCCGGTTTGCTCCACTACGCCAAGGAAATCAGCGCGGTGGTGAACCAGCACGTGAACTCCTATAAACGCCTGTGGGGAGGGGGAGAGGCGCCTTCTTTCGTCTGCTGGGGACACCACAACCGTTCAGCTCTGATTCGCGTGGCGGAACACAAACCGGGTCTCCACACTTCTTCTCGCATCGAGTACCGCGCCCCCGATCCGGCACTGAATCCCTATCTGGCTTTCGCCTTGATTATCGAAGCCGGACTGAAAGGCATCGAGGAACGCATGGAGTTGCGTGAAGAAGCCGAGGATAATGTCTGGGAGATGACCGATGCGGAACGTCGTGCCATGGGGATTCTCGCCCTGCCGCGTTCCCTCGAGGACGCCATCGAGCACCTTCAGGGTTCCCAGTTGGTTCCCGAGGTCCTGGGCGAGGAGCTCTTTGACTTTGTGTTGCGCGCCCGTCTGGCCGAATGGGGCGAGTACCGTCGCCAGGTGACGGTGGCGGAGCGTCGCCAGTTACTGCGTTTGGGTTAGTTCCGGGTCGAGGACGGCGCCGATGTTGATCGGTGGTTGCGGATTAGGAAAGGGACGAGGATGGCGCGGCAGTATTCTTTGACCGCCGCCCTGTTGGGTGCGGGGATTGTGCAGGTGGAACGCGCGAAAACCATGCTTACCGCGCTGATGCAGGCCTGTGATGGCTTGGACCCCAGCATCCTGATAGAGGATCTGTCTCAGGTGGGCGATCCGGATTTGGCCCTGTTGAGTCTGACACGCATCGTGGAAGAGGATTCGCGACACCCCTGCGGGGTGGGGGAATTCATCTCTGCGCAAGGGGTAGGCCGGCGCACTTTGAGGCTTTTGGGGGCCTCCGAGTTCTTCGGGAACTACCTGGTGACTCACCCCGACGTGTTCTTTTATCCTGGAACGGGACCCTGACCCCTCCACTTTCCTTACTCAGATGCTACAAAGTGTGGGGGCCAGCGATATCTTTGCAACCCAAAACGCCGCCCCTACCGAAACCTTAGCTCCTATCGAAGCCCCAGCCCCTACCGAAACCGAAACTCCAGCCCCTATCGAAACTGAAACCACGGCCTCGCCCCGGTCCACACCTTGCTGGGTGGCGGATGCGCAGGCGGATGTCTTGGAACTGCGCCGCACCTACTATCGTTGCCTGGCCCAGATTGCGGCGGCGGACCTCGCCCGGGACGGGGTGGAAGGCGCCAAGGCCGCCTTCGCCCCTACCGCGGCGGCGATTTCCGACCTGGTGGATGCGACCCTAGAGGCGGTCCTCGCCCTGGCCAGGTGCCGCCACGACCCGGCCGGAGCCGTGGCTTTCACCGTGATCGCCATGGGGAAAACCGGGGCGCGGGAACTGAACTACATCTCTGACGTCGACGTCATCTACATCGCTCAACCCGCCCCGCACGCAAACATCAGTTCCGAAGACGCCACCCGGATCGGGACCCAGATGGCGATGACGCTGGGGAATCTGTGTTCGCGCTCCATGCAAGAACCCGCCCTGTGGGCCCTAGATGCGGCGCTGCGACCCGAAGGCAAGGACGGGGCCCTGGTGCGTCCCTTGGATTCTCACCTGGAATACTATGCGCGCTGGGCCAAGGCCTGGGAGTTCCAGGCACTGCTCAAGGCGCGACCCGCTGCGGGAGATCGCGCCCTGGGGCAAGCTTATGTGCAGGCCCTGGCCCCCAAGGTGTGGCAGGCGGTGGAACGCGAAGGCTTCGTCGAGGAAACCCGGGCTATGCGTCGGCGCGTGGAACGCACCCTGGAACCAGACAAAGCTCAGCGCGAAATCAAGCTGGGGATTGGGGGTTTGCGCGATGTGGAGTTCACGGTGCAGCTGTTGCAGCTGGTGCACGGCAGAGTTGATGCAAGCCTGCGAGTCACCGCCACGCTGGACGCGATTCGGGTGCTGGTAGATGGCGGCTACATAGCCCGTGACCAGGGAGAACAGATGGCCGATCACTATCGGTTCTTGCGGGTCTTGGAACACCGCACCCAGCTGTATCGCATGCGTCGCACCCACTTGTTCCCCCAGGGTGCGCAGCTGCGCCGGGTGGGCCGCAGCATCGACGTGAGCGCCTTCGGGGATGACGATGGCGCGGCGCTGAGCCGGCAGTGGCGCGAGGTGCGCTCCCGGGTGCGTGACTTACACGAGGAAATCTATTATCGGCCCCTGCTGCCGGCCATGGCGAAACTCAGCGCCTCGGAGGCGGCGCTGGTGCTGGGGGAGCCCGCGGCGCAGGCCCGCCTGGCCGCCATCGGGTATCGCGACCCGAAACGAGTGCTCACCCATATCGAGGCCCTGACCGCGGGGGTTTCCAGACGCGCTGCGATTCAACGCCAGCTGCTGCCGGTGCTGCTGGGTTGGTTTGCCGACGGGGTGGATCCCGACGGGGGACTCTTGGCTTTCCGCCAGCTCTCTGATGCCTTGGGCGAGACCCACTGGTATCTGCACCTGTTGCGGGACTCCGGTTCCGCTGCCCAACACCTGACCCGGATTCTGTCTTCTTCACCCCTGGTGGCCCAGCTGTTGCCGGGGAATCCCGAGGCAGTGCAGTGGCTGGATTCCGAAGCCGACCTGCGCCCCAAGACACGCGAGGAACTGGAAACCGAGATTCTGGCCAGTTTCGAACGTCAACCGGATTTGGCTCAGCGCGCCGCTCGGTTGCAGGCCCTGCGGGGGCGCGAGTTGCTGCGTTCCGCGATGGACGATGTGTTGCACGGTATCGAGGTCGCCCGGGCCGCTACCGCCTTGACCGCGGTGGGTGAAGCGGTGCTGGCCGGTGCTCTGGACCTGGCTTTGGATCGGATCTGCCCGCCGCTTGGCGCGCAAAAGTCCCAGTTGCGCACCGCGGGTGTCTGCGCCGAATACCTGATCGTGGCGATGGGGAGGCTGGGGGGTGGCGAAACCGGCTACGCCACGGATGCGGATGTGGTGATGTTGTATTCCCCCTTCGAGGACATCGCTGCGGGGGAGGCGGCAAAAGAAGCGAAATCGGTGGTGTCCGAGGTTAGCCGGGTACTTGGTGGGGTCTTAGCGGGGGCCTGGCAGGTGGATATGGACCTGCGTCCCGAAGGCAAAGCTGGGGTGTTGGCCCGTGACCTTCAGACCCTCGGGGAATACTACGAACGCTGGGCGGCCACCTGGGAACGCCAGGCCCTGCTGCGGGCCAGGCCCATCGTGGGACGCCCCTGAGCTGCGCAAGCGCTATCTCGACATAATCGACCCCCACCGCTATGGGCGTCACCCCAGCGACAAAAGAGTTGGTTGAGGTGCGCCGCCTCAAAGCCCGCATGGAACACGAACGCGGCGGGGCGTTGCCGGGGCGCCAGGTGAAACTGGGGCCGGGGGATTGTCTGACGTGGAGTGGACAGTGCAGATTCTGCAGATGCTCCATGCCGGGGAGGTAACGGGGCTGCGGGTAACTTCGACGCGCGAAGCCATGCGCGCGGCTTGGCAGGCAGGGATTGCTTTCCCCGAACAGGTTCGCGCCTTGGACGGGGCGTGGCTGTTGGCCACTCGCATCCGGGCGGCCAATGTTTTGGGTTCGGGTCGTACTTCGGGCAAAAAGCTGGATCTTTTGGCCGATGGTTCTCTGTTGAAATACCGCGGCCTTGCTGGGTTACCGCAGCGGCACTCACAATGACTTGGTCGAAGACTATCTGCGCGCCGCCCGCCAGGCCCGCGCCGTGGTAGAGCAAGTTTTCCATGCTTGGGATTCTCAGTCGTAGAGCTGGGAGAGAGCTGCTGCTGGGCTTCCAATGAGGTTCGCGGGGTGGCTTGGGGATCCACCGGCCAATACTCCAGTGGATGGTCGGACCACAACTTGGCTTTCCACCCGTCCTCGGGACTGCCTTCGGCCAGAGTCAGTGAGGCGTTGTGGCACGGGAACTGTGCCAAAAGCCCCAGCTCCAGTCCCGCCAACCGGTTGGCCCCCCACACCCGCATCACCGCACCGTGAATCACCGCTACCGCGACGTCCTCGTCACCTAAACCCTTACACAAACGCGAGATGGCCGCATCAAAACGCGACAGGACCTCGACCCCGGTTTCACCCCCGGGCATCCGCCGCTCCAAATCCCCGCTGGCCCAAGAAATACAGCAAGACAGATATTCCTGGGTATCGGGGCCAGCCGTCGACATCTCGAGGTCACCGGCCGAGATTTCGGCTAAACCGGGGTCTATGGTGATCAACTGTTCCTGGTCCGCCGCCAGTAGCGCGGCGGTTTGCTGGGCGCGCAGAATAAAAGAGGAGTGAATCCGCGCCGGGCGTTGCCCCACCAATTCGCGGTACTTCTTCGGCAGGGCTTTGGCCTGCGCCAAGCCGGTTTCATTGAGTTGCCGCCCGGGCCACGCCGTATCCAAGGCTCCCGAGGTATTCGAATCTGTCTGCCCGTGTCGAATCAGTACCAGTCGCATGTTTATCGATACAGCATTTTCTTATTGGCGCGGAAGTTCATCGGATCTACACCCTTTGGAATAGGCAGGCCTTCATTTCTGGTAATGGCGGCCAGGCGCTTTCGCACCTGAGGCACCTCGGTGCGATTCAACGCCCGCGGGTACTTGTACATAGTCTTCATCACGTTCTCCAAGCGGACCTGGCCATCTTCGGTGCCGCTCTCTATCACGTGCACCGGAACTTTCGCCGCGACCCGCGTGGTTTTCTTCACTTCGTCATCCAGCAGCTTCTTGACTCGGCTGTGTGGGCCTTCGCTGACCAACATGATGCCTTTGGGGCCCAAAAAGCGCCACACCATGTCTTGTTCTTTGTTGAAGGCCACCGGCTGGGAATCGGCGATCCACGAGCGTCGAATCAGCTGTTGCAGGGCTCCCACCGCGCCCGCCATGCCTTCGATCTGTCGCAGCATAGCTTTGGACATCAGCGTGCTGACCCAAAGCATCGGCACCAGGAACAACAGCATCACGATGGTGATGCTCCCCATGATCCACGACTCGGTCCAAATCATGTACCACACATTGAGTCCCACCAGCACGATAGTGGAGGCCAGCATAGCCCACGGCACCCACGGGAAGGAGCGCCGGGTGATGTTGTAGGCATCGATTACGTTGCGGAAATAGTTGCGTTTCGGAGCGGCGGAGGTGCCGCCTTTTGTGGGGGTGTCATTCTTTTTAGCCATCACCTCTAGTTTAGGGGTTTTTCGGTTAGGGCGAAAACCCGGGTCAAGGTTCGCCGCGGTAGTGGGGGTGACCGGGGCGAGGTTCGCCGCGTGGGGGAGAGGATACGTTCACGTAACAAAGAGGCTAGTTTTTGAGGCCTTTTGTTTTTCTTTGAAAGGGTGTATTGTTGCTTTATGGAGTTAGATGGTTATGTTTTGTACGAGGCGATTGCCTTTGGATCTTCTGGCCCGCTGTGGCGTGCAGTTGATACGCAAGGGCGTAACTTCGCCCTCCAGATGCTGCCCGGCCCTCCCGATGCGGACCTGCAACAGCGCCTGGGGGTTCTAACCTCTTTGAGACACCCCAATCTCTTGACCTGTCACCAAACGCGCGTCACTACCGATGGGCGACACGTGGTGCTCTTCGACTACTTACAGGGGGTCGATTTAGAGGTCTATCGGGCGGCTTCCAGGCTCAGTCCACCCCAGCTGCACCACTTGGCTTTCTCTCTGGCCTCGGCGCTGGAAGCCTTGCATTCGCGTGACTTGGCTCACGGAGACATCTCGGCCGCTAACGTGATGCTCACCGATCACTGCCAGGTAGTGCTGGTGGATGTCTTGGGTCTCCATCCGGGCTTCACTCCGCCTTTCGCCGCACCGGAGCGTGCACACAGTGGCCCCACCCCGCCCAGCGATATCTATGCCCTGGGCGCAGTTTTGCTCCAACTGGGGATGGAACGGGGCAACGTGTCGGCTCTTTTGGACCCCGATCCCGCAAATCGTCCCAGTGCCTCCCAACTGGTACAGCAGTGGGGACAACTTCCGATGTATGCCATTCCGGCTCTGTCTGACACGCAGCTCGACTTGGGACGGATGCGGGCGGCCGGACGGGACATCGCTACGGTCTATGCATCCCCGGCAAAAAGTGGCGCAGGTGGGGCACCTGGTTCCCGGTCGCGGGGACCCGGTCGGATTTCCGCCACTCGCCTCCACCGCGCCAAATCCAGGCGATCCCTGTCACCTGCCGCAGCCCGGTCTTCGGATCAGGTGGCGCATCGTCTGCGCTTGGGAATTTCTGCCCTGGCTGGAATCGCGGCGGTATTGGGGGTGGCGCTGGCGCATCCGGATATCGGAAACTGGTGGTCGGGGCAGCAAAGCGCGGTTGTGGCCAAACCCCAAGCGGTTTCCAGCCCTACGCTCTCTGCCCCCAGCCGCGATTCCGACCCAACTCCAATGGTTTCCCTCCCTAAAGACCGTGCCCAGACGGATATTTCTGGGTTAGGTCCCCACACCGCCCGGGCCGTGGTTCAAGAGCTCCTCGACTTGCGTTCCCAGGCATTGATAACGGGGGACCAGGCTGAACTGGCTCGGGTCAGCGTGTCGGATTCGGTCCTATCCCACAGTGATGCTCGGTTACAGCAACGCCTCAAATCCAGTGGTGCAAAGCTGGAAAAGCTGCGTTGCAGCGTCAAAGAGGTGGAAATCTTGGATAGCACCCCTAAGCGTACGCGTCTGCGCGTTGCGCTGAGCCAAGAGGCCTACATTGTGCGTGATTCCTTGGGTAATCCCCACCAGATAGCGGCCCTGCCCCCACACAACTTTGAGGTTCTGCTCGAGGCTAAACCCTGGCGCCTCGCCGGGGTGGTGCGCTTGGGTGAAAACTAGAGCTTAAAGCCCAGTGGAGGGTCCGGTTTCCACCGGACCCTCCACTGGGCTGTTAGTAGGACCTAGAGACCCAGCTCGTGCGCAAAGTCACCGGCTTCCAGCCGGGACTTCAAACTCGCCAGGAAGCGCCCGGCTTCGCCGGACTCGACCAGTCGCAGATCGAAGGACAGCGACAGATAGCAAACCGAGCGAATCGCAAAGGTGTCGTTACCCTCGGAATCGGTGAATACCGCGGCGCGCTTCGTCACCTCACCTACCGACAGAGCAGCGGCATTGGGTTGACGCACAATCGGGGTTTCCCACAGGATTCCCGCCGTACCGCTCTGGGCGACGGTGAAGGTCGGGGCTGCCTCCAAACCAGGGGCCACCAGCTGCTTGGCGATACCGGCGATGGTCAAATCACCGGCGCCTTCGATCACCGCTACCCTCGTCGGACTCCAGCACCAAACCGATATTCTCGGCCCGTGGTAGGCGATTTCGCTGCCTTCCAGGGAAGCATTGAGGGCCGGGTGGCTCTTGAGGGCCTCGGTCGTGGCTTTGACTACGAAAGCCAAGAAGCTCAGCGGGGCACCTTCGCGGGCGGCAAAAGATTCCTTGGCTCGGGCAATCAGCGCGGCAATCCTGGTCACATCCACTTCGATAACGGCACTCTGCTGGGCGGTGGCATGTAGGGATGCGACCATCTTCGCCGCCGCGTCGGCGCGCACAGCTGGCACTTCCTCACGGCTGCCACGCAGCGGAGAAGGTACGGCAGGAGGTGTCAGAACAGCTGAAGGCGGAGCCGGTGGAAGGGCCGCCGTCGAAGATGCGGCCTCTAGGACGTCTTGCTTGCGGATGCGTCCCCCCACTCCGGTGCCTTGAATCTGCGAGAGATCCACTCCCTTTTCCTGAGCCAGCTGACGCACAATCGGGGTTGCATATTCTCCGGTGTTATTCACCATCGGGATTGCCGGGCTGGCCGGAACCGGCGGAACCGGTGCAGCACGAGGAACTGGAGGAACCGGGGAGCGGGAGGAGCAGGAGGAGCAGGAACTGCCGGGGCTGCCGGGGCGGCGGGAACCGGAGGTACCGCCGGAACTGGCGGGGCGGCGGGAACCGCAGGGGTCGGGGCCGCCATCAGGGGCGCCTTCGCCACCTACATAGGCCAACACCGCGCCGACCTCGACCGTTTCATCTTCCCCAACCACAATCTGCGTGATAACTCCGGCCACCGGGGAGGGCACTTCGGTGTCAACCTTGTCGGTGGACACCTCCAGCAGGGGTTCATCCACCGCCACGGTGTCCCCAACTTTTTTTGAGCCACTGGGTGACGGTACCTTCGGTCACGGACTCACCCAGCACCGGCATGGTGATGGCTTCGCCGCCGCCACTTCCCGACGCGGCCGGGTCGAGGTCCTCTGCTTTGGGCGGTACCGCGGGTACGGTGGGATAGGCCCACTCTACTTGGGCGCCTTCATCAGAGGCTGTCACGGTGGAGGGAATCTCGGGGTTAGGTACCTCGGTCGGGGCTGCGGGTGCGGCCGGGGTGGCGGGTGCGGCCGGGGTGTCGGCTCCCAGTTCCGCGGCATCGCCGATTTCGCACACCACCGTGCCCACATCCACGGTTTCATCTTCGGGCACCAGGATGCGCAGCAGCACCCCCGCAACCGGGGAGGGAACCTCGGTGTCGACTTTGTCGGTCGAGACTTCCAGCAGGGGTTCATCCACCGCGACGGTGTCGCCCACCTGCTTCAACCACTGTGTGACGGTGCCTTCGGTGACGGATTCACCCAAGACTGGCATTTCAACTGCTTGTGCCATTTATTGTTCCTTTTCTCTAGCTTCACTGGAAGAGCTGGTATTCCTAAGTTTAACCGTGCAGCGGTTTTCCGGCCAAAGCCATGGCGGCCTCGCCGATCACCTCGTTCTGCGTGGGGTGGGTGTGGGTCAGATAAGCCAAGTCATCAGCATCGGCTTCCCAGTTCACAATCAACTGGCCTTCGCCGATCTGTTCACCCATGCGCTGGCCCAAGGCGTGGGAAACCGACGATGGGACCGTCCTTAACCTGCACCAGTTTCACGAAACCAGCAGCTTTGAGCATCTGCGATTTGGCGTTACCCAACAGATTAGATTCTTTCGCAATCACGTTGTCCGCACCGTAGACCTCTTTGGCGCGGGCTTCGGTCAACCCCACCGAGGCGATTTCGGGTTCACAGAAAGTCACGCGCGGAATATTGTCGTTCTGTACTACCTTCGGGGCCATCCCCGCAATTTCTTCGGCGACGAAAACGCCTTGCATCATGGCGCGGTGAGCCAGCTGCAGTCCCGGCACAATGTCACCCACTGCATAGATATTCCCCACTCCGGTGTGCAGGCGTTCATTGGCTAATACAAAACCGCGATCCATGGGGATGCCTTGTTCCTCGTACCCCATGTCGGCGGTGTTCGGTGCGCGACCGATTGCGACCAACAGGTAGTCGGCGCGCAGGGACTGGCCGTCCTCGGTATTCACCGTCACACCGCCCTCGTCCTCTTGGGCATTCGCGAAACGTGTCCCTACCTGGAAGTTGATGCCGCGCTGCTTGAAGGCTTTTTCCAGTCCTTTTGAGATGGCTTCGTCTTCGTTAGGAACCAGGTGCGGCAGGGCTTCGATGATGGTGACTTCCGCGCCGAAAGACTTCCACACCGAGGCGAATTCGACACCGATAACACCCCCACCCAAGATAATGGCGCTGCCGGGGACGTGATCGAGGAACAAAGCGTGTTCCGAACCCAAGATGCGTCCCCCCAGATTCATCCCCAGGTTCTTGGTGTAGGAACCAGAAGCCAGCACGATGTTCTTGCCGCGCAACACTCTCTCTCCCCGGCGGTAACGGTGTCCGGGCCGGTGAGACGCCCGCGCGCATTGACCAACTCGACATTCTTGGCCTTGATCAGGTGAGAGAGGCCTTTGTACATCTTGTTCACCACGCCGGACTGAAATTCCTTGACCTTGGCCATGTCCACGCCGGTGAAGGCAGAGGAGATGCCCCAATCCAGGCTTTCCTTTACGGTGTCGGCAACTTCGGCTGCTCGCAACAGGGCTTTGGTGGGGATACATCCGCGGTGCAGGCAGGTGCCTCCCACCTTGTCTTCCTCGACCATCGCCACGCTCATTCCCAGCCCAGCTGCACGCAAGGCACAGGCGTAACCGCCGTTTCCGCCGCCTAGGATAACCACGTCATAGTGTTCTTCGCTCAATCTAAACTCCAATGTTTTAGTCGGGACTTAATTCCTAACGGGCACATTCTTTCACTAATCTGCGTCGATGTCTGCTTCCCCAGCCGGGGAAATCCGCACATTACTTTGCCATTACGCAGGCGTTACTTCGCTGGGATTAAACTGAAAGGGACGAGAAGAGGAGAGCGGATGACCCCGGAGCAGCGCCCCAAAACCAGCGAGATTCCCACGCAGCCTGGAGTTTACCGCTGGCTGGACCAGCGCGGCCGGGTCATCTACGTGGGCAAAGCCAAGAACCTGCGCCAACGCCTCACTTCCTATTTCCAGTACTTTACGGATCCTTCCAAGATGCATCCCCGCACCGCCAAGATGGTGGCCACCGCGGCTTCGCTGACTTGGGTGGTGGTAGCCAGCGAAGTCGAAGCCTTGACTTTGGAATACACCTGGATCAAGGAGTACGACCCGGCCTTCAACGTCATGTTCAAGGACGACAAGTCCTATCCCTACTTCGCGGTGACCATGAACCAGGAATACCCGCGAATGGGAGTGCTGCGCACCGCCCATCAACGCGGCGTGCGCTACTTTGGCCCCTACACCGCGGTGTGGGCGATTCGCCAAACCCTGGACCCTACTCGAAACTGTGCTGCCGCTTCGAACCCTGTTCCGATGCGGTGTTTTCCAGAGCTCTCCCAGCAGCGCGCCTGCCTCAAGGGCTACATCGGGCGCTGCACCGCGCCCCTGCATCGGTCGCATTTCGCACCCCGAGTATCTCGAGTTGGCTAACCAGGTCTGCGAGGTGATGTCGGGACACCAGTCGGGACTGCGCCGCCAGCTCGAATCCCAGATGTGGCAGTCCTCCGCGGAGTTCCGGTTCGAGGACGCCGCGAAACTGCGCGACCAGCTCCAGGCCCTGGAGAAAGTCCAAGAAAAGAACGCCGCGGTGCTGGGCGACGAAGTTGATGCGGATTTGTGGGCCCTGGTGGCCGATGAACTCCAGGTTTCGGTGCAGTTGTTCTATGTTCGCGCCGGCCGGATTCGGGGTCAGCGCGGTTGGGTCTCCACCCGTGAGGACGATGCCGACGAAGCGGCGCTGTTGGCCTTGGCTTTGGAACAAATCTATGGCGAGGTCGCCGCCGCTACTTCACCGGCATTGCTCGGTCCCAGCAGTGCTAACGATGTGGCCCACCGCGCCAACGAGATAGTGCCGCGCGAAGTGCTGGTGAACCTGGAGCCCGCCGGTAAAGCCACCCTCGAAAAATGGTTGGGCAACCTGCGCGGAGCCGCGGTTTCGCTGCGTTGCCCGCAGCGAGGTCCCAAGAAAGCAGCCTTGGAGCGGGTGGAACTCAATGCCCAAGAATCCCTGAAACTCTATAAGACCCGTCGCGCCACGGACTTGACGCAACGCAACCTGGCCTTGAACGAGCTGGGGCAGATGCTGGGGATCGACCCACCGTTGCGAATCGAATGCTATGACATCTCCCATACCCAAGGCACTCACCGGGTGGCGTCTATGGTGGTGTTCGAGGACGGCGCGCCGCGGAAAAATGCCTATCGTCGCTTTAATCTGCGCGGCGAGGACCCCGAGGAACACACGGACGACACCGCGGGGATGAAGGAAGTGCTGCAGCGCCGCTTCGCCAAGCTCATCGAGGAAGAATCGCAACGCGGACAAGAAGACGCCACCACCGTGCAAAGTCCCCGGGCTTTCTCCTATCGCCCCGACCTCGTCGTGGTAGATGGTGCCCTGCCACAGGTCCACGCGGCGCGTGAAGCGATGGACGCTGCCGGGGCTTGGGATATCCCCGTGGTGGGACTGGCTAAGCGACTGGAAGAAGTCTGGGTGCTGGGCAGCGAATATCCCGTAATTTTCCCGCGCACCAGCGAAGCTCTGTACCTGCTGCAGTTCTTGCGCGATGAATCTCACCGCTTCGCCATCACCGCGCACCGCCAGAAACGCACCAAGGCCATGACCCGCTCGGTCCTGGACGACATCCCAGGGCTGGGTCCGGCCAAGCAAACCGCGCTGCTCAAGCACTTTGGTTCCCTCAAGCGTCTGCGTTCCGCCCAGGTGGAAGATATCGCCAAGATCCCTGGGTTTGGGCTGAAATCAGCGCAAAACTTGCATAATTATCTCCATTCCTCGGGAGGTAATGAGTAATATAAAAACCATGAGTCAACATCAAGAAGGTCTGAGATTACGGAATCTCCGGTTTAATCTTTTAGTAAAGAACTTGGCCAGCGGGGTGGGGGTGTTGTTGACTCCGGGGCTTTTGTTCTTGATTTCCCTCTATGTGTTATTGCGCTTGTACCTCAGTCTCGACCAGAACACCCAGATCTCCATCAACTGGACGCCCATCGTCATCTCCCTGTTGGTCGCCATGTTGGTCGGTGGTTTCGTCGCCGCGAAACTCACCCAGTTCATCGCGAACTCCATCACCGAACCGGCTCAGTCACTGACCCGCAGTGCCTCGGCCCTGGCACAGGGGGACTTTACCGTGGCTTCCCAAGCGGTGACGAACGACGAACTGGCGGACCTGTCTCGGGTGATGAATGAAACCCGACAGACTCTGTGCCAGTTGCTGAGCAACACTCGCCAGGTGTATTCCCAGGTCGGCCAGGTCGGGGTGCAACTCTCTGACTCGGTGTCTCAACTAGAGGCGCAAGGCGAACAAGTGGGACAGCAGGTTACCTTGGCGCAGCCCCAAGCCCAGGCCCTGCAAGAGACCTCCCAAGAACTGGTCCACACCGCCCAGCGGATTTCCCAGGCCCGAGAGAGCATCGCTCGTTACGAAGAATCGACCTTGGAAATCGGGAATCTCGAGGTCCAAGAAGTCGCGAATATCACGGCTCTGATAGAGGAACTGAGTCAACGCAGTGTGGATATCGCCCAAGACGTACTCAAAATCGCCGATATCGCCGACCAGACGAATCTGCTGGCCCTAAACGCCACCATCGAATCAGCCAAGGCCGGGGAAATCGGTTCGGGTTTCGCGGTGGTGGCCGGACAGATCAAGGAACTCGCGGTGCAGACTGGAGTGGTGGCCGCGGCCGTAACCCAAGCCGCCAATGAATCCGCGAGGGTTGCCAGGCGACCGTGGGACTCACCGCGCAAGTCACCCAGAAACTCGAACAGATCAGCGCCTCCCAGGTAGAGGCCTCCCAGGCCATAGGGGAACAAGCCGCGGTTACTGCCTCGATGCTGCAGGCTTGCAGCGGGGCACTGCACGAATCCTCTAACATCGCCCAAGACATCGACCAGATTCGCGAAGAATTTGTATGCATCGGTGACTCACTTGCCGCGATTGGCCGCGAACAAGACGCGGTACACCAGGGGCTGGTTTCAATCCGTCACAGCCTGGCGGGGCTGACCCTGCGAGAGGAGACCCGCTGATGACACGCACCCCCAAAGCCAGTTTCAGTTTGCAAGGACAGTTCCGCTTCACTTTCCTGCTCAGTCTGGGTTTCTCTGTGGCCATCGCCGCGACTCTGCTGGTGGGTCTATGGCGGTTGCAAGGCCTCGACTCCGCGGCGGCGCAGCGCTCTATCGAGTGGCAGCTCATTATCCAGGTGGTGTT
Source organism: uncultured Mobiluncus sp. (assembly GCA_916438445.1). Classification (GTDB taxonomy): domain Bacteria; phylum Actinomycetota; class Actinomycetes; order Actinomycetales; family Actinomycetaceae; genus Mobiluncus. The sequence continues at coordinate 1,145,380 of CAKAGR010000001.1, forward strand.
GATCGCCGTGCTGGCGGTGGTGGGAACGGTGATTGGTTTCACCATGCGCGCCCGCATCCGCGGCAGCGTGAAAACCTTGACCATCACTTTGGGAGACATGGAGGGCGGGGACTTTACCAACCGCGCCCGGCAGTACTTCCGCGATGAAATCGGTTCGCTTTCGGGACAAACCAACCAGGCCCTGGAATACCTCACCGAGATGGTCGTCCAGCTGCGCGAAGGGGTCACCCACCCTAGAAGAAATTCAGCGAGCACTCCAGCGAAGGCGCCCACGATATTCAGTCGCGTAATCTCAAGGTTTCCCAGGTCAGTACCCGCCTGGCAGAACTGGCCCGGAACCTCGAAAATACCATCGACGGACTCAATGACAGCGGCGCGGCGGTGGCGGGGGATATTTCCCCGGCTCAGTATTCTTTCCGGGCAAAATGACCAGCTGTGCACCGAAGGCATCGCAGTGGCGCAGGAACTGGAAACCGCCATGGGTTCACTGCGCGCCGCGGTAGAACGCATCGCCCAGCTGATGGCGGATATCGACAAGATATCGGGACAGACCAATATGTTGGCCCTCAACGCCACGATTGAGGCCGTGCGCACCGGCCAGGCCGGACGCGGCTTCCAGGTAGTGGCCAACCAAGCCAATGACTTGGCCCGTCAAACCGCCGAAATCACCCACGTGGTGTTGACTCAAGTCGACCAGCTCCAGGAGCAAGCCCAGGGGGCCTCGACGCAAATCGAAGCCATGGCCCAGCGCCTCAACCAGCTCTTTGCCGAACAACGCTCCATCAGTGCCTCGGTCCAAGACCAGGAAACCGCACTCAAGCAGAGCAACCAGTACATCGACACGGTGGGGAGGGTGTCTGGGGAAGTGGGCAATCTGGCCCGCGAGGTTACCGCCGCGGTGGGCCAGGCCCAGGCCGAATCCGAACGCTTCTTGGCGCAGATGTCGGTGCTGCAACAATCCGTGGTGGATCTGCGCGCCGATGTTGACCGGTTCCGCGTTTAGACACTTGTGGCTAAACTATCCCCTATGAAGTGCACTTTCTCGGAGATAGACCCCGTCCAACTGCGTCTGGTGGCCTTTGATCTCGACGACACCTTGGCACCTTCGAAAACGCCACTACCTGCAAAGATGAGCCAAATCCTGCATCGTCTTTTGCAGCGCCACCAAGTCTGCATCATCAGCGGGGGACAGCTGGAACAGTTCCAAACTCAGGTACTGGACCACCTCGACCTCGAAACCCACGCTGCCACCCGCCATGTCTTGCACCTGATGCCGACTTGCGGCACCCAGTACTACCGGCTGCACCCCGCAACCGCCGACCTCGAAACCTGCTATCGCCAGGACCTCGACCCCCGACTGCGCATCCGCACCGCCCAGGCCCTGGAGAAATCGGCGCGGGAACTGGGGTTGTGGGAGGAAAACCCGTGGGGAGACATCATCGAGGATCGCGGTACCCAAGTGACTTTTTCCGCCCTGGGCCAGGCTGCACCGCTGGAGGCGAAACGTGCTTGGGATCCCGACGGCTCCAAAAAGCAAGCCCTGGCAGCCGCGGTGGCGCGAGAGGTGCCTGAACTGGAAGTGCGCGGCGGGGGATCGACCTCGGTGGATGTCACCGCGAAAGGCATCGACAAGGCCTACGGGATGCGCGCTTTGCTGCAGGCCACCGCATTGGCACCGCACCAGGTGCTGTTTGTGGGGGACCGCCTCGATCCCCAAGGCAACGACTATCCCGTGGTTTCCACCTCGGTGCCCTGCCAGGCCGTGACGGGCTGGGAAGACACGGTTGCGCTGCTCACAGACCTGCTGAAGTAGCCCAACACGCCAGGGCGCAAGCCGCGGCCACGTTCAAGGAATCTACCTGGTGGTGCATCTCGATGCGCACCACGCGGTCTACCTTGTCCAAGGTTTGGGGTTTCAATCCCTCGCGTTCCGTGCCCGCCACCAAAGCCACGCGTCGGCCGGGATCTTCCTGCAGTTCGGCGCGGTACTGGGCTAAATCTGTGGCGTTTTCGGCCAGCGCCAAAGCGGTGAGTTCATATCCGTGATCGTGGAATAACTGCGGGTCAGGCCAGTTTTCCAGGCGGGTCCACGGAATCTGGAAGATGGTGCCCATCGAGACGCGAACGGCGCGGCGATACAGCGGGTCAGCGCAGGAAGGCGTCACCAGCAAAGCATCGTATCCGCACCCCGCGGCGCTGCGTATAGCGGCCCCCACATTGGTGTGGTCCACCAGGTCTTCCAAGACCAAGACTCGCTTTGAGGCGGCTAATAATTCCCCTGGCGAGGGCAGCTGGGGACGTTGCATCGAGGCGATGGCACCCCGGTGGAGGTGGAAACCCACCAGTTCTTCTAACAACTTTTCCGGGGCGAGGAAAACCGGTACTTTTCCGCCGTCGCTGCGGTTTTCACAGTGGTCGCTGTTTTCGAGGAGTGGGGCGATGGCGTCCAGCCAACGCGGGGCCAGTAACAGGGAGCGGGGGCGGTGGCCAGCCTGCAGTGCCCGGGCGATTACCTGGTTGGATTCGGCCAGGTAGAGGCCGTTTTCAGCCTCGAAACTGCGACGCAGATTGACGTCTTTCAAATGAGTGTAGTCGCGCAGGTACTGGGGGTACCCCGAGAGGTCTGGGAGCTCAATAATCACGGCTCTATTCTGCGCTTTGCCCACCACGCAGGCGAAATCCGAGGTTATCCACAGGCGAGGTTTGCCCGGGGGGGAATTCACACCTTCGTGATTTGTGGGCAGACAGGCTCGGCCTGCCTTGGGAACATGGGGGAAACATTGACTACACCGAAGGGAAAACCAATGGAAGATCTGAGTGAATCTACCTGTACCTGTCAAGAGACAGATAAGGAATGCAGCCAGCATCACTCGCTAAAGTGCCGCTGTCGAGAATGCGAATTGTTGAAATCAGTTTCGGTTGATTTGGCGAAATCCGTTCTGGAGCAGGAAAACCCCATGCCCGGGATGTATGGATGTCGCGGTTGGACGGTGCTGAGCGGGGTCAACGCACTGATTCTGGGTTACTCGGATTGGCGTTGGCTTTCACGCCTTGAAAAGGACTCGGAGTTAGCCATGCGAGATGTCAACGATTACCTGGCCTATTTCGGAGGGGACGCGTGGTTGGCCAGACAGCTACTGACGCGCCTGTATCGTCACTGCCTCGATGACCGGCAAAACAACGGCCCCTCTTTGGGTGCGGTGCTGAAACTGTGCCGGGACCACCCCACAATCGAATTCGAAGGTTACGCCATTGGTCCCCAGCGTTGCGACGAGAGAGTCACCGCGGATGCCGTCTACGTCCCACCTGAAGTTTTAGGATATGGTGGCCAGGACTCATCTCGGGCTTATCAAGCCTTGCTGGATTTGGGCTTGGACCCCTTGGACGAGGCAGATGAAATCATGTTGCTTCGCCAGGATTCCAAACGCTGTTGGAGATTTTGGTGGGATTAGGTTGCTTCACCAGGGAAACACAAAGTCTGAATCCCACTCTTTCAGGGCGGCATCCTCACCGGCAGGGGCGGGCATGCGGTTGGCGGAATCCCGGCCGCGCAGAGCATCGAGTTGGCGTCGTTCCTTTTTAGTGGGGCGTCCCGTTCCGGGCAAACGCACAATCGGGGCGGGGAGGTCACGTTTTGAAGGCCGAGGTGGAGTCAAATCCTGATAGCACTGTTGTGCCTGTGTGGCGCTGACTCGCTTGGGGATCAAGGCACTGACCTGCAAGATCCGGTCAAAACCTTCAATCCGCAGACGTACCTCGTCGCCAACTTTGATTCCCTGGGAAGCCTTGGCGGTTTCCCCGTTCACCTTCACGTGTCCCGCTCGGGCTGCCTTAGTGGCCAGGCTGCGCGACTTCAGTTGCCGGGTGGCCCACAGCCACACATCAACTCGCATGCTCTGTGTCACGGTGAGGTACTTCCTCTGGGACGGGGCCCCAGGCACTGAGTTCGCGGTTGAGTCGGGCTGCCCAAGTCGGTCCCTCGTAGACAAAGGCACTCAACCCCTCGATCAGGTCAGCTCCGGCCTGCAGCATGGCGCGGGCATCCGCGACGGTGCTGATTCCGCCCACCCCGATGATGATGTTCTCGGTACCCAGGTGTTGACGCAGCAGGCGCACCACCTCGAGGGAGCGTTCCTTTAGGGGTTGTCCCGACACTCCACCCGCACCGAGGTTGTGTTTGATGGTGGTGTTGGTCGCCACCACACCGCGCAGGCCCAAATCTTGGGTCAAGTGAGCAACCTTGACAATGTCATCATCTGCTAAATCTGGGGCAATTTTTACGAAAACCGGCAATTCCGTCAGGGCCTGGGTAGCCAGTTCGCGCTGTACTGCCTGGATAATGGGACGCAGGGACTCGACGGCTTGGAGGTCGCGCAGCCCTGGGGTATTCGGAGAAGACACATTGATGACCAAGAAATCTACCAGGCGAGCCAAACTGCGGGTCACCTTGCGATAGTCCCCGGGGGCTTTCGCGGCGGGGGTCAGTTTGTTCTTCCCTATGTTCGCCCCGATGATCACTGAATCCCCGCACTGGCGGCGTAGCTTCTTTAGGCGTCTGGCCGCAACCAGTGCCCCGGAGTTGTTGAAACCCATAGCGTTGCGCAAGGCACGCTGTTGGGGCAAACGCCACAACCGGGGCTTTTCATTGCCAGGTTGCGCCAGGGGAGTAATCGTGCCGATTTCGACGAAACCGAAGCCCAGCGCGTTCCACATGGGTACTGCCAAGGCTTCTTTGTCCATCCCCGCCGCCAGCCCCAGTGGTCCGGCCACGCGTCGCCCGGAGTTATCCACGGGCCACGTGAAGCTGCGGGAGGGACGACGCACCAGGCGTGAAACCAAAAACCGCAGCGGGGCGACCCGGCCCGCAAAGTGCAGAGCTGCAATAACGTGGTGATGCACGGTTTCAGCATCAAGACGCACTAAAACTGTGCGAAAATACCACCGATACAAACTCATGGCGCCTCCCTCGAAAACTGCGGATTTCCGGGCCGGTACCTAGGCCTGGCTGGGACGGGTCAACGGGGACCTCGGCGTGGGGGATTGGTGTACCACGAAGTCTCCCAACACCTGGTCGATGGCCGCCAGGATGGAGTCATCCAGGCTGACCCGCAATGCCCCCAGGTTTTCCTCAATCTGGGAAGGCTTCGAGGCACCGATAATCGCGGCGGAAACATTGCGGCGTGAAAGCAGCCACGCCAGGGCCAGTTCGTTCATCTTGCAGCCGGCCTCTTCGGCGACGCGACGCAAGCCTTGCACCGCCGAAAGCAAATCATCGCGCATCCAGCGCTGAATCATCTCGGCCCCGCCCTTAGAAGCGGCGCGAGTCTTGTCTTTCGGGGTCTTTCCCGGCTGGTACTTTCCGGTCAAAACTCCCTGCGCCAGGGGAGAATAACAGATCTGGGACAAACCGTTTTCTTCGCTGGCCTGGATGATACCTCGGACTCGGGGGTGCGCCACAGCATCGAATACTGCGGTTGGTTCGAAATCAGGGGCACCCGCAGCTCCCGCGCCAAGGCAGCGGCCTGGCGGATTTGTTCGGCATCCCAGTCAGAAATCCCCATATACAGCACCTTTCCCGCCCGCACCAGGTCAGCGAAAGCCACCATGGTTTCCTCCAGCGGGGTTCCGTAGTCGAAGCGGTGGGCGTGATAGACATCCACGTAATCTGTCTTGAGGCGTCGCAAGGAATTATCGATGGACTCCATAATGTGCTTGCGAGACAGGCCTTCGTCATTGGGCCCGCCGTGCTTTACCGGCCAATACACCTTCGTCATAATCACCAGGTCTTGGCGGTCCTGGTCCTTCAGGACGCGGCCCAAGACTTTCTCGGCGGCGCCATTGGCGTAGACATCGGCGGTGTCGAAAGTAAAGATGCCGTGATCTAGGGCAGTGCGGATACATTTTTCAGCGGCTTTATCTTCAATCTGAGCGCCGTGGGTGAGCCAGTTACCCAAGATAAAAGCCGAAATTTTCAAACCAGAGTTGCCGAGATAGCGTGTTTCCATACCCCCATATTAGCGTTTCGCCGACGTGGTGTCGGGAGAAAATCCCGGCTTTGGTGGTGTCCTAGAGGTTCTTGTCTGCCCCTGGAGCTTTGGCAGAACGCGGCACCTGGGGACGGGGCTGGCGCAGGCGACGGGGCTGAATCAGACGTGCAAAGCCATAGAAAGTCAGGCGCGCAGGGATGTCGCCGAAACGCTGGGCGGCACGGTTTTTGCCGCGACGGGCAATGATGTAGGCCTCGATACAGCCGATAATCAAAGCGCCGTAAGCCCCCAGCATCGTCACCGTGTTGACAATCATCGCTACCTGAGAGGCGGAATCCGTGCGCAGCATGAAGGTAACCACCAGCAGGCCTCCGAACATCAGTGCCATCACCACGATGATCATCCACTCGGCAAAGCAATAGCGCTGGTCAACGTAGTTTCGCATATAGCGACGGGCCGCCCTCGCGGTGCGCCAGCGGAAGCAAATCTTCCTCCCGGTGCGCAAACCTTCTTGCTCGCGTTCCACCAGGCGCATTCTCTCGGCCCGGGCACGTTCCTTGGCGACTTTCCTGTCCTGTCCCAGAATGCCTTGGTAGTTCTTGGCTTCTTGCTGTTTACGGGAAGGAGTCGGTCCGGACTTCTGTCGGGTGTTAGGGGTCTGTGATGCCATTTTCCGTTCGCTCAATTTGGGCTCGAATGAGGTATTTTGTTTGTAGGATCATTATCCCACAAGTTCCAGAACCGAAAAATTACGGAGGTAAATCCATGGATTCCCAGCAGTTACGTGCCCGAAGCGAGGCCGAGTTCCCCGAGGTTCTGGAGTTCCTGAAAGGCCTGGTGCGTATCCCCTCGGTATCCTCCCTGCCTACGCACGAAGCCGATATGCAGCGCAGCGCTGAATACATCGTTGAGGCCTTGGGTAAAGTTGGGGCCGAAGCCCAGATAGTCACCGTCACCAATCCTGATGGCCTGCTTTCACGCCCGGCCATTTTGGCGCAGAAACGCGGACCCGAGGGCGCCCCGACAGTGCTGCTCTATGCCCACCACGATGTACAACCCACCGGGGACCTCTCTAAGTGGGACACGAATCCTTTCGAACCCACCGAGAAAGACGGGCGTCTCTATGGCCGTGGAGTCAGCGACGACGGAGCCGGAGTGGCGGCGCATCTGGCGGCCCTCAAGGCCTGGGGGGATGACCTGCCGGTGACGGTGAAGTTATTTATCGAAGGCGAAGAAGAAGTCGGTTCCCCCCACTTTCGAAGCCTTCCTGCACGCCCACCAGGAGTTCTTGGAATCCGACGTCATCATTGTGGCCGACTCCGGTAACTGGGAGCGCCACGAACCCGCCATTACCACGGGTCTGCGCGGAGTCATCAGCGCAGACATCACGGTGAAAGTAGCCGACCACGCCGTTCATTCCGGGGCTTTTGGCGGTCCTCTCTTAGATGCCCCTACGGCTCTGTGCCGGTTGTTGGCAACCCTCCACGACGAGGACGGCGCGGTGGCGGTACCGGGTTTGTTGCGTCAGGAAAGTGCCGAGGTTACCTACCCCGAAAAAGACTTCCGCGCCCAGACGGGGATGGTTGCGGGGATGCGCCTGGCGGGGCGCGGAGACTTGGCGGCCCGGCTGTGGTTCCAGCCTTCTTTGACGGTGATCGGCATGGACGTCACTTCCCTGGAGCACGCCTCCAACACCATCCACCCCGAGGCCACCGCTCGGATTTCGCTGCGTATCGCCCCGGGGCAGGACCCGCGCGCCGCCGCCGATAAACTGCGTGAATACGTCTTGTCCCAGGCGCCTTTCGGGGCTGAAGTCAGCTTTACGCCACGGGACCTCGGCCCTGCCTATTCGGCGGATCTGGCCTCTCCGGTGCTCTCTTTAATGCACGAGGCTCTCGGTGAGGCTTACGGCCATCCTTGCGTAAACATCGGTTTGGGAGGGTCAATTCCCTTTATCTCTTCTTTCCAAGAGCTGTTCCCTCACGCCCAGGTTCTGGTCACCGGGGTAGAGGACCCCTACAGCCAGGCGCACTCCGAGAATGAATCCCAAGACATTCAGGATTTGTTCTCGGCTGGTTTGGCTGAGGCGCTGCTCTTTGCGAAGCTGCCGGGTCAAATCGGGAAATAGAACTTGCGTATCCAAGTTTTCTTTGAGCCTTCCCTGGCCCAGTTCGTCGCCCAGTTCCGGGCGGGATGGAACCGGGTATTCCCCGCAGACCAGCTGGAAATCCAAGAGGTCGCCCTCGAAGGGAGTCCCGCCTGCCCCACCCCACAGACGTTACCTTCCAGACTAACCGTGCACCGACCTCGGCACCTGGATATATCTGCGCAAGCAGAACTGTTACTGGTCCTGGCCTCGCAGGTGGATGACCAGCCCGCCACGGCGAACCTGGTGAACCTGGTGGTTTCCAGGGCTTTTCGCGCCCAGGTGTTGGCCCCCGTGGTGGCTTTGGTGCAAGACACGCCACTGTCTCGGCGTCAGCTCACAGAGTCGGGATTATCCGGGGTGTATCTGCGTTCCCAGCATCCCCGTCGCAGCGCCACAGACTGGGGCAGAATCATGGCCCAGACCTGGCATATCTGATTTCGATAAGACAGCAAGTCGGCTAAGTAGCTACAATAATGTTTGTAAATGGTCTGAGAAAGGATTTTTGTAAACCATGAGCACTACAACTTTAACTCACGAGGTGGTTCTCACCGATGCGGCAACTAGCAAGATTAAGTCCCTCTTGGAACAGGAAGGTCGCGATGACCTGCGCCTGCGCGTGGGCGTGGCTCCCGGGGGCTGTTCTGGCTTGATTTACCAGTTAGAGTTCGACGACATCTTGAACGAAGACGACGCCGTGCGCAGCTTCGACGGGGTAGAACTGGTGGTCGACAAGATGAGCGTGCCTTATCTGGCCGGTGCCTCTATCGATTTCCAGGACACCTTGGCACAACAGGGCTTCGTCATTGATAACCCCAATGCCGCCAACACCTGTTCTTGCGGTGGGTCTTTCCACTGAGCCCTAACTTTGCACAGCTCCCGGAGCCTTCCGGGAGCTGTGGTGTATTTCGCTGTGGTAGGCCCAATGCGTCACTCAGCCTGTTATCCAAGGTAGAATAACCAAGTCAAGAACCTCGAAGAGCTAAGTGGGGGGAGAACCGTGTTAAAGAAAGTTCTGTCTGGACTGTTGTGCATCGGACTGAGCCTGGGCGTGGCGGCCTGCTCCAAGAAAGCGGAAGGTACGGCACCCACGGTGACCTCCGGGGCTTATGGCACCACCACCGACATCAACTTCCCCGGCCTGGATGCGCCGCTTTCTACCGCGGTCAGTGTCCTGGACGAGGGCGACGGTGAAGGGAAAACCGTTCAAAACGGGGACTTTGTTATCGTTGACTACTATGGCAAAGTCTGGAAGGGCGATGAAATCACCGATTCCACCATCGGCAAATCCGGTGGACCCAAGACGATTTCTTTGGCTGACCCCCCGGTTCCGGGTTGGTCGAAATTGGTGGGAGCCAAAGTGGGGCAACGCATCCTGCTGGTGATGACCGCTTCTGATGCCTACGGGGAATTCGGTTCCGAGAACTTAGGTATCGGCGCTAATCAAGCGGTGGTTTACGTGGTGGATATTATCGGCACCTATTCCCTCAACGAAGCCAAGGACGTGGCCTTGACCCCCACCAACCAGCCCCTCCCTAACGGAGTGAGCCTCAGCGGGGATGCGAATAGTGGCTACCAGCTGGATGCCACTTTGGTTTCCAGTCTGCCCAGCTCTACCCAATCTGTGGTTTATGCCCAGGCCGATGGGATGCCCTTGAACCAGGACCAAATCGCGGTGGTGCAGCGCATGGACACCCAGGCCGGAGCGAAGACAGAAGCTGGCCAGTGGAAGTCTGCCTCGCTGTCTACCCTGCCGGTATCCAGTACGGGGCTTAAGAGTGTTCGGGTGGGTTCTCTGGTGGTGATGCTCTCTCCCGCCACTCCCTCTAACCCCGGCCAGGTTTCGCTGGTCCAGGTACTGGGTGCCTACAACCTCGACTGATCAGCCGCGTGCGGAAAGGAAACTATTTTGCGAGCTTGGGGAAAATCTCTGGTTGTACTTTCATCTGTCGCTTTGGCTGCGCTGGGCTTGGGGGCGTGTTCAACCTCCAGTGATCAAGCCAAAGTCACCCCTTTGGGGGCTTGTGTCAAGACCATCGCCCCGGCGGTTTCGGCTTCTGTACCCGAGACCAAACCGGTAGAGAACGGCCCGGTTCCTGAGGTAACTGCCGGAGCTGGTTTCGGACAGAAACCCACCATCGCTCCGGGCCAGGGTGAGGCTCCGAACCAGTTGATTCGCAAGTTTTTTGGTTCAAGGCAACGGTACGGAAGTCAGCGCCGACGCCACGGTTTTGGTCAACTACGTGGGACAGCGCTGGGACGGTACCGTTTTCGACTCTTCCTTTGACCGAGGTACCCCCGCGGCCTTTTCTTTGGACGGGGTGGTACAGGGTTGGAAGTCCGGTTTGGCCGGCACTCACGTGGGGGACCGCGTAGAGTTGGTGATTCCCCCGATTCTGGGCTACGGCGAAATCACCGATGAACAGCGAACCGCCCGCGACCAAGGGGACAACTCTTCAAACATCCATGCCCTGGCAGGAGAGACTTTGGTTTTCGTGGTGGATGTGCTTTGCCCCGCCCACTCTCAACGAGAGCCAGTTGGCAGGATACACCCAGACTCTCAAGCAATCTAAGCCCACCAACGAAGAACTGCCGCAGGGATTGCACATCTTGTGCGATATGGGTGAGGAACCGCAACCCGCAGTGGTGGAAGGATCGAAAGTTCCCACCAAGCCCTACGTGGTGTGGACTGAAACTGGCCAGGGACCCGAAATCCATGCCGGTGACATAGTCGGATACGTCGGGGTCAGCGGTGGCTGGGGAGATAAACCCGCTTATTCTTCTTGGACCAAAGCCGAGGGGGTTCGCTGGGGTCTGGCCGAGAACCTGCAAGCCGTGGGTAAAACCGTGGGTTCCCGCGTGGTGATTGTGGGTCCCCCCAACCAACAGGCCCCCCGCGGGGTTATCCAGGTGTGGGATATCGTTGATGTAGTTCCGGCAGATTCCTTGCCCTCTGGCGCCCCCGAGGCCAGCAACCAGAACTAAATCTCCAGCTCGTAAACCAAAAACAGGGTTGTGGATCAAAATGGCCCACAACCCTGTTTAGCTTTGCTTCAAACGCGGCTGTTAGATCAGACCGTGAGGATGGGCGGCTGCGCCGTGATAGAGCTTTTCTACCTCGGCCCAGTTCACCACGTTCCACCAGGCCTTGACGTAGTCGGCCTTGACGTTGAGGTAATCCAGATAGAAAGCGTGCTCCCACATATCCAGCATCAACAGTGGGATCTGTCCGACCGGGACGTTGGATTGCTGGTCAAAGAGCTGGAAGATGTTGGGGCGACCCGCAATGGTGTCCCAAGCAAGCACGGCCCAACCCGAGCCTTGGATGCCGGTGGCAGCCGCGGCGAAGTGAGCCTGGAATGCTTCGAAGGAACCGAAGTATTCGTCCAGAGCTGCTGCCAGTTCGCCGCTGGGGCGATCCGGAGCGGTGTTCGCCGGAGCCATGATCTTCCAGAACAGCGAGTGGTTGGTGTGACCACCCAGGTTGAAAGCCAGGTCCTTTTCCAGCTGATTGATGATGGCGAAGTTACCGTTGGCGCGGGCTTCTTCCAGTTTTTCTACAGCGGCATTAGCGCCGGCCACGTAGGTGGCGTGGTGTTTGTCGTGGTGCAGCTGCATAATCTTGGCACTGATATGTGGTTCCAGGGCTGTGTAGTCGTAGGGAAGTTCAGGCAGTGTGTAGATAGCCATATAAATAATCCTCACCTTCTGTAATATGTGACCCCCGAAGCCGGGGATTACACTCAATATCTTAGCTTGCGCCTAGAACCGTGTCTTGGCCAGGCAGAGGTTTGGTGGCCCCGCGAGGCATGGGTAAGATGTGAACAGTTAGCAGAAGGAGCGTAAATGGAATCTGTGAACCCCGAAGGCGTGGAAATCCTGATCTTCAGCGACAACGCGCACACTCGTCAAACCGTTATGGATGCAGCTGGTTTAAGCGGTGCTTTTGACCTGCCGGTCATCCGGTGGCACCAGGTAGCTTCTGCCGCTGCCCTGAAACAGGAATTCACCGAAGACCGTTTTGCCGCCCTGGTCCTGGATGCAGATGCCCAGCCTGAAGGTGGCCAATCCGTGGCCCGGTGGCTCAACGATCACACCGACCGAGTGCCTCCCGTAGTGATGCTGGTGGCCCGGGAACAGGACAACTGGTTGTCTCGCTGGTCCGGAGCCCGCGCCATGGTTCCCGCTCCCTACGACCCACAGGTTGTGGTGGATACTCTCAAGCAGGTCCTACGCCCCCGGGTCTGAACAGCAAGAGCCACAAACTGATTCCCAGCACAACCAAGCAGAAAACCGCGGCGACCGAGGCAAACTCAGGCAGCGCCAGTCCCGCGAAAAGAAAACCCAGAATCGAAACCGTGAGCAAGATCCAGCCCACCTTTACCCGGGTCGTAACCGGGGTCAGGACCGGATCGGGGGCCTCGAAACCGGAAGTATCTTCCGCCGGGGACCAGTCGCGAGGACCGGGCCGGGTCAGGGGACCAGAAGCACCGAAAGCTTCCAGGTCCGAAGTGGACATCAGCTCTTCAAAGCGCCGATCCACTTCTGCTTGGGCGGGGTCCTCATCTCGATCATAGCGGTCGAAGCGAAACATTGCCATAACTGAAAGCTATACACTAAGAAGCATTCAAGCAAGCGGGAGGTGCTGAACTTGTACAGGTTCTTTAAATTTCTTCTAGGTCCGCTGATGCGGCTGTTGTTTCAGCCCTGGATTCGCGGCCTGGAAAACATCCCCGCCGAAGGACCGGCCATCCTGGCTTCGAACCACCTGGCCGTCATTGATTCTTTTTTCCTGCCCCTGATGGTAAAGCGCGAAATCACCTTCGTGGGGAAATCCGACTATTTCACCGGGGTGGGGATTAAAGGCTGGATCGTCAAGCACTTCATGCAAGCTGTCGGGGTTATCCCAGTAGACCGCTCCGGCGGTAAAGCCTCGCAAGTCGCCCTGGATAAAGGCCTGGAGGTATTGGGACGCGGAGACCTCTTTGGGATTTACCCTGAAGGCACCCGTTCCCCTGATGGTCGGCTTTATCGTGGTAAAACCGGGATTGCTCGCATGTCGTTAATCAGCGGGGCACCGATTATTCCCGTGGCGATGGTGGGCACAGACAAGGCCCAGCCCATCGGGCAACGCATCCCGAAGCTGGAACGTATCGGCGTGATAATCGGCAAACCCCTGGATTTCAGCCGCTACCAGGGCATGGAGAACGATCGCTTTGTGCTGCGCTCCATCACCGACGAAGTTATGTATGACTTGATGCTGCTCAGCGGTCAGGAATACGTGGACGAATACGCCGCGAACGTCAAGAAACAGCTCGAGGCCCAAAAGAAGCAGCCCCAGGAAAACCCTGAAACCGAAACGAAAACCGAGGCACAGTCCTCGACCCCCAATAAATAACCCACCGATTTAACCCATAAAACGCAACTGAAAGAGAGAGAACCATGACACTGAAGAGAGTCGCTCTGTTGACCGCCGGCGGTTTCGCCCCCTGCTTGAACACCGCAGTGGGGATGTTGATCGAACGTTACAACGAAACCAATCCCGGAGTAGAGATCATCGCCTACAAGCACGGCTATCACGGATTGCTGACCGGTCAGTACTTTACGATTGACGCCGAGGCCCGCACCTGGGCGACGCGACTGCCGAACTATGGAGGTTCTTCTATCGGTAACTCGCGGGTCAAGCTGACCAATACCAAGGACCTGGTCAAGCGCGGACTGATCCAGGAGGGACAGGACGCCTTGCAGGTAGCCGCGGACCAGTTGGTGAAGGATGGGGTGGATGTGCTGCACACCATCGGTGGCGACGATACGAATACCACTGCCGCGGACCTCGCCGCGTACCTCGAAAAGAACAACTACCACTTGACCGTGGTGGGGCTGCCTAAGACCATCGACAACGACGTGGTGCCGATTCGCCAGTCTCTGGGGGCGTGGACCGCGGCGGAAGAGACCGCGCGTTATGCCGAACACATTATTTCCGAGGCCCGCGTCTCGCCGCGAATGCTGATTGTGCACGAGGTGATGGGGCGCAACTGCGGGTGGTTGACGGCCTACAGCGCCAAGGTGTATCGCGAATGGCTGGATTCCCAAAAGTGGGTGCCTTCTCTGGGGTTGGACCGCAAGCACTGGGAGATTCACGGCATCTATGTCCCCGAGATGCATATGGATATAGAGGCCGAGGGCCGTCGTCTGCGTCACATCATGGACCGCGACGGAAACGTCAATATTTTCCTCTCCGAGGGCGCGGGGGTGATGGATATCGTCACCGAGATGGAGGCCGCGGGACAGACCGTGAATCGTGATGCTTTCGGTCACGTGCGACTGGACGAAATTAACCCCGGACAGTACTTTGCCAAACGTTTCGCCCAGTTGCTGGATGCGGAAAAGGTGCTGGTACAAAAGTCGGGGTACTTCGCGCGTTCGGCGGCTTCGAACTTTGCCGACTTGCACCTGATCAAGGGCGTGGCGGACATGGCGGTAGAGTGCGCTTTTGCCGGTAAATCCGGGGTTATCGGGCACGACGAAGAGAACCACGACGTGCTCAGCTGCATTGATTTCCCGCGTATCAAAGGCGGCAAGCCTTTCGACACCACCCAGGGGTGGTTCCAGGAAATGCTGTCGGAAATCGGTCAGGCGTGATGACTGATCCAGACACACAGAATCTGAAAGCGGATTTCGAAGCCGCGTGGCGCGGGGCCCCGGCCGCCCAGCAGCCGCCCTATCCGGATGCGGCAAAGGTGACCGAGGTTGCCCAGCGCCTGTCCCAGCGTCCCCCCCTGGTTTTCGCCGGGGAAGTGAACCAGCTGCGCCAGGAACTGGGAAAGGCCGCCCGCGGCGAAGCCTTCGTTCTGACCGGCGGTGACTGCGCCGAGACTTTCGAGGACTCCACTGCGAATCGCCTGAAACTCAAGATTCAGACTTTGCTGCAGATGGCGGTGGTGCTTTCCTACGGTTCGGCGCTGCCGGTGATTAAGCTGGGGCGCATGGCGGGCCAGTACGCCAAGCCACGTTCCAGCGACACCGAGACCCGCGATGGCCAAACCCTGCCTTCCTATCGGGGTGACGCGGTCAACGGCAATGACTTTACTGCGGCCGCCCGCCAGCCCGACCCTCAGCGGCTGCTGTCGTGCTACCAGTACTCTGCGGCCACCTTGAACCTGATTCGGGCTTTCACCAAGGGAGGCTATGCGGATCTGCGTCGCGTGCACGAATGGAACAAAGGTTTCATGGCGAATCCGGCATACGCGCGCTTCGACGACTTGGCGCGTTCAATCGATTCCGCCATGCAGTTCATGCGCGCCACCGGGGTTCCCGAAGATGCCTTGCGCACGGTAGATTTCTATTCTTCGCACGAAGCCCTGCTGCTGGAATACGAAAACGCCTTGACTCGCGTGGATTCGATCTCAGGGGAGCTGTACAACACCAGCGCTCACTACCTCTGGATTGGGGATCGCACCCGCCAACTCGACGGGGCCCACGTCCAGATGCTGTCTCGGGTGCGCAACCCCATCGGGGTCAAGCTGGGTCCAAAGACCACGCCACAAGATGTAAAGGTCTTGGTGGAAAAGCTCAATCCCCAAGGGCAGCCCGGTCGTCTCAGCTTCATCACGCGCATGGGCGCAAAGCAGGTGCGTAAGTCCCTGCCGCCGCTGCTTTTGGCCGGTAAATCCACCGGGGTGCCGCTGGTTTGGGTCTGTGACCCGATGCACGGCAATACGGTCAAGGCGCCGGCTTCCGGTTATCAAAACCCGCCACTTTGAAGCCATCCTCGACGAGGTCCGCGGCTTTTTCGAAGCCCACGAAACTGCCGGCACCATCCCCGGTGGCATCCACGTGGAGCTGACCGGAGATGATGTCACCGAGGTGATGGGCGGCACGGAAACTATCGACGATGCCGACCTGGCCGACCGCTATGAAACCCTGGTCGATCCGCGTCTGAATCACCAGCAGTCTTTGGAGTTGGCTTTCGACGTGGCTGCCATGTTGGCCCAGGCTCGCCCCGGAATCCAGCCCGGCGACCAGGACCAGTTCCCGTCCCTGGGGTTCTGATTGTGCCCGTTCGAGGTTTCTCGGGGTCAGGCACGGGTCGAGGTTCGGTTTTTGGGTCCCCCGTTCGAGGGTACCGGGGTTCGCCCCGGTCGAGATCGCCGTTTCAGATCATCTTGAGGGTAACGGTGGTGCCGACTTCCACTTCGGTTCCCGCTGCGGGGTCGGATTCCGCCACCACTCCCACCACGGAGTAGATGCGGGTGATCTTGACCTTCAGCCCCAGGCTCTCTAAGGCTTGGGTGGCTGCCGCCTCGGATTTACCCCGCACACTGGGTACCGTCACGGTGCGTGGCCCGCGAGAAACCACCAGGGGTACCGTATCGTTGCGGTACAGCGTGGTGTTTGCCGCCGCGTCTTGACGTATCACCGTGCCGCGGGCGACATCATCAGAGTATTCTTCGGTTACGGCGGCTTGCAGACCCGCCTGATGCAGCATCGTCACGGCCTCGTCACGCAGCTTTCCTTCCAGGCTGGGAACCACTACAGGTTCGCGACCCTTAGACACGGTGACTTTAATCACGGTGTTGTGCGCAACATTCGTGTTCGCCGCGGGTTCTTGGCTGATGACTTGGCCCGCCGGCACCGTATCGTGATAGGCCTCGGAAATAGTGGGCGCTGCGAAACCGGCTTTCGTCACGACTTGTTTGAGTTGGTCTTTGGCGGTTTTAGACAGGTCGGGCACATCCAACATCTGGATGCCTTTCGAAACATAGACCTTTACTTCGCCGAAACGCCACACTTCATCCCCGGCTCCCGGCACGGTGCGCGACACATTCCCAGCCGCCACCGTGTCGCTGAATTCCTCGACCCGCACGAAATTCAGTTTGGCTTTTTCCAGGTTGCTAGAGGCCGTGGCCCACTGTTGATTCACCACATCCGGTACCGGGTCGTACGATCCGGGGCCCAACAGCAGATACCAGCCAATCCCCAGTCCCACCAGCAATACACCGGCGATGGTTATCAGTATCGGCAACAACTTTCCCGACTTGGTCGCTGTGTCTGAACCCGGGCTGCCTTCACCCAGGTTATGGGGTTGTGGGGCCGGTAGAGGTACCTCGACCAGGGTAGGGGTCGCCATCTGACCGGAATCGAAGTTCGGTTCATTCACCTCGACCGGCTCGGCTTGGCCGCGCAGCTCCAGGTCGGTGGAGTCCAACTGCGCCAAAGTCTGTTCCACCAGTTCCAAGGCGGCCGTTGCATCGACGGGACGCTGGGCGGGATCGCGACTGGTGAGGCGTGCTACCAGGTCATCCACTGGCTGTGGCACCCAATCGTAGTCCTCGCGCAGTCGGGGAATATCTTGATTCACGTGCGCATAGGCAATTTGGATCGGTGTGTCCCCGGTGAAAGGCGCCACTCCGGTCAACATCTCGTAGAGCATAATCCCCACGGCGTAGACATCCACCCGGGCATCGGCCACGTGCCCAGAAACGGTTTCGGGCGAAAGGTAGGCCACAGTACCCAGAATGGAACCGGTGGTGGCGGCGGTAACTTCAGAGGCAGCCCTCGCCAGGCCGAAATCAGCTACCTTCACCGAACTGTCCTTGGGGAGCAAGACATTTTCGGGCTTCACATCGCGGTGGATCAGGCCCTGACGGTGCGCGGTGGATAGTGCGGAAAGAATCTGGGCGGTGATTTCCAGGGAGCGCCCTACCTTCAGGCAGCCGTGGGAACGCAGATACGTGCGCAGATTCGGTCCCTTGACCAGCTCCATCACCAGATAACTGGAGCCTTCGGTGGTGCCTTGGTCATAGACCGCGACCACTCCGGGATGAGTCAGTTTCGCCGCGGCACGGGCCTCGCGGCGGAACCGAGTGACGAATTCCTGGGATTCCGCCAGATGCGGATACATGATTTTCAAGGCCACGTGTCTATCCAGCCTTGAATCGTGGGCCTTGTACACCGTCGCCATTCCACCGCGCGCAATCCGCGCTTCGATGCGGTAGCGGTCGTCGATAACCGTGCCGATCAACCGGTCGGGCGCTTCGGGGCGCGGAGCGGGTGGCGCTTCGTCCTGGCTGGGTGCGGGGCTGGTAGCGGCCGGGTCGTTATTGTGGTATTCCGTTGAGAGGTCGTAGGGGGAGTTGGCATGGTGCGTGGGTGTTTCTAGGGTCGAGGACGCCGCGGTGTCTTGACTAGGGGCGGTTTCGGTTTGAGTGTGGGGCGAGGGAAATGCGGCGCTGGTTACGGGTGGGAAAGATACGGGCGGCGGGGGATAGGCGTCGGGGATCTCGGCCGAAAGCTGCGTGGGCGCTGCTGTGCCACCTTCGCTCAGGGAGGGGAGTTTGGTGGTCGCCATCTGGTTGCTCTGCGGTACCCCGGCGTGTGCGGGGGTAGGGGACTTGCTCGAGTCCGACGACGAAGTGGTGTTCACCTGTTCACATCCTCCTATATTTGTCAGTTGCAAGTCTAAGGGAAAAACTGTTCCCTAGCTGTGTGCCTTCCCGGTTTTCCCCAAGTTTTCCTCTAGGTTTTTAACCATGGAGAATTTTTGGCAAGCCTCTACGTGGTTGACCCTGAACGAAGCGGCGAGTTTTGCCCGAGTCGAGGCAAAGAAAATCCGGTCTTGGGTTCGTGACGGCCAGCTGTTGGCGCTGCACCACCCCGAGGACTCGAAGTTGCGCGTCTCCCAGGATTTCTTTTGTCCCCAGGGAGATAGCGAAGCCCCGAAGGCTCCCTTAGATTCTTTTGGCTGGGACCCTGACTCTGCTTCGCGACGGAGGCTTTACGGATTCACAGGCGGCCCAGTGGCTCTTTAGCGCCGATGATTTCTTGGGAGGCACACCGGTGCAAGCCTTGCAACGTGGAGCCAAGAAGAAAGTTCGACAGCTGGCTGGTGCGGCTGCTATATAGAAAGGTTCTGTCTGGGTCTGTAGGGGCAGCGCCGAAACCCGGCTTAGCTCAAGCAACCCAGCCACGCCCCGGCCAGAGCTGCCGCTATGCCTACGGCCATGCTGGCTGCGATGATGAAGGTGGCGCGCCAGGCATAGCCCCAGTTGAACTCAGGTTTAAAGGTGTAGCCGATGGTGTCCATAATCGCCGTGGAATAAGTGGTGTAGCCTCCCAGGAAACCGGCCTGGAGCAGGGGTGAGACCCCGGCCAGCCAGGGTGTAGAAGCCACGTATCCCACCAGGAAACACCCCGTGATGTTGACCCAGATGATTCCCCACCCCATCCACAGGCGCTTTTCGGGTTCATCGGCGCAATGTCGATGTTGCCCGATCTTACCCAGCAGGGCCGTGGTGGCTTTTTCCACGGCGAAACGACAGGTGGCACTAAACCGCCGCCCAAGAGCACCCACCACGTATTCAACGCAACCCACCGCTTTTCCCCGCGCGGCTTACCTCGACGCGGCTTACCTCGACCCGGGAACGTCGGGCACCCAGGAACATACCGAATAACCCCACCGGAAGCCCCGCCGCAAAGAGACCCACCAACTCCGCCAAGAAAACCGGGTCAAAACCGTGATAGCCCACCACTTGCCACACCGGACCGCCGTAGGTACCCAGGCCCCCACAGAAACCGGTGCCGACCAGGAGTTTGATGAAC
This sequence comes from uncultured Mobiluncus sp., assembly GCA_916438445.1. Lineage (GTDB taxonomy): Bacteria > Actinomycetota > Actinomycetes > Actinomycetales > Actinomycetaceae > Mobiluncus. The sequence goes on from CAKAGR010000001.1 coordinate 1,165,114, forward strand.
TGGGAACGATGGCGCTGGGGCGAGGAGGCTAATCGGGCGGTGAGGTAGGCCAGGAAGAATACGGAAAGCAGGTTCAAAATCCAGGTATCGAGATTCACACCGCCCTCTCCCAGCAACATGTGGCACCAGTTACGGCAGTGGGTGGAATGTTCGAGGGAGACGGTGGCGAGGCTGGCCCACCAGCGCAATACAGAGCCGCAGGCACCGCCGACAAATACGCACAACACGGCGATGACTGGCGAGAGATTCCAAGCTTTGAGGCTCACCAGCTTAGTATAACGCTTGGGACATGATATTATTGCCAGGCTAACTGAAGGTGAGAGTTCTAAGGAAATCATGCTGACTGCTTTGAATATAACCGCCCTGGTTCTGCTGGTTCTCAGTTCACTGCTGCTGGTGCTGTCGATTTTGCTGCACAAAGGACAGGGCGGCGGTATGTCGGATATGTTTGGTGGCGGTTTGACTTCGGCGATGGCTTCTTCCGGGGTAGGACAGCGTAACCTAAACATCGCCACGGTGGTTACCTCGCTCGTGTGGCTCTTTGCCATCATCTTGTTCAACTTCACCATGCAGACCCCCACCACCACACATACTTCACAAGACCAACAGTACAGCAAAGTTTTGCAGCAACGACTCCAGCAGCAACTCCAGCAGTCCAGCACGGCGACTCCTACACCCAGCGCGACTGAAACTGCTACGCAGACTCCCGCGCAGACCCCGGCACAGTAAGCGTTACAGCTTTTGGGGCCCAGGGTGAATCACCCTGGGCCCTTGCTTTTAAGGTTTTGATGTGGCCTCAGGCTATCGGCGTTGTGGCAGCCGTAGGTGTCTCCTGCGCCGCCTCGAGGGACTCTTTCGCCAGTGCCACGAGGTTTTCCGGCGTGAAACCAAAGTGTTGGAAGGCTGCGGCCCCGCCCAAGGGCACCCCGAAGTCCTCGATAGATAGAGCACGACCCGCCGAACCCAGATACCGATACCACGGCATCGCCACCCCGGCCTCGACCGAGACCCGGGCACGTACCTGTGGGGGCAGCACTGAATCGCGGTATTCCCGGCTCTGTTCCTCGAACCACTCCAGGCAAGGCAGATTCACCACCCGCACCCCGATACCCTGCTCGAAGAGCATCTGAGCGGCGGACAGCGCCAAAGACACCTCGGAGCCGGTAGCCAGCAGCAACACCTGGAGGTCTTTTCCTGGCCCAACCAGTTCGCGCAGCACGTAACCCCCGCTACTCACCAGGGAAGCCGGGGCCAACCCGGATTCTTCCCGGCCGGGATTAGGCAGGTTTTGCCGCGACAGCACCAGGCCGGCCGCCCCGCGTCGACGCAAGATTTCCAACCAGGCCCAGGCGGTTTCCTCGGCGTCGGCGGGACGCACCACGGAAAAACGCGGCAGGGCTCGCCACGTAGCCAGGGTTTCCACCGGCTGGTGCGTGGGACCGTCCTCGCCCACACCCACCGAGTCGTGGGTCCAGATATAAGTCACCGGCAGGTTCATCAGAGCGCTGAGCCGCACCGCCCCGCGCATGAAGTCACTGAAAACAAAGAAGGTTCCGCCATAGGGGCGGGTCAGACCGCTGGTGGCGATGCCGTTGAGAATCCCCGCCATGGCGTGTTCACGCACCCCGAAGTGCAGGTTGCGACCCTGCAAGGGGTCCGCACTCCAGACTTTCGAGACCCGATCGGTGGGGATAAAGGACTTGGCGCCTTTGATGGCGGTGTTGTTCGAACCCGCCAAATCCGCCGAACCACCCCACAGTTCCGGCAGTGCGGGGGCCAGGGCATTGATTACCATCCCTGAGGCCTGCCGGGTCGCTATGTCCTTACCCGCCTCGAAGTGCGGCAGCAGGTCCTCTATGCCCGCGGGCAGTTCCCCGCTTTGCAGTCGGCGCAGCAGGGCGGCTTGGCTCGGGTGGGATTGCTGCCAGGCGGTGAAACGACGATCCCAGTCGGCCCGCGCACGTGCCGCGCGCCGCAGCGAGGCCTGTTGGACCTCAGCTAAAACCCCGGGGTCAAAGGCGAAGGATTGCTGGGGATCCAAGCCCAGCGCAGTTTTCAAACCACTCAGGGCATCCGTGCCTAACTTGGCCCCGTGGGAACCCCCAGTGTTTTGCTTTCCGGGAGTGGGCCAGGCAATGATGGTGCGCAGCTTAATCAGCGAAGGCCGGCCAGTTTCGGCGCGGGCCGCCGCAAATGCCCGATCCAGCGACTCGAGGTCCTCGACATAGGAACCGTCCCCACGCAGCCAATCCACGCATTGCACGTGCCACCCCATGGCCTCGAAACGGGCGGGGACATCCTCGGTGAAGGCCACGTCGATATCGTCCTCGATCGAGATGCGGTTTTCGTCATAGAGCAACACCAGGTTCCCCAGTTCTTGGGTTCCCGCCAGGGAAATCGCCTCGTAGGCCAGGCCTTCTTGCAGACAGCCATCCCCGGTTACCACGTAAACCTGGTGGTCAAAGGGACTCTGCCCGGCCGGGGCATCCGGATCGAGCATCCCGCGCAGGCGACGCTGTTCCATCGCCATCCCCACCCCGGCCGCCACCCCGGTCCCCAAAGGTCCCGTGGTGACCTCGACCCCGGGAACCACACCGTATTCAGGGTGACCGGTACAGATTCCCCGGGCTGGCGGAAGTGACGCAGGTCATCGAGGGACACATCGAAACCGGCCAGGAAAAGTTGAATGTACTGCAGCGCCGAAGCATGTCCCGCGGACAGCACAAAGCGGTCCCTCCCCAGCCACTTCGGGTCCTGGGGGTCCAGACACATGATGTGCTGGTAGAGCAGATAGGCGGCACCCGCCAGCGAAACCAGGGGTGCCCGGGTGTCCGTGTCCGGCATTTTTCTACCATGTCCCCGGCCAAGGCTTTGGCGTATTTGATTGCCTGGGTATCCAGCTGTGTCGTGGTGAAAGTCATGGGTTCCTCTGTCCTTCTATAAGGCGCGAAACGCTGGGCGCGCCCGTATCTGCCAGGTGTATCTCACCTGCTTCGATACTATAAAAAAGCACCTGGAATGAAAAAGCGAGCCCAGGGCCGAGGAGGTGAGAAGGCAGTGCGTACACAGGCAGCTGGGCAGTGGCCTTCGGGTCTCAATCCCCAGCCCTATCTGGATTTCTTGGCGGTGGAAAAAGGTGCTTCGCCACACACCGTGTCGAACTACACCCGCGACTTGCTTCGCTATGTCGATTTCTTGCAATCCACGCAGGTGAGGCAACTAGCCGAAGTCACCAGCCAAGATGTCGAAAGTTTCGTGGCTTTTCTGGGGCAGGGTGACACCACACATCCGCCTTTGGGTCCGGCCTCTATCAGGCGCAGTCTCTCAGCGGCGCGTTCCTGGCATCTTTTCGCCTTGGAAAACGGGGAAATCACGCGCGATGTGGCCGCGACGGTAAAGCCTTCGAAACCGGGAAAACACCTGCCCAATGTGCTTTCCGTGGAACAGACCCAGCGTCTCTTAGAGGCCGCCAGTTCCCCTGACAACCCCATGGCGCTGCGCGACCGTGCCCTGCTCGAGTTCCTCTACGCCACCGGGGCGCGCATCAGTGAAGCGACGGCTTTAGCAGTGGATGATTTGGATTTGGGGATTGACCCCGTCGAGGACGGCTCCGGGCGTGGCGGTGCGGGTTGGGGTTTCGGCGCCTGCGGGGTCCCGGCCGAGGACGGCTCCGGCGGGTACTCCCAGCTTGCGCCGGGTGCGGGGTTTAGGGAAGACGGCGGCCTCGCCCTGGTGCGTCTTTTCGGCAAGGGACGCAAGGAACGCCTGGCGATTCTGGGTTCATTTGCGGTGCAGGCTTTGGAGGCATACCTGGTGGGGCAACGCCCCGCCCTGGCGGCGAAGGGAAAGTCTCGCGGGGCGGTTTTCCTCAACACTCTGGGCCGCCCGCTGTCCCGGCAATCCGCCTGGGCCATCATTCAACAGGCTGCCAGGCGCAGTGGCTTGGACCAGACCGCGGGCCACCAGATAGGCCCCCACACTCTGCGGCACTGTTTCGCCACGCACCTGTTGGCGGGGGGAGCCGACGTGAGAGTAGTACAGGAACTTTTGGGGCACGCCTCGGTTTCCACCACCCAGATCTATACCAACATCACCCGCGACATGATAAAAGAAGTTTATGCCAGTTCTCACCCGAGAGCCGTGACCACTAAAGCGCGCCAGAAAGGTAAACTGTAGAGGTGAAAAGCACGCAGACAGCCATGATGCCCGTCCCGGATGCGGATCCTGAATTTCGAGTGCCGGAGCCTCTAGAGTCGCACGGTCCCGCGCGAATCATCGCCATGTGCAACCAAAAGGGCGGGGTCGGAAAAACCACTACCGCGATTAATCTCAGCGCGGCCCTGGCGGAATATGGCCGCAAGGTGCTGCTGGTGGACTTCGATCCCCAGGGTGCGGCCTCGGTGGGCTTGGGAATCAACGGCCACGAGATGGAAACCACGGTGTATTCCCTGATGGTAGGACACAACCGGGAGCTGAAAACTTCCGATGTGATTTGCCACACCTATCACCCGAATCTGGATGTTTTGCCGGCGAATATCGATCTTTCTGCCGCCGAACTTCAGCTGGTCAACGAAGTAGCGCGCGAAAGTATCTTGGCCAGAATCCTGTCCCAGGTCGAAGACGACTATGACTTGATTGTGGTGGATTGCCAGCCCTCTTTGGGTTTGCTGACTATAAATGCCCTCACCGCCGCCCACGGCGTCATCATCCCCGTCGCCACCGAGTTCTTTGCGCTGCGCGGCGTGGCGTTGCTGATGGAAACCATCAACACGGTGCGCGACCGCTTGAACCCCAAACTGCAGCTGGACGGCATTCTCACCACCATGGTCGATGCCCGCACCCTGCACTCCAAAGAAGTCCGCGACCGTCTCCTCGAAGCCTTCCAAGACAAGATCTTCACCACCTACATCAAACGCACCGTGCGTTTCCCCGATTCTACCGTCGCCACCAAGCCCATCACGGAATACGACTCCTCCCACGAGGGCGCCGCGGCTTACCGTCGCCTGGCCCGCGAAGTCATCGCCAAGGGTTATGTCGCCTGATCTGGGTGCCGCCCCCGTCGAGGACGCCGCGGTAGTTGGCGAGGATTGCGCGCAGACAGTTCAAGACGGCCCGGTTTTCGAGGTACGCTCTGTGGTTTATACCGGGCCCTTTCACCTTCTGGCCGATTTGGTGGCGAAACGTAAACTCGATATCACCGCTTTTGCCCTGGCGGAAGTTACCGGGGATTTCTTGGCCTATATCGCAGCGCATCCCGACCTCTCTCAAGCCACCGAGTTCCTGCTGATCGGGGCCACCCTGTTGGATATCAAGGCCGCACGTTTGCTGCCTGGGGTCGAAGAATCCGAAGAAGACTTGGAACTCTTGGAGGCACAGGACCTGCTGATTTCCCGACTGATTCAATACCAGACCTACAAAGAAGCCACCGGTCATCTCGAGGAACTCTTGGAAGCGAACCGCCTGGTGGCAGGGCGTGTGCCGGGCAAAGAGCCAGTTTTGAAATCGGTGCTGGCCCAGCTGCGCGCCGACATCGATCCCGAACGCTTGGCCTGGCTGGCCGCGGGGGCACTCTATACCGTTACCCCCCAGGTGCTGATAGAGAATATGCACGATCCGCTGGTTTCTGTTTCGGAGCAAACCCAAGTCATCTCCGCTCGTCTCAAAGAGGCTCGCACCTTGACTTTCCGCGAGCTGGTGGCGGATGCGAAAACTCTGCCGGTGGTGATTTCGCGCTTCTTGGCGCTGCTGGATATGTATCGGTCCGGTCTGGTCGGTTTCACCCAAGACAATCCCTTAGGTAAGTTAGTTCTTACCTGGCAGGGTTCCTCGCAGGAACCAGACTTGTCCCAGAACCTAGAAGACGAGTGGGAATGACACAGAACACAGACCTAAGTGAACTCAAAGCCGGTCTCGAAGCTATCTTGATGATCTGCGAGAATCCGGTCGACGTCGCGACCTTAGCCACCGTTTTCGACATCAGCGGGGACGAGGTTTTCACGGCCCTGGACCAGTTGGCCGCCGAATACCGCGGCGAGGGCGGTGAAGGGGCTCTGTTTTCTCGCCCACGTGGTTTCGAGTTACGTGAAGTGGGTGGGGGTTGGCGCATCTACGTTGCCCCGCGTTTCCAAGAGTTGGTTTCCCGCTTCGTCACTGTGGGAGCTTCGGGAAGGCTCTCCCAGGCTGCCTTGGAAACCTTGGCGGTGGTGGCCTACCGTCAACCCTGCACCCGCGCGCAAGTTGCCGCGGTGCGCGGGGTGAATGTGGATTCCGTGATGCGCAACCTGGCTGCGCGCGGCCTAATCGAGGAATGCGGCCAAACCAATCTGGGAGCACTGCTGTACCGCACCACCACTGCCTTCCTGGAGCAATCCGGACTCAGTTCCCTCGATGATTTGCCACCTCTGGCTCCCTATATGCCGGAAAACCCCGACCTTTCGGCAGTGCTGGCCACAGACCTAAACGAAATCCTGGATTCCGAATCGGCAGATTCTGAAATCAAGGGAACTCCCCTAGACGCCCCCGACTCAGAAGAGAGGGAAACACATGAATGAGAACACCTCGGCGCACCTTGCGGATACTTCTGCCGAAAAGCCCCAGCGCCTCCAAAAAGTCTTGGCTAACGCCGGGGTGGCTTCGCGTCGCGCCTGCGAAGACATGATTGCCAAAGGCCGGGTCTCGGTAAACGGCCAGGTAGTACACGAGATGGGGATGCGGGTACTTCCCAGTGACCGCATCGAGGTGGACGGGGGAAAGAATCCACACCGACACCACCTTGCAGGTTTGGGCCTTCCACAAGCCGGTCGGGGTGGTTTGCACCATGCAGCCCGAAGATGACCGACCCTGCGTGGGCGACTACGCCACCTCGCTGGCCCAGCGGGTCTACCACGTGGGGCGTCTCGACACCGGTACCGCGGGATTACTGCTGCTGACGAACAACGGGGAACTGGCACACCGCCTGATGCACCCTTCCTTTGAGGTTCCGAAAACCTATGTCGCCATGGTGCAAGGCCAGGTGAAACCCGGCTTGGGGAAACGACTGGCCAGTGGAGTGGAACTCGAAGACGGGGAGGTTAAGGTAGATAAATTCCGATTGATCGAAATCCGCCGCGGCTCCTCTATCGTGGAACTCACTTTGCACTCGGGAAAGAACCGCGTGGTGCGCCGACTGCTGTCTGCCGTGGGGCACCCGGTTTCTGCCTTGACACGCATCGCGGTGGGAAATGTGCGGCTCGAAGGGTTGGGAGAAGCACATCTGCGTCTCTTGCACGGGCCCGAACTGGCCCAGCTCCAACAGATGGTGGGACTGTGATGGAGCACACGCACCCTACTGTTCACTCCGCATCCCCCAAGCCTTACCCACCCCTAACCCCGCCACCGCCGCAACCCGCGGTCCGGTCCTCGTCATCGGGGTGGGACTGATTGGAGGCTCTATCGGACTGGCTTTGACCCGCGAAGGCCTCCCGGTATATCTGCGCGATGCCTCGCCCACCGCGGTGGCGCTGGCCACCAGCCTCGGGGCGGGAAAAGCCGACCCGGGGAAATTACCGCTGGCCGAAGCCGCTTCCCTGGCACCTATGCCACCCCCAAACCTCGTCGTGGTGGCCGCACCCCCCGATGTAACCGCACCCCTGGTGATCGCCGCACTTCACGAATTCCCCCAGGCCTGCGTCCTGGACGTGGCTTCCGTTAAGTCACCCATCATCGCCGAAGTGCTGTGCCAAGACGCTCAGGCAGCCCAGCGCTACTGTTCGGTGCACCCCATGGCGGGCAAAGAAACCAACGGGGTTGCGGCGGCCAGCGCGGAACTTTTCGTAGGTAAACCCTGGGTGGTGGTGGCGCATTCCTCGACCCGGGCCGAAACCGTAGTGGCGGCACGAAACCTCGGTACGGACCTCGGCGCCTTCTTGGTTTCTATGGAAGTAGAGGAACACGACCGGGCGGTGGCGCTGGTATCCCACGTACCTCAACTGGTGTCCTCCTTGCTGGCGGGGCTCTTGGCCCAAGCCCCGCTCTCGGCCCTGGAACTGGCGGGAGGGGGACTGCGCGACACCACCCGCATCGCGGCCTCGGATCCGCGTTTGTGGAATGTGATTTTGGCGGGGAACGCCCAGGCAGTGCGCGAAGTCCTCCAAGACTTCCGCGCGCAGCTGGACCGGCTGCTCAGCGGCTTGGACCTGGACCGCGAGAGCTGGTTCAATCCCGCGGTGGGAGCCATCAACCAAGTCATGACCGCGGGAAACGAGGGCGTGGCGCGGATTCCCGGCAAACACGGTGACGCGGCTTCCAAGTACGGCACTGTCTCGGTGCTGATTCCTGACGAACCGGGTTTCCTGGGGCGGCTCTTTGCGGAAATCGGCGACGCGGGGATAAATATCGAGGACTTCCGTTTGGAACACTCTCTGGGGCAGGCTCAAGGCCTGGCCACCATCTATGTGGTGCCGGCTTCGGTGGAACCGCTTTGTGAGCATCTGCAGCGTCGCGGTTGGAGCGTGGCGAATCTGTGATGGATATGCCTTAATATAGTTAGCAGCTATTCAGGAAGGGGTCGGACATGGATTACGCCAATTACCAAGATCTGCGCGAACGCGTGCTAGGACAGGGAGTCATCATCGCCATTGACGGGCCTTCTGGCTCGGGTAAGTCCACGATTGCGCGCAACGTAGCGGCTGCTTCGGATTTGGGCTACTTGGATACTGGTGCGATGTATCGCGCGGCTGCTTGGTGGGTGGAACACCAGGGTGTTGACTTGAAAGACCCGGTGGCCGTGGGGGCCTGCGTTTGGCAGATGGAACTGGAAATCAACGCGGTGCCGCACGCGCCGCGGATTTTCGTCGGGGGAGTGGACGTAAAGAATGTGATTCGAACCGACCACATCAACTCGGTTGTCTCTGCGGTGGCCGCCGTTCCCGAGGTGCGCAGTGTCTTGATCGACCAGCAGCGCGACATCATCGCCGCCGCGGTGGAGTCGGGCCGGGGTATCGTCGCCGAGGGACGCGACATCACCACGGTGGTGGCTCCCCACGCCCAGGTACGTTTGCTTTTGACGGCCGACCCGCAGGTGCGCCTGGCCAGGCGGTCTTTGCAAAACGGCGGCGACGGTGGAGATGCTTCCCTGGAGAGAGAAAAGCAGCTGGTGATAGAGCGCGACACGAAAGACGCCCAGGTCACTGCTTTCCTCGAGGCCGCCGACGGGGTAGAGACCCTGGATTCGACGAACCTGGATGTGAGTGAAACTTTGGATGCGGTGATGCGGCTGATTTCGCGTCGCTTAGCCTAGAGACGAATCGTTACTGCGAGACAGAGGCAGGATAACTGTGCCTAAAAACTTTGAATCTGAGATTACGAACCCCACCTCAACTGCAGGCGAGGCTTACGTAGGTGGTGACGGTACCCGGGTCGAGGACCTCGCCGGGGTTGGTACCGCGAAGGTAACGCCGGTGCCGGGGCAGGGCGACCTCGCCGAGTGGGAAGTCCCCGCACCGGGCTGGCAGGCGACGGACCCCGAAGAGGAGGCCGCGCGCGAAGCGATGCTGCGCGAAGGCTTGGACGACTATGACCTGGACGAGGAAGACTGGGCGCTACTGGAGGGCGAGGTCGAGTTCGAAGGGGATTCATCACGGCGGCGATAACTGGCCCTCGGTGGCGATAGTGGGGCGACCTAATGTGGGGAAGTCCACGTTGGTGAACCGGATTCTGGGGCGGCGCGAAGCGGTGGTTCTGGACGAGCCGGGGGTGACTCGTGACCGGGTGACTTACGACACGAACTGGGCGGGGAAGGACTTTCACCTGGTGGACACCGGGGGTTGGGAAGTCGACGTGAAGGGCCTGGACCAGATGGTGGCCCAGCAGGCCGAGGTGGCGATTGACTTGGCGGACGCCGCGATTTTTCGTGGTGGATGCCAATGTCGAGCCACCGCCACAGACGAGAAGCTGATGCGGGTGTTGCGAACTTCGGGTAAACCCGTGATTTTGGCGGCGAACAAGGTGGATTCTGAGCGCTCAGAGGCGGACGCGGCGATGCTGTGGAGCTTGGGTTTGGGCGAGCCTTACCCGATTTCCGCCTTGCACGGGCGCGGAGTAGGGGAGTTGCTGGATGCGGTTTTGGCGGTGTTGCCAGCCCAAGGTCAGACCGAGGTGACACGAGCGGCGGATTCCACGCCGCGGGTCGCGCTGGTGGGGCGCCCCAATGTGGGAAAATCTTCGCTGTTGAATTCCTTGGCGGGTTCGGGGCGCGTGGTGGTTTCCGAGGTGCCGGGCACGACGCGCGACCCCGTGGACGAGGTCCTGGAGCTGGACGGCCAGGAGTGGGTTTTCGTGGACACCGCCGGGGTGCGGCGTCGTATCAAGCGTACCGTGGGGGCGGACTACTATGCCGTGTTGCGTACCCAGGCGGCTATCGAGGGCGCGGATGTGGCGCTGGTGCTGCTGGACGGAGCCGAGTCTCTGAGTGAGCAGGACGTGCGGGTGGTAAACCAAGTAGTCGATGCCGGTAAGGCTTTGGTGGTGGTGAATAACAAGTGGGACTTGGTGGACGAGTACCGCCAGGACGAGTTGAAGGCCGAGCAGGAGCTGGATCTGAATCACGTCTCTTGGGCACCGAAGATCAATGTAGCGGCGCGCACGGGTTGGCACACAAACCGCATCACCCGTGCCATGGAGGTGGCCCTGGAAGGATGGTCCACCAGGGTTCCGACTTCGCGTCTGAACGCTTTTCTGGGGGAGCTGGTGGCGGCGCATCCCCATCCGCTGCGTGGTGGTAAGCAGCCCAGGATTCTCTATGCCACTCAGGCGGGGGTGTGCCCGCCGCGTTTCGTGCTGTTCACGACGGGTTTCCTCGATCCGCAATACCGGCGATTCATTGAGCGCAGGCTGCGCGAAACTTTCGGTTTCGTGGGTTCTCCGGTGCGCATCGGCGTGCGGGTGCGCGAAAAGCGCCGCCGTTAATTCGCGGGCTGGGGCCGTCACAGAGTCGGTTTCGTAAGTCGCGGGTCAATAGGGTAAAGTAACAACGTTGCTTTTTCCGGATGCTGGATGGAAGCAAACGGGCTGTGGCGCAGTTTGGTAGCGCACTTGACTGGGGGTCAAGGGGTCGCAGGTTCAAATCCTGTCAGCCCGACCAGGGAAAACCGCACAATCTCAACAAAAGACACCTCAAAGACGCGGAACACAACGACTAGGAAAATACCCCAATAAGGCGTGATTTGCCCTCCAAATGACTACAGTAATGACTACAGTAATGACTACAGTAGGCTACACTGACTTCATGACGAGGAAACGCGAGTACGAAACCGGCTCCCTCTAGCACCCTCACCGTGGAACACCAGCTCCAAGCCCTCACCAAAGACAAGGAAACCGGCCAGTACGTGCTGCCTTCAGGGTATGAAGCGCGACAACTAATCGGGGGATACCACCTGGTGCCGACAAAATCCGCGGCTGGTGTCCGCGTGCAGGTGCTATCCCCGTGGTTCGCTGCGGCCCTGGTCAGGTGGAGAGAAGAATGGACGCGAAACGAGTGGGGGCTGGTATTCCCAAACAGTAAGGGCGGGCCGCGCTCTGATAGGGCCGACCGGGCAGAATGGGCCGAGCTGCAGACCCGCGCGAAGCGGGGGAGGGCCCTTTCTTTTTATATTCGGTTATTCCTGCGTGGCCTCACTGATGGGCTTATCGTAGAAGCCTGTGTCGCTTGCTTCGGCGCGTCGCAGAAGTTCCCGTGCCAGCTCCAGGTCGCTCGCGGCGCGTAACGCCACCTGCGCCTTACCGCGACTCGCATCCTCGGGGGGTGAGAACACCAGAATCAACGAGGGCCTGTACGGGGTTTAGATTGAGCGCGCGGGCTACGGCGATAACAGTTTCGCCGCTGACCCGGTCGCCATCTAGCTGGCGTTGCAGGGTAGACCCTACAATCCCAGCGCGCTTAGCGATGGTGTTCACTGGTACATCACCTAGCGCTTTTAATGTCCACTTTGTTGTGTTCATGTGTCTATCATACCCCAATCTATGCAAAATGCAAACACTTTATGCAGTGTGCTTGACAAGTGATATGCAATATGCATCGAACGTAGGCATAATGCACAGTGTTAAGGCTGAAGGAGGAAGGAAAATGAGTACATAAACAGTGCGGTTACACGCGAATGTCGCGCTGAGACTGCAGCGAAGACCCAGGGGTGATTGGGACGCGAGACAGGATGCCCTGGGAATCCCCACCAACGGGGAAGTCATGAACCCGCATGAGATTGAGCTGGTTGAAGAACTCCAACGTCTGGGACACCCACCCACAGAATGGCTTCCACAAAACGAGTACTATCCCGAAGATGATCCGAAGGGCCGTAAGGGTAATAAACCGTCAAACGACATGATATGGCACGGCCACCAATTCGAAGCAAAACGTGTTCAATCACTAAAGTACTCCGCCGTAAAGGCTCAAATTGATACGAAGGTTAAAAAGGCAAAAGAAAAGGGCGCAGTCAAAAATCGTTTCATTATTGATTTTGGCGGATTATATATGAGCATCTTACTGGAGCGGCAATTGAGACAGTATAACCTGCGTAATCCGCACAATCGTATCAAGGAGTTGTGGGTGCTGGACGGTGAGGGGTTACATCAGATTCATTTGAGAAATGAATGAGGCCAGTTCCGATTCCCGCGCGTTCTATTGGTCTGTTATTTCGAGACTTGCACGGGGCGCTAACTGGCCTCAACATCGAGCATAGCAGACCTTGGCCACCGTGTATATAGGGAGACTCTTTTTAACTCAGACTGCCCATCAGGCGGAAGGGTTAGACACGAACCGCAGCGCTATTGGTTACGAGCAGTTGATCACTACGGTGCAGCACGGCGAAATTGGCCCTGTACTGGCCTTGGCAAAACACGTAGTCAAAGCCAAGGCCCGCCAGAAGAACCAATCTGGCAGCGGCACCAAGGCCACCGCGAAAACGGCTTCTGCCACAGCCGGTCTGGCTACCGGCACTGCTAATAGCATCGCGACCAGAGTAGCTACCAGCACGGCTAGCGAGGTTTTGGGTCTTCATCACGACGCTTTGCCGAATTGCTCGAAACTAAGACTGGCTAAATATCGTTAATAGATAACAAATCCCGCAAATAGATTCAGTTTTTCTTATCCCCGTTGCTTTTGCTGCGGGGTTTTGTTTTGCCTGTTTGTTGGTGGGTGTTTGAGTTTCCCTGCTCCGTGTTGGGGTGGGGTTGTCCCTAAATCCGTAACGGAAAGGAACTGATTATGAGTATGTCTGTGGAGGCTGGAACAGCCACCGATACCGCTGGAGAGGCCGAAAAGGACTCGCCCAGCAACACCCCTGAAAAAACCTTGACAATCTTCTGTGAAATATCACAATTTTTACTAATTTTCTGAAAGTTACACTAACGTCCACTGATGCCCCACCAAGTCGGGAAAACCTTCCACAAACCGTCCGCACTCGGCGTGTCGCGCCACCACCCGACCTCGACCCGGCATCAAACGCACGTTGACCTGCACAAATGCTGCCGCAGAACCGCGTCCAAAAGCCAAGATGTACGAACATAATTCCTCCTAATGTTCTATCAATCTGTGTTTTTCAATGCTGAATGTAGTGTGAAGTTGCTCACACAATCACATGAATTTTTGCTGTTGGTCACAACATGTTTTCGCGAGAAATCAATGAAGTTCACACACACCCGTCTGGATACTTACCGGGAGGAAAGTATCCAGCCTCCCGAGGCGGGCCACACTGTTGGGGTCAAGTGTAATTTCACTGGGAAAACCTATACTTTTAAGTACAGGTTGTAGCGGGCCGCAAGGCCCAGCCACAGCCTGACAATCGGAATACAGGCATCGTCGAACGGGGCATGGAGGTCTCTGAGATGAAAACAACGAACAAACTATATGCAGCCGGTGGTGGTCTACTGGTCGCAGCGCTCATCGGGTTTTCCCCAGCGCTGGCGGATGACAATACCACCGCGGCCCTACAGGACGGCTCACTTTCCCCCATCGAAATGACGATGGATGAAACTCCCGCCACCTCTACCTACACCGTAGATGGCGTGGACCAAGCGAAGGATGCTGCGGCCGAGGAAACTACACCGGCCACCGATGAAGCTACCGCGCAGCAGAAGGCCAAAGCCACCCAGACCCCAGCAGAAACTGCGGAAAAGTCCTCGCCTGAGGCGCCCGCCCCCGGGGTTGAAGTTTCTCCCGAACCCAAGACCGATGCCGACGCCGTAAAGGCAGAAGAAACTGCTGATTCCCAGGCCACCGGGGAGCCCGCGAAGGACGCCCAGGAGACCAAGGAAACTGAGGAAACCAAGGATGCCACCGCGGAAGGGCCCAAGGCTCCCGCCACTGAGGAAAAGGAAGCTAAGGCCCCCGCCGAGGCCGCCGGTGAGGTTGCCTCCACGGTTACTGTTCCGGTGACTTACGTTCCGGCCGCTTCCTTCACAGCTTCTTCCCGCGCTGACCTGGCTACCCCTGACGCCGGTAGCGGATTTGGGTCCGTTGATGACCATGGCTAACACCGAAGCCACCCCGGAGCAGACCAACGGTGAATCGATGGTGGTTTGGTTCGAACTGCCCGAACCGGCTGGTCCCGCTCTGGTTCCCGGACAGGCCACCCCCATGCTGGGCACCGCGGTTTCCGAGGAAGCCACCGTCAGCTCCAACGTTATCCCGGCGACTGCAGTACAGACCGCTGTGGTTTCCCAACCGCAACAAAATGTGACAGCTTCCCAGGCTTCTGCGGTGAATGCGGAATCCGGTAACCTGAGCCGCAGCCTGGCTCGTACCGGCTCCATCGCCCAGTACGCGGCTATCCTTTCTGCCGCCGCCCTGATCTTGGGTGTCGGACTTTTGGTCGGAGCTGCCGCTACAACGCGTCGCGGTATCCGTTTCGAAGCCGAATAATCTGGCCCAGGGAAAAGGGCACCGATAACCTCCAGTTGTGAACCCGCCGATTCGGCGGGTTCACTGCTTTTATCTCCGGCGAGAGGGATCTGGAAATCCAGTTAACCCAGGGCTTGACACGGATCTGCAAATACAGTTGTCCGAGAGGGCTTGCCTCTGACAACCAGCAGCCAGAGATTCAGTTGTTGTAGATCTGTTCGATCTCCTTGGCGTATCGTTCCAGGACCACGTTGCGCTTGACCTTCATCGAAGGCGTCAACATGCCGTTATCAACTGTGAAGTCACCCATAATCACGCGAACTTTGCGGATGGATTCGGCCCTGGAAACCTCTGCCGAGGCGCGCTGCGCGCCTTGCTGCAGAGATTCCTGGATGGCCGGGTGTACAGCCGCCGCAGCAATGTCCATGGGGGGTAACTTGTGATTCGCCAACCAAGTCGGCAACATCTCGCGGTCCAGGGTAACCAAAGCTGCCACAAAGGGACGCTTGTCCCCAATCACCATGACGTTTGAAACCAAGGGGTGCCCACGAAAGGCATCTTCCAACTGTGCCGGGGCCACGTTCTTTCCCGAAGCCGTGACAATCAGCTCTTTCTTTCGCCCGGTGATGGTCAAGAAACCGTCGTTGTCGATTTCACCGATGTCGCCGGTACGGAACCAACCCTCGGGGGAGAGGACCTCGTCGGTGGCCTGAGGGTTATTCCGGTAGCCGCGCATCACGATGGGGCCGCGCACCAAAACCTCGTGGTCCTCGTCGAGTTTAATCACTATACCCGGCAGGGGAATGCCCACCGAAGGAATCCGCACGGTGGGTACGTTACCAGTGGCGGGACCGGTGGTTTCGGTCAGCCCCCAACCTTCGATGATGTTCAGGCCCATGCCTCGATAGAAGTGATTCAGTCGCGCACCCAGGGGAGCCCCACCGCAGATTAGATAGTTGCAGTCCTTGCCGATCAGGTCTTTGATGCGGTTCAAAATCAGGCGCGAAGCCACCCGATGCTGGTTGCGCAACTGTACGCCCGGACCTTTTTCCGTGTCCAAGGCCTGAGAGTAGCGAATGGACTGCTTAGCTGCCCAAGAGAAATCTGGTGTTTCAGGCCCTTACCGGCCTTGATCTGGGCGGCGGTGTAAATCTTTTCCAGGACGCGCGGTACCACGATCATCGCCGTAGGTTTGAAGGAGGCGAGGTCCGCCAGTAGGTTCTTTACGTTGGGTACGCAAGCCAGCACGCCGCGTCCGGATAGTACGGTGTAGGTGGCGAAACGTCCGAAGACGTGGGCCATGGGGAGGAACAGTAAGAACCGGGTGCGGCGGTTATCGACGACCTCGGGAAGAGCATCACAGATCATCAGGGCCATGTAGCAGAAATTCCGCTGAGTGAGTTCTACCCCTTTGGGTTTGCCGGTGGTGCCGGAGGTATAAACCACACTCAACAGGGAATCCGGGGTGAGCTGCTCCATGCGTTCGCGCACAGTTTGCTTCAAAACATTGACACCTTTGAGGCGAATCTCGTCCAGACAGCCGTCTTCCAAGGCCCACACTCCGCAGTCCACCTTGACTCCGGTGCCTTCCACAAGTCGAGCTTGCGTGGCGGTGTCGGTGATTACTAAACGCATGGCGGTGTCTCGTAAAATCCAGTCCACCTGGGCCGCGGCATCGGTTTCATAGATTGGCACCACGGTCAAACCTGCAGTCTGGCCCGCATAGTCAACCAAGACCCATTCATAGGAGGTACCCGCCATGATGCCGATGCGGTCTCCGGGCTGCAGGCCCATCCCCACAAAGCCGCGGGCTAAATCAATAATCTGGTTCGCCAGGGTCGCGGCGGTGACTTCTTCCCATCCCTGATCGAAAGGCAGAGGACGCATCATCACAACCTGGTTGGGCTTGCGCCCGCGCACGGGCAAAGAACAGGGCGGGAATCGAATCGTTCGGTGCCAGCTCAATCTGAGCCTCGGTGGAACGGTAGTTTATAGACATATCTTCTCCGTCACGGTTGAGATAATCGACCAGATAGGGGTCATTATTACGCTACACATTTTTAGCTCCAAATGCTAAACCGCGCCCGTAAGCCCACTCCCGGTGCCAAATCAGCCTAAGATTTTTACACCAGGTACCGATGTAGTGGAGCAGCGGGACAACTATGCCAGATACAGAGTATTTCGAAAGGAGGGCCGCCGTGAGTATTCCATCTATCGGACCTTCGCTGCCCTCCACGAATCCAGCCCCCGCCCAAGTTGCGCAAGCTGCCCAACAAGCCGCTGCCAATGCACAGAGCAGCGTGAATAATGCCGCCGCACAGATGGGGGCGCAAAACGCACTGGCCCCAGCCGCCTCCTCTGCCGCCGCGAATCTGGCCGCAGGACTGCAGTCGGCCCAGATATCTACCCCGGCTGCGGCGGGGCAAAGTGCCGAGGGAATCCCCACGAACCCGGCTCCCAGCACCGCTTTGGGGGCCAATGTCCCCACTGCGGAATCACGGATGGACAGTGCCTTTTTGACTACGGGGAATCCCACCGCGGGGAATCCCGCCCTGCCGGGAAAAGCCGCCTCGGAAGGAAGCCTGGCAAAAATGCTGCAGAGCTTTTCGCAGGCCACCACGGGTGCCGGTACCGCTTCGGGCGCGGGCGCGAGTGTTTCAGGTGGAACGAATCTGGCCGGAAACGCCTTGGCTTCGGGCAACGCCAACCTGGTGGCGAACCCCCAGGGCGGGGGCGCGACAAACCCGACCTCTACCGCTTCCGGCACTACCCAGCCAGGCCCGAACCAAGCCACCGCAACTAACTCGACAAAACCCCAACGCCACTGCCACGAACCTTGCCGACGCCGTGTCAACGAAAACCTCGGCGCAGACCTCGAACAACGCCACCAACACCGCCAACGCCACCGCGAACGCTACCAAAGAAACCGCGGCGGGAGCCGCGACTCTGCGCGCCCAGGCGACCTCGGGCGGTGCCACCACCGCCACCACCGCCACCGCACAAAACCCGACTAACCCCTAGCAGTCCTCGGCGGGGAAAAACCCGGCACAAAACGCGGCGCGCCAGGCACAAAGTGATACCGCCGCGACGGTTACATCAACTGGCCACCGAGGCGAAAAACCGCCGCCTCTCAAAGTCTGGCAGCCCAGACCACGCGCGCCCAAGGAGCCAGACCGGACGCTTCGATGGTGGCGGGGGTGCCGGCCCCGCTGACTGACCCCGACCCTGCCCCGAAGGCCGGCCAGATCGGGCTCAGCACGGCGAACCCCTCCGATCCGCTCAGCATGGCCCAAGCCGCCGCAGCCAGCGGATTTAGCTATCGACTCCAGCAAAGTTTGAACATCAATTTGGGGTTGCCGGGCATCACCCCGGGATCGCTGATTTCGGCGGTGGGGCTGTTCATAGTGGCGCTGGTGATGCTGCGCGTCTTTGTCAACGGACTGGTAGAGGAAGATGTGGTGGGCCTCAGCTTCGCCACCATCATCGGCATCGGTCTGATGATTGCGCCGTGGCTGATGAAAGAGCGACGCTAAATCAGTGTCTCGCGATTTCAGCTTGCACCTTTTTGGCATCACGCTTTGCCCCAGCCACGGCGCTAAATCAACAGGTTTTTACCTTGAAATCCCAAAGAATCAGCAGTTATAGTACAACTCGTACTCGAAGGGGTGGGGATGCACGAACTGGCGTTGCACCTCTTCTTCGCGCTTCATCTTGATCCAGGTCTCGATCAAATCCGTAGTGAAGACATCACCTTCGGTCAAGAAGTCGTGATCCTCTTCCAGGGCGCGCAAAGCCAAGTCCAACGAAGGCGGCAGCTTGGCGATGTCGCGGAACTCCTCGGGCGGCAGCTCGTAGAGGTCTTTGTCGATGGGTTCGGCCGGTTCGATGCGGTTGCGAATCCCGTCCAGACCCGCCATCAGCACCGCGGGGGAAAGCCAGGTAGGCGTTCGCCGAAGGATCCGGCACTCGGTATTCGATGCGTTTGGCCTTGGGCGAGGTCCCGGTGACGGGGATGCGGATGCAGGCACTGCGGTTGCGCGCCGAATACACCAGGTTCACCGGCGCTTCGAAGCCCGGCACCAGACGTCGGAAAGAGTTGATCGAGGGGTTTGTAAAGGGCAGGATGGCCGGGGCATGGTGCAGCAAACCACCCACGAACCAACGCGCCAGGTCCGACAGGCCGCCGTAACCGCGTTCGTCAAAGAACAGTGGTTCGTCCTCGCGCCACAGGGAAACATGCATATGCATCCCCGACCCGGCGTGACTCCACAGGGGTTTTGGCATAAAAGTCGCCGTCTTGCCCAGCTCTATCGCCTTGTTCTTAACGATGTACTTAAAGACCGTCAAGTTATCGGCGGCATGCAGCAGGGTAGAGAAGGTGTAGCCAATCTCTTGTTGCCCCGCGCCGCCCACTTCGTGGTGTTCGCGCTCTACTTTGAAACCGATATCCATCAGGGCTTTGGTGATGGCGTCGCGCACATCCACATCGCGGTCCTGCGGCGCCACGGGGGCATAGCCTCCCTGGAAAGGCATCCGGTTGCCCAGGTTGTGCCCGTCAAAGTCCTCGCCGGCCATCCACGGCGCCTCGGCAGAGCGAATCTTTACAAAGGTGTCGTGAGGGTCGGTGCGGTACTGAATCGAATCAAAGAGATAGAACTCCGGTTCGGGGGCCACATAGCAGGTGTCGGCAATACCGGTGGATTTCAGGTATTCCTCTGCCTTTTGCGTCACCCCGCGCGGGTCGCGACTGAAGGGCGCGTCCGTAAACGGATCGACAATAGAGGAGTACAGCACCAAAGTGGGTTCCTTGCGGAAAGGATCTACGAATGCCGCGGTGGGGTCGGGAATCAGCTTCATATCTGATTCGTGGATCGCGGTGAAGCCGCGAATCGAGGATCCGTCGAACATCATGCCGTTTTCCAGGGTGTCTTCCAGCATGGCCACGGGGATCGCCATGTGCTGCATCGTCCCGAACAGGTCCGAGTAGCGCACATCGATGAAGGTGATTGATTTTTCTTTTACGAACTGCATCACAGCGTGTGCATCATTGAACATTTTTCATCCCTCCCGAGGGTAGGTTTTTATAGTTTTACCTCCTGATTTTAAGTCCCTTCCAGACTCGGGCCAAATCCTCGCCATCTCCAGGTGCCGTTTCCTTCCCGCGTCGCGCTCACATATACTGTCCTTGACAGGGGAGCTTTCTTGCTGAGAGTGTCGCCCGCCCCGCCGGGGAGGGAGGACAGACCCTCGAACCTAGAACAGGTAATGCTGTTTAGGGAGTTCAGCGCCATGCGCGGAAGGTCCGTGCATCACCCCTGCCCCTAGTAAAAGGAGCAGATATGTCTCATTTCTTTTCCCGAGGCCGCCTGGGTACCGGTGCGGATTCGGTAGCAGTTTCAGGTTCGGTTCGAGGTTCGAGGTCCGCGCTACGGGTGGTGGCTTTGGTTGCGGCCGCGGCCCTTTCCCTCGGCGCCTGCGCTTCAGGGACTAAGAACAACTCCCAGGCCAGCGATGAACCGATCAGCGGCGAAAAAGGTAGCGTAAATCTGGTGACCTACGATTCCTTCGCCCTGAGCGAGGAAACCCTGGCCCTCTTCACCAAGGAAAGCGGCTACCAAGTCAAAGTAATCAAGTCCGGCGACGGGGTAGAACTGGCCAATAAACTGATTCTCACCAAGGGCTCCCCGGTGGCAGATGCGGTATTCGGCCTGGATAACAATGTTTCGGGACAGGTCAACGACGCTGATGTCATCGAAGCTTTCACCGGCAAGATGCCTGAAACCGGGGTTGACCTGAAGATGCTCGACTCCCAAGAACCTGGTTGCGGTAGATTACGGCCAGGTTTGCCTCAACTACGACAAATCATACTTCCAAGATAAATCCCTCAATCCCCCGACTTCGCTGGATGATTTGGTGAAACCCGACTACCGCAACCTCACCGTAGTAGAGGACCCGCGGACCTCGACCCCGGGACTGGCCTTCTTCCTCTCGACGATCCAAGCCAAAGGCCAGGACGCCTGGCAGTCCTACTGGGAACAGCTCAAAGCCAACGGCGTGAAAGTGGCCTCCAGCTGGGATGACGCCTTTAACGCGGACTTCACCGCGGGCGGCAACGAAGGTGGCGCGGGGGCATATCCCGTCATGGTTTCCTATGCGTCCTCACCGGCCTGGGCGGTTTCCAAAGACGGCCAGTCCTCTACCATCGGCAACGTGCCGGAAACCTGCTATCCCCAATACGAATACGCCGGGGTCCTGAAAGGCGCGGCCAATCCCGAAGGCGCTCAGGCCCTGGTAGAGTTCCTGCTCGGAACTGCCGCCCAGCGCGACCTGACCGAGAACAACTACATGTATCCCATCCGTAAAGGCGTGGAACTGCCCGAACCGCTGGCAAAGTTCGGGGCCCCGATCGAAAACAAGATGCAGGGCTTGCACCCCAACGAAGTCGCTACCAACCGCGAGACCTGGGTGCGTACCTGGGCCGAGCTGATGGGCTGAATGGCTTCGGTTAGATAGCTGGATAAATTGCTGCGGCGCGAGGAAATCTCTAGGGGACTGGTGCTGTCACTTCTGGTGGCACTCCCCGGAGTTTTCCTCGCGCTGTTCTTTGTGTGGCCCCTGACTCGTATGCTGTGGCTGGGTCTGATGGGGGCGGACCTCGGCCAGAGCCCGGGCGCCACCCCAGATTCCGGGGGTTTGTGGAGTGATTCAGCGCTGTGGGGGATGCTGTTGCGTGCGCGCACCTGGAGAGTCATGGCCGATACCTTGGTTTTGGCCCTGGCCGGGACTTTTGGTTCGGTCCTTTTCGGGGTGGGGGGAGCCTGGGTCCTCTACGGTCTGCATTTTCCCTCGGCAGAAATCTGTGTCGTTCCCTCACCGCGGTGCCTTTCGTTTTGCCTTCCGTGGTGGTCGGGGTTGCCTTCCAAAACCTCTTCGCCGAGGGCGGGTGGTTGGGTTTCCTGGGTTGGGATGCTTCTGAGGGGGGTCTACGCGCGGTGATCGTGCTGGGCATGGTGTTCTTTAACTTTGCCTTGGTTTCACGCATTGTGGGTCACGCCTGGGTGCGTCTCGACCCGCGCCCCGTCTGGGCGGCGCGCGCTCTGGGGGCGACCCCCGCCCAAGCATTTTACACCGTAACCCTGCCGCGTTTGCTTCCCGCCATCGGGGCCGCGGCCTCGCTGGTATTCCTCTACTGTTTGACCGCTTACGGACTGGTGCGGGTACTGGGTGGAGTCCAAGTCACCACTTTGGAAGTAGAAATCTACTTAGAGACCGCCACGTACTTGAATCTTCCCGGCGCGGCCGCACTCTCTCTCCTGCAGCTGGTGGTGGTCGCCCTGGCCTTAGTCATCAATTCCCGTTCGAGGTCCCTTGCACACAGGGGTGGGGTGGTTCCCTCTCAGTCGGGTCGCCGTCCCCGAGTCGAGGACGCCCTGTCCGTGGTCCTCTCGGTGTTAGGTTTGGGGTTGGTGCTGTTGCCCCTGGCGGCCTTGGTCGTCAAGTCTCTGCACCGGGCGGGGGAGTGGACGCTAGATAACTACCTGAATCTCTCTCGGCCCGGGCTGGTTCCCGCGCTTCCCGGCTCGGTGTGGCAAACCGCGGGGTATTCCCTGCAAGTCGCGTTTCTCTCTACACTGATATCTCTGCTCTGCGCGGTGGCAGTGGCGGTGGTGGTTTCCAGACCTCTGCCCCCGGGTTCCCCCTGGCTGCGCGCCCAGGAGGGCTTTGACCTGCTGTTTTCTTCCCCTCAGGGGGTTTCGGCGGTTACCGTAGGTTTCGGGATGCTCATCACTCTTCAGGCGCCACCGCTTAGCTGGGAGGCCAACGCGCTGTTCCTGGCCGCCGCACAGTCAGTGGTGGCAGTACCGCTGGTGCTTCGTGCCATCCTCCCCACCATCCGGGCGCTAGATCCGCGTCAACTCCAGGTGGCAGCTACCTTAGGTGCCTCTCCTATCCAGGTGTGGCGCACGGTGGAGTGGCCGGTGCTGCGTCGGGTTCTGGGGGTGGGTGCCGGTTTTGCCTTCGCCATATCTCTGGGAGAGTTCGGCGCCACCTCTTTCTTGGCTCGACCCCTGGACCCCACACTTCCCTTGGCGATTTTTGCCCTTTCGGGGCGTCCCAGTCTGGAGGCTCAGGGCGCAGCCGCAGCCGCAGCGGTGGTGCTGGCCGCCCTTTGCGCTATAGCTATGGCGGGGGCCGAGTGGTATGCCCAAAGAGACAAACTGAGCAGGTAGAGAGATGAAACCGCAGCTAGAACACAACATTAAAGTCCAACTTGAGGGTTTCGAAAACCTTAAAGTTCATCTTTAAGCTTTGGGGGAGAGGAAGATAATATGGCAACAGAGTCCAAGACTGGGTTGGAGATACACCAGCTGCACTACGCCTACCCACCCCGGCACCGCCACGAAACTCGCCACCCCCGTCCTCGACGGGGTGAATATAGAGGTAACTCCCGGACAGGTGCAGGTTTTGCTGGGGGCCTCAGGGCTGTGGCAAGTCCACTCTGCTTCAGGTGGTGGCCGGACTGCTGGAGCCCCAGCAAGGCACCATGAAGTGGGATGGGCAAGACCTGGGTAAGACACCGGTGCATCGACGTGGGTTCACCCTGCTGTTCCAAGATGGACAACTGTTTAACCACCGCGACGTTTGGGGCAACATTGCCTACGGACTCCAGATGATGCACCCGCGTCTCTCCCGCGAACAGATATCTGATCGCGTGGCACAGATGCTGGAACTGGTGCACCTCCAGGGTTTCGAACATCGCCCTGTCGGGACACTTTCCGGCGGTCAAGCTGGCCGAGTGGCGCTGGCCCGTGCCCTGGCACCCCAACCGCGACTGCTGTTGCTGGACGAACCCCTGGCCGCCCTCGACCAGGACCTTCGCTTTGACCTGGGGGTGGACATAAAACGCATCTGCCACGAAACCGCCACAGCCGCAATCTACGTCACTCACGACCGCCAAGAAGCCGCCCTCGCCGGGGACCGGATTGCCCAGATGGAGGCGGGGCGACTGGTGCGAAACCAGAGCGCCTAGGCCAGAACCAAGTGCCAGGCAAAGAGACAAAGGGGTGGAAAAGCGGGCAGTTGAGGCGCTTGGGGCTACACTCCGTCTGGGAAATCTATCTGCCTCCAGGCTTCATACACTCCCAGGGCTGCCGAAACTGCCAGGTTCAAAGAGCGTCGTCCCTCTAGCATGGGGATGCGCAGCAGCTGGGTGATGCGCGAATCTTGCAAGACTTCGGAGGGAAGGCCCTTATCTTCCGGACCGAACATCAGGGCGTCACCGGGCCGGTAACTCACCTGGTGATAGTAGGTGTTGGCGTGACCGGTAAAGGCAAAGAGGCGGGTACCCTGCGGCAGGGATTCCAGGCAGCCATCCAGGGAATCGTGGTGACAAACCCGGGCGTATTCGTGGTAGTCCAGACCAGCCCGGCGCAGTTTGGCGTCGTCGAAGTCGATGGTAGTGGGGTGAATCACGTGCAGTGTTGCCCCGGTACAGGCCGCCAGGCGGATAGCCGCCCCAGTGTTGCCCGGAATTTGCGGGCGGTAAAAGATTAGGTGAAACACGCCTTGATTCTATAGCGTGCGTGTGGCCGCCTCGGAAACGGCACTTTGGACATCCGGTATAATTGCAAGGATGTCCACTGCAACTGCCGATTGGAGAGATACCCTGAACCTCTTGCTGGCCCAAACCAGTAAAGCGGCCAAGAATCAACCCTTAGCGCTGCAGATAGAGGGAGAATTACTGGTGCCTTTGCGCCCGGACCCGCAGGGGAACTTCAGCACCAAACGCGCCTCTTGGCGCGACCTCAACAGTCATTGGGCCTCGGTGACCCAGGGACTCAACTCCGCCCAGCTGGCCACACTGCGGAGCTTCTATGAAGTCGCCCAAAGCGCGGGGCAATGTAACTGGACCCTGCTGACAGAACCGGGCCGACAAGCCGTGGAAGCAGCCCGGCAGGCAGGGGTGCGAATCTTCAGTGACAGCGCGCGCGAACATATCTGGGTGCCGGCTAACAGCTGGACATACCGCATAGAGTTCAGTGAAAGCCACCCGGTGAAAGGTGCAGATAGTGTTGCACCAGATGATTCCAGTAACTGTACCCGACTGCGAATCCGCCGCTTTCATCCCCAGGCTCTGCCCAGCACCACCGCGCCCCTCGCGGGAGACATTTTGGTGGACTACCAACCCAGTACTGTGGAACAAATTCTAGCGGGGCTCTATGCCCAGGACTGGAGTGTCCAACTTGACCCCGCCGAACACCTCGAGTTTTGGGGGAACTGGGCGGCGCGTCTGGACGAAATGAATCTGTTGGTTCCCGACCCGCAACACTTAGTGCAAGATCGCGGGACAGCCCCGGTATTTTCCCCCGCTCAGTTGCGCGGATTTTTGCAACCGGTCCCGGGCCAATCCCAACAACTTCAGATTCAGTGGAGTGTAGTGCGCACCACTGCGAGCGGCCAAGTCCTGGAGCTGCCACTGGATAGCTGTAGCTTTGACGCCGAGGTGATGACCCTGATGGAAGCGGTGATCTCGCTGCGTCACCTCCATCCCGACCAAGCCCACCGCTTCTTTAACCAGGTCTTCCCCATCTGGGAATTGCCCTCCATCCGTCGCTTCATTGCGCAGATAAATGCCTCGGGAAGGGCACGGATCAGTGAAGATCCCCAGCTGGAAAATATCGAGATATTCGAGCAAGGCCCTGAACTTAGCTACGAACTCAGCGCTAAGGGACCACACGGCTTCGACTTGCGCCTGGCACTTTTAGCCGGCGACGAAGAACTTGAACTGGGGTCGTTTTGGCAGGCGCTACGTCGGGGGAACGCTGGTGGGCCACTCCCGAAGGTAACTGGGTAGATCTCTATGTTCCCCAGTTAACCGAGTTGCGCGACATCATCGCGCAGTTGCGCGACTTGGGTTTATCCGAGTTCAGTCAGGGCTTTTCCGGTTTAGGGTTGACTCATCTGGGATTGATTGAAGCCCTGGATAAAGTGGTTCACCAGCGAAAACTCAGTGCGGACTGGGAAAGTGCCGTCAAGGTGTTGGCGAACCCACCCGCGGTGCCCACCCCACGACTACCGGCCTCCAGCAAAGCTACCTGGCGTCCCTACCAAGAGCAGGGCTTTCGGTGGCTCCACGCCCGGGCCGAGGCCGGTCTCGGCGGCGTGCTGGCAGATGAAATGGGTCTGGGCAAAACCTTGCAGATGCTGGCTTTGGTGGATTCTTGGCGGGGCCGAGGTCCGGTTTTTGCGGTGGTCCCAGCCTCCCTGTTAGGTACCTGGCAGGAACAGGCCCACCATTGGTTTCCCCAGTTGCGCCTGGCGGTGTTTTCTTCTTCTGTGGGGGACTCGAATCAGACTTGGCCCGCGCTCGGGACCGAGTCAGCTAAAGCCGACCTGGTGTTGACCACCTATACCTTGCAACGCATGGACGGTGATTTTCTGGTCCCAGATTGCTTTTGCGGGACTGATACTGGACGAGGCTCAATCCGTCAAAAATCCCGAAACCGCCACCCATAAATCCCTGTGTCAGCTCCAGTGTGGTTGGTGTTTTGCCCTGAGTGGGACTCCCCTGGAGAACCGACCCACCGACCTGTGGTCAATCTTGGCGATATCCGTCCCCGGTTTACTGCCCAGTCGCCGGGTCTTTGAACGCTCCCTGGCTCAAGCCACCAGCGCCACCTCCCGCCAGGTCTCGCGTCAACACTTGGGCCAGCAGGTCGCGCCTTTCCTGCTGCGCCGCACCAAATCGCAAGTTGTCAAAGAACTTCCCGAGAAAATCGAACAGCTCATCTACCTAGAGCTGCAACCTCAGCAGGCCTCGCTGTATTCACGCTATCTCCAAGTAGCCCGCGCCGAAACCCGGGCAAACTGGGGCCAAACCGGGGGCGGGAACCTCGATACGGGAACCAACACCGCCACCGCGGCAAGCACCCGCCTCAATGTCTTGACGGCTTTAACCCGGCTACGACAGCTCACTCTTTCGGGACGCTTGCTGCAACCCGAACTGGCAGAGGCCGGGACGAAAGTTGATTATTTGTTGCAAGCCCTGCCCGAGTTAGCCGCACAAGGTCACCAGGCCCTGGTGTTTTCCCAGTTCACCTCGTTCCTGACGATTCTGTGCGAGGGACTGGACCGGGCGCGGATACCTTACGCGTATCTGGATGGCTCCACCAAAGACCGCGATGCCCAGGTCAAAGCCTTCCAGGACCACAAAGTGCCGGTTTTCCTCATCTCTCTCAAAGCCGGAGGTTTCGGTCTGAATCTGACCCAGGCTGACTACGTGTTTCTCTGCGATCCTTGGTGGAACCCCGCGGTCGAGAATCAGGCGGTGGACCGGGCACACCGGTTGGGGCAAAATCGCCGCGTGAATGTGTATCGACTGGTAGCCACCGGCACCATCGAAGAACATGTTTTGGCGCTGCAAGAACGCAAACGCGAGTTGATAGACCAAGTGTTGCAAGGCACCCACTCCCCAGATTCTTCGTGGAACAGCAACGGGGCGATTTCGCTGGCGGAACTGCGTGCTCTGCTGGAACGCTGAGAGCGGCACGGGGTGGCAAACAGTGTTGTGCTTTGCAAAAAAATGACACAATAGACCCGTGATGGACGAAATTGTAGAGGGGCGCAACTACTTTAAACGCGCCGCAGTAAGAGCGAAAACCCTGGTGAAAGGCGACCCCATTGTGGGTTCGGGACTGATAGTTCTGGGGGTATATTCGGGCAACGCGGAGGTCAGCGAAATCATGCGCGGCAGCGCGAAAACCGTCAGCTTCTTGCGTTCGGACGGAACCCTCTCGGCCGAAGCCGCCACGGATCCCGCCAAGATCGGTTTGAAGCTCGCCAGTGGATACGTCTTGGTCAAAGCCAGCTACACCGGTAAAGACGACGTAGATGAAAACGCGTTCTTTCTCACCCCGGCGGTCTCTATGGTGGAAATCTGGCAGTTTGATGAAATTGCTTAAAACCAGATAGATTTATCTCTTGTGCGACTCTCTAGCGGGTCAAGGCACAACCACTTGCGAGGGTGGCGGAATGGTAGACGCGCCAGCTTGAGGTGCTGGTGGCCAATTAAACGGCCGTGAGGGTTCGAGTCCCTTTCCTCGCACCGGACCCGGTTTCTTTGTGATTCCTACAAAGGCACCGGGTTATTTCATCGGCCCGGCCAAACGAGGAGTGAGCATGCCTGAATTCATCGCGGGCCTGGCTACCCCGGTGAGTACCACCGCCCCGGAAGGGAAAATCGGGGCGCACCCTCCCTTTGCGCTGCAAGACCCAAAAGGCGCGGTGATTTTGGATAACTTCACCCCACACGATGCGCCCTTGGTGGCTGCGGCCTGCCAGGACCCCGAAATTCAGCTCTACAACACGGTGCCGCGCCCTACGGACCCGAAGAGGCCCGCAGTTTCGTCGAGAAGATTTCTCCCCAGATTTGGGCCCAAGGCGGGGCCTCTTGGGCGATTCGCATTCCACGCGACGCGGCACTGCACTTCGCCGGGGCAGTAGTGCTGCACGCCAAAGCGCAGCAGGTAGCCGAGATCGGTTACTGGACCGATCCCGCCTGGCGCGGCCAAGGCATTATGTCCGCCGCGGTACCACTGGCGCTGCAAGCGGCTTTTGACCGACTGGGTTTCGAATGCATTACTTGGTTGGCCGACCCGCGCAACCTCCCCAGCATCCGAGTGGCATGGAAATCCGGCTTCGCTTTCGCCGGGGTGATGCGCGGTCTGGGACCGGCCCGGCCTACCAGACCGACACTGCAGGCGACTTTACCTCCCAAGCAGCCAGGCGTCCTCGCCCCTGGCGCCAACCCCGCACCTCACACCAACCCCGCACCTCGATCCGACCGTCTTGCCGCAACCTTCCTCAAAGGCGACCCCGGCGAGGCGAGAACCCCGTGGGAAGCGGTGCTCGCCCTGACACAGACCTCGCCCTAAGCGAACCCCAGGCCGAAACTGCAACCCACGTCGAAACCGCGGCCCATCACAAACCTCAACCCACGCCCGAATCCGCACCGAGAGGCCATCGCACGGCGGCGACCTCGACGGGGGATAGGATGGGGACAAAGCAACAGCAGGAGGAAGCATGAGTACTCAAACCGATATCCCCGACCCCCGTGATCCCGAAGCGCTGGTGAGGCAATTTCACGAAGTCTATGGCCTGCCGGTGGTGACTTCGGGACCCCAGGTTGATAACGAAAGAATGCATATGCGTCTGTCGTTGATACTGGAAGAAACCAGCGAGTTGGTGCGGGCACTTTACGGAGAAAGTGCGTATCAGCGCCTGCAGGGAGCCATTCAGTCTCTGCGTGAAGTCGATGAAGGCGCACGCGACACCATCGAGGTGGCGGATGCGCTGGCGGATTTGGTTTACGTCACCTACGGGATGGCGCTGGAAGCCGGAATATCGCTGCCGGCGGTGTTGGGCGAAGTGCAGGCTTCGAATCTGTCGAAACTGGGGGCCGACGGGAAACCCATCTATCGCGAAGACGGCAAAGTTATGAAAGGACCCGGTTTCTTTCCCCCCAATGTGCCTCGCGCTTTGGAACAACACCTGGAAGAATCCCCGCTGGGCAAGCGCGAGGAATAGTGGCTTGTGTAGAATGATGGCGAAAGGTTCCCGCTGAGGGGGACCAGGGAAGATATTCAGGAGTTTAACTTTGGCGCGCGTAACAGTTGTCGGTGGTGGCTATGGTGGCATTACCGTAGCCGGGGGTCTGGACGATGTGGCGGAAGTCACCCTGGTAGAGCAAAAGGACCAGTTCGTGCATCACGCCGCCGCGCTCAGAGCCGCGGTGGACAATATCTGGACTCATACCATCTTTATGCCCTATTCACGTCTGTTGAAGCACGGCAACATTGTGCACGCAGAGGTCTCGCGGGTTGAAGGCACCACGGTGTACCTGCCCAACCATGACCCTATCGAAGCCGACTACCTGGTACTTGCCACCGGCACCACCTACCCCTATCCCGCCAAGCACAATATTCCCACCGCTGCCTTGGCAAAGAAGCGCCTTGACCAGACCCGCGTCAATCTGGCTCGCGCCAAGCGGGTGTTGTTGGTGGGGGCCGGCACAGTCGGGATTGAATTCGCCGGGGAAATCATCACTAACTATCCCGACATCGAAGTGGTGATGGTTGATCGCAGCGAACACATCTTGGGATCGGATGAATACGCCCTACAACTGCGAGAAGAACTGACTTCACAGCTGGTCGAGGCCGGGGTTAAGTTGGTTCTGGGCTCTCCACTGGCTTATCTTCCGCCTACCGATATGGGTACTCTCCAGCCTTTCCACGTCGAGACTGCTTCCGGAGAAGGGATCGACGCGGATATCTGGTTCCTGTGCTACGGAGCCCAGACCGCTTCGGGTTACCTGCGCGCCAATTACGGGGATCGCCTCAACGAGTTGGGACAGATTGCGGTGGATGAATACATGCGGGTAAAGGACGCCCCGGGGGTTTATGCCGTGGGTGACATCACCGATGTGCCCGAGTCAAAGCGCGCCGATGCCGCCCGCGCCCATGCCCGCGTGGTGGTGGCCAACATCAAGGCCCAGATAGCCGGCGGTGAACCCACCACAACCTACCAGCCGGGAAAGACCTGGATTGTGTTGCCCTTTGGAATCGAAGGTGGCGCCTCACAGCTGGTTACCCCCACCGGGGAAACCCAGATTGTCGGCGCAGATGAAACCGCCGAGATAAAAGGCAATGACCTGATGGTCTCGATGGTGCGCGGTCAGCTGCATCTTCCCTGAGTTTCCCCCGACTGCCTGGCGGGGATTTGGGTTCATTTCCCCGGCGCGACGCGGGGTTTGCCGATATTATTTTCACTATGACTACAGATTCTCGCGCCGCTTTGGAACAGCTGTTGACCGCCTTGCAGCATCACTATGACCTCGCCGTGGGACTGGATAACGACGATGTCGCAGATCCCGACTTGGAGGAAGCCGAAGAAGAACTGCGTGACGCATTCTTTAGCTATGACGACGCGCTTTTCACCTCTACGGGGGTCGAACTACCCTTCGATATCTTGGACGAAGATTACGATGAAGTCGACGAGGACGAAGAGGACGAGGAAGACGAAGATGACCCCCACGCTGGTCTGGACGAAGATGACGAGGACCAGGTGAGTCTTTCGACGAAGAGGATTTAGAAGACTTCGACTTTGACGAGGACGACTAGCTGCCAGGGGTGGCGGAAACCTCGTCGAGGGCGTCAATAAGCTGCCGCGGTAGTTTCGTTTCGGCCCCGCGCAGGATTTGTTTTAGTTGTTCCACAGTGCGTGCCCCGACGAGGGAGCTGGAGATGCCGGGGCGGGACAGCTGCCAGGCCAGAGAAACCGCCAGGACTGAAGTGTCCAGGCCTTGGGCAGCGGTGGCCACTGATTCCACGATGCGACGCGAAGCCGGAGCCAGATAGGGCTGGACGAAGCCCTGTAGGTGGATGGAGGCACCGCGGGAATCCGGGGGGGTACTGTTGCGGTATTTTCCGCTGAGTACCCCGCGTCCCAGGGCGGACCAGGCCAGCACCCCGAAACCCAGCGATTGCGCGGCTGGAATTACATCGGCCTCTATAGAGCGGTTCAACAGCGAGTATTCGTTTTCAGCCGCGGCCAGTCCCGGAGCCGGTAGGGCGGTTCCTCCCAGCTTGGCTGCGGCGTAGGCGCACTGCCATCCAGTGTGGTTAGAGAGCCCGATCAGGCGGGCTTTTCCGCTGGACCAAGCCGACCACGCGGTGGATAGCACCGCGTCGAAATCCGTGTGCGGATCGGGGACTTGAATCATCCACAGATCCAGGTAATCGGTTCCCAACGCTTTCAGGCTGGATTCCAAGTTCTGCAACAGTGCCGGCCGGGAGGCATGTACCGGCGAGCTGTGTTCCCCCCGCGCTGAGTCCGGCTTTGGAAACGATCACCAAGTCTTCGCGACGGGCCACTTTACCCATCAGCTCTCCGAGAACCCCTTCGGCCAGGCCATCTCCGTAGGTGGGAGAGGTATCCACCAGGTTCCCCCCGGCCTCGAGGAAGGTTTCGAGTTGTGCCCCGGCTTCGTCCGGCAGGGTATCGCGCCCCCACCTCAGGGTCCCCAGTCCCAGTGCCGATACTCGCAAACCGCTGCGTCCCAAGCGTCGCATCTCCATGTTTTTCACCCTACCTCTTCCCGGTCTCAGGCCGTGGGTGCCACGGCGGCGGGCCCGATTTGCTGCATGTATTCCACCCTGAGGGGTGGCAAGGGCGGCAGGGCATCCCCGAAAAGTGGACAGATATCTTGGAAGTCGCACCAGTTGCACAGGGCATTACGCCGGGCTTCGAAGTGTGCGTTTTGTAGCCGACGCGAAATCTGTTCCCAGATTTGGGCTATCTCTGTGGCGAAATCTTGAATCTGTGCGCTTTGTGGGGTGAAGTCCAGGTGCTGGGGCTGGGTTCCCCCCCAGGAACAGTAAGCGCGTCACAACCGGCAAAGTGCCGGTGACACTTTGATGCAGCAGGGCATAGGTATTCATCTGGAAGAGGTAGTCGGACTGGTAGCGCGGCTGGGGTGCCTTGCCGGTTTTATAGTCGACGATGCGGACCTGTCCCTGAGGGTTGGTCTCTATGCGGTCGATATAACCGCGCAGCCGGATTCCGTTGTCGAGTACCGCTTCGAACTTGCTTTCGCGACCAGTCGGTGCCAGCTGCTGTGGGTTTTCCAAAGTGAAGTAGGCGTGCAGTAGTTTCCGCGCCTGATCTTTGAGTTCTTGGGGCGAAACTTGCAGCAAAATCGGGGCGACATCCTGTGAGGTACAGACCCTTTCCCAGGCGGCGTCGATGGTGGAGCAGACCTGTGCTTCGGTGCGCTGAGACGGCGCTAAGTCAAACATGTCCTCGAGGACCTTGTGCACCAGAGTTCCGCGCAAGGTGGCGGGGGAGCCCGGAGTGGAAAGTTTATCCACATAGGACAGGCGGTACTTTAGCGGGCAGCGCCGGAAATCATTCATGCTGGAAGCCGACAGCGCCGGAACATGACTTTCTTCACGCGCAGAGGTGGTGGTTTCGCTCATGTTTCCACATTAGCACCCAGGGTGGAAACGAAAACTTCGCTCCGCTTTGGCCCACATGGCCGTGGCCCGGTTTTGCTTTCAACCCCATAACGTAGACTGGAACTATGAATGAAACCCCTACACAGGATTCCTCCGCTTCGAAGGTGGCCACAGATACCGTGGTTACGTCCCGGGTCGAGGCCCCCGGGGGGCCGGCTCGTCGTCGCGGTGCGTTTCGGGTGGGTGATTGGGTGCAACTCACAGACGAGAAGGGACGGATGCACACCACTTTGCTTCAGGAAAACGGACACTGGCAGTGCCACCAAGGCGCGATTCGACACTCCGCCATCATCGGCCAGCCTGAGGGTTCCATCATCCCCGCCCACAACTCAGAGCATAAGTTTACGGCCCTGCGTCCACTGCTGGTGGACTATCACCTCTCTATGCCTCGCGGGGCCCAAATCATGTACCCCAAAGATGCCGCCCAGGTGGTTATCGAAGGAGATATTTTCCCCGGCGCCACCGTGGTGGAATCCGGGGTGGGTTCTGGTGCCTTAACTCATGAGTCTGCTCGCGGCGGTGGGCCCCTCGGGTCGCGTCATCGGTTTCGAGGCGCGCGAAGATTTCGCCCAGATCGCCAAAGCCAATGTCCAGATGTGGTTCAGCGGTGAAACCCCCAACTGGGAGCTGCACTTGGGTGACCTATCACAGGGATTGTCCGCGCTGGAAGATAAGTCTGTGGACCGGGTGGTCTTAGATATGTTACTGCCTTGGGAACACTTGGAACAGGTACATCGTGTGCTGGTTCCCGGAGGGGTGTTGACCTGCTACGTCACCACCGCCACGCAGCTGGCCCGCTTGGGACAGGATATTCGCAACTTCGGTGGGTTCACTGCCTTGAAGTACTGGGAATCCGTCCAACGCCCCTGGCACGTGGACGGGCTGGCGGTTCGTCCCGATCATCGCATGGTCGCACACACCGGCTTCCTCTTCACCGCGCGCCGCCTTGCTGACCACACCCAAAGCATTCGCCGCGGCGAAGAACCTTTGGGCGACCTCGACCCGCGCGATGGAATCTGGGAAGACCCCAATCTCAGTTACGAGGCCCCTCGCCCCATCAGCGCCAAGAAACTACGCAAGGTGATTCGTGACACCAAGGCGAAAGCCGCTGGGGTGGGATTAGATTCCGCTCTCGGGGAATCTGTCTCTAACCGGGAAACCGCCTAAGAACAGAGGTAACATCTTGCAAGAACTGTCTTACCCGCAACAACCGCACCGCCTGGTGGGTTTGGAAACCGAATACGGGGTGTTTTGCCCTTCCCTACCCCGGCAACAACCTGAGCTGTACTCGGTGCAGATAGCCCAGGCAGTGCGAGACTGGCAGGCCGCGATGCGTCCGAACCAACAAGCCGTGGCCTGGGACTTTGCCGGTGAAAACCCATTGCAGGACCTGCGCGGCACCAAGCTAGAGAGAGTCAGTGCCCATCCTTCGTTGTTGACCGATGATCCCCATAACTTTGCCCCGGACGGTGTTGAGACTATCTCGGCACGGGATTTCAACATTCCCGCCACCCCCATGCTCACCAACACGGTATTGAGTAACGGCGGGCGCTTCTATGTTGATCACGCCCACCCTGAATATTCCACCCCGGAGACACTCAACAGTTACGACGCGGTTCTGTGGGACGCTGCCGGCGAGTTCTTGGCTCGAAAAGCCATGGAAATAGTGCAATCCCAAGGTAAAGAGATTGTACTGTACAAGAACGTTACCGATGGAAAAGGCTCGGCCTACGGGGCGCATGAAAGCTATCTGCTGGCACGCGCGCTGCCTTATGAATTCCTCAAGCAAGCCTTGGTGGGTTTTTTTAGTGACTCGACCCATAATCTGTGGGGCGGGGCGCGTCGGTCTGGGACAGCACAGCGAGGAACCCGGTTTTCAGCTCTCGGCCCGGGCGGATTTCGTAGGAGATTTGGTGGGTTTGCAAACCACTTTCAACCGCCCCATCCTCAACACCAGAGATGAAGCACATGCTTGTGCACCTTGGCGACGCCTCCACGTGATTAACGGCGACGCCAACCGCTTCCAGTTCTCGACCCTCTACCGGGTAGCCTCCACTAGGGCCTGGCTCAGCGCCTTAGAACTCTGTGGAAAACTTGGGGATAATCCGGGGATTTTCAGTGATTTGGCAGTGGAGAATCCTGTGGAGTCCACCTGGCAGGTCTCCCGCGATATTCACTTCGAAACTACTTTGACCTGCAAAGATACCAAAGAACGCAGTGCCTTAGAGTGGCAGTGGTGCGCCGCTAACCGAGTTTGGGACTATCTCGAAACCTGTGGTGAAACTGTGGAAAACACGACCGCGCGCCAAGACACTTCCCTGTGGCTCGAGGCTTTGACACTTTTGCGCGAAGACCGCCAGAGGGCTGGGAAGAGAATCGAATGGTTGGGCAAGTTCCAGGTTTTTGAAGCCCTGTCGCGCCGTGGGGGTGGGGAATGGAGTGATCCCAAACTCCAAGCCCTGGATTTGCGCTGGGCTGATCTCAGGGGAGGAGCTTCCGTGCTGGACAAGTTAACACCCGAAATCCTCTTTAGCCCCGCACAGGTCAAATCCGCCGCACTGAATCCCCCTGAAACCACCCGCGCCTGGCTGCGGGGCCAGGCAGTACGCGACCGGGCGGACCTCGTCGCGGCGTCTTGGACCACCCTCGTCACCCAGGAAAACCCCGAACACCTACGCCGGGAACTACTTCCCGACTTCATCTAAATTCAAGGTTATACAGTTTCGATACAGGAGGAACTATGAATCAACCCACGCCTCAAGACGACTCGCTTTTCGATGATCTGTTGGACGAACTCGAGGCCCTGGCCGGCGATGACGCCCAGGCTTTCGTTTCCGGGTTCGTGCAGAAAGGCGGAGAGTAAATGGCTGGGGCCACGCTGCCACACCTAGATACTCTGCCTCGCCGGGTTTTCGGAATAGAAACCGAATACGGGATTCACGCCGCGGCCAGCGCCGATGGCCGGGCCATTCTCGATGCCGAAACTGTAGGAAGAGAAATCTTTCGGCCCCTGATTCAAAGTACCCGCGCCACTTCGGCCTTTCTGACAAACGGGGGACGGCTTTATCTGGATACCGGGGCGCATCCCGAATACGCCACCGCCGAATGCGCCACCCTCACCGACCTCTTGGCCCAGGACCGGGCCGGGGCAGAAATCTTGGTGCAGTGGGCGGCGGATGCCAGCCAGGTACTTTGCGCAAAGAGTGGTATCGCTGTGCAGGTACATCTGTTCAAGAATAATCTTGACTCCGCCGGTAACAGTTGTGGCTGCCACGAAAACTATCTTCTGTATCGACACTCTAACTATCGGGCCGTGGTTGATGCGCTGCTCAGTTTCTTGGTTTCACGACAAATCATTGTCGGTGCCGGGGCGCGTCTCGACATCAAAGGAGAGACCCGGTTTTGCCTCTCGCAGCGCGCCTTCCAGATTGAAGAGACCGTTTCGCGAGCCACCACCGAGGCTCGTCCGCTGGTGAACACTCGCGACGAGCCCCTGGCAGATGCCCAGCTGTATCGGCGACTTCACGTGATTGTGGGGGATTCTAATGTTCTTGAAACCCCTACCTGGTTCAAAGTCGGTGCCATGAACCTGCTTTTAGCTGCTCTTGAGGCAGGTGCGGATTTTTCCGACTTGGAACTGGATTCCCCGGTGGCGGCGCTGCGTGATTTCACCGCGGACCTCAGCGGGAAGGCAGCCCGGGCTCGGTTGCGGAATGGCCGTGTTCTTTCCAGCCTCGAGTTGCAAACAGAATTCCTCCAGCGGCTGCAAGAGGTGTTTTCGGGCGCGCAACTCGACTCTGATTCCCTCCAGGTCTTGTCGACTTGGCAGCACTATCTCGACTGCCTCGCTAAACAGGATTGGTCTTCCTTGGTGGGGGTCCTGGATTGGCCTACCAAGCTGGCCTTACTCGAGAAACTGCGCAATCGTCACGAGGGGATTTTGGGGTGGGGAGATGTCCGCCTGGCACGAATCGACTTGGCCTATCACGACTTGAGTGCAGCAGGACTGCACCTGGACCAACGCGGCCACGGGATACGTCTCACCACCCCAGCACAGGTCACTCAGGCCCGCACCCAGCCACCCGCTAACACCAGGGCGGCACTGCGGGCTCACTTCATCGAAGTAGCCGCCCGTAAGCAGCTCAAAACCCAAGTTGATTGGTCGCATCTGCGTTTGCCTCAAACCGACATCCCCAGCGTGACTCTCGATGATCCCTTTGGCGAAGCTCGCGGTGGGATAGATACAATGTTGGCAGCTATGGAGGAAATGTGAGCAGCGAAAACAACCGCCGGTCCCACCGCGCCGTGGGACCCGTCGACACGCCGGTGACTTCCGCTGCCCGAGATGTCAAGGATTCACCCCGGCGTCTGGCCCGTCAAGCCCAGGAAGAAGCGCGGCGGCGGGAAGCTGCGCTGCGAGAAGCCACCCAGAGGAAAGACGTCCAGAAGGATGCAGAGGTCCCCGGCGCGAATCCCGACCGGGCGGACTCGACCAAAGAGGGTGGGGACTTATTTACCAAGTGGCTGCAAGCCAATGGTTTTTCCGACCTGCAGAATTTCCAAAACCGCCTCAAAGAAGCCGAAGAAGAACACCTGCGACAGACCCGCCCCCACGGTTTGCCCCAGGTTTCTCCACCCAACCCCAGGAGGGTTGCGCCCACTGAAGCTGCTCCGAGGAACCTCGCCAACAGCGCGCCCAATGTTTCGAGGGCTGCGCCACCGCCCTTCCCGCACTGCTGAGTCGCACCGGTGCCTCCGCGGCTGCAGTGGTGGCTCCGCCCCTACCTCAGGCCGCCCCGCAACCGCAAAAACCGCAAAAACCACAAGCCTCGCAGCCCTAAGTTGTCCCAACCCCTAAGGGCTTCCACACTGCGGCACCCCCAGGCTTGTGACCAAAGCGCACACCGCGCCACCACTCCCAGGGCCGCTTCCGCTGCTCCGACGCAAGCCACCACTCCTTCCCCCACCACTCCTTCCCCCACCGCGCCCAAACCCCCAGACACCCGTCCTCCACCCGGGCAAGGAAACCACCCCTGCCCACCCCGGACACCCCTGCTCACCCCAGCCACCCGCCCACCCCAGCCACTACCGACACCACCACCCTCGAGGCGGCAAAACCACCCACTAAAGCCCCCTTGCGCCGTCGCCGCAAGGAAAAACCCGTCGCGCCAAAGCCTTTGGAAAATAGCCTGCGAGTACCCATTTTGCTGACCTCGGCGGTGTTGGCCTTGCTGGCGATTGTGCTGGTGCTGGCGGTGATCTGGTACCGCGCCCAAGTCACGCCGCAGGACGAAGACACCGCCCAAATCCAGGTGCTCGGTGCCATCGGTGCCCAACCGGTGCTCACCCTTTCCGCGCCCCTGCCATTGGAGGACGCCAGCTCGGAACTGCTGATAAAAGGCAATGGCCGCCAGGTAGAGCCGGGAGACATCGCCGCCCTGCGCGTTACGGTGTTTTCCGGCTACGATGGGGATTTGGTCACCACGGATGCTGGCACCTCCATCATTACCGGCGAAGTTTCAGACCAGGTCCTGGGTTCGGAACTTTATAACTTGATAAAGGGCGGCACCGAGGGATCGCGCTATCTGTTGAAACACCCGGTGACTACTTCCCAGGGCGCATCGCGCATGGAAATCGGCGTGGTGGACCTGATTCCCAGCGTGTTGCAGGGACAGATGCAGGATTTGCCCGCGGAATCGCACCTGGACATCAGCGTGGGTGAAAGCGGGCTGCCCACCCCGGTTATCAACGGGAATTTCGATGGGAATTTCCGCGCCGATACTTTGATCGCCGGCAAAGGCGCGGTGGTGGAAACCGGGCAAACCGTGTTGGTGCGCTATGCCGAATATTCCTATTCGAATCCTGCTGTCCTGCTCAAAGACCACTGGTCCCAACCGGTGAAACTCAAGATGGATTCCACGGTGCAGCCCGGAGTGGCGCGCGGAATCGTTGACCAAAAGGTGGGTTCGCGCGTGGTTTTACAGATCCCTCCCGCCGATGGTTCCGGGGATCAACCCACCATCTTGGTAGTAGATATTTTGGCCGCCTGGGATAACCCCAAAGTCGTCGAGGAGTTGCGATGAATCGTTTTGACCAAGATCAGGTGACTATCCGTGTGATTCCCTGCCTGGATGTGAATGCCGGCCGGGTGGTAAAGGGGTCAACTTTGCCCAACTGCGCGACGCGGGTGATCCGGTAGAGCTTTCGCAGGTCTCATTCTGCCGCGGGTGCGGACGAGTTAACTTTTCTTGGACGTTTCGGCTTCGGTCCAGGGTCGCGACACCATGGTTTCGGTGGTCGAGGCCTGCGCTGGCGAAATCTTCGTTCCCCTTACGGTTGGTGGTGGGTGCGCTCGGTCGAGGACGTGGCTCGGCTTTTTGGGGGCGGGTGCGGATAAGGTGGGGGTGAATACCGCGGCGATTGCCCGCCCGGCCTTGATCGAGGAAATCGCTGTGCGTTTCGGGGCCCCAGGTTTGTGTGCTCTCCGCCGATGCCCGCCGCGTCCCTGCAGATGCCGGTTTCACCACGCCTTCCGGTTTCGAGGTAACCACCCACGGTGGGCGTGAATCCACCGGTATTGATCTCTTGGAATGGGTGCGCGAGGCCTGCGACCGCGGGGCGGGAGAGGTCCTGTTGAACTCGATGGATGCCGACGGCACTAAAAATGGTTTCGACCTCGAGATGCTCGGTGCGGTGCGCCCGTTCTGTCCGGTTCCTTTGATCGCTTCAGGTGGTGCGGGCAGTGCCCTGGACTTTGTCGAGGCCGCCAAGGTAGGCGCGGATGCGGTGTTGGGAGCTTCGGTTTTCCATTTCGGGGAACTGTCTATATCCCAAGTAAAACAAGCCCTATCTGCGGCCGGTTTCCCGGTGCGCTAGGGCAGGTGGATACCGCCAGATTGCCCGTCGATTTGCCACGCATCCCCCGTGGCGTGGCAGTATAAACACGTGACTGAATTATCCCAGGCAGTGTCCCAGCGGCTCAAACGTGACGCCGCGGGGCTCTTCGCCGCGATTATTCAAGACGTGCATTCCAAGCGGGTGCTGATGCTGGGCTACATGGATGACCAGGCTTTGGCCCGCACCCTGCAAGAGGGCCGGGTCACTTTCTGGTCGCGTTCCCGAAAGCAATACTGGCGCAAAGGTGATACTTCGGGGAACTACCTCTATCTGCGCGATATACACATTGACTGTGACGGTGATGCGCTGCTGCTGCAGGTCGAAGCCTCGGGACCCACCTGTCACACCGGGGAGACTTCTTGTTTCGACGCGGGAGGCACTTTGAGTGGGGCGAATTTCCAGGCCGGACTGGGTGGTCAGGTGCTGCGTTTGCCGGTAAAGAATCTGCGTTCGGGTGAATTCGGCGGGGGGAGAATCCGCATGAGTATCTCGTATCCCGAAATTTTCGCCCAGACTGTGGAACAGGTAGCTCTGCGCGAAGCCACGATACCCCTCGAGATCCTCAAAGAACGTCAGCTTTCGGCCCCTAGCCCGCGTAACTGCATTTCGGCGCTGCGTTCTCACCTGGGTTTCGTGGCGGTGATGGGAGAGATTAAACGTCAAACCCCCACGGCGGGTTTTTTGAACCCGATCGAGGACCCTGGTGGTCTGGCCGCCGAATACGCAGCCGGGGGAGCGGTGGCGATTTCGGTGGTGACCGACACACCGAACTATCTGGGCACGATAGAGGATTTCGTAGCGGTGCGCGAAGCCGTGGACGTGCCTTTGCTGCGCAAGGAATACATCGTTACCCCCTACCAGATCCACGAATCGCGCGCCTTGGGTGCAGATATGGTGTTGTTGATGGTGGGATTGCTGGAACCCACCGTGCTGGAGTCCTTGGTGGATAGGGTGCATTCTCTGGGGATGGAAGCCCTGGTAGAGTGCCACACCCGTTGGGAGGCCCGGCAAGCTATCCAAACCGGGGCTCGTCTGATTGGTCTCAACGCCCGCAACCGTGAAACCGGCGAAGTGGATCGTTGCATTGTGTGAACAGATTATCGACGTGATTCCTTCCGAGGTTACGGTGGTGGCGGAATCCGGGGTTCGAGGTCCGCGCGATGTTTTTGAATATGCCCGCGTTGGTGCGGATGCGGTTTTGGTGGGGGAGTCCCTGGTCAAGGCCGCAGATCCACGTTCTTTGGTGGCGAAGATGACGGCGGCGGCCCATCATCCGGCTCTGCGCCCCGATCGGGCTTCTCGCTACCGCAACAGTTCAAATGAAGGACAGTGATTCGATGCTTTCGTCTCTGACCTGGGTGTCTGCAAGCCTTGGCGCTGCCATCAACGCAACCTACAACGCAACCTGTAGCGCCATCCTCGCCACATCCCCCTTACAACCGAACCACCTCCACCCCACAGCCGTGCCCAGCGCCGTCCTCGTCCCCTTATCTATCCCCTCACCACCAAACCCCGTGGCGCTGTCGCTGGGGCCCTTTACGGTGCGCTGGTACGCCTTGTGGATTATCACCGGTATGGCGGTGGCGATCTTTTGGACTTCCAAGCGGTGGGCCCGGCGCGGGGGCGAGTCGGAACTGCCCCTGGACGTGGAAATTTGGGTGTGCCTGTGGGGGGTGGTCGGGGCGCGGGTTATGGCAGTGCTGTCCTATCCCGAACAATACTTCGGCTCCGGTATTCCCTGGTGGCAGGCCTTCGCTATCTGGGAGGGTGGCTTAGCCATCTACGGGGGTTTGATTTTCGGGGCTGCCACCATGGTGTTTCTGATTCATCGCCGCGGTCTGCCGGTACTGCCTTTCCTGGATGCCGCCGCCCCACTGTCTTGGTGGCGCAGGCTTTTTGGGAGGTTGAGGGAACTACTTCAATCAGAAGTTTTCGGTTCCCCCACTACTTTGCCCTGGGGCCTGGAAATTTCCAACGCGAACCTGCCTTCCGGCTACGCGCCGGGAACTTTGTTTCACCCGACTTTCCTCTATGAAATCTTGTGGAATCTGTTGGCTTGCGGTGTGATTCTGCTCTATGAAAAGCGCGGCAAGTTCTTTGCCGGGGAACTGAGCGCGGCGTACTTTGCACTGTATTCTTTGGGCAGATTCGGCCTGGAGTTCTTGCGCATCGACTACCAAAACACGGTGTTTGGGTCAATCCGCTGGTTCCAGCTGGTGGCCGCCCTGGTCTTCGTTGCGGCCCTAGCTGCGTGGCTCTATTTCCGTCGCCGTGCCCAATCTTGGCGCTTGGCGCAAAGCGATAAATTCGCACTAGAAGAAAACCCCTCCTAGCGTCTATGCTGGAGGTATGAGGCGTTCAAAGATTGTATGTACCTTAGGTCCGGCCACTTCCAGCGAAGAAAAAATCCGCGAACTCATCGCCGCGGGGATGGACGTAGTCCGCATCAACTGCTCGCACGGCACCTTAGATGAACACGGCGAACGCATCGCCACGGTGCGTCGCGTCGCCCAGGAATTCGACAAGCCCGTAGCTATTTTGGTGGATCTGCAGGGCCCCAAGATTCGCCTGGCGCAGTTCGCCAACGGATCTGAAATCCTCGAGGTGGGTCAAAGCTTCACCATCACCACTCGAGAGGTCACGGGAGATGCCACCATAGTGGGCACCACCTTCAAAGGGCTGCCGGGGGACTGCCAGGTGGGGATACCCTGCTGGTGGATGACGGCAACATCAAACTTAGGGTTACGCAGGTTAGCGAAACCGACGTCACTACCGAAGTCGTGGTGGGCGGTCGAGTTTCAGACCACAAAGGCTTAAACCTCCCCGGAGCCGCCGTTTCGGTCCCCGCCCTGTCGGAAAAGGACCAACAGGACCTGCGTTGGGCCATGACGCAGCCCATTGATTACGTGGCCTTGTCTTTTGTCCGTACCGCCACCGACGTCCAGGACGTCTATAACTTGATGGATGAATGCGGTGGCCGCCTCCCGGTTCTGGCCAAGATAGAAAAGCCCCAGGCCGTGGATAACCTGGTGGACATTATCGAGAACTGCGACGGCATCATGGTGGCACGCGGCGACCTGGGGGTAGAGATGGCCCTCGAGATGGTTCCGGTGGTGCAAAAACGCGTCATTCAGGAATGCCGCTTCCGGGGAAAGCCCGTGATTGTGGCCACCCAGGTGCTGGAGTCCATGATTACGCACGCCCGTCCTACCCGCGCCGAGGCTTCTGACTGCGCCAATGCGATTTGGGATGGGGCCGATGCTGTGATGATGAGCGGTGAAACCGCGGTGGGGCAGTACCCGATCGAGGCAGTACAGACCATGTCCGACATTATCGAGGCTGCCGAGGAACGCGGCTACGGGGAAATCGCCCCGCTCCAAGAGGGCGGCACCGACCAGTCAGCCATCATCACCGAGGCGGCGACGTGGATTGCCGGTCACGTGGATGCCAAAGCGGTGGTGTGTTTCACCGATTCCGGTATGACGGCGCGACGCCTCAGCCGCGGTCGCACTCACCGTCCGCTCTATGCTTTCAGCTACTCCGACGAGACTCGGCGTCGTCTGGCTCTGATCTGGGGGATTCACGCCTATCAGGTAGAGCTGGGTCCCTATCTGGATGTGATGATTCCGCACGCAGAAAAGAAGCTCCTGGAGCTTAGGGTGGTAGAGCGCGGTGACAAAGTGGTGTTCGTCGGGGGCATGCCTCCGGGAGAGCGCGGCAACACCAACTCGATTCGTGTACACAGCATCGGTTCCACCACGGATATTTTCGTCGCCTCCTAAGGTTTCTTCGGTTCTTCCCTTCCCTGTCGAGGCTCTGTTTTTGGGTGGGTGTCGCCCGTTTCGAGGTCCGCGCCTGCGGTGGTACCGCCCCCGTCGAGGTTCTCGCTTTGGGGTGGTGCCAGTGCGGTGCCGTTTTCGGGGGAGGTGAAATTTGCACGCAGTGTTAAATCTGTGTAAAATTAATGCTTTGCGCTAGACGCCGCCCACTGGGCAGGTTATAGTGGATATAGCAACAGAGATTCTGGTGATCAAAGTTGCGGTGTTGTCCACCACTTATCTTCGGGCAACACCGGGGTTCACTGATGCAACCTAGGCATCAACCCCAGAGGAAGAGGATGAGGAAGAAGGAGAAGAAAATGAATATTAGAAGCTGGTCGTTATTTGACCGAAACTTTCACCGACAGGCCCTGAATTTGTTGCCGGGTCAAAATCTTTCAGAGATTGCCCGCCCTTGGTTCATGGAGTTCGGTGCAGACGTCAAGGTGCAAAACGCGCTCAATGACTTGAACACCAGCGGAGCTCGCCAACGTCGCGCCCTGGATTTCCTGGGCTTGGACCTGGTAGCCACCGCAGCCTAAGATCGTTCAAAGTGGAATCTGGCGCGGCCCCATGGGTCGCGCCAGATTCCAGATTAACCGCCGCGGGACCGCCGACTCTGCTAGAATCGAACACATGTTCGAAAATGATTTGAGGGTGGGGCCGCTTGACCCGCCCGGTGTTGATTTGGAGGCGCCCCGGCTGCATGTGCCGCTGGCGGGACCGGCGGTGCCCGCCGGGTGGCCTTCGGCGGCTCAGGATTATTTCGACGGAGACCTGGACCTCAACGAGCACCTGATTCGCAACCCGGCCGCCACCTTTATCTTGCGTGTTGCGGGGGATTCCATGCGAGATGCCG
The DNA here is from genome assembly GCA_916438445.1 of uncultured Mobiluncus sp. Taxonomy (GTDB): domain Bacteria; phylum Actinomycetota; class Actinomycetes; order Actinomycetales; family Actinomycetaceae; genus Mobiluncus. The sequence goes on from CAKAGR010000001.1 coordinate 1,209,631, forward strand.
GAATCAGCAACGGGGATGAACTGGTGGTGGATCGCTCCCTGGAGCCACGCGAAGGCAGTGTCGTCATCGCTATAGTAGAGGGCGAATTGACGGTGAAGCGTCTGCACTACGGGCCGGGTGGCCCGGAGCTGCACCCGGATAACCCGGAATACCCCGTCTTGCATCCTATGGAGCTGCAAATCTGGGGGGTGGTGACGCGATGCCTACACCGACTCTAGAACACAGGGACGTTCCAGATTGGACTTTGGAATCAGTGCGTCAATCTGCTTGGTCTGGGCAAAACCCAGCCCAGACAGTGAATCGTTTCGCCTTGGTGGACGTGGATTCCTGCTTCGCCAGTTGCGAAAGAGTATTTCACCCCGATCTTTACGGTCGCCCCGTGGTGGTGCTGTCGAATAACGACGGCTGTGTTGTGGCGATGTCGCGCGAAGCCAAGGCCCTGGGAATAACCATGGGAACCCCGTGGTTCCAGATTCGCGCCCTGGAGCAGACCAAAGGGGTGGTGGCTCGTTCCAGTAACTACGAACTTTACGGCTCCATCTCGGCTCGCGTCATGTCGCTGCTGCGGAAATTCTCTCCCCAAGTAGAGGTCTACTCTATAGACGAAGCTTTTGTAGGGCTGCACGGCGCCCCCACACAGATGGCGCAAACTGCCGCACAGATGCGCTCCACCATCTGGCGCAACTTGGGGATACCGGTTTCGGTGGGTGTGGCTCCCAGCCGCACCTTGGCGAAACTAGCCTCTCACGGCGCCAAACATACTCCGCGCCTCCAAGGAGTGGCTTCGTGGGATTTCTATACCCCTACACAGCAAGAAACCATTCTGCGCTCCACCCCGGTATCCGAACTGTGGGGAGTGGGGCGACGGCTCAACCAGCGCCTCGAAGCCTTAGGCATCACCGATGCCTGGCAACTGCGCAACTCCGACCCCATCTTTATCCGCAAGAAATTCGGCGTAACCTTACAACGCACCGTTTTTGAACTGCGCGGGATTCCCTGCATAGACATCGGCCTGCGCGACGCGGAACGGAAATACCAGGTCATGTATTCGCGGTCCTTCTCTACCCCCATCCACAGCCTTACAGAACTCCACCAAGTCCTTTCTATCTACGCCCAGAACGTAACGCGCCGCCTGCGACGCCAAGGCAGCCTCGCCGGTGTGGCCTGGGCTTTCGCCGCCACCGCCTGGTACAAACAGCCCTACTCCGCTATCAGCGGCGCGCTACCTCTCAGCCCGCGCACCGATGACCCGGTCCAAGTCCTCGACGCGGTACGCTCCGTCCTGGAACCCCAGTTCAACCCCGACTCCTACTATGTCCGCGCCGGCATCAGTCTCCAAGACCTCGCCCCGGGCGACCAAGATAACCTCTTGCCGATTTTCGCCCCCGACCCGCGACGCTACCAGGTGGGGCAAACCATAGATCGCGTCAATGCCACCCTGGGGGAAGGCTCCGTGGGTCTGGGACTGGCGGGTTTTCAGTCACCTCCAGACTGGCAGATGAAACGCGAGATGCTCTCTAATCGAGGCACGACGCACTGGTCGGAACTCACCGTGGTGCGATAGCCCTTACTGCGGCCAGACGCTATCCTTGCCGGGCCGGACAATAGTCTTGGTAGGTTAAATGAAAAGTACCCCGGGTGGGATTCGAACCCACAACAAGCCGGGTTTGAGCCGACCGCCTCTACCAATTGGGCTACCAGGGCAATCTTTCAGAACAGTGCCCCGAAAGACGTATTTTTATACTAAGGTATATCCAGGTAAAAACCAAAAACGAAGGAGATGCGCCTGTGGGCAAAGAAGCCGCTAAAAACGGTGCAAACGCAAAAAATCAACCCGAACGACGTGTGCTGGTGGTCGAAGACGAAGCTTTGATTCGCCTAGATATCGCTGAAACACTCAACGAAGCCGGATTCGACGTGGTCGGCGAAGCTGCCGATGGCGAAGAAGCGGTGAACCTGGCTCTGGACCTGGAACCCGACGTTATTGTGATGGACATAAAGATGCCCAAGCTTGACGGCATCAGCGCAGCGGAAAAGATCATGAAAGAAGCTCCGGCGGCCATCGTGATGCTGACGGCGTTTTCGGACAAGGAACTGGTAGAGAGGGCTCGCGACGCGGGCACCATGGCTTATCTGGTCAAGCCTTTCGAACCCAAAGACTTGCTTCCCGCGGTGGAAGTAGCTCTGTCGCGTCACCAGGAAATGCTGGCCTTAGAAGACTCCATCGCCGATCTGCAAGACCGCTTCGACACCCGCAAACAAGTCGACCGCGCCAAGGGACTGCTGATGGACAAGATGGACCTGACCGAGCCCGAAGCTTTCCGCTGGATTCAAAAGACTTCCATGGATCGACGCCTCTCTATGCGCGAAGTCGCCGACGCGGTTATCGAACAGCTCAGCGACTAAAAACGCCACGCAGCCAAGAGTATTCCGAGGTGTTTGACCACCTGGGAGAACTTGTCGTCATCAACTGTTCCGGGGCGTCACCAGCCGACAACTCACCATACCGGCGCTCACCAGGGTCCCGTCCTCGCCAAAGACTTCTATCCGATACGTCAAACTGCTGTTTCCCGGACGCAGCAGTTGGGCCTGGGCCACAACTGCACCTTCGCTCGCGCCAGCCAGATGCGAAACACTCAGATTCGTACCCACCGCGACTTTCCCCAGGCCACGCGCCCTTTCATTAGCTGCAACCGAGGCCACAGTTTCCACCAGCAGCGCCGTGGCACCCCCGTTCAAACTCCCGTGGGGCTGTGTGTTTCCCACCACCGGCATTTGCGCCTTGGCACCCAAATCATCCAGCTCTATCAGGCGAATCCCCGCGCGTTTAGCCGCGGCCCCCAAGTCAATCTGGCTCAACTCGAACTCGCTGTAGAGTGCTTCATTGCGCCGTGGTACTGTTGGCATCGATGGGCTTCCCTCCACTAGGGTTGGACTATGAGCAAAGAGCGCTTACTGGTTTTGGACGGTCACTCCCTGGCGTTTCGGGCCTTTTATTCCCGCCCCGCCGAGAACTTCATCACTACCTCTGGAGTCTACACCAATGCGGTACACGGGTTTTTCTCGATGCTCATCGCCATGATTCACGAACACCAGCCCACCCACATCGCCGCGGCTTTTGACCTCTCCAGGCACAGTTTCCGCACCGATATCTACCCCGATTACAAGGGGGGCCGCGCGGAAACCCCGCCGGAGTTCATCGGTCAAACCGAAAACATCCAACGCCTCCTCGAGGCCATGAAAGTCACTTGGCTGACGCAGGAAAACCTGGAAGCCGACGACATCATCGCCACGCTAGCCACTAAGGCCGGGGCCAAAGGCATGGAAGTCCTGGTTTCCAGTGGGGACCGCGACTCTTTCCAGCTCATCTCTGACCAGGTCAGCGTGCTGTATCCGGGGCGCTCCATCTCTGAAACCAGCCTCATGACCCCCCAAGCCGTCAAGGACAAATACGGGGTGTGGCCCTGGCAGTACCCCGAAGTCGCGGCCTTGGTGGGCGAAAAAGCCGATAACTTGCCCGGAGTTCCCCTGGTAGGGGAAAAGGTAGCGGCCCAGTGGATTAACGAATACGGCGGGCTGGAAGGCATCTATGCAAATGCCGATGCCATCAAAGGCAAACGCGGAGAAAATCTGCGCTCCCACCTCGAAGACGTAAAGCGCAACCGTCGCCTCAACGCCTTGCGTACCGACCTGGAACTGCCGGTTACCTTCGAGGAGCTGCGCTGGCATGCCTTCGACGTCCGGGCCGTGAACCGGGTGTGTGAAGAGCTCGAGTTCCGTCAGTTGCGCCGCAGTATTATGCGGCTGGGTGCACAACTGGGGATGGATACGGATGCCGGGTCTAAGGACGCCGGTCCGGCTCCAGTTGAGGGTTGCGTTTCTGTCCCGGTCGAGGGTTGCGTTTCTGTCCCCGTCGAGGACCGCCTTTCGGTCCCGGATCGAGGCCAGGTGGCGGCGGGGAGGATTCCGCCCCGGAGCCCCGCCCTTCCGATTTCCCCGGTTATGACCACCAGGTAACCCCTCCGATAACTCGCCTAGGTCTTGGCATGAACGCCGCGCAGTTCTTGGAGTGGGCCAGCGGTGAGGTTTCGCTGTGGGCCGTGGGTAATATCGGTGTGATAGATCCTGGAATTGATTATCTCTTCGTGGCGAAAACCGCCACCTTCCCGGACCTCGAAACCCCGACTTCACCCCAAACCGCCCAAACCGAAGGCACTGATGAAAACTACAGTGCCGTCCTCGTGCTACCGACGGAACTTGCCCCCGACGAAGAACATGCCCTCGCCCAGGTACTGGCCGCTCAAGATATCCAGAAACTGACCTACGACGCCAGGCGCTACGCCACGCCTTGGCGGCGCAGGGATGGGAGCTCAACGGTGAGGTCACGGATCTGAAGCTGGAGGAATACCTGGCGGATTCAGATGCCAGCCGCGGCCGTTTCGCCCAAGTGACTCAACGGATTTTGGGTTGGGCGATAGATGAAAAACCTTCCGATATCGGCAAAATTGCCCAGCAGATGACCTTCGATTTCGATGCTTTGGCCCAGCCTGCTACCCCCGATTCGGGGGTGCAACTGGCTGGGGATCTGCCGGCCACCTTGGTGAACCAAGCCACCTACGCCGTGGCTTTGTTGCAGATGAAGCCGTTTATCAAGGCGCTTTTGCGCTCGCGCCGGGCCCAGGAGCTGTGCGACTTGGAGTATCCGCTGGCGGATATGCTTTCACGGATGGAGACCACCGGGATAGCCGTGGATGAATCCGCCCTGGAGAACTATGCCAAAGGAGCTCGAATCCGAGGTAGATAAAGCCCAGCAGGCGGCCTGGGAATCGATTGGGTGCGAAGTGAATCTGGCTTCCCCCAAGCAGCTCCAGGAGGTTCTCTTTACGCAGTTAGGATTGCCTCCCACGCGGAAAACCAAGACGGGATACACCACGGATGCCAAGGCTTTGGAAGAACTGGCCCTCTATAACCCACATCCCTTCTTAGAGGCGCTGTTGTATCACCGCGACCGCTCTAAACTGGTGCAGATAGTGAACGGTTTGCGGGAACGCATCACCGCGGATGGTCGGATTCACACCACTTATGGCCAGGCGGTGGCGGGGACAGGGCGGCTTTCTTCGATAGATCCGAATCTGCAAAACATCCCCCGCCCGGACCCAGGACGGTGCCAAGATTCGGCAGGCTTTCGTGGCGGGTCCCGGATTCGAATCCCTGTTGAGCGTGGATTACTCCCAGATTGAGATGCGTTTGATGGCGCATATGTCGGGCGATGACGCCTTGATCGAGGCCTTCGCTTCGGGCGAGGACCTGCACCGCAGTGTTGCTGCCCTGGTGTTCGGTATTCCCGCCGAAGAAGTCAGCTCCACCCAGCGTTCTCAAGTCAAGGCGACTTCCTATGGTTTGGCCTATGGTTTGTCGGCTTTCGGGCTGGCAAACCAACTGCGTATCCCGCACAAAGAAGCGAAGGCGCTGATGGAGGCTTATTTCCAACGTTTCTATCTGGTGCGTGACTATCTGGAGCACGTGGTGGAGCAGGCTCGCAGCCGTGGCTACACCGAAACCATGTTCGGGCGCAGGCGCTATTTCCCGGGGCTGCGTTCCTCGAACCGCACGGTGGCTGATATGGCCCGGCGCGCTGCCTTGAATGCCCCCATCCAGGGCACCGCGGCGGATCTGATGAAGATGGCGATGTTGAAAGTTGAGGCGGCTATCGCCCAGGCTGACCTGCACTCCAGGGTATTGTTGCAGGTTCACGACGAGTTGATTATAGAGGTCAGTCCCGGCGAATCAAAGACTTTGAGTGAGTTGGTACGCCGCGAAATGACTGGAGTGGCACAGTTACGTGTCCCGCTGGGGGTATCGGTCGGGGTGGGGCCGAACTGGCTGGCTGCAGCGCATTAAAACTGTTTTGGGGGGTCCGCTTGGCGGACCCCCCAAAACAGTTTGAGATGTTTTACTTGATGTCTTCGAGGTACTTTTCCGGATCGAAGTGGTTGCGTCCGGCCTCCAGGTCGGCCTTTTCGGCGAAACCCAGCACGCTCTTTTGAGCATGGCTGTCCAGGCGCCCCTTGGAGAGGCGGGCAATCAGCAGGGAAATCGCGCCGTCACCGGTGACGTTGGTGGCGGTACCGAAGGAATCCAGGGCGATGTAGGTGGCAATCATCAAGGCTACCTGGGCGTCGTTGAAGCCCAGCATCGAAGCCAAGATACCGGTTGCGGCCATGATGGCGCCGCCGGGAACACCGGGGGCTGCAATCATGGTGACACCCAGCATGAAGATGAAGCCGATGTAGGTGGCATCTACCGGCATTCCGGTGGTGATCATGATAGCCAGAGAGAAGGCTGTAATCTTTGAGGTCGAACCGGCCAGGTGGATGGTGGCGCACAGCGGCACGGTAAAGGAAGCCACGGCATCGGGAACTCCCATTTTCTTTACCTGACGCAGTGTCACCGGGATGGTGGCTGCCGAGGAAGAAGTCCCCAGAGCGGTCAGGTAAGCCGGCAGCATGGTCCACAGCGCCTTGAAGGGGGTTGATACCGAAAGCCAAACCACCAACCAAGTACTGGGTGACGAGGATAACTACCTCTAGCACCAGCACCACGATCACGACGGTCAGCAGCACCACGATGACTTTACCCACGGCCCCGGCCTGGGTCATGTTCAAAAAGATACCGAAGATGTGCAAGGGCAACAGCGGGATAATCACCTTTTGAATCAGGCGCGTAATGATGGCACGGAACTCGACGAACGCCTTACGCATCACCCCGCGGGACACCAGGGACATGCCGATGCCCAGCACGAAGGACAAAATCAGCGCACCCATCACGGTAATGACCGCGGGCATCTCGATGGTGAAGTAAGAAGTGAGGTTAGCCGAAGAAGGATCCTCTACCGCAGCCAAGGAATCCTTGGCCAGCATGGTGGGGAACAAAGCAACACACACAAAGTAGGTCAGGAAACCTGCGAAGAGGGTAGAGCCATAGGCGATAGCCGCCGTGGCGCCCAGCCACTTGGCGGAACCGGAACCCAGGTCGGCGATGGCCGGAGCCACCAGACCTACAATGATTAGAGGGATACAGAAGCTCAGGAACTGGCCAAATATATCGTTAAAGGTGACGAAGACTCGGGTCAATCCGGCCGGGAAGAACTGGCCACAGATGATTGCCAAGATTATCGCGAGTACGACGGCGAGGAGAATCCCGCCTTTTTTAAAGAAATTAACAATGCTTTCCATGGGGTTATTAAACCATAGAGTTTCCTGATTGCCTTACACCCGGCCCTTCGGTGCACCCCAGCCTGGCGACCTCGACCCGGTACCCACCCGCCGGACCTCGACCGGTACCAACCCACCGGACCTCGACCCGGGAACCACGTGGATTTGTAGAAATACCGCAGGAACGCTAGAATTACCTTTCGGTGTTTTGTGCCCGGCGAGACCTTGCCGGCACAGACACCAAAGTATCTATCCCTACTATCAATATTGGAATCACCAACAAATATGTCCACTACTACTACCGTTCCTCAGATTGCAATCAACGATATCGGCTCTGCTGAGGATCTGCTCAAAGAAATCGACAAGACCATCAAGTACTTTAACGACGGCGACCTGCTGCATGGCACCGTGGTGAAGGTGGACCGCGACGAGGTCCTGGTGGATGTCGGTTACAAGACCGAGGGGGTTATCCTCTCGCGCGAACTGTCCATCAAGCACGACGTGGAACCCGAAGACGTCGTCAAAGTTGGTGATGATATTGAAGCCCTGGTGCTGCAGAAGGAAGACAAAGAAGGTCGCCTGCTGCTGTCCAAGAAGCGCGCCCAGTACGAGCGCGCCTGGGGAGATATCGAGAAGGTCAAGGAAGAAGACGGTTTTGTTACCGGTACCGTCATCGAAGTGGTCAAGGGCGGCCTGATTCTGGATATCGGTCTGCGTGGCTTCCTGCCTGCTTCCCTGGTAGAGATGCGTCGCGTGCGCGATTTGGGTCCCTACATCGGGCGCGAACTGGAAACCAAGATCATCGAGTTGGACAAGAACCGCAACAATGTGGTGCTGTCCCGCCGCGCTTTCCTGGAACAGACCCAGTCCGAGGTCCGCACCACCTTCCTCTCCACCCTGCAAAAAGGCCAGGTCCGCAAGGGCGTCGTGTCCTCCATCGTCAACTTCGGTGCCTTCGTGGACCTGGGTGGCGTGGACGGTCTGGTGCACGTCTCCGAGCTGTCTTGGAAGCATATCGATCATCCCTCCGAGGTCGTCACCGTCGGCCAGGAAGTTACCGTCGAGGTGCTGGACGTCGACTTCGACCGCGAGCGCGTGTCGCTGTCGCTGAAGGCTACCCAGGAAGATCCTTGGCAGACCTTCGCCCGCACCCACAAGATTGGCCAGATTGTTCCCGGTCGCGTTACCAAGTTGGTGCCTTTCGGTGTGTTTGTCCGCGTTCGTGACGGCATCGAAGGTCTGGTTCACGTTTCCGAACTGGCCGCCCGCCACGTCGAGGTTCCCGAACAGGTCGCCAAGATCGGTGACGAAATCTTCGTCAAAGTTATCGACATCGACCTGGAGCGTCGCCGCATTTCGCTGTCGCTGAAGCAGGCTAACGAAGGTGTGGATGTCAACAGCGAAGATTTCGATCCTTCGCTTTATGGCATGCAGGCGGAATACGACGAGGCCGGCAACTACAAGTACCCCGAAGGTTTCGATCCCGAAACCAACGAGTGGATGGAAGGCTACGAAGCCCAGCGCGCCGCTTGGGAGGCCGAATATGCTGCCGCCCAGGCGCGTTTCGAAGAGCACAAGAAGCAGGTTGCCACTGCCGCCGAACTGGACAAGGAAGCTGCCATCGCCGCGGGTGAAGCCGAGCAGACCTCTTACTCCTCGGCAGCCGGTGAAGACGAAACCCAGGGCACCCTGGCTTCTGACGAGGCTCTGGCCGCGCTGCGCGACAAGCTGTCTGGCGACGAGTAAAACTCGCAGACGCGATAAATCAAGCAAAGAGTTCGGGAATACCCTCGCGGGGGTATTCCCGAACTCAATTTCTGGGTTTTTCATCCCTTTCTGACTTAGACTTTATAAAGCGCTACTTTGCGTCAAAGATGCCTCACATTTTTACAGAAAGGTCCGGGAATGAAGATTGTTTTGGCTCCAGATTCGTTTAAAGGTTCCTTGAGCGCCCGGGCGGCGGCCGAAGCGATGGAACGCGGGGTCAGGGCGATTTTCCCCTCGGCTACTTGCGAAGTAGTCCCGGTGGCCGACGGGGGAGAGGGCACCGCGGCGGTGATGCTAGAGGCCTATGGCGGGGAAGAAAAAACTTGCACCACAGTAGATGCCTTGGGTCGGGAAAGGGAAGCGGCTTTCACCTGGATACCCGCGCGCAGAATGGTGGTTCTGGACACGGCCGAAGCGGTGGGTTTGATGTATATCGACATGCTGGAACGCAACATCATGGAATCCAACACCGTGGGGGTAGGGAAGCTGCTTCGCGCTGCCCTTGAGCTGCAACCCGAAGTAATCATCGTTGGCCTGGGCGGCAGCGCCACGAATGACGGTGGCTGGGGGATGCTCTATGAACTGGGAGCCAAGGCCTATAGCGAATCCGGCGAGGAACTGGAGCCCAAAGTTTCGGTACTGGCCAGTGCGGCAAAGCTGGATCTTTCGGGGCTGGACCCGCGTTTGGGACAGGTGAAGTTGATTGCCGCCAACGACGTCAAGAATCCCTTGTGCGGCCCCACCGGTGCCTCGGCGGCTTTTGGCCCGCAAAAAGGCGCCAAGCCGCTGCAATTGGGAAAGCTGGACCGCTGTCTAAAGAATTGGGGTCGTCTGCTGGAAGAAAGTACGGGCCGTACAGTGGCGAATGTCGAGGGCGCGGGGGCGGCCGGCGGCATGGGTGCGGCTTTCTTGGCGCTGGGGGCCGAGAACCGTTCCGGTTTCGAAGTAGTAGCCGAGGCCACACAACTGGGCACAGCCATGGAGGGTGCCGACCTGGTGTTGACCGGGGAAGGCCAGTTGGATAAAACCACCCCGCGCGGCAAAACTCCGTGGGGAGTGGCGCAGATGGCGCGTTCGCGTAATATCCCTTGCATCGCGTTTTGCGCCAAGCTGGGTCTGGGACACGAAGTCTTGCTGCAAGATGGTTTCACCGCCATCGTTCCCATCATGCACCAGTCCTTCACCATCGAGAAATCCGCGCATGAAAAGGCCCCGGTGCTGCTGGAAGACAGCGTGACTTTGACGCTGCAGTTGATGACGGTGGGCGCGAACCACGCGATTTCAGAGATGCTGCTGCAGTCCTTCGATGACTAAAGCGGAGGCCAAAAAACCCAAGTGTAAATATGATTGAAGTACTTCGGGAGCTTCCCCCGCGCCCTTCTGGGGCTTGGCGGGTGTGCGTCACCGGGGGAATCGGTAGCGGTAAATCGGCTTTGACTAAACTACTGGGGCGAGGTCCCCGGGTGGTGCTTTTCGACGCCGATGCGCAGTTGCGCCTGGCCACCGCTCCCGGTGGTGTGGCTTTGCCCCGTATTTTCGAGGTTTTCGGTAAGGGTGTGTTTTCGGTGGTTCCTCACCCCGGCGAGGCCCCCCCTAGGGCTTCCGGCGCGGCTGCCATACCGGGGGTGGGGCTGGAAGAATCTGCCCGGCTAGAACCGGTAGCGGGGCTGGAACCGAGACCGGGGCTGGAACTGGACCGCGCCGCCCTCGCCAAGGTCATATTTTCTGACCCGAAAAAGAAACAGGCCCTGGAGTCGATTCTGCATCCCTTGGTGTGGCAGGGACTAGAGGACTTGGTCCCGAGGCTTAGACCAGATGGGATTTTGGTAGCCGAGATTCCCCTGGTGACCGAGTCGAGGCACCAGAACCGCTTCGACGTGATCGTGACGGTGGATGCCCCGCTGGAAACCCGGCTCCAGCGCTTGGAAGCGCGCGGTTTGAGCCGTGAAAACGCGTTGAATCGCATCGCGACCCAAGCCACCGAGGAACAGCGGCGTGCCATCACTCATCTGTGGGTGCGAAACGAGGACGGCTTGGATCAGCTCTCGAAGGATGCCAAGTGTATTCTGGGGCTGCTTTCCTGAAACCCTAACCTCACCCCAGTCCCGGCACCACCGAACCTCGACCCGGGTTACGAAATCGCAGCCGAACAGGCACGCCCGGGCAAGGGGAGGGGCAAAGTTTTAGAATAAAGGCATGCATGAATCCCTGCCCACTTTGCCGCGTGATTTATTGAAGAACCCTATTCCCTTCGAGGTAATCAGCCAATATAAACCAGCGGGGGACCAACCCCAAGCCATCGCCGAGTTGGCGCAGCGACTCAACGCGGGGGAGCAGGACGTGGTGTTGCTGGGGGCCACCGGTACCGGTAAAACCGCCACCACCGCCTGGTTGATTGAACAAGTCCAGCGTCCCACCCTGGTGCTGGAACCCAATAAAACTTTAGCGGCACAGTTGACTGCCGAGTTTCGCGAACTCTTACCGAATAATGCGGTGGAATACTTTGTTTCCTACTATGACTACTATCAACCAGAGGCCTACGTACCGCAAACCGATACCTATATTGAAAAGGATTCTTCGATTAACGACGAAGTCGAAAGACTGCGTCACAGCGCCACGAATTCCCTACTGACCAGGCGCGACGTAGTGGTGGTTTCTTCCGTATCTTGCATCTACGGTTTAGGTACCCCTGAGGAATACGTATCCCGCGGTATTCAGCTGGAACGCGGTATGAATATTGATCGCCAGGACTTGATTCGCCACTTCGTCAAGATGCAGTATAAGCGCAACGATGTGGATTTCGCGCGCGGAAACTTCCGGGTTCGCGGCGACACCATAGACATCATTCCGATGTACGAAGAGCTGGGGATTCGCATCGAGATGTGGGGAGACCAGATAGAACAACTTGCCCTGCTGCACCCCGTCACCGGAGATGTTCTCCACAAAGTCCAGGAAATCTACGTATTCCCGGCCTCGCACTATGTTGCCGGTGAAGAACGCATGAAACGCGCCATCGCCGCGATAGAGGCCGAAATGGAAACGCTGTAAGTGGTTTGATTCTCATCACAAGCTTTTGGAATCACAGCGTCTGCGTATGCGCACTACTTATGACCTCGAGATGCTGCAACAAATCGGAATGTGTGCAGGAATCGAGAACTATTCTCTCCACATCGACGGGCGTAAACCCGGTGAACCACCGCACACTTTGCTGGATTACTTCCCTGATGACTTCTTGTTGGTTATCGATGAATCTCACGTTACGGTACCGCAGATTGGCGGTATGTTCGAAGGAGATATGTCACGCAAACGCACCCTGGTTGATTTCGGATTCCGCTTGCCTTCCGCCATGGATAACCGACCTCTAAAGTGGGAGGAATTCCAACAGCGTATCGGCCAAACTGTCTATCTTTCTGCCACTCCCGGCGAGTACGAGTTGCAGCGTTGTGACGGCGTAGTGGAACAGATAATCCGCCCCACCGGTTTGGTGGACCCAAAGATTACGGTGAAGCCGGTTGAGGGGCAGATTGATGACCTCATGGAAGAAATCCTGGTACGAGTCGAGCGCCAGGAGCGCGTGCTGGTCACCACCTTGACCAAGAGGATGGCCGAGGACCTGACCACCTACCTCGCGCAACGCGGGATTCGGGTGGAGTATCTGCACTCCGATGTAGATACGCTGCGCCGCGTAGAGCTGCTGCGGGAGCTGCGCAAAGGGTACTTTCGACGTATTGGTTGGTATCAACTTGCTGCGCGAGGGCCTGGATTTGCCAGAAGTTTCCTTGGTGGCCATCTTAGATGCCGATAAACAGGGATTCTTGCGCTCTACCAAATCCCTGATTCAGACGATCGGGCGCGCGGCCCGCAACGTGAATGGCGAAGTGCATATGTACGCCGATGAAATCTCTGATTCCATGCGAGCCGCGATTGAGGAAACCCAGCGGCGACGCGAAAAGCAGTTGGCTTTCAACCGCGAACACGGCATCGACCCCAAGCCGCTGCAAAAGAAAATCACCGACGTTACGGATATGTTGGCCCGCGAAGACATCGATACCGAGGAGCTATTGTCCACGGGATACCGCGGTGCCGGTTCGGGACCGGATAAATCGCAACGTTCGGCCGCGCAGCAGGCGGCGGCGACGCGGGTGGCTTTGGGAATGGGGCCGGCCTCGACTTTGGGTGCGGCCTCGGGTTGCCCGGTCGAGGACGGCGCTCAAGTGGATTTGGTGGCGGTGGTGCAGCAGCTCAGCGAGCAGATGCACGCTGCGGCGCGCGAATTACAGTTCGAACTGGCGGCGCGCCTGCGTGACGAAATCCACGATCTGAAGCGCGAGATTCGACGCGGTCAAGCCTTAGGAGGCTAAGAGAATCTCTCGAAGGGATTGGCCACGCTGCGGTGAGAGTCAAGCGGGCTGGAAGGCAAAACCAGGGGGCATTCGCCGAGTGCTATTATGAAATCTCGACAGAAAGGCCCAGTTATGACCGAAACAACCCCGAATAACTCCAAACTTGCGCCGGGGGATTCTCAAGGATCCTTGCAGCGGCATCTCTCGAATCGACACATCCAACTGATAGCAATCGGTGGAGCCATCGGCACTGGGCTCTTCATGGGTTCGGGACGCACGATTTCCCTGGCCGGTCCTTCGGTGCTGTTAGTTTATGCCGTAATCGGAGCTGTGCTTTTCTTGGTGATGCGCGCCATGGGTACCGTGCTGATTTCCTCGCGTAAATACGGCACCTTCAGCGACTACGTGGCGGACCTGATGGGCCCCTGGGCCGGTTTCGTAGTGGGCTGGACCTACTGGTTGTGTTGGATTGTCACCGGCACCGCCGAAGTGGTTGCGGTAGCGGGGTACTTTCAGTTTTGGTGGCCGGAGCTGCCTTTGTGGATTCCGGCACTGGGAACTGTGGCACTGATCTTCATCTTGAATGCTCTGACAGTAAAAGCCTTTGGCGAAACCGAGTTCTGGTTCTCTATGATCAAGATCATTGCGATCCTCGCCCTGATTGTGATGGGGGTAATCATGGTGGCGGTCCACTTCCGTTCCCCCGAGGGAATCCAAGCGAATCTTTCTAATCTTTGGTCCCACCCCGGCCCCAGTGGTTCGGGTTTCTTCCCCAACGGTTTCCAAGGCTTCCTGGGTGGTTTCCAGTTAGCCATCTTCAGTTTCTTGGGGATTGAACTGGTGGGCACCACCGCGGCCGAAGCCACTGAACCCGAAGTGGTGCTGCCCAAAGCCATCAACTCGATTCCGGTGCGAATCCTGCTGTTCTACATCCTGGCGCTGGGAGCCATCATGAGTGTCACCCCCTGGGACCAGGTGGATCCCGATATGTCTCCGTTCGTAAATCTGTTCTCGTTGGTGGGACTGGTGGCGGCAGCTTCCGTGGTGAACTTCGTGGTGATTTCCTCGGCGGCTTCCTCTTGCAATTCCGGGGTATATTCGACTTCACGGATGCTGTATTCCCTGGCGAACCAGGGCCACGCTCCAGCCTGGGCGCGTAGCTCTCCAAGCGCCTGGTTCCGCGCAATTCCCCTGCTGGTGTCTTGTGTACTGTTGCTAACTTCGATTCCGTTGATGATGCTGGGCGGTTCCATCATGGATGCCTTTACCCTAATTACCTCGGTGTCTTCGGTGCTGTTCCTCTTTATCTGGGTCATGATCGTTTCGGGATACGTGGCTTTCCGGCGGCGGCGTCCCGAAGCCTTCGCCGCTTCTACTTTCCGTCTGCCCGGGGGATATTTCTCGGTGGGAATCATCTACCTTTTCATCGCCGCTATGCTGGTGGTCTTGGCTCTGGACAAATCTACTTTCCACGCCATGATTGCTTCCGCGCTGTGGCTGGGAGCTCTGGGCCTAGTCGGGTACCTACGTTTCCAACGACACTAAGACCAGAAATACAAAACTGTGGGGAGCCACTTTGAGTGGCTCCCCACAGTTTTCTATTCAGTTTATTTCACCGCGGATTGCCCGTGGTGTCTTTGGCCTCAGTAGTCGACCACCGTGTCTTGCAACAGGTTCTCGGTGATGGCGGTAGGATCTCCGAAACGATGGTTCGTCAGCGCGATGGCCTGTTCGTGAATGAAAGGAATCAGCTCGACGCGACCGGCGATGGTAACATCACCGGACCAGATCGCCACATCGACGTTTCCATCGATCGCAGCGGCCAGCTTAGCCTTGGATTCCCCACCAAAGAGGCGGATGCGTCCATCCATACCGGCACCGTTCTTGGCCCAAGCAGCGGCCCACTCCAACCAAGCGGCTTCTTCCTGTACCTTTACCTGTACGCCGTGCTTGGAGGCGAAGGCAGCCAGCGAGGCCGGCAGTTCCTTGGCGGTGGACAGGGTCAACTGCGAACCGCAGAGCAAACCGGCGTGCAGCATCCGGGCGATTTCCCATGGAGCCGCGCCCGCTCCGGCACGCAAAGTAACCGGAACGGGCAGGTTGCGCATAACGTTGCGTTCTACACCCAACTGAGACGGGTCGTGCATCACACCGAACTCGGTGGCGTAAACCTGTTCATCGGCAATCATGGCCTTAGCCAGCTTGTCGGCGTCGCCCAGCTCGGAAGCAAATACGCTGATTTCCTTCGACAGTGCACCAGTGGCGATACCGGAAACCTGGTCTTCGGTGGCCTGGTCGCGAGACCATTCACCCAAGGCAAACAGGTAGTTGGGGCCACCTGCCTTGGAGCCGGCGCCAACCACGGAACGCTTCCAGCCGCCGAAGGGCTGGCGGCGCACTAGCACCGGTGATACCGCGGTTGATATATGCGTTACCGACCTGGACATTGTCAAGCCAGTACTGGATTTCTGCCGGGTTCAGGCTGTGGATACCACCGGTCAAACCGTATTCCACCTGGTTTTGCAGCTTGACGGCTTCTTCCAGGGTGTCACAACGCATCACGCCCAAGATGGGGCCGAAGTACTCGGTGAGGTGGTATTCCGAACCGGGTTCCACACCGCACGCACGCCGGGGACCACAGCTTGCCGGAATCGTCCAACTTCTTGGGCTTTACCGCCCAGGTCTGTCCCGGCTCCAGCTGGGTCAAACCGCGCAGCAGTTTCTCCGGGCAGTTCCACGACCGGGCCCATCTGGATACCCAAGTCCTGGGGGTAACCGATGTGGAGAGACTTGACCATATCGATCAACTGGTTGTGGAAACGCTTGGAAGTACCCACGGTACCCACCAAAATCACCAGAGATGCAGCGGAACACTTTTGTCCGGCGTGGCCAAAGGCCGAGTTCACCACATCCTTCACCGCCAGGTCCAGGTCAGCCGAAGGAGTCACGATAATAGCGTTCTTGCCCGAAGTCTCGGCCAAGAGTCCCAGGTCCGGACGCCAGGAGCGGAACATCTGTGCGGTTTCGATAGAACCGGTCAAGATGACGCGTTCCACGCGCTCGTCGGTGATGAGCTGTTGGCCCAGTCCGTGATCCTTGAGCTTGACTAGCTGCAAGACATCCTTGGGCACACCGGCTTCCCACAGGCATTCGGCCAGAACCGCACCACAGCGGCGCGAAGGTGTGGCTGGCTTGAGGATGACCGGCGAACCAGCGGCCAGGCCGGCGATGGTGGAACCACCGGGGATCGCCACCGGGAAGTTCCACGGGGGAGTCACCACCGTGATCTTCGCCGGGGTGAACTTTGCGCCGGGGATGCCTTCCAGCAGTTTCGCTGTTTCACCGTAGTAGTGCGCGTAATCCACGACTTCGGAAACTTCCACGTCACCCTGGTCCAGAGCCTTACCTGCCTCGGAGGCCATAACCTCTATCAGTTCGGCGCGACGCTGGGACATAATGACACCCGCACGGTGCAGAATCTCGGCCCGCTCCGCCGCGGGCTTGGCTGCCCACTCTTTACCGGCGGCCTCGGCGCGGTCCAAAACCTCTTTGAGCTGTTCCGGGGTATTCACCGCGCAGGCATTGATGGTGTCAATGCCCAGCTTCGAGGTCGGGATACGAGCAGCGATGTCTTCGGCCCACTTGACGTTCACCGGTAGGGAGGGATCCGAATCCGGAACATTGTCAAAGACCCAGTTCCCGGCCTCGTCTTGCTGTTGAGCGATGATTTCGGCCTCGGTCTCGGCTGCGCGGTCCTGGTTACGACGCGTGCCGAATTCCAGGTCATTGGCCATGCCAATAGCGGTTTCGAAGCGCGACTGTTCGCGGTGCAGCATCTCGGGGCTGGTGGTCAGGTCGAAGGCCGCAGACATGAAGTTTTCCTCCGCCGCGATTTCTTCCAGACGACGCACCAGGTAGGCAATCGCGACGTCGAATTCCTCGGGGTGCACCACGGGGACGTAATACAGCAGCGGGCCGGTATCCTCGGCGACGGCCTTGGCCATCGAGGAGTTCATGCCGGTCAGCATCTCGAATTCACATCCGCCCGAAGCCAAAACCCCGCGTTTTTGCGCCAGTTCATAAGCAAAACCAGCGGTGAATACGTTCATACCGGCAATGCCGATACGAATGTTTTGGGTGTGTTCGGGAGTCAGCGCATAGTTCAGCACCCGAATGTAGTTGGCGTCCGTGTGCTGCTTGGAAGGCTGGGTGGTCATCTCCCAGCCGTGCATCATGGAATCCACGTGCTCCATCATCAGGTTAGCGCCCTTAACCACGCGTACCTTGATGCCGGCACCGCCACGAGCACGGCGGGCCGCCGCCCACTGCTGGAGGTCTTCCATGGCGCCCAAAGCATCGGGCAGATACGCCTGCAACACGATACCGGCTTCCAGACCCAGCAGTTCCTCGCGGTCCAGCAGCTGCTTGAACACGTCGATGGTCATGTGCAGGTCGTGGTATTCCTCCATGTCCAGGTTGATGAACTTCTTGGGGGAGTAGCTGGCGGCTTGGCGGTAAAGGGGCAACAGGTTCTCTACCGCGATCTTAACCATGTTCTGGTAGTCCCAGGCAATGTGCGGACCGGTAACTGCCGATACCTTGATGGAGACATAGTCGACATCGTCTCTGGCCAGCAGTTCCTCTACGTCGTGGAGACGGCGCTTGGCTTCTTTCTGGCCCAGCACGGCTTCACCCAGCAGGTTCATGTTCAGGCGTGAACCATCGGCGCGCAACTTGGCGATGGCTTTGCCCATGGACTTTTCCGAAACGTCGATGGCCAAATCCCCCACCAGTTCGCGGAAGACACGACGGGCCGCGGGAACCGCGATGTCGGGGATGGCTGCACCCAAGGCACCACCGTAGACGGCGGGTACCTTCAAATATGGGGGCAGGAAGGTAGGCTTGTTGTTCTTAACCAAGGAAGTCAGGTTGCGTCCGGCAATCTTGATGTCTTCGGGACGAACCACTTCATCAACGAATGCCACCGTGAAATCCAGACCGCGAGGATCCTTCAAAGTACGGCTCAACAGCTTGGAGGCGTAGTCTATGGGTACTTTTTCGAAGCCTCAATCCACTTCTTGGCACGCGCCACCGCAGCCTGCCCAACTTCGTGCAGTTCTGCAAGTTCTTTTTCGCTTAGCTTGTTCAAATTCGACTCCTTTGTAGCTGACTAGCAGCGTAATCACATAATTCATTCTCCCGCCCCCAGAACCGCGTATGGCTCTGGGGGCGGAAGATGTTCAGTACTTTTCTATCACTTTTCTAAAGATTCCACCGAGGAATCAACCGGCTCAGACAGGTAGGGATGCAGTTCGTGAACCGCGGGGGTCACCGGAACATATTCGGAATCCCGGGCCATCTTGACCGCCAGGTCGAACTCGGCTTCGATGTCGGCGTTCGGCTTGTATGTGGCCAGCGAAACCGCGTAGGCCAATAGCCAGCAGATAATGAAGCCGGGCAGGATCTCGTACAGACCGGTGTTTGCAATCACGGACTTGTCGCCGTTGTTCAGCAGGTAGTGCCAGGCAACCACCACAACCGCACCGGAAACCATGCCCCACAAGGCACCCTGCGAGGTGAGTTTCTTCCACCACAGCGCCAGGATGATGACCGGACCGAAAGCGGCGCCGAAACCAGCCCACGCGAAGGACACGATGGAGAATCGAGGAGGAGATGAATCCGTTGGGATCCTTTGCCATCCACGCCAACGCCACACCGATGATGGTAACCACCAGAACCACGAGGCGGCCCATGGTTACACCCAGGTTAGACTCGACCTTCTTTTCACCCACAGCCAGGGTGATGCTGGTTTCCTTGACGTTGTGAGATGCGAAGGTGTTGTAGATGTCCTCTACCACAGCCGAAGAAGTCACCAGCAGCTGCGAAGACACGGTGGACATGATGGCGGCCAAGATAGCGGCCAACATGAAACCAGCTAAGATCGGCGGGAACAACGTCTGTCCGGTTACCAGGAAGATGGTTTCATTGTCCTGGCTCTCCATGTTGATGATGCCTTGGCGGGCCAGGGAGATACCGATCATGGCGGTAGCCACGGTACCGAAGAGGCTCAGCAGCATCCAGCCGGCCCAGATGCGGCGGGCAGAGCGAGCCTGCTGCGGGGTGCGCAACGCCATGAAGCGCACGATGATATGGGGCATACCGAAGTAGCCCAGACCCCAAGCCAGGTTAGAGATAACTTTGATGGGGTCGGTGCCGGTAATCATGGAACCCATGTTCTGGTTGGTTTCCGCGCCCTTCGCGGCCACGTCGGCGGCAATCTGTTCGAAACCGCCAGCGGCGAAGTAACCGAAAATCGGCACTGCCAGCAAAGCAATCAACATCATCATGCCCTGGACCGTGTCAGTCCAAGAAACCGCCAAGAAGCCACCGATCAAGGTGTAGAGCACCACGATGCCAGCAATGATGATCATGCCGGGTGTAGTAGTTCATTCCGAAAGAAGATTCGAAGAACTTGCCACCCGAAACCAAGCCGGAAGCCACATAGAGGGTGAAGAACACCAGGAAAATCACACCGGCGGCCACACGGATGGAGTTGGAGGTGTCGCGCAGACGGTTAGAGAGGAAGGAAGGAACCGTAATCGAGTTCTTTGCAACCTCGGTATATGTGCGCAGGCGAGGAGCCACGATGAACCAGTTGATCCAAGCCCCGGCGGTCAAACCGACGGCAATCCAGGCCTCTACCATACCCGCGGCATAGAGCGCACCAGGCAGACCCATCAGCAACCAACCCGACATATCCGCAGCACCTGCGGAAAGCGCGGCAACCATCGGGTTCAGCTCGCGGCCCACCCAACATGTAGTCGTCCATGGATTGAGTACGGGTGTAAGCCCAGACACCGATCAGAATCATGGCGACGAAGTAAATCACCATGGAAATCGTGATGCCTTCAGAGCCGCCCAGGGTATCGGCGACCAGAGGCACCAAAGTTGATATCTTCATAGATAACCTTTCTTAGACAGGGGGGACGGCTACCTTGCCGTACCCAGCCATAAAGATAGAATTAGTATAAAGTAAAAATCAACAAATGTGTGACTTAAGTCCTCAAAGCCTGAAAGGTAAAGGATTTCATGGAGGTAACCCTGCTCCACTGGGGCGTGCTCAGCGCGGTGGTTCTGGGCGTTTTGGTCTTTGATTTCTACAGCCACATTCGCCACGACCATTTTCCTTCCCTGAAAGAAGCCGCCTCGTGGTCGGGGGTCTACATCACGCTGGCGTTGCTGGTCGGGGTGGTCCTAGGCCTAGTCTTTGACTGGCACTTCGCCAGCCAATACTTCGCCGGGTGGGTCACAGAATGGTCCCTCTCCTTAGACAACCTCTTTGTCTTCGTCATCATCATCGCTGCCTTCCAAGTCCCGCGTGAACTGCAGCAAAAAGTCTTGGCCATCGGCATCGCCATGGCGCTGGTGTTCCGCCTGATCTTCATCTTGCTGGGAGCAGCCCTGATAGAAAGCTTCAGCTGGATCTTCTATCTCTTTGGGCTTTTCCTTCTCTTCACCGCCATCCAACAGGTACGCGAAGGAGTCACCACGGATGACTCCGAAGAAGAAGAATACCGAGAGAACGCTTTTACCCGTATCGTGCGCAAAATGGTCCCCGTCACCCCGTCCTTCATCGGCCACAGCTACTTTGCCCGCCTGGACAAAAACTCCACATCACCCCGCTTCTGCTGGTGATCATCGCGATTGGCTCGGCTGACGTGATGTTCGCGGTGGACTCCATCCCCGCAATCTTTGGCCTCACCCAAGAAGCCTTCATAGTCTTCGCCGCCAACGCCTTCGCGCTGCTGGGGCTGCGACAGCTCTACTTCCTGATCCAAGGACTGATGGAGCGCCTCATCTACCTGCACTATGGCCTGGCCGCGATTCTGGCTTTCATCGCCGCGAAACTGATTATCCACGCCCTAGCCACGAACGAACTGCCCTTCATCAATGGGGGAAACCCGGTTCACGGTCTGCCTGAACCCAGCATCCCGGTGTCTCTGGGATTCATCATCGTGACGCTGAGCCTCACCGCCGCGACCTCCCTCATCGCGTCTCGTCGCAAAGCCAAGCGCGCAGAATGACCCACCACTCCCACTCACTCCAAAGCTCAAAAATCCCACCTCACTCCCGATAGGTTAAAGGTGTGAAAGCCTCTTCGCGCCTCGCTGCCGGTCTCGCTGCCGGTTTCGCATTGTGCCAGTTGGCAGGTGGAACCGCTTTGGCCCCGGCCCTGCAAGGTGGTTCCCTGGCCGACAGCACCGAAACTCCCTGGGTCGCGCAGATTGCCGTGCTAGATGTTCCCCTCCCAAGCCTTCGTCAACTGCAGCGCGACCTTGGTGGCGCCGTCCTGGCTCCTCACCGCGCGTCACTGCGTCGAGAATCCGAACCTCTCCCAGGCCTACGCCAGTGTCGGTCCCGGCGCTACCTACAACTACCCCTTCAACCTCACCACCGTACGCACCCACCCCACCTGGGACGCCGCCCTGGTAAAACTGGACCACCCGCGAAAGCCACCCCTGCCGTCCTCGCCACCCAGAATTCCCTCGACGGGACAAACCGCCACGGCCATTGGTTTCGGAGGTTCCAACACCGCCGGTCAGGCGCGTCTGGAAGTGGTGGGGACCTCGCTGGATGGACATCTCTATGCGCGACCCAGCGGCGGCGCGCGTTCGGTGATCGGGGATTCAGGTGGTCCCTTGGTGGTAAACGGCGAGGTCGTAGGGGTGCTGTCTGCGGCGGTGCAGCGGCCTTACGAAGATTTTCTTTCCGAGGACTTCAAATACGTTCCGTCCGCCCAGTTACGTTCCTGGGTGGTGCAAACGGCGGGTTTAGCCTCCGCGCCCCAACCCACTAACCCTCAACCTAAACCCCAATCCGCAGCCCCAGCCCTCGACCCCACAAAGGAATGCCCCTCACGCATCTCGGGGACTAACCGAGTCCAAACCGCGCTGGCCGCCTGGCAAATCGGTGGATTCTCGAATCATTCCGTGGTGATTGCTACCGGTCGGCTCGCTCCCGATGCCTTGGCAGCGGGTCCTTTAGCTACGGCTCTGGACGCGCCGCTGTTGCTTTCTGTGACTCGTTATATAGAGACTGACATAGTGGCGCGGATTTTGGCGTGGGGGATTCGCGACGTGCGCCTGATCGGTTCGAATCTGCAGTTCCATCCCCAGGACTTAGCGCGTTTCGCCGCGGCGGGGGTGCAGGTGCGTCGACACGCCGGCGCCAACCGCTATGCCACCGCCGTAGAAGTAGCGAAAGAGACCCGCTACCAGTGGAATCTGCAAGGGATGCTGCAAAACCCGGTCTTCCTGGCTGACGGTGTGAACTTTCCCGACGCCCTGGCAGCCGGGGCCGCGGCGGGCAGGCTCCAAGGTGTGGTGTTACTGACTCAAGGCGCCACGCTGCCCATAGAGACCCACAACTATCTCTTGGCCATCAGTGCTTCACGACAGGTCTTTGCCTTCGTGGTGGGGGGACCGGCGGTGCAGGCCTGGAGTGTCACGCCGGTAGGGAATGTGGCGGTGATGCCGGTGCAGGGCTCTAACCGTTACGAGACCGCGGGACTGTTGGCGGATATGTTGCAAGGCCAATCCCAAAGCGCCATAGTGGCTTCGGGGCTCAACTTTCCCGACGGTTTGGCGGCGGCTCCGCTTTGCGCTAAGTACCGCGCGGTGCTACTGCTGACCCAAGCCGCGCAGTTACCCCCAGAAACCCGTTTGCGCCTGGATAGATTACCCGCAGGCAATCGGTCTTTCATCATGGGTGGAACCGGGGCCGTGTCGGATACGGTGGCCTGGCAGATTCGCGGATAACGCCCCTCCTCTCGGGTTGTTAACGGGCTGTTAAGAGGCCCGGTTTCAAATCGCATCGAGGTCTGGGGTGTCATACAATAATGCACCGTGCATGATGAACTCCGTATCCACGGCGCCCGCGAACATAACCTAAAGGGCATAAACGTCGATCTGCCTCGCGACTCGATGATTGTCTTTACCGGACTGTCTGGTTCGGGGAAATCATCCCTGGCATTCGACACGATTTTCGCTGAAGGGCAGCGACGCTATGTCGAGTCTCTCTCCAGCTATGCCCGGCAATTCCTGGGGCGCATGGACAAACCCGTGGTGGACTTTATCGAAGGCCTCTCTCCGGCGGTGTCTATCGACCAGAAATCCAC
Source organism: uncultured Mobiluncus sp. (assembly GCA_916438445.1). Taxonomy (GTDB): domain Bacteria; phylum Actinomycetota; class Actinomycetes; order Actinomycetales; family Actinomycetaceae; genus Mobiluncus. The sequence goes on from CAKAGR010000001.1 coordinate 1,233,132, forward strand.
TTCACGTAACCCGCGCTCCACCGTAGGCACCATCACCGAAATCTATGACTACCTGCGCCTGCTCTATGCCCGGGCCGGCACCCAGTACTGTCCAGAATGTGGCGAGCCGGTACAGTCCCAGTCTGCCCAACAGATTGTCGACTGGCTGCTCACCCGGCCCGAAGGCACGCGGGTGGAAATCCTGGCCCCGGTGGTGCGCGGGCGCAAAGGTGAATACTCGGAAATGTTCGCCGAACTGGCAGCCAAAGGTTTTTCGCGCATCACGGTGGACGGCGAGTCACATCGTCTGGAAAAACCACCCACCTTTGGACAAGAAACTCAAACATGACATCGCGGTGGGGGTGGACCGCGTGGTGCTGAAGGAAAGCCAACGCAGCCGCATCGCCGACTCCGTAGAAACCGCACTGAAACTGACCGACGGCCTCGTCGAGGTAATTTTCGTCGACCTCGACGAAGACGACCCCAAACATTCCCGGCGTTTCTCGGAAAAACGCGCCTGCCCCAACAACCACCATTTGGCGCTGGAAGAAATCGAGCCGCGCACTTTTTCCTTCAACGCTCCCTATGGGGCCTGCCCCGAATGCACCGGCCTGGGTTCGCGCCTCGAAATCGACCCTGAACTGGTGGTTCCCGACCCGTCTTTGACTTTGCGTCAAGGTGCGGTGGCCCCTTGGGCAGCCTCGGCGGACACCATGGAACGCATCTTGCGGGGTCTGGGCGACGAACTGGACTTCGACATCGACACCCCGTGGCGCGACCTCGATGCGGAAGTTCGCAAAGCCCTGATGTGGGGATCTCACTACAAAGTACGGGTGCGCTACCGCAACCGTTGGGGGCGCGAACGGCTCTACACCACCGGTTTCGAAGGCGCGGCCCAATACATCCAGCGCAAATACGACGAAACGGATTCGGACCTAATGAAGGCGAAATACGAATCCTATATGCGCGAGGTTCCCTGCCCGGCCTGTAATGGCGCACGTCTGAAACCCGAGATTCTGGCGGTACGAATCGGAGACAAGAACATCTCTTCGCTCTGTGATCTCTCGGTGGACGCCGCCCGGGATTTCCTGCGCGGCATCGGCCAAGACTGGAGCGGCATGAAAGCCACCAGTGCGGCCCCCATCCTGGCCGAGGTAGATGCACGCCTGTCTTTCCTGTTGGACGTGGGTTTGAACTATCTGACACTGTCGCGCGCCTCCGGCACTCTGTCTGGGGGAGAGGCCCAACGCATTCGCCTGGCCACCCAGATCGGTTCGGGGCTGGTGGGGGTGCTCTACGTGTTGGACGAGCCCTCGATTGGTTTGCACCAGCGCGACAATGCGCGACTGATCGATACTTTGAAGGGCCTGCGCGACTTGGGTAATACCTTGATCGTGGTCGAGCACGACGAAGACACCATGCGCGCCGCGGACTGGATTGTGGATATCGGTCCCGGCGCAGGGGAACACGGTGGAGAAGTGGTGCACAGCGGGACTTTTGCCTCCCTGCTGAAGAATAAATCCTCTATTACCGCCGACTATCTCTCGGGTCGGCGCCGAATCGAAGTTCCGGCCCAGCGCCGCCCCGTCGACCCCAAACGGCAACTGCGCGTCATCGGGGCCAGGGAAAACAACTTAAAGAATCTCGATGTGTCTTTCCCGCTGGGAACTTTGATTGCGGTTACCGGGGTTTCGGGATCGGGGAAATCCACCTTGGTGAACTCTATTCTCTATCAGGTCCTGGCGCGGGACCTGAATCGGGCCCACGTGGTGCCGGGGCGCCACACCCGGGTCGAAGGCCTGGAGCACCTGGATAAAGTCATTCACGTCGACCAGTCTCCGATTGGACGCACCCCGCGTTCGAACCCGGCGACCTATACCGGGGTGTGGGATTCTATCCGCAAGATCTTCGCTGAAACCCCCGAGGCGAAGATGCGCGGTTACGGTCCGGGCCGCTTCAGTTTCAACGTCAAGGGGGGCCGCTGTGAGGCCTGCTCCGGGGACGGCACCATCAAGATCGAGATGAATTTCCTGCCCGATGTCTATGTGCCTTGCGAGGTCTGTAACGGGGCGCGCTATAACCGCGAAACCTTGGAGGTGCACTACAACGGTAAAAATGTGCGCGACGTCTTAGATATGCCGATTTCTACCGCGGCGGAGTTCTTCCAGGCCCTGCCCAATATTTCGCGGTATCTAAACACGCTGTCCAGCGTGGGTCTGGGATACGTCAAGCTGGGACAGAGCGCCACGACCCTTTCTGGGGGCGAAGCCCAGCGCGTCAAACTGGCCTCCGAACTGCATAAACGTTCGAATGGGCGTTCCATCTACGTGCTGGATGAACCCACCACCGGCCTGCACCTAGAAGATATCCGCAAGCTGCTGGTGGTCTTGCAGTCCCTGGTGGAAAAAGGCAATACCGTCATCGTGATCGAGCACAACTTGGACGTCATCAAGTGTGCGGACTGGATCATCGATATGGGGCCCGAGGGCGGCAACGGCGGCGGTACCGTAGTGGCGAGGGGTACACCCGAAGAGGTCGCGCAGGTAGCTGCCTCATATACGGACAATATTTGAAGAAGATTTTGGCTTAGTTTCACCCCAGATATAGTTTGACCGCGGAAACATTATTCCGCGGTCAAACTATATTCAGTTCTGCGCCAAAGAATACCCATATTCCCCGGCAAGCAAGCGCCGTGATTTTACCCAACCACGGCTTGTTCCAAGAAATTCTTGTCTTTCCGTGCGCCCGAAACGTCCAACAGCTTGCCGTTGGCAATATAAGTCGGAGTTCCCGCCGAACCATTGGTGCCGAACTGTTGGGGACCGCGGGTCTGGGCCAAGATATTAATCGAGACCCGTCCCGAATCAGTAGAGGCTTCGGGAACCTGGGAATAATCTATACCTGCCTCTTTGGCCAGCCTGGTCAATACCGGCGCGGGATCTTTGGCTTCGGACTGCCACTTTTCGTTGTTCCGATTGGCTTCATAGTCGCTGGACTTGTAGGTATTCAAGGTGTAATCTGCCAAAATCTTTTGCAGCTTCCACAATTTGTCCGGGTGGTTTTGCGCCGTCCAGAACAGCAAGTTATTCGCCATATGGGCCATAGGCAAATCGTGAGTCAGCGTGGGACGCATCACTACCACCGCCTTGCCGCCCTCGACCAAATCGTTCATCTGGGTGCCCAGGAACTGGTCATAGTCGTTACAAACATTGCAGGTGTAGTCAAAGTAGTATTCAAAAACCGGGGTGCCTGCCTTGGCTTCCGCGGTAATCTGTTCGTCGTTCAACAGCTTGCCACCTTTGAGCCACAATCCCTTGCCTGTTTCATAAGTAGCCGGTTCGGAATACCCCGTCAGGGCTTTGGTTCCGGCGATGGTGGCATCGGGTTGGGTAGCCAGTTGCTGCTTATCCATCGCAATCTTGGCTCCCACCAAAACCAGCCCCAGCACCAGCGCCACCAATACAATAATCAAAACCGTGCGCGTCGTGCTGGAGTGAGTCGGATTCGAGTTCTTCTTAGCCATCAAGTACTCCTCAACAGTTCTGTAAAATTACCCTCTTACTTTAGTGAATATCGTCCAGCTTTGCTCGTTAACAACCCGGCTGCATCCAGTCGCCCCAACCCGACCTTGAGGCGCTGGCGCATCTGGGTTCGCGCTGTGCCCAAGTCCAGAGCTTGGGCAACTTTCTCGGAAAGCTCTTCTTCACTGGGTTGCTGCTGGGCAATCACCCAGCTCAGGGCATTGTTGAACTCGGCGTCTGGGATCGAAGTGATGGGTCGAGGACCGTAAACCGAGCCGGTGCGGAAGAAGGGATACTCCTGGGGGGAGTGGTTCTCGGGCCAGACAAATTCCCCGAAATCTGTGGTTTCAATCACAATCTGTGCCGGCAGCAAAGCCAGGACTTGGTCACGTCGCTTGGGGTGCAGTCGCTGTATCCCAAAGGCCTGCGCCACCAGTTTCGCTAATCTCTCTGTACCCAAAGGACCTTCTTGGGCCAAAATCCGCAGCATCCCGGCCTTTACCGCGGCGGCATTGTCGCTATCATCCAGTTCATCGAGCTGTTCCTTTTGCCCCAATGCCTCGACCACGCTTCCGCGCGGTTGCAAGGCAATCCCTGCCTTAGGGCGAGGCGTGACCGGGTTCTCAACCGAGTTCAAACCCGGGTTCTCGACCGGGGAAGGCGGGTTTTCGTCAGTTGAAACGCGGGTGAGCGACCCCAACGCAAGTGTGGTTGGTTCTAAAACCGTGGGGTTGTGGTTTCTCACTTTTCGAGGTTCTCTTCGGTCGAGGTCCGCGGTGCGAGGGTTGCGCCGGGATTTGTTACTGGGGGTGCGGTTTTGGTGGGAGGAGGCCCGCGGCGGGTTTAGGGGAGTCGGCGCGGGGGAAAAGCAAAGGGAGAAGTCGCCTTCTCCCGGCGGATTGATTCGTCCGGGTTCTAGGACCGGTGCCGCGATTTCCCGAACCCATTCGGCTTGGTTCTGGGCCAATCCCTGGGCCAAAGAAGGCGCGATACCCGTGTGGATATCCGCGCTGGAGACATGACTCAGCTGAGATTCCTGCAGCGGCACCGGGGTGTGACTGCGTCGCCGCGGAGGAGCGGCGGGTGGGGAGTTTGCGGCGCGGCTGCGGGTTTCGGGGTTTTTCCCGGTCGGGGACTGCGCCGGGTTGAGGCGCTGGGGTGGCGCGGGTGGGGCCTGGAAGATATCCGGCAGCGTCACCTCCGCTGTGGCGCGGGTAGCGGCGGCGGTGACGCTGGCAGGCAGCACATAACGGTCTTCCTCTGCCACCGCCCCGTCCAGAACCTCGCCGGGATAGGCCAGATCCAAGGCGATTGCCACAATGCGCCGAGTCACCTCGTCCGGATTGGTGGCCAGGTCAGCCCAAAATATATGGTCCAGCGCTCCGTAGCCACACTGCGAAACCAAGAACTGAGGAGCGTTGACTTCGCGGTCCAACGCATCACAGAGATCACACCACTGCGGGGTATCAAGCTGAATCGCAAGCCACGGGGCGTTACCGGAATCTCGCACCGCCAAATCCACGTGTAGGGGATACTGCCCCAGATCCACCCGGACCTCCAGTCCGGCACGCGACAAAAGCCCTGCCAAATAGCTACACACCGTGCTGGCTTGAGAGTCTAGAGTATTCACACCCGGTGGCGCACTGGGTTCCATAGTTTCACGCAGTATCCGTGGCAGTGTGCCCACCTCGGTGTCTTCGTTAAGTACCAACACCAAGAGCCGATTCGCACTCAGTGCCACCTTACGGAACTCAGCGTTGAAATCAGCGCGACTACTAGCCGCGGTAACATCGGGATTAGCGGTGGCACCGATAAAGAACACCACCACATCGCTTTGACTCAGCCCCCGGGCATCTCCCAGGTGACGCAAATCCAGATTCGCCAGATTAACCGCTGGATTCGTCAGGCAAAGTTCCTCTAGGTAGGCACGAATCCCCGTTGCCAGTTCGGTCGTCCAAGCAACTGCCAAAACTCGCGTGGAGCGGTTCTTGGCACACAGATTCACCAGGAAGTTACCGCTCCTCTCATACCACTCTCTATCCGCGCCCACCCCGCGCCACCCGGGAACCTCGTCGGCCGGGGACCAAGACGAGAACCCTCGACGGGAGGGAGGGTGATTACCTGCACCGGCCGGGACGAAGCGGGGGCTGCAGGGCCAGGTGAGTAACTGCGGATCGAGGCCGGCCAGCTGGTTGACAGTGGGAGACAGGGATTTACCGTAACGAATGCGGGAATTATATTCCGGGAAACCGGCGGTAACTGCGGCGGTATAGGCATTGCGTGATTTCGAGAAACTGCGTGAGGCCGGGGTGGTCGCCACCCACAGGACCTGCTGAGCCAGAGCCAGGGACTTTACTACCGAGCCTTCGGCGAGGTCGGAGGAATCCAGAATCACCACGGCGTCAAAGCTCGCCGCGTTGGGCCCGGACAGGAACTGCGCGACCTGGCAAGGGGTGAGACCGAGGATGGGAGTTCGGGCCAAAACCGCATCGAGGTTATCGCGCAAGGCTTGGGCCGGGCTGAAATCTGTCTCCTGGAGCGAGGCAGCAAAATCTGTACCACCGGAGTGAATCCGGCGCTCGGAATGCTGGGCGGCCTGGGCCAGGACCAAGTTTTGGATTTCACGTCTAGTCTCGGTGACCGTGGCGGAAAGGCGTTCTGCCTGGGACTGGTGAGCTGCGCCGCTATAGCTCAGCTGTTCTGAACTGCGCAGGCGTTCCTCTACGGCAGCCAGACTCAAGGCATGTTCCAAGACGGCGGGAATGGATTTCCCCTGTAGTTTGCCGGCTTCGACCCAGCCAGCAACGCTTCTAAACCCAAGGCATTTAGTTGGGGAACCAGGGCACGGTAGGCCACCATATCGTCCAGGGTAGAATCGGAAGTTTCTAAGGCCGTGAGCCATACCTTGCGCACTTGGAGATAGCGACCCAAGGGTGGCAAACCGTCATTCCAAGCCTCCAGCTGGGACTGGGTGGTGTGCAGGGAATCCAAGACCGCGGCGAAAGCTTGGGCGATGGACTTTACCTGATCGCCTAAGTGACCGCCTTCGCGGGCGATAGGCATCAGCGACTCTAGATCCTCACGGCGTGAGGCCAGGTCGCTGGCTAGCTGAATCGCGGTGAGGATAGTGTCGGCGTGCAGATTGAAACGCGAGAGCGCCCCGGGAGCCAGCGGCTCGAACTGCGGCAGTCCCAGCACGGGGTTAGCCGAAATCTGTCGCCCCAGTTTTTCGGAAAGACCCCGCAGCGCACTGAGTTCCTCGACCACTTCTATAGCCCTTTGCGGCGTGATGTTTTCGCTCAAATAGGGGCGAAGCTGGGCGAGGATGGCTTTGCGACGGCTATTTCGGCTGAGTCCCGAGGAACTCTGGGCGTGCCTGGCATCTACCAACAAATCCAAATCCAGTCCGTGTCGATAGGCCTCGGCGGCCAGCTCCATGAGGGGCTGGGATTGCTCCAGAAGGGATTTCAGCTCGGACCTCAAGGTCGAGATTCTCCGGACCAGGAGCTGGCGTTCGGGCGGGGTGAGTTCTACCGGGGCGCGGCCGTAGCCCTGTTCCAGTAGACCCAACCAGCGAGAAAATACTGGCCAGGTAGACAGCTTGGCACAGGCCGACATGATTTCCAGCACCGCGGGGTGCGCCGAGGAAATCGCGGTCTCGAGCGTTTTTACCGCTGTGTGAACCGCTTCTCGGTCAAAGTTTTCCAGGTCCGTTCCCAAGAGGGACCAGGGATTCGCCCCCAGTCCATTCACCGAGTGCGCATCGAGCTGTCCCAGTTCCTCGCCCAGTTTGGCGGCGTGGGCCCGATCGGCCGAAAGATAGGGAAAGTTGGGACTGCGCAACAGTTCCTGAGCCAGTCCCTGTTCGGCCAAACTTAGTTCTGCCGCGGTCAGCAATTGAGCGGTGAAAGCCATCCACGCCGAAACCTGGTGGGTCCCCACCTCGTGGACCTGGTGGCAATACAGATCCAGATCCTGGCTCAGAGAAGCCAAAGATTGCCGGCAAGACTGCAGGTAATCGGGGTCGGCGTTGAAGTTATGGTTCACCGCATCTCGCAGGTGCTTTTGGGCCTGGCGGTCTTTCTTGCCGTCGCGAATCGTGAGGAATAGGTGTTCCATTCCCGGCTTGTTGGCAGCGATTTTCGCAGTTTGTCTAAACTGGAGTTCTTGCCCACCACCAGGGTGCTTTTTCCCGCTGCCACCGCCGTGGCCAGGGAATTCACCACCGCGGTGGTTTTACCGGTTGCGGGCGCACCACTGAGGATAAAGCTGGTGCCTTGTTCGAAGTAGCGCGGTACTTGGAGTTGCTGGTGGTCTGCCCGCAGTGGGGCTAAGAGTCCCTCTATCAGGGGGTTTTGGGTGGTAGGGGACTGTTGCCAAGAGACTGCCTGGTCTTGTGAAGCATATTTCTACCAGGGGGCGGTGACGATAGTGGGGGAGGTTTTCACGCAGATCAGCCAGGAGTGCTTCTTGGGGTCGGCGGGCCAAACCAACTCGAATTTCCCGTTCCAACACCAGTTTAGCAGCACCGGGATGTGAATCTAAGGCCTGGCGCAAGGCTTTCCACAGAGCTTCGAGGTTCAAACCAGAGCCTTTTCGGGCTTGGGCAAGCCAGCGTGAATCAATGCCGAATTTCTGTTGCAGAATCTTGACTAAGGCCTCGTTGAGTTCCAGTTTTCCCTCCAGCTGGAGGTGTCCCACGGGGGTGGTGAAGTCCGCGGCCAAGAAACCCCAGAACAGCGGAAAACGGAAATTTCCCCGTGGGTGCGAAACGTAACCCAGGCCCACACCCAAACCGAGTTCCTCGTCGAGGTTAGACAAAAGCCAGTTCCATTGTTGGGCCACTGTGCTCAGCTTGGACCCATCGGCTAAAGAACCGACCCCGCCGGAACGTAAGAATTTATAGGACGCCCCCAGTGAGTCCTCGTACAGGGAAAACACCAGGTCAGAGGCGGGCGCGGCCAGGGGAGTGACCCCGAGACGGGACTGCGCCACAGAGCTGAGCCAAAGCTGCTCGGTGGGACTGTAGCCTTGCGTCACGTCGGGTCCTCCAAAATTATCCGAATAATCTAGGGGCATTTTATGGCTTGCCTTGCCTCGAGACACAGTGACAGGCGGAAAACATAACAAAATGGTTAACGTTTTTCTCGCAGAAGCACTAAAGTAGGAGGGTAGACAGCACGAAAGGAGCCCCTGTGGAAACACCTCTGAGCGGTCCCGATCCCACCGAAACTGCGGTTTTTGGCGCTATCGGGAATGTGATTGAACCAGAGCCCGAACTGGGTAAACGCGTGCTTTCTGCGGCCGACGAAGAAGCTGTTAACGCCTTGCCGCCGGGTTGCGCCCTGCTGATTGTGCAACGCGGGCCCTCAGCCGGGGCACGTTTCTTGCTCGACACTGACCGGGTCACCGCCGGACGCCACCCGCGCTCCGATATTTTCCTCGACGACGTAACGGTTTCGCGTAAACACTGCGAATTCTTGCGTTGCGAAGCGGGCTACACCGTACGAGATGCCGGTTCCCTCAACGGAACTTACGTGGACCGCGAAAGGGTGGATTCCCATGTGCTCAGCGCCGGGGACGAGGTGCAGATCGGCAAGTTCCGCCTGGCCTACTATCCGGCGGTGGCAGTTTCGTGAACAGCGCCGCGCGCCAATTATCCTCAAGCCTCGAGCCTGATCAGCCGTACTGGCCCCACGATTCCTCGCGCGAACCGGTCTATACCATCGGCAAGGTCCTCGACGTGCTCTGCGCCGAATTCCCGTCTTTGAACGCGCCTAAACTGCGCATGCTGGAAAGTTCGGCATCGTGATGCCGGCGCGAATGGCCAATGGCTATCGTGGTTATTCCCAGGCTGATTTGGAGCGGCTGCGTTATGCGCTGCGCATTCAACGCGACAGTTTTCTGCCGCTGGAAAACATCGGCGAGAACCTGGCGATTTTGGATCGCGGGGGAGAACCTCCGGCGGTGGAACCGGTGGCGCGGGTGGTGGCTTCGCACGGAGTCCTCGAAGAGCTGCCACCGACTTCGCGCCTCACGGTGCGTCAGCTCATGGACTACACCGGAGTAGGTGCCGAAGACCTCGACGCCATGGTAAAGGCCAAGCTAATCAGTCCCGACCTTTCGGGGCGTTTTCCGTACCCGGCCATCCATGTGGTCGCGGCTGTTACCCAGTTGCAAGCTGCAGGAATCGGATTGCGGAATCTGCGTCCGGCGCGTTCCGCGGCGAACTCGGCTTTGGACTTGATCGAGGCCGCAACTTTCTCGGGACGCCACAAGTCCAACGCCGCGGCCAAGGAACGGGCCCGGGCCCAGGCCTATGACTTGGCTAAAGGGCTGTCCACCCTGGTAGAAGCCTTGATTTCCCAAGGAGTTGAAGAAATCACCTAAAACACCCAAGCTAAAGGTTAAACTTGAAGTTGAAGGTTTGGGCGTGCCGGGGTTGACCCGGCGGAAAAACCCTTTATCTTAGAAGTACAAGTGAAGATCAAGATACAGAATGGAGTAACCACGGTGGCTGAGAACAAACGAGTCCCGCAGCTCAAGCAGGGCGCCCTGTGGGATATTTTGCCCGATATCGACGAAGACACGGGCTACCGCGGTCCCACCGCCTGCAAAGTTGCCGGCATCACCTATCGACAGCTCGATTACTGGGCCCGCACCGGCCTGGTTGAACCCAGTGTGCGCACCGCGCGAGGTTCCGGTTCTCAACGCCTGTATTCCTTCCGCGACATCTTGATGCTAAAGGTAGTCAAGCGCTTGTTGGACACGGGAGTTTCCCTGCAACAGATTCGTATCTCGGTGGCAACGCTGGGGCAGATGGGCGTTGACGCGCTTTCGGAAGTCACCTTGATGAGCGACGGAGCCCGAGTTTATGCCTGTCGCAGCGAAGACGAAATCATCGACCTGGTCCAGGGTGGCCAGGGCGTTTTCGGCCTAGCCGTGGGCAAGGTCTGGCACGAAATCGAGGGATCTCTGGCAGAATTTCCCACCGAGAATATCCATGACGAAGCCCAGATCATCCGTGACGAACTGGCGGCACGTCGGGCGGCACGTCAAGCCGGCTAGGGTCGGGTCTTTCTTTTCCGCGTCGAGGTCCGGGGTAGTGGTTCCCGGGCTTCGTGCGTTAAAGGTCGGTTTCGGTAAAATGACATAATGTACATTATCGGATTGCGGTGGGGCCTTCCCAGACTTTTTCCGATATAATGAAGCGCTATCTTTTGCGGCAACGAAGGGAAACACATGGCTGATCGAGCATTACGTGGTATGCGGATGGGTTCGAACTCTTTGGAATCCGAGGAAGGCGTGGTCTTTGTAGAACGCCAGCAAGTTGCCTATACCTGCCCCGATGGCCACGGCTTTGAAATCCCTCTGGCCCTAGATGCTGAAGTTCCTGATTCTTGGGAATGCCCGATTTGCTCGAAAACTGCGATTCGCAACGGTGTGGAAAGATTTTCAAGAGGAAAAAAACACCAAGCCCCAGCGCACCCACTGGGAACAACTTATAGATCGTCGCAGCGAAGAAGAATTGCAGATGCTGCTTGACGAACAGCTGGAAGTTTTACGTTCCGGGCGACGTCGACCCGGCGGCTTCTAGTCAAAGCGGCGTGGCGCAAAAATCTCACCCAGCTTCCAACGCATCACTTCCACCAGGGCCTCTCGGATAATGCTGCCCGACATTTTCGAAGTTCCAGCGCGACGTTCCACGAAGGTTATGGGGACTTCCTTGATGGCGGCACCCTGACGAGCGCTGCGCCAAGTCATCTCGATTTGAAAACCGTAGCCCCGGGATTCTATCTGGCTTCGCTGCAACAAAGTATTTAGAAAATCCGTGCGATAGACCCGAAATCCCGCCGTGGTATCGTGAACCCCCAGGTTCAGCAACAGATTTACATAGGCCGAACCCAGGCGACTCAAGATCTGACGTGTAATCGCCCAGCCTTCGGTCCCTCCCCCGCGGCACCACCGCGATCCGATTACCAAATCAACCGCGGAAGTTCCGTGGGCCAGGGCTAAGAGCCGCTGCAAATCTGCCGGACGATGTGAACCATCCGCGTCGAATTCTGCCACCCAGGTGTATCCCCCAGAAATTGCCCAGGAAAATGCCGCCAGGTACGCCGGTCCCAAACCCTGTTTCTCACGGCGGTGTAATACGTGGATGCGAGGCTGGGTCCGGGAAAGAGTTTGTGCTAATAGACCGGTTCCGTCGGGGGAATTATCGTCCACTACCAAGATGTGCACTCCCGGGGCGCAACGCAGCAGCTGTCCGATAATCCATTCCAGATTTTCCGCTTCATTGTAGGTAGGAACTGCGATTAGGGTGCGGGAGGCTCGCGAATCCGAGGAATACTGTAGCATTATTCCGAACCTCTCCACCTTTGATTCACGGACTGTACCACCATCCCCAGTAGAACCAAGGCAAAGAGGCCCAGCACTATCATCTCTTGATAACTACCATAAACAGTAGCCGGTGTGTTGCCCTCGCGCAGGTTTATCGGGGTGGTGAAACTGCCACTTTCAAAGTTCTGGATTACTTTCCCCACAACCTGGCCGCGGGAATTAATATAGGCCGTGGAATCCATCGTGGAAACCTGTACCAAGTCCAGCCCGTGTTCCCTGGCTCTAAACCTGGCGATCTGGAGTTGTTGCGGGGCCTCGTCGGAGGAACCAAAGAAAGTATTTGAGGTGGGGACATAAAGAAAATTCGCACCGCTGGCGGCTTGGCGAACCAAACCGTCATCGGCGATTTCGTAACAAATCGGGGTTCCGATGACGAGGTCCTCGCCCCCGGTGTGGAGGGAAAGTTGCGCGACCTGGTCGCCGGATTCCATGTCGCGGGGCACTAAAGAAGCCAGATCGGGCACCAGGCTCTCTAAGGTGGAGCGCCAAGGTAGGTACTCCCCGAAAGGCACCAGATGCGACTTGGAATACTTGGTGCGTACTTGACCGCGATCCCACAGCAAAATAGTGTTTCGCAGAGTCCCGGTGTCGGTTTCCTCCAGGGTCCCCGCCAGCAGCGGCGCATCGAAGGCTTGGGTGACGCGGTCCAGCTGCCCCGCAGCCCGCGACGAATCCTGGGGATCGATATCCGCGGCGTTTTCCGCCCACAACACCAGGTCTACTTTCCCGCTACTTTGGGCCAAACGCAAAGATTCACGCACGTGATTATCCAGCACCTGTCCACCACTGCCGAAGGCGCTTTGCGGCTCGCGACCCGGAGTGTTACCTTGTACCGCCCCCACCCGGATTTCGCCGGTCTTTTGCGGCAGCGAAACCTGGAGATAGGCAGGTGCCACACACAGGCCACTACCACCACCACGTTAGCCAGGCGCCAAACCCGAGCTTCCTTCCTCGTGAATAGTTCCAAACACGATACCACCACCATAACTGCGGCTCCGCCCACCCCAGCGAACCACCCCAGGGCGCCCACGCCCCAGGGTGAATCCACCAGAGAAAATCCCAGTTTGGCCCAGGGGAAACCGTGAAAGGGCACCCAGGACCGCAGCTGCTCTAAACTGAGCCACGCCACTGGGGCCCATAACAGTCGTGCTATCCACCCGAGTTTCCCCCAGGAGAGCATGCGGGCATCACCTTCGGCCCAGAGCTCGGCAAATACACAGATGAAGGCGATTTCCAGGGCGCACAGCGCCAGCCACGGGCCTGGGGAATCCGCCGGAACCTGTAGCCAACGCAACTGATAGAGGAAAAACCCCGCGCCCCAGGCCATTCCAATCGCGAAACGTGAAAATCCCCGGTGGCGCATTTGTCGGGTTAAACGCAAAGACCACAGCAAGATAAAGAGTGAAGGAAACAGCACAGGCCACCAGCCCGGATGCGGGAAAGCCAGGGATCCCAGGAACCCCCCCAGCAGCGCCAGCGGGAGGAGCATCAGAAATCCCACACCACTACCCCGCGTTTCAGCTTTGTCAACACCTGGCGGAAAGAACGATGCAGTGGCCCCTCCACCGTGGCTTTCGCCAGTTGATCTGCCAGGTCAATCACCTGACGCACTGTGCGGACAAAATCCCCACCGCTGAGTTCACTCAGTTCCAAACACTCGTTGAGGCTGTGGCCTTTCGCCCACTGGACGATGGCTTGGGAAGGGCCGGTTTCCAAGGGCTCGTAGGCGTCGAGTTCATAGCTTTGTTGCAAAGTTGCCAAGTCAAAGTTCAAACGGGCAGCTTCCTCGATGGCACGGGCCAGCGCGGGTGAACAGTTTGCCGGAATGAGCCTGGAGAGTCCTCCCCCCGCGGTTTTCACAAACGAAAACCGCAATCAAACCGGCCATCTCCGCCACGCTCAAATCTTGGAAAAGACCGCGCCGCTGCGCCTCCACCACCAACAGATCGCGTTCGTTGTAGATGGAACGCAAGGTGACGCCGTTGGGTAGCAGACGAAATTCCTCATCCAGGTAATCCAAATCGCGCAACAGTTCACAGATATGATGCAGCTGCAAAGATAAAGACTTGGTGCGCAACTCGATGCGGCGACGCACCCCTTGGGCAGCTTCGCGGGCCTTCACCGCACTGCGGGCATGGCCCAAGTGGATATCTCTATCTGGGCAGCTGTAACAGGGGTGCGCTTTGACACCTTGGCGTGCCGTTTCGATTTCACGACGGTCTGCTTCGCGCCTGGCCGGGGTGTTATCGGGACGGTGGCGGCGCTGCGAAGCCTGCTTCTCGGCCCGTGACAAGTGGCGCAAGCGATCCAGTAGCTCAAAGATATCGCCCTGGTGGCACTGGGCGGCCTGGGTTTGTTTAGCCGCAGTTTCTTCAAACTTATTCAACTGCCGCCACAGCTTCCCGCTGGATCCCAGGGCTTCGAACTGGGCAAAGGGATTTCTCTACCGTGGCTTTGGCGCCGTCTAAGCTGGTGCGCGCCAAAAGGTTCACCGCCATGTTGTAGGTCGGGGCGAAAGCCGAATGCAGCGGGTAGCTGTGTTGGGTGGCCAGCCCCGAAAGTAGCTGCGGCTGGTTGCGGGGCTGTAAAACCGTCATGGCGTATCCGGTAGAGTCGATTCCGCGCCTTCCCGCGCGTCCCACCAGCTGAGTGTATTCCCCCGGGGTCAGATTCACGCGCTCGTGACCGTTGAACTTATTCAAACTCTCTAGTACGACGGTGCGAGCGGGCATATTTATCCCCAAAGCCAGGGTTTCTGTGGCGAAGACCAGGCGAATCAACCCCTTGGCGAACAGGGATTCCACCAGTTGCTTCTGCAGTGGCAGCAAACCGGCGTGATGCGAAGCCACCCCGGCCGCCAGAGTTTCTTCCCAGTTCAGCAGGTCAATAGCACTGAGGTCCCCGGGCTCGATATGAGCCAAAGTGGTCTCTACCTCGATGCGGATTTCCTCGGCTTCCTCCGGGGTGGTCAGACGCACCCCGGCATCCATAATCTGACGCGCCGCGTCTTCACAACCTAGTCGGGAGAAAATAAAGACTATCGCCGGCAACAATCCTTGAGTTTCCAAGGAACGCGCGATGGCAGGCCGGTCGGGGAAGCTGCGACGTGGCATCCGCCCACGCCGCGGCATCACGCTCTGGGCCGCGCGAGCCAATAATTCGCGATTCAAGTGGCTTTGTGGAGATCCCTTGGCGAAAAGAGGCATGATTTCCCCGTTGGGCATAATCATGAAGTGCTGCAGCGGCACGGGACGTTCTTTGGTGGCTACCACCTGCGTGGAGCCGCGTAAGGTCCGCAGCCACGAAGCGAAATCAGAGGCATTTGAAACCGTTGCAGACAGCGAAATCAGCCGCACCCCGGCGTGGAGATGAATAATGATTTCTTCCCACACCGGTCCGCGGAAAGGATCAGAGAGATAGTGCACCTCGTCCATCACCACAAAGCCCAGGTCACTGAGCTGTGCCCCGGCATAAATCATGTTGCGCAGCACCTCGGTGGTCATCACCACTGCGGGGGCATCGCCGTTAATCGAGGTGTCTCCCGTGAGGAGCCCCACCTGTTCGGATCCAAAAAGTTCGCAAAGCTGGAGGAATTTCTGGTTAGATAGAGCTTTGATCGGAGTGGTATAGAACACTCGTTTACCGGTTTCCAGAGCCAGGTATACCCCGTATAACCCCACTATGGTTTTACCCGCGGAAGTCGGGGCTGTAACTAAAACATCATTACCCGCGTCCAAAGCGCGAGCGGCATCGAGCTGAAAATCATCCAAGGGGAAATCGAATAAGCCACAAAACCGATTCAGTGACTGTGAAATGGCGTGTTGCTTGGCGGCGGCGTAACGCTGCGCGGGCGACTCCGGTGGTAGTTCCGAGTGGGAAACCGGGTTTTTTCCGTGTCGATTCCGTTTCCTTTTGGGGCTCATCAGCGGCTAACCGCTCCCAGTTCAGCCTCTGCATCGGCCAGATCGTAGTGTGCCCACCGTTGACGCACCCTCTCGATACGGGCATTGCGCAGTTCGTGGCGTTTCTGTTTCACCCGCGCGTGGGTGACTCTCGCGGTAGAAAGAGTGACCGGGTCGAGGGTGGGTCCAGGGGCCCGGGGTAGCTGCGGTTCCGGCGTGGATTGGGAAACCGGGATGTCGATGGCGCTAATGGTGCGCCACACCTGCAGGGCTTTGTAAACCAACCACACCAAGGTGGCGACAATAGCGACAACCGAGGCGATGATGACGATAAGCCACAGGGTTCCTCCAGATTCCATGTGGTTATTCTAACTCACCATACTGCCTCAGAGCTTTAGTGGCCACCTGATGCACCTTGTCTAGGCGGGGAACAAAGTCGGTCCGGAAAGGAACAGGACCAGACTGGGGCTAAACTGCAGGAGCTGACGAATCAGCCAGTCTTGCTGTCCGGTGTAAACCGCCAGCCTGGCG
The DNA here is from genome assembly GCA_916438445.1 of uncultured Mobiluncus sp. Lineage (GTDB taxonomy): Bacteria > Actinomycetota > Actinomycetes > Actinomycetales > Actinomycetaceae > Mobiluncus. The sequence goes on from CAKAGR010000001.1 coordinate 1,249,465, forward strand.
CGCCACATTTCCACATCCGCGCCCACCACGGGGTCTATGATTCTCGCGGTGCGGATCCGGTCCAACAAGGTCCGTACCCTCATATCGCTGGGATCGAAGCCCAGCTCGACCTCCCGGGCTGTGTCGGCTCGCCGTGCAGGAACCTGGGATTGTGCGGGGACATCTTGGGAGGTGAGGCGAAAACCTTCTATCCGGTCGAGACGATATTCATGCCACGCATAGGGTTTGGTATCCACCCTGTAGGCACTGAGGTACAGCACGGTTCCCGCACTGTGTATCGCCTGGGGTGCGACCAACCGAGGCTCGGGTGATTTCACGTAGTCGAGTTCAATGACTTTTTGTTTGGCAATGACTTCGCGCAGGCTCTGGGCCAGAGCTTCGGTACGCATCGACACCCTCTGGGTCCACACCGGAGGCAAACTGTGGTTGCCTCCGCGCGATACCAAGGAAAACAACCGCAACTTCAAGTCCCGCAACAAATCTACTTGTGAGGGCAGATAGGTCTGCAATACTTCCAGGCCCAACAACAGCTGCATCGCCTCGTCGGGGCTGAGCGGAATCGAAAGGTACCAGGCCTTCTCTCCTAAGGGATTGAGTCGTACCGATACATAACTGGCACCGTTGTGGTACTCGATTTCTAAAGGCGGAGTCTCAACCTCGGAATCTATCAAACTCAGGCGAATCCTCCCCAGGTAATCCACTACTTTCTCGGCTTCGATAAACGGGAAATGAGATTGAATGTTGCTCAGTTCCAGGCGGACAAAATCCTGGGGATTGCTGGCTTTAGCCCGGACGTAGTTCGCCACGAACATCGCCACCGCGTTGGCCTCCAAGAACTGCCTGGGAGTGGAATCGCGGTGGGCCGTCCTGGATTGAGGGGATTTCTCTTTCCCCAGGCGCACTGCCTTCTCCAATCCGGCATCGGTTTCACCTCTTAAGCTGGCCGCGCCATGCGCCGCCGCCAGGACTTCCTGGCGCAGATCTGCGGGATGCAAATCACCATATCCCCCAAAAAGCGCTTGGCAGCATAGAACCATTCAAAACGATCGCGGTGATTCACCTCATAGCGTTTCCACCCACTCAGCTCTCCCCCCAGTTCCGCACCCGGCACTTCTTGGGCACTACTGGCAATATCGAGCTGCAAAACCTCGGCACTAATCTGGGGGCTGAGGGCAAACTCGATGCGTTCCACCGGTACTTGTAAGCTAACTGCCGGCAGGACACCAGGTGCCTCGAAGGCCTGGTCCAGCTCCAATACCCGTAGAGACGAAGCCTCGATGCGTCTGAGCTTAAATAACTTTACCGGCTTATCCTCTGCACTAACTTCCTGGCCTTGCACATAGAATGACCCCTCCAGGTACGCCAGTTGCAGCGGATTCAACACGCGGTCTTTTCTCGAATATCTAAAGGTAATCTGTTGGCGGTGGTGAATAGCACGATATATCTCTATCGTTTGCTGATCTACTCTGTATACGGGGCGAAAATCAATGCCCTGCATGGCCCCGTAGGCGGAATCCCCGACAGTTTAGAGCGCAGTTCCTCGGTATTTCCAGCCAAGGTGCCCGCTGCCATCTGTAAAATCGCTCCCTCCAAGGCATCAAAACGCAGTTGCTCCAAGGTGATTTCCGGATTGATCCAGGCCCGGGCTTGCTCTGCGTTACCCTGCAACTCGATGTATTTCTCACCCAAAGTTCTATTGATGACGCCGATGTCTAAGCGAACTGTTTTCAGGGAAGTTTCGCGATTATCCTCCACCGTATTAAAACCTAAAAGTTCGCTATCGCTCAGCAGTTCTTCCAACCCCAGCCCCTGCTCGGAACCAATATGACCCGAAAGTTTCGACAGAATCAGCAGCTGCCGCTGGGTGGGAATCGCGGAGCTTTCGAAGCGCACTTGCGTGAGCGTCTTGTCTTCATCATCTTCCAGCCACTGCTCCTCGGGCAGCTCCATGTCCCCTACGGACCACGCAAAAACCTGTGACGCGCGTTCATCGGGTTCAAACTTGGAGCTCATTTGCCTTCCTCGAAGTGGCGGCTTGGTAGTTTCATCATAGCGGCCGGGCAAGGGCTATTGTGGTATTCATGATGATTCGCCGCGCTAAAGTTCTCGAGGTTCTCTCCAATCGTTGCCACCAGGTCCTGTTCTGTGAAGTTATCGGGGTACCAGACGTAGTCTACGAGGACCTCGCCTCGCGTTTTGCCCCCGGCTCGCGTTACAAGGCGGTGTGCTATCCCGAGTTACTGGGTGAGGCCCAGGTGGGAGATATACTCCAGATTGAAGTTTCGGCCCTGGCGAAATCCCTCGGTACCGGAGGCGCGGCCACTGTGGTTGCCAACGAATCACGGCTGCCCGATGACCAACTCCCCCGCCCCGGCCACCTGGTGAAAGCTCGCTATACACCGACCCAAAAGATGGTGCTGGGTGCGGATGAACCGGATTCCCCGTGGTATCCCGAACTCAAAGATGCCTCTGACCTGAAGAAACTACCGGTAATCGTAGCCGATCTGCATTCAGCTCTTCCCGCCATCGTGGCGGGGTACCGGCACCGTGACCCCCCAAGCCCGCCTGGTCTACGTCATGACTGACGGGGCAGCGCTGCCCTTGGCTTACTCTAATGTTGTCGCCCAACTGCGCCACAGCGGAGAACTAGCCGCCACCATCACCTGCGGCCAGGCTTTCGGTGGGGACTTCGAGGCGGTGAACCTGGCCTCCGCTCTGTTCATCGCCCAACGGGTCGTGCGCGCCTCGGCAGTCATCGTCACCCAAGGGCCAGGGAACCTGGGAACCGGCACACGCTGGGGATTCTCGGGACTGGATGTGGCCTGGCACCTGCAATGCGTCCAAGCCCTGGGTGGGAAAGGCGTGGCAGTGCTGCGTCTGTCTAACGGAGAGGCCCGTCGGCGTCATTTTGGTTTCTCGCATCACTGCCTCACGGCTTTAACCGCTTTGGGGATTCCCGCGATAGATGTCCCGGTGCCGATATTCAATCCCGACTGCCCCGCCCAGGCATCCTTAGCCGACCCGGAAGGTGACTTCGCCACCGCCCTCGCCCCCGACCTCGAAACCCTGAAACAATACCACCGACTCCACTTTGTCCCCACCGAAAACCTTTACCGGGTACTCGAAGCCTACCCGGTGAAGTTCTCTACGATGGGACGTGGCCTCGACGCAGACCCCGCCGCCTTCCTCGCCGCGGCCGTGGCTGGAACCTTTAGCGCGGACCTCGCCGGGGAAAACCCCACGCCACAAACCTAATCCAACCCGAAACGGGGACTTAGAGGCGACAGGCCTGGATAGCGGTGACGATGATGCCGCGCGCGCCTGCGGCATAGAGGGAATCCATAATCGGATTTACCTCCTGGGCTTTCACCATGGCGCGAACCGCTTTCCACTGCGTATCAGCCAAGTCCGAAATCGTGGGAGATTCAATGCCGGGAGTGATGTTGAGAAGTTTCTCGAGGTCGGCGACGTGGGCGTTGTAATCAACCAACACGTAGCTGCGCGCCACCATCACGCCTTGGAACCGGGCCACCAAAGTCGCCAGTTGCGGGTCATTCGCATAAGCCTCGGTGGTGATCAGAACCGCTTCGGAATGCAGCAGAGGATCGCCGAAAGTTTCCATTCCCCGCCGCGGCCAAAGTCGAACCAGTTTCCACCACGTCGGCGATCAGATCGGCCACTCCCAGCTGCACCGAGGACTCCACCGCGCCATCGAGGTGCACTACCTGAGCACCGCGCACCCCGTGTTCTTCCAGGTAGCGCTGGACCAGGTGGTCATAGCTACAGGCCACGCGTTTGCCCCCGACATCTTGGAGCGAGTGGAAGGCACCGCGCGGACCGGCGAAACGGAAAGTCGAATGGGCAAAATCCAGCGCCAGATGCTCCACTGCCGCCACCGCGGAATCCACCAGCAGGTCACGGCCGGTGATGCCGCAAGCCACCGTGCCAGAACCCACGTAAACTGCGATATCGCGCGGACGCAAAAAGAAGAACTCGACATCGTTGAGGCGGTCCAAGAGGCGCAGCTCCCTCCCGGAGCGATTCACGCGGTAGCCGCCTTCACGCAGCATGGCGATGGCTGGTTCGGACAGAGAACCCTTGTTCGGGACGGCGATTCTAAGCATGAGATTCTTTCTTGATAGCAGAGTTGTAAGAACGGCAGTTTCTACATGTGCCGATAGATATCTTCGGGTTAAAGCCTTTGGCCACCATCATTACCTGGAGGTGATAGATCAGCTGGGCCATCTCCAGGCAGGCCTCATCGTCAGTTTCGTATTCGCAGGCCATCCACACTTCGGCGGCTTCCTCGACAATTTTCTTGCCGATGCCGTGAACTCCGCGGTCCAGTTCCGCTACGGTTGACGAACCTTCGGGACGTTCGGTGGCGCGCTGTTGGATGATGTCAAAGAGTTGTTCGAAATTATTCACCCCTCAAGGCTAAGCAAGAACCCCGGGATTTCAAAGTCTCCCGGGGTTCTGTCTCGATTATTGGATGCTGGTTTCAGGATTTAGTACCCCAGCTGATGGACCTAGGCCTTCGGCCACGGCCTGGCCAGGGCGTCCAGACCGGCCTGGTCCAGGTTGAGCAAATCCGTGGTGCTTCCCAAGGCGCCGATTTTGTGCAGCAAAGAAATCATGCGGTGGAATTTCTGCGCATCTGGAGCCGCGACCTGGCCGGGATCTTGCTGTGGCAACTGCTCTACCGGCAGGGCGATAAGCTGGTCAGTGGCTTCGGCTACGGCCCTAGCGGCTTGCAGCGCCGTGGGATTCTCGAGGGTTTCATCATATTTCTTGGTGGCTGCAACGGCGATATCCAAATCAGAGCTGATCTGCGAAACCGCCCGCACCATCCCATTTACCAGGGCATTGCATTCCTGGGGATGTGCGGCGGCGTATTCCTGGGTGGTAACCAGTGCCGCACCCACCAGCGGAGTGTCACCATCCAGCGGCGCGGAAACCACGTCGAGTCCCGCCAGTTTGAATCTCACCAAGTCATTGTTGGAAAACCCAATTACCGCATCAACCTTGCCAGTAGAGAGCTGAGTCTGTTGGGTATAGCCGATTTCCGCCACTTTGATATCCTCGAGCCCCAGCCCGGCCTGTGCCAGTCCGGCTTGCAGCGCAAACCAGTTCGAACCGTACTTTCCCGGCAAACCCACGGTTTTGCCTTTCAAGTCCGCCCAAGAAGTTATCCCCGAGTCACGCATCGCAATCATCACCGCGGGATATTTCTGGTACAGAATCCCGATTACGCTCAGCCCCATCCCCTGAGAACTTGCTTGCACGGCCTCGTCACCGAAAGCCACCACCGCGTTTTCTTTACCGGTCAACAAGGCATTGAACAAGCCTTCGTCTGCACCGTGATGACGCAACTTGACTTGCAGTAAGCCGCCTTTAGAAGTGAAGAGGTTCTTCTCTTGGGCCACATAGAAGGGCGCAAACTGCACATTGGGGATATAGGTCATCCCCAGGGTTACCTCGGCGAGGTCCTGACCCGCGTTGGTCTGGGAGCCAGCGTTTTCGCTGTTGGTATGGCAAGCCCCCAGTAATCCCGCCACGGCGAGGACGGCCGCTGCGGTGGTGATGAATCGTTTCAGTTTCATGGTTTTGCCTTTCGTTATTCCACGTTGAGTGCTTTGGAACGACGCTCCAGGCGATAGATGAGTAGATATATCAGCGCGGCCAAGGTGCAGATGGTGAACAGCGAAACAAACATGCCCGCCGTATCGACATTGTGGGACTGCAAGGTAATGAGGGTTCCCATCCCGTGCCCACCAATAACCATCTCTCCTACCACCGCGCCGGTAATCGACAGCGTGATGCCGTTACGAATTCCACCCATCAGAGAGGGAAGCACCAAAGGAAACTCCATGTAGCGCAGCAACTGCCAGGTACCCCCACCGTCCAGGCGGGCAGCCTCGAGCACCTCGCGATTGAGGTGCCGAAGCCCCACCGTGGTGGAAACCAGGATGGGGAAGAACACCATCAGGGCGCAGAGCAACACCACCGCTAAGGCTGGTGTAGGTAACCAAATCAGCAAAAGCGGGGCCAGTGCCACGGCCGGAATAGCCTGGGACGCACCCAGGAAGGGCTGCAACGCCGCGTTGAGGCTACGCGAATGGTGAATCGCGAAAGCCATAGGGACGCTGAAGAGGACACCGGCCAGGGTTCCACCCACGGCCGCACCCAGGGTATTTCCCAGGTAAGGCCAGAAGGTAGCCGAGCCATAGAGGCTCAGTGCCGTGCTGAACACGGAAGACGGAGAAGGGAGGATGAACTTTGGAATGTTGGAAGTGGCGGTGATGAGAGCCCACACCGCCAAAAGCAACAGCGCCAAAGACACGGGAGCGAGGAAATCCAAAGCGGTCAGTTGAGGCCGCGGTATCACTCGCTTTACGCTGCTCATCTTCTCTCCCCCTTTATTGGGCTCCCCGGGGATGAAGTGCATCGGGGCGTCAACGCAAGGTGCCGTCCTCGAAACCTGGCTGCAAAATCCCAAACAGGACCTCGAAACACAAAAACCCGTACCAAAGCACGGGGTTCGGGCGGCACGCGCAATAACGCACCCGTTGGCTCTTCCCATCCGGACTTTAACCGTCGGTACTGGAATCTCACCAGTTCGATCAGCGCAGATACGCCGATTCGCGGACTTTACCGCCGGTGCTGACTTACACAGCCCCCAGAGCTAGGAAAGATTATATACCTTTTATGACTCAGGTTGGAAAGAGAGCGCCACGGAGTTCATGCAGAAGCGGTGCCCCGTTGGGGTCTGGGGTGCGTCGGGGGAAGACATGGCCCAAGTGACCATCACACTTTGCACAACGCACCTCTATGCGGGTAACTCCCAAAGAATTATCCTCCAGATAAACTACCGAGCCGGGCTTGGCCTCATAGAAACTGGGCCATCCGCAGCCCGAATCAAATTTCGTATCCGCGTCAAAGAGCACATTCCCGCAACCCCCGCAGCTATACGTCCCCGCCCGGTGCTCGTGCAAGAGGGTGCCTGAACCTGGGCGCTCGGTACCGGCTTGACGCAGCACCCTAAAAGCTTCGGGGCTCAGACGTTCGCGCCACTGCAATTCACTCAGTTCAAATTCGCTCATCTTTACTCTCTAGCTTCGTGAATCAGTAATCTCTTCGGTATAGGACTGGTGGTACTCATGAATTTTTACTCAGGCTGCGCAGCTGGGCGATTGCCTCGGCAGGCTTTGCGCAGTGAAACACGAAAGAACCCGCCACCACTATGTCTGCGCCGTGCTGAATAACCTGTGGCGCTGTTTGGGCATTTACCCCGCCGTCGACCAAGATCTGGGTTGGCAGTCCCTGGGTATCGATGATTTCGCGCAGGGCAGAAATCTTATCCAGGCATTCGGGTATCAGTCCCTGTCCCCCAAATCCGGGTTCTACGCACATCACTGTCACCAGGTCGAAACGCCCCAAAACGTCGCTGACCATCCCCACGGGAGTCGCGGGATTCAAGGCGATACCGGGCTTGGCCCCAAGTTCACGCAAGGTAGCGGCCAGACGCAGCGGAGCACGGGCGGCTTCGAGGTGGAAACACACCGAATCGCAGCCGGCCTGGGCGTAGAGCGGGGCCCAGTGGTCGGGATTTTCAATCATCAGGTGGGCATCTACGGGCAGGGCGGTGCTGGCAACCACTGCTTGGGCGGTGGAAAGACCCCAGGTCAGATTAGGCACGAAGTGGTTATCCATAATGTCCAGGTGCACCCCGTCGGCCGTGCTGATGGATTCCAAAGAATCGGCGAAATGCATCTGGTCGCAGTTCAGCACAGAGGGATAGATCTTGAGGGTCATGCGGTTTTCTCTTTTCTCTTCACCTGGCTGGATCTATGTACAGATGTGTCTACTTCACGCGGTTTTCCGTAACAAAGCCAGGAACATGGCGTCGGTATCGTCGCGATCCGGCCACAGCTGCAGATATGGCCCAGTACCGAAATCGTGGGCCGAGGCACCGGGGAGTCCGCCCGCCAGTTCCACCGCGTCAATCACTTCCAACTGGGGGTGGTCTGCGCGAAGCGCATCGACTATGGCTCTGGTCTCTGCCAGATGCGGAGAGCAAGTCGCATAACCGATTACTCCCCCCACACGCAGGGCCGCGATACCGGATTCCAGCAGGCTACGTTGCAAGGGATTGAGCTCTTGTAGGTCCTGCGGTGATTTGCGCCATCGAGATTCGGGGCGTCGCCGCAGAGAACCCAGACCGGAGCAAGGCGCGTCTACCAAGACCCGATCGGCCCGCCCGGCGTAGCGTTTCCCGAAATCCACCCCGTCTCCCGTGAGCACCGTCACCAGGTCAGGGTTGAAAGCCTTTACCGAATCCTTCACCAGCTCGGCCCGATGCGAGGATACTTCGTTGGCGATCACAGAAACACCGCGCGATGCAGCCAAACCCGCCAGCAGTGCGGTCTTGCCTCCGGGGCCGGCGCAGAGATCGACCCAGGTACGTTCCGGGCCACTGACCTGGGCCGCGGCCAAAAGCAGGGCCACTAACTGCGAACCTTCGTCCTCGACCCCGGCCAAACCATTTCCACCAAACGCAACCTCCCGGGGTCACCCCCAGAAATCATGACCGCATAGGGAGACAGAGTCCCAAATCGTGTCTGACAGTCCAAGAATTCCTCGGCTTTATCGGCGACCTCGGCGGGTGTGGTCAAGCCAGGACGCGCACACAGGGTTACGTAGGCATGCTGGTTTTGCGCATAGAGCAGCTGGGCCAGGTCTTGGGGGCTGCGGCCCGCCGCTACCAGGGCGTCTTGGAAAGCCCACACTTGCCATTCCGGATAGGAAAATACCCTGGCCAAAGCGGCGTTTCCGCTGAGACCATCGCTGATGGCGTTGAGCCAATAATCCAAGTCGTGCCTCGCCACGCGACGCAGGACCGCGTTGACGAACTTGGCGGGACCTTGCGAAACCCGGTCCCGGGCCAAATCGACCGTGGAATCCACCGCGGCGTAGTCCTCTACCCTCATACCCAGCAGCTGGTGGATTCCCAAACGCAGAATCGTCACCAGGCGGGGTTTGACCTGAGTCACGGGACGGTCGGCTAAAAGATCGATGATGGCGTCATAGCGCCCCTGCCAGCGCAAAGTCCCGTAAGTGAGTTCCGTGGCGAAGGCCGCATCGCGTTTGTTCAGGTGATTGTGCGCAATCAGCGCGGGAAGCACCAGGTTGGCGTAAGCATTATCTTCTTCGACCCGACGCAGCGCCTGATAGGCCACATCCCGAGCCGGATCGCGACGCGCCTTGGCGCGGTAAGTCATACCGGTGTTGCGATTAGAGAAGTTTCGCTGTTGCTCGGCCAAGTTACTCTCCCAATACCATGCCGGGTTCCAAGTGGGCACCGCGCGCCCAGTCGGCGGCATGCAAGTGTTTTTTTTTCCGGCCGGGGCTACCGTAGTCAAGCATAGCGGTTCAGTACCGGTACCTACCCAAACCGCACGCCGGGTCGAGAAAATCTGTCCCGGCTGCAACTGGGCCTGTGCCAGGCTGGGACAGTCCTGAGGCTGCGCTTCTAAATCAAAGACCCCCACTTTCATTCTGTGCCCGCGCCACAGAGTCCAAGCCCCGGGCGACGGCGTGAAACCGCGCACGTGGTTGGCGATTTCCAAGGCGGGGCGTGCCCAGTCGATTTCCCCCTGTAGGGGGTGAAGTTGCGCAGCGTAGGTTACGCCGTCTTCGGTTTGGGGCTCCGGTTCGAGGTTCGCCGCGATCTTTTTCCAGGAGGTGGCCAGTACCTGGGGGCTGAGCAGGGAAAGTTCCTCGAGGACCTGGCCGGCGGAATCCTGGGGGAAGGTGTAAGGAAGGTTGGCGTAGACAGGTCCGGTATCCAGTCCCGCCTCGAGGCGGAAAACCGTGATTCCCCCGGTTTCATCACCGGCTTCGATACCGCGTTGCACCGGTGCTGCGCCTCTCCAGCGCGGCAGCAGAGAAAAGTGAATATTTATCCAACCGAAACGCGGGATTTCCAGAATTTCCGGGGGCAAAATCGCCCCGTAGGCAACCACCACCCCCAGATCGGGCTGGAGCTGGCGCAAGTATTGCACAGCCTCTGGGTTATCTCGCAGACTGTGCGGCTGGTAAAGCTCGAGGCCGGCCGCTTGGGCGCGTTGGGACACCGGGGAGGCATTGAGCTTACGTCCTCGACCACAAGGTGCGTCGGGACGGGACAGCACCGCGAGGACCTCGTGACTGGATTCCAACAAATATTCCAGACTGGGAAGCGCCACTTGAGGGGAACCGGCAAAGACTAAACGCATGTTTCTATCCTACCTGGCCACCGGGATCCTCTGGGTCAACCTGTATGTACAGGCCGCCGGCCTGGCCCTTGCGGTATCCCGTCATCTGTAGCGTCAAGGCCCGCAGCGCCTTGCCTAAAGCAGGCCCCTGGCGTAATGGGACCGAAACAAAGATGAGCCGATACCCTCCGCCACGTCTGGAAGCCACCGGACCCAGATAGGAAAAATCCTCCAAGGCTTGCCCGAGGTAATCCACCACCGTTTCAATGTGCGCGGATTCGATGGTGGCGGTGCGCCACGCCGGGGCGAAACCACCCTCGAGGCGTTCGAGGAGGTCACGCTGGGCCGTGCCCCACGGATCCCACCGAATCAGGGATTGAGCCAAGGTTTCCTCCAATCCACCGGCGATATAGAAAGGTTTTCCCGGCGCCACCAGCGAGGCGGCCGCTAACCAACGTCGCATGATTTCCTGGGTGCGCCATAAGGTGTTGCGGGAGGACAACATGTGGGGACGCAGGACGATGGCAGCCTGGTAGCCATCGATTGCTATGGGTTCTGCGCCGGGGTTGGCCACCACCAGACGCGATGATTGATCTATCTGGTCCAGGGCCTCGGCTCCGGGACGCGAAACCACTACCGGAGTGTTTTTGAAGTTCACTCCGATATCGTCGATAACGGTGCGGGAAACCAAGTGGCGCCCCCGCAACCGGGTGGAGCCACACCGCGGGCAGCTGTAGTCGGTGGCGACTTGGCCGCAGCGGGCGCACTCCAGGCGCGAACCTCGGAACTGCAGGGGGCCGTGGCAGCGAAGACACACTGCATTTTGTGCGCAATTCGCACAGCTCACCACCGAGAATTCCCCGTCCGGCGGTATCAGTACCAGTACCGGGCCTCGACGCAGTCCCTGTCTGGCTATGCGCACAGCCCTGTCGGGAAGCAGCATCCCGGCGCTGGGGCCCTGGGATTGCAGGTCTTCGGTGTCGGGAACGGTGATGCGTGCAGTGCTTTCACGCAGGCGGGTCCTGTCGGGGGGACAGACCCTGCGCAAAACCCCGCTGCACCAGCTGTAAGTCCGCGGCGTGGACGCAGTAGTGCTCGAAAACCAGACTGGCTTTACTTTGATCAGTGCGGTACAGCAGCACCTGGCGGGCCGAGAAATTCGGTGACATGTCAGAGTTCAAGGCAAAGTGCAGGTTATCCCAGCAATAGAACAAGCCGGGTTTCTCTAGGGGAAGGAAAGCCGCTCCCGCGGGTGCCCACCACCACCGCGGCACGCCCAAAGCGGGCTGCAAGGAAAGCCCGGTATTGACTGGCTGGGGAAGCCTGGGAGGAATACAGGACGATGTTCTCACCCGCAGCGCCGAAATACCGTTGCAGGTAGAGGAAGGCCTGTGTAGCCTGTTCAGCGGTGGGATAGATCAACAAGGACTGTTCCCCGCGGGCCCACACGGCTTGAACCAGTTGGGCCATGTCTTGGAACCGGGGTGGGGCGGAAATCGCGTTATCTTTGGGAAGGGAAGTCACCACTGCGCGGGGATGGCTCCCCGCGCGCAGGGCATCGAACCACTGGGCGCCACCTCGATAACGCGCCCACAGGGACTCCGCGCCACTGATTTCGGTTGAGGACTGGGGTAGCTTATCTGCCAGGTTCCATTCGAGATCAGGCACGGTAAAGCTTTTTTCCACCTCTGCACGTCGGTTAGGTAAGACGTATTTCAACAGCTGGGCAGGAAAAACCCCGTAGTGCAGGGCTACGCGATCCAAGAGTTCTAAGTCGGTAGGGCTCAATAGAGGCAAAGGCGAGGCGATGCCTTCAATGCCGCGCAGAGGCTTTTGCCAATCCGTGGAGTCCTTGCGGCTCACCACCACCCCGAGGTGGTTTTGTTCCGAGACCTTCACTTTGACCAGGGACCCCACCACCGCGCGGGAGTCGTACTGGGGGTCAATGCGGAAATCCAGAGCTTGGGCCAGTTGGGGCAAAGCCGTGTTTATCAACACCGCAGCCACCGGATGCGCCACGCCATTTGCCCGCCACCACGCGTGTGGCGGGGATTTCGAATGCATCCAGCGGCAAAGTGTCCATAGCCCATTCTTATCACAGGTCCCCGAAAGGAAAACCGGAGCCCAAAACTTTGGGGGCTTGCCACCAGACAAGCCCCCAAAATAGCCTTTAAGTCACAATCCTATTTAAAGAAAGCCTGCAGCTGCTCGACGCGGTTGGTCTCTTCCCAGGTAAAGCCGGGACGCCCGAAGTGGCCGTAGTTAGTGGTGAACTTAAATATCGGGCGCTTTAGGTCCAGGTCTCGAATCAAAGCGGCTGGACGCAGATCAAACACTGCCTCTATCGCTTCGGCCAGTTTAGCGTCAGGAACCACGCCGGTGGCGAAAGTATCCACGAACAAAGAAACCGGGTGGGCCCGCCCAATGGCGTAGGCAACCTGAATCTCACATCGTTTCGCCAGGCCTGCCGCCACGATGTTCTTGGCGATCCAGCGCAGCGCATAGGAAGCCGAACGGTCAACCTTTGAAGCGTCTTTCCCCTGAAAAAGCCCCTCCCCCGTGGCGCGCCATTCCGCCATAGGTGTCAACAATAATCTTGCGACCCGTCAACCCAGAATCCGCCGCCGGACCGCCCAAAATAAACTGCCCGGAGGGATTGACCAAAACTTCGGTGTTCTTCACATCCAGATCCAGCTGTGCCTCTTCTAAGACCGGACGCACCACCTCGGCCTGGACCATAGCGTTGAGCTCCGCTTGGGTGCGGTCCGGGGCGTGTTGAGTGGAAACCACGATGGTGTCCAGGGCGCGCGGTACCCCGTCCTCGTAGAGGACCGAAACCTGGGTTTTCCCGTCGGGACGCAGTCCGGAAACCACGCTTTCCTTTCGCACCTGGGTCAGGCGGGCGGACAACTTTGTGCGCCAGCCAAATCGGTAGTGGCATCAAATCCGGGGTATCGGCACAGGCATAACCGAACATCAACCCTTGGTCCCCCGCACCCTGAGCCTCCAAGGGGTCAAAACTGGTGTCGGCCCCGCGTACCTCCAGAGATTTCGACACGCCTGCGTCGATGTCCGGGCTCTGTTGCCCCAGAGAAACCATTACCCCGCAGCTGTGCCCGTCAAAGCCGATATCCGAAGAAGTGTAGCCAATCTGCGTGATTTCGTGACGCACAATGTGGGGAATCTCGACGTAGGCCTCGGTAGTGACCTCTCCCATGACGTGTACCAAACCGGTGGTCACAAAGGTCTCTATCGCCACGCGAGCCGCGGGATCTTGCTCCAAGATAGCGTCCAGAATCGAGTCGGCGATGCGGTCGCAGACCTTGTCGGGATGCCCCTCGGTGACGGATTCGGAGGTAAAAGTCATCAATTTACTCATGGTTCTATCTTAGTCGGCCCTACAGATTTGCGGCCAAATCTAAGAGCTCCTTCCCAACTTCGTACTTGCTTCCATTGGCTGTGTGTAACAGCTCGCCTTCGCGATCAAAGAAATACAGCGTATTGTCCGCCGAACCGAAACCTTGCTCCGCTCCGACCTGGTTCACCGCCAACAGGTCGGCCCCCTTGGAACGCGCCTTCGCCGCCCCCGCGGCGAGGACCTCGTCCACGGTTCCCGTCAAGGCGCCGAAGCCGACAATCACCTGTTGTGGGCTGCGGTTTTGTATTAATGCGGCGAGGACGTCGGGGGTGCGTTCCAGGTGTAGGGTCGGGATTTCGTCTTGGTGACGAGTGATCTTTCCGGGAACCCGAATCGGACGGAAATCCGCCACTGCGGCGCACTGCACCACCAGGTCAGCCTCGGGCTGCTGGGCGAGCATCACCCGCAGCATGTCCTGCGCCGTGGGGGCTTCTAGCCGACTCACGCCACCGGGTACCAAAGTGGAATTCACATTCGCCGCCACCAAGGTGACCTCGGCACCGGAATCCAGCGCCGCCCTCGCCACCTCACAACCCTGGCGACCCGTGGAACGGTTCCCCAAAAACGAACCTCGTCCCATGGCTCTTGGGTACCCCCGCCGAAACCAGTAACCGCAACGTTAACCGAACTACTTGTGAGATTCCAGAGCCTGGAGAACCTGGGCCACGATGGTTTCGGGATCGGCCAAACGACCGATGCCCTGGGAATTGTCGGCCAGGAAACCAGCCTCGGGTCCGACAAAGATCCAGCCACGTTTACGCAGCTCGGCGACGTTATCTTGCACGGCTTCGCTGCGCCACATCGTGGAGTGCATGGCGGGGGCGGCCAGGCAGGGGCACTCCACCGTGACGGCTTGCAGCGTCAGGAAATCATTGGCCATGCCCACCCGCAGGCGCGCCAGAATATCTACCGTGGCGGCACAAACCAAAAGCGCATCTGCGGACTCGGCCAGCTCTACGTGAGTGATGCTACCGGTGTTGACACCATCGGTGGAGTCGATGTATACGGGGTGTCCGCTGAGGGATTCCCACATCTTGGCTCCCACGAATTCCAAGGAGGCGCGGGTGGGGCTGACCCACACATCTACACCGGCTTTGCGCAACAAACGCAGCACCTCGATAGCCTTGTAGGCCGAAACCGAGGCGGCCACACCCATAATGACGCGAGGCTGCTTAGACATCGAAGGAATCGTCTTCGGGCTCCGCCGCTGCGTCAGCTTCGGGGGCGTTAGGGTCCTTTAGCTCCATATCCAACATGCCCTGAGCGATTTCGTGCATGGCTACTGACAGGGGTTTTTCGCGCGGATCTGCGTCGACCAGCGGGCCGATAGATTCCAGCATCCCAGATTCCAGCTGTTGGCGGTAGGTGTTGATCTGACGAGCACGGGCCGCCGCGAAGGCCACCAGGGAGTACTTGGAGTCAACCTTTTCCAACAGATCGTCGATCGGCGGGTCAGTAATACCTTCGGGGCGAGCAATGGTGCCTGTCATGGATCCTCTTCCTCAAATCGGGATTTTATCTAAAACTACGACGGTTCAGTCTAGCTCAACCGCATGATTTTGGCCAGTTCAGCGGTGGCTTGTTCCACCGTGTCGTTGACGATGACCCGGTCGAATTCTGACTGCGCGGCGAGTTCGATTCGTGCGGTTTGCAGGCGCCGGTTTTGTTCTTGTGGGGACTCGGTACCGCGTCCCACCAGGCGGCACTCCAGTTCCTCCCACGAGGGCGGCGCCAGGAAAATCCCGTAGGCATCGCTGCGTTGCGCCTTAACTTGGCGTGCCCCGGCCAGGTCGATTTCCAACAACACCGGCAATCCTTGAGCCAATGCCTCATCCACGGGTGCAGCGGGGTGCCATAGAAATTTTGTCCGTGAACCTCGGCCCACTCTAGCATCTGACCTGCATCTCTATCACGAATGAACTGCTCGCGATCAACAAAGAAATAGGACAGACCATTGACTTCACCCGGACGGGGCTGGCGAGTTGTGGCAGAGATAGAGAGATAAAACTTTCCCGGATATTGTGCACGTAATGAACCCACCACTGTTCCTTTACCTACAGCGGTGGGTCCGCACAGAATGTACAAGCGGGCTGATGAGCCTTGATGCATAATTATCCGAATCGCTTCACTCATTCCTCGGTCTGGTGAGGACCGAGGCCCCTTATCCGACGTGCCGGAGAAATTCCGATTTCTTCCATGGCCTGAACTGCGGTTTTAGTCCCGACACGAGGTAGGGCTTCCAACAATGACTGCACCTTCATCTTCGATAAGGCCTCATCCTGGCTGGCTTCGCGCAGAACTTGAGAAAGCGCCTTCTTGCGATTCTTCAGGTCTGCTTTTATTTCGGCCCGGTGCTTGCGCGCCTCGGCGGCTTTCTGCAGGGCTTTGACACGTTGTTCAGCGGAAAGGGGAGGCAGTGCCATGCTTTACTCCTGTATCTCTTGACTACAATGTAGCGATTACCGAAGCAACCTACCTGCATTTTAGTCTGAAGCCGCGGGGGAAATGGCGGTTTTCACACTCTCTAAATTTTCACCGAACGCCCGAATAATATTTTCGCTTCCCGGACCCTGGCTCAGAATCCCCCGAGAGGTATTAACTATTATCCGATCCAAAGAGGTCCCAAACAGGCGTTTTAGGTCCGCGGAGGTACCGCCCTGGGCCCCAAAACCGGGCACCAGAATGGGAGCATTTGAATTAAACAAAAGGTTTTCTAAACCTGAGATTCTTTCCCCAACCGTGGCTCCCACCACCATCCCTACATCCCCTAAATGCCCCCGGGCCTGCGCAGCTGCATTTTCTTGACCGACTCGACGAATAATATCGGCACCCACCGAAGTGGCGCGTTCCTGGTCGAGGATAGTGGCGGACTGCAAGCCGGCCGCTTCCGGATTCGAGGTCAATGCCAGGACAAAAATCCCGCGGTGGTTTTCGCGCGCCAGGTCCAAGGCGGGTCGTAGGGACTCGAAACCCAGATAGGGGGTCACGGTGATGGCGTCGGTAGACATCGGGGCATCTCCCAGGTAGGCCCGGGCGTAGGCCGACATAGTCGATCCGATATCCCCGCGTTTCACGTCGAGGATGCTGATGGCCCCGCAGTCCTGGATAGCGCGAATCGTAGCCGTCAGGGCGGAAATCCCCGAGGCGCCGTATTCTTCATAGAGGGCGGATTGGGGCTTGAAGAAGCCACAGCGGTCCCCTAATGCATCCAGAACCTGCATCGAAAAATCCCACAGACCAGCACCGTTTAGCGGCAGCCCCCACTGTTGCAGCAGTTGGGGGTGGGGGTCGATACCCACGCAAAGTGGCCCGCGTTGGGCAATCATCTCGGCGGCGCGTTGGCCGAAGGGCCTATCGTATATTTTCACGAGCTTCTCCTCTTGGATTCGGTTCAGTGCTCTTGGGTTTGGGATCGGGCCGCTTCAAGTTCGAGCTGGCGCTCCTGGAGGCTGCGAACACTCAACGGCGTGCCTGAATGCATCCAGTCGATGGCCTGTACCGCCACCTGCAATGCCTGCATGGTGGTGATGATGGGCTTGTTCATACTGGCGGCCGCCGAACGGATTCGGTATCCGGCTTCGCGCGTTCCCGCCCCCCGCTCGGGAGTGTTTATCACCATTCCCACCTCTGCGGATTTCACAAAGTTCGAGAACTGGGTATCTTGCTCGGAGTCGGTGTTACCACGGTCTTTTTCTACGCGCGTGCAAGGTATACCGTTACGTTCCAATACCGAGGCAGTCCCTTCGGTGGCGACCAGCTTGTATCCCAGCTGATGCAGCCGAGAACAGGGCAGAATAATGCTGCGCTTGTCTCGGTCCGATACCGTCACCACGATGGTTCCAGACATCGGTAAACCACCCACCGTGGCCAGTTCTCCCTTAGCGAAGGCAATAGGCAGATTCACGCCCAGTCCCATCGCTTCCCCGGTGGAACGCATTTCCGGTCCGAGGACGGTGTCTACAGTTTTACCGCTGAAGGTGCGGAAGCGGCGGAAAGGCAGCACGACTTCTTTCACCGCTATATCCGGCCAGCTGCGTTGATCGGCGAAGTCACCTTGGGGCAGCATGCCACTTTCTCTAAGCTGGTCGATCGTAGCGCCTGCCATCACCAGGGAGGCGGCCTTTGCCAAAGCTACCCCGGTGGCCTTGGCCACAAAAGGCACCGTGCGGCTGGCTCGGGGATTCGCCTCGATGATGTAGAGCACATTCGAAGCAATGGCGAACTGAATATTGATCAATCCCACGGTCCCCACCCCGCGGGCGATCTCTTCGGTGGCTTGGCGGATATGATCGATGATGCGGTTAGACAGCGAGGGCGGAGGCAACACACAAGCCGAGTCCCCCGAATGAATCCCCGCTTCTTCGATGTGCTCCATCACGCCAGCCAGATAGAGTTCATGCCCATCAAAGAGGGCATCGACGTCAATCTCGATGGCGTCGTCCAAGAAGTGATCTATCAGCAATGGGCCAGAACCCACCTCGGCGTTATCGGGGCCCAGTCGTTGCAGGTAGTCCTCTAAGTCTTCGGGACCGAAAAGGATTTCCATGCCGCGTCCACCCAAGACGTAGGAGGGACGGGCCAGCAGCGGGAAACCCGTCATCTGGGCTACTTCCCGCGCCTGCGCGTTACTCAAGGCAGTGCCGTGCGCGGGTGCCGCCACCCCGGCTGCGGTATACACCCGCTCGAAGGCCGCGCGGTCCTCGGCCAAATCAATGGCGCTGGCCTGGGTCCCTAAAATCGGCACCCCCGCCGCGGTCAACTGATGCGCTAAAGACAGCGGGGTTTGACCCCCCAGCTGCACAATCATGCCCTTTACCGGCCCGGCAGCTTTTTCGGCCAGATACACCTCGTAGACATCTTCGAAGGTCAGGGGTTCGAAATACAGGCGTGAGGCAATGTCGTAGTCCGTCGAGACGGTTTCGGGGTTGCAGTTGACCATGATGGTGTCGTACTGCTCTTTCAGCGACAGTGCCGCGTGCACACAGGAATAGTCGAATTCGATACCCTGACCGATGCGGTTTGGTCCTGAACCCAAAATAATCACGGCTTCCCGTTGGCGCGGGGCCACTTCGGTAGTCAAGTCATAGCTGGAGTAATGATAGGGAGTATCGGCCTTGAATTCTCCGGCGCAAGTATCGACTTCTTTGAAGACCGGATGCAAACCGTAAGCGTGGCGTACCTCGCGTACGGTGTCCTCGGAAATTCCACGAATACCTGCAATCTGACGGTCGGAGAAACCATGCCGCTTCGCCTCGCGCAGCACCTGCGCATCCAACGCGGGGGCTTGGCGAATCAACAGCGCCACTTCGTGAATCAGTTGCAGCTGGTCTATGAACCACGGATCGATCTTGGTGGAATCAAAGATTTGCTCCAGCGCGGCTCCCCCCGCGTATCGCCTCCATCACCTGGATGATGCGATGCTCCGTGGGAGTTTTAATGTCTTCCAGCAGCTGAAGCACCTGTTCCGGGGTAGGAACCGGGCCAGAGAAATCAAAAGCCGAACCGGCTTTATCCAGGCTTCGCAGCGCCTTCATCAAGGCTTCGGTAAAGTTCCGCCCAATCGCCATCGCCTCACCCACGGATTTCATGGTGGTGGTCAAGGTCGGATCAGCAGAAGGGAACTTTTCGAAAGCGAAGCGCGGGGCTTTGACCACAATATAGTCCAGGGTCGGCTCGAAAGAAGCCGGGGTGGAGTGGGTGATGTCGTTGGGAATCTCGTCCAGGGAATACCCCACCGCCAGTCTTGCCGCGATTTTCGCGATGGGGAAGCCGGTGGCTTTCGACGCCAAAGCCGAGGAACGCGACACCCGAGGATTCATCTCGATAACGATAATCCTGCCCGAGGAAGGCTCCACCGCGAACTGAATATTACAGCCCCCGGTATCCACCCCAACTTCGCGAATCACCGCGATACCGATGTCGCGCAGCTTTTGCAGTTCCCGGTCCGTCAAAGTCAAAGCCGGAGCCACGGTGATGGAATCACCGGTGTGCACCCCTACCGGGTCGAGGTTTTCGATGGAGCAAACCACCACGACATTGTCTTTCTTGTCGCGCATCAGCTCCAGCTCATATTCTTTCCAACCCAGGATGGATTCCTCCAGGAGGACTTCATTGGTCAGTGAATCAGATAAACCCGCTCCTGCGATGCGTTCCAGATCGGCTTGATTGTAAGCCACTCCTGATCCCAAACCACCCATGGTGAAAGAGGGACGCACCACCAGGGGGTAACCCAGTTGTTCGGCGGCTTGATAGCAATCCTCCATGGTGTGGGCTATGAAGGACCGGGCAACTTCGGCCCCGCAACGCTCCACAATCGCCTTGAATTCCTCGCGGTCCTCACCGGCGTTGATGGCCGCGGCCGAGGCCCCGATCAACTCCACTTGGTATTTTTCTAAAATCCCGGCCTCGTGCAGATTCACCGCCGCGTTCAAGGCGGTTTGCCCACCCAAGGTAGGCAGCAAGGCGTCGGGACGTTCTTTGGCGATAATCGTTTCGAGGACCTCGGTAATGATGGGTTCGATGTAGGTACAGTCCGCCACTTCCGGATCGGTCATGATGGTGGCGGGGTTTGAGTTGACCAAAATCACCCGCAAACCCTCGGCTTTCAAAACACGACAGGCCTGGGTGCCGGAATAGTCGAACTCGGCGGCCTGCCCGATTACGATTGGCCCCGAGCCAATCACCATCACTGATTTGATATCTTTACGCAAAGGCATCTCAGGCCTCCTCTCCGCGGTAACGTCCGTGACCGCCTGCCAAAGTCGAATTATCCTGGGGGTGAAGGCCACGGCGATGCTGCAGCATCAGCTCCAGGAAATCGCTGAAGAGGTGGCCTGCATCGTGCGGTCCCGCCGCGGCTTCGGGATGGTATTGCACCGAAGACGCGGGAATGTCTAAACAGCGCAACCCTTCTACCACATTGTCATTCAAACCGATGTGGGACACCTGGACGCGACCGTATTTTTCCGTCCTCGAAAGGGCCACGCTGTGACCTTCGATGGGGGCATCCACCGCGAAACCGTGGTTGTGGGCAGTGATTTCTACCTTGCCGGTAGCCACATCCATCACGGGTTGATTCACCCGCGGTGACCGTAAAGCCAGCTTGTAGGTACCGTACCCCAAGGCGCGACCCAACAGCTGGTTTCCGAAACAGATACCGAAATACGGCAGTCCCAGCATTTAGCACACTGCGCAGCAGCTCTACTTCGTGGGTAGCAGCCGCGGGATCACCGGGACCGTTACTGAAGAACACCCCGTCGGGGGAAACCTGGAGCAAATCCTCCAGCTTAGAAGTGGCGGGGAAAACGTAAACTTGCACTCCCAGCGAGGAAAGAATCTCGGGGGTGGAACTCTTTATCCCCAAGTCCACCGCGGCCAGCACCGCCAGTGGCTCTTTACCTTCCCATTCTCCGCTGGGCTCAATGACATAGGTCGCCTGGGTGGAAACCTCGCTGGTCAGCGCCGCACCACTCATCTGCGGGGAATTCTGCACGATACCACGCAGAGTCTCTAGGGCGCTCGGCTCTGCCTCGGTGGCACCAAAAGGCAGGGCATCACCAGAGAATATCGCACCGCGCAAAGCCCCAGCTTCACGAATATGCAAAGTCAAGGCGCGGGTATCGACATCGCAAATCCCCACGATTCCCTGCTGTACCAACTCGTCTTCCAGCTCGGTTTCGCAACGCCAGTTCGAGGCGCGACGTGCTGGGTCACGCACGACGAATCCCGCCACCCAGATCTGGTCGGATTCCGGATCGCGGTGATTCATCCCGGTATTACCGATATGCGGGGCGGTCAGCACCAAAATCTGCTTGTGATAGGAAGGGTCCGTCAAGGATTCCTGGTACCCGGTCATGCCGGTGGCGAAAACCACCTCCCCCAGGGTTTTTCCTACGGCGCCATAGGCTTTACCTACCAGGTGAAAGCCGTCCTCCAGCACGAGGACCGCCGGGGGACGCGCAGAGGGTAAGCTGCGGTTTTCGACTCCGGGGTTTTGAGTGTTTGCCTCAGATGGACTCATTTCAGTTCCTCTCGGTTTTCTCCACGGCCTGAGCATCAAAGATGGTGAAGGCACCTTTCCACATGGTGTAGCGGGTTTGTCCCGGCAGTTCCATTCCCAGGAAAGGAGTATTGGTAGAACGTGAATGCTGGGTGTCCAGCTCTATGGTGCGCCGCACCGTGGGATCCCACAGCGCCAGATTCGCCTCTGCCCCCACCTCGATGCCTTGGCCCTGTTCCTTGACTCGGCCGATTTTGGCCGGAGTGGTGGACATGACCCGAGCCACGTCCTCCCAGTTGAACTTACCGGTATCCACCAATACCTTCTGCACCACCGGCAGGGCGGTTTCCAGGCCAATCATTCCAAAGGCACCCTCTTGCCACTCGCAGTCCTTCATTTCCAAGGCGTGAGGGGCGTGGTCGGTGCCGATAATGTCTATGGTTCCATCCACCAGACCCTCTACCACCGCCTGGGCGTCCTCGGCGCTTCGCAGCGGCGGATTCACCTTTTGTAGCGCGGGTCATAACTGCGGGCCAGTTCCTCGGTAAGCAAGATGTGGTGCGGGGTAGCCTCGGCAGTGACCTGAATCCCTCGGGATTTGGCCCAGCGCACAATATCTACTGAACCAGCGGTAGAGAGGTGACAGATATGCACTCGCGACCCCACGTGCGACGCGAGTTGAATATCGCGCAAAATAATGGCTTCTTCCGCCACGGCCGGCCACCCCGTCAGCCCCAACTGGGCACTGAGAGGAGACTCATTCATCTGGGCGTTCTCGGTCATGCGCGGATCTTGGGCGTGCTGAGCCACCACGCCATCGAAAGTCTTGACGTATTCCAAGGCTCGCCGCATCAAAACCGGGTCGGAGACGCATTTGCCGTCGTCGGAGAACACGCTGACCGCTGCTCCGGAACGATTCATCGCCCCTAGATCCGCCAGGCGTTCCCCTTTCAGCCCCGCTGAAACCGCACCCACCGGGCGCACCTGTACCCACCCGGCCTCGTCACCCAGGTGCTGTACCTGTTCGACAATGGCGGCGTTGTCTTGTACCGGCGTGGTGTTTGCCATGGCGTGGACGCAAGTGTAACCACCATAAGCAGCGGAAAGGGTTCCGGTATAGACCGTCTCGGAATCCTCTTGTCCGGGCTGGCGCAGATGCGTATGCAGGTCCACCAAACCGGGCAAGGCCTGCAGTCCGTCGGCATCGATTACCTGATAGCCCGCCTCGAGGCTGTCTGCTGCCCCAATCCCCACGGCCCGAAACTTTCCTTGACCCACAGCGATGTCCGCAATTTCGCCACTGGGCAGCACTGCCCCTTTTATTAGATAGCTTTTCACAGCAATCCTCCCTCTGGAGCCAACAATAAATACAGGCAGGCCATGCGCACCGAAACTCCGTTGCCGACTTGTTCAACCACCACGGATTTACTGGAATCGGCTGCTTCGGCACAGATTTCCATACCGCGATTCATCGGCCCAGGATGCATAATCACGGTTTTCGGATGCAGTGCCTGGAAACGTGACTTATTTAAACCGTAGGCCCGGTGGTACTCGCCCGGGGAAGGGAAGTAGCCGCCCCCGGCCGCGCTCATCCTCTCGTTTTGAATCCGCAGCATCATCACGGCATCAGGTTCGGTGGCGAGGGCCGCATCAAAGTCATAGGAAATCGAAGCATTCCAGCCCTCTACCCCCACCGGCATAAGCGTAGGTGGCCCCACCAAAGTCACTTTCGCCCCCAGGGTATGGAGCAAATCCACGTTAGAACGGGCCACCCGGGAATGTAGAATATCCCCCCACGATAACGACGTGGGCGCCGCTGAGGTCACGTCCCGCCAAGGCTCCGCCGATGTCTCCCAGATAGTGCCGTCGCAGCGTCATCGCGTCGAGGAGAGCCTGGGTGGGATGCTGGTGGTTTCCGTCCCCGGCGTTGAGGACCGGGACGTGGGACCAGCCGGCGTTAGCGAGGCGATAGGGTGCCCCGGAAGAAGAGTGTCGGATCACGGCTCCATCGACCCGCATAGCCTGCAGGGTCAAGGCTGTATCTTTCAAGGATTCCCCCTTGGAAACCGAGGAACCCTTGGCGGAGAAGTTAATCACATCTGCGCTGAGGCGTTTCGCTGCGGTTTCAAAGGAAATCCGGGTACGAGTGGAATCCTCGAAAAAGAGATTCACCACGGTTTTTCCTCGCAGTGTCGGCAGTTTCTTGACTTCACGTGACTGGGTGGAAGCCATCGCCTCGGCAGTATCGAGAATCTTGAGGGCCTGTTCCAGGCTCAAATCCGCTGCACTCAAAAGGTGTTTCATGACTGTTCCTCGCCTTCCTCGATAGTCACGCCTTCGGATCCGCTATCGCTTTCCTTCAGGTGAACCGCCACAGTTTCACTTCTGGAAGTCGGCAGGTTTTTCCCCACGAAGTCCGCGCGGATCGGGAGTTCTCGGTGTCCGCGGTCCACCAGTACCGCCAGCTGTACCGAAGAGGGGCGTCCGTGGTCGTTTATCGCGTCGAGGGCGGCGCGGATGGTACGCCCGGAGAACAAGACATCGTCGACCAGCACCACGGTTTTTCCGTCAATACCGCAAGACGGCATCACGGTGGGTTTGGGGACGCGGGCGGGTTGTCTCGCCAGGTCGTCTCGATACAGGGTGATGTCCAGTGAACCTACGGGAACTTCTACGTCCGCAACACTGCGAAGCATTTCTTTCAGACGCATCGCCAGGACAATCCCCCGCGTAGGGATTCCCAGCAATACCAAGTCGGTGGCGCCAGAGTTCTTTTCGACTATCTCAAAAGCGATGCGCTTGAGGGAACGCGAGATGTCTTCGCTGCCTAATACAGTCTTTGCCACGGTTTTTTCCTTTCTGCCTCTCTGGGCGGGATTAAAGGTTTACAACCACCAGCAGACTACCCCATAACGGGCCCTTTCAACAACTACCCTCCGGTTGCTCAAGGCTGTCGGTCAGGCACAAATTCCCACTCATAACCCGCTAAAAACTCGCATAATAGAGCTATGGATGAAAAACGCGAGAAACTGTTGGAATTTCTCTTCGGTTCTGCCAATGGCGAAGGCACCACACCTCAGGCACAAAGCGCCGCGCAGCTCCGGGCCTGGGCTCGGGCCCAGGAAAAGGCCGAAAAGATTAACGAAACCTTAGATGACCCCCAGCGCTCGGCCCAGATTCTGCGCGAGATGATGCGCGATTCATAAAAGCCCAGACCGAAGCTCGACCCATCACCCCAGTCCGAACCTCGACTGGGAACACCACAAAAACGGGCGGCCCCGCTAGAGGACCGCCCGTCAAAGCGTCACAGATTACTCCAGGTCTTCTAAATCCAGGTCGTCTAACTGCTCCAAAATACCGCCGTGGGCCGCAGCTTGGGCCGCTTTAGCCGCGGCATCGAACTGAATCTGTAACTCCGCGTCATCCCGTGCATCGTGAGGAGACACTTCGGGCAGTTTCTCCCCAGCCACCAAAGCTTCGCGCAGATCGTTGATGGTGCCCAGCAAACCGTGGATAAACTTGGGGGATTCATCCGTGGAGCGCTCGGAGGCAATCTCAAGGGCAGCCTTGATTGCCACTGGTCCATCAACTTCGGGATTGAACAAAATCTCCCACACCGCCACGCGTAAAATAGCCAAATCCACCTGCGGCATGCGATACAGCGGCCAGCCGCGCGAATAGGTTTCCAAGGCGGAATCGATGCGCTCCAAGTGGTCGGCCACGCCATCCAAAATCTCTACCGCATAGGGCGGGATGGTGGTTTGGGCGGTGGACACGGCCTGACGTTCCTGTGCCAGGCCGTAAATCCCCGGCGGATCGTCCAAATCGCGCATCCGCGCTTCGAAAAGCACGTCAACAGCGCGGCAGCGCGCCCGGGTCCGGGAAGACAGCTTATGTGCCACTTTTTGCCTTTACTTTGCCTTTATTCTACGTTGTGGCCTTACTCGGTGACGCGCGAGATGTATTCGCCGCTGCGAGTGTCTACCTTAACCTTGTCGCCGATGTTCAAGAACAGCGGAACCTGGATGTCGTATCCGGTTTCCACCGTGGCGGGTTTGGTACCGGCATTCGAACGGTCACCCTGCAAACCGGGTTCGGTGAAGGTAATCTCCAGCACCACCGAGGCCGGCAGCTCGATGAAAAGCACCTTTTCCTCGTAGAAAGCCAAAATAACTTTCTGGTTCTCCAGCATAAAGTGCGCGGCATCCCCCACCACTTCGGGGCTGACCGAGACCTGGTCATAGGTCTTTACGTCCATAAAAACATAGTCGGTACCATCATTGTAGAGGTACTCCATATCGCGACGGTCCACGGTGGCGGTTTCAATCTTGAGGCCCGCGTTGAAGGTCTTGTCCACAATCTTTCCCGAGAGCACATTCTTGATCTTGGTGCGTACGAAGGCCGGACCTTTACCGGGCTTCACATGCTGGAACTCTACGACCTGCCACAATTGGTCGTCGATCTTCATAACCAGTCCGTTCTTCAAATCATTGGTGGTTGCCACTTTTCGTCCTTTTCGTCTCAGTACTTACCTAAGCCCCGTTATCTTACTAGATTTTGCCTTTAGCTTGAAACCTGGCGGGCCTGTGCCAGGGCTTGGGCCAGGCGCTGGGCAACCTCTTCCAAACTGCCTTGGCCCGAGAGGTGCACCTGGGCATACTGGGAAAATTTCTCTTGTCTGGCGCGGGCCAATTGCCGATACGCGCTGCGCCACGGCAAGCCTTCGGGGTTATACGCCAGGTCCATCCCCACGGCTTTCAAGGACTCTTCCCAAGTCATCTGAATTTCCACGACGAGGTCCTCGGGGTCGGGGGTGGCGCCCGGTTGCGTCAGGTGGGTGGGGTCGTCAAAGTAATCCGAATCCAGCACCGTCACCTCCCACTGGGGGGCCAGTTGGGCCAAGCGTTGGGCCAGTTCCTCCAGCCTGGCTCCGGGCAGAGAAATCAGCTTCACCTGTTTCACTGCGGTATTCCCGTCAGTTTCGCGGCTTCGCGCAAGGCTTCAACCTGGGTGACCTCCACCACCCGGGGTTTGCCGATTTCCTCCAGCAACACGAACCGCAGCTTGGAATCGCGGACTTTCTTGTCGCTATACATAAGTGTCAATAGCTCCTCGAAGCTGGCACGGGTAAAGGTGGTGGGCAGTCCCACAGTTTCGAGGCGCTGCACAATCTGGGCCGGGAGGTCACTCGGGCCGATTCCCAGCAGGGCACCCAGATGCGCGGCATAAACCATACCGATCGCCACGGCGCGTCCGTGACTGAACTGATAGTTCTGCGATAACTCTATGGCGTGGGCCAGAGTATGCCCGTAGTTGAGCCATTCACGCCGCCCCGATTCATACAGATCGGCGCTGACCACCGCGGCTTTGACCGCTATCGAGCGCCGAATCACTTCGTGAAGGCGCGAATCCGTGGCGTCGATGAGTTCCACTCCCTCCCTCACGCGCCAAACGCAGGATTTCTTGGTCTTGGATGAATCCGCACTTCAGGGCCTCACCCAGCCCTGCCACGAGCTCCTGGGAAGGCAGAGTTTTCAGCTGGGGCATGGAAATCGCCACGCCGAGGGGTGGATAGAAGGCACCCACCAGGTTTTTGCCGGTGCGCCAGTCAATACCGGTTTTCCCCCCGATAGCCGCATCGAGCATGGCCAATAAACTGGTGGGGGCGTGAATCACGCGAATTCCGCGTAGCCAGGTGGCGGCGGCAAAACCACCCAGGTCGGTGGTGGCACCCCCACCCAGAGTCACGATCACGTCTGGCCGCTCCATCCCGAAGTCAGCGCATTTATCCCACACTTGCCCCAATACCTCCAGGTTCTTGGCGGTTTCACCGTCAGGCAGAGTCATGACCTGGCTGTTTTTCCCTCGGGCGGTGATGGTGGCTGCCAACTCGTGGGCCCGGTCTTGCACCGTAGGAGCACTGAGCACCAGCACCCGGTGGGCATCTGCCGGCACCAAACCGGTCAGGGCGGTAATCAGGTTGTCTTGGAAAACCACCGGGTAAGGATTGTCTCCTTCCACCCAGATGGTTTGCGCGGAAATCTCTATTTGCGCACAGATATCGCGGGCGATTTCTTTCACGGGGCGCATCGCGTCCACGGTGTAATCGGCGAGTTCCTGGTACAGGCTGCGGCGCTGGGAGTAGAGGTCGCGCAGCCGCGCCCGGTAATCCCCCTGCAGCAGGGGACGCGCCGTGTGAGCCTGGGTTTTCCCCCCGTCACGCCACACCTTCAAATCCAGGCGGTCAGCCAGGAAATCCGGTTCGGCGTGGAGGTAGTACACCGTGTGGGCACCCAGTAATTCGCGGGTCGGCCCGTAGGTCACCGCTCCCCCGCCCAGAGCCACTATCTGCGCCGAGGAATCCAGCGCCTGAGAGATTGCCTGGTATTCCAGGGCGCGGAAACCGTCCTCGCCCACATGTTCAAAGAGCCAAGGTATGGGGCGGTCGGTGCGTTCGGTGATCAACACATCAGTGTCTACCCAGTCGTAATCCAAAAGCTTGGCCAGTTTTTTGGCGGTTTTGGTTTTCCCACAACTGGGCATCCCGATGAGGACAATCTTGCGGGTCATGACCAGCTGGTCCTTTCTGTGACTTCCTGTAGATAAGCCGCCAGGTTGCGCCGGGCCTCGGCGAGGGAATCTCCCCCCCCGTCTTTTCCAGCAATGCCTGGGCCAACACCAGAGCAACTTCCGCCTGGGCAATCACCGCGGCGGGAACCACCGCGCTGGTATCGGAACGTTGATGCAAGGCGGTGGTGTTCTCTCCGGTGACGAGGTCCACGGTGGGGAGGGAACGCGGCACGGTGGAAATCGGTTTCACCGCAGCACGCAACACCAGAGTCGAGCCATTACTCATCCCACCTTCGATACCCCCGGCCAGGTTCTTTTCCCGATAGACTTCACCGACCTGTCCCCGGCCAGTAACACTGCGAGAAAGCGGATCGTGAGATTGGGAACCGGGCAGAGTGGCTTGCAAGAATCCCTCGCCGATTTCCACGCCCTTTACCGCCTGGATGGACATCAGGGCGGCGGCGAGACGAGAATCCAGTCGGGAATCGTGGCCCACATAGGAACCCAAACCCAACGGAACACCGTAGGCGAGGACCTCGACCACCCCACCCAAAGTATCACCCTGGGACTTGGCTTCATCGATGGCCGCAACCATCCGCGCCGAAGCCTCGGGGTCAAAGCAGCGCACTGGGTCCTGGTCCAGGTAGGGCACATCTTGTGCCTGAGGTTTCGGGGCATTCAAAGAGGCAGAAACCGCCCCGATGCTAATCACGTGTGACACCAGCTCGACCTGAGCCACCTGAGACAAATCGCCTGCGCCACGCAACCCAGCGCCACTCGCGCCGCGGTTTCCCGCGCCGAAGAACGTTCCAACACATTGCGGGCATCGCGGTGGCCATACTTTAGCATTCCCGCGAAATCCGCGTGCCCCGGTCGAGGTTTGGTCAAGGCAAGGTTGCGTGCCACCTCGCGTTCGTCCCCGGTTCCGGCATTCACTTTCAACAGTTCGGGATCAACCGCATCGGGGCTCATCACGGCCGTCCACTTGGGCCACTCGGTGTTGACGATTTGAATTGCCACGGGCGAACCCAAGGTTCGACCGTGGCGCAAACCGGAGAGGACCTCTACTTCGTCTTGTTCGAATTTTTGCCGCGCCCCGCGACCATATCCCAGGCGGCGCTGCGCCAAGGCGCGACGCAGATCGGCGGTAGTGAGTTCCAGACCCGCCGGTACCCCTTCGATAACTCCCAGCAGTGCTTTACCGTGCGATTCACCGGCAGTAACCCATTTCAGCATGCCTCCACTTTCCCACGACTGCGCCGAGACTGGCAAATAAAAGTGGAAGCTCGGCTGGGTTTATAGCTTAGGACCAGGCAAGATTCAACATCCAGACCACATAGAGTCCCATGATTAGCCAAGGTCCGAAAGCCAGGTGGGAACGCAGCGAAGCCCGACCACACAGCATCAAGGCCAACGCAAAGAATCCCATCCCCAACGATGCCACCAGCAGGGCCAATCCCGGTAAGGCGAGGTTGTAGAAACCCAGCCAGGCACCCAGAACCGCCATCAGTTTTGCGTCGCCCATCCCCAGACCGAAACGGGTCAATATCAACATGAAGACCCCGTAAAGCAGCGGGGCCACCCACACCCCGAGCAGAGCCCGGTAGTTGCCTTGAAGCAAGCCCAGCACACTGAAGCATCCCAAGGCCAGGGCCAAGGCGGGATAGACGAGCCGATTGGGAAGCAAGTGGTGCGCAGCGTCGATCCACATCAGGTTCACCAGGAAAGGGGTGAGGAGATAGAGCGGTAGTAGCAACTGGAGTTCGGCCTGAGGGTCTGACACAGCACAAAGCTGCACCACCAGCCACGCCACGCCCTGGAGGATATAGGTAAAGAAGGCCACCCCCAGGTTCAGCCAGGTGGTTTTCACCACTGGAGAGGCAATCCCGCGGCGTTGCAGCGCCCAGGTGCTGCGTTCACTGAGGTAGCCTCCAAAAACTGCCATTACCAGCCAAGACACCAGGTGAAATCCCAACATGTTTCTCTCCTTTGATTCGCTGTCCCTCGGATCAGCGCCCTTTGCTCAGTGCGGATTCCAGGGCTTCACGCAGAGGCTCGGGAGCGACTTCGGCACCGGTAAAGAGTTTCAGCTGCGCCACTGCTTGATGCAACAACATGTTCCAACCCGCGATCACCTTCGCGCCCACCGTCTCGGCCCAGCGCGCCACCGGGGTGGGCCAGGGGTCGTAGGCCGCATCCAGCACCACCGCACCGCGGTGGAGGCTCGGTAGCTCGAGTTGGGACTGTTGGGGACCGGGGATGGTGTTCATCACCAAGTGGGCGCTGTGGCACAGCTGCTGGAGTCTGGCAGAGTCTTGCCAAGCTACCTGCCCCAGGCGCACCCCCATCGCCGTCGCGGCTTGTGCTACCGGGGTCTGGGGCGAAGGGTGACGTGAAACCACGCTCAGGCGACGCACCCCCAGCTGTACCATCGCGGCCACAGCGGAAGCCGCCGTGGAGCCGGAACCGAAGATGAGACCCTCGAAACCGGCAGAAATGCACTGGCACCCCCGAACACCGCACGGGTACCGAACACACCGCCACCGTCCTCGCCGCGGGTTTCACCGGGAAGGGCACCACCGTCCTCGCCGCGGGTTTCATCCATACCTTCCCGGAAAGCCTGGACGATACCGTAAACATCGGTGTTGAAACCCGCCCAGGTTCCCCCGGGACCGGGCACCAAAGTATTGACGGCCCCGGTCACCTTCGCCAGGCCGTCGCGATATGTGGCCAATGCTAAAGCCTGGGGTTTGAGCGGCATCGTCACCGCCAGGCCGCGGCAGTCCCCATCTAGCTGCGCCAAAAAGTCCGCCAGCTGCTCGGGGCGCAGGCGACGGGGGTGAAACTCCCAATCCAGGCCCAGCACCCGGTAGGCCTCGCGGTGAATCACCGGGGAGAGCGAATGCTCGATTGGGTCGCCCAGGACCAGGCAGTAATACATCGCCACCTACTTTTGACAGGCCGGAGCGTTGTCTTTACACCACTGTTCGAACTTCTTGGTGTTGGCGGTCTGTTCCTCTTGCGTATCGGCAAAGAGGGTCTCGCCGGTATTCAAATCCACCGTCACGAAGTACAGCCAGTTACCCCGGTCGGGTTTGTGCACCGCATCGAAGGCATAATCCCCCACAGCGCCAATCGGCGAAGGCGGCAGACCCTTGTGGATATAGGTGTTATAGGGGTTCGAGGCATCTTCCACCTCGGCGGCGGTGGGGATGCGACGCGACTTGGCGGCCTCGCCCAAACCGTAGAGCACCGTGGAATCCATATTCAGCAATCCCACGGTCTGCGGGTTATCCACCAGGCGGTTCTCGATCACTCGCGCGATCTTGGCGTAATCCTGCTTTTGCAAATCCGAGCCTTCGCGCTGAACAATCGAGGCTTTCGTCAAGAAAGTCTGCCACTGGGCGCGCGGTACTTTGTTGTCTTCCAGACGCTTTACCGAACGCGAAATCATCTCGGCTACGACATCTTGGGCACTTTGACCCGGCGCGGCCAGATAGGAACCGGTGCACAACCAGCCCTCTACATTGCCCTGGGCTTCGGCGGGCAGTCCCGGGGCGGCTGCGAAGGCTTGCTCTACCTCTGCGGCGCTAAATCCTCCCACCGACACCAACTGGTCTTTGACCTGCCACTTCGTCAGACCCGGGCCCACCGTAATCTGTTCATCGACCCGATTGGCGCTGTCCACCAGCACGCTCAAGGCGCTGGCCGAAGACATCTGCTTGGCCATATTGTAGGTTCCGGGCTGGATGGTGAGACAGGCGGCCTCTTGGGCCAGACAGGCATTATAGAAAGCCTGCGAAGAAGCCACTACATCAGCTTTGGCCAAGATATCCCCGATTTCCGAGCCGTTGGCCCCCTGGGGAATGGTAATCCGCACAGTGCCCGTGCCAGCTCCTTCATAGTCCTTACCGCGGGCATCCAGATTGCGTTTGACGTAAAGCCCCACCAGCACCATCGCGGTGATCAGCACCACCAGCAACAGCGGAATCACGATGAAACTGCGACGTCGCATGGTTCGGCGCTGCCGTACCCGGGAACGTTGGTCGCGGCGGCGGGCGTCTATGGGCGCAACTTGGGGCAAAGTGGTGGGTGGCGGTACCTGCGGAATATGGGGTTGCGCCGTGGGGTTTTCCGGGTCGAGGTCCGCCACCGTGGGTGGAGAGGAAGGGGATTGCTGGGCCTGTTGGCGCAATTCTCGACGACTTGGATAAGGCCGCTGCGGGGAGTTTGAAGAAGGGTTGCTTAGGTCTGCCATAGTATCGAACAGTTTACCCTATTACCATTTCACCTGGTATCTCACCGCGCAGCGACTCCATATCCAAGGCCTGTTCCAGAATCACCCCGGCGGCGACCTGATCGACCATCTGACGGTGTTCTCGAGCCCCTACTCCGGCCGCCTGCAAGCGAGAATGCGCCGAAGATGAAGTCAGTCTCTCGTCGATTAGTCGTAGCTGAATTTCAAGACAGCACCGGGCCAGACGACGGGCATAGCTGCGGGCCATGCGAGCCGCTTCGCCTTCCCTACCGTTGAGTTTCAAAGGTAGACCCACATAGGCCACTGTGATGGAACGGCTAAGTAAAGCCTCGACTATCTGCTCTAACTCCGAACCATCTGGACGCACCTCAATAGTCCGTAGCGGCAGGGCCAGGCGGGACCCCGGCTCGGCATAGGCCAAGCCAATCCGCGCCATTCCGATGTCCAGACCCGCGCGGGCCCCGGCAATTACCCCCGGCACCGCGACCTCAACGCGTTTTCACGGCTTGAACCACGGCCTGCAAACAAGTTCCAAATCGCCGCCCGGGGCGCCACCGCCCTGGGCCAGGTCATCCTTGCCGCCGCCACCGCCATCCATAGCGGCGGAACCGGCCTTCACCAAAGCACCGGCTTTCACCCCGGCCTCACGAGCGGCCTCGTTCAAAGCCACCACCAACATGGGCTTGTCGTTGATAACCGCGCCCAGGGCCACCACAACTGCCTGGCTGAGGCTGTATCGCGCCCGCAAAGCCGTGGCGGCACTGCGCAAATCATCAACCGAGGCAGCCGGCACCTCGCGGGCGATCAGCGTCACCCCACCCAGATCCACGGCCTGAGCCTGTAACTGGTCCAAACCAGACATCAATGCCTCCAGGCGGGACTTTTCCAGTTCCTTTTCCGCCGCCTTGAGGCGTTCCATCAAAGACGAAATCCGCTCAACCATCACCTCGGGTTTGGCGCCGACCAACTGGGAAACCTGCGAAACCAGGGCGTGTTCCCGGGCCTGTTGATCATAGGCTCCCTCCCCCACCAAAGCTTCGATGCGGCGCACTCCCGAACCGATAGAGGACTCGCCCAGCACCATGATTTGGCCGATACTGCCGGTCAAAGGCACGTGGGTGCCCCCGCAGAATTCTCGAGACCAGCCATCGCCGATATCCACAACGCGCACAATATTGCCGTACTTTTCACCGAAAATCGCTTGGGCTCCCAACTTACGGGCTTCCTCGATGGGCAGCTCGTAGTCGGTTACCTCCAGGTTTCCCGCGACTTTCTGGTTCGCTCCGGCTTCGATATCCGCCAGCAAAGACGCCGAAAGCCCCTTGGTGTTGCGGAAATCGAAACGCATCCGGTTGGGAGAGTTCTCGGAACCAGCCTGGGTCGCCCCATCCCCCAAGGCATCCAGCAACAACTGGTGAATCACGTGGGTAGAGGTGTGGGCCCGGGCTATGGCTAGGCGACGGTTCACGTCGATGCTGGCCTGGGCGTCCTCACCCAAACTGATTTCGCCTTCGGTCAAGGTACCGCGATGCATCGGCAGGCCTTTGACCGGAGCCTGCACATCCGCCACATCCAACACCCCGCCACCGGCGAAGTTGATGGTTCCCTGGTCAGCTAACTGCCCCCCGGCCTCGGCATAGAAGGGGGTGCGGTCCAGCAAGACCTCTACATTCGCCGGGGCCGTGGCGACGGGAACAGGTTGCCCATCAACCAAAATCCCCACCACTTTCGCCGCCGCGGAAGTCTCGTGGTACCCCAGGAACTCGACCGACTTGGCCGCTCCCAGTTTCTCGGCCAGCTCGTGATAGACGTGGGCATTAACGTGCCCGGTCTTCTTCGCCACCGCGTCGGCGCGGGCCCGCTGACGCTGTTCATTCATCAGCTCGGTGAAACGCTTTTCGTCTACTTTCACCCCTGCTTCCCCCGCGATCTCCAGGGTCAAAGAAATCGGGAAACCGTAGGTGTCGTGCAGCTGGAAGGCATCTTCGCCGCTCAGGGCCTTGCCTTGTGCTTTGGCCTGTCCCACCGCGGTGTCCAAAATCACGGTTCCCGCATCCAAGGTGCGCCTAAATGCATCTTCCTCGGCAAAGGCCACATCTTTGATGACGTCCCACTTCTCTTCCAGCTCGGGATAGGAAGCCTTCATCACCTCTTGCGAGGCCGGCAACAGATGCGGCATCACCGCTTCTGCCACCCCCAGCAGGCGCATGGAGCGCACCACGCGACGCACCAGACGCCGCAACACATAGCCGCGGCCCTCGTTCGAAGGACGTACCCCATCCCCAATCAGCATCAAGGCGGAACGCACGTGATCGGCGACCACGCGGAAATGC
The DNA here is from genome assembly GCA_916438445.1 of uncultured Mobiluncus sp. Taxonomy (GTDB): domain Bacteria; phylum Actinomycetota; class Actinomycetes; order Actinomycetales; family Actinomycetaceae; genus Mobiluncus. Next base: position 1,284,299 of record CAKAGR010000001.1, read on the forward strand.
ACATCCATCGGATCTGTGCTGGAGCGATACTGGCGACCCGACAGTTCCTGCGCCACCGCAATCACCGGGAAAACCTCGTCGATTTCATACATATTGTCTTTGTCTTGCAGCAGGAAAGCCAGCCGCTCCAGTCCCAGCCCGGTGTCAATCGCGGTTTGATCGAGGCGTCCCAGCAAGGGGTAATCCTTGCCGCGACCTTCCCCGCGCAGATACTCGTCAAAGACCAGGTTCCAGATCTCCAAGAAACGGTCACCCTGGGTATCCACCATCGGCCCACCTTCGGGACCGTAGCTCGCCCCGCGGTCATAGTGAATCTCGGCACAGGGACCGGCGGGTCCGGGCTGGCCGGTGTCCCAGAAAATCTCGGCGCGCGGCAACTTCTGGACGTGAGTGGGATCCAGTCCGATCTGTTTGGTCCAGATATCCCAGGCCGCCTCGTCTTCTTCCCAGATTGTTACCCAGAGTTTATCCCCGTCCAAGCCATAGCAGCCTTGAGATTGCGGGCCGGTCAACAGTTCCCAGGCGTACTTCGAGGCGCCTTCCTTGAAGTAGTCACCGAAGGAGAAATTGCCGCACATCTGGAAGAAGGTCCCGTGACGAGTAGTTTTACCTACCTCTTCGATATCGTTGGTGCGGATGCACTTCATACCGAGAGTGGCGCGTGGCCACGGGGCGACTTCCGTTCCCAAAATATATGGAATAAACGGCACCATCCCCGCAATCGTGAACAGAATCGAAGGATCGGGGGAAATCAGGGGGACCGAGGGGCGGACTTCGTGACCGTTCTTGGCAAAGTAATCCAGCCAGCGCTGGCGAATTTCAGCGGTACGCATAGGAGTTTCTTTCTTTCACTTCTGGTTATCGGTGACCGGGTCGAGGTCGGTACAAACGTTATTGGCACGGGTTTCGGTTTCGGTTTTCAATCCCGGTTCGAGGTCCGGGGTGGTTTTTTTCTAGGAAAAGTCGAGGTCGTCGTCGAAGTCGGCACTGCGGTGACGTGGCGAGGTGCGGTTCTCCCAGGTGTGACGTGCCCGAGTGATTTCTTCCTCGGAAGAGGAAAGCGCGGCCACCAACTCTCCTTCGCGCCACGCCATATCGGCGCGGAACTTCGCCAGGGCCTCGTCTACAGTTTGGCGGAAAGGCGGGAGATACACATAGCACACCCCGGCAACGGCACCGGCCACAACCAAGGTGGCGGTGGCGGCTTTAAAGACCTGCTTCATCACTCCCCCTTTTCCAGTCCCATGGCCTTACGCACGGCATAGCTAAAGGCAGCAACTTTAATCAGAGGTTTACCCAAGGTAGCCGTCACCAAAGTGGTCAGTGCCGAGACATCCTCGACCGAACGGTTCGCCGCGGCGGTGATGGAATCCACTCGCTCCAACTGGGCATTTACCTGGTCCAGCGAAGTTTGTCCCTGCTTGACCGTAACGATAGCCTCGTCGGTGACCTCTTTGATGGATTTCTCTAGTTGGCCAAACACGCCGCCCAGCTTCCACAGCGGAACCAGCGACACCAGCACCAAAACAGCAAAAGCGATCGCGGCAATCATCGAGGCGATATTGCTCATTGAGGGCACCTTTCTTCAGAGAGGAAGTTCAACTCGATTATTCTATGGCTAAAAGCGATGCCCCGGGAAATAACCCGTGGCATCGCCGTGAAAATCAGGATTTAGCGAGAGTAGTGCTCGACCACCAGCTGAATCTCGCACTGAATCGGCACTTCGGTGCGCTTGGGGCGACGATCCAGGGTGAAGCGCAGCTTTTCGAGTTCCACGCTCATGTAGGGCGGCACATCCTGGTGCATCAGGTTGGACAGGGCATCGCGGTGCGAACCACGGGCCGCCACCACGAAGGGGTCCTTTACCTGAGAAGAAGGCTTGACCTGGACGGTCTGGCCGGGCTTTACCCGGTAAGAGGGACGATCCACAATCTTGCCGTCAACCAAGATGTGACGGTGCGTCACAATCTGGCGGGCCTGGAACATGGTGCGGCCAAAACCGGCGCGCAGCACCAGGGCGTCCAGGCGGGTTTCCAGCAGCTCGACCAGGTTGTCACCGGTCTGGCCTTCCATGCGACGGGCCTCCTTGAAGGCCTTGGTCAGCTGGGCTTCACGGATGGCGTACTGGGCGCGCAGACGCTGCTTTTCCTTCAGACGCACCGCGTAGTCGGATTCAGAGCGGCGACGGGCACGACCGTGTTCGCCCGGACCGTAGGGGCGGCGTTCAAAGTAACGCTTAGCCTTCGGGGTCAGGGGCAGACCCAGGGCGCGAGAGAGTCGCACCTGCTTGCGGGAACGATTAGAGGACATAAATCTTCCTGTTCTTTGTAGATAGCTTCACCGGTCCTACGGTTGTACAACCGGCGGGGTCAACCACGCGGGCTAAGACCCCAGGCACCTTTTCAGGTGGCGCCATTATCGGCAACCTGGGTATTCTAACTCATTTTCTGGATATTTCGCATCTTTTGGACTCTTTGGGACAGTTCGGCTTCAAAACCGTGGCTGCCCGGCTCATAGTAGATACGGTCCTTGAGTGGCTCGGGGAGGTACTGCTGGGCGACAATGCCGCGCGGGTCGTCGTGTGGATAGGAGTAGCTGCCCTGTTCTTTGCGGTCTTGTTTGGCTCCCGGATAGTGCTGGTCTTTGAGATACACCGGAACCGAACCGATATCTCCCGCTTCCACATCTGCCAGGGCATTGTTTATACCGACATAGACCCGGTTCGACTTCGGTGCGGTAGCCACCGCTATTACCGCCTGAGCCAGGGGAATACGCCCTTCGGGCATCCCCAGCATCTGCACGGCTTGTGCCGCGGCCACCGCCACGGGCAACACACTGGGGTCGGCCATACCGACATCTTCGGATGCGGCGATAACAACCCGCCGGGCGATAAAGCGGGGATCTTCTCCCGCCGCAATCATCCGCGCCAAATAGTGCAAGGCAGCATCCGGGTCCGAACCGCGCATAGATTTGATGAAGGCACTGGCCACGTCATAGTGCTCGTCTATGCCGTATCGCACCACATTCACATCCGCCGCGGCGGCCACGTCTTGGGGCTCTATGGTTTTGCTGCCACGTGAATCTGCCCCACCGGCCGCGGCTTCTAACAGAGTCAGTGATTTCCTTCCATCAGAACCGGCCAAACGAATCAGGTCTTCGCGGGCTTGGGTATCCAACTGGAACTTTGTGTCCAGCCCCCGGGCGTCGCTCAGGGCACGTTCCAAAATGGTGTCGATATCCGTAGCGGACAAAGGTTGCAGTTGCAGCACCAAAGACCTCGACAGCAAAGGTGAAATCACCGAAAATGCAGGGTTCTCTGTGGTGGCCGCAATCAGCACCACCCAGCGGTTTTCGACCGCGGGCAGCAAGGAATCCTGTTGGGACTTGGAGAATCTGTGCACCTCGTCGAGGAAGAGCAAGGTTTCCCGTCCCGTAGATGCCAAGCGGTGTTTAGCGGCGTTAATGACTTCGCGCACTTCCTTTACCCCGGCGTTTATCGCCGAAAAGCTGGGCGTATTCTCGGTCACCCGCCGCTGCCATGAGGAAAGCTAAAGTGGTTTTCCCCGTTCCAGGCGGTCCCCACAGAATCGCTGAAGAAGTCAGTTCGTGGTCACCCGCCAGCAAACGTCTCAGCGGAGAGTTGGCACTGAGTAGATGTGACTGACCTACCAGCTCGTCGAGACTTTTCGGGCGCATCCGCACCGCCAGGGGTGCGCCCTGACGAAATGCCGGCGCCCCCGAAGCAGAAACCTCTTGCGACTCGAATAAGTCCATATCTCCAGCCTAATGAAAAACCCTGCCACATGCCTATGAGACAATACCCAGGTGATGGAAAAATTCTACCGGGTTCTCAATCGTAACCACTGGCTGGTGATTGCCGTGTGGGCTGCCGTCGCCCTGCTGTGCCTCAGTTTCGCCCTGACTGGTTTCGGCCTGGGACGCGTGTGGAACCGCACCGTAGAGCAAACCGGCGCCATCCCCGGCTCCGAGTCCTACCAAGCCAACCAGGTGCTCCTCTCTAATCGCGGCTCCTACTACAATGTCTATCTGCTGGTCACCGGGGTAGATACGGCCAAACAACAAAAAGAAATCCTCACGGTGCTACAGGCCTCGGCAAAAAACCTCCAAGAAATCCCCGGGGTGATTCCGGCCGGGGTGCTCCATCCCTTCGCCGCGGGAACCGACACCTCGAATCCCGCCGCGGCCCAACTGATGCAGAACTTCATTGCCCGTAACCGTCACGGTTTCCTCATGATTGCCATGCTGGATCTGCGCCAATTCCCCGAAAGGGCCAAAGAAATTCGTCAACTGGCCGAAACCACACTGGCCTCCGTCCCCCAAGATCTGCGCTCCTTCGCCCCGCAAGCCAAGGGATATGTCACCGATGACTTCATCGAAAACCACGATATTTCCGTACAAGCCGACTCCGACTTCCAGCTCGCCTCCCTGATTGCCCTGGCCGCCATCGCGCTGATACAAATCTTGGCCTGGGGGCGGCTGCGTCTGGCCGCGGTGGTCTTCGTTCCCGCCTTGGTAGGTATGGTGTTTTCTCGCGCCACCGTGAATCTAGCTTCCCTCTTCGTTGCCCCGAATCCCGAAGACCCCGCCCTGGTCACCATGCTTTGCCTGGGTATCGTCACCGGTTATGCACTCACCTTTCTCAAACAAGCCCGCACCGGGGTCGCGATTGTCCGCTACACCGGAGAATCCCACAGGTATCCACCCGCCAGGCCAAGCAACGCCGGGTACGACGCAACGTCGCGGGATCGGCTCTGGACCAGGTTTTCGCCCACACCTCGATCGCCATCATGTGGTCCTCGGGTCTGCTGATTCTCGCCCTCGCCACCGTATGTATCTTCCCAGCCAATTCGCTGCGCTGGGTGGCGGTGGTCTCAATTTTGTCGATTCTGGGATGCCTCGGAATTGGACTGACCCTGGTACCAGCCATCATCTACGCCTACCTGCAGTGGCTGGAACTGCCTCCCGCACCTTGGAACCAAAAACTACGCGACGTCCTCGCCACGTCCTGGGCCGGCCTCGCCCAGAAAACACAACAACTACGGCAAAAACTACCCCTTAACCGCCTCCAAGGTGCGGCGCTTGCCGGGATAGTGCTGCTGGGGGCTTGCCTGCCGGTGCTGGGCCTGACCTGGCATACTTCCGCTTCACGCGACCTGCCCAGCTGGGCCGAATCCGCCCAGTTCCATACGCTTCGCGCCAGCCAATATGGCTCCACCGCTCAAGACGCCGACATCCAAGTCCTGGCGAAAACCACCCAAGGCGCCCTGACTACTTGGTCTTCCAAAGTCCTGGCCCTCAAAGGTGTCGCCTCCTCTACTGTCGACCCCAACACCTACGGGGACTACCTGGTGCTCGACGTGAATCTGCAACCCGGCGCGACGAATCGCAAAGCCATGAAAGTCGTTTCCCAGATTCGCGAACTGAAAGCCAAGTTCCCCATCATGGTCACCGGCGCGGCGGCGAACCAGATTGACTTCGGGAACAAAGTCTTGCAGATTGTCCCCACCTTGATGGTTCCCATCATGTTCATCTCTTCGGTGCTGATGATGATTCGTGCCACCGGGCGCAGGCAGGGATCGCTGGTGGCGGGAGTGCTCAACGTCTTCATCGTCACCGGTGCCTTGGGGCTGACCGCCCTGACCTTCCAGGACGGAATATTTTCCTGGATTCCGCTATTCCCTCACTCTGGCGGGGTGGAACCCAGCGTGGTGGTGCTGCTGGTGGGTTACGGTTTCGCCCTGGCTCTCGATCACCAGCTCCACACCTTGAACCGGCAGCGCATCCCGCTGGCCACCGAACTGCCCGACGACACTCACCTGTCCAAGATTTCGGGGAATTCCTCGATGCTGTGGCTGCGTACGGCCTGTCTACTGGTGACTTTCTTGGCATTCCTGCCGGTGCACCTCCAGGCGGTGAAGCAAAGCGCCTTCGCCATGGGGATTGTGCTGGTGCTGAACTCGATTTTCTCCAGGATCTTACTCAACCCGGTCTTAGCTGCGGAAAACGCCCGTCGCGGTCCCAGCGCAGAGCAGCTGTGGGGAGCGGAAGAACCGGCAGATACCATCGAAACTGCTGAATCAGCCGATCCGGATAACCGCGCCGATACAGCCCCAACAAACCCCCTCAGTCCAGGAAGTCGACCGGCCCCGCCCCAGCCCGCACCAATACGGGAGCCGAATCCACCAGGTTTAAAAACCGTGGTGGCCTCGGTGGAGCCACAAGGTGAATCAATAATCGCATCCACCAGGTGGTCGACTTTCGCTACCACGTCTACGAATTCCGACAGCGGTTCTTCCTCGCCGGGCATCAGCAAGGTGGAAGACAAGATTGGCTCCCCCATCTCTTCCACCAGACTCAGCGCAACCACGTGGTCGGGAATCCGCACCCCCAAGGTGTGTTTTTTCTTGTTCAACGTCGCGCGCGGAACTTCCTTGGTCCCTTTGAGGATAAAGGTATAAGGCCCGGGGGTCAGGGACTTTATCAGCCGATAGTTCGCATTAGAAACCAGCGCCAGCTGCCCTATCTGGGCAAATTCTCGACACACCATCGTGAAGTCGTGTTTTTCGTCGAGCTTGCGAATGTCGCGAATCCGCTCCAGGCCCGCCCCGTTCGCCAGGGCACAACCCAGGGCGTAACCTGAATCTGTGGGGTAGGCCATAATGCCGCCCTGTCGCAGCAAATCGGCAATCTGCCCCACCAAGCGCGCCTGGGGGTTCACCGGGTGCAGTTCAAACACTTTCGCATTCATCGCGGTTTTTCCTTTCACGAGGCCGCCAAAGGCACCTGACTCTTTTCGTAGGGGTGGTTTCCTGGTCGAGGTGAGCGGCCTGGTCCCCGGTTGGGTTGCGGTTGCGGGGAATGGGTTTAGGCCGGTGTCACTTTTCAGTTTCTTCTTCCTCCGGGACGTAATCCACCCCGGTCTCGGCGCGCTGTGCATCGGGAATCGGCGCGGGAGCAGCGGTGAGCGGATCGAAACCATCGCCGGCCTTGGGGAAGGCGATGACATCACGAATGGAAGGAGAAGCGGTCAGCATCCCGGCGATGCGGTCCCACCCCAGAGCCAAACCACCGTGCGGCGGGGCGCCGTACTTGAAGGCATCCAACAGGAAGCCGAAACGTGCCTGCGCTTCTTCGGGGCTGAATCCCATCACCTTGAAGACGCGTTCTTGGATATCGCGACGGTGGATACGGATGGAACCACCTCCCAGTTCCACGCCGTTGCACACAATATCGTAGGCATAGGCCAAGGCCGAACCCGGGTCGGTGTCGAAGTTATCCAGGCATTCGGGCTTGGGGGAAGTGAAGGCGTGATGCACTGCGGTCCAGGCGGAATGCCCCAAAGCCACGTCACCTTCCGCCACAGCTTCCCCGGAGGGTTTAAAGAGCGGTGCGTCCACGACCCAGGTAAAAGCCCAGGCCTTGGGGTCGATCAGGCCGCAGCGCTTGCCGATTTCAATGCGAGCCGCCCCCAACAGGGTCTGGGAGGCGGCGCGTTGCCCGGCGGCGAAAAAGATGCAATCCCCCGGTTTCGCACCAGTGGCTGCGGCCAGACCCGCACGCTCGGTATCGGAAAATATTCTTGGAAACTGGGCCCCCCATTTCGCCATTTTTCATCGATGGTGACATAGGCCAGACCTTTGGCTCCGCGGGCTTTGGCCCATTCTTGCCAAGCGTCGAAGGTGCGGCGCGGTTGCGAGGCACCACCGGGCATCACCACGGCGCCCACATAGGGGTTTTGGAATACCCTAAACGGAGTGTCTTTGAAGTATTCACTCAGTTCCACTAGTTCATAGCCAAAACGCAGATCGGGTTTATCCGAGCCGAATCGGTCCATGGCTTCTTTGAAGGGCATGCGCGGCAAAGGTAGGGGCAAATCCACCCCGATTACCGCCCAAACTTCCTTCAAGATGTCCTCGGTAACCGCGATGACATCATCTTGGTCCACAAAAGACATTTCCAGGTCCAGCTGGGTGAATTCGGGCTGACGGTCGGCGCGGGAGTCCTCGTCGCGATAGCAGCGGGCCAGCTGATAGTAGCGTTCCATCCCGCCCACCATCAACATCTGCTTGAACAACTGTGGGGATTGAGGCAGGGCGTACCACGAACCGGGACGAATCCGGGCGGGCACCACAAAGTCACGGGCCCCTTCTGGGGTCGAACGCGTCAAGGTGGGGGTCTCTACCTCGATGAACTCGTGTTTATCCATGACGCGACGCGCGACTTGGGAAATCTTGGAGCGCAGCACCATGTTTTCGTGCAGCTTGCGTCGACGCAAATCCACGAAACGGTAGCGCAGCCGGATTTCCTCCCCCACTTCACCGGACTTCTCGGCGTGCTCGGAAACCTGGAAAGGCAGGGTCTCGCAGGTGTTGAGAATCTCGACCTCATCTGCCATCACTTCGATTCCCCGGTGGGGATTTCGGGGTTCTCGTTGCCAGCGGGACGCTGGCGCACCTTGCCGGTTACCTTGAGGACGTATTCGTTGCGGACCTCGCGCACCACATCTTCACTCACCACCAACTGCACGATTCCCGAGGCATCGCGGAAATCCATGAAGGCTACCCCGCCGTGGTCACGACGACGATCCACCCAGCCTGTCAGGGTGACGGCTTGTCCATCGTGTTTCAGGTTCAGTTCGCCACACTTGTGAGTCCTCAGCATTCGCGCTCCCCCTTTTCTCGGTTTTTCGGCACGTGGGTTATCCCAGCGCCTTGCATAGTCTATAACTTGGCAGGGCTGGGTAGAAATAACGCGAAGACACATTCCAGGCTCGGTGCTTGGGTTTCGTCCCGGTTCCAGACGAGAGTGCCGCGACGGTTCCCAGCCCCGTCGCCGCACTTGGCCTTCACACCTCAGTTATTTCTACGTGCTCCCAAGCTTCCGGGCCAGTTCGCGCAGATCGGATTCGGTAGCGGCTCTAGGCATCAACCGCCACCACTTGGGGGCGCAGCAGTGCGGGGTCAGGCTCAAAAGTAGCGGCATCAGCGTCGAACTGACTCTGGTCCTCCAAGTTCTTTACCTGGCCCTCTCCCACGAACCACACATAGGGAATTCCCCGGTTCAAGGCGTACTTGATTTGCTTGCCGTACTTTGCCGCATTGGGACTGACTTCGGTGGCGATGCCGCGTTTACGCAGCTGCTGTGCCACCATATCAGCCTGGTTGCGGGTCTCTTCGCTGTCGACCGCCACTAAAACACAGGTGGGAACACTGCGGCTGACCGAAACCCAACCGTGAGCCAAGATAATGCTGATTAGTCGCGTCAGACCCACCGACATCCCTACCCCGGGGTATTTCTTTTTCCCCGAAGTCACCAGGTTGTCATAGCGTCCCCCGCTCGAAATCGAACCGATATGTTCACCACCTTCGATAAAGGTCTCGTAAACCATCCCGGTGTAGTAGTCCAAGCCGCGGGCAATCTTAAAGTCAGCCTCGACATTGTCCCGGCCCCGCGCGGCGGCGGTTTCCAACATGCGCTTGACTTCCTCCAGGCCTTCTTCCAGCAGCGGATCATTCAATCCCAGCTCCCGTACCTGGTTCACCACCTGTGGATCAGTTCCGTGAATCCCCGCCAGTTTCCACACCGTCTCTACCTGTGCCTCGCTGAGTCCCTGGTCGGACAGCATCTGTGAAACACCTCCGGGGTGACTTTGTCGTGCTTGTCGATGACTTGCAGCACCGGCTCCACCTCAGTCAAGCCCATGGCGTTGCAGGCTCCTTGCAGGACTTTTCGCGAATTCACGTGCACCACGGCGCGCGGAATCGGCATAGCGTCCAGAGCCTCCGCCATAATCAGCGGTACCTCTATCTCGAAATGCGCCGGCAGGGTTTCGCCAGCCACCATATCGATATCGGCCTGCACGAATTCGCGGAATCGACCTTCCTGAGGACGTTCTCCTCGCCAGACTTTCTGAATCTGGTAGCGCCGAAATGGAAAGTGCAGCAGATGTGCGTTTTCCCCGACGTAGCGCGCCAAAGGAACCGTCAAATCAAAATGCAGCCCGTTTTTCTTCGCCTCTGTTCCCTCCTTGTCCTGCAGCCGGGACAAGACATAGACCTCTTTCGAGGTCTCCCCTTTGCGTTCCAGCTCGGACAGCGGCTCCACGGCGCGGGTCTCGAGGTGAGAAAAACCGTGCAGTTCGAAAACCCTGGTCAGAGTGGCAATCAGGTGGTCCTCGAGGAGCTTTTCCTCCGGGGTAAATTCGGGGAATCCAGACAGAGATGTTGCAACCATAGTGTTATCGTTTCACCTTCGTATTAGTTGAATAGGAACGGGTTGGAGCGCAGTTCTTCCCCCCACGAGGTCGCCTGGCCGTGTCCGGGCAAAAGTAGCGTTTGCGGGGCGATGACTTGTCGCAAGGTACGCAGGGTTTCCTCCATGGCTTTGGGGTCCGAGTGTGGCAGGTCGGTGCGCCCCACACTACCGCGAAACACCACGTCACCGGAAAAACCAAACAGGGCGTCCTCGTCCGGGGGGAAGCCCAGACCTTGCCCGTGGTCGTGTACCTTGCCCGAAAGAAAGAACATGGTACACCCCGGGGAATGTCCCGGAGCCAGGAAGGCACGCACGGCCAAACCGGGCCACAACTGCGCACCTCCTTCGGCAAAGAACGCCGGGTCCAGCTCCGTGGGGGCCACGGCTTGCCACGGACCGGCATTAGCCGCCATGTATCCGGCGTTGCCCAGTTGCTCGGCCGGGCCCGGGGCGTCGAACCAGAACATATCTGGGGCGCTGATGAGGATGGGAGCCTCAGGGTTGAGCTGTTGCACCTGGTGGGCATCCCAGATGTGGTCGGCGTGTCCGTGGGTCAGCAAGATAGCGCCCAGCTGCATCTGGAGGCTTTCCAGAACCTGCTTGACTCGTGGAAAATTCCCGGCCCCGGGATCCACCACCAGGGCCTGGCCCGTCTCGGTACCCAAGACATAGGTGTTCTCGGAGTAAATCGGCGAAACTATCCGCAAAAGATCCATAGGTACAGATTAACGGATTTTGCGGGAAATAGATTTCAAAGCATCAGGTTATTAGCTGGGGGGATTTTCCAGTAAAGTACTGATTGCGTGCGAAAGCGTCGCGCAAATTTAGAGAACGGTTTTACTAACCCCGTCACAGGAGGCACCATGAACACGCCAGAAGAAAACCCGGCCACCGCCACAACCGAATCCACCCCGACACCAACGCAAACTCCGGAAAAGACCTCGGCTCCCGTCCTCGACGCGGGCGAAGAAATGGCGAAAACCCAGACCTCGGACCTTGCCACCGCCCCCTCACCAGAGGAAAAGCCGGCCCCACAACCCACCACTCAGAAATCGAACTTCACGCCGGTGGACCTTTCTAATGGCAAACCTCAGGCACCTCAGGTGCATTCCCCGGCCGAAAAACTGGCGATGGAGGAAGCCGCCAAGTACGGGCGTGTCGACGCCGAGGGGCGTGTCTTCGTCAATGACGCCGGGGTAGAGCGCGAGGTGGGGCAATATCCCGACGAGGTCCCCGCCCAACCTTTCGCGCTCTACGTGCGTCGGTTCTTGGACTTGCAGGCACAGGTTGATTTGGCCCAGGCGCGTATGCCCGGTCTCAAGGCCAACGAGATTGATTCCACTCTGCACTCCCTGGACAAGGCCCTGGAATCGCCTATGGCTGTTGGCAACCTCGAAGGGCTGCGCCAGCGGGTCGCCGCGCTGCGTGAATCCGGTCAGGCACGCAAGGAGGAGCTGGCCCAGCTGCGCGAAGAAGCCAAGGCCAAGACCCTGGCACTGCGCACTTCGATTGTGGAAGGTGCCGAAAAGATCGCTTCCCAAGATCCCCACCGAACCCAGTGGAAACAGTCTGGAACCCGGCTTCGCGAATTGCTCGATCAATGGAAAGAGTCCCAGCGCAAGGGGCCCCACATCGACCGCGCCACCGAGGACGCCCTGTGGAAGCGCTTCTCGGCGGCTCGCACGGCTTTTGACCGTCACCGTAAACAGTACTTCTCGAATCTCGACGCCAAGCAGGCCGAGGTGAAGGCCAAGAAAGAGGCTCTGATTGCCCGCGCCAAGGAACTGGCGACTTCCACCGATTGGGCCCGGACTTCCGCACTGTATCGCGAGTTGATGAATGAATGGAAGGCGGCCGGGCAGGCTTCGCGCAGGGACGATAACTCGCTGTGGGAGCGCTTCCGTGAAGCCCAGCAGGGCTTCTTCGATGCCCGCCAAGCCGCGAATCAGCAGGCCGACCAGGACGAAGCGGCCAGCTTGGCGGCAAAGGAAAAAGCTGTTGGAGCAGGCCAAAGCGCTGTTACCAATCAAGAACCTGGATACGGCAAAGGCCACTTTCCGCGATTTGTTGGATAAGTGGGACGAGGCCGGACGGGTGCCGCGTTCGGAAGTGTCACGCCTGGAGTCGGGGTTGCGTTCGGTAGAGCAGGCCATCGCCAATGCCGAACAGGAGGAATGGAACAAGTCCAATCCGGAAACCAAGGCTCGCGCCGAAGGCTTGGTGGGTCAGCTCGAGGAAAAGATTGCTCAGCTGGAGGAACAGATTGCCGCGGCTAAGGCCCAAGGCAAAGACACCAAGAGCCTGGAAGACGACCTGGCGGCCCGCCAGGCCTGGTTAGCTCAGGCGCGAAAAACTGCGGCAGAGTAACCTGCCACGCCTTTGGAACTACCCTAAAGTGGAGGCCCTTTCGGGGCCTCCACTTTGCTTTTACCTTGCTTTACTTTGCTCCGGATGAGACGCGGGTGGCGGAATACACCCCGGGGATAGCACCCAAAGCATTCAGGATGTGCTGCAGATGCGAGGTGTCGGCCAGTTCGAAACTCCACCGAGAATACGCCACCCGGTCGCGGGTGGTAGAGATATTCCCCGTCAAGATATTTACGTGGTTGTCTGAAAGCACCTTGGTGACATCAGACAGCAGTCCGGAACGGTCCAAAGCCTCGATCTGGACCTGAACCATGAAGCCGTGGTGGGGTGATCAGCCCATTCCACGGTCACTACCCTTTCGGGCTGGTTGGCGTCCAGTCTCTCGGCATTGGGACAGTTGGTGCGATGCACGGAAACCCCGTGGCCGCGAGTCACGAAACCCATGATTTCGTCCCCGGGAACAGGGGTGCAGCACTTGGCCAGTTTGGTCCACAGATCGTCGGTGTTTTGTCCGTCAACCAGGATTCCCGATCCGCGACCCGCATCGGCAGAGATAGTGGATTCGCCCGGTGTGATTTCTTCGGTCAGGGTTTCTTCCGCACCTTCTTCACCCCCGGACAGAGCCAGGGAGCCGCTCTACCACAGCCTGTGCCCCCACGTGGTTGTCCCCCACCGAGGCATAGAGCGCCTCGAGGTTCTGCAGGCCCATCTCTTTGGCGATGTGCTCGAGGGATTCATGATTCGCCAGGCGGTGAATCGGCAGGCTCTGTTTACGCAGGGCTCGGGCGATGGCTTCGCGACCGTTTTCAATGAATTCTTCGCGGCGTTCCTTGCTGAACCAGGCTTTGATCTTGGTCTTAGCGCGGGGGTTTGGACGAAACTGAGCCAATCCCGCGAGGGTCCCGCCGTGGGGGATTTCGATGTGAAAATCTCTACCGTGTCGCCGTTATCCAACTTGGAATCCAAAGGCACCAGTTTCCCGTTGACCTTCGCCCCTACCGTGCGGTCCCCCACCTCGGTGTGCACCGAATAGGCAAAGTCCACCGGGGTGGATCCCGCCGCCAACACCACGACTTCACCGCGAGGGGTAAAGACATAAACCTGCGCGGAAGCGATTTCGTAGCGCAGCGAATCCAGGAACTCGCCGGGATCTTCGGTTTCTTTTTGCCAATCCACCAGCTGACGCAGCCACCCCATCTCGTTGTCGGCGTCCAGCAGGGTGGGTCCCCCAGCCTCCTTGGTGGATTTCGCGTTGGGGTTTTCCTTGTACTTCCAGTGCGCCGCGATACCGAACTCGGCCCGTCGGTGCATCTCGAAGGTGCGGATCTGGATTTCTACCGGTTTCCCTTGCGGCCCGATAACCGTGGTGTGGAGGGACTGATAGAGGTTGTACTTGGGCATGGCGATATAGTCTTTGAAACGCCCCAGCATCGGCTGCCACTTCGAATGCATCAACCCCAGCACGGCATAGCAGTCCTTAACGGAGTCAACCAAGATTCGAATCCCGATCAAGTCATAGATGTCTTTGAAGTCTCTGCCCCGCACAATCATCTTTTGATAAATCGAATAGTGATGCTTGGGTCTTCCCGTGATGGTGGCGCGAATCTTGGATTCACGCAGCTGGGCGTCAATCTGGGATATCAACAGATTCAACTGTTTTTCACGTCCCGGCGAGGCCTGCGCAATCAAGTGGTCGATTTCTTGATAGATATTGGGGTACAGAGTCTTAAACGCCAAGTCCTCCAGTTCCCACTTGATGGTATTCAAGCCCATACGGTGCGCCAAGGGCGCATAAATCTCCAGGGTTTCCTTGGCTTTCTTCGCCGCGCTTTCTTTGCCCACATATCTCCAGGTACGTGCATTGTGCAGGCGGTCAGCTAGTTTTATCAGTAGCACCCGGATATCCCGGGCCATCGCCACGATCATCTTCCGAATGGTTTCGGCCTGGGCAGAGTCTCCGTACTTAATCTTGTCCAGTTTCGTCACACCGTCAACGAGGTTGGCGATGTTTTCGCCGTATTCTTCCCGGCAGCGCTCCAGGGAATAATCGGTGTCTTCGACTGTGTCGTGCAGCAGTCCCGCCGCCACGATAGTTTCTGAAAGCCCCAGCTCCGCCAAAATCGTCGCCACCGCCACGGGGTGAGTGATATAGGGTTCACCAGACTTGCGAAATTGTCCTACGTGACAGCGCTCCGCGGTCTCATAGGCCCTCACCAACAGGGCAGTATCACCGCGGGGATGATTCTCTTTAAAGGCACGCAACACCGGCTCTAGCTCGGGGTGCACGACTTTGCCCCGAGATAACCAAGACAGGGGCGAACGGGACAGCCCCACCCCAAACGCGGGAGTGTCTTGGGAATGTGTCGCCTCTGAACTCATAACTGGATTGTATGACTTTCCAGTTCCGCGCGGAAACTATTAGCGGCAAAGTCAGGACTTGGCCCCTGACGCGAAGCTAATCCCGACTACCACTGTGAGGCCCACGCCTACCCCGCGCCCTCACGTTCTTAGAGCTGCAACAGGGTCTGGAAAGGCGTATCTCCCAAAGCTGCCCGGCCGCCCAAATCCACCAACTCCATCAGCGCAAAGATCTCGACTACGTGACCACCGGCCTTTTCCAGCAGCTCCAGAGAAGCCGAAGCGGTACCTCCGGTGGCCAAAAGATCATCCACCACCAAAATGCGATCCAGCCCGTTCACCGTGGCGGGAGCCACCTCAACCGAAGCCGTACCGTACTCCAGGGCATAACTGGTTCGAATCACATCACCGGGCAGCTTCCCGGCTTTGCGCACCATAATCATGGGGATTCCCAGCTCGACCGCCAAGGTCGAAGACAGAATGAAACCGCGTGACTCCAACCCTGCCACCGCATTGATGTAGCCGCGGTAGTGCTCGGCCAAACCCCGAATCAGCCGTTGGAAGGGCTCACCGGAAGCCAACAGTGGGGAAAAATCCCGAAACAGAATCCCGGGTTCTGGAAAATCCAGATAGGAATTCAAGTGTTCGGAAACAATCTGGGCCAACTGTGGGTCCAGGGGGCGGGGATGACTCGCTGCGGTATTCACTTGCGGGGCTTCTTTCGCTTGGGCTGTGCGGACTGTCCCTGGTGGGAACCCGGGACCATCGGCGCGGCGACCGTTACCGGGGTCACTCCGGCAGCAATCTTGGCTTTGGCGTCTTCCACATCCCCGCCTTCGGCTTCGATACTCTCCAGGGCCTTGGCGCGGGCCCGATCGATCTTCTCGTTATGTGCCCTTGATCGGAGCCGAGGCATCACGAATCACGGTCAACAGCGGGGTCGCAATAAAGATCGAGCTGAAGGTACCCACAATCATCCCGATGAACAGCGGCATCGAAATATCGCGCAGTGAGGAAGCCCCCACCAGTGCGGAACTGAGGAACAAAATCGCCGCCACCGGCAAAATCGCGGTAACCGAAGTGTTGATGGAACGCACCATGGTTTGGTTGATCGACAGATTCGCCAACTCGTCATACTTGGAGCGCGACTGATTGAACATATCCCGGGTGTTTTCGCGAATCTTGTCAAAAACCACCACAGTGTCGTACAGCGAGTACCCCAGAATCGTCAAGAAGCCGATGATGGTTGCGGGGGTGACTTCCACCTGGGTGAAAGCGAAAACCCCAATCGTGATGAAGAAGTCGTGCGCCAGGGCGAACAGCGCGGCCGCCGCCATGGTCCAGGTGCGGAAATACGCCATCAGCAGCAGCGATACCAGCACCAGGAACACCACCAGACCCAAGATGGCTTGGTTAGACACCGAGGCACCCCACGAAGGCCCGATAGACCCTTTAGAGACATTGCTGGCTTCGACGTCATAGGCTTTGGCCAAGGCGTTTTGCACCTTGGTTTCCACCGCGGTATCCAACCTAGAGGTCTGGATCCGCAACGCAGAAGTTCCCATCTGGAAAACCTTGGGAGTTTCGCTCACCCCATTGGCCTTCAAGGTGTCGTAGGCCGGCTGCTGGGGCGGATTCGAGGTGGTGGTGGAAATCGTAAACTCGGTTCCGCCTTTGAAATCAATCGAGGGGTTTACGCCCAACAGTAAAATCCCCACCAGAGAATCAGAATCAGCACTCCCCCGATTCCCAGGAAAACCTTGCGCTTCGCAATGATGGCATAGGACTTTTTCCCCGAATACAGGGCGTTACCCCACTGTGCGTAAGTCATCATTTCGCGTCCTCCTCTCGGGTCGAGGCTGCGTCTTTCGGTGTTTCATCCTCGGTTGCGGTTTCTTCCCCTCTCGAGGCCGCCGGTTCGGTTTTTTCGTTGGTTGGGCGACTTTCCTCCGTCGAGGCCGTCACTTCAGTTTTCGCCTGAGTTTCAGTTTCCGCTTCGGTTTTCGTCTCTACGGCAACGCTTCCCTCGGCTGCTTCTGCCTCGTGGGCAGCCTTGGCGCGAGCCAAAGAAACCTCGGGGGCTGCGACTTTCCCGACCCGCTGTTTCTTGGCGGAGCTGGAACGCGAAACCGTGTGAACATAGGTCCGCCCCCCGGTGGCACCCAAGTGTTCGGGATCCAATCCAGAGAACTTACGTCCCTCACCGAAGTAGCGGGTCTTAACCAACAGGCTCATCATCGGGTGGGTAAAGAGGAAGATAATCGCCAGGTCCATCACGGTGGTCAGACCCAGGGTAAAGGCAAAGCCTTGCACACCACCCACAGCCAGCACATAGAGCACCACCGCAGCCACCAGGTTCACTACGTCAGACACCACGATGGTGCGCTTGGCGCGCGCCCAGCCGGTTTCTACCGCGGTGCCCAGCGGTTTGCCGTCACGCACTTCGTCGCGGATACGTTCGAAGTAGATAATGAACGAGTCCATCGTCACACCCACGGCGACAATCAAACCAACCACGCCCGCCAAAGATAGACGATATCCCATCGACCAAGACAGGATTGCCACCACCAGATAGGTAAGCACCCCGGCAAAAATCAGCGAGGCGGTAGCCACTGAAGCCAAGGCATGGTACTGCCACAGCAGGTAGAGCACCACCAGCACCAGACCTACCAGGGCGGCATAGAAGCCGACCTTCAGGTGTTCCGAACCCAAAGTCGCCGAGATACGCTGCTCGGACTGCACTTCGAAGTTCAAAGGCAGAGAGCCGAACTGCAACTGGTTAGCCAAAGTCGCCGCAGAATCGCGCGTCAAGGAACCCGAAATCGAAGCCGAACCGTTGAAAGAAGGAGCATTGATACCGGGGGCGGAAACCACCAGCGAATCCAGCACGATAGCGAAACGGTTGTTATCCCCTCGCGGCGTTGGAACCTTGAATGTGGTTGGGGTAGAGCACCTTAGCTACCTCGTCGAACTTCTTGGACCCTTCGGAGTTCAACCGAAGCGCAACTTCCCACTGTCCGTTGGCGTTACCCTGCTGGGTACGCCCCATCCCGGAAGAGGCCGACTTCACATCGGTACCCGAGAGCACCTGGGGACCCAAGATGTATTTCTGGTATCCGTTTTTGTCACAGGTAACCAGGTTCTTTTCGGGGTCGTCGTACTGCGAACCACCCTTGAGCGAAGCCGGATCGGAACAATCCAGGTGCTCAAAGATGAACATATCGCGCACGGTAATCCGCTTGGGATCGTTGATCGTAGAGGCATTTCCCGCAGGGGTGTCGGGGTATTTCTGTGCCTCTTTCATCAACTGATCGAAAGGAATCGCCGCGCTGGTGGCAGCGGTGGGTGCCGGTGTGGGGGTGACTTTGGCAGTGGCCGAGGGCGTCGCCTCCGGTGTGGCCGCGGTATCGGAGGCATTGGGGTCGGTTGCACTACGTCGGGCCTGAGTAGCGCCAGTTTCGGTCGGGGCAATAGTTGCGTCAGGAGTCTGTGCGGTAGGGGTGGCTTGCGGAGTAACTTCGGTACTCGTCGAGGTCGAGGCAGAGCTATTCCCCGTGAGCTTCGCCAAGACCTGGGCAGGATCAGTATTCGCAGTGGCGCGGCCAGCACCAGAGAGCAGCACGGTACGGAAACGCATCACTGCTGAGGAACGCACCAGGTTCAAGGTTTCTTCCGAAGGAACACCGGGCAAGCCCACCGAGATGTTCTCCGAACCGTTGCGGGCAATCTCGGCTTCTGCCACACCCGAGGCGTCCACACGCTGGCGAATCACCTCGATGGCCTGGTCGATATCGGCTGAACTGACGGTGGCTTTCGAACCATCGGTAGCCTTCGGGGTCAGAATCAGCTGAGTCCCGCCCTCTAGGTCAATCGCCAGTTTCGGCACGTAGGATCCGTCAGAGAACAATGTCGAACCCACCAGGGTTCCCGCCAAGGCAAGTATGAGAACCACAAAGGTAATCAGGGTGCGCCCGGCCTTATTCTTAGATTTCGTGGCAGCCACTTACATTCCTTCTCGTAATAATCAATCTGTAGTGAGGGGCTTGGTCTCAGACATTCTCGCCAAAGCCGCTATCTTTGTCTTCCTCTGTGGTCAAATCCCCGTCGAGGTCTGCCGCCTCGGATTCGGGGGAGTCTTCGTTTTGGGTTTTGGCTCCCGGCTGTGTAGAGGTGTTTTCCTCTCCCAGGGCACCGAAACTGGGTTCACGCACCTCGGCAATGGCGCGGATATCCCACAGCGTCTCATCTCCGGTGAGGTTTTCGAGGGTAACTACTTCCCCGGTGACCTCTACGACTTTCCCGTAGAAGCCCGCGGTGGTGCGCACCCAAACGCCGGGCTCCAGTTGCTTTCGCAGGGCTTCGCGCTGTTGCTCCATCTGGGCAACGCGTTTCTTTCCCGAACGGGAAAGCACGAACAACATCAGCACGAACATCGCACCGATGAGAATCCAGGACCATAGGGAGTAACCGCCTTGAGCAGCAGTCGAAGCGCTTTGAATGGGCAGCACAAAAACACCTTTCTCGAATAAGGACACCTGGAAAAGTCTAAGGCCTGAAACCTAAAAACGAAAACTTATCTCAGGAAAACAGGGTATTTTCCCCCGGCACTGCCAGCCCCAGGTGCTGGTAGCCTCGAGGGGTGATGGCGCGTCCTCGCACGGTTCGCACCAGCAGACCTTCGCGCACCAAAAAGGGCTCCACCACTTCTTCTACGGTTTGGGGTTCCTCCCCCACCGAAACCGCCAGGGTGTTCAACCCCACCGGTCCACCCCCGAATCTCTCTATCACGGCGCGCAGCACCGCCCGGTCCAGGCGGTCCAGACCCAGTTCATCGACCTCGAACAAGGCCAGGGCCCCCCGGGCTGAATCCAAGTCGCACTGGGAATGACCGTGCACCAGGGCATAGTCAATCACGCGGCGCAACAGGCGGTTCGCCACGCGCGGGGTACCGCGGGAGCGACTGGCGATTTCCAAGGCCGCCTCGGAGGTGATGTTCTCTCCCAGCAAAGCCGCACTGCGTTTGACGATTTTCGCCAAATCGGTGGCTTCATAGGGCTCCATATGCGCGGTGAAGCCAAAACGGTCTCGCAGCGGTGCGGGAAGTTGACCGGAACGCGTCGTGGCTCCCACCAGGGTGAAAGGCGGCAGCTGCAAAGGAATCGAGGTGGCGCCGGGGCCTTTCCCCACCACCACATCGACACGAAAATCCTCCATCGCCAGGTACAGCATCTCTTCGGCCGGTCGCGCCAGGCGGTGAATCTCGTCTATGAACAAAACATCGCCTTCCTGCAGGGAAGACAAAATCGCAGCCAGATCCCCGGCGTGCCCGATGGCAGGGGCCGGAAGTCAGGCGCAGCAAGTATTCATCTCTTGGGCGATAATCATCGACAAAGTGGTTTTCCCCAGCCCGGGAGGACCGGCCAAAAGCACGTGATCGGCGGCTTGTCCGCGTTCTTTAGCGGCCCGCAACACCAGTTCCAACTGGGTCTTTACCGTGTCCTGACCCACGAATTCCCTGCAGGGTCTTGGGGCGCAGGGCCGCCTCAACCGCGCGTTCCTCATCCGGAGATGCGGCGTCGACCAAACGCTGGGAGTAATCGAAATCAGACTCAGCCATGCTTGCCACCCAAGTACTGCAAGGCCTCGCGCAGTGCCGTTCCCGCATCCTTGGCTTGGACCTGCGATACAGCTTCGCTGGCCTGAGGGGCAGACCATCCCAATCCCACCAGGGCTTCTATTACCGCGTTCGCATCGAAATCCCCCGCGCCCACGACGCTTCCTGTCAAAGGAACGGAAACACTGCCCACCACACCGAGTTTATCGCCAATCTCTATGGCCATGCGTTCGGCGGATTTCTTCCCCACCCCGGGAATGCGTTGTAGGGCGGCCAAATCACGCGCAGCCACAGCTGTGGCGAGTTCCGTCGGGGAAAGCACCGACAACGCCGCCAATCCCAGTTTGGGTCCGATACCTTTCACCTGCATCAGAATGGCAAAAGCCGCACGCGCCTTAGTGGAGGCAAAGCCGTAGAGGGTCATGGCATCTTCGCGCACAATCAGATAGGTGTGGGCATCTACGGTTTCCCCTACTTGCCAAGAAGCCAGGGTATCGGGGGTGGCGAAAACCTCCCACCCCATTGAACCAGCCAAAATAACGGCCCGGTCCAGGTGTTTGGCCACGACTTCCCCGCGCAGCATCGCTATCACCGGCGCTCCTCCTCACTCCATTCGAACACTTGTACTATAACCTACTTCACCTCACCACACCCAGACACACCCCACTCTCATCGCCCCGACCGCGAACCGGGAACGAAAACACAGAACCTCGAACCGGGAACCCTAGGGGGGGCCACCTCAACGTCCCCGCGAAGCCGCTGCCCCGGAACGCCGAGACTGGGCCTGGGCCTGGGCCCACTGCTGCTGGGCCGGGGTCAGCTTCGTGCCGGAGCGCGACTTGATTCCACCCGAAACCGAAACGGTGAAGTCACCATCTTGACCGGCACCCAAGATTCCCGTGCCGCGCCAGGCATGAGCTATCGCAATCGCCAAAGCATCGGCGGCGTCGGCGGGTTTCGGGTGCTCTTTCAACCCCAAGATGCGCGCCACCATCGCCTGCACCTGTGCTTTGGGGGCATTGCCGTTACCGGAAACCGCGGCCTTCACTTCCGAAGGAGTGTGTACCGCTACGGGCAAACCCTGCCGGGCGGCCTCGCACAGGGCGATACCCATGGCTTGCATCGTGGTGGTGACAGACTGGAGGTTTTCTTTGGCGAAGACCCGCTCTACCGCGACAATGTCCGGTTTGAAACCAAGCAGGTTTAGGGTGATGCCCTCAGAGATTTTCAACAGGCGAAAGTGCCAGGCCACCTCCGCGCTGGAACGAATCACTCCCACGTGTACCAGTTGCAAGGCGCGGCCCGGTTCATAGTCGATGACCCCGATTCCACACCTGGTGAGACCGGGGTCAACTCCAAAGATTCGCAAGGTAAGGTCGCTTTACTCGGCTTCGTAGGCGGCGATTACCTCGTCCGAAGCATCGGCATTCATGTAGATGTTCTGGACATCGTCCAAGTCATCCAGGGCATCATAGAGCTTCATGACTTTGCGGTAAGCCTCCAGGTCCAGCTCTACCTTTACCGAAGCCACGAACTGGGATTCGGCGGAATCATAGTCGATGCCGGCTTCTTGCAGAGCGCTGCGAACCGCAACCAGGTCGGTTGGTTCGGACTCAATCACAAAGAGTTCGCCTTCGTCAGAAACCTCTTCGGCTCCCGCATCCATCACGGCTTCCAAAATCTTGTCTTCGTCCAAACCATCCGCGGCGGGGACTTCGATGATCCCGCGGCGGTTGAACTGGTAAGAAACCGAGCCAGGATCAGCCAAAGTGCCATTGTTTCGGGTCAGGGCCGTACGCACATCGGAGGCGGCGCGATTCTTGTTATCGGTCAGGCACTCTACCAAGAAGGCCACCCCGGCCGGACCGTAGCCTTCGTAGGTGATGTTCTGCCAGTCCGCGCCTCCGGATTCCGCTCCCGAACCACGCTTGACCGCGCGATCGATGTTGTCGGCGGGAACCGAGGACTTCTTGGCTTTCTGGATGGCGTCAAACAAGGTCGGGTTGCCCGCGGGTCGCCACCACCGGTACGCGCCGCTACTTCGATGTTCTTAATCAAGCGAGCAAACAGCTTGCCGCGCTTGGCGTCGATAGCAGCTTTCTTGTGTTTGGTAGTGGCCCATTTTGAGTGCCCGGACATGCATATCTCCTTGTTTTCGTTTCTCGATTTAGTCCAGATTACCTCAGTTTGGCCTATCAACGCCAGCGCGGACCTCCCCGGCCGACCCGCGGCCCCACCCGCGGGTTTTGCGGCATCAAACTGCTTTGGACCTGGGGTTTTACCCCGTCGAGGTCCGCCTGAGAGTGAGGGGCAGGGTGCGGTTGGTGGGGAGCATAATATCAGCCAATGAATTTTTTTACTAAAAGCCCTATTCAGGGCTCGAAATGTGCTTTGATTAGTATGTTGAACTTTTTAGACCCATGTGTAGGGAGGAAAAATGAAACTTGGAGTCTTAACTAAAGCCGCGTGGACGGTGCTGGTCGTCTTTTCCCTTCTGGGAGTCGGCACCATGATTTTTGCCCAGGTAAAGTTCGCCATGATGAACGATAGCATTGCCCAACAACTCAAAGAGACGAAACAAGCCCAACGCATCACGACGGCTTCCTCCAATCTCACTAACGATGTGCGCGAATACACCGCCACGATGGACGAGTCCTGGCTCAACAAGTACTGGGAGGAAGTAGCGGCCGGAAACAAAGCCGATGCTATCGAGAACCTCACCAAGTTGGGCGTTCCCAGCTCGGAGCTGGATCTGTTGCACCAAGCCGTAGCTAACTCGGATAACTTGGTCAAGCTCGAGACCCGCGCCCAACGCTTGATTCTGGAGTCCATGAATGTGGCCCAGTCTGCCATGCCCAAAGCTGTAGCCAGTTGGCAACTCGAAGCCTCTGAACAGGCCTTGAGTGCCCTAGAGAAGCAAACTTTGGCTCAGGGAACTGGTCTTTGGCCAAAGCTACAATGACGAGGTGGCGAAGATTATGGCGCCCACGAATCAGTTCCTCGAACAGATGCAGGTGAGACTAAATGCTGATCGCGAATCCGCCCGGGCTCGGGCACATGTCGGGTTGTGGCTGCTTTCTGCTTCAGTCATATTGAACCTACTGGTGCTGTTGGCCTTGCTGCTGCTGTTTAACTACACCACGGCTAAGCCGGTAATTGCCTACCGCCAAATCTTGGCGGATTCAGATGTCAAGGATCTGACGGTGAAGCTGGAGCCCAAGGGGGTCTTTGAGGTTCAGCAACTGGCGGAAACCATCAACGCTAAGAACTCCGGTATCGCCGAACTGATTGGCCAGATCAAGCAGTCCGCCCAAGACCTCAAGGAACAGAGCACCGCCATCGACGCCTCGACTACGAAGATGGGTGCCGACACCTCAGCGGCCGCCCAGCAGGCCGAATCTACCGCCCAAAACGCGTCCGAAGTTTCCGCCTCTATCTCTACCGTGGCCGCGGCTTCCGATGAAATGGGCGTTTCGATCCGCGAGATTGCTTCCAATGCCTCCACCGCAGCAGAAGTGGCGAATAACGCGGTCAGCGTGGCGCAGCGCACCACCCAGATTGTCGAGAAACTCTCTGAGTCCTCCCAGCGCATCGGTGAGGTTATTGCCTCCATCACCCAGATTGCCGAGCAGACCAACCTTTTGGCTCTCAACGCCACCATCGAGGCCGCTCGCGCCGGGGAAGCCGGCAAGGGCTTCGCGGTGGTTGCGGGCGAGGTAAAGGACCTGGCAGCCCAGACCGGGACCGCCACTTCGGATATCTCGGCACGCGTCACTTCGATTCAATCCGATACTCGCGACGCTGAAGAGGCATTGTCTCAGATTACGGAAGTCATCAACCAGATCAACGAAACCCAGACCGTGATTGCCGCTGCCGTAGAGGAACAAACCGCAACGGTGAACGAAATCTCCGCTTCGGTTTCCTCCGCGGCCCAGGGCTCCACCCAGATTGCCGACGCGGTGGGTTCCATGGCACAGGTAGCCCAGAGCTCCGCTACGGAAATCGGCAACGTAGTGGGCAATATGCACACCATGCGGGACATCTCCGACGGTCTTTCCGCCGCGGTTTCTGGCTTCAAGATTGATTCCGCCAAGCCCATAGAGGCACCGGCAGGTAACCCCGCAAACCAATCCTTCGAGGGGAGCTGCGTTGGTGGTGCGGAGCCAGGCTCCGCACCACCAACGCTAGCCACCTCTGCCCAAGCCCGGGAGGGGGGCAATGACCGGACCTCGACGGGGAGGCGAGAACCGGACCTCGACGGGGAGGCGAAGACCGAAGCCGAGGCGGAACCTGGGGCGGAAAATCAGCGCTTCCCTACGGTGCCCTCGGTAATCTCGGGGCAGTTTCCGTCCCAGCCTTTCAGCCAGGACCTGGCCAGAGTGACGAAGTTCAAGGGATACACCACCGTTCCGCCTTGGACCTCAGCCTCCAAATCATCCAGGTTCCACCACCGCCATTCATCCAAGACCTGTTTCTCCACGGCGGTGAAACCGCGGGAGCTAAAGCTCGGGTGTCCCCAGATGCGGGCAAAAAAGAAATCTTCGTCTTGGCGACAGGTGATGGCGTGAAAATCGAAAGTGGCGTGACGCCGCAGCACCGGACCAACCAAAGCTCCCTCGTCTAAGAGGTAGCCGGTTTCCTCGAAAAATTCGCGCCTCGCACCTTGATGCGGCTCCTCGCCGGGCCCCAGCCCTCCCCCGATGGTGAACCACCACCAGTGGGAGGTATCGGAAAAATCATGCCCGCGCAGCAGCAGGAACTCGTCAAACTCGTTGCAAAGCACCACGCGGGCGGCCTGGCGGTGTGGAATCCCCTCCGCATCTGGGGGCCACTCCACCGAGAAGTATTCCTCGGGGGCGATGGCATCGACTTCGGGGGTGTTCTCCGTTTCACTCACCTACTTTCGACCACGGGGTTAAAGTCCAGGTAATGGACGACCTCAGAAGCTTTCCTCGAAACAGTAAATTCTTTCCCACCTGCGCAAATAACACCTTAGACGGACTGCACTCTTTTGTGTTTACAGTATATGGTTAGAGGTGTTCAAATTCGCCCTGTAATGTTCAAAGGAGAATACAGTGCCCCAAGGAAATATGCTTGATGACGCCAAGTCACAAGTCCGCAAGGCCCAAGAAATCTTGGGCTTTGACGAGGTATCTTACCAATACCTCACCACACCTCGCCGGGAATTGGCGGTATCCATCCCCCTGCGCAAGGACGACGGCACCAAAGAGCTGCTCACCGGTTACCGGGTGCAGCACTCGGTGACACGCGGTCCGGCCAAGGGCGGTATCCGCTATGCCCCGCAGGTTGACCTCGATGAAGTACGCGCCCTGGCCATGTTGATGTCTTGGAAATGTGCTTTGTACAACCTGCCCTATGGCGGCGCCAAAGGCGGTATCGTGATTGATCCGCGTAACTACAGCCCCGCCGAACTCGAGAGGGTGACTCGTCGCTACACCTCGGAAATCCTGCCGATTATCGGCCCTGACCAGGATATTCCGGCCCCTGACGTAGGCACCACCTCAGAGATGATGGCGTGGATGATGGATACCTACTCCGTCGCCCAGGGTCGCACCGTGCTGGGTGTAGTTACTGGCAAACCGGTGTCTATGGGTGGTTCGCTGGGGCGTTCCGTTTCCACTTCTTATGGTGTGATGTTGACCGCGCGTGCTGCCATGTTGGAACGCGGAGTCAACCCCACCAAGGCCACCGCCACCGTACAGGGTTTCGGTAAGGTCGGTTCGGATGCCGCGCGTTACCTGCACGAAATCGGCACCAAGGTGGTGGCGGTTTCCGATATCTACGGCGCCATCTACAACGCCGCTGGTCTGGACATCCCCGCCCTGATGGAGTACGTGGCAAAGACCGGTAAAGTCGTGGGTTTTCCCGGTTCCCAACCGCTGGACCCCGCCCAGGTCCTGCTCCAGGACGTAGACGTGGTGGTTCCCGCCGCGGTCGAAGGGATGTTGAATGCCTCGAATGCGGCCCAGGTAAAGGCAGACATCATCGTCGAAGGTGCTAACGGCCCGACCACTGCCGAAGCCGACGTGATTTTCAACCAGGCCGGAAAACTGGTGGTTCCCGATATTTTGGCGAACTCCGGTGGTGTGTTGGTGTCCTATTACGAGTGGATTCAATCCAACCAGTCCCAGTGGTGGACCTTGGAAGAAGTTCAATCCAAGCAGGCCGCCCACACCCAGGGAGTCTGGGACGAGGTGTTGGCTTTCTCGAAGGAACGCGGTATCACCCTGCGCGAGGCCGCCATCGCCATCTCGGTTAAGAAAGTCTACGATGCACACCAGCTACGGGGACTCTATCCGTGATCGGCACACTTACCCGCTGATGCTTTTGGTGGCGTCTACTTCGGTAGGCGCCGCCGGCGTTTTAAACCACCCGAAACGCCGACCTGGCGAATACCGAAAACCAGCCCTGGCGGGGCCACCCGTCCTCGCCCCTGGCCGAAACCAGGACCTCGACCTAGGATTCGAAACGATACCCGGCGAAAGCCTGTGCCAACTGTTGTCGAGTTTGAGCCAACAGTTCAGGCACCGCCTTGGTCTTGGCCACGATGGGGAAGAAATTCGCATCCCCTGTCCAACGCGGTACCACGTGCTGGTGCAGATGTGCCGCAATCCCGGCTCCCGCCACGCTGCCCTGATTCATCCCTAAGTTAAAACCTTGGGGATGCTTGACTTCGCGCAGCACCCGCATGCACTGTGCGCTCAACTCGCCGAACTCGATGCGTTCTGCCGGGGTCAAATCCGTGTAGTCGGGAATATGGCGATAGGGCAGCACCAAAACGTGTCCGGGATTATAGGGATAGAGGTTGATCACCACATAGCAGCTGGGGCCGCGATACACGATCAAGGATTCCTCGTCATCGTGCTTAGGGGCTTCGCAGAACGGGCAGTCCTGGCTTTCGCGCTTGGGACCGTTGTCGATATAGACCATGCGGTGCGGGGTCCACAACCGCTCCATCCCGTCGGGGGCATCCCCGAAAGCCGCGGAACTCTCTAGGTTTTCCATGTCGTGTCTCAGTCGTTTCGCCGAGTCCGGATATGCTCTACGATGCGCTGCACCGCCTGGTCCACCGCGACACCGTTTTGTTGTTCTCCCCCCGCGCAGACGGAAGGAAACCGCGCCGGCTTCCATATCTTCCC
The DNA here is from genome assembly GCA_916438445.1 of uncultured Mobiluncus sp. Classification (GTDB taxonomy): domain Bacteria; phylum Actinomycetota; class Actinomycetes; order Actinomycetales; family Actinomycetaceae; genus Mobiluncus. The sequence goes on from CAKAGR010000001.1 coordinate 1,312,073, forward strand.
CGCCCGCAATCAGAGTGAAGGGAATACGGTCCTTGGCGGCGTTGCGAATCTTTTTCCCGAAACGGTCATCACTGGTGTCCACTTCAACGCGAACCCCTTGAGAACGCAGTTTCGTGGCAATTTCCTGGCAGTAGTCAAAGAAGGGGTCCGCCACCGGCACCAAACGCACCTGCACCGGCGCCAACCACGCGGGGAAAGCCCCCGCATAGTGTTCGGTCAAAACCCCGATGAAGCGTTCCACCGAACCAAGCTTGGCGCTGTGAATCATCACGGGGCGTTGCCGGGTGCCATCCGCGGCGGTGTACTCCAGGTCAAAACGCTCGGGCTGGTTGAAGTCGTACTGCACGGTAGACATCTGCCAGGTGCGTCCCAACGCATCCTTGACCTGCACCGATACCTTCGGGCCATAGAAGGCGGCACCGCCCGGATCGGGAACCAGGTCCAAACCGGTGGTCGTACAAGCATTGGTCAGCACTCGCGTGGCAGCCTCCCAGTCCTGGTCCGAACCGATGAACTTGTCTTTGTTCTTGCCTTCGTCGCGAGTCGAGAGCTCCAGATAAAAGTCATTCAAGCCAAAGGCCTCCAAGATGGACAGGAAGAACTTGATCTGCATCGTGACTTCAGCCTCGGCCTGTTCGGGGGTGCAATAAGTGTGGGAATCGTCCTGGGTAAAACCACGCATCCGAGTCAGGCCGTGCACTACCCCGGATTTCTCGTAGCGATAGTCGTGACCCAATTCATAAAACCGCAGCGGTAGGTCGCGATAGGACCGGCCCGTGGAACGATAAATCAGGTTGTGCATCGGGCAGTTCATAGCTTTGAGATAGTACTCGTGGCCTGCCTTGACAATGTTGCCGGCCTCGTCGCGTTCCTCGTCTGCCAGCATCGGGGGGAACATGGTGTCGGCATAATAGGGCAGGTGCCCCGAGGTGTGGAACAGGCCTCCTTTGGTGATTTCCGGGGTATGCACCATCGAGAAACCCACCTCGAGGTGTCGCTGGGTGACGTATTCCTCGATAACGTGGCGCAGCATTGCGCCCTTAGGGTGGAACACCACCAGGCCCGGGCCGATTTCTTCGGGGAAAGAGAACAGATCCAGTTCGGTGCCCAACTTGCGGTGGTCGCGCTTTTCGGCTTCCTCGATCTGGTGCACGTAGGTTTGCAGATCTTCTTTTGTGGCCCAGGCTGTTCCATAGATGCGCTGCAGCGAATCATTGGCCTGGTTCCCCAACCAATAACTGGCCGAGGTCTTCATCAACTTGAATACCCCTTGGAGCAGCCGAGTCGAGGGAATATGCGGACCGCGGCACAAATCTCCCCAAGCTACTTCCCCGTTTTTGCGCACATTGTCATAGATCGTGAGTTCCGCCCCACCCACTTCTACCGAGGCGCCGGTGCCTTCCAGGGCCGCCTGGTTGCCGCCCTTTTTCCCAATCAACTCCAATTTATAGGGCTGGTCGCGCAACTCTTCGCGAGCCTGAGCTTCGGTGACGCTGCGACGCTGGAAGTGCTGGTCTTCCTTACAGATCCGCGCCATCAGTTTTTCCAGTTCCTTCAAGTCCTCGGGGGTAAAGGGTTCTTCTACCCCGAAGTCATAGTAGAACCCGTTTCGATGAAGGGCCCGATGCCCAACTTGGTTCCGGGGCGCAGCTGGCACACCGCTTGGGCCATGACGTGGGTGCAGGAGTGACGCAAAATATTGAGTCCCATCGGCGAGTCCACCGTAATGGCCTCTACCCTATCCCCTTCGTGCAGCGGCCGATACAGGTCCATGGCTTCTTCATTGATGAAGTAGGCAATGACTTCTTTGCGGTCTTTGTACAGGTCTTCACCGGTGAAACTCGCATCAATCTGGGTTTCCTGGCCGTCGAGGACAATCTTTATCTGGGACACCTTTTGCCTTTCGTAGTACTTTCCAGACTATGTTACTCCCCCCGGGGCGAGGACGGCGGTTTGGGTGGGTGCGGATGTGGCTCCACCAGCCCTACCGGGAGTCTGCGCCGCGACCGAGACACTCAAGCGAGGCCAAACATGCAAACCCAAGCACCCAACCTCGACCGGGGAGGGGCAGAGAATGAAAAACCCGGCCGGAGCCGGGGTCTTTGGTGGGCGATACTGGACTCGAACCAGCGACCTCTTCCGTGTCAAGGAAACGCGCTAACCAGCTGCGCCAATCGCCCTTGGAGGTGAGTACCGGATTCGAACCGGTGTATACGGCTTTGCAGGCCGCTGCCTAGCCACTCGGCCAACCCACCATACTGAGTGGCATCACTGCCCACCAGAGCGGATGACGGGACTCGAACCCGCGACCCTAACCTTGGCAAGGTTATGCTCTACCAACTGAGCCACATCCGCAGTCTGTTACTGGTTTTCACCAGCCCTGATATATTACCCACAACTTTCCCACATTCGCAAACTCGGCGGGGGCATCCCGTGGATTTCAAGGGAAAATGGCCACTCCTTAGGGTGAGTTTCCGGGGGTGACATCCGGCATCGCACTTGGCCTGAACCGGAATCTGGATTGGACAGGCCGGGTATTTGCCTAAAACGATCCCGTAGATGACCTGATTCGCAGCTTCATGGGTCGTGTTTGTAAGCCCCGCTTGGTCTTGCCCTCTTCTTTCAAGACCCCGCGTAGATACCGCACCCCCGCGGTGGCGAGGTCTTCCCAGTCTGGAGACAGCACGGTCAAGCTGGGAGCCGCGATAGAACCCAAGGCTTGGTCACCGATGGCGGCAACGGAGATCTCTGTGCCTATCAGGAGGTGTAGCTGCTGGGCGGCATGTACAAAGCCGCAAGCCGCCCAGGTACCGAAGGCAATCACCGCCGAGCTCAGGTTTTGTTTAAAGGAGGTAAAGGCCTGGGCGCCACCTCCCAGGGTATCCGCCACTGTGGGAACCACCTGCACCTGTAGCGACATGGTTTCGGCTAACTCCCAGAAGTTCCTTTCGCACTGTTTCGCATACCAGCTGGATGGATGCCCAGATAGATAGGTGACTTCCCTGTGTCCCAAGGAATGCAGGTAAGCCAGCAATTTCTGCATCCCCGCCCGTATATCCGGTACTATGCTCATCGCCTCGGGAACCACGCGATTAGTCACCACCAGCGGGCAGCGAGGTTGAAGTTGGGCCAAGACATTTCTGGATAAACTGCCTTCGTCCACCCACCAGGCATCGACGCTTTTATATTCCTCCCACACATATCGCAGTTCGGTTTCGCTGGTTTTGGCTGGAGGCAGCAGCAAGAGACGAAAGTCATTCTTTGCCGCCGATCTCTGCATCGCCGCAAAGAACTGCGGTTCCCTGGTGCTGAGGTCCCCGATAACCCCGATACGCTTGGTATCTTGACCTGGCTGATTCCAAGTTTCCTCGTCCAATCTCGAAACATATCCCAGCTTCCGGGCGGCCTGGCGTACCTGCAACATAGTTGCCGGATGCGTCCCTCCGGAGTTTATTCAAGGCTCGCGCTGTTGTGGCGAGACTGTAATGCGCAGCCTGCGCTACATCACGCAAAATCGCCGGAGAGTTCCCGTTTACGTCCGGTGATTCGAAAAGATTTTCCGGGGTTTCCCACCCGGAAGTTTCTTCTGATTGGGGAATTTCCAACTTTGATTCATCTCCCATAAACCGATTCTAAAGCCTTTCTAAAATAATTATGTGAAGTTCCTGATAAAAACTCGAATATTGAGATAGCTTCGGTCTCTGGCGCGCCGTGACGCGGCAGAGAGACGGTTTTTGCAAAATCGCCCCAGACAGGTAAGCTAGATGAGTCCTTGGGCCATTAGCGCAGCGGTAGCGCGCTTCCTTCACACGGAAGAGGTCACTGGTTCGATCCCAGTATGGCCCACTCTTTGCCTCGAAATCCCGCCCGCTTCACGGTAGATTAACCCCATGAGCGCCAAGAAAATCACCCTGGATCACTTCCGCGAACTGCTGAAATCAGAGTTACCGCGCGGCGCCCAGCTGGCTGCCGGGACTGCCTTAGGGACCGGCAGCACCCTGCTGATGGCCGGAAATCTCTCGGCGGGCTTGATGCGGGTCTATAACCAAAACAGTGCGCACCGCTGGTTCTGGGAAGACCACGTAACACTTGGCCTCTACAAGCTCCGCCAACAGGGGCTTTTGGCAGATCTGCCTGCTCTGGCACCGAATTTCGCCATGTATGAATCCGAGGCCATGCGCTATCTGAAACGTTCTGACTGGTATTCCAAGTACCCCTTGACGGTACCGGTGAACCAAAGGAAAAAATTCGCTCCCCTGGAAAAGCCGACTAAAATCCCCGATGCTCCCCCGCTGGTCTATGTCGCCCTGGGAGATTCCGCCGCCCAGGGAGTGGGCGTGGAAGATGTCCGCGACAGCTACGTCGCCCTCTTTGCATCCTATCTGCGACGCGCCACCCAAAGACGCATCATCGTGCTGAATATCTCGATTTCCGGAGCCGTGGCCTCCACCGTGATTAACACTCAGCTGCCACAGCTCCTGTCATGGGGTCTGACCCCCGACATCATCACTTTCGATATCGGAGGCAACGACACCTTCATGAATGACGGCCTCCCGATAGAGAACTTCACCAAACAACTCGAAATCATCACCGATACGCTGCCCGTACCCGCCCTGATTGCCGAAGTTCCCACCGTGCGTCCCCTGCCCCAAGACCGGCGTTCCCTGGCTTTGAACAACGCTGTGCACAGTGTGGTGGATAACAGCATCCACACCGTGGTGCCCTTGCGGAAACTCGGAGAGGTGCCGCTGTGGAAGACCCTCTCAATTCGCGCCGAAGATGGTTTCCACCCCAACGCCGACACCTACCGTCTCACCGCCCTCGAATTCGCCCGCTGTGTCCAACCCCTGTTGATTGAACGCGGCTGGCTCCACGACACCGCCGAAAACCTCGACCCGCAACCGAAAGCCAGCGGGAAAAACCACCCGATGACCTCGACCCGGACACCCCCATCCCCCACTAACCTCAACACCAAACCCCTACCGCCAACGATTTTCCTCGCCCAAAGCCGAATAACCCCACCGAAACCGAGTGGTCCCAAACGGAACCCCGCGCCCCCTCGCTTCATATTGTGAGATAGTTAAGGCATGGAACTATGGCCGGGAAAATCTTATCCACTGGGGGCAACCTATGACGGGAGCGGCACTAATTTCGCTCTGTTCAGTGCGAATGCGGAAAAAGTAGAGCTGTGTTTGGTCAACGAAGACGGCTTTGAGACACACCGCTTTGAACTGACGGAAGTGGACTCCCATGTCTGGCACGGCTACCTGACGAATCTGCGTCCCGGACAGAGGTACGGGTACCGCGTCTACGGACCCTATGACCCCGCCAACGGGAAACGATTCAACCCTCACAAACTACTGCTGGACCCTTACGCGAAAGCCATCGCGGGGAACCTCGACGGGGACCCCTCTATCTTTGCCTACCACACCGGCGGCGACCCCACCGACCCTGAATCGCGCAATAACGCCGACTCCGCGGCGCACACCATGCACTCCGTGGTAATCAACCCCTATTTCGACTGGGGAAACGACCGCCACCCACGTCACGACTATCCCGACCTGGTTATCTACGAAACCCACGTCAAAGGTATGACCATCAAAAACCCCCGTATTCCCGCAGATATCCGCGGAACCTATGCTGGTTTCGGACACCCCGCCAACATCGCTTACCTGCAGCACTTGGGAATCAACGCCGTAGAGCTGATGCCGGTACATCAGTTCGTCACCGATCCCTCGCTGGCCCAGAAGGGACTGCGTAACTATTGGGGATACAACACCATCGGGTATTTCGCCCCGCACTTCGAATACTGCTCTAAACCCGCGGGTGATTCTCCGGTGGAAGAATTCAAACAGATGGTTAAAAACTTGCATTCCGCGGGAATCGAAGTGATTCTGGATGTGGTCTATAACCATACCGCCGAGGGAAACCACATGGGTCCCACCCTGTCTTTCCGCGGTATTGACAACGAGGAATACTATCGCCTGGTTGACCAGGACCGCGCCCATTACTTCGACACCACCGGGACGGGAAACTCCCTGCTGATGCGTTCCCCGGCCGTGTTGCAGCTGATCATGGATTCGCTGCGCTACTGGGTAACCGAGATGCACGTAGATGGATTCCGCTTCGACCTGGCCTCGACCTTGGCGCGGGAGCTTTCCGCCGTAGATAAGCTTTCGGCTTTCTTTGACATTATTCACCAAGACCCCGTCATCTCTCAGGTCAAACTGATTGCCGAACCCTGGGACGTGGGCGAGGGCGGCTACAACGTAGGTGGTTTCCCCACGTTGTGGTCCGAGTGGAACGGAAAGTACCGCGATACGGTGCGCGACTATTGGCGTGGAGAACCTGCGAAACTGGGGGAATTCGCCTCGCGACTTACGGGTTCCTCGGACCTCTACGAACACACCGGTCGACGCCCGGTAGCCTCCATCAACTTCGTCACCGCCCACGATGGCTTTACCCTCAACGACCTGGTTTCCTATAACTGGAAACACAACGAAGCTAACGGCGAAGGCGGCCAAGACGGCGACAACAACAACCGTTCGTGGAACCACGGCGAGGAAGGCCCCAGCGATAATCCCGAAATAGTGGCGTTGCGGCAACGTCAACGCTATAACTTCCTCACAACCCTTCTGCTGTCGCAGGGAGTGCCGATGATTTCCCACGGGGACGAACTGGGTCGCACCCAGTCAGGCAATAACAATGTGTACTGCCAAGATAACGAAATCTCGTGGATGGACTGGTCCGAAGCAGCGCGCGACACCGAGCTGCTGCGCTTTACCCGCGACTTGATTCGCTTGCGCATGGAACACCCTGTCTTCCGCAGGCGCCGCTTCTTACAAGGAGACCAGAAACGCGGGGGTGAAGCCGATCGCGGCGACATCGCCTGGTACGGCGTCAACGGCGCCCTGATGACCGATGAAGAATGGAACAATGCCTTTGTCAAGGCTTTAACCATCAGCCTTAACGGTTCCGCCATCGATGAACCCGGCCCGCGCGGCGAACAGGTTATGGACGACGACTTCATCATTATGTGCAACGCCTCGGAACACGACCTCGAGTTTGCCCTGCCGCAGTGGGCTCAGGAACTGAACTGGTACCAGGTCATAAACACCGCCGCGGTGCGGCCCATTCAACCCGATGTCGAACGCGCCCCGAATCTGGGCAATCCCGACACCGTGTGGGTCAATTTCGCGTTCCGTCGTGGTGCTTTTGAAGGATAACACCGATCATTCGCTGTGATTTTCGGCGTGGTATCCCCGATTTCGGGCCGGTTTTCCGTAATCTAAAGGCATGACGAAAACCGCGCTACCCCCTGCCTGGGAGATGGCGCTGTTGTCTTTACGCGAGGCGAAATCCCGGGTTCCGTCTCGGGTTTCCATTCACGAGGTTCCCGCCCCACGTGAAATCGCACCTTACGCGGTGGCGGTGGGTGCCCAAACCCAGGTTCACGCCGCCGCGCAAAGCCCGGCAGCTGGTCGCCTGGTGGTGCTGTTTGATCCCGACGAGCAACCCAACTGGGGTGGACGGTTTAGGGTCATCGGGATGCTCAGCACCGAGGCAGAACTCGAAATGGGTGAAGACCCCCTGGCGGGTGAAGTGGCTTGGTCATGGCTGCGCGATTCCCTGGACCAGCGCGAAGTGGAATATCAGCATCTGGTGGGAACCGCCACCGCCACCATCAACCGCGCCTTCTCTGGCTCGCAGCTGCGTGAAAGCACTTCTACCTTGGAAATCCGCGCCTCGTGGACCCCGCAATCCCCCGACCTTTCGGCGCATCTCCTGGCGTGGCTCGACACCATGTTGCAAGCCACTGGGTTGTCCCCCGAAGATAACGTAACCCAGCTACGGCACTGAAGTACCCTCCTCGTCCACCGAAATAAAGTAATGACCACAGAACCGAAACTCATACAAAACACGCGCGAACCCCTCGAGGCGGTTATAGATACCCCAGACGCACTGGAACATGTCTGCGATTTGATTGCCGCCGCTTCGGGCCCCGTCGCCTTAGATACGGAACGCGCGGGTTCCTACCGGTATTCTCAAGGCGCCTATCTGGTGCAGGTGCGACGCCGGGGCGCGGGGACTTTCTTGATTGACCCCCGGGCTTTTGGCGATTTATCCGCCCTAAACGCGGCGATTGGCAAGGGCGAATGGATTCTGCATTCCGCCACGCAGGACCTGCCTTGGCTGGCTGAACTGGGGATGCGCCCGCGGTTGCTCTTCGACACGGAACTGGCCGCACAGCTGTTGAACTTTGAACGCATCGGTTTGGCCCCGGTAATGGAACAGGTACTGGGGATCACCTTGGCAAAGGAACATTCCGCGGCGGACTGGTCCAGACGGCCCCTACCGCTGGAATGGCAGGTCTACGCCGCCCTCGATGTGGAGTACCTGATAGAGCTGAGGGAAACACTGTGGCTGGCGCTGCAAGAAGCCGGGAAAGACGACTGGGCCGAACAGGAATTCGAGCACCTGCTGGGATTCCAACCCGCCCCCGAGAAGCCCGATCCATGGCGGCACGTCCACGGTTCGGGCAAGGTAGCCGCGCCGCGCAACCTGGCCGCTTTGCGCGAACTGTACTATGCGCGTGAAAGCATCGCGAAGGCTGAGGACCTGGCGCCGACGAAGGTGCTGACTAACGCCGCCATGGTGGCTTTGGCGCAGAAGCTGCCGCGCGGCAAACGCTTCATGAACGCCATCGAAGCCTTCCGTAACGACCGCGCGGGGCGTAAACGCTCCGATGTGTGGTTCGCAGCGCTGTCGCGCGCCGCCAAGCTGCCCGCCGAGGAACTGCCTTCACGCAAGGCTCCCCGGATTCCCGGCGAAGTCCCCGAATCGCGCAACTTTGCCCACAACCATCCCCAGGAAGCCGAGCGCTGGCACCGCCTGCGTGAGGCCGTGATGCACCAGGCCAAGCGCTTCGGGGTGCATCCCGAGGCGATGCTGGAGCCGCGAACAGTGCGGCGTCTGGCTTGGGTGCTTCCTGATGACGCCGCCGCGGAACAGGTGCTGGAGGTGCTGCTGGCCTCCGGTGCCAGACAGTGGCAGATCGAGTTGCTGGCGGGAGACCTGGTGTGGGCCCTTCGTGCGGAATAGTTATGATTTGCCGATAATCTGAGCGATATCTCGGCCCAAACTTTCGCGGGTCAAACCGATTTCTTCCAGGATTTCCGCCCGCGAGGCATGTGCCAAGAAAGCTTTGGGGATTCCGCGGGAAATCACGGGGAGGAAACAGTCTCGCGCTGCCAAGGCGTCACGCAGTTGCGAACCGAATCCGCCTTCTACCAGCCCGTCCTCCAGAGTCACGATCCAGTCGAATCCGACGCAGAACTGTTGCAGGGCAGGGGAAACCGGCAATAGCCACAGCGGGTCCACCACGGTTATGCCGGTTCCGTTCTGGGCGAGGTCCCGGCCCAGCTCGATTCCCAGTCTGGCCAATGCTCCGGTGGCCGCAATCAATATTCGCCGCGCCGAGGTTTGCAGTGTGGGTTGCGCCGTGGCCGAGGCCGTGTTCGAGGTTTGCGGTGTGGGCTGCGCAGTGGCCGAGGCCGGGTTCGAGGTTTGCGGTGTGGGTTGCGGCCAGGGTGCGGATTCCCACAAGACATCGCCATAGTTTTCGCGTCGTAGTGCGGGGATGGGGTTGGGCAGCGAACCCTTGGGGTAGCGCACGATGGTAGGTGCGTTATCCACCGCCAAGGCCTCGCGAAGTTCTTCGCGCAGGGTAGCTTCGTCACGAGGTGCTGCCAGTCGCAGCCCAGGGACTGTGGCGGCCAAGGCGATATCCCACATGCCGTTGTGCGAGGCGCCGTCGTTGCCGGTAACCCCGGCGCGGTCCTCGACGATAGTCACCCCGGCGCGATGCAGCGCCACATCCATCAACAGTTGGTCATAGGCCCGATTCATGAAGGTGGAGTACACCGCAAAAACCGGGTGGAATCCCGCATATGCCAGACCCGCAGCCGTAGTCATCGCGGCTTGTTCGGCTATCCCCATATCAAAGACCCTTTGGGGGAATTCCGTTTTGAAAGGTAACAGGCCCACCGGGTTGAGCATCGCCGCTGTCAGCGCGACGATTCGCGAGTCTTCCTTTGCGGCCTCGACGATTTCCTGGGCAAAAACCTGGGTCCATTCGAAACGTTTGGGTTCTATGGGCAAGCCAGTTTCGGAGTGAATTTTCCCGATTGCGTGGAAGTGATCGGACTGGTTATCTACTGCGGGTTGGTACCCTTGGCCTTTCTGGGTGCTGACGTGAATCAATACCGGTTTCTTTGCCGCCTTCACCCGCGTCATGCTGAACTCCAAAGCGGTAATGTCGTGCCCGTCTACGGGCCCCACATAGGTGATTCCCAGTTCGTCGAGAATCGCCGCTTGGCGGGGGGTCATGGCATCGCGCAAACCCGACTTCATGGCGTGCAAACCGGAGTAAAGCATGTTTCCTACCGGGCCCGAGCGCAGCAAAGTTCGTTTACCCCACCGCATCGCTTTGTCGTACTGAGGATGAACGCGCAAAGCATCTAGGTGATGCGCAAAACCCCCGATGGTGGGGGCATAGGAGCGCCCGTTATCGTTGAGCACAATCAGCAGTCTGCCGTCACTGTGAGCAGCAATGTTGTTCAGTGATTCCCAAGCCATTCCCCCGGTCATTGCCCCATCACCGATAACCGCCACTACCCAGCCTTCGCGGTGTGCCAGACGGTTACCTCGCATAATTCCATCCGCCCAAGCCAATGAGGCAGAGGCGTGAGAGTTCTCTACCACATCCGCCGGGGATTCCGCCCGGGAGGGATAGCCCGAAAGACCGCCTTTTTGCCGCAGCCGAGAAAAGTCCTGGCGCCCGGTCAACAACTTGTGTACATAGCTTTGGTGCCCGGTATCGAAGATAAACGTGTCTATTTCGACGTCAAAGACTCTATGCAGCGCCAGGGTCAGTTCCACCACGCCCAGATTCGGACCCAAGTGTCCCCCGGTTTTCGCCACTGATTGCACCAGGAATTGCCGGATTTCCCCGGCCAGCTGCTCTAGTTCTTGGTGATTTAGTCGCCGCAGGTCTGCCGGGCCAGAAATAGAAGACAGCAGCCCTGCAGTTGCTGGGGTGTTATCACTCATCTGCCTTCTTCGCTTCCTCCAAGGGACTCAACTTATCTATTCTATACGCTTTAAAACCTCTGCGGTTCCCGGTCTTCCCGGGAACCGCAGGGTTCAAGCTGGAGAATCCATCTCAGATCCACGCCTCAGTCTTCCCGCACCAGGTTACGCAAAACGTATTGCAAAATCCCGTCATTGCGGTAGTAGTCGGCCTCGCCTGGGGTGTCGATGCGCAGCACTGCGTCGAATTTCACGCTGCTACCATCCGCCTTCGTTGCCGTGACCTGCAAGGTCTTGGGGGTTACCCCTTCGTTCAGGGCAGTCACCCCTTCGATATCGAAGACTTCGTCACCCTGCAGCCCCAAAGAAGCCGCGGATTCACCGGCCGGGAACTGGAGGGGCAAAACTCCCATCCCGATCAAGTTTGAACGGTGGATGCGCTCGAAGGACTCGGCGATAACCGCCTTTACGCCCAGCAGACGGGTCCCCTTAGCCGCCCAGTCGCGGCTGGAGCCCGAACCGTATTCCTTTCCGCCCAGCACCACCAGTGGTACCCCGGCCTTCTGGTAGTTCATCGAAGCATCGAATACATAGGCCTGCGGGCCGCCTTCCTGGGTAAAGTCGCGAGTAAAACCACCCTCGACCCCGTCCAGCACCTGGTTCTTGATGCGGATATTAGCGAATGTTCCGCGCATCATCACTTCGTGGTTACCGCGGCGCGAACCATAGGAGTTGAAATCTTTAGCCGCAATCCCGTTCCCCACCAAGTACTGTCCCGCCGGGGTTTCCGGCTTAAAAGACCCGGCCGGAGAGATGTGGTCGGTGGTGACCGAATCCCCCAACTTCAGCAAGACGCGGGCTCCCTTGATGTCTTTCACCGGGGTCAGCTCCATGGTCATCCCCTCAAAGAAGGGAGCCTTGCGGATATAGGTCGAAGCATCGTCCCAGGCGAAGAGGTCACCGTGGGGGGTCGGCAGGGACTGCCAGCGCTCGTCCCCGGCGAATACATCGGCATAGTCCTTGACGAACATTTCGCGGTCTATGGTGGAGTCGATGATGGACTGCACCTCTGAGGGGTCGGGCCAGATATCACGCAAGTACACGTCATTACCGTCCTGGTCTTGTCCCAGCGGCTCGCCCTCAAAGTCGAAGTTCATCGAACCGGCCAAGGCATAGGCCACTACCAGCGGGGGCGACGCCAGATAGTTCATCTTCACGTCGGGGCTGATGCGTCCCTCAAAGTTTCGGTTACCCGAAAGTACCGCGGTAACCGCCAAATCATTTTCGTTGATGGCCTGGGAGATCTCGGGAGGCAGCGGCCCGGAGTTACCGATACAGGTCGCACAGCCGTAGCCCACCACGTTGAATCCCAGTTCGTCCAGCGGAGCCCACAGCCCGGCCTTATCAAAGTAATCTGTGACTACCTGAGAGCCCGGAGCGATAGAGGTCTTGACCCAGGGCTTGGATTTCAGCCTTTGGCCCGGGCATTGCGGGCCAGCACCCCGGCCGCCATCATCACCGAGGGGTTAGAGGTGTTGGTACAAGAGGTGATGGAAGCGATCACTACGCGACCGTTGTCGAGGGTGGTTTGGGTGCCATCGGCCAAGGTCAGCGGTACTTCTTTGCTCGGTTCTAAGGCGTATGTCGGTACCAAAGTTTCCTGGAACGAGGACTTCGCCTCGGTCAGGACGATGCGGTCCTGGGGTCGCTTGGGTCCGGCGATGGAGGGCACCACGGTGGAAAGGTCCAGTTCGAGGTACTCGGAGTAGCGCGGTTCGAAGGAGGGATCGTGCCACAGACCTTGTTCCTTGGCGTAGGCCTCTACCAGAGCCAGGGTTTCGTCGGAACGCCCGGTGAGTCGCAAGTAGTCCACCGTCACCTGATCGATGGGGAAAATCGCTGCGGTGGAGCCGAATTCGGGGGACATATTACCGATGGTGGCGCGGTTAGCCAGCGGCACCTGCGTCACACCTTCACCGTAGAACTCGACGAACTTACCCACTACGCCGTGTTGGCGCAGCATCTGAGTGATGGTCAAAACCACGTCGGTGGCGGTGGCGGCCGCCGGGATGGAGCCCTTGAGTTTAAAGCCCACCACGCGGGGAATCAACATGGATACGGGCTGGCCCAACATGGCCGCTTCAGCTTCGATACCGCCCACGCCCCAGCCCAGCACGCCCAGGCCGTTGACCATGGTGGTGTGAGAGTCAGTGCCCACGCAAGTATCGGGATAAGCCACTACCGTGCCATCGGAGAGCTCCTTGGTGAAGATGGTGCGCGCCAGGTACTCGATATTCACCTGGTGCACGATGCCGGTCCCCGGGGGAACCACGCGGAAGTTCGCAAAGGCACCCTGGCCCCAACGCAGGAACTGGTAGCGTTCCTTGTTGCGACCGTATTCCATGTCGGTGTTCAGTTTCAGGGCATCGGCGCGCCCAAAGTAGTCAATCTGCACCGAGTGGTCAATCACCATCTCGGCCGGTGCCAGGGGGTTAATCTTCTTGGGGTCCCCACCCAGTTCCTTTACGGCCTCGCGCATGGTGGCCAGGTCCACCACACAGGGCACACCGGTGAAGTCCTGCATCACCACTCGCGCCGGGGTGAACTGGATTTCTGTGTCCGGTTCAGCCTGAGGATCCCAGTTGGCCAGCGCTTCGATTTGCTGGGCCGTTACATTCGCCCCGTCTTCGGTACGCAACAGGTTCTCACCCAAGATTCGCAAGGCGTAGGGCAGCTTCTGCAAGCCCTCCACTGCCGCCAAGGAATATATCTCGTATGACTTGTCGCCGACCTGCAGGGTCTTTTTGGCTCCAAAACTGTTCAAGCTGGCCATCGATACCTCCTAAAAGTGTGACTTCTTCGCCATGTTCCTGCGAGTAAAATTTATCTCGATATCAAGATACTTTCGGAGTCAGTCTATCGCAAGGCAAGGTCTGGATTTTTATTTTTTCTTTTCCAGTAGCGCCCAGCTTTCCAAATGGAAAGTGTGTCTGAACAGGTCAAACGCCCGAAAATCTCGGATTGAATAGCCTCGGTTTCGCAGCAGTTCCAGGTCGCGCGCCCCGCTGACTGGGTCGCAACTAAACAGCCCAATACGCAAGGGTTCCTTTGCACAAATCGCCTCGACGACATTTTTCCCCAAACCGGCGCGCGGTGGATCGGCCAGGACGAGGGTACCTTCACTGTAGTTCTCGCCCAGCTCCAGTTCCCGCACGAGGACGGCGTTGACGTTACCGCGCAGAACTTGCGTTTTCGCGGTGGGTGCAGATTTCAAGTTGTAGTGTGCGCTCTTTACTGCCGGTCCATCGGATTCCACCGTAGTGAGGTATCCGCGCGGCCCCAAGGCATGAGCCAGGAATGCCGAAAACAAGCCCGAGCCTGCATAAAGCTCTATCACTTCCCAACCCGAAATATCTCCCAGGGACTCCAGCATGGCACCAACCAAGGTGGAAGGAGCCAGATAATCGGTTTGCCAAAAGGACCCGGCATAGATACGGAAACCGCACTCTATCCCCCCAACCGCTACCTTTTCCCGCACCCGCGAGGACTGCGGCTGGAAGTCGGCCCCGAAAACCTCGGAATCGGCATAGATCACCGGGGCGGAATCAGAAGGAGCCACGAACTTAACTCTTGTCCCCGGAGCCAAACCCAGGCGTTTAGAAAGCAACCCGTGGCGTAACCACCCCAGCTCGGCCAGCTGGGGCACCATCAGCGGCATGGTTTTCACCGGGTGCAAGATATTAGAAGCGGCCTCGTACATCCCCAGGTCTCCCCCGCGACAAACCGTAAAGCTCAAGCGGGTACGCTGGCCGCTACCCCCCGCAACCGCAGCAACCCCCTCGACCGGGGTACCGTCCTCGACCGGGGCACCCCCGGCGTGCACCCGCCACTGGCCGCAAACCGAGGCAATCTCTGCCTCGAGGGCTTCGCTACCGTTGCGGCGCAAGGCCTGACGCAGGACTTCACGTTTCCACCGCAACTGTGCACCAGGGGCCACGTGCCCCAGCTCTACTCCCCCCAGGTCCAAGGTATTTCCTTCGGGCCAGATGTGTTCCACGCGATCGGGGCTGGCGTCCAAAACCTCTACGACGCGCCCGTAAGCAACCTTGGAGCGCTGGGAAGTGACCTGGATACGAACCTGCTCTGCGGGCAAGGCTCCGCGCACCATTACCACTTTGCCCTGCGGCAAACGCGAAACGCAGTAGCCGCCATGAGCTACCCCGTCAATCTGTACTTGTGCAAAGGCTGAATCCATCAAGGTATTCCTCACAATTTGGTTCTGACGAGCGTAACGGTGACACAGTCGAATCCACTGAGCATCCGCATCAGGGCCCGCGGCGTGGCGTTGTGGAAGAACTCGGACAGGCGCGAAGATCCGGCGCGCCATTGCACGTAGAAAGAAACCGTCTGGGATTGATCTTCCTCCAGCAGTGCCTCGATGAAGTTGCGCACCGGGGTGAGGTAGTCCGCACCTTGGGCTTCGATAACGGTCAAAGCTGCGGGAATCTGGAGTTCGGCCCAGTCTTGGCGCAGCTGGGATTCGCTGCGGGCCGAGTCGCGCACCACCAGGACTTCGAGTTGCGGGTGATGGGCCG
Source organism: uncultured Mobiluncus sp. (assembly GCA_916438445.1). GTDB lineage: Bacteria > Actinomycetota > Actinomycetes > Actinomycetales > Actinomycetaceae > Mobiluncus. The sequence goes on from CAKAGR010000001.1 coordinate 1,327,759, forward strand.
CCCAGGCGTAACGCACCGTGTTTAGCGACAATTTGTCGAAGTCCCATACCAGGGCGACGGCGCGGGTGTGAGTCAGAGAATCATCGAAAACCATAAGGGGCCTCGCTTTTATCCGGAGTTGACGATAGTGACGCTGCACCAGGCCGATGCACAGGGCCAGAGCCAGCCACAGCCCCAGGGCCACCAAACCCCAGGGATACTCGAAAGCCAGGGATACCAAGAGCAACACCACCGTGCTGATGCCCAGGCTCAGCAGGGCAATCAGGTGATGGCGCTGAGCCTTTTGGCGATCGCGTTTGGTGGATCCACAGAGATAGCGCTGGTGCCACAACCGCAGCCGCGCCAGCTGGCCCAAGAAACCAGCCAGAACCGTATAGAAAACCCACAGCAGCACGGCGCGTTCCATCTGGTTCGGGGCACACAGCGCCACCACGAAAGTCAGAGCCAGGAACATCAGACCCAGCACGGAGCGACCGCGGTAGCGCCAGTTATTCGGGACCTGGTGCGGCAGCAGGTCGTGGCGGCCCAGCTCCACCAACAGCACCGAGGCCGAGGAGAGATAGATGTAGGACGCCACCAGAAAGCCCACGGCCAACAAGGCTATTACCGGGATGGTGACCCAGCTTTGGTGGTCCAACATGATTTCCAACAGCTTTACCCAGTTGCCAGGACCTTGCACCACCGTATCGAGGCGGTTCCAGTGGAAACCCGCCACCACGAAGGACAGATAGACACTCAGGGCGAAAACCGCCCCCGCCATGATTCCCAGAATCCGAAACTCCAGGGCAGATACTGCCACATTGGATTTTTCGTTGCGAAACATGCGCACCACCGGAGAAACTGGTACCAGCAGCAGGGCGGCTACCGCCATGGCTTTCAAGGCATTTTTCTGGTTACTTTTCTGAACCAGTTCGCTGGCGTCAGTAGCGCCACTGAGCAGTTCGAGCAGACTGGGGTGGGCCCCCGCCCGGAAGTACTGGGCAAAGCCATAGGTCACCACCGCCACTAAGACCAAGAAAACCAACACCGAAATCCAAGCGATAGCGCGGCGCATCCACAGGGGATGGAGCATATTCCAACCCAGCACCACGAAAGCCGCGATTACCAGGAGGAACCGCCACTGCGGATCCAGCGACAGGGCCACTACCAGGAAAGTGACTCCGGCCGAAACCAAGGTCCCCACCGCCATCACCATTCCCAGCAGGGACGATGAGGCCGCCAACGCAGCGGGCAAACGCCCTAATTGGTCCTGAACCAGGGAAGGGATCGAAGGATAGAGATACGCCGAGCCCAGCAAAGGTCCGTGTGCTAAAGTCACCACAGCCCCGGCCACCAGGACAATTCCCAACAATCCACAGCGCCAAAGTAGAGAAAACCGATCCGGAATACGCCACCAGCGAAGGGAAAACCGAAGCGGCAATCAGGGCAGGGAACAGGAATTTCGGGGTAAAGAACACCAACATAGTCATGGTCTCGGACCCGCTACGGGTCTGGCGAGGCACGGAGGCACTGGGTTTCTTCACCCCTCAACTTTAACCCAGGCACCCATCGCTGGAAAGAATCTCGAGTCGAATCTGAATATGGCGTATGGTTTTAGTGTGCATTTCGTGATTATGGGCTCCGGACGTACCGGGGCGACTCTCGCCAAGAACATTGAGGCCCGGGGACACACCGTGGCCATCATCGATAACGATGCGGATTCCTTCCGTCGTCTCCCCAAGGATTTCTCGGGACAAAAAGTCACCGGTGAAGGCTACGATCGCGACACCCAGATTCAGGCCGGTATCGAGGACGCCTATGCTTTTGCCGCGGTGACACGTGAAGACAACGCCAATGTAATCGCCGCCCGGGTGGCGCGAGAAATTTTCCAGGTAAAGAAAGTTGTGGCTCGCATCACGGAGCCTCGACGTGCCCAGCTTTTCGAAAGACTGGGAATTCCTACTGTCTCGATGGTTGACCGCACCACGCAATCTCTGATGGGCCGCCTCATGCCCCTGTCACCCGAGGTACTCTTCACCGAGGAAACCGGGAAACTGGTGCTGTGCAAGGCTCTGCTCTCCCCCGACTGGGTGGGTCTGAGCGTGGGGGAAATCCAAGAAAAGCTGGGGATTCGTGGGGCCTACGTGACCCGTTTCTCGACGGTGTCTTTGGTGAATGCCGACACGGTGATGCAAGAAAACGATGAACTGTGTTTCTTCACGACCGAGGAAAACCGGGCCTCCGCGGCTTCGCAGTTGGCACGCAAGATCAAGGAGGACTGAGATGTTGGTGGTGATTGCCGGGGCCGGTTCAGTGGGACGGGCCATTGCCCGTGAGCTGCTGTCTCACGGCCACGAAGTCACAGTGGTGGATGCGAATCCCGATGCCATGAAGGTTTCTTCGGTGGCCGAAGCGAACTGGATTCTAGGTGACCTCACCTCTCCAGATGTGATGGAGCGCGCCGGGGTGGCAGGTGCCGAGGTCGTCGTCACGGCTACCGGCGATGACACGGCGAATCTGGTGATATCCCTGCTAGCCAAGACCCAGTTCGGAGTACCTCGAGTCATCGCCCGGGTAAATAACCCCAAGAACGAGTGGATGTTTGACGACTCCTGGGGGGTGGACGTCTCCCTCTCTATCCCTCGCATGATGACTGCGATGGTAGAACAGGTGGTTTCTTCAGACCTGGATTCCAGTCTGGGTATCCGCACCACCGGTGGGCTGGGGCAAACCGGAGTCCAGGAAGGAACGCCCCGGGCGACGCAGAGCCAACCAGCACAGCCACAGGACCAGGGCGAATAGCGGCACTCCCAACACCAGTTGGAAGGTACCCAGCCAGGCCACCGAACCGGCAAAGAAAAGCGGCACCTTCACCGCCAGGCGCAGGGCAAACATGATTACCCACAGCCAGGTGGCGACATAGTAAGATTTTCGATCCGCGCGCAGCCCCTCGTCGTGATGCCAGCGCAGGCCTTGTTCGCGGAAGAACCCCACCATCACCCCAATCAAGGGATAGCGAAGCAGAATCGAACCCAGGAACACCACCAGGTAGGCGGCGTTGGTCCACAGTCCCAAGGCGAAATAATCTTCCCCGCGTCCGCTCCACATCGCCCAGGCCACTCCGATGACGACACCCATGAATCCCGCAAGGGATTGCGAGATACTTTGCTTAGATATCAGACGCGCGATGATGAGCCCAACTGACAACCCCAGCGCCAGCGCCCCGGCGGTGAACACCTGGCGGGTCACTACGAAAGCCACCACGAAAACCAGGGTTGGCAGCACCGACTCCACCAGGCCGCGCCCTCCCCCAAAGGCTTCGGGCCAACTGAATTCTTCGCCCGCCAGGCGGGAGCCGTATTTCTGTCCCAAGGCCGCTTGCAACTGACTCAAATTGGTGCTTGGGCTATGCGGTGCCGGTTTAGCTTTCTCCTCGCTCATCGTGTTTCCTTCAATAGTTGATAGTCGGGATTCACCAAGACTCTCCGTCCCGCCTGACAAATCGGAATCCCCTGAAACCCGCATCTTTACCCCCCAAATCCACCCCGGGGACCTCGTCGCGACCCAACCATTTCACGCTGATAACTTGACCTTCTCCACGCAGCCGCACCTGGTAGACCAAAGGCGAGCCCTGGGCGGACCAGGTTTTCGACACCACCCTCCCGGTGATTTCGAGATTCTCCCGAGACTGCATGTCTACCTGCCCGCGCGGGATTAGGCCGATTGTGCCTGGAGCTGGGCCAGCTGTTTCACCAAGTCATCGGGCAAAACAATGGGGACGATGGATCGAGGAGTCAGGGGTTGCGAGCCACGAACCACCACGAAATGACGCAGCGCAGCTTCTAATTCGGCGACATCTGCATGATGCGGGTCAATATCTCCGGTGAAGATGACTCGCATAAACCAGTTGGGGCCGTCGATACCCACGTAGCGCATCTGCAGATTTCCCGACTGCCCCGCGGCAGTTTGAGCGGACATTTGGACATGGATCTCCGGCCCGAAGGAACCCTGGGAGGTGGTGACCTTCGCGCCTTGCTTACGAGCCTCGGTTTCGATTTCCTCGCGCAGCTCTTGCCACAGGCCCTTTGACTTCGGAGCGGCCACCACCATGACTTCCGCCCCGGCGACCCCCAGACGCAAAGTCAGGGCGCCAAAAGCATTGTCGCCGATTTGGCCGTCGGGGTGCACCCCGAGACGCGCCAGCCGGGGCACCAGCAAAGCACCAAAGTCGACATAGGAAGACAGCTGGTCATCACTGAGTTGGGAAAAATCCAGAGGGCCGGATTCCGCCTCCGCGATTTCAGCTAAGCCCGTTTGCCCCTGGGGTTCCGAAGTGGATACAGCGGCGGATTCGCCGGGCTGAACTGCATGCTTAGAAGGTGCTGATTCGCCTGATTTTTCGCTTTTTGCCGGCTTTTTCTTGAACAATCCCATGGGTGACTCTTTTTCTCTACTGGAGGTCTAGGACAGACCCGCGCAATCAGCGCAAATCATCACACCGTTTTTCTTCACTGGCCAGCTGTGAACGGTGATGCACCATGAAGCATTCGGCACAGGTGAATCTGTCATCCTGCTTGGGGATCACCCGTACCGAGAGTTCCTCATGAGATAAATCCGCGCCGGGAAGTTCGAAGCTGTCAGCTGCTTCAGCTTCATCTTCCTCTACGGCCGAGGCATCTTCGGATTCCTTCCGGCGTGACTTCAGTTCCTCGATAGAATCTTCAGGGGTGTCCTCGTCGCGCTTGCGCGGGGCATCGTAATCGGTAGCCATTGCTCCTCCCTTTTCGTTTCCTGCTTTCGGACTCATCTAGCGTGGAGATATTAGCAAAAGTTGAAAAAAAATGCGACGCAGGGCGAACTCGGCGGGTTGCCTTGGGATGAAAGCCCTTTACTGGCACGCTTAGACTCAGGAGGAACTATGGAAACCTTGTCACTACTCGGCATCCACACCGATTCAGAACACCTGGTGTTGGTAGACCAGCTCGGCGAGCGCTATCTGCTGCCTATTAACGAAGAGCTGCGTTCGATTATGCGCCAGCAAAAGCGACGCCTGGCCGAAGCCATGACCAAGGCCAACGGAAATAACTTGCGTCCCAAGGACATCCAGACTTTGATTCGTTCCGGCCTGAGTGCCGTCGAAGTAGCTACGGCCTCCGGATTAGATGTAGATAACGTGTCTCGCTTTGAAGCCCCGGTGCTGGCCGAGAGAGCCTACGCTGCCGCACAGGCCCGCGACACGGCCCTCTCCGCCGAGAAAAACGCCCCTACCTTAGGGCGACCTGGTTATCGACCGCCTGGCAACCCGCGGGGTTTCCCCCGAATCCCTGGTGTGGGACGCGACTCGCCAACCGGGGGAAAACTGGATGATTCACCTCGAGTTCGTCCAAGATGCCCAAGCCATGGAAGCCAACTGGGAGTTCAACGCTGAAAGCCGGATGCTGCTGGCCCAGGACGAACAATCGCGCTGGTTGACCGAAACCACCGCTCCGGCGGGTTCCTCGCCGCATTCGGGATACAGCTCACGTTTCGATCGAGACGCCGCCCCGCGTCTGGGCACCTCCCAGCCCCTCGCCCAGCACCGCACCTGAATCCGCACCTGTCCCCAGTTCCCGCACCGAATCTCTCTTAGATGAGCTCAATGCCGCCCGAGGCTCGCGCTTACAGGTGGTTTTGCCCGAAGACGATGCAGAAGACGATGTGGCGGCGATGGAAGCTGCCATTGCTCAGGGCTTCGTAAAAGATAGCGCCACAGCGGCGGATTCACGCGAAACCGACTCCACCCACCCCGCCGAGGTGCTGCCAATGAGTCCTCGCCACAAGCCTGAAGCCGAAACTTCCCCTCCCAAGCGCGCCCCCGAAACTCCAGAAACTCCGCAGGGAACCCTGCCGGGCCTCGAGGAACTACCGGTGGTAGCGTCCTCGCCGGGGAACGAAACCAAACCCAGCCGTTCCCGAGGACGCGCGCCGATGCCTTCGTGGGATGAAATCCTCTTTGGCTCCAAGGATTCTTAAATCAACTGCGATAGTACAGCAGGGGTACCCGCATCTCGATTTCGCTCAAACCCCCGTGCAGGCCGATCATCTTAAAGACCTGGGGTTTGTGAAAACGCGAATCCAGCACCTGACTCCTCCCCGCGCTGAAGATATTTACTTCCCCCAGCAGTTCGGTTCGCCTCACCGCGGTACCGTTGTAGGCGGCCAGGAGTTCGGCGGTTTCCTCGCGCGTCAACACCAAAGTCCCGCATTGCGACTCTGGCAGGGCCTCCAACGCCTGTGCCACGCTGCCTTCGTGCACTCTCTGTCCCGCATCTCGCAAGGCTTCGCGCAGCGCCTGCCTCAGATGCAGCGCCGAAGTGTTACCGCGCAGATGCAGCGCCCGTCCTTCCCCGGCTATTCCCGTGACGAGGTTGGCCGCGCAGCTTTTCGCCAAATCTAAAGTATGCGCCGGGTCGGTGTTGAGCATTCCGTGATCTGCAGTGAGGATAACCTCTACCCCCGGTTCCAAAGCATCCAGACAGATTCCCACGGCCCGGTCCGTGAGTTCCAGGGCCGTCAGCCATTTTTCAGAACCTACCCCGTAGCTGTGCCCCGCGTGATCCACGTCGGCTACATAGAAATAAGTCAAGGGACTTTGCCGACTGAGACGCGCGGCATCCTGAGCCCGAGATTCGAGTCGCTCTGAGGACACATAGGTGGCACCGCGCAGCGCGGCTTGGGTCAAGCCCCGGCGATGAACTTTTTTGGCCCCAGAGCATGGCTTTGCAATCCCGCCTTCCCCAGTTTTTCAAAGAAGGTGGGGTGGGGTTGGAAATCGCTGATGTTTTCCGGATACCCACAAAAGTTGATCAGATTGAACTGGGCGTCAAGGCGGGGGTCAAAAAGTTCGTAGGAAAGCATATTGTGTTTCCCTGGGGCCTCGCCGGTGAGAATCGAGGTGATAGCCGCCGCCGTAGTAGAGGGCAACACCGAATGCCCCACCCCGACCCGAACCGCACCAGCCTCGACCCCGTCCCCGGCGACCTCGCCGGGGACGGCCTCGAACTGGGAACCGAAACCCTGGCCGGAACCTACCTCACCTGCCTCGCCGCGGCGGCACCACCCCCGCAGATTCGCGGCGTGCCCCAGGTACTCCTGCAGATTCCACCATCCCAGGCCATCAATCAAAATCAACAACACTCTTTTATCTGCCCAATGCTGGGGTTCATCCCCCAGGAAAAGGGGCAAAACTCGATCCAGGCGCAGGGAAGGATCCCCGGGGGCGATGAAGGCAGTGGGCGCGGGGGCGAAAGTCATGATTCTATTCTGCCAGCATTCGGTGTTTCACCTGGAAAAGCTGGGATTTTTTTGGAAAGATAGTAGGCATGTCTGACTCCACTTCCGAACATATCCTCGACATCGATATCTCTAAGGAAATGGAGCAATCTTTCCTGGAGTACTCCTATTCAGTGATTCACGCCCGGGCCCTTCCCGACGCCAAAGACGGGATGAAGCCGGTGCAGCGTCGCATTTTGTACCAGATGAAAGTTATGGGGCTGACTCCGGATAAGGGGCACGTGAAGTCCCAGCGCGTCGTGGGTGAAGTTATGGGGAAACTGCACCCTCACGGAGACTCCGCGATTTACGATGCGTTGGTACGGCTGGCGCAGCCCTTCACCATGCGCGTACCGCTGGTGGACGGGCACGGGAACTTCGGTTCGCTGGATGACGGCCCCGCGGCGGCGCGCTATACCGAGGCTCGCCTGGCGCCCGGTGCCATGTTGATGGTGGCGGATATCGATGAAGACACGGTCGACTTCGTGCCGAACTATGACAACCAGTTCACTCAACCCGCGGTATTGCCTACGGCTTTCCCGAACCTGCTGGTCAACGGGGCCTCCGGGATCGCGGTGGGGATGGCGACGAATATTCCCCCGCACAATGTTGGAGAAACTGTGGCGGCGGCGATTCACCTGCTGGATAATCCGCAGGCCAGTGTCGAGGAACTGATGCGGTTGTGTCCCGGACCGGACCTTCCCGGCGGGGGCGTGATTGTGGGGATGGAGGGGATCCGCGAAGCCTACGAAACCGGGCGGGGGTGTTCCAGACCCGGGCGCGTGCCACCATCGAACAAGTCAGCCCGCGTAAGCGCGGCATCGTGATAACCGAACTGCCTTATCTGGTAGGGCCCGAACGCGTGGCCGAGAAACTCAAAGAAGCCGTCAGTGCGGGCAAAGTCAAGGGGTTTCGGGCTGGCACGACCTGTCAGACCGCAAGAACGGGATGCGTCTTGTGGTGGAAGTAAAGAACGGTTTCCATCCCGAAGCCGTTCTGGCCCAGCTCTACAAGCAAACCCCTGCTGCAGGAATCCTTCGGAATCAACATGGTGGCCCTGGTGGACGGCCAGGTGCGCACCCTGGGGTTGCGCGAGGCCTTGCAGGTTTTCGTCGATCACCGCGTTACGGTTACTCGACGCCGCACCGAGTACCGCTTGGCGCGCAAACGCGAGCGACTGCACCTGGTTGACGGCTTGTTGATAGCGGTGTTGAACCTGGACGAAGTTATCGAAGTGATTCGCACTTCGGATGACTCCCCCGCGGCCAAGAGTCGCCTGATGGAGATTTTTCGACCTCTCCGAGGCCCAGGCGGAATACATCTTGGAGCTGCGGTTGCGCCGCCTGACCAAGTTTTCTCGCCTGGAACTGGAAGCCGAGGCCGATGAGCTGCGCCGCACCATCGCCCAACTCGAAGAAATCCTGGCGTCTCAGGCCGCCTTACACGCGGTGGTGCGCGATGACCTACGCCAGGCAGCCGCCCAGATCGACACCCCGCGACGCACCGTGCTGCTGGAAGAAGACGGCAGCGCTGTCAACACCCCCGCCAACGCGACCCCGGCCCAATCCCTGGCGGCGAACCTCGGCACGGCCCTGGTTTCAGCAGGGGACGTCCCCCTGGAAGTACCCGACGAACCGTGCCGCATCATTTTGGGTGCCGACGGGCGCGCCACCAGGATTTCCGACACCGGTCCCGTCCGGCGTTTCGGTGACGGGGTCATCGGGACCTGCCTAACGCGCACCCACGAGGCCTTCGGAGTGGTGACCAGTTCGGGGCAGGTGGTAAAGCTAGAGGCCCTGGCCCTGCCACCGGGCGACTTGGACAGTGCGGACCAAACGGAGTGGAGTTTGCGCGGCGCGCCCCAACTTTCCCAAGCCGCCGCCCTCGAAGAGGGGGAAACCGTGGCCGGAATCATCCCGCTGAGCGAAGAAACCATCGTTATGATTACAGAAAACGGCACCATCAAGCGGATGCGCCCAGATTACCCCGGTACCCAGTCGCGTTTCGTGGTGATTAACTTGAGCCCACCGACCGCGTGGTTTTCGCCGCCACCTGCCCCGACGACTCCCAGATTTTCATGGTTTCCAACGATGCCCAGCTGCTGCGCACCGCGGCGGACAAGATTCGCCCACAGGGGCGCAATGCCTCGGGAGTGGCGGGGATGAGCCTGCGTCCCAACTGCAAAGTCATCGCCGGGGCCAGCGTGCGAAACGAAGAGATGTCTTCCCACGTTGTCGCCACACTCGCCGCGATTATGGGGGCCATGCCCGGTACCAACCAGTCCTCGGTGAAGCTCACTCCTTTGGACCGGTATCCGGTAAAGGGGCGCGGTTCGCAAGGTGTGCGGGCACAGCGTTTCTTGAAGGGGGAATACGCGCTGGACTTGGCCTTTATCGGTCCCGACCCGGTGAAAGCCTTCGATTTAAAGGGGAACGAGGTCTCCCTACCGGACTTAGATGAACGTCGCGACGGTTCGGGAGTGGCGGTGACTTCCCAAATCGCCTACTTCGGTTAAGCCTAGGCTCGGGGGATTTCCCCGGTTTCTTCCTCCGGGGTTTCGCGCTTGCCCACGTCCATCACCCACATCGTCGAAGCTCCGGTTTCGCGATAGCCGAATTCTTCATAGAGGCTGGCCACGTCAGTGGGATTGGCTTCGGCCAGCCCCACCGTGGCATAGTCCATCCCGTCTTTCTGATAGGCAGCGATCGCCCGTGACAGCAAGGCGTGGGCCACATCAGTGTCAGCGTATTGGGGTAGGATTCCCAGCATCTCGGTGTAGCCTTCGGACCACCCCAGCGCTTCCCAATCCGCTTCGAAACGCGCCGAAAGCAGATATCCCGCGACTTCGGCTCGGTCAGTGGAGCGATCCAAGGCGACGAATGACCATTGCGGCGCAAAGAAGGTGCGGTTCTCCTGCCAGGCCTGGGCATCCTGGGCCGGGGCGCCCACCGTCAGTTCAATCAATCGGTTGTGGGCGCGACGCACCTGGTCGTCCAGTTCCGGACTCCACTGTATGACCTGCAGGTACTGGCCCGGTTCCACCACCTCTACCGCTTCCTTCAAGTCACGACGCAACTCGAGGAAACTCTGGGTTTTTTCAAAACCAAAGGTACGCATCCAATCCGAAAGATTCGCCCCGGATTGGTCCACAAAACACACAATCTGGGCGTATTCCCCCCGGCCTTGCAGCATCTCTTTGGCGGTGGCTACTTCCCATTCGAATATGGCCGAACCAACCCCGCGGTTACGCCAATTCACCCCGACTCCCCCGGAACACACGGCTTGCAAACCGTTGGTTTTCACCACGCGCACAATGGCGTAAGCCTGCAACCTGCCGTCGGAATCCCAGCCGGATAAACCCTGGAACTCGGTTTCGAAAATCTGGGTGACCTCGTCGGGAGTGGTGCGGTAGGGCGGATTATCGATACGCTCCATCTCGGAGATAAGCGTAATCAAGTCTTGGGATTGAGACTGTTCCAGGGGCTCCCAAGCTAAGCCAGGAGTTTCGATAGCGGGGTCTAGCCTCAACTCCTACCCCCTGTTTCCGCGGCCCCTGACCGCAACCTACAACACTTGCTCTGCTCCGTCCCGCTTTGCTCTGCCGGGAAACCGGAAACCTGCCCAAGCAGGCACAGATTTCAGTTTAAGCATCAATCAGTTGTGCGTCCAACTGAGCGGCTCCCTCGATAATAAAGTCGCGTCGGGGTGGAACCTGGGAACCCATCAGCAACTCAAAGGTGTCTTCGGCCTTCAATAGGGCCGCTTCGTCACTGAGATTGATGCGCCGCAAGGTGCGATGTACGGGGTCCATGGTGGTTTCCGCCAGCTGGTCCGCGTCCATCTCGCCCAGGCCCTTGTAACGCTGAATCGGTTCCTTATAGTTGCGGCCTTTCTTTTCCAGATCGGCCAGCACTCGATGCAACTCGTCTTCGGAATAGGTATAGCGCAACTCAGCGGGAGCTTTGCCTTTAGCGTTGACTTGGATGCGGTGCAGGGGCGGGACGGCGGCATAGACCCGCCCCGCGGCAATCAAGGGACGCATGTAACGGAAGAACAGAGTCAACAGCAAGGTGCGGATATGTGCCCCGTCCACATCCGCATCGGTCATCATAATGACCTTACCGTAACGGGCCTGGCTCAGGTCAAAGGTCCGTCCTGAACCGGCCCCCAACACCTGAATAATCGCCGCGCATTCCGCATTCCCCAGCATCTGTGCCGTACCGGTTTTTTGCACATTCAGTATCTTGCCGCGAATCGGGAACAGGGCCTGAAACTCCGAAGAACGCGCCGCTTTCGCCGTGCCCAACGCCGAGTCACCCTCTACGATAAACAGCTCGGTTTGCTTTACGTCTTCACTGCGGCAATCCACCAGTTTCGTAGGCAAAGTCGAAGTTTCCAAGGCATTTTTTCGCCGGGTAATTTCCTTGGACAACCGGGCGGAGAGCCGCGAACGCATCTCCGCCACGATTTTCTCCAACAGGGCCTGCACCTGAGCCTTGTCGTCGCGCTTCTTGGGGTGCAACCGCGCTTCGAGTCCCTGAGCCACCACCTTGGACACAATGCCTTTCACCGCCGCGGTGCCCAGGGCCTCCTTGGTTTGTCCCTCGAATTCCGGTTCCGGTAGCCGCACCGTCACCACTGCTGTCATTCCCGCCAAGATATCTTCTTTCTCAATCTTGGATTCCTTGGAGGAAAGCTTCAATTTGCGGGTATTCGCACCAATCTGGGCGCGCAGGGTTTTCACCAAAGCCTGCTCAAATCCCTGCAGATGCGTCCCGCCCACCGGGGTTTCAATAATGTTTACATAGGTTTTCTCAATCGTGTCGTATCCCGTCCCCCACCTCAGCGCTACATCGACTTCGCAGGTGCGTTCCAGTTCGCGCGGTTCGAGGTGCCCAGTTTCGGGATTCGGCACCTGCACCATCTCTTTGAAGGTGCCTTCCCCGGTGAGTTGCCAGGTATCGGTTACGCCGCGGTCCGGGGCGAGGAACTCGACGTAGTCTACGGTGCCGCCCTCGTGGAGGAAGGTGTCGCTTTGGGGGGTTTCGCCACGCAAATCGGTTACCGTCAGTTTCAGTCCCGGCACTAAGAAACTGGTTTTGCGCGCGCGCTGCGCCAAGTCTTCATAACTGAATTCGACATCCTTGGGGAATATCTGGTAATCCGCCCAGAACCGCACCCGGGTTCCCGTCACGCCCTTCTTCGCCTTGCCTATAACCGTCAACTTAGAGGAATCTTCGAATGGCACAAAGGGGTTATTCGGGGTAAGCCGGGTCGAATCCGCTCCGGCCGGGTCATTGAACTCCCCGGTTCTCCACGCCGAAACTGCAGCCCGTGAGTTTTCCCGTTGCGATCAACCTGCACGTCCAGCCTGGCCGAAAGCGCATTCACCACCGAAGCTCCCACCCCGTGGAGCCCGCCCGAAACCTTGTAATTATCTGAGTCGAACTTTCCCCCGGCGTGCAGCTTAGTAAAGACGACCTCGACCCCGCAAAGCCCGGTTCCCGGCACCTCGTCAATGGGCACCCCGCGCCCGTTGTCCCGTACCTCGGCCGAATGATCGGGGTAAAGCAGCACCTCGATAAAGTTACAGTGCCCCGCCAGGGCCTCATCCACCGAGTTATCGATGATCTCCCACAGACAATGCATCAGGCCCTTTTGATTGGTGGAGCCGATGTACATCGCGGGGCGTTTGCGCACCGCCTCCAGGCCTTCCAGAACCGAGAGATGGTGAGCAGAGTATCCAGATCCGTCATTCGTCACCCGGATATCTTACCGATTATCCGGTTTCTCGCCGTCTTGCCTCTCCGTGGGGTGCCAATTTTCTCCCCGGTCGAGGACGGCTGGGCCGTTTTCCACCGGGGTGCGGTATCGGGGTGGAGGGCGCCTGGTTGCGGGGTTTTGCCCGCAACAGTTCCACGGAGCGCGCTTGGCGCGGAAATCGTTAATCGAATCCTCGGTGGCGTAGCCCAACGCAAAACCGGTAATGAGTTTATAGTCCCGATCAATCTCGAATTCGGCGTCCAAGGGACGGCGCCAAATCGCCAGGGAACCCAGGGCACAGGAATCCACCCCGCGGGATTTCGCCGCCAAGAACAGGGTTTGGAGCATCAGCCCCGCATCCAAGGCCGAAAATGGCAACAACCCGCGGTAAATAAAGACAAATCCTAAGGTCGGTGCCCCGAAACCGTTGAAGTTCTTGCGAGTATAGGCGTCTCTAGCCTGGCGATCGTGGCGCGCAATCCCCAGGTGGGTATAGAGTCCCTTGCCGATTTCTTGCGAACGCGCCAGCAACTCGGCAGGGTATTTTTTCAAGGGCTTGTAGTCCCCGTCGGGCAGTTTCCCACTCAGCGCCAGTTTCAAAATGGTTGGCAGGTGATGGTGCGTCATGGGTAGAGCCCGGTCGTATTCGGCCTGATAGGCCTGTCCCAAACGCCGGGCTTGCTGTCCACTGGCCAAAGCCAACTTATAGGGGCGTGTATTGGACCACGAAGGCGCACACCGGGCATCTTCTAGAATCGCCTCCAGAACTTCGGGGGCTATCTGGGTGTCTTGAAAGCTGCGCACCGAATGCCGAGAAGCAGCCAAAACCGAAAACTCATTTCCACTCATAGTCCCACCTTAGCCAGGCGGCCCCAGCTCAACAACAGATACCCCACATCCCTAGTTGAGATAGTCGCGCAGAGACTGGGAACGCGCGGGGTGTCGCAACTTGGACATAGTCTTGGATTCAATCTGGCGGATGCGTTCGCGAGTCACCCCGTAGCGTCGCCCGATCTCGTCTAAAGTCTTGGGCTGGCCATCTTGCAGACCGAAACGCATCTCGATCACCCCGGATTCGCGATCGGAAAGCGTATCCAAAACGCGGTGCAGTTGTTCTTGCAGCATCATAAAAGACACGGCATCAGCCGGAACCACTGCCTCGGAATCTTCGATTAGGTCGCCGAACTCGGAATCTCCGTCTTCGCCCAGCGGGGTGTGCAAAGAAATCGGTTCGCGCCCGTACTTCTGCACTTCCGCGACTTTTTCCGGAGTCATATCTAACTCCATCGCCAACTCGTCGGGGGTAGGTTCGCGTCCCAAATCCTGCAGCATCTGGCGCTGCACCCGTGCCAACTTGTTGATGACTTCCACCATGTGGACCGGGATGCGAATGGTACGGGCCTGGTCTGCCATGGCGCGCGTAATGGCTTGGCGAATCCACCACGTCGCGTAGGTGGAGAACTTGTAGCCCTTGGAGTAATCGAATTTTTCGACCGCGCGAATCAAACCCAGGTTGCCTTCCTGAATCAGATCCAAGAACAGCATGCCGCGACCGGTATAGCGCTTCGCCAGGGAAACCACCAGGCGCAGGTTCGCCTCCAACAGGTGGTTCTTGGCGGTTTGCCCGTCAGAAACCACCCAGTGCAGTTCGCGAGCCTGCTTGGGCGTCATGGTGTCTTGCTCGGTCTTCAACAGGTGTTCGGCATACAAACCAGCTTCGATTCGCTTAGCCAGGTCCACCTCTTGTTCGGCGTTGAGCAAAGCCACTTTACCGATCTGCTTCAGGTAATCCTTCACCGGGTCCGAAGTAGCCCCGGCCACGGTAACTTTCTGCGCCGGTTCGTCGGTTTCGTCCTTCTCGGAGATAATAAAGGCGGCTTCGCCCAGGTCTTTGTCGCCTTCGTGTTCCGCACCTAAAGACTTGGCATCGCCATCTTCATCGCCTTCGTCCTCGCCTTCGCCCTCGGCTCCGTCCTCCTCGTCTTCCAGGTCGTCGAGTTCACCGTCTTCCAGTTCCTCTTCGCCCAGTTCGACTTCTTCCAGCTCGTCTTCTTCGAGCTGCTCTTCGGAGCAGGGAATCCTTGGCGGTTTCGGCTTTTTTTCTTGCCGTCGCTGGACTTAGTACTGGACTTGGCAGTTGATTTGGCAGTTGACTTGGCGCGAGTTTTACGCGCAGTCTTGGGCTTTGCCCCCTCGGTTGTGGCCTCGGTCTCAGTGGTTTCGGCGGGGACTAGAGCTGTCTCGGTGGGACTCTGCGCACCGGTGCTTTTCTTGGTGCTGCCTTTGGTGGAGGTCGCGGGTTTCTTCGTCGTGGTTTTCGCCCCCGTCGAGGCCGCCTCTGTTTCGGCGGTATCGGTGGCGGTTTTCGCACTTCCAGCTTTTGTGGCGGTGACCTGGGTCGAGGTCTTCGTGTCGGTGGATTTTGCCGTAGCGGCCTTGGCGGTCTTCGTCGCAGTCGTTTTCGCCGTTCCTGTCTTAGCGGTGGTTTTACTCGCCGGTGCCTTGGCACTCGTGGTATTAGTCGCCGCGGTCTTGGTGGTACCAGACTTAGTCGCCGCGGTCTTGGAAGCAGCCGCCTTCGTAGAGGTAGCCTTCTTTGCCGTGGTCTTAGTAGCGGGGGCTTTCGCTTTGCTCGGTTTCGTCTTCTGGGCTTGATCCACTGTAGTTTCGGCGGGTTTTTCAGCGGTTTTGGAAGTTTCTGCCACAAGAAGCCTTTCTTACGTCGTTCTTACGTATCGAGGCACAATTATAATTCAGGGTATCAAATTTTGCCCTTATGATAAAATTACAGTCATGCTAGACGAAATGCCCGAAATTGCAGTTATCCGCTCTGGCGTGGGTGAACGACTGGCAGCTCCATGGCAATACTGCACCGGAGATGCTCTCTCTTCAGACCAACTCGATTCTTTCTCCGCACCCGCTATCTCCATCATCTCCAGAGGCAAGCGTTTCCGCGCTATCGGCGCCTACATAGGTTGGATCACTGCCGGCGGTTCCGTCAGCCCCACTATTCCCGACAACCTCTTAGATCTGGGGGCCTGTTTGGAACTTTTCCAAGCCAGCGCCATAGTTCACGACGACATCATCGATGATGCCAGGTATCGAAGGGGCCTGCCCTCGGCTCACATCGCCTACACCACATCTTCGCCTAACAGCGGGCCGCACTTTGGACGTTCCGCTGCCATCTTGTGGGGAGATTTGCTCTATGCCGCAGCGAACTCTTACTTCGTGCACTGCGCCAACGGTATCGACCACCACAGTTTCTGCAAAGTCTGCGACCTCTTCGTCGGGATGCAATCCGAGGTAGCCTACGGCCAATACCTCGATCTCTCGGCTGAAACCACCGAGTTCAGCAGTGCCCATCCCCCTCTCCATTCCGAGGCCATGGAGGTGATTCGCCACAAAACCGCCCGCTACTCGGTGGTTATCCCCATGCAGCTCGGTGCTGCGCTGGCCGGTGCCAGCCCCGAACTGCTGGCGCAGATAGATGGTTTTGCCGCTCCCCTGGGCATCGCCTATCAACTTCGCGATGACGACCTGGGGATTTTCGGCGACCAAGAACTCACCGGCAAACCCACCGGAGACGATATCCGCTCCGGCAAACACACCGTGCAGCTGGCCCTGGCGTGGGAACGAACGGACGACAAGGGGCGTGATTACCTACAGCGCTACTGGGGTGCCCCTGACGTGACTCCTCCCATCATCGAAAACATCCGCAATATCATCACCGGATCGGGCGCACGCAAAGCCGTGTCTGACCTAATCAACCAAAATCTCGAGTTTTCCCAACAGGTTTTGAACTCCATAGAGTGCAGCCCCCAGGTAAAACACCAATTAATTGAATTCGGTATGTCTTTAGTGGACAGAAGCAGCTAGAATAGTCTAAAGAAAATCCTTTCAAGCAGTCGGGGCCGCGTGCAGATCACGCGGCCCCGACTATGTCTAGCTTGATTATTCGCCCAACCGGCAAATCTTGCCGAATTCCTCGGCTTTCAGAGATGCCCCGCCGACCAAGGCTCCATCCACATCGGGCTTAGCCATGATGTCCTTGACGTTACCGGACTTGACCGATCCGCCATAGAGTATACGAATCTTGTCTGCCACTTCGGGGCCGTACAACCCGGTGAGCTTCACACGAATGGCGCCGCAGACTTCTTGGGCGTCTTCGGGAGTAGCTACTTCGCCTGTGCCGATGGCCCAGATAGGCTCGTAAGCCACCACGCATTTTTCCGCATCCGCGGCGGGAATCGAGTCGAAGTCGGCTTCGATTTGCGCCAAAACGTGATCAACGTGAGTACCGGCTTTACGCACCTCCAGGGCCTCGCCACAACAAATAATCGGCACCATACCGGCAGCCAAAATCTTGCGGGCCTTTTCATTCACCAACGCGTCAGATTCCTGGTGGTATTCCCGACGTTCCGAGTGCCCCACCGTCACGTAGGTGCAGCCCAGCTTGGTGAGCATCGCTGTGGAAACCTCGCCGGTGTAGGCCCCGTTGTCGTGGATAGAGACATCCTGGGCCCCGTAACGGATCTTCATGTTGTCTCCGTCAATGGTGGTTTGTACCGAGCGAATATCCGTGAAAGGAGGCAGTACCGCTACCTCTACCTTAGAGTAATCGTGCTTGTGATCTTGCAGATCCAGGTTCAGTTCGTTGACCAGCTTAATTGCTCAAGATGATCGAGGTTCATCTTCCAGTTGCCGGCCATCAAAGGGATGCGAGTCATAACTTAGTCCTCCAATACAGCGATACCGGGCAAAACCTTGCCCTCTAACAATTCCAGAGAAGCCCCGCCACCGGTAGAGATGTGGCTGAACTTAGTCTCGTCGAAGCCCAGCAGCCTGACTGCGGCCGCGGAGTCACCGCCGCCAACCACGCTGAAGCAGCTGCCTTCTTCCAAGGCTTTCGCCACGGCTTTGGTGCCCGCAGCAAAGGCCTCAAATTCGAAAACACCCATGGGGCCGTTCCACGCCACCGTCTTAGACTGGGCAATCTTCGAAGCAAAAAGTTCTCGGGACTTGGGCCCGATATCCAGCCCCATCTGGTCTGACGGGATGGCGTCCACGTCAACCACAGTTGCAGTGGCATCGGCTTTGAACTCGGGTGCAACCACCGTGTCGATGGGCAGCACCAAGTCAACCCCATTGGTCTTGGCCGTTTCGAGGTATCCCTTTACAGTTTCGACCTGGTCTTCTTCGAGCAGGGACTTACCTACCTCCCAAGCCTTGGGCCTTGAGGAAGGTATAAGCCATACCGCCGCCAATCAGCAAGGTATCGGCCTTGGTCAAGAGATTCGCGATGACTCCCAGCTTGTCTGAAACCTTCGAACCACCCAGCACCACGGTGTAGGGGCGTTCGGGGTTGTCCGTGGCGCGACGCAGGGACTCGATTTCCTTGTTGACCAACAGACCGGCAGCCGCGGGCAGAACCTTGGCAATGTCGTATACCGAGGCCTGCTTGCGGTGCACCACACCGAAACCATCGGAGACAAAGCAATCCGCCAGCTTCGCCATCTCGGCGGCGAGTTCCTCGCGCTGGGCATCTTCCTTCGAGGTTTCACGCGGGTCGAAACGCACGTTTTCCAGCATCAAGATTTCACCCACCGACAAAGCCTGAGCCTTGGCCTGGGCATCCGCACCAGTAACATCCCCGGCCAGGGTGACCTTCACGCCGATGAGTTCTTCCAGACGCTTTGCTGCGGGTGCCAAGCTGAACTGGGGATCCGGGGTGCCCTTAGGGCGACCCAGGTGAGCCATGATGATGACTTTGGCGCCGCCCTCGAGCAGCTTACGCAAAGTCGGCAGCGCAGCGCGGATACGGCCGTCATCGGTGATGCCCCCGTCCTTGAGCGGCACATTGAAATCAGAGCGGACCAGGACAGCTTTCCCGTGCAGGTCCCCTAGAGATTCGATGGTTTTGAGCATGTTTTTCCTTTACTCTTCAAGCAAAATCGGATATTGACTGGGCGTAGCAAATGGGCGCCCGCAACCTAAGACGGTCACAGGCGCCCAAGCTGCAGTCATTACAGGGACTTGCCGACCTTCACGGCCAGGTCAACCAAGCGGTTGGAGTAACCCCATTCGTTGTCGTACCAAGACACCACCTTGAGCATCTTTTCGGTCTTCTTGGTCAGAGGAGCGTCAAAGATGGAGCTGTGGGAATCGGTGACGATATCGGTAGAGACGATGCCTTCATCGTTGTAGCCCAAGATGCCCTTCAGCGCGCCTTCGGAGGCGGCCTTCATCGCGGCGTTGACGTCCTCGACGGAGCAGTCCTTGGTGGGGATGAAGGACAGGTCAGTTACCGAACCGGTGATAACCGGAACGCGCAGAGCGTAGCCGTCCAGCTTACCAGCCAGCTCGGGCAGCACCAGGGAAACCGCCTTGGCCGCACCGGTGGAGGTGGGGACGATGTTCTGGGCAGCGGCGCGGGCGCGGCGCAGATCCTTGTGCGGGGCGTCATGCAGACGCTGGTCACCGGTGTAAGCGTGGATGGTGGTCATCAAGCCATATTCGATGCCGAATTCTTCCTGCAGAACCTTGGCCATCGGAGCCAGGCAGTTGGTGGTGCAAGAAGCGTTGGAAATAACGTCGTGCTTGGCCGGGTCATACTGCGAGTCATTTACACCCATGACAAAAGTGCCATCAACATTGCCCTTAGCCGGGGCCGAGATAATGACCTTCTTGGCGCCACCCTTCAGGTGAGCGCGAGCCGCATCACCGTCTACGAAGAAGCCGGTGGATTCAATCACGACGTCAGCACCCAGCTTGCCCCAATCCAGGTTGGCAGGGTCGCGCTCGGCCATGACGGCGAAGGACTTGCCGTCAACGGTG
Organism: uncultured Mobiluncus sp.; assembly: GCA_916438445.1. Classification (GTDB taxonomy): domain Bacteria; phylum Actinomycetota; class Actinomycetes; order Actinomycetales; family Actinomycetaceae; genus Mobiluncus. The sequence continues at coordinate 1,347,646 of CAKAGR010000001.1, forward strand.
ATCGAGGTGTCGTCATAAGAAACTTCTTTGCCCAGACGACCGGTTACCGAGTCGTACTTCAGCAAGTGAGCCAGGGTGTGGTTGTCGGTCAGATCATTCACGCCGACGATTTCGATATCGGCGCCCTGCTCCAGAGCAGCGCGGAAGAAGTTGCGGCCAATGCGGCCAAAACCATTGATACCTACGCGAACGGTCACTGTTTCCTCCATCTTGCGCACGCTTGTGCGCACTAGGTTTTTCAAGCCGCCAATACAATCCAAAAAGGACCGCAGGCGACCGCCGGTTTTCAGACAACCAGCTAGGTTAAACCTACTACGAATCCACCCGACTTGGAAGGGTTAAAAGTCCCAAGAAACTGTGAAGTCCTTATGCTTCAAGTAATTCTTGGTTCAGTCCCGCCTCGGTATCGGGGATTCCCAGCTCGGCAGCTTTCTTGTCTGCCATAGCCAGCAAACGCCGAATCCGACCCGCCACCGCGTCCTTGGTCAACTGCGGGCTGGAAAGCTGACCCAATTCCTCTAAGGATGCTTGCTTGTGTTCGACGCGTAGCTGTCCGGCAGTGATCAAGTGCTGGGGCACGTCATCACCCAAAATTTCAAAAGCTCGCTTAACTCGGGCCGAAGCCAAAACCGCGGCCCGGGTGGAGCGGCGCATATTCGCATCGTCAAAATTCGCCAAACGATTCACTTCTCCGCGTTTTTCGCGTTTTTCCCGACGCTTGGACCAGGATTCCAAGGTGTGCACCGCCCCCATCTGTTGCAGCAGAGTCGCAATGGAATCATTTTCCCGCACCGATACCCGATAGGTAGATCGCACCTCCCGGGATTTCGCATTCGCCCCTAAACGCCGGGCGATACCGCTCAGAGCCATGGCTGCCTCGGAACCGGGGGCACTGATTTCCAAAGCGGAAGAACGCGAAGGCTCCGTCAAGGAACCCCGCGCTAAAAAGGCTCCTCGCCACGACGCCTGGCAAGCCGGTATGCTGCCCGAAACAATCGCTGGGGCCAGTCCTTGAATCGGGCGTCCTGCCCGGTCCAACAAACCGGTATCCACCGCCAGTTTGCGAGCGCCTTCCACCACTCGCACCACGTAACGATCAGTTTTACGGATACCGCCCCCGCTGACGATAACAACTTGAGAAGGGGTTCGATACAGCTCGATAAGTGCCAGCTGCAGGCGTTTCGCCGCAGCCGCATTATCCAGTTCCGCCTCAACGACAATATTTCCCGCCACCAGGTGAATCCCCCCGGAAAACCGCAGCAGCACGCTGACCTCGGTGCGGAAATCCGCCCGCGACTCTGCGGATACCCGAGCCAGCTCTTCTTTCGCGGCAAGTGTCAAGGACATTTCTTTACTCTGCGTCACATACTCCAAGATACTAAAAAGCCCCGCGGCGACCCAACCCTCGGTCCTACCCCTAGTGGGTATCGAGCTGCTCGATATTGTTCAGGTCCGCCCAGTTTCCTCCCATAGCGTCGCGGAAAGCCGCCGCCAGGCGCAGCGGGTCGTGACGCGAAGTCCCGTCACCCAAGGACAGCTGACGCAACATAACATGGGCCGCGAAACCCTCGCCTGCCGCCATCAAATCATCAATATCGTCCACCGCGGCCGGGTCAGCGATTACCGCGGCGAAACTCAAGTTCGGGGCATAGCTGCGCAACACTCGCAAGTGATCTGGCAGACTCAAATCTTCGGTTTCGCCACGCTGTCGCGACAAATTCAAAACCAAGATTTTGCGCGCCGCACTTTCACAATCGCCTCGCGCAACTCATCGACCAAGAGATGCGGCAGAACCGAGGTGTACCAGGAACCCGGACCCAACACCACCCAATCGGCCTGCTCTACCGCCTCCAAGACCGCACCCGGAACCGGAGCCTGGGGCGGATCGAGGCGAACCTCGCGCACCGTACCCGGCGCCTTGGCGACCGTGGCTTGACCCCGCACCACGCGGACCTCGCCGTCCAACTCCATCTGCGCTTCGATCGCAATCGGAACCCGGGACATCGGCAGAACGCGCCCCTTGGCATCTAAAAGCTTCGTCAACCAGTCCAGGCCCGCCACCGGATCGCCCAGCTGCTGCCACAGCCCGGTTATCAGCAGATTCCCCAGGGAATGTCCGCCCATCGGGCCGTCGGATTGAAAACGATGCTGCAGAATATTCCGCCAGGTCGCACCCCAGTTGGAGTTATCGCACAGCGCGGCGCAAGCCATACGCAGATCCCCGGGAGGCAGCAAATCGAATTCTTCGCGCAGCCGCCCCGAAGATCCCCCGTCATCTGCCACCGTCACCACGGCGGTCAACTCCGGGGTGACGTGTGTCAGGGCCTGCAAAGTGGCATATAGCCCGTGTCCGCCACCGAAAGCCACGACTTTGGGTTGGACGCTTTGACCCGGCCAATCACCGGGCAACACCAGGGGTTTATCATGTTCCGGCATGGTTTTCCCTATTCTTTCCCGATGTCGCGATGCGCTGCGCGCACCGAAAACCCGGCCCAGCGCAACAGCTGCGCGATGCGTTCCGCCATCGCCACCGAACGGTGTTTACCCCCGGTGCACCCCACCGCAATGGTTACAAAGGGCTTGAGCTCATTCAGATACCCGTTCAGCACCGGCGCCAGGGTCTGGACATAGCTGGTGGCGAACTGTTGGGCGCCGGGTTGCCCCAGCACGTAGTTCGCCACTGCCAGGTCTTTGCCGGTGAGGTGACGCAGTTCCGTAACCCAATAGGGGTTGGCGAAAAATCGCACATCCACCACGTGGTCCGCGTCCAGAGGCAGCCCGTATTTGAACCCAAAACTCATCACGGTGACGTTGAGATTCGACACCCGGTCCCCCGCCACGATGTCGCGCACGGAACGCGCCAGATCGTGCACCGAAAGAGTCGTGGTATCCAGGTAGATATCGGCGCGGTCACGAATCGGCGCCAGCAGTTCACGTTCGGCCGTGATCCCATCCATGATGCGTCCCTGAGCCTGCAGGGGGTGGGGGCGTCGCACCCTTTCATAACGCCGAACCAGGGCGGAATCCGAGGCATCGAGGAACAGGATCTGGTGGTCGATTCGCGCCTCGCGCAAACCGTCCAGAGTCTGCATGAATTCGCTGAAAAACATCCGCGAACGCACATCCACCACGACGGCCAATCTGTGCACCCCTTCCCCGCCGGGAGTCATCATCCCGGCCAGGGGCGCCAGCATGCGCGGGGGCAGATTATCCACCACGTACCAGTCCAGGTCCTCGAGAACTTGGGCGGTCTGGGAGCGTCCCGCCCCGCTCATCCCAGTGATGATGAGCATCTGGGCGCGTTTCACCTGTGGCAGGGTAGCAGCATCGTCCAGTTGCGGGATACCGGCAGGTACGGTGGGTGTTGGATCGGTCATGGTTCCACTTTATCGGCTCCGCCTCGGTTATGTGCGCCAAAGAGGGAAGTCCGGGGCGAGGACAGGGGTTGCGGTTCCAACCAAAGTTCCACCCCGGCGAGGACGGGGGTTGCGGTTCCAGCCAAAGTTCCACCCCGGCGAGGACGGGTTTTAGTTTTCTATGGTTTCGGCCAGTTCCAGCCACTGGGTTTCGAGCTCTTCTTGAGCAAGTCTTTGGGCTTGGAGCTCCTGGTTCAGTTGAGCCAGACGCAAATAGTCCGCTACATCAGCGCGTTCCAGCTCTTGGTTGAGCCTCGAGACCTGCGCTTTGACCCTCTCGATTTTCTTTTCTACCCCGGCTAAAAGTTTGCGTGCTTCCCAGTTGGCCTTACCCGCGTTGACTGAGGGCTCCTTGACCGCGCCACCCCCCCAAAACAACAGCACTCCCACTAGCCGCGCCACTCCCACTAACCGCAGCTACGTCCTCGACCCGGGAACTGACTTCACCGGGACGCAATCCGCTTTCCTCGCCGGGGGAATTCACCAAATCCAGGTACTGCTCCACCCCGCCGGGAAGGTGGCGCAGACCCCCATTGATGACGGCGTATTGATTATCGGTGATGCGTTCAATCAAGTAGCGGTCGTGAGAAACCACCAGCAAAGTCCCGGGCCAGGCATCCAGCAAGTCTTCCAGCGCCGTCAAAGTATCGGTGTCGATGTCGTTGGTGGGTTCATCCAGAATCAGCACATTCGGTTCCTCCAAAAGCAACAGCAAAATCTGGAGGCGACGTTTCTGGCCCCCGGAAAGCGCGTTTACCTTTGCCTGGAGCTGGGAAGTGTTGAAACCCAGACGGCCCAGCATCTGCGCGGGGGTGAGTTCCTGGCCCTCGACTTCAAAACTGCCTTTGAGGCGCCCCAAAACCTGGTACACCTGGTATTCCCCGATTTCTTCCAGGGCACGAAACTCCTGATCCAGAACCCCGATCTTGACGGTTTTGCCTTCGCGGCGCAGCCCCCGGGTGGGCTGCAGTTCCCCGGCCAGCAGGGACAGCAGGGTGGATTTCCCCGCGCCATTGGCCCCCAGGATTCCCGCGCGTTGACCGGGGGCCACCCGCCAAGTCACGTCGCGCAACACGGCGTCGGCGGGGGTGGAATCCAGGTCGGGAGCCGTAGACATCCCGGTATAGGAAAAATCCACATCTACCAGGTCCACCACGATTTTGCCCAGACGCGCCGTAGCTAACTTCGCCAGCTCTATCTGGTCGCGCACCGGGGGCACATCAGCGATCAAGGCATTGGCCGCATCCAGGCGGAATTGGTTTCGAGGTGCGCGCCGGGGCTCCGCGACGCAGCCACGCCAGTTCCTTTCGCAACAGATTCGCGCGTTTCTCGGCCGCGAGGGCCGCCTGGCGGTCGCGTTCCACCCGGGCCAAAACATAGGCCGCATAGCCGCCCTCGAAGGGCTCGACTTTGCCGTCGTGCACTTCCCAGGTGTCTTTCGAAATTTCATCGAGGAACCACCTGTCGTGCGTCACCACCAGCAGGGCGCCCTGACGGGCGGACCAACGTTGTTTCAGGTGTCCGGCCAGCCAGTGCACTGCCTGGAGGTCAAGGTGGTTAGTGGGTTCGTCCAAACCGATCACGTCCCACGACCCCAACAGCAGTTTCGCCAACGCCAGGCGGCGACGCTGTCCTCCTGACAGTTCGTTGACCCTCGCCTGCCACTGCAGGGCCCCCAACAGGCCTTCCAGGACTTCGCGTGAACGCGGATCGGCCCAGACCTCGTGGTGTTTGCGCCCTTCCAGCAGCACCGCTTCGACGGTGTCTGTGCCCTGGAGCATGTCGTCTTGTTCCAGCAGGGCGCAGCGCAATCCCTTGCGTTTGGTGACGGTGCCCGACATGGGTTGCGCGTGTGCGAAAAGTACGCGCAACAAAGTGGATTTACCATCCCCGTTTCGCCCCACTATCCCCAGGCGGTCGCCCTGGTTGATACCGACGGTGACGTGGTCCAGCAGCAGCTTGTCGGGGTACTCCACAAAGAGGTTTTGGCCTCCCAGCAGATTCGCCACGGGGGCTATTCCTCGGCTTTACCCAAAACCACTATATCCGCCCCGGAATCGGTGTTTATCACACCGGTGGAGGCGGCGCGGCGGTGCCTCCGAGGTGCGGGGCTCTGTCCCAGCGGGGAGTTGCCCTCCAGGTTGGGTTCCTTCTGGGTCGAGGTCGCCGCTGTGGTTTCGCCGGGCGGCGCCGGTTGCGCGCGGGGGTGCCGGTGGAGGTTTCGGTGTTCGCCGCGGTTTCTGCGCTGGGCTCGGTGTCCATCGACTTACGAGTGCTAGAAGAGGTGTCTTCTTCCTTGTGAGCCGCGGCGGCGATACCGGCCATGGCCTGGCGCACTTCGGGTTTGGTTTCTTCTACTTGCTTTGCCTTGGATTCGCGGTTTCGCGAGGCCTTGGAGTTTGACGAACCCCGCCCCGAGCGGTTGTGGTACTTGGTGGGGGGATTGGCCAAATCCTCGGGGGGCTTGGCCGTTGTTCTCTACCGGGGCATCGTGGACAATGAAGCCGCGCCCCTCGCAGCACTCACAGGTGGTAGAGAACGCCTCGACCAGACCCTGCCCCACGCGTTTACGCGTCATCTGCACCAGCCCCAGCGAGGTAACTTCGGTAACCTGGTGACGGGTACGATCACGGCCCAGGCACTCTACGAGACGTCGCAACACCAAATCGCGGTTGGATTCAATCACCATATCTACAAAGTCGATCACTACGATCCCGCCGATGTCACGCAGTCGCAACTGGCGCACTATCTCTTCGGCCGCTTCGAGGTTGTTCTTCGTCACGGTCTCTTCCAGGGTGCCGCCCTGGCCGATGTAGCGACCCGTATTCACATCCACCACCGTCATCGCCTCGGTGCGGTCGATAATCAAATACCCACCGCTGGGCAGCCAAACTTTGCGTTCAAATCCCTGGCCAGCTGTTCGTCGATGCGGTGTGCGGCAAAAACGTCGTCGGCATCTTTCCAGTGCCGCAAGCGCTCCTGTAGCTCTGGGGAAAGGTCGGCAACGTACTTGGAGATGGTCTTCCAAGCGGTGTCGCCTTGGATGGTCAAAGAAGTGAAATCTTCGTTGAAGATATCGCGCACGACTCTGACTGCCAATTCCGGTTCGGAGTGCAACAGCAGCGGAGCGTTCTTGGGGTGCTTTTGCTTTTCCTCCAGCTCGGCCCAGATCTTCGTCAGGCTCTCGACATCACTGCGCAGCTGTTCTTCGGTGGCGCCTTCGGCTGCGGTGCGCACAATCACCCCGAATCCAGCAGGAATAAGTTGCTTCAAGATAGCTTTGAGTCTCTTGCGTTCTTCTTCGGGAAGTTTGCGCGAAATCCCGGTCATGGCCCCGGAAGGAACCAGCACGACGTGGCGTCCCGCCAAAGTTATCTGCGAAGTCAGTCGGGCCCCTTTATGCCCGATGGGGTCTTTGGTGACCTGTACCAAGACGTGATCCCCCGGGTTCAAGGCATCTTCGATGCGACCGGTCTTGGCGCTCATCCCCGCGGCATCCCAGTTAACTTCCCCCGGCGTAGAGCACTGCGTTGCGTCCCTTGCCGATATCAACGAAAGCCGCTTCCATCGAGGAGAGCACATTTTGTACTTTGCCCAAATAGATATTCCCCACCATGGTGGTTTGGGTGTGTCTAGAAACATAGTGCTCCACCAACAGGCCGTCTTCCAGCACGGCAATCTGGTTCAACCCATCGCGTTCGCGCACCACCATCTCTCGCTTGACGTTTTCGCGTCTCGCCAGGAACTCGGCCTCGGTAATCGGGGTGCGCTTGCGCCCTTCTTTGCGTCCAGCCTTGCGGCGGATACGTTTGGCTTCGAGCCGGGTTGAGCCTTCCAGGGCGGCAACCTGTGCGGTTTCGGCGTTGGTGTTTTCGTCGCTGTGGGCGCGGCGTCGACGACGTCGGCTGCTGGTGGTGTCTTCCCCGTCGAGGTTCTCGGGGTTCTTTTCCGGGGTCGAGGTCGCCTTAGCAGCGCTGTCCTTGCGCTTGCGTTTGGTGGCATCGTTAGCGGAACTGGAGGTTTCGGACTTTTTCTCTTCTCCCCCGCGTTTGCGGGTGCGGCGCTGGGAAGTGGGGGCAGCGTCCTCGACGGGGCCGGATTCTGCGTCTTCGGCCTTTGTGTTGGGGCGACGCTTGACGGGGCCGGATTCCGAAGGTGCTTTGGTGAAACTCGACAGGTCGGGGGCTTGGAACAGCAGACTGGCTGCCGGCATCGTCATTTGTGCATTAGCGGCCTTGGGGCTGCTGGAGTCCTGTGCGGAAAACAGCGTCGTGCCTCCGGCCTGGATGTCTGATTTAGTTGTCTTATTCACGGTTTAACTCCCGGTTTGTACGGACAGCAACCGAACGTACCTTACAGATTCTATTTTCGTCGCTACCGTGTAGCGGAAAGCTCGGGGCCAAAGCGTCAGCCAGGTCGCAAACGTGAGACACGTTGGAACTGCGATGGATTTGCAGACTGCGGCGCGGGTTGCTCGCGCCCACTTAGGCTTTAAACATCTTATCACACCTCGCCTAACGCTCTCTTCAGGCTCGCCACGCAGGGCGAAAATGTACACCTTGGTAAAATTTTAGGGTAGATTTGGGGCGTAACTCGGGTTCAGCGCGCCTTCGTGGCTGCTGGCTTGGGGAACTTGCAATTTCTATTACTCTAACGGAAAGGCGGAAAAGGTGACCGTCGTCTCAATGGGGCTTGAAAGCCTCGATCTGGCGCGGTGGCAGTTCGGTATCACTACCGTCTACCACTTCTTCCTGGTTCCGTTCACCATCGGCATGTCCTTGCTGGTAGCACTGATGGAAACAATGTGGTACCGCACTGGCAAGGAATACTGGCTGAAGGCGACACGGTTCTTTGGAAAGCTATTTCTCGTAAACTTCGCTCTCGGTGTGGCAACCGGTATCGTCCAGGAGTTCCAGTTCGGCATGGGCTGGTCTGAATACTCCCGCTTCGTCGGCGATATCTTCGGTGCCCCCCTGGCCTTCGAAGCTCTCTTGTCCTTCTTCATGGAATCCACGTTCTTGGGCGTCTGGATTTTCGGTTGGGGCAAGATCTCCAAGAAAGCACACGTGGTGGTGGCCTGGCTGGTCATGGCAGGTACGAACACCTCTATGCTGTGGATTATCGGCGCTAACTCCTGGATGCAGCACCCCGTCGGTGCGGTCTTCGATCCGGAAAAGGGTCGCGCCACCTTGAACGGGGCTCTGGCCTTCTTCTCGGTGGTGGGTAACTCCACCATGTGGTTCGCCGTATTCCACGTCGTAACTTCCGCTGTGCTCCTGGCTGCCACCATCGTGGCGGGTATCTCCACCTGGTGGATGGTTCGCGCCGCCAACGCCGGCGGCATCGGCGAAACCGAAGCTCGCGAAGTGTGGCGTCCTATCGCCCGCTGGGGCATGGCTGTCATGCTTTTTGCTGGTCTGCTGACCGTCGCTTCGGGCCACATGCAGGGCCAACACCTGATTCACTACCAGCCCGGCAAGATGGCCGCGGCCGAAGGTCTGTGCTCGGGGCAAAACGGCGACCTCGCTATCGTGGCTTTCCAAGAATGCCCCGAAAAAATCACCAAGAACGCTGACGGCACCTGGCCGGTTATCGACCGCGGTGTGGGCCACATCAAGGGCATGCTGGGCTTCGTAGGCAAGAACAGCTTCAGCGAAAAAAATCCCCGGTATGGCTGACTCTTCCGAGCGCCTGGCCGAACAGTTCGCCTCGCTGCAGGCTGTTGACAAGAAGCTCGCTCCGAACTTCGACACCGCCAACACCTCCGGTATTGAAGGCGACACCGCCGACTACGCCGAGTGGGGCAAGTACGCTCCCCCGATGCTACCGGTGTTCTGGTCCTTCCGCCTGATGATGGCCACCGGCTTCGTCATGGCTGCCCTGGCAATCATCGGTATGTACGCCACCCGCGGTGGTCGTATCTCTACCTCCAAGGGCCTCAAGAACCTGGCTCTGGTCTCGCTGCCGATGCCCTTCCTGGGTGCCATGTTCGGCTGGATCATGACTGAAATCGGTCGTCAACCCTTCATCGTGTACCCCAACCAGGATGCTTTTGATGCCGCCTACCAGGTGAACGACGGCATGGAGGGCCTGGCCGGTGTCTACATGTTGACCGGCGATGGTTTGTCCGGCGTGGTCTCCCCCGTCGAGTTCCTGATTTCGCTGGTTCTCTTCACCGTCCTCTACGCAGCCCTGGGCGTGATTTGGTTCCTGCTCCTAAAGCGCTACGCAAAGGAAGGCATCAACACCCCGGCCGCCGACGGTGGTCCGGTTACCGCTTCTCAAGACCTGAACTTCGGGTACTAAGGAGGACGAACAATGGAAATTACATGGATTCAGATTCTGTGGTTCATCCTGGTAGGGGTCCTGTGGACAGGCTACCTGATTCTGGAAGGTTACGGTCTGGGCACCGGTATGCTGCTGCACATCCTGGGCAAGAATGACCAGGAACGTGGTCAGATGGTCCGCGCTATTGGCCCGCACTGGGACGGCAACGAAGTTTGGCTGCTCACCGCTGGTGGCGCTACTTTCGCTTCCTCCCCCCGAATGGTATGCAGTGATGTTCTCTGGCATGTACCTGGCTCTGCTCTTGATCCTGTTCTGCTTGATTCTGCGCATCTCCGCTATCGAATGGCGCAACAAGATCAACACTCTAGCCTGGCGTTCTCGCTGGGATATGCTCCAGTCCATCTCCGCGTGGCTGGTTCCGGTGCTGCTGGGCGTGGCCTTCGGTAACCTGGTCTCTGGCATGAAGATCGCTATCGTCGATCCCAAAGGCTCCTTTCACCCCCTTGGCAGCGGGTGACATCGACCTGTCCAGGGACGTCCACAACCTCATCGGCTACGAAGGGGTGCCTTTCGGTCCCTTCCTGTCCCTGTTGACTCCCTACGGTGTCTTGGGTGGCTTGACCATCGCGGCTTTGGCTCTGACCTCCGGCGCGCTGTTCCTGTCGCTGAAGACTGAAGGTGTGGTGCGTGAACGCGCCGAAGCTTTCGCTCCGAAGGCAGGCTTGATCGCCACCGTCCTCACCGCGGCCTTCGCGGTGTGGGGCCAGCTGGTCTACGCCGGTCCTGCCGCTCTGTTCGGCTGGATCTTCTTGGTCATCGCGGCTCTTTGCTTGGTCGCCGGTTTGCTCTTCTCTTTCCAGAAGTCTTTTGGCAAGGCTTTCATCTTCCACAGCGCCGGCATTGCCTTCGCCGTGGCTTGGGTATTCGCTATGCTCTACCCCTACGTGATGAAGTCCTCCATCGACACCGAGCTGTACTCGCTGACCATCGCGCAGTCAGCCGCTTCAGGTTCGACCCAGCTGGTGATGACCATCGCTGCGGTTATCCTGGTTCCGGTGGTTCTGGGCTACACCATCTGGTCGGTCTACATGTTCCGCGCTCGTATCACCACCGTCCAAGACGCTGGTCTGGAACCGAGCAAGGTTCGTGAAGGCGCCAGCTTCTTGGTGGGTTAATCCTTAAATCGCGGTTCTATTCCGCCGGGCGGGGCAACTATCCAGTTGCCCCGCCCGCACCTATTTAAACCCCGAAGAATTCCGGGCACAGACCCGGTTTCAAATAGAATTTTTCCCTGGGTTATGAAAGGCTAAACGGGTGAAACCAATGGATCCTCGTTTGCTGAAATATACTCGCAGCGCCCGGAATTACATCATCTTCATCACCATCACCGGTCTGCTCTCTGCCCTTTTCATCATCGCCCAGGACTGGTCAATTGCCCGGGCTGCCTCCGCGGTAATCACCGACCACGCCTCGCTGGCGCAGATAGCCCCGATGCTGGGTATTTTAGCCGCGGTTCTCTTGGGGCGTGCGCTGTCCCTCCTGATTCGCCAATGGTATGGGCACCGCGCGGCGACAGGCGCCATCAAAGAAATCCGTGAACAAGTCCTGACTCACGCCACCAAGCTGGGACCGCGCTGGCTGGGGACTCACGCCCAAGACACCGTAACCACCGTGGTTCGCGCCCTCAAGGACCTCGACGCCTACTTCGTCTTCTTCCTCCCCCAACTGCTGCTCTCCATCACCGTCACCCCTATCACCTGGCTGGTGGTGCTGTGGCTGGACTGGATCAGCGCGGCCTTCATCGCCGTAACTATCCCGCTGATTCCCCTCTTCATGATTCTGATTGGGAAACTCACCCAGGAATACTCCGACCGACGCCTGGCCTCGATGAAACGCATGGGTGGCCAGCTGGTAGATTTGCTGGCCGGACTCTCCACTCTCAAGGCCTTGGGACGCGAAAAAGCCCCGGCCCAGCAAGTCAAGCGAGTCGGTCAAGAATACACCCGTTCCACCATGGCAACTCTGAGGGTAGCCTTCATGAGTGGCGGGGTTCTCGAGTTCCTCACTACCCTGTGCGTCGCCATCGTGGCGGTGGAAATCGGTATTCGGATGCTCAACGGCAATGTCGACCTCTTCACCGGTCTGCTGGTGATTATGCTGGCTCCCGAGGTTTTTGACCCGCTGCGCCAGGTGGGTAAACAGTTCCACGCCTCTTCCGATGGTGTTACCGCCGCCGAAGCCGCCTTCACCATCTTCGAAACTCCGGTGGACCCGCGCGGAGAAACTCCCGCACCCTGCCTGGCGCACTCCCGTATCGAGCTGAACTCCATCGGGGTCAAGGCTCGTGGAGCTTGGGCTCCGGATCAACTCAGCGCCACCTTGGAGCCGGGGAAAATCTATGTGCTTTGGGGTCCCTCCGGAGCGGGTAAAACCACCACCGCGATGGCGCTGCTGGGTCTGCAAAACCTCGACGCGGGCGAAATCTTGGTGCACGGCGAATCCGGTGCGGTGTCCCTTTCCCAGATTGACCCTTCCAGTTGGTGGGAACAATGCGCCTGGGTACCGCAAAGCCCGGTGATTCTGCCCGGGACGGTGCTTGAGAACTTTGCGCTAAAGGACTCTCAGCCCAGCCCAGAACTGTTACAAGCGGCGCAACTAACTCACTTCGACCAGGTGGTCTCCTCCCTGCCACAGGGCTGGAACACCGTATTGGGACACGGCGGCGAAGGCCTCTCGGTGGGGCAGCGACAGCGATTAGCTTTGACCCGCGCCCTGCTGGCTAACGGACAACTGGTGGTTTTGGACGAACCCACCGCGCACTTGGACGCCAGTTTGGAAACCCTGGTGATTGCCGGGATAAACGCCCTGAAAGAAAGTGGAAAAACCGTGGTGGTGATTGCGCACCGCCAGGCTGTTATCAATGTAGCCGACCAGGTCATAGAGGTCTCTACCAGCGCCTTCACCCCGGAAGAGGCCGCGAGCGAAGCCGAGCGCAGTTTCGAGGTGAAGCCCAAGCGGGAACGAAACGCAAACCCGACGGCAGAGAAGACCTTCCTCCCTTGATTCTGAACCTTGATTTCGCCGATGCGGAGGTGGGCGCATGAGCTGGATGATTACTCGGACTGAAAGACGGAATCTGCGTTTGGCCTACCGCATGCTGCGCTTAGAGCCCTTAAACATGGCACTGGCCATTGTGTTGGGGGTCTCTACCTTGGTTTGCGCCACTGGCCTGGCCGTAGTGGCAGCCTGGCTGATTGCCCGGGCATCCCAGATAGATGCCCTGTGGATGGACCTGGCGGTGGCGGCCGTGGCGGTGCGATTCTTTGGTGTGGGCCGCGCCCTGTTCCGCTACACGGAACGCCTGGCCTCCCACAAAGTGGCTTTGGTGGGGGTGGCGAATCTGCGCCACATGGCCTATCGCATCCTCGCCTCCAGCCCCACCCACCGCATCGCTTCGCTGCGACGCGGTGAAATCCTGGCTCGCACCAGCGCCGATGTCGACGCCATGGGTGACTTCGTGGTGAAGTCAGTGCTTCCCGTCGTGGTGACCTTCTTTACCGGGGTAGCCACCGTAGCTCTCTTCGCCTTCCTCTCACCGCTGGCTGCCCTGTCTTTGGCGCTGTGCCTGTTGCTGGCCGGAGTGGTGGGTCCGATGCTGACCATCCGTTCGGCTCGCATCGCCGAGCTGGCCGCCCAACAGGCCCAGGTAGAGCTCAGCGCGAGTGCCCAAACTTTGCTGATGAACGCCAGTGAACTGGCGGTTTCCCAGACGCCTCGACGCGGCGAAATCCCACCTCGACCAGATCGAAACCGACATTCAGCAGCTCAAAGACCGCTCCGCCCGTCCCGCCGCCATCGCCGCCTTCATCGACAGCATCTCGATGGGAGCCGCGGTGATCTGCGGCTTCATCGTCGGCACTCCCCTGGTTCTCAGCGGACAACTGTGGGACGTAAACCTGGCGATTCTGGTGCTGGCACCCCTGGCGGCTTTCGAAGGTACCTCCCTGCTGGCACCGGCCGCAGTGCAACTGGTGGCCTCCGCATCAGCGGCTTCACGGGTCATCGACATGATGGGCGGAGCGTCGGCCGTAGAAGAAGCCCTCTCCCACTTAGACTCCTTGGCCCAGAAAACCGCCGAAACCGCGCCCACCGCACAAAGCACCGGCGCGGACCTCGACCCGGTACTGGAGGCACAGGACCTCAGCATAGGTTGGCCCGGCGGACCGGTTGTGGCCAGCGGCATCAACCTCAGCCTGCGACCCGGTCAGGCCCTGGCGGTGGTCGGTCCCTCCGGGATTGGGAAATCCACTCTGCTCAACACCTTGGCCGGCCTGATACCCCCGGTTTCGGGCACGCTGCGACTGGGAGGCAAAGAACTCTCCACACTGCCGCGCGAAGCAGTTACCCCCGTAATGGTGATGACCGCCGAAGATGCGCATATCTTCCAGACTTCCGTCCTCGAGAACCTGCGCGTGGCGCGCGGAGATGTCACTGAAGCCGAAGCCACCGCGCTGTTGAGGGAAGCCGGTTTAGGCAGCTGGCTTGAGTCCGCCCCGCAAGGCCTGCAGACGAATCTTTCTGCTGCCGGGTCGGGTCTCTCCGGTGGAGAGCGGCGTCGCGTATTGCTGGCGCGTGCCTTGGCCACCCCCGCGCCGCTACTGCTGTTGGACGAGCCCGGCGAGCACCTCGACGGTGCCATGGCGGACAGACTGGTAACAGATCTGCTCCAGACCGGTCGCAGCGGGAAACGCGGAGTTTTACTGGTGACGCACCGCCTCAGCGCCCTCGATGCGGCCGACCAGGTCATCATCTTGGGCCCCGATAAGGAAAGCGGTCAAACCCGGGTGCTGGACCAGGGCACTCACCGTGAACTCCTGGAGCGCCACTCCGACTACCGCTGGGCACGCGAACAGGAAAATGACTATGTCTGATGCAGTTTCTTCCCCGCTCCCCAGCGAAGCCACCGTGGCCCAGCTGCGTGAAACTATCGCGCAGCTGAAGTTGCAGCTGCGGATTTCCAGCAACTGGAACTCTATGTCCCAACGCATCACCACGACTCTGTTAGAGGACACGGACGAAGAAGAAGCCCTGTCCCTCATCGCTACTTCGGTGCGGGAAGTCGCCGAGGCAGACACCGCTCTGATTGTGTTGCCCAGCCTGGGGGGAAGTTATATCTGCGAAATCGCAGATGGGGAACATAACGCCCAGATGATCGGTTTGGAATTCCCCCCACAGGGACGCGCGCAATCCGTGATCCGCACCGGGGTGGGAATGATTGTTCCTTCGATGGAACGCGCGGTAACGCTGCGGGTCCCACAGCTCTCCCGCTTCGGCCCGGCACTCTATGCACCGCTCAGCGACCACGGCAACACCACCGGGGTAATTATTCTGTTCCGTCTGCCCGGCCGGGCTGAATTCACACAGACCGACCTCAAAGCGGCCGAAGACCTGGCTCGCCAGGCCTCGCTGGCCCTGCGATTGTCCGGGATACGCCTGGCCGAGGACCGCGCTAACTTACTCGAGGAACGCAACCGCATCGCCCGCGACCTGCACGACCTGGCCATTCAACAACTCTTCGCTACTTCGCTGCAGTTGAATTCACTCAAGGACGACCTCGCCGCACACCGGCTCCTGGAGGGTTACGTCGAGGCAGGCATCGAACAGGCCCTCGCCTCGGTGTCTGATTCCATCGGACAGATTCGTCACATCGTCAACGATCTGCGCGATCACGACTCTTCGGGGCGCAGTTTCCTCGAGGGCTTGTGGCAGAATGCTCCACCGCGCGCCACGCCCTGGGCTTCGCGCCTTCGCTGCTGATGCAGGTCAATAACCAAGACATCACCAACGAAGACATCGAAGCCACCCGCGCCTTGGTTAACCATAGCTTGAACGAAGTAGAGATTGCAGATGCTTTAGCGGTGGTACGTGAAGGTCTGACGAACGTGGCGCGCCACGCCCACGCCAACCAAGTCACGGTCCAGGCCTGCTTGTGGACTTCCTCCGAACAGGTTCCCACCCAATGCCGCCAAGTCCTGCACGCCAGCACGCCTCTGGCCACCGAGGACTGCGGGTTGTTGAAAATCACCATTACCGACGACGGAGTGGGTATCAGGAAAACCATCGGCAGGTATTCGGGGTTATCGAATATGGCCGCACGCGCCTCGGTGCATTTCGGGCAGATGCAAATTGCCCCGCGCGAGGACTCCCCCAACGGCACTCGCCTCATCTGGTGCATCCCCGTCGCCCGTTCCTCCGCCACCTCGATGCCCCTCTAGGGCTGCCCCCTGGGTAGCCTTTCAGTTACCGTGACCTCACAATCCTCGCGTCGGGGACTGGCGCCACACCGCCGAACGCTGCGAAGCCACCCACGCCGCCACCTGCGTGCGACGCTGCAGGCCCATCTTGGCCAACAGAGAAGTGATGTGATTCTTCACGGTTTTTTCTGCCACCCCCAGGTTTTCCCCGATTTCGCGGTTGGATAAACCATCACCGATCAAAGCCAAGATTTTTTTCTCCGTCGGGGTCAGTGCCTCGGTAGGGTCTAAATGTTTCGCGGCCGAACGCGTCACGGTGCGTTCATCCAGCAAGGTACGTCCTGCTGCCACCGCTTTGACCACATTGGCGATCTCTACCCCCGCTACGGTTTTCAGCAGATACGCCGCCGCCCCCACCTCCAGTGATTCCGCCAAAGCCTGGTCGTCGTCAAAAGAAGTCAACACTACACAGCGCGCCGAAGGCAACGCCACCTTCATCTGTCGAATCAGGTCGATACCAGTACCGTCGGGCAACTGCAGATCCACCAGCACCACACTGGGGTTAGCCAGTTCCGCCCGATGCAGGGCCTCGGCCACGCTCCCGGCTTCGGCCACTACTGTCAGTCCTTGGGAACGCTCCACAATCTCGGCGATGCCGGTGCGCACAATCTCGTGATCATCGACAATCATCACTCGCACATCTTCGTTCATGCCGGTTCCTTTCTGTTTGGGGCTTTCCGGTGGTCTAAAGATTTCCGGGCCCCTGCGGGTTTCTGGCGGGTTTTCGCACTTTTGTGTGGCTTAGCCACCGCGTTACTACCTGGGACGGGCCAGGGCTGGCAGTGCGGACAAAACACACTGGAACGCCCGTCTATCACCAGGCGCTCCATCACGGTTCCGCATTGCTTGCACGCCTTGGAACCTCTGCCATAGGCACGCAGCTGGGTGGAAAATTCCCCCGGATTACCCCAGCTATTCACATAGAGCCGATCAAAAGAAGTACCGCCGAAATCCAAGGCCGCCCGCATGACTTCTCGCAGGGCCAAATCCAGTTGCTTCACCTGGTCTGGGCTCAAAGTATTCGCCGCTTGGCACGGGTGAATCCCAGCGGCAAACAGGGCTTCATCTGCATAGATATTCCCCACCCCGGATATCAGCCCTTGGTCTAAAAGTTTCGTCTTGATGGCGCGGGTACTATCTGAGAGTCCCTTTTTCGAGGTCCGCGGGGTCGCGGTGGGGGTCCAGTACGTCGCGGGCGATGTGTTGGGTTCCCTGAGGTACGAGGGCGTGGCGGGTGCCGGTACCGCCCGGCAATGCGTCCGGGGTGGCTTGCGTAGGGCAGAGCTTGACTTGACCGAAAGTACGCTGGTCACAAAACACCAGTGCACTGCCGTCATCTAAGATGAAACGCAGTCTTTCGTGAGTCAATCTCTGCGCGGCCTCCACCCGAAAAACCGCAATGTTCACCCCCGCGTAAAACCCCGTCCTCGACCGGGACCATACCCCCGCCCGCGCCGGGACCAAGCACCCGCAACTGCCCCTGACATCCCCAGGTGAAACAGCAACGCAGTGCGGTTATCCACCCCACCTGTATCCGGGCCCAGGGTCAACCACAAGAACTTTCCCCGCCTGGCGGCCTCGGTAAAGACCCGGCCCTTCAATCCCGCGAATAACTGCCGAACTCCCCCAGGACAGCCCCGCAGGCTGCGCGGATGGGTAACTTCACTAATCGCCCACACGCTTCGGCCCACCACCTCAGTCTCCAGGTTGCGCCGGATGGTTTCGACCTCGGGTAACTCAGGCATCGGGGTCTTCCTGCCGGTCAGCCGCTCTATCTTCTAGCCGGGCGCGCAACTGCGCCACCGCGACTTCGGCGGCGGCTTTTTGCGCATGGCGTTTAGCCGAGCCAGACCGCGGGGGGTAGACCTTAGCGTCGACCACCGCGCTGGCGGTAAATACTCTGGCATGGTCGGGCCCCGCTTCACTTATCTGATAAGTGACCTCCCCCAGGTGATGCACCTCGCACAGTTCCTTCAGGACGGTGATCCAGTCCATCGCTTCGGCCCGGCTGGCCGCGCGACGCAGCAGCGGGCGCAGGTGACGCTCTATCGTGGCACGAGTGGCCTCCATCCCACCTGACAGGTACGATGCCCCGATCAGAGCCTCGAAAGCGTCACAAAGCAAAGAATCCTTGTCGCGTCCCCCGGTGCGGTCCTCGCCCACTCCCAGCAGCAGGTATTCACCCAGGTGCAGACCCCGCGCCACTTCCGCCAGCGGGGCTTGGGAAACCGTGGCGGCCCGCATGGGGCTGAGTTCACCTTCGGACATTTCGGGATAGGAGCGGAACAGGTATTCAGTCACCACAATCTGCAGCACCGCATCGCCCAGGAACTCCAGGCGTTCGTTGCTGCCCTGGGAACCACTGAGACCCTGTTCGTGGGCAAATGACCGATGCGTCATCGCCAAAACCAGCAGCTGGGGATCAATGTGCTGCCCCCAGTCAGCCAACAGTTTCTCGGCTGAAAACACGGGTTTAGGCATCGCTTTCTTCCTCTCGCAGCTGTGCCGCCAGTCCTCCCAGCGCCGCCCAGCGCGGATCGAGGACCTCGTGGTGGTGGTCGGCGGGCAGGTCCTCCCATCGCTGCCCACAATCCGGGCACAATCCCCGGCAATCCGGCCGGCACAGCGGCAAAGTCCCCATCTCTAAGACAATCGCGTCTCGCAGCATCGGTTCTAAGTCGATGTCGTCCTCTGGACTGACCTCAAAAATGTCTTCCCATTCCTCGTCTCCTTCGCTGCGGGCCCGTTCGCGCGCACCAGGATAGAAAAACATCTGACTTTCCCCAATCTCTATCCGTCCCTCTACCGGGTCCAAGCACCGCGAACACTGGGCCCGGGTGGGGACTTCACCGCTGAGCTCGACCAGGATTCCATCGTGCAGGGACTGCAGCGTGACGTGAAAACTCGCCTCGGCGGCGTCCAAGGTCTCTATGCCGTTGGTCCAACTGGGGTCCAGTTTTACCTGCCATTCCTTCAGTTCCAGACGCTGTCCGGGGTTCCCATGCAGGTTCGTCAACCCCACCCGATAGATACTGCTTTGCTTGGGCATCTGTCTATTCCTTCGCTGCCGTCGCCTCGGTCTTCACTGCGCCGGTTCTTCGCGCGGGGTAGCCTGCGCGGGGTCAAAAATTTGGGCCGCTGGGACAGTACCTGACGTCCCGCCGCGGACTGCTCCATCATCTTGCCCAAGATTTCCTCCAGTTCCACCAGCTTCGTCTCGCAGTAACGGTCTGATCCCGCCGCCAGTTCCTCTGCCTTTGCCGTGGCTGTCTGCACAATCTGTTCGGCGCGTTCCTTGGCCATCACCACGATGCGTTCCTGGTTCACCAGTTCCTCGGCGCGGGCATGAGCTTCAGCTTGGATACGTTCCGAGGCCGAGTTAGCTTTCTGGGAAATCAGCTGCGACTCCTCCTGGGCGCGTTCAATCACGGCGTTAGCCCCGGCCACAATCTGGTTCGCGGTGCGAATATCGGAAGGCATAGCGGCGCGGGCCGATTCCAGCAGTGAAATCGCCTCGGCTTTATTCACCAGCACCAAAGCACTCATCGGCAGGGAACGCGCCTGAGTAATCATCGCCTCCAGCTGGGCCAACACATCCATCAACTCTGAGCCTTTGTAGTCCTCGGCATTCAGCGCCGCCACCATCTGCTCTGAAGTCAGGGCCTCGGGCTCGATGAATTCCCTCGCGGTACTTTCGGCGACGAGGTTGTCTACTATCAATTCCGTTTCGGTTTCGGGAGTTTCCGCGCCGAGGTCCGCGTCGAGGTCCGGTGCCTGGTCGAGGTTCTCTTCGGTTGCGGTTTCGGGGTGGAATCCCTGGGTTTCAGATACCTGATCCGCTTCGTTTTCTTCGTTACTCACGGGCGTTTCCCTTCTGTATTTTGTTCAAAATTAGCAGCAATCACGTTGTCTCCCCCGAAAGGAGGCCGCACCCCGAATGCCTGATAGAGCTCCTTGGCGGTTTCCGGGCTGACCATCCCGCGCAAATCCACGCCGTATCGGGCCACTTCCTTTACCAGCGAGGAAGATACATGCCCCAGATTTGACTTCGTGGCGACGAAAACCGTGGGAGGTGCCCCCAACTGGCGATTCATCTGACTCATCGGCAGTTCGTAATCAAAGTCGATGCCGCTGCGCAGCCCTTTCACGATCACGTCCACCTGGTGGGCCAGGCAAAATTCCGCCAACAGCCTTCGATTCGACGCACCTCTACCCGGGTCTCTAGCTGGGCTTCGCGCAAAGTAATCTCAATCAGTTCGATACGCCGATTAACCTCCAGCAGCGGTTGCTTGGCAGAGTTCGAGGCTACCCCCACAATAACTTCGTCGGCGAAAACCAAGGCTTGGCGAACCACTTCCAGATGCCCCAGCGTAAAGGGGTCAAAAGTTCCAGGAAAGATTGCTTTGGTCACACTCTAAGGTTACCGTTTTTATCGGTTAAGCTGGGTCTATGACACGTATTGTGGCGGGCCGATACCACGGCCGCAACCTCCAGGTCCCCCGCACCGGCACCCGACCGACCTCGGAAATGGCCCGAGAAGCCATCTTCTCCCATCTGGAATCCCGAAACTACGTGTCTCAAGCCCGGGTGCTGGACCTCTTCGCCGGTTCTGGAGCCCTGGGTTTAGAAGCCCTGTCTCGAGGTGCTAAAAGTGCGGTTTTCGTAGAGTCCGGGGTCGCGGCGGCCAAAGTGATTCGCATGAATATCTCCAGTCTCGGGGTACCTGACCAGACGCAAGTTGTGGTGGCCGACGCCTTAAAGGCCGCGGAACGCCTGCGCAACCAGGCACCTTTCGGCCTCATCATCGCCGACCCACCCTACGACCTCGACCCGGATTATCTGGCGCAGGTGCTGCACAAACTCCGCACCCAACTGTGTGGGAAAAACACCATAGTGGTGCTGGAAGGGGCGAAACGCTACCCCCGACCCGCGTTACCTCAGGGGCTCAATCCTTACGCGGAAAAAACCTACGGCGATACCCGCGTCACCTATTTGGAGTGCTGGGGGGCGTCCTCGGGACCGGAAGAAGACTGACCCAGCATGGAGCTGAAAACCGCCACCAGGGCCGGCACCAACATATAGAAGGATTCCTTGAGCATGATGGCCCCGGAATCGTTCACCGGCACCGCCACCAACACTCCCAGCGCCAGCCCCAAAAGGACGCCGCGCAGCGACGGTGCGGTTATGATGGCCTGCACCGAGGCGAAATAGGTACCGAGAATGCGTTGATAGCGTCGCAGCAGCCAGGCGAAAAGCGCGATTCCCACCGCCAGCACCGCCATCCCCACCAGGATGTCGAAGTGCGAGGTGAAGGAACGCAAGACGTCGCGAATCTTGCCCTGAATCAGGCCTTCGTTAGAGGCCTTGCCCAAGTTGGACCAAAACTCTCCGATGTGGGAAGCATTGGGGGGAATACGCAGAAATCAGGGCTACCGCTCCCATCACCAACCCGGTGATTCCCAACCAGAGGGGAACATACCACCACTTTAGTCGCCGGCCCGCAGCCAGTACTGCCACGGTTAAGAAAGCCGCCAAAATTCCCGGAGGCCCACCGAAATCCGCACCCCATGCCGGAAGGGCATCGACGGCCAAAGCTACTGCCCCCACGCCCAGGGTAGCGAGAACCGCGGTTTTCTTTTTCCACCACTTTTCCAAGATCGGCAACAGCAACAGCAGACCTGCAATCACCAAAATCAAATAGGTGCGGTTAGAAACCCCATAGTAGCGTCGCGAAGACAACACTAAAGAACCCATGAATCCGTTGCGTTGGTGCAGGCTACCTGCCAAGATATCCAGGCACAGCAGCGCGAAGGTCACCCCGGCCAACACCCCGATCGGATAGGGGGTGAATCTAGCAGCTACACTCAAAACCACCGCCAGCCCCAGCGTGGCCAGAGTCGCGAAGATGCTGGCACCGTAGTCGGACTGGGCAATCCCCAGATTCCACCACGGCAGCAGGTTCAAGATCAGGGCAGCGGGGATAAATGCGAAGGTAACCGTGGCTGCACGCGACAGCCATCGCCACAACACCCGCTTGGTTTCCAAGGGGCGACTCAACGCCACTCCCAGGATAAACATCCCCAACATGGCCCATCCCAGGGCGTGGAAAACCGCGTACCAGTATCCGGTAGCTGCCAGGGCCGCATCGGCGTGACGCTGCAGTTCGCGGATTTCTGTTAGGGCCGTGGCGGGGCTGGCTACGGCTTGAGCTTTGAGCTGGGCCGGGATCTGTCCCTGAGGCAGCTGGATTTTAGTGTCGCGGTTCAAGTACTGGCGGGTTTTCACCACCGCGCTGCGCACATCCGCCATCGTTACCAGTCCCGCAGAGCGAGTGGTCGAGGTATAGACCAGGGCCGCCCGAAAGTCTTGCTGGCCCAGAACCGCGGGGGAATTCGTGGCAAAGAACTGTAGGGTGCGCACCGGTGCGGTATCTCCTATGGAGGCAATCACCACGGGCCGCGGTTGAGTGCTGTGGGCATTGGCTTGCAGAATCTGCACCAGTACCCGCAAAATCTGGGCGGCACTGTGCTGGCCCAGGGAATTTTCCCCGGTGGGACCTAACTCAGTGGGGCTTTGAGTTCCGGTTTGCGCCCCTGATGCGGGTTCTTCCGTTGGACTGTTCTGGACACCGGATTGGCCCTCTGACTGACTCGCCTCGGGGGGTGGCGCGGGGGCAACGGAACCCAGATCTATCACCACATCGCTGGGGGCAGCCTGGAGCACCTCCAGGTAGGACTGACGCAGCACGGCTTCGTCCAAGTCAAAAGAAGGGTGGTTGCGCCAGTGCGGCACACTTCCATCCGCTCCCGCCAGTGGCACCCCGGCTAACTCACCGATAGCCCAGGCTTTAGAATCAAACAAGCTGAGTTCGGGCCAGGTTACTTGCTCCAGCGCGGTAGCCAGTACCGGTATCCGCGCCGGCACCGCAATAACTTTACCCCCCGACGCTGGGGTGTCTTGTTGGCCTGGCAGGGGCTGGGTATAGTAGCGCGGACAAGTTTGATTCCCCGCGCGGGCATAAGCGCGTCCCATCTGGTCAAAGACATCCCCCACTGCCCGCAGCTGCATCCACCCCTCGATGGGACAGGCATAGACGTCGAAAGACCGCGGACTCAAGGCCGCCTGGGCGTAACCCGGCAACTGCTCCAGCAAAGCCGCCGAATCCTCGCCGACCACCCGCGACGTCAGCCCTGAAACCCCGATAAACAACAGGCCTGGGGCCGCTAAGTGGGTCTGGGTTGGCAACGGTCCTTCCCCGGTCGGCCGTGAAAGTGCTGCACTTTGACTCCATCCCACGCTCAACCCCGCCACGGTCAGGAAAATAACCACGGCCAACAGACTGAAACGGAATTTGTGGCGGAGCACAGAGCCATTGTACCTGACGGGATTTCAGGATTTCGTCAGGTTTTGGGCCCCCTGTCCCAGCGCGAAAACCCTTCTGGCTAGTTCCGGGTGCTGGGACAGTTGGGGATCGTCACGAACCAGTAGGGCCGCTTCGGTTTTGGCTTGCGAGATAACCTCGGCGTCGCGCGCCAGGGACAAGACTTGCAGCGCGGATTTCCGTCCCGACTGGGAGTCTCCTAAAACATTGCCTTCCCGACGAATCAACAGATCGGCTTCGGCCAGGGTAAATCCGTTGCGCGTGGCTGCAAAGGCGCTGAGCCGGGCCAGGGCGGGGGGAAAGTCCTCCAACCCACGCCACAGTGCTTGGGCTTCGTCTCGGGATTGGGTTTCCCCGTCGAGGTCCCCCGTCTCGGTACCGGGTCGAGGTCCGGTGGTTGGGGTTAGTGCGGGGTTTGGGGTTGGTGCGGGGTTTGGGGTTGGTGCGGGGGTGGAGGGAAAAATCCAGGGGGCGATGGCCAGGCAAACCCCGGCTTTGGAGCCGCGCCCAATGCGCCCGCGCAGCTGGTGGAGCTGGGAGAGCCCGAAGCGGTCGGCGTCGAGAATAATCATCATGGTGGCTTGGGGCACATCCATCCCCACTTCAACCACGGTGGTGCACACCAACAGCGGGGTCTTGCCCGAAGCGAAGTCTGACATGACGCGTTGTTTCGTGGCGGCATCCAGGGCCGAATGCAGCTGCGCTATGGGGATGTCGGCAAAGTCAGGTAAGCCCTGCAGCCGCGCGGCCGTTTCCTCTACGGAATGTAAGACGCGTTCCTCGCAGAGGTCTTCCAGCTGTTCCGAATCCCAAGACATCGAGTTTTCCGACTGGCCAGACGGGAGAGCAGATGCCTCGTCCTCGCCACTGTCAGCCGAAATCTTGGGACAAAGCACATAGACGCGTCCCCCCGCCGCGATTTCTTCACCGGCCCTCCGCCAAGCCCGCGAGACCCAGGCGGTGTTGCCTTCCGACACCAGGAAAGTTTGGATGGGTTGGCGCCCCTTGGGTAGTTCCATCAGAGTCGAAACGTCCAAATCCCCAAACACCGTCATCGCTACAGTGCGCGGAATCGGAGTGGCACTCATCGCCAAGAAGTGCGGGGAATGTTCCCCCGAAGCCGCCAGAGCCATGCGCTGTTCTACCCCGAAGCGGTGCTGTTCATCAACAATCGCCACCCCCAGATTATTCAATCGGAGTCCTTTTGTAACCAAAGCGTGGGTACCTACCACGAAAAGCGGTTCTCCTGCCTCGAGTCGGGTACTCAGCACAGCCTTTTCCTTTGCCGGGGTAGAGCCAGTCAATAAAAACAGAGAATCGCCGAGCTTGGCGCCCAAGAGTTGTCCCATCGTCGCAAAGTGCTGCGTGGCCAGAACCTCGGTCGGAGCCATCAGTGCCGCCTGGTGCCCATTGAGCAAAGCGCTGACCCCCGCCAAGGCTGCGATAACGGTTTTCCCCGAGCCAACTTCACCTTGTAGCAGGCGATTCATCGGGGTGTCCTTTGCCATGTCCCCCGAGATTTCCTGCCAAGCCTTAACCTGACCCGCGGTCAGGGCGAAAGGCAGTTCCTGACGAAACCGGCTGATGCCTCCGTGTGGATCAGGGTCCAGGGCCCAGGCTAGGCGCTGCGTGGCTAACTGGCGAGTCTTGGCCAAAGCCGCGCCCAAAGTCAAGGCTTCCGTGAAACGCAGGTAATCCAAAGCCTGGTAGTACTGGGCATCGTTGTGGGGGTGGTGCAAATACTGCAGGGCCTGATAGGCATCCAACAAGTGATATTTTTCCCTCACGTTTAGGGGCAACACTTCTGGCACGTCTTTAGCATCCAGAGCCAAGAGTTGGGCGTCTATCAGCTTCGCGATTTTCCACGAAGGTAATCCGGCGGTGGCGTGATACAGCGGTTGAGGGCGGGTCGCCAGGCTCTGGGCTTCTTCGGGGTCCCAGTCTTGTAAAACCTGGTACTCGGGATGCGCCAAAAATGCCTCCCTGCCAGTAGGAGAACCACTGAGCTTGCCGGCGAAAACCGCCAAAGTGCCTTTTTCCAGACGTTGGGCATGGAAGGAAAGCGCACCCGGATGTTTGGCAAAAAAGCGCACCGTCAAAGTGTGGCCCCGCGTTGCATACCCCCCACTGTTCCCCAGGAGGTCTGGGGTGGAGGGATCATCGAGTTGGTCGCGCAAAGTCACCGTCAACATGGCTTTATCGTGTCTTTTGGTCCACCCCAGGGTCGAGGTCATCACCACCGCAAAAAGGGTAACTTCTGTACCGGGGTGGAGATGATCAAAGCGGGTCAGTTCCCCCCAGCGGTACATCCGCCGGGGCGGATACCACAGCAGCTCTCCCAGGGTATCGACCCCCAAGTGAGACAGTTTCGCCACCACAGCTTTACCGCGCAATACTCGACTCAAGGGGGTATTCAAATCCAACACGCTTCCACCCTATCAACCCTGGACTCGACGAAAACCCAAGCCATCTTCCCCGCCGGGGAAAACCCCGCTACCTCCCCCGAAAACCTCGACGCGGACCTCGACGGGGTGGACCCCGCTACCTCCCCCGAAAACCTCGACGCGGACCTCGACGGGGTTTCAGGAACGCAAGCCGATAACGGTAGGGCCGGGCTGTCCCCGTAATAGGTAGTCAGGGCGAGGTTATCGTAATTCGCAGCCCAGAGCTGCAGATTCATTCTCTCCGCCGCGGATTGCGAGCTGCCCAGAATCGCGAAAAGTTCCGGTTCGGGCTCACTGGTGAAAGCCAAGAGATTTTGCAGCTGCTGCGCCAAGGTCGTCTCGTCCAGTTCCTCGGTGAGGAACTGGGAAAGTTGCTGCTCTACCAGCATCTCCAAGCTGGGCAGCCAGGAATCTGCCTCCCCGCTGAACTCTTTTACCGCTCAGGGCTTCTACCAGCAAAGCTGCCGCCAGCTCGTTTCGGGTGGGAGCCACCAACCAGCGGCCCTCTGCCTGGTGGGAATCCAGCCAAGTTTGTGCCAGGCGCCAAGTATTTTCGCTGGAGGGAATCACCAAGGCGATGTCTTCACTACACTCCAGATGAGCCCAGCTAAGTTGGGAGGTGTCCTGGGCGTGGAGCAGCACCACCGCACCGGAACGCGCGTAGGTGTCGGTCAGAGCCGAGGCTTCGCTGAGCACCAACAAACCCAAGCGGGAACGCGAAACCCTCTGGGCCACAGCTCGGGAC
This sequence comes from uncultured Mobiluncus sp., assembly GCA_916438445.1. Classification (GTDB taxonomy): domain Bacteria; phylum Actinomycetota; class Actinomycetes; order Actinomycetales; family Actinomycetaceae; genus Mobiluncus. The sequence goes on from CAKAGR010000001.1 coordinate 1,374,234, forward strand.
AACACCACCACGTTTTCCCCGGCATCCAGCGGGTCCTCTTCCTGGTTAGCGGATACGGCGGGGTTTCGCGTCGCCGTGAGGTGTCGCACCAATACTCCAGGTTCATGCGGGTGTGGCAGGGCGGAAAGAGGCGCGGGGGTGTGCACGTGAGTAGTGAAACGAGCCAAGCCCAGTTCATCGCTGCGCATCAGAATCAGTGCTTCAGAACAGGTGGGGGCCAGGCCTCCACGCAGCGACTCGAGTTCCGTGGCGTAACCCTGGTGGTGGAAAGTCACCTCGAATTCTCCCCCGGGAGGGGTGCGGCGTAGAGTCTGGACCACCGGGCGGGAGCGGTTGGCCCATTCCTCCAGCATGGCTTCCACCAGCATCGTCCCCGCGGGGGTGTCACCTTCCGCCGCGGTGGCCACATCCAGGAAAGCTGCCAGGATGAGACAGCTTCCGGCCAGCCCGGCATCTCCTACTCCCTGGTGGGCTTCAGCGGATTCCACGCTGGCTTCTTGGGCGCAGACCAGCGCGGTCCCCGCCACTGCGCTGAGTGTCAAGAACTCGAGGCTGGCCAGTTCTTCGTTGATTCTTCCCGCCAGGGCACTCAAGGCATTGCCCAGAGAATTTGGGCCTTCCAAGGTGCGGAACTCCTCTTCGATTCCCTGGAAAGCCAGCACCAGGTCGGCCGGGCGCAGATATTCCAGCTCTGTGCAGGTTTTAGCTGCCCCCACCAAAAGCCGCCGCAAGGAACATGCCGATGGACCCGTGTGGATGAGCGGCCGCCGTATTCGCCAGATTCGCCATGAACTGACCCGGAGCCAGGGCTGGGGACTGTCTTTGGGCCACCGTCGCGATTTCCGACCAGCTCGCCACCAGATTGGTACCGGTGTTGAAGTTAGGTACCGGAAAGGTGTTGAGGTCGTTGAGCAGATCTTGGGCCTGAATCAGACAGTGGTGGGTGTTGTCTACCCACCGACGCAGGTCCGCGGTTTCCAGCCGCTGTCTCGCATTTCCACGCCTTACCTCCTCTGAGTGGAAGTCTATAGAATCTGGGCGTCGGGGACTTCCCTGACTCGCCCCGACACGCCCCGATTTGAGACTGAGGCAGTTTTGGCTTATTATTGTCAGGTTGCTCGTTTGAGCTAAAGCTTCCCTTGAAGCTTGAAAGACTTAACGTAGATATCAGGAGTCATTGTGGCAGCAGTATGCGAAGTATGTGGAAAAGGGCCCGGCTTCGGGATGAGTGTTTCTCACTCTCACCGTCGCAACAAGCGTCGTTTCAACCCCAACATCCAGCGCGTCCGCGCTGTGGTAAAGGGCACACCCACGCATTTGAACGTCTGCACCAAGTGCATCAAGTCCAACCGCGTGGTGCGCAACGTCGGCGTCTAAAGACCCGCACCCCAAGCAAAAACCGTGCTGAGTCCTCTCAGCACGGTTTCTTTTTACTCGGCGCCATAAGAATAGTCAGCGACAATAAAACAGATATGAACATAGCTACGATTCGTTGGATTCCATGCGGGTCTTTCGTGAAAAAAGAAAAGAAATAGATGCACCCGTCCTCACCGGGCGTTGCCGCTGCGGGCGTGCTATCTTTGTCCCATGGCTGAAACAAAGTTACAAGGAAACCCCGTTCACACCGTCGCGGATCTGCCGGCTATAGGCTCCAAGGCCCCTGATTTCACCCTGGTAAAGAACGATCTGGGTGAACTCAAGCTCTCTGATCTGGCGGGACAGACGGTAGTTTTGAATATCTTCCCCTCGATCGATACCTGGGTTTGTGCCTCCTCGGTGCGCCGCTTCAACGCCGAAGCAGGCCAGCTGGAAAACACCACGGTGGTGGGTGTCTCTATGGATCTGCCTTTCGCGCTGGGGCGTTTCTGCGCTGCGGAAGGCATCGACAAAGTCATCACCACTTCGGCTTTCCGCTCTGACTTCGGTGCTGACTACGGGGTAAAACTGATCGACGGTGGTTTGGCTGGTCTGCTGGCCCGCTCCATCGTAGTGATTGCCCCGGACGGAACCGTAAAATACACCGAGCTGGTTCCCGAAATCACCACTGATCCGAATTTCGAGGCCGCCCTGGCAGCTGTGATCCATCTGTGATTGATATGTGATTCAGCGGTACTGTGCCTTAGCGGTGAGCCACATCGCTAAGGTGGCAGCACTGGTGACATTCATCGATTCGGCCTGGCCGTACATCTCGATTCGCACCATAACGTCACATAACGCGGCTTGCTCCGGCTTCAAACCGTGGGCCTCGTTACCCATCATCCACGCGATTTTTTGGTTCCACACCGACAGCCGCCCCGGATCTAATTCGACGCTGCCTTGTGCCGAGGTACCGGCAATCGTCCAGCCCTCTCTTTTCAGCGCGGCCACCACTGGCTCCAAGTCTTGGAAACGCGGGGTCGGCAGGTGAAAAGCCGAACCCGTAGAGGCCCGCAACACTTTGGGGCTGACCGGGTCGGCACTGTCCTCGCCGACGAAAACCGCGCTGGCCCCTGCAGCTGTCTGCCAGGCGAATCAAAGTTCCCAGATTCCCCGGGTCCTGGGTGGCGGGCAAAATCAGACACAACTTCCCCGGCACCTCGTGCCCCAAGGCCGGGAATCCCGAAAGCGCCACCCTGGCAACCCAGCCCTGACAGGCCGGCCCTAAAGCCTTCGAAACTCGCTTCGAGACGTGATGCACCCACAATTCCGGATAATCTTGGGCAGCTTGGTGTACCTGCCGCCACAGCTCGGGACGGGCTTGGGCCCCGTCGTCAGAAACAAAGATATCGGTGATGGCGTGTGGGGCGAAGGCCAGGGCTTCGCTCAGAACCTGGGGTCCTTCCGCGACGGTGACGCCGGCCTCTAGACGCGCCGAACGCCGCGAAAGTCCTTGGATTTCACGAACCCGCACATTGGCGGGGCTATCCAGGATTTCGCGGCGTTGTGGCATATCTACGATATTTCTCGCGTTGTCCCAGCCGGGAATCAGGCCGCCGGGGCGTTCACATCGGCAGGCAGGGCGGCCTTCGCCACTTCTACCAGGGCGTTGAAGGCCTGAATGTCGTTGACCGCCAAATCAGCCAGCATACGACGATCTACCTCTACCTCCGCCAGGCGCAGACCCTGGATGAAACGGTTATAGGTCATCCCCTGGGCGCGCACCGCGGCATTGATGCGGGTAATCCACAGCTTGCGGAATTCACCCTTACGTGCCTTGCGGTCACGGTAGTTGTAGACGAAAGAGTGAGTGACCTGCTCCTTGGCCTTGCGGTAGAGGCGGGACCGCTGTCCACGGTAACCTTCCGCACGCTCCAGAACGGTACGACGCTTTTTGTGGGCATTAACTGCACGCTTTACTCGAGCCATGATCTATCTCCTTTACCCTTACATCCCCAACAGTTTCTTGATACGAGGCACATCGTTTGTGGAAACCACCTGATCGATAGACAGACGGCGAGTGCGACGGCTGGACTTGTGCTCCAGCAAGTGGCGCTTGTTCACGCGTTCGCGCATCAGCTTTCCAGAACCGGTGACGCGGAAGCGCTTTTTAGTTCCCGAGTGGGTCTTCATCTTGGGCATTGTTATTCCTCTTCTTTCTTTGCCGTGGCTTTCTTAGTTGAAGCCGCAGTATTTCCGGTCTTGCTGCCTTTCGCGGTCTCTTCCTTGGTGGTCGAGGCCTTGGCGGCAGTCTTTCTCGTGGTGGTCTTTTTTTCGGTGCTGCCTTAGAAGTATCGGCAGTGTCCTTCGCCGCAGAAGTGGTCTTCTTTGCGGTGGTTTTTCGCGTCTGGGTGGTCTTCGTCACGCCGGTTTTCGCGCTCGAGGTTTTCTTTGTACTGGCGGTTTCGGCCTCGGCCGCGGTTTCTTTCGAGGTCGCTTCTTTTGAGGTCGCTTTTTTTGCGGTGGTGGTCTTGGTCCGGGTCGAGGTCTTCTTCACCGGTTCTGGTTTCGCTTCCGGTTTCGTTTCGGAAGCGGGGGGTACCTGCGGTTTCTCTTCCACAGTCGCATCAACCGCGGGATTCACCTTTCGCTTCGAAACCGGCTTCTTGGCGGTTTCTTCGAAATCAAATCCTTCGATCTGAGAATCGGTTTCCTCTACCGAGACGGCCTTTGCTGCGGCCTGCGCCAATCCGGTGCCGCTGCCCAGAGAAGCAAAACTCAAAGGCTTCAACACCGGGGCGTTGGCGTTATCCGCGACGCGCTGTTGGTTTCGCAAAGCGCGCTCCTGTTTGGCGTCACGCTTGGCCTGGCGTTCGTCCTCGCGATGTTTGCGCTGCACCGCGGTGGCATCAGTCTTCTTCTTAACCGGGCCGATAACCATAGTCATCGACCGGCCGTCCTGGCGGGGTTCGGATTCCACAATGCCCTCGGGGCCGATGTCTTCAGACAGACGCTCCAGCAGCTTGATACCCATCTCGGGTCGGGATTGTTCCCGGCCGCGGAACTTAATCATGATCTTGACTTTGTCTCCCCCATCCAGGAAACGCAAGATATGACCCTTCTTAACTTCGTAGTCGTGTTGGTCAATCTTCAAGCCCAGACGAATCTCTTTCAACTGCGTGCCGGCTTGATTGCGGCGCTGTTCGCGCACCTTCTGGGCGGCTTCGTACTTGTACTTACCGTAGTCCATGAGCTTGCAGACCGGCGGGTTCGCGTCGGGGGCGACCTCTACCAGGTCCAGATCGGCTTCTTCGGCCAGCTGCAGTGCTTTCGCGGTAGAAAGCACCCCGACCTGTTCTCCGTCTGCACCAACCAGGCGCACTTCGGGCACCCGAATCTGCTCGTTTATCCTAACGTCAGAAATGACAACTCCTTGCTCGATATTGTCTGGTATCGGCAAAATACGCAAAGGAATCCCGGGCGCAGGGCGCCACCGCGAAACAGTTACACTGTCACTTCAGGACCTCTTACCTACAGACGTTTCGCTGTGTTGGCAACGAAACCGGGCTAAGGTGGGAAAACTTCCGCTTCAGCCGACTCCAGTCGGACACTCAATAATACCCTATGGGCGAGTTTTAGCCAAATCACCTGCTGTGCTTCGCCACGCGGTGATCGTGCAGCGCCGCGATCCCCACCGCGATGAAATACAACCCCAGCAAAACCAAGGCTTGAGCTATCACCGGCCACGGGGTAGGCAAGGGATTGGCGATAGCACTAAAGATGAACGACACCATCGTTGCCGCCCTCCAAGCTCTGAGCATCTGGCGGGCCCGCAACACTCCCAGGAAATTCAGCATCACCAGCAACTCGGGAACCAAGAACGAAACCCCGAAGGCCAACACCAGGCGAATATAGAACTTCAGATACATATCGGCCTGCAGCAGCATCACCGAATCCGGAGGTTGGAAGGACCCCAGGATTTCCACCGCGCGGGGAATCACCCAGTCACCAAAAACCACCCCGGCGCCAAAAAGCACCACTGCAAAGATCCCGAATATCACCAAAAATACACGTTCGCGTCGTTTTAGTCCGGGCCACAAAAAAGCGATGATCTGAAAGATCCACCACGGCGAGGCCAGCACTACCCCCCAGCCACAGCGACACCTTCAGCTTCATGTCGAAAGCTGCCCCGATGGTCTGGTAGTTGAGTTCCGCCCCCGCCACACTCTTCATCGGCGCGGTGATGTGCCCCAGCGCCAGGTCATAGAGGAACCACCCCCCGATTGCGGCCAGTCCAATCCCCACGAAGGACCAAATCAACCGGCGTCGAATCTCGGTGAGGTGGGCCAGCACCGGCATGGTTCCAGTTTTCGGGGTTTTGGTTTTATGGGTGCGTTGCTGTGTTACCGGGTCGAGGTCGGATGCCCTCGAGGTCGCCAGCTGCGGTTTTGGTGCCTCTACTTTGGGATTCGTCGTTTTGGGGGTAGAGGCAGCTGCGGGTGGTGGCGTGGGGGCGGTACCGGGTTGCTGCTGCACTTCACTCACCGAGTGTCCTGGTGTGGAAAAGACTACTGGTTATCCTGGGGCGGCAACTGCTGTCCGCTTTGATTACCGGGCTTGGCCCCACCCGTCGTCTCGGGATTTTGTGACTCGGCGGGAGTGGTTGCCTGGGGAGCCGGGTTAACCTGGGGATTATCTTGGCTGAGGTCCTGGAGTTCTGCTTTCAACACCTTAGCGGACTTACCTAAGTTCTTGGCAATATCCGGCAGTTTCGCCGCGCCGAACACAATAATCAATATGACTATAACTGTGATCCACACAACTGGGCTGATACTGGCCATAGCCAGTGCGTGTGTTGGCACCATTGTATAAACTCCTTTTTTTCTTCCAGTGACAAAGCTATCTTATCTGTCCAAAACCAGATTTCGCATCCCCTGCATCCGCTGCCTGCGTGCCTTCGCCCCGAGCCGAATCCTCGTCCTCGACCCGGGCCACGTCGGGATGGTTTTCGTTCTGTGAGGCTTCACGCGCCTGCTTCTGGGCTTCTAAGGCATCCAACTGCGGGCGAAACAACTCGAGGCTCGCCAAGGGTTTTGCGGTGGCAGGGTTGGCCAAGTGCGCATTGGCCTCTTCGGGATTTAAAGACTCGGGATTTCCCGACTGCGCACCGGGCTGCAGCAGCCCCGCGGCTTGCTGTGCCTCGGATTTCAGTCCTTGGGAAGCCTCAATCCACGCCTGCATCTCCTCGGCCACGGCTTCTTTAATCATGCGACGCGGATCGTATTGACGCGGGTCAAAAGCCGTCAAATCTACTTTCAAACCCTCCTCGCTAGCCACCGTGTCTTCGCGCAGTTTCGCCGACCACTCCCGCAGCTTTTCCAGAGCCTGTTTGAACCACAGCACACCTTTCGCCGCCCGCGAAGGGCCCACTACGACAACGCCGACCACCAAAATCAGCAGCATCTCGGAGGCATCTATTCCGAAGAAATTCATGCCTCCATCTTACTCGGCGCGCTCCGAACTCAGCTGGTCTCGATAAACCCCAGCCACTCCGTCACCGCTTTGACCAGGGCTTCATCGAAGGCATCGTCGCTGTGATGCGCCCCGATCCATTCCTGGATATTTCCCCCCGCGCAGGCATCAAGTTTCCGCCGGGCTTCGGCGGGGTTCACCACCGCCTGCCACAGCATATTCCGGGCCTCTTCAACGGTGCGGTAAAAGAACGGATAATCGGGGGGAACCAAAGCGCGGGCCCAATCCAGATCGGGGAACACCCCGATGGCCCCGGCGCCCAAAGCCTCGACGTAGGTAATGCCGTAGCTTTCTTGGTCGGTGGTCGCCAAGAAAGCTGTGGTGTGGGACAGGGCCTGCCAATAGGACTGACGCGTCGCCGTCAGCGGGCCCACCCAGATCCAGTCGCGCTGCGAAAACTTCATTGCCGCTTCGGAAACCAAGTGGGTTTCGTGCAGCCGCATCTCTACTTTGATCGGGGTTTGCTTGTGAACATACTCGACCACGTCCAAGAAAATCTCGGGGCGTTTGCGTGCCGAAAGGTAGATAGACGGATACAGCACCACCGGGATTTCGGGTTCCTGCCTGGGCTGAACGTGAGCCAGGCGGAAACCCAGGTTCACCCACCCCAGCCGCATCTGTTCGTGGAGCTGACGCACCGTCCATTTTCTGGGTGATTTCGCGGATTTCTTGGGCGGTACGCTCCGAGTTGGCGAAAGTCGGGAACAGGGCGCAACTCAGCGCCATCGAGGAAACCCCGGGGACTTCTTGTACATCCGAGGGCGGAAACCACATGAAGTTCATGATCTTGGGGTTCGCCGCGCCTTCGTTATACATCTTTTGCCACAACCGCGGTGAATCCACCACGTCCATGTTGATCACCGCGGTTTCACGCGGGTCCAGCATCTCCAGGGGCAACTTTGAATCCTTGACCCGGACGCATCTGTGCGCCGATCAAGATTGAATTCGGGAACAGACGCATGATGCGCCGCACCAGGGTGTCTCCCGCGGAGTGTCCGGCCACGTTTCCGGCTTCGTCGACTTGGGCTTGATCCCACTTGATGGCGAGTTTCATCTCAGGACTCCTTATCGTCGGTGAGGGTGCCTCGGTTGGCGAGGTCCGGTTTCGGCTCCGGTTCGAGGTCCGGTTTCGAAGATGTTGCCGAGGTGTAGGCACTTTGGGTGTACACCGGCATCTGTTGGGGGATGCGGTCCAGAGCCGCAGCATCGATCGGCACGTCGTAGCCGCCCGGGCGCCCCGTCGGGGTGGAAACCACCAGGGCCTTGGCAGCTTTTCGGCCAGAGCCATCGGAGAGACGGTTATCGAATCGAGGCTCCACGGGAGGTTCGTGTGCCCCCTCGCGGGGCGCGGGCGAAGCCTGGCCTTGGATGCGCATCCGATAGAAACTGCGCCACACAAAGTAGGCACTGCAGAGGAACAGCACCCCGGCCAGACAGCGCACCAGGATTCCTTGACCGGATTCACTCAGCTGCACCCCCAGCTCTACTGCCAAAAGCCCAAACAGCGTGGTGAACTTGATTATCGGGTTCAGCGCCACCGAAGAGGTGTCTTTGAAGGGGTCTCCCACGGTATCCCCCACGATGGTGGCGTCGTGCAGTTCAGTGCCTTTCATATGCAGGTCTACCTCTACGACTTTCTTGGCGTTATCCCAAGCCCCACCGGCATTTGCCATAAAGATTGCCTGGTACAAACCGAAGATGGCAATCGAGATGAGGTAGCCGATAAAGAAGTACGGTTCTACAAAGGCAAAAGATAAGGTGGCAAAGAACACTGCCAGGAAAATCGTGAGCATCCCTTGCTGGGCGTACTGGGTACAGATTTCCACGACTTTCTTGGAGTCAGAAACCGAGGCTCTTTCGTTGTTTTCATCGAGGTGAATATTGTCTTTGATAAAGGCCACCGCCCGGTTCGCCCCAGTGGTGACTGCCTGGATGGAAGCTCCGCTGAACCAGAAAATCACCGCGCCGCCGGTAACCAAACCCAGCAGGAAAGGCGCGTGCAGCAAAGAGAGGCTCTGCACTGCCTGGGTGTCTTTCAGCCCTGCCGTCAGGGTCATGATGATAGAGAAAATCATGGTGGTGGCACCCACCACCGCGGTACCTATCAGTACTGGTTTCGCCGTAGCTTTGAAGGTATTTCCCGCTCCGTCATTATCCTCCAACATCAGCTTGGCTTTGTCCCAGGCTGGTTTCACGGCGAAGTTCTGCATCAACTCCGCCTCGATGCCGTCCAAGGCTTCAATCCGCGCGAGAGTTCATAGACCGATTGCGCGTTGTCAGTGACCGGACCGTAGGAATCCACGGCGATGGTCACCGGTCCCATCCCCAAGAAACCGAAAGCCACCAGACCGAAGGCGAAGACCGCGGGGGCAGCCATGAATTGATCCAATCCCAGTTGAGAGATAAGGAAGGAAGCTCCCATCAACCCTACGATGGTGATTCCCAGCCAATACCCCGAGAAGTTCCCCGCCACCAAGCCGGAGAGGATATTCAAAGAAGCCCCACCTTCGCGTGAAGATTTCACGGTTTCTTTCACAAACTTTGCTTTGGTGGAGGTAAATACCTTTACCAGTTCCGGAATCAGCGCCCCCGCCAGGGTTCCACACGCGATGATGCTGGCCAGTTTGAGCCACAGGTAGTCTGGTTGCTCGCTCAACATCCACCAAGACACCGCGTAGACCAGGACCAAGCAGGCCAGTGAGGTAACCCACACCAGCGTAGTCAAGGGAGTTTCGAAGTTCATGCGGTCTTGGTTAGAGAAACGCGCCCGCACCCACATAGCGTTGAGTCCGTAAGCCGCCCCGGCTCCCAGAATCATGGCAGCCCTGACCACAAAAATCCACACCAACAGCAGAGCTTGAATGGTGGGGTTGTCCACCGCCAAGATTACGAAAGTCACCAGCGCTACCCCAGTCACCCCATAAGTTTCAAAGCCATCAGCCGAAGGACCCACGGAATCCCCGGCGTTATCCCCGGTGCAGTCGGCGATTACGCCGGGGTTGCGCGGATCATCTTCATCGATCTTAAAAACGATTTTCATCAGGTCCGCTCCGATATCGGCAATCTTGGTGAAGATACCTCCGGCGATACGCAGCGCCGAGGCCCCCAGGGACTCACCGATAGCGAAGCCGATAAAGCAGGCCCCCGCCACGTCAGCAGGTAGGAACACCAAGATCACCAGCATCATAAACAGTTCCAGAGATATCAACACCATGCCGATGGACATTCCCGCCTGGAGAGGGATGCGGTGCACCGGATAGGGCTTACCTCTGAGCGAGGCAAAAGCGGTACGAGCATTAGCGAAGGTGTTTACCCGAATCCCGAACCACGCCACCGCATAGGATCCACCCATCCCCAGCAAACTGAATCCCACCACAATCAGGACTTTATTCCAGCTGAATTCCAACAGTGCCTTGTAGTAGTAAAAAATAATGGCCGTAATAAAGACCCACAGCAGCATCAAAAAGCGCCCCTGTTTGCGTAGATAAGCCTGACAGGTGGAGTAAATCAGCTCGGCTACTTCCAGCATAGAACGATGCACCGGCAAGGAACGCAGCCGCACGAAGGTGTACAGCCCGAAAGCCAGGCCCAATACACAGATACCCATCCCCGCTAGCAACAAGGATTTCCCTGTGATTCCGTGGATAACCGCCAGTGAAAGATCGGGCAGAATCAGATTCGCTTCTCCCCCGCCTCTATCAGAAAACCAAGCCAGATTGTCCATCATGTTCGCCCTCGATCCTGTAACTTTACGAACCCTTAAATCGTAGGACTACCTAAGGAAAAATATGGGGAAACGGGGATTTTTAAGGTCTTTCTGGGCAGCCTAAGAGACCGGGCGTAACTGCAAGAAGCCGGTTCTGGCGCTCAAAGCTTCGATACGCGCCAACCCCGCCTGCGCCCGGGCCACCGCCACACGCGCCGCGGTCAAGTCTGCATCCACCTGTACCTCCACGGCCAGTCCCGCACCAGGCAAAGGGGAACAACCCCGGTATTCCACCCCGGTATTCCCCAGTCCGAGTCGCAGCAAATCGGGAATCTCTGGGTCATCCCAGGGGGCCAACCACTCATCTGCGCTGGCCAGGGCGGTCAGGGCGGGGCGACCTAAGATAATCCCGCCACCAGCCCTTAGATCTCGATGAAAAGCCTGGGTTGCCTGGGCGGCATCTACAAAGATTTGCTCCGGATCGAGCCACAGCCGCCCCGACTCAGTGAGTGCGTCCAGGGCCACTCGCTGGGCACTCATTAACACCGGACGCGAAGCCGGGTTCTCGCGTTGCCCAAATACCTCGGCGGAAGAATAGGCCAAAACCGCGCTTCCCACGGGGGAAAACACCGTGTGCAAAGAGGCAGAGCTGCAGCCAGACTCGCTGCTGTGTGCTTGATTGTCGAAAGTTTTCTCCGCGTTGGTCCCTCCTGGGGCGGCGTAGAGATTATCCTGAGGGGACCACGACCTGGAAAGTGGTGCTGGAACTACCAGGCGTTCCACGGCCAGAGCCCGGCACAGCTGCACTTGTGCTTCCCCGATTCCCTCGGGCTCGCGGTTCAGCTCCAGCGCCTTGGCGGTACGGGGCAGCACCTCACCCAGGTCTCCGGCATAAGTGTTCGTCGGCAGTTCTTTCACACTCAATCCTGTAAAACTTCCAGGGCTTGGTCCACCGTAAAGCGCCCCTCGTAGATAGCCTTACCTACAATCACACCTTCCAGATTCGGGTGTTCCACAGCCAAGCCTCGCAATGCCTTAAGGTCCTCGAGTTGGCTCACTCCCCCACTGGCAATCACTTGGGCGGGGGTGGCTCGACAAACCTGGGCGAGTAACTCTAGATTGGGACCGCTCAAGGTTCCGTCCTTCGAGACGTCAGTCACGACGTAGCGCGCACATCCAGCCGCATCTAGTTCGCGCATCAAGTCGCCCAGCAGCGGCCCTTCACTGACCCAGCCGCGGCCATACACACGCGAGCCCCGCACATCGAGTCCCACGGCAATGCGTTGCTTCCATCGAGAAATCACCTCTCGGCACCACTCCAGGTTCTCGATCGCAGCGGTGCCCAGATTCACCCGGGCAGCCCCGGCTCGTAGCATTCGCTCCAAGGTGTCATCGTCTCGCAATCCCCCGCTGGTTTCGACCTGCAATCCGGGGTTTTTCACGCACAATCAGCTCTACTAAATCCGCATTCGAACCCCGACCGAAAGCCGCATCTAGGTCTACCAGGTGCAGCCACGTTGCCCCTTCCCGGACGAATTCCTCGGCGCGATGACGCGGGTCTCCATAGTTCTTTTCGGTCCCCGCCGCACCCTCGGTCAGTCGAGTGGCAGCGCCATTGACCAGGTCGATAGCGGGAAGCAAAGTCAGAGTCATGAGTTTTCCTTTCCGGTAGCGCACCTGCGCCTATAGGATACTCAACCAGTTCTTAAACAAAGCCGCCCCGGCCTCGCCGGATTTCTCGGGGTGGAACTGCGTGGCGCACAGCGGTCCGTTCTCTACCGCCGCCACGAAGTCGCTGCCGTGATGTGCCCAAGACACCAGGGGTTTTCTGAAACGCATTCCGTCTCCTAAATGCTGGGATGGATCAGTCAAGCAGCCATAGGAGTGCACGAAATAGAATCTCTGTGCGTCCAAGCCCGCAAGTAGTGCAGAACCGGAAGCCGCATGAACCGGGGACCACCCCATATGCGGCAGTCGCGGGGCTTCCAGGCGCGTCACCGCACCGGGCCACTGACCCAAGCCTTCGACCTCGACCCCGTGTTCATCGCCACTTTCAAACATCACCTGCAGCCCCACGCAGATACCCAGAACCGCGCGGCCTCCCGCCAGGCGCCGCTCTATCATCTGGGCGAAACGTCCCGCCCGCAAAGCCTCCATCACCGCGGAAAACGCTCCTACTCCGGGAACGACCAAACCATCGGCGAGCATCACCTGGTCCTCGTCGGAACTGAGGATGGCCTGGGCTCCCACACGTTCCAAGGCGTGAGCCACAGAGCGGACATTACCTGAGCCGTAGTCCAGAACAACGATTTTCTTCGCCCCGCTCACGAATTTTGCCCTCCTTTGGGCTTGCGCAGGCTCATGCCCAGCATCCGCAGGGCTTGCCACTTAGAAATCATCTGCACCGGGGTGGAAGCAGAGACATCTTCGGGGTTGACCCGGCCCAGCAACAGATCTTCTAGATCTAAAGGCATCTGGGCCATCACCATTCCCGCTGGAAGGTCCCTCTCGAAAGCGCCATCTTTCCAGCGTCCGCACAAAACTTGACCGTTGACCCCGGGTTCCAAGTCGCTGCCAGGCCCCAGCAAAGCCACGAAAACCACTACCGGCATCCCCGTCATGTGGGATAGTCTGGAGGCATCGGCGTCAATCTGGGGGTGGAATTCGCCAAGGCTCTTAACCAGCAACGCCATCTCCCATTCTTCCTCGTTCAAGTTGAGCTCCTGCACCACGCAGCAGCCTTCTTCGGTGCGGGCTACTTCCAGATGCGTATCGTTGAGCTCCGCCAACACCTGGAGGGCATGGGGCTCGGTCAAAGGCGTGAGGTAAACCGCGATAGAGCGGCGTGTACTCAGTGTCAGAGTTTCTTCCGTGGGGAAATCCAAGTCAGCATCCAGACTCTCGTCCAAGCCAGCCTCCGCGCTGTTAGGCCCCTCGGTGTTACTTCTCACCTCAGCCCCGGCCTCCGTGTGCTCGGATAACTCTGAATCTGCCTCAAAAGGCTGCTCCATCCCCGAAATCATCGCGGCGAAGGCCGCGTCGAAATCTTCTTGCCTTTCACGCGATTCTTTACCTGAGTCTCTGTCCCGATCCATGGCTTCGCCGTCCATGTCTGCACCAGCTGAATTATCTGCATCACTCATAGTTTTCCCCTCCGCGCTCTTGTCACAGCGCACCTTTAGTGGAAGGTATTCCCGACACTCTGTGGTCTCGCTCCAGCGCGGTGCGCAAGGCCCTGGCCACCGCCTTGAACTGAGCCTCTACTATGTGGTGAGGATCGCGGCCCGAAAGCAGTTTGACGTGCAGACAAATCCCCGCGTTCAATGCGAAAGACTCGAAAACATGTTGCGTCATCGAACCGGTAAAGTGCCCCCCAATCAAACAGTACTGTTGGCCTTCGGGCTCTCCCCTCGCAACTCACATAGGGCCGCCCGGCCAAATCCACCACCGCCAGGGCCACGGCCTCGTCCAAAGGAACCGTCGCATCGCCGAAACGTCGAATCCCCGCCTTATCCCCCAAGGCCTGACGCAAGGCACTACCTAAAACTATGGCGACGTCCTCGACCACGTGATGCACATCGATGTGGGTATCGCCGCGGGCCTCAACCTCTAAGTCGATCAGAGAATGCTTGGCCAAGGCGGTCAGCATGTGGTCATAGAACGGCACCGAGGTGTCGATCCGTGCCACACCGCTCCCGTCCAGATTCACTTCCACCCGCACCTGGGACTCGCTGGTTTCCCGCTCCACTTGCGCTATCCGCGCCGAATCAGTCATGTTTCAATACCTCCTGCATTGCTTCCAAAAATACCCTAGTTTCTTCTTCGGTTCCCACGCTGGCCCGCAACCATCCCTGGGGTCCAACCTCTCGAATCAAAACTCCGCGTTCCAGCAATGCCTCCCACACGGCATGACGGTCCTCGAAACGCCCGAATAATACAAAGTTTGTATCCGAAGGCGCCACCTCCAGACCCAGCTCTTCCAGGCGGCGCACCATCTGGTCGCGGGTGTGACGCAGCTTGACCACCTGGGCCTGCAATTCGTGGGCCTTACCCAAAGCCGCCACCGCCGCGGCCTGAGTCAGAGCCGAAAGATGATAAGGCAAACGCACCAGGCGTAGTTTGTCGATAACTTGCGGATGTGCCGCGGCGTATCCCAAGCGCAAACCCGCCATGGCGAAGGCCTTGGACATGGTTCGCGAAACCACCAAGTGGGGATGTGGCTCCACCAGCTCCAGCGCCGAAGGTACCCCGTCGCGGCGGAACTCGGCATAAGCTTCGTCTATCACCACCAGGGTGGCGCAGTCCTGCGGTCCCGATTCCCTGGCGACTTCCAAGATCTGGCGAATATCGGCGGAAGGCAGATGTGTACCCGTGGGGTTATTCGGCGAAGCCAACAGCACAATCGCCGGACGAGTCAGTCGCATCTGCCGGCTCAGCGCCTCCACATCCACTGTGAAATCTTCGCGGCGCGGCACTTCGATCAGTTCACTAAAAGCGTTGCGTGCGTATTCGGGATACATCGAATATGTCGGCACCGCGCTGATGGCGGCGTGTCCGGGTCCGCCAAAAGCCTGGAAAATATGGGCCATAACCTCGTTGGAACCATTCGCGGCCCAAATCCACTTAGGGTCCAGCGCTACCCCGGATTCCTGGTGAAGGTATTCAGCCAAGGCAGCTCTGAGTTGAGGGAAGTCGCGGTCGGGATAGCGGTTCAACCCCGCAGTGACCTGGCCTACCGCCGCGGTGATGGCCTCCCGGACGGCTGCGGGTACCGGATAGGGGTTTTCGTTGACGTTTATTGTGACGGGTACCTGCAGTTGCGGGGCACCGTAGGGTTCCATCCCGGCGAGGTCCGCGCGTAGGGGCAGGGTAAGTCTTGCGTTTTCGCGGTTTTCGGTTCCCTTCACGAGGCCGCCTCCTGGGTGGTGGCGGGGGGTGGCGCTGCGCAGCGCCAGCGCCGCGCCGTGTCCCTCCAGGTCCTCGGCCCGGGCGAAGGTCTGTAGCGGGGCGGTGAGTGCCTGGGCGGCCTGGCGAGAATAAGTAATCTGCTGTACCGACTTCAAAAAGGCATGCACATTCAAACCCGAGTTGTAGCGGGCGGTGCCGCCAGTGGGCAAGACATGGTTGGAACCCGCCAGATAGTCCCCCAGCGGCACCGGGGTGTAATCCCCCACAAAGATTGCCCCGGCGTTGTGAATCCGGGCCGCCACCGCCTGGGCATCGCGAGTCTGGATTTCCAGGTGTTCCGCCCCGTAGGCATTGGCTACTTCGACGCCTTGATCTAAATCACGCACCAAAATGGCTCCTGATTGAGGACCGCTCAATGCGGTGAAGATGCGTTCGCGGTGGTCGCGCTGGGGAATCTGAATCTCAAGTTCACGCTGCACCGCCTCTATAAGTTCGGCGCTGTCAGTTATCAAGACCGAGGCGGCCGCTGGGTCGTGCTCGGCTTGGCTAATCAGGTCAGCCGCCACGAAAGCCGGTTGTGCCGAGTCATCCGCCACCACGGCGATTTCCGTGGTGCCGGCGACCGCGTCGATACCACAAACCGAAGCCACGGCTTGTTTCGCCGCAGCCACATAGATGTTCCCCGGGCCGGTAACCACGTCGACGGCCTCGACCAGGACCTCGCCATCCTCGTCACTTTCCCCTTTCGCACCATACGCAAAAGCCGCAATCGCACCGGCACCACCCATGGCGTAAACCTCGGACACTCCCAACAGGGCACAAGTGGCTAAAACCGTGGGGTGGGGCAAACCGTCGAAGGCAGCTTGAGCCGGGGAAGCCAAGGCGATGGACTCTACTCCCGCCACCTGTGCCGGCACCACATTCATCACCACTGAACTGGGGTAAACCGCCAGGCCCCCGGGAACATAGAGGCCCACTCTCTCCACCGGAATCCAGCGTTGCTCCACCACTCCGCCGGGGATAATCTCACTTCGCGTCCCTTGGGGAAGCTGGGCTTCGTGGCCGCGTCGGTTATGCTCTATCGATAATTCGATGGCTTGGCGCAGCTGGGGGTCCAACTGTTCCAGAGCCTGGGCCAGCGCCGCGGCGGGGACTCGCAGATGCCGAGGCCGCACCCCGTCAAAACGCTGGGCCTGGTTCCGCAGCGCCCCCGCGCCGCGTTCCCGCACCTCTTCCATCAGGGGACGCACCGACTCAAGAGCGGCATCAACATCGACCCGGGCACGCGGCAGTTTGCGCCGCAACAGGGCAGCATCGGGACTCAGCGAAGTGAAATCAAGAATTGCAAACACAAAACCAGTCTAGTTTACCGGGCGCAAACTGGACTAACTCTGGTTGATTTCAAACAGAGTTGCCCCCGAAATTGGCCTCGCTGTCTGGGTCGGACTCTGGAGTGACCAGGGTCAGGGCCATCTCAGGGTCGGCCGCCGGATGTGCCAAGGGGTCGGTACCCGGTTCGATAATGGAGTCGTAACCCAACATGTCGCGCAGCTCTTCCAAGAAATCCGCCCCGGCATTCACTTTGTGGTCCGCCCCCAACTCCAGTACCGCAGCTTCGCCTTCTTCCAAGATATGCAGACGAATCGGAGCGTCTCCGGGGAATCGACGAATCAAAGTATCGAAGGCCGTCATGGTTTCGCGGGTACAACGCTGGGCCGGCAGCAACAAATCCACCTGGTCGAGGTGATCGAGTTGGGACAAAATATCTGGAACCGACATGTCTTGGGCGGTAACCGAAGCGGTCTCTTCTTCACGACGCAGCTTCCCGCTGACCGTGATGATGCGGTCATTTTCTAACAGGCCCTCGACATTTTTGTAGGTAGAGGGCCAAAAAATGACGTCGATGGAACCGGTCATGTCTTCCAGTCGCACAATCGCCCAGGGTTCGCCTTTCTTACTGATTTTCGTGGTCACCCCGGTAATCAATCCCGCGATCCGCACCGGGGCATCCCCGGGTTTACCTTCGGGATCGCTGAGGTGAATGATCTCGTCTTCGCCCAGGCGCTGCAAGACCCGTTCCATTCCCGACAGGGGGTGATCCGAAACATAGAGCCCCAGCATTTCCCGCTCGAAAGCCAATTTGTCTTTCTTGGGCCATTCACTCAGCTGCGGCACCTCGATACTGGCTTCTTCCAGCAAATCATCCCCGGCGTCCAAGGAGGCAAAGAGGTCGAACTGACCTTTAGCTTCTTGGCGTTTCACCGATACCACCGCGTCTACAGCTTGTTCGTGGATGGAAACCAAGGCGCGACGTGTTACCCCCAAGGCGTCGAAGGCCCCAGACTTTATCAGGGATTCTACCGTGCGTTTATTGCACACCTGCTGAGGTACTTATTCAAGAAATCCTGGAAGGAAACAAAAGCGCCGTGTTCCTTGCGGGCCTGGATGATGCCATCCACCACGTTTTCTCCGACATTGCGAATGGAGGCCAGGCCGAAACGAATGTTTTCCCCGTCGGGAGTAAAAGTGGCCTCTGACTGGTTCACGTCCGGAGGAAGCACTCGGATTCCCATGCGACGCGCCTCGTTGAGATACATCCCTAACTTGTCTTTATCGGTCTGGGTGGTCAGCACTGCCGCCATGTACTCCACCGGGAAATTCGCCTTCAGATACGCGTTTTCGTAAGCCACCATCCCGTAAGCCGCCGAGTGGGATTTATTAAAGGCGTAGTCGGCGAAAGGCACCAAGATATCCCAAAGAGTCTGAATACAGCCCTCGGAGTATCCATTCGCCACCATGCCGTCGTGGAACTTGACGAACTGTTTGTCCAGCACGTCTTTCTTCTTCTTCCCCATGGCTTTACGCAAGATATCGGCTTGCCCCAAGGTGAATCCCGCGACTTTCTGAGCGATGGCCATCACCTGTTCCTGATAGATAATCAGACCGTAGGTATAGCCCAAGATATCTTTCAGGGGTTCCTCCAGTTCGAGGTGAATGGGTTCTATACGCTGCAAACCGTTTTTCCGCAGGGCATAGTTCATGTGGGAATTCGCCCCCATGGGACCGGGGCGATACAGCGCCACCAAAGCCGAGATATCTTCGAATTCGGTGGGGCGCAAGGTTTTCAGCAGGGACCGCATCCCCCCGCCGTCCAGCTGGAACACTCCCAGAGATTCCCCCGTAGAGAGCAGCTCGTAGGTCGCGGTATCGTCCAGCGGCAGCCTTTCGAGGTCCGGTGGAGTTTTGTGGTTGATGCGGATATTGTTCAAGGCATCAGAGATGATGGTGAGGTTCTTTAAACCCAGGAAGTCCATCTTCAACAGTCCCAGGTGTTCACAAGTTGGGTACTCGAACTGGGTAATCATGGCCCCGTCAGCCAGACGCTTCATCATGGGGATCACGTCGGTGAGGGTTTTTGAAGACATAATCACCGCACACGCATGGACACCCCACTGCCTAACCATACCTTCCACCCCTTGCGCCAGCTGGAAAATATCCTGGTAATAGGGATCGGAGGCCACCAGTTTGCGGAACTCTTCGGCCTCGGCATAGCGGGAATATTCCTTGTTATAGATTTCGGAAAGAGGAATGTCTTTGCCCATCACTGCCGGTGGCAGAGCCTTGGTGAGGTTATCCCCCACGCTGAAGGCCGCCCCGCTGATACGCGCGGCGTCCTTCAGTGCCTGCTTGGTTTTAATCGTCCCGTAGGTAACCACCTGCGAAACTTTGTCGCTGCCGTACTTTCGCGTCACGTAGTCGATGACTTCGCCGCGACGCCTATCGTCAAAGTCCACATCGATATCCGGCATCGAGACCCGTTCGGGGTTCAAGAAGCGTTCGAAGAGCAACCCGTGCTCGAGGGGATCGAGGTCGGTAATCCGCATCGCGTAAGCCACCATGGAACCCGCCCCCGAACCTCGACCGGGTCCGACGCGAATCCCGTGTTCCTTGGCCCATTGAATATAGTCCGAAACCACCAGAAAGTACCCGGCGAAACCCATCTGCAAGATAATTCCGACTTCGTAGTCCGCGCGTTTACGCACCGCATCGCTGATTCCTTGAGGGTAACGGTACTTCAGCCCACGCTCTACCTCTTTGACGAACCAGGAATTGTCATCCTCTCCCACCGGGACGGGGAACTTGGGCATAAACGAGGCGCCGTCCTCGACCGTGACGAACTTAACTTCACACTGTTCGGCGATCAACAAAGTGTTGTCGCAGGCCTCGGGAAGTTCGGCGAAAAGTTCGCGCATCTGGGCCGAGGAACGCAGATAGTAGTCGGTACCGTCGAACTTGAAACGGCCTTCATCGGCCAATTTAGCCCCGGAGTTGATGCACAACATGGCGTCTTGCACATTGCGATCCTCGGCATTGACATAGTGCGAGTCATTCGTGGCGATCAGCGGCGCCCCAATCTGTTTCGCCAGTCGAATCAGGTCTTTTTGGACTCGCCTCTCGATTTCCAGGCCGTGGTCCATCAGCTCCACATAGAAATTCTCTTTGCCAAAGATGTCTTGCAGCTCCCCGGCGGCGCGCACGGCTTCCTCGTACTGTCCCAGCCGCAGCCGGGTTTGTACCTCCCCGGAGGGGCAGCCCGCCGTCCCAATCAAGCCTTCGTGATAACGCTCCAGCAGTTCGCGGTCGGCGCGCGGCCACTTGCCCATCTGCCCATCCAAGGAAGCCAAAGACCCCAGCCGAAACAGATTGTGCATCCCCTCGGTGGTGCGAGACAGCAGAGTCATATGCGTATACGCCCCACCTGCCGAAACATCGTCCGCGCGCTGGTGTTCATTGCCCCACCGCACCTTCGTGGTGTCGAATCGCGAGGTCCCGGGGGTGATATAGGCCTCCAGCCCGATGATTGGCTTTATACCAGCCTTGGTAGCTTCCGCGTAGAACTCGTAAGCCCCAAACAGATAGCCGTGATCCGTAATCGCCACCGCGGGCTGCTGGTTCTCTACAGCCTTCGCCACCAGCTTCTTGATTTTCGCCGCCCCATCCAGAATCGAATAGTCTGTGTGGACATGGAGGTGGACGAAATCAGAGGAAGCCATGGCTCCATCCTACCCCGCCGAGCCCCCGACTTGGAGCCGAGGCCTCCCGGCGCGAAGGTCGCGTACAAACCTCAGTCCTGCACGGACCACAACTGCAGTACCCGGCTCAAATCTTCGGGCAACCCGGCCTGGACCCGCACCGGGCTTCCTTCGCGCGGATGCTTAAACTGCAGCATCTCGGCGTGCAGAAACTGACGTTGAATCCCCAACTTCGCCGCCAGCTTCGCGTCGGCCCCATAGAGGGTGTCCCCCACCAAGGGATGCCCAATCGCGGCGAAGTGCACCCGAATCTGGTGGGTGCGCCCGGTTTCCAGCTGCACTCGCAGCAGCGTCACCGCCGGCAGGGATTCCTTGGCGGTGGCTCGAGGCTGGGCGGGATAGGCCAAAACCGTGTCATAGTGGGTGATGGATTCTTTACCGCCCGCCATCACCGCCATCTTGAATCCCTCCCCACCTGACGCCCGATCAGGGGCATCGATGGTTCCCTTCCCCGGCTTCACGATTCCTTGGGCCAGCCCGCAATAAATCTTCGTCACCCGGTGATAGCGAAACTCGTTCTTTAGCCGACCATAGGCCAACTCTGACTTCGCCACCACCATCACTCCGCTGGTGCCGGCATCCAGGCGATGCACATTCCTTCACGCTCTACCGGTCCCGAGGTTGATATCCGCACTCCCTGCCGCCCGCAGCGCCCCCACCACAGTGGGTCCATCCCAGCCGGGCCCGGTGTGCGCCGCCACCCCGGCAGGCTTATCCACCACAATCACGTCCGCATCCTCGAACAGAACTTTCATCCCCGCTACCGGAGTAACTTCGGGAACGTAGCGCTTTCCTCGACCAGGTCAATCTCCAACAGGGCCCCGGCGCGCAAGGGCTGAGATTTTCTCCAGGGTTTCCCATCCATCGTGATGGCTTTGGGCCAGCAACAGATCCGCGGTTTTCGCGCGCGAAAGCCCCAGCAGTTTCGCAATCCCCGCATCGGCGCGCATCCCGGCGAGGCCCTCCGGTACCGGTATCAACCGTGTCATGCCGATTGAGGTTCCTCCCCCGTCGAGGCCGTCTTCGCATCTGGTGGGGTGGGTGACGCTGGGTGGGTGGTGAGCTGTTGACGCAGCGGGATTCCTCTGACCACCAGCTGCATTACCCAAAGCACACCCAGCACGATGAAAATATCGGCGACGTTTCCGACGAAGAAGCCGGCGTAGTCCAAGAATCCACCACGTGCCCACTGCCCCAGTAGGGAGGTCGACACACCCGGTCAATCAGGTTGGCGATGCCGCCACCGAAAGCCATACTCAAAGGCAGGGCCCAGTTCCAGGAATCGGCTCGCCACAGGCACACCCCGACAATCACGGTGAGCATCAAGCTAATCAGGGCCACTACCCAGGTGTTTCCCTGCAGGAAGGACAGTGCCGCGCCGGGGTTATGTACCAGGCGCAAACCCAACAGCGGACCCAGAACCGGGGTGCTGTCATCCCCCAGCGTCTTTGTGGCCCACAACTTCGTGGCTTGGTCGCCCACAATCAGTACTGCCGAGAGCAAATACCGCCAACCAGCGCGTGAACCCGTGTGGCTCACGCGCTGGAAGGGAAGAAGATTTACTCTGTTGGGACAACTCAGTCGGTCGGTGCCGAGGCTGCCAAATCGTCGAGGATCCCGTGGAGGAAGGTGCTCATCTTGGCGCGGTACTCAGATTCGAAGGTCTTAAGTTCGTCGATCTTGCGTTCCAGCAAGGAACGTTCCTGTTCCAGCTGGGCCAGGACGCGAGAGTGTTCCTGCGCGGCTTCCTTGACGATCTTTCGGCTTCTTTGCGAGCATTGGCGATGATTTCATCGCCTTCCTTTTGCCCGTTCTGGACGTATTCGTCGTGGAGGCGCTGGGCCATGTCCAGCATCGAAACCGCGGAGGTCAGCTGGGTTTCCCCACCGGTAGGCGCGGGCATCTGCGCGGGCTGCGCGGCGGGGGCGGGCTGTTCTACCGGAGCGGGTTCTGCCGGGGTTTCTTCGACCACCGGGGCGGCTTCGCCGTTGGACAGAGCCGCGATCTTGCGGTTGGCCTCTTCCAGCTGCTCCTTCAAGGAATCGCGTTCCTTGGTCAGGGCGTCGAGAGTGTTCACTACCTCATCCAGGAAATCGTCTACTTCATCCTGGTCGTAACCTTCGCGAAATTTCGTGGGCTGAAATTTCTTGTTGACGATGTCATCTGTGGTGAGCAGCGCCATTTTCGTAACCTCGGTCCTGTCAGGGGGCCGCAGCCCCGTTTCCATTGAGCCGTCGTGCCCGCTGGGAGCACAACACATCACTATTGTTCCACATTTTTTGTGGCAATTGTGAATACTGAGGTTTTAAACTTACCGCGAAGTGGGCAGATATGTGAACTTTTCAGAATTTTGTCACAGCAGAAAGCTCTGGGCCAGCATCACCCAGGCCCGCTGTGCCAAGATCAGCAGCAGGAAGAACACCAGGAATCCCAGGTCCAGCGCAATGCCACCCAGACGCAGCGGCGGAATCAGTCGCCCGAAAAAGCGAATCGGGGGGTCCGTCAAGGCGTAGACAAAGTTGGCTCCCACCAAAATCAAGCCTTTGGGGCGCCAATTCACCGAAAGCACGGAAATCCAGTCCAGAACCACGCGCAGCGCCAAAATAAACATGTAGAGAGAGAAGAGATAGTAAATCCCCAACACCAGATAAGCCATTACCACTCCGTTATCTTAGCCGCAAAACCGCCAGGTCGCCCGGGCTGCCCCTTCCCGCCAGGCGCGCGGGCCTCACGCCCGCCGCGCCTTGTAACTCAGAGTACCTTCCAGGAGCTGCGCACTCCCGCCCGCGTCCCGGTCTGTTTCTCTTCGGGAACCAAGCCTTCGGGGCTGAGCAACATCACCTTGGGGCCCACCTGTTCAAAGTGACCATTCAACCCGTAGCACAGCCCCAAGGTGAAGTCGACCATGCGCTGGGCTTCGGAAGTAGACATGTAATTCAGGTTCAGAATCACCGGCACCCCCTCACGCAGCGAGTTGCCGATTTCCTTGCAATCGGCATAGGAAGTCGGCTTTGCGGTCAAAATCCGATTCACCAATACGCCGGTTTCGGGCTGTTGTTCGGGGATGACCTGTTCGCGACGTTCGCGCAGCATCGCCTCTACGGAGGCGGGGAATTCGTGGACCTCGGCGCTTTCCTCCTCGATCATCTCCGCATCGAGTTCTTCATCGAATTCCGGCTCTCGCAAGCCAACGCTCTCCATGAATTTCCGCAGTGCTGCCGCCATGTTTTTCTCCCGCTACTGGTGTTTGACAAAGTAACTGAAACTGAGACTAGGGCATCTTTCCCTCCCCGCCACGGAATTTTTCCGGTGTGTCGCGACTTTCGCCTCTGGGACGAAAAACGACCGGGCCACCCGGCTTGGTGAGTGGCCCGGGTTTGGGAGGCTGCACTATTGGCTTCAGCGCAGGAAATCCGGGATATCTATCTCGTCTTTGCCGGTAATGTCGTCAAAAACCTGCGGCAGGCGCAGATTCGGAGCGGCCTGGTCACGGCTGGAGTCAACGTAGTTCGGCACGGTAGAAGCATCGGGGGAAACCGGCCGGATTCCAGAAGTCACCGCCAGGGGTTCTTCCTGTGGCTTGGGCAGTGAACTCAGGGTGGGGGTCTGGGCTTTCTCGGGTGCCGCCTGCGCAGGTACCGGCGCCTCGCTTGGAGTCGGGCTTTCCGCCGCAGAGGGCAGGTGTGGAGCCTTGAGTTCCGGTACTACGGGTTTCTCCGTGCGGTGCTGCGCCAGACGGCTCGCCACGGACTGGGCGATGTCCTGGGCACTGTCGGGTGCGTTGGTGCTTTGTGTCGCCGCGGTGGGGGTTGCGCTGTTCACCCCCGTCGAGGCCGTCGTCGAGGTCGGCGCAGAGCTCGCCTTAGTGGGTGCGACCGGTTTCGGTTCCGTCGTGGTACTCAGCGGGCGCGTGGGGGTAGTTTTGCCGCTGGATTCCACTCTAGCCAAGGGACGTTTCTCGGTTTTCCCGCCGAATCCGGCGGCCACCACGGTGACGCGGATTTCATCCCCGAAAGTCTCGTTAGAGTCAAAACCTACAATGATGTTGGCTTCTGCGTCGGCCAGTTCTTTAACCATCGCCGCGGCGCGATCGACTTCGTCCATGGTGATGTCTAAACCGCCCTGGAAGAACAGCAACACCCGGTCCGCACCTTCCATCGAGGATTCCAACAGCGGAGAGGAAATCGCCATCTCTACCGCGTCCAAGGCGCGTTCCGGTCCAGTGGCCGCCCCGATTCCCATCAAAGCGGTCTGGGCATCCTTCAGGGTGGATTTCACATCGGCGAAGTCGACGTTAACGATGGCGGGAATAGTGATGATTTCGGTGATTCCCTGTACCGAGGACTGCAGCACCTGGTCGGCGGCACGGAAGGCCTCCAGCACCGAAAGCGTGGTATTGGTAGTCTCCAACAATCTCTGATTAGGAATCACTATCAAGGCATCGACTTCTTCGCGCAACTCGTCAATACCACGGTCGGCCTGTTGGGCGCGACGACGCCCCTCAAACTCGAAGGGACGAGTCACCACCCCTACGGTCAGGGCTCCCAGTTCCCGCGCAATCTGGGCGACAACCGGAGCTCCCCCGGTACCGGTCCCCCCGCCCTCGCCGGCGGTAACGAAGACCATATCCGAGCCCTCTAAAGTTTCGCGGATTTCTTCGCTGTGATCCGTCGCGGCTTTCTTGCCCACTTCGGGGTCGGCACCCGCCCCCAGGCCGCGGGTGTATTCGCGTCCAATCTCGAGTTTCACATCGGCGTCACTCATCAACAAAGCCTGCGCGTCTGTGTTGATGGCGATGAATTCGGCGCCGCGCAGATTCGCTTCAATCATGCGATTCACTGCGTTAACACCGCCGCCTCCAACCCCGACCACGCGGATCAAGGCTTGTTCCGTAACTCCCATGTTTCTCCCCTTTCGAACCTTAACCTTAAAACTGAGGGTTAGAGTATTACCGGTCTTTTGACGCAGGAAATTTAGTCGCCACTAAAGCTGTTAAAGCGTCAAGGTCGCGCGCGTGTCGCCGATTTATGTCTCTGCCCCCGACGCGAGTCCAGCTCCCAGCGGTTTTCGGGATGCCGAAACGAGCAGGTAGACTGAGAAAAGACCGTAAATTTATAACTACTTGGGAGAATCCTCATGAGTATCAAGAAAATTCTGGTCGCAGCCGCTGCAGTGGCACTGGCCGCCACCTTGAGTGCCTGTGGCTCGAACAGCGCCAAAGAAGCCGCCACCACCGCCGGAAAGAGCGCGGGTAACACCTTCACCATCGGCTTCGACGCCAGCTTCCCTCCCTATGGCTACAAGGATGAAGCCACCGGGGAATACGCCGGTTTTGACTTGGGAACTGGCCGCAGAAGTCGCCAAGCGCAATAACTGGAAACTAAAGAAGCAACCCATCGACTGGGCCTCGAAAGACATGGAGTTGGACTCCGGCACCATCGACTGCATCTGGAACGGCTTCACCATCAACGGCCGTGAAGACAAATACACCTGGTCCAAGCCCTATGTAGATAACTCCATCGTCTTCGTCACCAAAGCCGGATCGGCCATCAAGTCCCAAGACGACCTGGCCGGGAAAACCGTCATTGTCCAGTCGGATTCCTCCGGGCTCTCCGCGCTGCAAGACGAAGCCAATAAAGCACTGACCTCCAGCTTCGCTGAATTGGTCGAGGTGCCCGACTACAACAACGGCTTCATGAATCTGGAATCCGCAAACGCAGACACCACCGCCGTGGCCGTGGACCTGGGCGTGGCGAAATACCAACTGGAACAGCGCGGCGCCGACAAGTTCACCATCTTGGAACCTGCTTTCAGCTCTGAACAGTACGGGGTGGGATTCAAGCTGGGCAACGAGGCTTTGCGTGACCAGGTTCAAGCCTCTCTAGACGAGATGAAGCAAGACGGAACCTTCATGAAATTGGCAAAGAAGTACTCCCTCGAAAACGCTGTCATCGCCAAAATAAACCCCTCTACTCAAACCGGGGGCGACCCTAAAACGGGCTCGCCCCCGGACCTAGACCCCGGTCCTCGACCACTACAGGACCACCTCACCACCCTTCCTCGACCCGGGGCCAAAACCCGAAACACGCAACCACAGAAAGAAGCCGATGGACATAGCGAGTCTGACGGAACTGGGCATCGGGATGCTCAAGTCAATCTTGATTTTCATCCTCACGCTGGTGTGGTCCCTGCCACTGGGGCTGCTGGTTTACGGCGGCAGGGTTTCGCGATTCCTACCGCTGCACTGGATAACTCAGGTCTATATCTCTATCATGCGCGGCACCCCGCTGATTCTGCAGCTGATGGTGGTGTACTTTGGACCCTACTACCTCTTCGGAATCCAGATTTCGGCCTCCTACCGCTTCTATGCCGTCATCATCGCTTTTTCCATCAACTACGCCGCCTACTTCGCCGAAATCTACCGCGGGGGTTTCCAAGCCATCCCTACAGGACAGCGCGAAGCGGCCTTCGTCCTGGGTTATTCGCGGGCGCGGACCTTCCTGACCATCGAGCTGCCCCAGATGTTCCGCACCGTGCTTCCCTCCATCACCAACGAAGTCATCACCCTGGTCAAAGACACTTCCCTGGCCTTCGGGATTGCCTACATGGAGATGTTCACCATCGCCAAGCAGATGGCCTCGGCCCAAGCCTCGATGGCGCCGCTGATGGCGGCGGGGATTTTCTACTACGTCTTCAACACGGTGGTGGCCGTGGTGATGGACAGGCTGGAGCGTCTCCTGTCCGCCTACAAGATCTGAGAGGTGTTGGAATTGAGCGAAAACAACCGCCAAGCAGCCTTAGAACTGCGCCAAATCCGTAAATCTTTCGGTGACAACCAGGTCCTCAAAGGGGTGGACGTCAGCGTACAGGAAGGTGAAGTCCTGGCGGTGCTGGGTCCTTCGGGGTCGGGAAAATCCACCCTGTTGCGCTGCGCGACTTTCCTGGAGCGCATGGATTGGGGCGTATTGCGTTTCTTTGGCGAAACCGCTTTGGAGGTGCGCGACGGTGTCACCCTCAGCGCCGGGGACGAAAAGGCTTTTCGGCGTAACTTTGGCTTGGTTTTCCAAGACTTCAACCTGTTTCCTCACTGGAGCGTGATGCGCAACCTCACTGACGCCCCGATCAAGGTGCAAAAACGCCCGGCAGCAGAAGTACAAAAGGAAGCCCAGGCTCTGCTGGAGCGCATGAATCTGGCCGATAAGGGCCGGGCCCATCCCGCGGAACTTTCCGGGGGGCAGCAACAGCGAGTGGCCATCGCTCGCGCCCTGGCGCTCAAACCGCGGATGTTGTTCTTTGATGAACCGACCTCTGCTTTGGACCCGGAACTTACCGGAGAAATCCTCAGCATTATTCGCACTTTGGCGGCCGAAAAGATGACGATGGTGATTGTTACTCACGAAATGGAGTTCGCCGCGCAGGTGGCCGACCGCGCGGTATTCATGGATGGAGGGGCCGTCATCGAAGAGGGCCCCGCCCAGGACCTGATTTACCGTCCGGGACACGAACGCACCAGGCAGTTCCTGTCTAAGTTGCGCGCCCAACAGTAGTTCCTTGGTGGCGCCCGGTTCGGGGCCGTGCGGTGCGTTGCCGGTTCGAGGTTCGAGGTTCGAGGTTCGAGGTTCGCTTCAGCGGTCGCGGTTGCGCCGGCAGCTGCCATAGATTTCCAGCCAATCCCTGGCCATGGTCTCTATGCTGGGCCAAGTCAGAGCGCGGTTGCGGGCCTGGGCCTGAGTGTCGTACCACATCCCCGGATTGGACAGCAGCTGGGTAATGGCCCCGGCAGTTTCTTCGGGGTCCTCGGGGTTGATAAAGATTCCTCCCACTGCGCTTTGCGGTTTTGCCAGGTCAGGCAGAGCCTGATCCAACTGCTTGGTCTCCACCACCGCGGAAGGGGAAAGTAAATCCCGCAGCCGTCCCACCGGCGAGGCCACCACCGGCAGACCCACCGCCATGGCCTCTTGGGTCACGAAAGCGCGGGCTTCCCACTGGGAAGTCACCACCAAGACCGAAGCGGCTTGGAGCCACTCTTGGATATTGGCTCGGGCCCCCAAGAAATACACCTGGGCATCTTGTCCCAAAGATCGCAGCCTGGCCAAGAGCTGCGGGTCTCCTTCCCCGATCACCACCGCCGTGGCGGGATGGGTCATGGTTTCCATAGCGGCCACGAACGGTCAAAGCGCTTTTCCTGGTCAACAGTTCCCACTGCCAGGACCAGTTGTCCGCGGTTGCGCAGGCGCTCTTTCGCGGCCAGCTTCCCCCAGTTCTCCACGCGTTGTTTGCGGTTGAGCAACTCGGTTTTCACCAGCTTTTCCACGCGGGGGGAAACCAGAAAAGACACGGTGGACCGCGCATCAGCAGCTTGACGGTCAATCTTGGCGGTGAGGCGCAGCGAGGACCCTGAAATCAAGTCTGCCCGGCGCCCCAACTGCCACATAAATACCCGTCTTACCAAGCTATCGGCGCGTTTTCGGGGGTTCGACATCTCGTAGAGGGAAACCACCAGCGGCACTCTCGGCTTGGGACAGAGCTGTGAGAAACATAGCGTATCCCGCCGCTCCCAGTCCGTGGGCGTGGATGATGTCGCTGTGGCGCAAGACTTCACGTGCCCCCAGTATGCGGCGCACTACCCGCCCCCACAGATAGAAGCGTCGCGGCGACAGGGGCCACAAGGGCCGGGTCGAGGGCAGCCGGTACTGTTTCGCCGTAGTGGGTTCGGCAATCAGCTCCAGTTCGTGCTGTGCCTGTTGCAGCTGCTCACAAAGTGAAGCCACAAAAGTTCCCATCGAACGGCTGGCGGGCCCCACCACCATCGCAATCTTCACTTTACCCCCCGAGTTTCATTCCACAGCGGCCCCACCACAACATAGAGCGCAGGCAGACTCAGGCCCACCACGACCAGACCCGAGACCAGGACTCCCCAAAACACTGCCCCAGGCAGTCCCCAGGTCAGCATCGCACCGTAAGCCAGGCGTCCTCCCAAGGCTCCCAGGAAGGCACCGGGAAGCATCACCAGCATAGATTTTCATGGTGGCCCAGATAACCTGTAGATTACTTTTCCCCGCCACCACCAGCAAAATACAACCCCGCCAGGGTCATCCCCAGCGCATTGCCCCATCCTAGGGCCCACAGCGTAGTGGCGGAGTCTCCGCGCTGCGGCGCGAAATACGCAATCAAGGCCCAGCCAGCCACAGCGGCCACTCCCCATCCCAGCAGGGCCGCCCACAAGGAATGCTGGGCCCGACCCGCCGCAATGAAAACCCGCGAGAGATGATAGAGCAAGGCGTAACCCACCAGGGCCGGCGCCAAAGCAATAATGGCCAGATCCAGTCCCGGAAGCGGGTGATTCCACGCAAAGATACTCGCCATCCCCGGCGCTACCGTCACCAGTCCCGCCACTCCCAACACCGCCAAAGCCGCAATAACTGCGGTGGAAGCCGAAACCAAAGCCCAGGCCTCGTCGCGTTCCTCGTCCTCGTCCCCTACCGCGAACTTCCGCGCCAACACAGGGAAAACCACGGTCGCCACCGGAAAAGTAAAGATCGCGTAAGGCAGCATATAGATGGCTGGGCATATTGGAAAATATTGATGGTACCCACTTCCCCGCCCCAGCGCGTCAGAAACAGTGTGGCCAGCATATAGCCTTGCGTCGCCAGCAAGGCTCCGATTCCGAAGGCCCCCAGACGCAGCGCCGAAACGAACTGTTCCCGTGGCATCTTCCAGGTGGGCCGCAGTCGCAGTCCCAAACGCCGCACCGGCCACAGCAGCGGCAGACTCAAAGCCACTACCCCGGCCGTGGTCCCCCACCCCAGCACTTGGATGGATAGCGCGGAGGGAACCTCGCCTCTAGACAACCAGCCGTATCCCGCGTAGGCCGCGATGGTGACCACCGAGGAAACCGCGGGCATAATCGCTGGCCATGCGAATTTCTGGTGTGCCTGCAGGATTCCGCCCAACACCACGGCGATTCCATAGAGAGGAATCTGCCAGGCGAACATCTGCAAGAAACTCGCGGTCAGGGCATTTTTGCGCCTCCACGTCCGAACCCACCGAGCTGGGCAGCAGCGCAGCCAGGGGACGGGCCAGGACGAACATCACTACGCCCAGGGGAATCAGCAAGCTCAGAGTCCAAGTCAGCAAGGCGCTGGCGGTGCGAGAGACCTCGCGAGTCAGGTGTTTCGCCAAGCCCCCCGCCAGCAAAGGCACTGTGATTGAAGCCAGGGCTCCCCCCACCACGACCTCGAAAATCACGTTGGGAATCTGGTTGGCCGAGGCATAGGCATTGCCGACACTTCCCGCACCGACCCAGGTGGCTTGTCCCAACCAGCGGCCGAAACCAAAGAGTCGGGAAACCAAAGTAGCCACCGCCACGATTCCCGCGGCTCCGGCGATTTTCGCGGTGGAGTTTCGGGGGTTTCGGGTCTTCATTCTCCCCGTCGAGGTGTGGTTTTCGCCTTCCCTCGTCGAGGTCGGGTGGGTGGGTTGAGGGTGAGCGCTCACGGTTGCTCCGTGTAGGTGCGGGGTGCGCGGTTTTAGTTTCGGTTGGGGGTTTTCTGTCCTGGGTTTGGGGCAGACGACCCCAAGAGTCGATGCGGCTAAGCAGCGGATTTGCCTCTATCAGGCGCGAAAAACTCAGTTTTTCGCTCAGTAGTGTCAAAGCGGTGATGACACCCAGGACCGCCAGTTTCGCGGTTTTAGAGCGCCCCTGTACCCAGGTCGCCCCCAGGGCTGCCCCCAAGGCATTGGCACCCGTGTCTCCCAGCATGGTCTTTTCGCCCAGGTCACCGGGCAGCGCCAAGGCAATCAGCGCCAGGTTCAGCCCTGCCTGGACCGTGGCTGGACGGGGGCTAAGTTGAGACGCGCCGGCATTGGCCCGGGTTTTCGCCGGGGGAATCAGCCCGGCTCCCGCCCCTAAGACCGCGGCTTTCAAGGCACGTCCGGGTCGCAGATCCAACAGGTTCAACAGATTCGCGCTTCCCGCGACAATCGCCGCTTCGGCTCCCCAATCTATCCAGTCACGCCGCGGTTTGGTAGACACGGCTCCCGTAGCCAGCAAAACCAGCATCTTCACCAATCCGGGGCTCAACCTGCCTTCCCGCAAAGCACCCAGGTGGCCTTTGAGTCCTTTCGTGGCTTTGTTCTGGGCGCTGGTGTCTTGCAGGTCATCGTACAAGCCGGCCGCGCCTGCCAGCGTGGCGGTAGCGCAGACCCTGGCGGAACTGGCGTCCCGTCGCGTCCAGGCAACTACCCCGTGGGCTTTACTGAGTCCCGACCACAACGCGATACCGCCCCACAGGCTGACTTTACGGCCGTGAAAGTTCAACCTGGTGAGTTTGTCTGAAAAACTACCCTCCATCGCTCCAGCCTCTCTGGGGTCTACCTCACTGTGCCGGTGCGGTTGGGGCCGGCCGGGAGGTAGCGTTGTTGCTGGTTGCCCCGGTGTTGTTCTGGTTCTGGGACTCGGGCTGCGCGGTGGGTTGGGGTACCTCCGTAATCGGAGGCAACAGAGCCGAAGTATGTTCACCGCTGCCCCACGCCCCATAGGTACCGTTCATGGTGGCGCTCAGCGCGAAAGGCAGAGTCAACAGACCAGCGACAGTGCCGATACCGTCCACTGTACTGAGGGAGTTAGAGCCACTGCGCAACACTGAAATCAGATCCGTGGGTTCGAGGGCCGATCCAAAGAACACCGCTCCGCCACCGAAACTACTGATGGTGCGGGCAAAATCAGTGTACTGGGGTTGCACCTCGGTGGCAGCTGTCGCCTTGGTGTCTTCGCTTTGCTTTTTCGCCAAGACCTTTGTCCGAGGTCCAATCACAATCGCGGCCCGCGCCGCCGCGGTGGCGGGGGTGGGTATCTGCACCAGAGGGGTATCAGCTACCGTCAAGATTCCCGCTAAAGCTTCGTTGTGTCCCGCGAAAACCAGTTGCCCCACCGCCGCCGCCAAGATGGAATCCGGATTCGTAGCACGGGTCTTGTCATCCAAGTACTGAGTTATCTGCGCCGAGAGTGCCTCGCGATAGGCCTTCTTTGCCGTCGAGAAGAAATCAGCTTGCAGATTCACCTGGGCACTGATATGCCCCCCCGGCTTGGTCGATCTTGGTGCTGACGGCTGAAACATCGTCACCATCGGCACCGGGCATCACAAACAGAGCGATGTTTTGCCCGTTGAGTACCCCGTTGAAAATCCGCGAGGAGAGCTGCTCCATCATCTGACCATCGGCGTTCATCTGAGCCTGGACCTCGTTGAGTTGCTCACTCAAGGCGTTGCGATCCTCGCGCAGTTTATCGACCTGGCCGGTGAGGGTATCTCCGATGGGTTCCGCCAGTGGTCCCGCCCCCAGCACAATCCCTACGGCCAGGGCCAGGAACACGGCTATCAATGACACCAGATGGTAACGAAAATCAATCATCTATCTCTCTTTTCCGTGTCTGTTCATCTCTACTGCGAGCTCCCGCAGTTATCCGACCAAATTCCTTAAGTTCTGCCACCACACATCCAAGTTTGCCGCCACCAAGGCCAAGAAGGTTTGCCCCGCAGTGGTGGAAGCCAAAGCGGCCCCCAAGGCCACCAACCCCGCCAGTCCCAGAACCCACAGCTGTCGGTTTGAGATTCTGGGACGGTACAGTTTCGAGACCCCTTTGGCGTCAACCAGTTTCCCCCGACCCGCAGCCTGGTCAGAAAAAGTAGAGGACATCCCTCGAACGGCCTTTTATCCAGGAACTCCACCAGGGTGGCGTGAGTCCCCAAGGCGACAATCAACTCGGCCCCCAACTCATCTGCCATCAACATGGTGATGTCTTCGGAGGTTCCCGAAGCCGCGAAAAACCATTGGTTCGATCCCGAGTTCCTGGACCCGGGCCAGTCCGGGCGCCTTGCCGTTAGAGTAGGCGTGCACCACCACTTCCGCCCCGCACTTCAGGGCTTTATCCGAGACTGAATCCATGTCGCCCACAATCATGTCGGGCTTCAGACCGATCTCTAGCAGGGCATCTGCCCCACCATCCACCCCGATCAACACCGGGTGGTATTCCCGAATATAGGGACGCAGCGAGGCCAAGTCTTCCTTGTAGTTATAGCCGCGCACCACCATCAGGACCTGTCGTCCGTTCAACTGAGTGCGGATCCGCGGTACCCCCACACCGTCAAGGAGCAAGTCTCTTTCTCGACGCAGATACTCCATGGTATTCGCCGTGAAGGCCTCGATCTGTACTCCTAAAGATGCCTTCGCTGCTTCCATCGCCTCCAGATTCGTAGCCTCGGTCTGCACGGTGCCTTCCGCCACCAGTTTGCCATCTTTGAAAACCTGGTTGCCTTGAATCTGGACTCGCTGACCTTCATTCAAAGTCATCACGTCCGCGCCCAAGTCGTCAATCAACAAAATCCCCGCGTCCAGCAACAGTTTCGGGCCCTGGTTGGGGTACCTCCCCGAAGTGGATTTCTCGGCGTTAAGTACCGCTGCGGGTGCCGCCGCCACCAGGGATTCCGCCGCGACTCGGTCGATATCCAGATGAGAAATCACCGCGATTTCCCCAGGTTGGAGTCTCTTTACCAGTTTCTTGGTTCGTTGATCTACCCGAACCACAGCCTGCTTGGGTCCGTCGGCGGTTTTCGCTTTGCGGTTAAACATCAAACTCACGCCTCGAATTGTCCCACATTCGCCTGCCTCAACAGCTCATCGGCGTGCTCGAGCGCAGTTTTTGTCACTTTATTACCTGAAATCATCCGCGCCAGTTCTTCCCGGCGCTGCGAGGCATCCAGTACTCGCAACTTGCTGTGACCTTGGACTTTCTCTACTTGAATTTGCGTCTGCGCGAAAGCCGCCACCTGCGCCAGGTGCGTCACCACAATAACTTGATAATCGCCAGACAGCGCCTGCAACCGGCGCCCCACCTCGATCCCGGCCTGTCCCCCGATTCCGGCATCAACTTCATCGAAAACGAAAGTACGGCGTGGTGCACCCGGCGCCCCACCGGTTTTCGTCCCCGCCAAAGTTACTTCCAGCGCCAACATGATGCGCGAAAGTTCCCCGCCAGAAGCCGCCTGACTCAGAGGCAAT
Source organism: uncultured Mobiluncus sp. (assembly GCA_916438445.1). Lineage (GTDB taxonomy): Bacteria > Actinomycetota > Actinomycetes > Actinomycetales > Actinomycetaceae > Mobiluncus. Next base: position 1,408,887 of record CAKAGR010000001.1, read on the forward strand.
ATGGCAGACTTGGGGTGTGGTTGCAGCATGAACTGCACGCGGTCACCACCGTGAGCCGCGGCTTCTTGGTTTTCCAGCGCAATCGAAACTTTCGTGGCTTTCATATCCAGCCCGCTCAGTTCACGGTTAATTCCCTTTTCGAGGGCAGCGGCGGTTTCTTGGCGCCGTAGGTGCAGAAGTTGTGCCGCGTCGAGGAGCGCGGCGTGGCTTTCGTCTAGAAGCCTACGTAGTTCGGCAAGTTTTTCTTCCCCGCCGCTGATGCTGCGAAGTTCTCGGCAGCGCTTTGCCAGGGCTCTATCCAAGTCATTGGGGTCCACCCCAACCTTGCGCCCCAAATCATTCAAGGCTGCGCGCCGCGAAAGATTTTCTTGCAACAACTGCGGATCAGCCGCGAGGTCTTGCAAATACGCCTCGATATCCCGCACCGCCTCGGCTAAGGCATAACGGCTGGACTCTATCGAGTTAAACACCTCTTCCAAAGCCGGGTCCTCTTGTGCGGCTTTCTCCAGGGCACGCGCAGCCACAATCACCTGGTCGCTGGCTCCCGGATAATCCATATCTGAACTGCTCAGAGCCATCAGCGCCGCCGCCAGGTTTTCCCGCAGACTCTCGACATTGGAAAGCTTGGCTATCTGAGAGGCCAACTGGTCGAATTCTCCCACCCTGTGGGTCTAGTTTCTCGAATTCTTCCAATACCTCCCGCAGTGCCTGCATACGCTGGGCTCGCGCTGCGGTGTTTTCTTCCCAGTCACGATACTGTGATTGCGCTGATTTCCAGTCCTCCCACGCTTGGAGATAGTCGCGCAAAGCCGCCTGGTGCGCGGCCCCTCCAAACGAGTCCAGGGCTTCGCGCTGAGCTTTCTCGCTGCGCAAACGCAGTTGTGTGGCCTGTCCGTGCACCGACACCAACTGCTCCCCCAGCTGAGCCAAAACCGCAGCCGGGACGGTGCGTCCCCCCAGGTGCGCCCGGGACCGAGCCGTAGCTGGAACTATCCGGGCGACCTCGACCGCGCCTTCCTCGACTTCACCCCCGGCCTCCCGCACCACTGCGGCGGCTTCCTCGTCCACGATAAAAGTACCCTCGACCACAGCTTTGTCTTGACCCACCGGAACCAAAGCAGCATCCGCCTTTGCCCCCAACAACCAGTCCAGCGAGGTTAACAACATGGATTTACCCGCCCCGGTTTCCCCGGTAATCACACTCAGCCCGGGGGAAAAACTGAGCTCGGCGGAATCAATACTGCCCAACTGCCCAACCCGAATCGATTCGATCATAAGTGAAATCCTCTTTCTGTTTTCCTCAATCCTGGGTGCGCCAGCCCTCGACCGGCAGGGCAAATTTCTTTACCAGGCGTGTCGTAAAAGGATACATAGTCAAACGCGCCAGACGCATCTTCGTGGCTGACTTCGTCACCGTGATGGAACTGCCTCCGGGCGCTATCAGGGTGCGCCTTCCATCGGCGGTAACTTCGCAGTCGTGCATCTGGCTGGGTGGAATCTGAATCTCTAACACTGAAGCGGGTGAAAGCACCAGGGAACGCGTAAATAGCCCGTGGGCCGCTAGGGGGGAAAGCACCAGAGCCTGCACGTCGGGCCACACCACCGGGCCGCCCACCGAAAAGTTATAGGCCGTAGAGCCGGTGGGAGTGGAAACAATCAGCCCGTCAGCGGCGTATTCGCTCACGGCCTGTCCATCCACGCCGAAGGCCAGCAGGGCGGGATGCGAGCGATTCGTGGACTGCACCACAATGTCGTTGGCTGCCCATTCACGCTGGACTTCTCCGTCGGGGCGATGCACCGCCACGTCGATGCACATCCGCGACTCGACCATGTATTCCCCGTCGATGGCGCGTTGACACACCTCGGTGATGCCTTCTTGTTCGGCCTCGGCCAGGAAACCGACATGCCCCAGATTCACCCCGATAACCGGCACATCTTGCAGATGCGCAATATTTCGCGGCCTCCAAAATCGTTCCGTCACCACCCAGCACGATAATCAGCTCTATATTGGCTTTGCTGTCGCGGTCCACCACCTGGATTCCGGCATTTCGTAACAGTTCGTGCGCTTGGGCTGCGGCCTGCAGCGCGGCAGGACGGTGCCGATGATTGAAAACCATGATGCGGCGTTGTTCTGACATTGCTTTGCCTTTCCGCTGTGACTATTCCAAGTCTGCCATATCTTTGCCCGGCGTATTCCCCCGCTGTGGATAACTCTAAAACCGCACTTCAGAGGCCTCTCGAAGTTTTCCACAGGGCCTTACTTCGGCCCTCTTTCAATCGCCAGATGACAGGCCCGGACGAGGTCCTCCTGCCGCAGTCCCGGCCCCACCTGCGTTTCAGGGGCAAAGTACAAGAAGTACTCGACATTCCCCTTCGGGCCGGCGAGGCCCGAAGGGGCCACCTGCAGGATCGACATCCCCAGAGACATTGCGGCTTGGGCCACCCCCAGAACAGTATCTTCCCGTTGTTTGGCCTCACGCACCACTCCGCCGCTGCCCAAGTGCTCTTTGCCAATCTCGAACTGCGGTTTGACCATCAAAAAATAGCGGGTTTCAGGCCTCGCCACCTTCACCAAGGCAGGTAACACCAGCTCCAAAGAAATAAAAGACAGGTCCCCCACCACCAGAGTTGGGGCGGGTTGAATCAACTCGGGGTCGAGGTGTCGCACATTGGTGCGTTCCAGATTCACCACGCGTTCATCACTGCGTAGCTGCCACGCCAGTTGGCCGTAGCCAACATCCACTGCGAAAACCTGCGCCGCGCCGCGACGCAGTAATACATCGGTGAAACCACCGGTAGAGGCCCCGGCATCCAGACACACCGCCCCCTCTATCTGGGGCAAGTCAGGTCCATAGAGCTCCAGGTAATCAAAGGCACCCAGGATTTTGTGTGCTCCCCGAGAGGCGTATTGCACCTGGCTGGGGTCACGCAAAACTATCGCGGCGCTGAGTTCCACCTGCCGGGCGGGTTTCAGGGATTCGACCCCGTTGACCAAGACCTGACCGCCCTGAATCAGAGCGGCCGCTTGGGTGCGGGATTCCGCCAGGTGGCGGCGCACCAGCTCGGTGTCCAGGCGCGCTCGCTTCAACTGTTCAGCACTTTCTCCAGTTCGGCTCTGATGCCCTCCAGCACTTCGAGTTGCTGTTCAAGTCCCGCAGTTTCCAGGGTTTCGAGGTCTTCGCGGTAGTCTCGCAAATCCTCGTTATTCAATCCCAGAGAACTGGGGGTGGGTTTCGCGGTCTCCATCTCACTGCCCAGCTTCGTTATCCTCAGGTGCAGCCTCTAGAGTCTGCGAAACCTCAGGATCCTCTAGGGTCGCGGAAACTTCCGGAGTCTGCGGTGCATCCTCTACTTGCTGTCCCGCGACACCTTCAAAGTCTTCGCCGGACTCGAAGTCATCTGCACCGACTTCCTGCTCGATCTGTGCCAACAACTCGACGTCTTCGGTGGAGAATTCCCGTTCCACTTCTCGCACCACTTCGAAATCGGGGCATTCCAGGCGCAAACCCTGGTCCTTGGCGTACCACGCGGCAGCCAACAGGGCCCGGAATTCCGCCAGGGAAACCTGCAGCCCCGCTTCGGTCAGCTTCCCAACCCCGCGCAGCTCCAGCAACCCCGAACTGTGGTTCACCCGGGCCAAGGCTCCGTCCACGTACCACCAACCGCGCGGAGTCAGGGTGGGACGCGAGAAAGGACGCTGCAAATCACTGAGGTCCAGCGCCACGAAGTCCGGGCGCTGTTTGTCCCCGGCCAGCAAAAGCTGACGCGGCTTGGTCAAACCAGTCATCACCACGCAGGACTTCACCCGCGCCCCGTTGGCTCCGATGATGTCTGTAGCCAGCTGGTCCCCCACCGCCACGGTCTTGTCCCGCAATACGCGTAGCTGCCACTTGTTCCGCCGCCCTTCGGCTTGCGCCGCACGCTGTTCTTCGCGCTGCTCGGGGCTGAGCTCCATCTCGGCTTCACCGTCGTGCTTCGCCTCCCATTCGGTCAGCTGAGCCTGCAAGGCCGTCTCTACCTCGGCGAAAGCCTGTTTCATCCACTCTATATCCCCGGCCATGCCCTGGGCTCGTCGCAAAGCCAAGTTATAGATAGAAGGCTGGGGTTTACCGCATTCCACGGGCTGGGCGCGGGTAACCTGTCGCACGGCCTCGACAAAAGAACCGTTCCCGATGGCGCGCCCTTGCTCGGTGGGAAGGGCGTAATCCAGGTTCGTCGCCACCCACGTCGCGCCGGCCTCGATGGCATAGCAGGCCTCGGAGAGAATCTTCCAATCCACGTCGAAGCCCAGGCCTTGCAGCACGGCTTCGGGCTCCTCGCTGGCGCTGAACACCGGCCGCATCCCCGCGGCTTCGACGGCGGCTCGCACTCCCGGGCCTCCCACACACAGCACCTTGGCGTCTGGCGCCACCATCCCTTTCAGGGCCTCTACCCCGTCTTGGGCCGAGTTCACCACGAATTGAGCCTGTGCCGCGATTCCAATTCCCGCCAACTTATCGGCAACAGCCTGCGGGGGTCGCGCCGCGTTATTCGTCAAGAAAAATACCTGCGCACCCAAATTGCGTGCCGCCGCGATCCCCCTCGACGGCGCCCTCGATGGCGGTATCACCGTGCCACGTCACCCCGTCCAGATCCAGCATCACTATGGGGTATTCCTCGACGAGGGCGACGTTCGTTCCCTGCATGGAGGTCGGGTTGGCGTGTTCCTCGGCTTCTATTCGGCTTGCAAATCATAGATGGCGACTTCTTCGGGCTCGGGCACAATCAAGGCCTCTACTGCCTCAGCTTCTTCCTCGCGCTGCAGTTCTCGCAGCCGGTCAGCCTTGACGCTCAACAGGCGATTACGCGAATAATCGTCCTCGGCGTCCACCTTCCCCAAAGCGTTCTCGATTACCATCAATCCCACTTCGTGGTCACCCAGGTCGGCCCGGGCCGCGGACTCCACAATCGCCAACTCGGCTCGAGCGGCTTTATCTAAGGTACGTTTGTCGGTGGCGGCGATGATTTCCAGAGCCTTGGCGGGGTTGCCTAAACCGCGTTCGGAATCTGCCTCTACCGCGCGCAACACGTCTGAACCGCTCATGCGCCGCACAGTGCGCACCTCGCGCAAGGCTTCGGAATACTTTCCGCAGGCATAGGCAGTCAGTGCCACGGCTTCACGCACCACATCGATACGCCACGCCATCTTCAAGGCCGCTTGGGCGTGTTCATAAGCCAGTTCCGCATCGCTATCCACCAGTTCACCCGCCATAATCAGGTGCTTCGCCACCATCTCGGCGGTTTCCTTGGGCAGGGGCGAGAGCTGGCGCCAGGCCTCGCGGTCCAGCTGATTAGCCTCAACCGTAGCGGGAATCTCGAGGTGGCGTGTACGCCCCTGGGTGCCTTGTCCGCGACGCGAGGCACTCATGCGGGAACGCCCGTAGTCCCCGCGGTCCCCGCGAGGCGCACCGTAGCGTCCTTCTTGACCGTCACGGCCGTAGTGTCCACCCCTTGCTCCGCCACGTTGCGAAGCGTATCCACGTTTATCGTCCCGAGGTCCGCCTTTTGAGTTGTCGCGGTAATGGTCGCGTTGGTTGGGGCCGCGTCCCTGACGGTCTTCCCTAGAAGAAAAACCACGACCGGAGCGTCGGTCATTGTCGCGATTGTTCTTGTTGAATCCAGAACGGTTTGTGGAGTCTCGGTTCGACCCTTTGTTGAATCCGCCGCCCTTGAAGCCGCCTTTGGAGCGTCCCTGGCGGTTATCGCGATAGCCCTGGGAATCTTTGGATTTCCCCGCATCGTTGTCGCGCTTGGAATCTGCATCTGTGGAATCGAAAGACCGGGATTCGCCCCGTTTATCGCGTGTGCGCGGACGCCAATTCTGTTCGGGGCCTTCGCCCACGTTTTCCCACGGCTTGCTGTCTTCTGCCATCTGCCAGACCCCTTGTCTTTCGATCCACTATTTCATTGTCAAGCCCGAAATTCTTTGCGGGCCAAATCACCTCTCTAGTTTACACGGATTTGCGCCGATTTAGCCGGGCGATGTCTTTGTCCACGCCGACTCACGTAAGATGAGGCACATGAGAATCATAGTTGCCGCCGATGGCTCGGCCCTGGGAAATCCCGGTCCGGCGGGTTGGGCCTGGTACATCAACCAAAACTGTTGGGCGACGGGAGGTTGGCCCAATTCCACGAATAACCGCGGGGAACTCATGGCGGTGCTGGATTTTCTGCAAAGAACCCGTGAACTTAGCGACATCGAATTCCACTTCCTGTGCGATTCGCAATATGTCATCAACTCTGTGACCAAGTGGATGCCCAACTGGAAGCGCCGCGGGTGGCGCAAGGCTGACGGCAAACCCGTGTTAAACGAAGACCTGATGCGAAGTCTGGACCAGGAACTGGCCGGGCGTCCCATCACTTTTGAGTGGGTTCGCGGCCACAGGGGCCACGACCTCAACGAAATCGTCGATGATCTGGCTCGGGCGGCAGCCACCGCATACCAGCAAGGCAAAACCCCAAATCCCGGGCCGGGACTGAGCCTTGAAATCCAAGGCCTTTCGCTATCCCAAGCCTCGCCCTCACCAGACCCCGCGACCTCGAACACCGCGACCTCGAACACCGCGACCTCGACCCCTGACCGGGCGAGTCAACCCACGCTGTTCTAAACTGGTTCCTATGGCTTTTCCACGTTTTCTAAGCTGTGTAGACGCGCCCTCTCCCGCGCTACCCGCTGCCTTCCAGTATCACCCCGAAGGTCGGGCGCAACCGGTGGATTTGTCCTGCGCGCAACCCCAACCGGCAGGGGAAGCAATACCGAAATTTACCCAGATTCGCAGCTTTGAGGATTTCGTGGATTATGCTGTGTCACTGCCGGAATCCCAGGTCACCAAATACGTCCACAAGCTGCGCGCTCAAAACCCCCAAGCCGACACTGCCCAGCTGATGGAGATTCTCTCAAAGCGCCATATTCGCTGGTCGGCCACAGCCTCTGCGGGAGTGGGCGGAGGCAGCGCCATACCCGGTTCCGGACTGGTGATGGGGACCGCACTATCCGCGGTGGAACTGGCGTTTTTCGCCACCAGCACTTCCCTCTATGTCCTCGCCATGGCACAACTGGCGCAGGTTCCCATCGCGCAAAAACAGTTGCGCCGCGCCCTGATTCTCAGCGCGGTCCTAGGCGAGGACGCCTCCAAGATTCTGACCGACCAGTTCGGTATCGATTTGTGGAAATGGGCTCGGGAACGCGGTACCGGTGCGGCGGCCACCTCTACTTTGAGTTCGGTAAATCTGGCCTTGGTGAACTATGCGAACAAGAAACTGGCGAAAAAACTCTCGGCTCACGCCTTGGGGCGGGTAATCCCCCTGGGAATTGGGGCAGCTATCGGTTATTTCTCGGGGCGAAAACTGGCTTCGCAGACCGTATCTGGGGTGAGGGCCCAACTGTCACAGCTTTGAAAACTCCGCGACGACCTCGCAGCTGGCTTCAACCCCGGGTGATATCCACGGCGTGAGCGACTTCGGCGGGGTCGGTGAAGGAACGCTGAGTGAAGTTATCTTCCCTGCACACCCCACCTTGGGATTCGGTCCAGGCCCGGGCGCTCAGCTGCACCGCCGCCACCCCGTGCTCGGCGAAAACCGGGAGGTCCCAGACACGGATACCGCCTACGGCCTGCACGATTCCGCTGTCCGCCCACAGTTCTTGCAGGGTTTGCAAACACTCCAAGCCTGACATTGCGTTGGGCGCTCCTCCAGAGGAGTTGAAGCGGGTGCATCCCAGTTCGGTGGCTTGCGAGGTGATTTCCGCGGGGGAAACCCCGGCGCGCAAAGCCTGGTCCACACAACGATTCAAGCTGAGCTCCACCCCCATCCGGGCGCGCACCAAATCCGCGATCGGTTTAAGGGCCAGCATAGAGAGGTGCTGGTCCTCGGTCAGCGCCCCGATGCTGACCCCCGTGGCACCGGCGTCCAGCACCAGCTCTACGTCGCGCATCATCTGGGACACCTCGTCGAGGTTATAGCAGAAGTCCCCGGGACGGGGTCGGACCAGCACATAGACCGGCACCCCCACTGCCACGGCTTGTTCGACCGCACCCAGAGAAGGGGTTAAACCGCCCAGGTCCAGAGCACAAGATAACTCGACTCGGTCGATGCCGTTGGACAGGGCAGTGCGCACCCCGTCGGTATCCTGAACCGCCAACTGTATACTCATCACCACTGCCTCCCTGGGCTTGTTCGAAAAGCGTCGTCTGGCCTAAGACTACCAGCGATTATTCTCCCTTTGGGGATTGTCGGGCACTCAATGCCAAGCCCTTAGACCTGTGCACACTCCAAACTTAGCTTCCGCAACTGCACCACCCGGCCTCATCTGCGTGTCTTGAACCGCCACTTGAGGTAAATATTCGGATTCGCACTCCTGTTTCCCCCTGGCATCCCACCAGTCCCATTCCCGGTACTGCCGTATAAAAGGGTTAGCTAATGCGGGGTTGATGTAATAGGGTTGCGCCATCGTCGAGGTCCTCTGTTTTTCGGTTATAGGCCTGGTCATGATTCTACGGGTCGAGGATGGTGGGTGTGGTTTAAATGCCGCGGCCCCCGCTTTGGGGCGGGGGTCGTGGTTTGGTTTGATAGTGCGGCGGTTTCCTACTCTCCCACACCCTGTCGAGTGCAGTACCATCGGCGCGGGCAGGCTTAGCTTCCGGGTTCGGGATGGGGCCGGGCGTTTCCCTGCTGCTATGACCGCCGCCACGTTTTTCGGGCTGTGTGCTGTTTGCTGGTGGCTGGTTGGTGGTTTTTTGTATAGCGGTTGCGAGTATCTGGACAGAGAATTTATGTCGTGTTCGTGTTTGCGTGTGTGGTGTGTGTTTGTGTTGTTGTTTTTGGCCGATTAGTACCAGTAAGCTCCACACGTTACCGTGCTTCCACGCCTGGCCTATCAACCCAGTAGTCTACTGGGGGCCTTCCCACATAAGTGGTGGAGAACTGGTCTTGGAGCAGGCTTCCCGCTTAGATGCTTTCAGCGGTTATCCCTCCCGAACGTAGCAAACCAGCCATGCTCTTGGCAGAACAACTGGCACACCAGAGGTTCGTCCGTCCCGGTCCTCTCGTACTAGGGACAGGCCTCCTCAATTCTCCAACGCGCGCAGCGGATAGCGACCGAACTGTCTCACGACGTTCTGAACCCAGCTCGCGTACCGCTTTAATGGGCGAACAGCCCAACCCTTGGGACCTACTCCAGCCCCAGGATGCGACGAGCCGACATCGAGGTGCCAAACCATGCCGTCGATATGGACTCTTGGGCAAGATCAGCCTGTTATCCCCGGGGTACCTTTTATCCGTTGAGCGACCACGCTTCCTCAAGCCATGGCCGGATCACTAGTTCCTACTTTCGTACCTGCTCGACATGTACGTCTCACAGTCAAGCTCCCTTGTGCACTTACACTCGACACCTGATTGCCAACCAGGCTGAGGGAACCTTTGAGCGCCTCCGTTACTATTTAGGAGGCAACCGCCCCAGTTAAACTACCCACCAGGCACTGTCCCTGAACCGGATCACGGTCCGAGGTTAGGAACCCACTTACAACAGAGTGGTATTTCAACAATGACTCCACCAACACTAGCGTGCCAGCTTCACAGTCTCCCACCTATCCTACACAATCGCAAGCGAGCACCAATACCAAGCTATAGTAAAGGTCCCGGGGTCTTTCCGTCCTGCTGCGCGAAACGAGCATCTTTACTCGTAATGCAATTTCACCGGGCTCACGGTCGAGACAGTAGGGAAGTCGTTACGCCATTCGTGCAGGTCGGAACTTACCCGACAAGGAATTTCGCTACCTTAGGATGGTTATAGTTACCACCGCCGTTTACTGGGGCTTAAATTTCACCGCTTCACCACAAGTGGTTAACAGCTCCTCTTAACCTTCCAGCACCGGGCAGGCGTCAGTGCGTATACAGCGCCTCACGGCTTAGCACGCACCTGTGTTTTTGATAAACAGTCGCTTCCCCCAATTATCTGCCACCACCACCAGCTCACCACCGCAAGGGCAGGTCACCAGGATGGTCCCCCTTCTCCCGAAGTTACGGGGGCATTTTGCCGAGTTCCTTAACCATGATTCACCCGTCCGCTTTAGTATTCTCTACCTGACTACCAGTGTCGGTTTAGGGTACGGGCGGCTAAAACCTCGCGTCGAAGCTTTTCTCGACAGTACAGGATCACCGAACTTCAACCATAACAGTCTCACCATCAAGCCTCACCCTTCACGCCCCCCGGATTTACCTAGGAGACAGGCCACACTCTTAGACGCGCCAAGCCATAAGACACGCGCCGGTTACCTCTCTGCGTCACTCCTGTTAACACGCTAAACTACTACACCCCAGGACCCCAAGACCCTGACAAACCAGAAACCCGAAGGCAACCAGAAGCCAGAGCATCGGTTAGCATAGGACGCCTCGTCTTGGACGGTTTTCGCCGGTACCGGAATATCAACCGGTTACCCATCGACTACGCCTGTCGGCCTCGCCTTAGGACCCGACTAACCCAGGGCGGACAAACCTAGCCCTGGAACCCTTAGTCATCCAGCGGGGGAAGATTCTCACTTCCCACTCGCTACTCATGCCTGCATTCTCACTCCCACCCAGTCCACCAGAGATCACTCCCTAGCTTCACCCCAGGCAGGACGCTCCCCTACCCAACAACACCACTAACCATCCTTAAGAGGCCGTGAACCGTGTTGATGCCGCGACTTCGGCGGTACGCTTAAGCCCCGCTACATTATCGGCGCGGAACCACTTGACCAGTGAGCTATTACGCACTCTTTCAAGGATGGCTGCTTCTGAGCCAACCTCCTGGTTGTCTACGCGACTCCACATCCTTTCCCACTCAGCGCACGCTTAGGGGCCTTAGTCGACGATCTGGGCTGTTTCCCTTTTGACAATGGAGCTTATCCCCCACAGTCTCACTGCCACGCTTAACTTAACCAGCATTCGGAGTTTGGCAGACCTCAGTAACCAATACGGCCCATCAGCCAACCAGTAGCTCTACCACCAGCAAGAAACACGCAACGCTGCACCTAAATGCATTTCGGGGAGAACCAGCTATCACGGAGTTTGATTAGCCTTTCACCCCTACCCTCAGCTCATCCCCCCGGTTTTCAACCCAGGTGGGTTCGGTCCTCCACACGCTTCTACACGTGCTTCAACCTGGCCAAGGGTAGATCACCCCGCTTCGGGTCTACATCACGCGACTCAACGCCCTATTCAGACTCGGTTTCCCTACGACTACCCCACACGGGTTAACCTCGCCACGTAACATAACTCGCAGGCTCATTCTTCAATAGGCACGCCATCAGCCCTTAAGCCTCTGACGGATTGTAAGCGCCCGGTTTCAGGTACTATTTCACTCCCCTCTCGGGGTACTTTTCACCATTCCCTCACGGTACTAATACACTATCGGTCACCAGGAAGTATTTAGGCTTACAAAGAGGTCTTTGCAGATTCAAACCAGATTCCACGAGCCCGGTCCTACTCGGGGACACGCACCAACCCAGACCCTGACCAAACACCTACGGGGCTATCACCCTCTACGGCCTGCCATCCCAGACAGTTCAACTAAACCAGAATCAAAAGGCCCCGCTCCAATACAGAAAGCAGCATGCGACCCCACAACACCCCCACGACAACGCCTGTACGCTATCACGCCGCGAAGGTTTAGCCTCATCCGCTTTCGCTCGCCACTACTCACGGAATATCTTCTCCTGTAGGTACTAAGATGTTTCACTTCCCCACGTTCCCCCCCGCACCCCTATCAATTCAGAATACGGTAACCAGGCACAAACCTGGCTGGGTTCCCCCATTCGGGCACCCTCGGATCAAAGCCCGCTCGACGACTCCCCGAGGCATATCGCAGTCCACCACGCCCTTCATCGGCCCCTGGTACCAAGGCATCCACCGAACGCCCTTACAAACAACAAAACCAAACAGTAATATCACCAGAAGAACAAACACTAAAACAAAAAAACCAGCATCACAGATACTCGCACCACTATACAAAAAACAACCAACCAACCAAGAAACCCAGACACAAGCCAAAACCCGCACCCAGATAACCAGCCAGGCCAGCAAGCCCAAAACCCGACAGCGCCCCCAACCCCACAAAACAAGGACCAGGAACCGACCATTCCCCACGCGCTACCCTAAACACCAGAAAACACAAAACCACGAACACCACAACAGCGCCCGCTACTGGCAAAATAAACGTGCTCCCTAGAAAGGAGGTGATCCAGCCGCACCTTCCGGTACGGCTACCTTGTTACGACTTCGTCCCAATCGCCAATCCCACCTTCGACCGCTCCCCCCCAAAAAGGTTGAGCCACGGGCTTCGGGTGTTACCAACTTTCGTGACGTGACGGGCGGTGTGTACAAGGCCCGAGAACGTATTCACCGCAGCAATGCTGATCTGCGATTACTAGTGACTCCAACTTCATGGGGTCGAGTTGCAGACCCCAATCCGAACCGAGACCGGCTTAAGAGATTAGCCCCACCTCACGGTATCGCAACCCTCTGTACCGGCCATTGTAGCATGCGTGAAGCCCAAGACATAAGGGGCATGATGATTTGACGTCATCCCCACCCTCCTCCGAGTTAACCCCGGCAGTCCCTCACGAGTCCCCACCATAACGTGCTGGCAACATGAGGCAAGGGTTGCGCTCGTTGCGGGACTTAACCCAACATCTCACGACACGAGCTGACGACAACCATGCACCACCTGTACACCACCCCGAAGGCCACACCATCTCTGGCATGTCGCAGTGTATGTCAAGCCTTGGTAAGGTTCTTCGCGTTGCATCGAATTAATCCGCATGCTCCGCCACTTGTGCGGGCCCCCGTCAATTCCTTTGAGTTTTAGCCTTGCGGCCGTACTCCCCAGGCGGGGAACTTAATGCGTTAGCTACGGCGCAGAACCACAGGATAGCAGCCCCACACCTAGTTCCCAACGTTTACAGCGTGGACTACCAGGGTATCTAATCCTGTTCGCTCCCCACGCTTTCGCTCCTCAGCGTCAGTAACGGCCCAGAGACCTGCCTTCGCCATCGGTGTTCCTCCTGATATCTGCGCATTCCACCGCTACACCAGGAATTCCAATCTCCCCTACCGCACTCAAGCCCGCCCGTACCCACCGCAGACCAACAGTTAAGCTGCTGGCTTTCACGACAGACGCGACGAACCACCTACGAGCTCTTTACGCCCAATAAATCCGGACAACGCTCGCGCCCTACGTATTACCGCGGCTGCTGGCACGTAGTTAGCCGGCGCTTCTTCCCCAACTACCATCAACACGGCCAAAACCGTGCCTTTTTCGCTAGAAAAAGGAGTTCACAACCCGAAGGCCTACACCCTCCACGCGGCGTCGCTGCATCAAACTTTCGTCCATTGTGCAATATTCCCCACTGCTGCCTCCCGTAGGAGTCTGGGCCGTATCTCAGTCCCAGTGCGACCGACCACCCTCTCAGGCCGGCTACCCGTCAAAGCCTTGGTAAGCCATCACCCCACCAACAAGCTGATAGGCCGCGAGCCCACCCCATTCCAGAAAAAACCTTTCCAAACACAACCATGCGGTCACGCCTGAATATCCGGTATTAGCAGCCGTTTCCAGCCGTTATCCCAAAGAAAAGGACAGGTTACTCACGTGTTACTCGCCCGTTCGCCACTAATCCACCCAGTGCAAGCACCAAGCTTCATCGTTCGACTTGCATGTGTTAAGCACGCCGCCAGCGTTCGTCCTGAGCCAGGATCAAACTCTCCGAAAAAAACAATTCGAAGCCAGAAAACCTGACAAAAAAGAAGATTTCATAAAACAGAAACCAACAAACACTAACAAGCACCCAACCCCCAAAAACAGAAGCCAGGCACCCAACAAAAAAACGCGTAAAAAACAATCAAAAACACTGTCGAGTTCAAAACCAACCAACCCACAGACGCATCCACCAAGATTTCCGCTTGATTTCAATCATCGGGGCATTGCTTCCCTACGATTTACCCTCGAAGAGCGCAACAGATAAAACTATACACGCGGATTTCGAGGTGCGCAAATTCAGAGTGCCGATTTGCTCATTTCGGGCGTGTCGCACCTCGCTCGATCCGCACTTTTCCCCGCAAAACCAAGGAAAAGTCCTCGAACCGTGAAAGACGACACCGACGCAAACGACACGCCGCACCCGGGCGCACCACCCCTAACTGGACAGTATCCGCACCGCGCGCATCAAGTCGCGTACCTGCTCCCCGTCGATGCGCCCGGATTCTTGGATATCGGCAGAACAGCACAGCGCCATCGACCCAGTAGCCAAAGCATCGAGGATGTTGTGGCGGTCGATCGAACCACCAAGGAAGAAGGGGCGGGTGAATCCGCGCAGCCAAGACCAGCGGAAAGCCGGGTCGGTTACTTTGGAATAAGACGTAGTCCGCGCTGCTTTGTTCGCCAGCCTGCAAGGCGGCGCTGACTTGCTGGGCATCCCCAGTAACCGGAAGGCACACAATTAATTGTCCACAGTATCCGTAACCGTGAATCTGGATGCCTCGGCGCACCTCTTCCAGGAATTCCGCACTGACCTCCCCCATGAACTGGGCCATCTGGATAATACCTTGGTTGATGAGATTAGCCACCTCGGACGCAGAGGTCTGGGAAAAAATCCCTACAGTGACGATTTGGGGGTCGAGGATACGGCGCAGTTCTTTGGCGTCGGCGGCTGAGATCTGTGCGGGTCCGGCAGAGAAGTAAAAACCGATGAAGTCGGGTTGCGCCAGATTTACCGCTGCAACGTCGCCCAAACGGGACAGACCGCATACCTCGACGAGGGTCAAGGCTCACCTCCCAGGAAATACTGCGGTTAGGGGTGCCCGGTTAAGGACTGTAGATTATGCTGCTTCACACCACTCACCGCGCCATGACTCGATCTTACAAGGCAGTAAGTGAAGATATGCGTAATTTCAAAACGGAAACTATCTGGAATGGTAAAACTGCAGGTCACGGGGGCAAAACAATTTTTTGGCTCCCCTGTCCCCCGGCGAAACACCGCATTGCATACCTATAAACGACCACCTCACCCTCGCGGCCCTCCACCATAACTACAACCCCGGCCTCGACCGGGGCACAAAGCAGCACACCGCAGGGCCACGGCCTCGACCGGGGGCATGCAGGTAGGACTTTTGTCACAGATTTACCCTACGTGGTAAAGTTAGCTCCAACATTCACTTTTCGCTGGCAAAAGGGGATGACCGTACTAAGCAAAGGAGCAAAGAACTAATGAGCAACACCTACTCGCGCCTATGGGCACCGATTGCGCTGTGCGCTACCGGCGCCCTGGCCTGTCTGCGTGCGTATCCACCAACTCCTCCACCGGAGCATCCGACAGCAACGGCGATTCCGCCAAAGCCATCACCGTGGGTACCACCGATAAGATTACTTCGCTGGACCCTGCCGGTGCCTACGACAACGGTTCCTTCGCGGTTGCGATCAATGTTTACCCCTACTTGCTCGGCATCAAGCCCGGTGGTAACGAACTGGAACCCGATGTGGCTGAATCTTATGAATTCAGCGATGCCAATACCTTGCGGGTAAAGCTGAAGTCCGGGCTGAAGTACCCCAACGGGCACGATCTGACTGCCTCGGACGTGAAGTTCAGCTTTGACCGCATGACCGCGATCAATGACCCCGATGGGCCGTCCTCGCTGTTGGCGAACCTGAAAGAAACCGTCGTGGTGGATGACACCACAGTGGATTTCAAGCTGGCCATCCCCAACGACCAGACCTTCCCCCAGATTCTGACCACTCCGGCGGCCCCGATTCTGGATGAAGAGGTCTTTAGCCCCACCGAACTCACCGATGACCAAGACATCGTCAAAGGTAAAGGCTTCGGCGGACCTTATGTGTTGACTTCTTACAAGGTCAACGAACTGCTGACCTACCAGGCCTACGCCGATTACCAGGGCTTGCACAAGCCGCAGAACACCGATGTAAAGGTCCAGTACCTGGCCGATGAAACCAATATGAAGCAAAGCTTGAAAACGGGGAAATCGACCTGGCTTTCCACTCTTTGAGCCCCACCGCGGTGGCGGCCCTGTCGCAGAACAGCAAACTGACCGTGCATGAAGGCCCCGGTGGAGAGCTGCGTTACCTGGTGTTCAACACTGACACCATGCCCTACGGCAAGAAGACCGCCAATGCCGATGACGCCAAGGCGCTGGCGGTGCGCCAGGCAATGGCCTCGGTGATTGACCGCGCAGCCATTTCTAAAACCATCTTCAAGGGTAACTATGCCCCGGCTTACTCGATGGTTCCCGATTCCATGCCCGGCGCCGCCACTCCTTTCAAGCAGTACGGTGACGGCAACGGCGGACCCAGTGTAGAGAAGGCCACGGCCCTGCTGAAGGATGCCGGTGTGGAAACCCCGGTGGCCCTGCAGATTCAGTATTCTCCGGACCACTACGGGAATTCCTCGGCGGATGAATACTCGATGATTAAAGAACAGCTGGAATCCTCGCACCTGTTCACCGTAGAGCTACAGTCCACCGCCTGGACCACCTACAACAAGGAGCGTATCTCCAGCTACCCGATCTATCAGCTGGGTTGGTTCCCGGACTTCTCCGATGCCGATAACTACCTCAGCCCCTTCTTCCTGCCGACGAACTTTGTGCAATCCTGGAACTCGGGTCTGCCCGAGGCCCTGAGCGCCGCCGTGGCGGCCCAGACCGCGCAAAGCGACCACGAAAAGCGTATGGCCTTACTGGCCACCGCCCAGGAAGAAGTCGCGAAGACGGTGCTGGCGCTGCCGATGCAGTCTGGCAAGCAGATCGCGGTTTCCCAGAAAGACCTTCAAGGCGTAGTGCTGGATGCTTCCTTCAAGCTGTACTACTCGACCTTGAACAAGTAGCCTGAGGCAGTCGGGGGGTGAGGTCTGCACAGTCACGCCTCACCCCCCATTACTTATATAAAAGTGTTTTCGGTTTTCGAGGTCTGGTTTCGAGGTCCGCGAAAACTGCAGTTAAGCGGTGCGAACCTTTGGTTGGCGCCATAAATAAAAGTAAAGAATTATACGTATATTGAGGAGGCAGCGTGTCTGATTCCCCACAGCACCCCCAAAGGGTCCAAAGACCCCCACCCCGCGGCCACGTCCACCCTGGCCGAGTCCCCGCGAGCGGAAACATCCCCTGAAAAACAAACCAAGAAGCCCGACAAGAATCGCTCTAACCTGGGTCGCTACCTGCTGACGCGGTTTTTGTTGATTATCCCCACCGTGTTCATTCTGGTCACGATGGTGTTCTTCTTGATGCGTCTCACCGGCGATCCCATCACGGCTTCGGTCGGTGGGCGCCTGACCCCCGAAGAACTGGCGAAACGTCTTCACGCCGCAGGTTACGACCGTCCACTGCTGGCGCAGTACTGGGACTACCTATCTCGGCTACTGCAAGGCGACCTGGGGCGCACCACCACCGACAACCGTCCCATTACGGAACTCTTGGCAACCCACGGCACCGCCACCCTCGAACTGTGCATTTACTCAGTTGCCGTAGCTCTGATTGTCGGGGTGCCGCTGGGGCGAATCGCAGCGCGTTACCGCGATAAGGCACCTGACGCGGTGCTGCGGGTTTTGGCGATTATGTTCTACGCCACCCCCGTGTTCTTTGCGGGCCTGATGCTCAAGCTGGTTTTCTCGGTGGGGCTGGGATGGCTGCCCATCGCGGGTCGCGCCAGCCTCGATACCCAAGTCGTGCTGGATTCCATTCCTTCCAAGACCGGGATTTACCTGTTGGATGCCTTGCGTACCGGACGCTGGGATCTGATCAGCGATATCTTGATCCACGCCGTCTTGCCTTCGGTGGCGCTGGGATTGCTGACCGCCGGGGTGTTTCTACGCCTGGTGCGCACCAACTTGATCGGTACGCTCTCACAGGCTACATCGATGCGGCGCGTTCGCGCGGGGTCAGCGAAAAACGCCTGGTAAAGACCCACGCGTGGCGCCCCGCCCTGATTCCCATCATCACGGTGATGGGGATGCAGATCGCTTTGATGCTGGGCGGCGCGGTGCTGACGGAAACCACTTTCGAGTGGCACGGCCTGGGTTTCGCCATGCAGCAATACCTGCAGTCCCGCGACTTCACTGCCGTGCAAGGCATCGTGATTCTGTTGTCCATCATCGTGGCAGTGACGAACTTTATCGTCGACGTAATCGCTGCCTTCGTTGACCCGCGAGTGAGGTACTGAAGATGAGCACTGAAATTTTGAACTCTGCCCCTGCGGGGAACGCCAAACTTCCCGCCGATTTGCCGCAATTCATCGAAAGGCGCAAGGCCTGGAAAAATCTGCCTCTGATTCGCCAAGTTGTGACCAGCGTGGGCCTGCAGCGCGGCATGCTAGTCACCGGCCTGGTGCTCGTGACATTCTTTGTGATCTTGGCGATTTTTGCCCCGATGATTGCCCCTTATGAATGGGCCCAATCCAAGGAAGGTGGCGTGACATTCGCCGCCCAGCAAGCCCCCAGCGCCGCGCACTGGTGGGGCACCACCGTGGGAACCTACGACGTGTTTTCCCGGGTAGTTTGGGGAAGTCAAACAGCCCTGGTCACCGTGTTGATGGCGATTCTACTCTCCATCGTGGTGGGGGTGTTGCTGGGGCTGTTCTCGGGATACTTCGGGGGCTGGCTGGACCGGGTCTTGGTGGTAGTAGCCGATGCGGTCTATGCCTTTCCTTCGCTGCTGATGGCCATTGTCCTGGCGATTTCCATCAACGGAGGCCGCTCCAGTTTCTGGGGAGGCATCTTAGCCACGGCCGGCTCTATCACGGTGGTCTTTGTCCCCCAGTACTTCCGCGTTATCCGCGCCGAGGTAGTGCGCCTGAAAGCCGAACCTTTCGTGGAATCGGCGCGGGTTATCGGCTCTCCGGTACACCGCATTTTGTTCCGCCACGTCTTGCGCAACGCCACGCGTTCCCTGCCCCTGATTTTGACGCTGAATGCTTCGGAAGCCATATTGACCCTGGCGGGTTTGGGCTTCTTGGGATTCGGTATCGAACCGACCAAGGCCGCGGAATGGGGCTACGACTTGAACCGCGCCATGGCGGATGCGGCCAGCGGAATCTGGTGGACCGGCTTGTTCCCCGGTCTGGCCATCGTGTTGCTGGTGCTGGGCCTGACTTTGGTGGGCGAATCCTTGAATGACTTAGCTGACCCCAGATTGCGGATTCACCGCGTGCGCAAGCGTCGCGGCGCAAAGTCCCTCACGGTCGAGGTTCCCCTGGTCGAGGATCGTCCCGAAACGAACGAAGACGCCGCCAAGGAACCGTGGTGATGCCCAAGACTCGTCCCTGGGACCGCCAGGTTCCCGGCGCGGGGTTGGTGCCCGGTTTCGTCGACGCCGAAGCCAGCGTTGAGGATAGCGCAGACCCGGTCGAGGACGCCGCCTCCGGTACCGGTGATACCGCGGCCGGTACCGGTGATACCGCGGACAACATGGCGCAAAAGGAGGAGAAGAAAGATGAGTGAAGCTGTAGAAATCCGCGACCTCAAAGTCAGTTTCGCCACCCTGGGTGATCCCGTGGTGGCGATCCAAGGGGTGAACCTGGATGTGCACCAGGGCGAAATCCTGGCAATCGTGGGTGAATCCGGTTCGGGGGAAAACCGTAACTTCCAAGTCCATCATGGGTCTGCTGCCCGAATCGGCCATGGTAGAAGGCGCGGTGGTACTCAATGGCCAAGAAGTCACTTCCCTGTCCCCCGCCCAGCTGCGTGACATCCGCGGTACCGAAGTCTCGATGATTTTCCAAGAGCCCTCAACCGCCTTGAATCCGGTTTTCACCGTGGGTTGGCAAATCGCCGAAGGTCTTAGGGCACACCGCAAGGTCAACAAAGTCGAAGCCAGAGAAATCGCGGTGGATGCCCTGCGTAAGGTGGGAATCCCGGAACCCGAGAAACGCGTGGACTACTATCCCCACCAGCTTTCTGGTGGTCAAAAACAGCGCGTCGTAATTGCTCAGGCCTTGGCTCTGGGCGCGAAAGTGCTGTTGGCCGACGACCCACCACCGCCCTGGACGTCACCGTCCAGCCGAAATCCTGGACCCTGCTACGTCAGGTCCGCGAGGAATTCCAAGTGTCGATTGTTCTGGTGACGCACAATATGGGCGTGGTGGCAGATTTGGCCGACCGCGTCGCGGTGATGTACCACGGCAAGATTGTCGAACAGGCCCCAACCCGGGAACTCTTTGCCCATCCTCGCGCGGCTTACACCCAGTCCCTGCTGGCAGCGGTACCGCGGCTCTCCTTCGACGACTACGCCGCCCTCGACCAGGCCCAACGCGAGGCCGACGAAGCGGCGGCGGCACAGATGGACGAAGCCGAACGCGCCTGGATGTCCGAGGCGGCCCGCTCTAAGCCAGTGGTTTGCGCCCGCGACCTCAAGATTACCTATCCGGGCCGCCTGGGCAAGCCGGGATTCCGCGCGGTGAAAGGGGTTTCTTTCACCATGCATCCGCGTGAAGTGCTGGGGCTGGTGGGTGAATCTGGTTCGGGGAAAACCACGATTGGGCGTTCTCTGGTCGGTCTCACCACCGCTACGGGTGGCTCCTTAGAGGTTTTCGGCACCGAAGTTGTAGGGGCCAGCGCCCGCGATATGTTGCAGGTGCGCACCCGTGTCGGATTCGTCTTCCAAGACCCCGCGACCTCCTTTAACCCCCTGTTGACCATCGCGGAATCCATCGCCGAACCGCTGCTGGTTCACGGCAAGGCCAGCAACTTGCACGAAGCCATGCCTCGCGTGCTGGAGCTGCTGGATTGGGTCCACCTGGAAAAGGGATACGCCAAGCGCTTCCCGCATGAACTTTCCGGTGGTCAGCGGCAACGCGCTTCCCTGGCTCGTGCCCTGGCGCTGAATCCGGAACTCATCATCGCCGACGAACCTACTTCGGCCCTGGATGTTTCGGTGCAGGCCCACGTTTTGCAGGTCTTCAAAGAGCTGCAAAACGAGCTGCACTTCAGCTGCCTCTTCATCACCCACGACTTGGCGGTGGTGGGTCTGCTGGCGGACCGCATCGGGGTGCTTTCGCAGGGAGAGCTGGTGGAAATCGGTACGGTTCCCCAGGTTCTGGGCAATCCCCAGCATCCTTACACGCGTCGGCTTTTGGCTTCAGTCCCGGTGGCCGATCCGGTGGCGCAGGCGGCACGCCGCGAGGCTCGGCTACACATCGCCTGAGTTGTCTAAACGCGAAGGTCGAAAGAGCTGAGTCCCGGCCCTCGAGTTTTAACCGGGTCGAGGTTCAGTGGTAGCGAATTCCCGGCGTCGCGAGATGCGCATCGAAGCGGCCTACGCGACTCTCTTTGCCTGGGCGGTGATAGTGAAGATTGCCCTGGTCCCGGCAGTGCTGCTGCTTAGAGCTGCACTTTCCCGCCTCACCGCTGGCTCAATGCCAGGGCAAATCCCGGAGTCAGTCCCATATCCAGGATAAACATGGCCTGACCGGCGTGATAGATATCAGCCTTGCCCGCCCAAGTCTGGTTAGCGGGTTGGTTAGCCGCATCCAGTTCGTGGTGCCACCTGCCGGGAGACTCTATCAAGTACCGCTGGATGTATTCGAGCAGGGTTTGCATGTGTTCCTCGCATTCCTCTGCGAGGGTGTCCTGTCCCAGTTCTTTGGCGCGCAGCGTCATTACTCGCTGGGCGGCTAAGGCTTCGCAAACCACCCAGTGCATGCGCTGCGTTGAAAACGGTTTCCCCTCGAAATCTGTGGTGTAGACGAATCCCGCAGCCCCGTCGCAGTCCCAGGACTGGCGGGCCTGGGCGATAAGCCCCGCGGCGGCCTCGTCCACCCATTCCAACTCTTCGCTCAAGGCTGCAAGCTCGGGTTCATTCGAGTTGCGTACCGTGGCGGCCATCTGCAGACATAAGCGGGCCCATTCAAAGCCGTGCCCCGGAGTTATTCCCCAGGGGCGGAAGGGGTCATTTGGCTTGTCGCGGTTATATTCGGGATCGACCTGCCAATCTGCACTGTAGTGTTCGGGCATGCGCCAGCCGTGGTTTCGCGCCTCAACATTGACCATTTGCGTCGCGATTCGCACGGCGTGCTTCATGGTTTCGACCCTCAGGGTGTTTTCATAAACCCCCAAGAGCGCTTCTAAAGTGTGCATATTGGCGTTGGCCCCGCGATAGGGTTCCGGGTCGCACCAATCCGGGGCAAACGATTCCTGCACGCGACCTTGGCTTTCCTCCCACCAGTAGGTGTTGTGGTTCTCCCAGGCGGCGTCGAGCAACTGCTTAGCGCCCGGGGATTCCTGCCGCTAGCGCACTGGAGGCAGCCAAGAGGACGAAGGCGTGGGCGTAGGATTCTTTGCGCGGCCCCTTGTCGAGGTTCGGTCGCGGGTTTCCGGCCGGGTCGAGGGTAGTTTCAATATATGAAAACCAACCTCCGTTTTTAGAGTCCTGGAAGTATTTGGAAAGTGCGTCTAGTCCGTGCTGCGCCAGATCGGCACTGGAAGGTGCCTGAGGTGTACCGGGGTTGATTCCCGCCATGTGGAAGAGAGAAAACATATGTGTCATGCGGCAGTTAATCCACAGTTGCGCTCCGAAATTTTCCAGGATTTCCCCAGCTTCTCCCAGGTAGCCGAAACCTGCTTCTACCCGGGATAATGCTGCGAAATCGCAGAGGGCTTGGAGCTCTCTGCGAGCCAGTTTAGCGGGAGGCAGAATTTTATTCATTCATTCAGCATAGTAGAGTGGTACCAACTTTTTGGCTCTATTAAAGCCGGAAAGTTCTTTCAACCAACCACAACCAGAAAGAAAAATCATGAATAAGTATCGCGACTACGATAACTACCTGAAGGAATACCCCGACGAAAAAGGGTACTTCGGAAAATACGGAGGGGTCTACCTCGACGACCCCGAACTGATCCAAGCATTTTTAAAGAATATGCCGAGGCCTACCACACCATCGCCCAGTCGGCGCAGTTTATTGCCGAGCTGCGCCGCATCCGCAAGGATTTCCAGGGGCGTCCCACCCCGGTGTATCACTGCCAGCGCCTCTCGGCTAAGCTGGGTCGCGCCCAGATATACCTCAAGCGGGAGGACCTGAACCACACGGGGGCGCACAAGTTGAACCACTGTATGGGAGAGGGCCTGCTGGCCAAGTACATGGGCAAGAAAAAGCTGATTGCGGAAACCGGGGCGGGACAGCACGGGGTGGCTTTGGCCACCGCTGCGGCCTACTTCGGTTTGGAGTGCGACATCTATATGGGCGAGGTCGACGTGGCCAAACAAGCCCCGAACGTGGCGCGCATGAAGGTGCTGGGCGCACGGGTGATTCCCGTGAGCTTCGGTTTGAAGACCTTGAAAGAAGCCGTAGACGCGGCCTTCATGGCCTACTCTCAGGAGTACCACGACGCGGTTTACTGCATCGGCACCGCCGCGGGGCCCCACCCCTTCCCACTGATGGTGCGCGACTTCCAGGAGGTCGTGGGGATGGAAGCCCGCGCCCAGTTCCTGGAGCAAACCGGGCATCTGCCAGACAAGGTCGTGGCCTGCGTAGGTGGCGGATCCAATGCAATCGGGATGTTTGCGCCCTTCCTGGCTGACCCCGTGGAACTTTACGGGGTGGAACCGCTGGGACGCGGTGAAGCTCTGGGCGACCACGCCGCCACCCTGACCTTCGGTTCGGAGGGCGTGATGCACGGATTCAACTCGATTATGCTTTCCGACGAGGCCGGGGACCCGGCACCGGTGTACTCCAATGCTTCTGGCTTAGATTACCCTTCGGTGGGTCCGGAGCACTCGCTATTGCACGACATGGGTCGTGTCAACTACGTGACCAGCACCGACGAAAACGCCATCGAGGCGCTCTTTATGCTTTCACGTTTGGAAGGGATCATCCCTGCCATCGAGAGTTCCCACGCCTTGGCCTACGCCATTCGAGAAGCCCGTACAGGAAAGACCGGTTCTATCTTGGTCAATCTTTCGGGGCGCGGCGACAAAGACCTGGAATACGTCATCACCAAACACGGCACCGGGGAAGACTTCTTGAGGCGCTGACCCGAGGAGAACCTCGTCCTTAGAGGAAACCCCGACACGGGCCTCGACCCTAGAGGCAAACGCCCAGGCGAACCTCGAAACGGGTGGAACCAAAAACGCGGTTCCCCGCAGCGAAACCGCTGCGGGGAACCAGCTATTTGTCGAAGATTGGGCCTAGAGACCCAGTTCTTTCATGATGAGTTCCTTGACCGCGCCGGCGTCGGCCTGGCCGCGAGTGGCTTTCATCACCGGACCCATCAGCGCCCCGATGGCCGCCATCTTGCCTCCGCGGATCTTTTCCACCACGTCGGGATTATCGGCCAGAGCCTGCTTCACGGCCGCTTCCAAGGCCCCGGTATCGGAAACCACTTCGAGGCCGTGCTTGGCCACGATATCTGCCGGGTCGCCTTCGCCCGCCAGGACGAATCCCACAACCTTCTTGCCCAACTTGTCGTTGATTTTGCCGTCCTCTATGAGATTCTCGATCTGGGCCACCTGGGGTGGGGTGATGGCGAGCTCTTCGAGTTCTTGTTCGGATTCCTTGGCCAGGCGGGCGATTTCACCCATCCACCACTTGCGGGCACCCCCCGCTTTAGCGCCGGCCTTCACCGTGTCCTCGATCAGGTCCAGGGCACCGGCATTGATGACATCGCGCATTTCCTCGTCGCTGAAGCCCCAAGCTGCCAAAAGGCGCTTGCGCCTGGCGGCGGGCAACTCGGGCAGGGCCGCGCGGATTTCCTCGACCCACTCCCGGCTGGGCTGCAAGGGCACCAGGTCGGGTTCGGGGAAATAGCGGTAGTCCTCGGCGTCGGATTTCTCGCGTCCCGCCGAGGTCGTCCCGTCCTCGGCGTGGTAGTGGCGAGTTTCCTGCACTACCTTGCCGCCTTCGGCCAGAATCGCGGCTTGACGGCGCATCTCGTATCGCACCGCTTTTTCGATG
This sequence comes from uncultured Mobiluncus sp., assembly GCA_916438445.1. Classification (GTDB taxonomy): domain Bacteria; phylum Actinomycetota; class Actinomycetes; order Actinomycetales; family Actinomycetaceae; genus Mobiluncus. The sequence continues at coordinate 1,433,845 of CAKAGR010000001.1, forward strand.
GCGCGGAAGGAGTTCACGTTCTTGGTTTCGGTACGAGTACCCAAGGGGGCCTCGGGCGAGGGCCGCAGCGAAACGTTCACGTCGGCACGCACGTTCCCGCGTTCCATGCGCGCTTCGCTGACCCCGATGGCGCGGAAGATATCGCGTAAGGTGCGCACATAAGCCGCCGCTACTTCAGGGGCCCTGGAGCCGGCACCGTAAATCGGCCGGGTGACGATTTCTACCAGAGGCACTCCGGCGCGGTTGTAGTCGCACAGCGAATGGTCCGCACCCTGGATGCGGCCATCTTCGCCACCGATGTGGGTGTTCTTGCCCGCGTCTTCTTCCATGTGCGCCCGCTCTATCTCTACGCGGAAAACCGTGCCGTCCTCGAGCTCCACATCCAACCAACCGTCATAGCAGATCGGTTCATCGTACTGCGAGGTCTGGAAGGCCTTGGTCAGGTCGGGATAAAAGTAGTTCTTGCGGGCAAAACGGCAGTATTCGGCGATGGAGCAGTTCAGCGCCAAACCGATGCGGATGGCGTACTCTACCGCGGTCTTGTTCACCACCGGCAGTGAACCGGGCAAGCCCAGCGAAACCGGAGTGATGAAAGTATTGGGTTCCCCGCCGAACTGGTTGGGGGCCGCGTCAAACATCTTGGTGGCAGTACCCAGTTCAACGTGGACTTCCATCCCCAAAACAGGGTCGAAATCAGCGGCAGCCTTTCATAGCTCAACAACTTGTCGCTCATTTCAGAGCCTCCTTCCAGTTCGCGGCCGGGCAGGGAGGCATGGGCTCCTCAGAAGCCGCCAATTGCGCCTCGATGCGGGCTGCTACTTCGTACATGACTTTGTCACCACGGGCCGGAGCCAGAATCTGCAGACCCACGGGCAGGCCGTCCTCGGGGGCGCAACCTACCGGCAAGGACAGACCCGGAATCCCGGCGAGGTTCGCGGGGATGGTGGCGACATCGTTTAGGTACATCGCCATCGGGTCATCGATCTTGTCGCCGAACTTGAATGCGGTGGTGGGGAGCTGTGGGTGACAGCAATACATCGCATTGCTCGAAGGCACGGGCCAGGTCTCGCTGCACCAGGGTGCGGACCTTTTGGGCCGAACCGTAATAGGCGTCGAAGTACCCGGCCGAGAGCACGTGGGTTCCCAAGATGATGCGGCGCTTTACCTCGGGCCCGAAACCCGCACCGCGAGTGGCGGCCATCATGGTTTCGGCAGTTACCGGACCGTCTTTGGGTAGGACCCGGATTCCGTAGCGAACCCCGTCGAAACGCGCCAGGTTCGAAGAAACCTCTGCGGGCATGATCAGATAGTAGGCTGCCAGGGCGTATTCAAAGGCGGGACAATCCACCTCGGTGACGCTGGCACCGGCTTCTTGGAGTCGCGAAAGCGCCTGGTTGAAGCGCTGCAGCACCCCATCTTGGAAGCCCTCGCCGGAAATCTGCTTTACCACGCCGATGCGCAGCCCCTGGGCGTCCAAACCACCTTTTGGCAGGGCTTGGATGGCTCCACTGAGGTCGGGAACCGCCTCGTCCAGGGAAGTCGAATCCAGGGGGTCGTGTCCGCCGATGATCATCTGCAGGGCGGCGGCATCTGCCACGGTGCGCGTCACCGGACCAATCTGGTCCAGAGAAGAAGCCATAGCCACCAAGCCATAACGCGAAACCGCGCCGTAGGTTGGTTTGGCTCCCACCGTCCCGGTCACCGCACCGGGTTGACGAATCGAACCGCCGGTGTCAGAACCCAGTGCCCAAGGCGCCAGATAAGCCGCCACCGCCGCGGCCGAACCACCGCCGGAGCCTCCGGGAATACGCCCCAGGTCCCAGGGATTCAAGGTGGGGCCGTAGGCGGAATGTTCCGTAGAGGAACCCATGGCGAACTCGTCCATATTGGTTTTCCCCAACACTGGCAGACCAGCCTCGCGCAGCTTCAACACCACGGTAGCGTCATAGGGCGGCAGCCAACCTTCCAAAATCTTCGAGGCGCAAGTAGTGGGCTTGCCGCGGGTCACCATATTGTCTTTGATGGCGATAGGCACCCCAGCGAAAGGGGGCAACTCCTTGCCGGCCTGGCGATCTTTATCTACCTGACGCGCGGTTTCCAAGGCCCCTTGGGCATCCACGTACAGATAGGCGTGAATCTTGGTATCCAAAGTCTCGATACGATCCAGGAACATCTGGACCAGGGCCTCGGCAGTAACTTCCCCGTCACGCAGTTTCTGGGCCAATTCATGGGCATCACACAGATACAGTTCTTTACTCATGGTTTACTCCTCCCCCAGAATCTGGGGCACCGCGAACATCCCGGCTTCGGGTTGCGGGGCCTGGGCGAGGACCTCGTCGTGGTCCAGGGTCTGGCCCACCACGTCTTCCCTCCAGACATTCGTCAAAGGGATCGGGTGGGAGGTCGCCGGAATATCCGGAGTCGCTACCTTGCTAACTGTCGCCACCGCGTCGGCAATCACATCCAACTCGGTAGCCATTTTTTTGATTTCTTCTTCACTCAGGGCGATTCGGGCCAGCTGGGCCACCCGTCGCACCTCATCAACATCAATAGTGGACATATCTGAGAGTTTAGTAGATAAATGCCCTAAGCTGAACTCATGTCGGCGAATGCAACTCCCCCTTGGCCTTGGCGCATGTTGAGACAATTCATCTCTTGGGCAAAACGCAGCCCTAAAGAAGCCCCGAAACTGGTAAGGCACGCTTTGCGCGTCTTCCTGCTCTTCGAGTTCCTGGCCGGGGCCACCACCGTGGCGATTGACTTCCTGCGCGCCTCCCGTACCTCGGAAGTCGCCTCCTTCCCGGTAACGCAACTACCCTCCCTCGACGTAGCACACAACAATCTCCAGGTCTATACCTTGGGAACCGAGCTGTATCAAGACATGCTCGACGCGATTCGCCACGCGAAACGCCACGTATTCTTTGAAACCTTCATCTGGAAAAACGACGAAGTCGGACAGCTGTTCAAAGATGCCTTGATCGACGCGGCCAAACGCGGGGTGCATGTCTGGATTATCTACGACGAGATGGGCAACCTGGTGGTGCCTCGAAAGTTCCAGCAGATGCCCCAGATCTCCACTCTCCACGTCCTGCATTTCCGCATCTTGCGTTCCTTCTTCCTCTCGCTTCGCAACACCGGCACGGATCACCGCAAAATCCTGACGGTAGACAACCGTGTGGGCTTCATCGGCGGCTACAACATCGGTTCCCTCTATGCCACCCAGTGGCGCGACACGCATCTGCGCATCGAAGGACCTGGGGTGTGGGAGCTGACCAATGCCTTCGTGGATTTCTGGAATGTGCACCGCCGCAAGCACCACCCCACCCTGCCCCACTATCCTTCTCCTGCCTGGGACACCGGAGTCACCATCGCGCGCAACGAGCCCAACCGTTTCCTCTTCCCCGTGCGCGGCCTTTACATCTCGGCACTGAATCGCGCGGAGAAACAGGTCTGGATAACTTCGGCCTACTTCGTGCCGGACAAAGACATCTTGGATGAACTCTGTGTCGCGGCGGCGCGTGGGGTGGATGTGCGGGTCCTGATTCCCGAACGCTCCAATCACATCGCCGTGGACTGGGTTTCACGCTGCTACTACCTGGAGTTGCTGGAGGCCGGGGTGCAGATCTGGCTCTATCGCGGCGCCATGATTCACGCTAAAACCGCCACGGTGGACGGGGCGTGGACCACCATCGGCACCGCTAATATCGACCGTCTGTCGATGACGGGCAACTATGAAGTAAACCTAGAGGTCACCTCGAAACGCCTGGCCGCCCAGATGGAGCAGGTTTTCCTCAACGACTTGAGTAACTCTCGCCAGGTCACCTTGCAAGAATGGGCCGAGCGCCCCTTTATGCCGCGCCTAATCGAACGCCTGCTAAAGCCCTTGGGTGCGGTCCTCTGAGTCCTGTGGGGTGCGCCGGCTTCGGCCCGGGTACCCCAGCGCTGCGTAATGCTTTAGCTCCGGGCTCTGTCTCTCAGTGTTGAGCCTCAATCCGGCAGCGGGAATCCGTGCTCCAGCAGTGCCTCGAATTCCGCGGCCTGAATCACCGGGATGCCCAGTGATAGAGCTTTGGCCAGTTTAGAACCCGCCCCGGCACCGGCCACCACCAAGTCGGTTTTCTTCGATACCGAAGAAGTGGCTTTCCCGCCGTGGTCCTCTACGGCCAGTTGGGCCGATTCACGCGAAAACCCCGGCACGGTTCCGGTCACCACCACGGTGATTCCGTCCAAAGTAGGTTTTGGTGCTTTGCCTCCCGGGGTCGAGGCCGTCCCGGGGTTATCGCCTGAGGTGGCGTGATTCGGTTCCGTCCCCGTTTCGAGGTCCTCTCCCAACTGCGTGGTGAGGCCTGAGTTGGTGGGTGGTTGCGTGACGGGCGCCGTTCCCACCCCGGCCCGGGTCCACGCTGCGACTATGTCTCGATGCCACGGCACCTGGAACCACTGGGTGATAGCTTGAGCCATAACCGGCCCCACCCCTTCGAGCTGTGCCAGGTCCTGCTCGGTGGCTTTAGAGAGCGCTTCGAGCGAGGGATAGTGCCTGGCAATAACCCGAGCACTGACCGGGCCCAGGTGTCGAATCGAGAGCGCCACCAAAACTCGCCAGGTTTCCTTAAAGCGGGCCGCTTGAAGTTGAGAAAAGAAGGTTTGTACGACTTTCCCCTGGCTAGGTTCCCCCCACAGGCGATCCGGCTGCCCGGATTCGGCCAGGGCCTGGCGTTCGACCTTGGTCAAAGCTTTGGGTTTTTGCCAGAAATACCGCACTTGACGCCAGTCCCTGCGTGAACCCGCGACCGGCCGCCACGTCATCACCTCTCGCAAGTCCTCAGGCTGGAGTTCAAAGAGCTGTGCTTCATTTTGCAGCACCGGGCGCTGGGCGGGTGGTAGCAGGGCCTGGGCCTGTTCCAAGCTGAGCTGTGGTGCCGAGACGAGGGTATCGCTGGCCACATCTTCATCCTGGAAACCCTCGAAGGTACCCCAGGCAGTGATGACCCGGTTGTCTTCTAAAAAGACCCTGCCGCCCGTGGCCAGCGCGGCGGCCACTTCACCGCGCAGGACCTCGGGTTGGGTCAAGGCCAGGGCGCCTTCTTCTCCGAGGCCTTCGATATCCAGGGCCCCGCGCGCCCCGACGTGAATCAGGCGCTCTGTAATCTGGGCCGGGCAGTGCGCCTGGTTGGGGCAGCGCAGGTCAATGTCGCCAGCTTTCTGTTGCCCCAGCACCGTCCCGCAAGAAGGGCAGCGATCGGGCATCTGCCAAGCCGGCAGGCCTTGGGGTCGCAGCCCCAGCACCGGCCCCAGGATTTCTGGGATGATGTCCCCCGCCTTACGCAGCACCACGGTATCCCCCGGCCGCACGTCTTTGCGGGCCACTTCTTTGGCGTTATGCAAGGTGGCCCGCGAAACCACCGATCCGTCAACCAAAACCGGCTCCATCACGCCGAAAGGAGTAACCCTGCCGGTGCGTCCAACCTGTACCTCTATTCCCAGCAGGCGGGTGTGGACTTCCTCGGGCGGGAACTTGTAGGCGCAAGACCAACGCGGTGCCCGCGCGGTGGCGCCCAGGATTTGACGCTGGGCAAAGTCCTCTACTTTCAACACCACCCCGTCGATGCCGTGGGCGAAATCGTGGCGATGCCTGGTCATGGTGTCCAGCAGCTGGTGGATCTGTTCCAAGGAGCGCAGCCCCGTCATCTCTATGCCGAGACCCGCCGCGGTTTCCCGCACGCTGTGAATCCCCCACCCCTGCAGCAACTCATAGAAATCGGCTTGGTTGCGCAGCTTTTTCCAGACTCCAGCCGTTGTCCCCCGCCTGGAGAGCCCCCACTCCGTGCGCCAAAAACGCTAAAGGACGCGAAGCTGTAACCGCGGGGTCCTTTTGCTTGAGCGAACCCGTGGCGGCGTTTCGGGGATTGGCGAAAAGCGGGAGCTTCTTAAGCGGGGTTTCCGCCCGGCATCTGTGGCCTCTTGATAAGCCTGGTTGTTCTCTATGCGTTCTTGATTCATCCGGGCAAAATCCGCGCTGGGGATATAAACCTCTCCGCGGATTTCTATCGCGGCCGGCCAGGAATCCCCCGCCAAGTGCGCCGGCACCGTGGCGATGGTGGCGACATTGGCTGTGACATCTTCACCGGTAACGCCATCCCCGCGCGTAGCACCCACTGCCAAGGCCCCATCCCGATAGGTCAGCGACATCGCCAAGCCATCCACTTTTACCTCGGCGCAGAGGCTGAATTCCGCCCTGTCCAGCCCGCGAGAGACACGTTCGAACCACGCGTCAACTTCTTGATAGGAAAATACGTCGTCGATGGACTGCATGGGGATTTCGTGGCGATAGGGCGCGAATCCCGTGGCGGGTGCGGTGGTCGCGGTTGTCGGTTGCTTCTGTTCCGCGTCGAGGTCCGCGTCGAGGTCCGGTACTGCGGTGTCGTTTTGTGGCGCTGCCCCGCCGACTGTTTGGGTCGGGGAACCGGGGTGAATCAGTTGTGGAAAGCGGGCCTCTAAAGATTGCAGGCGAGAAAACAGCACATCGTATTGGGCATCAGATAGCGAAGTGGTGCCGGTGTCAGATACCTGGTCATAGTATTCCGCGCGGGCAGCATTGATGCGTCGCACCAGGTCAGACCATTCCTGTTGGTAGGCAGATGCACTGTTTTCAGCCGGGTTTTTCGCCATGGCCCTATCCTATCCATACCTTGCACAGATGAAACCAGGCCTCCAGTTTCAACGGCGTCGCTACCTCACCCCAAACCTTGATTGACAGATTAAGACTATCTAACATATTGTTTGATTATGTTAGATAGTTTAAAGGCCAGTTCCGCTCTCGCTACTCCGTGGATGTGGCAAATCCTGCGCGGCCCCGATCGGGGCCAAGCCCTGCCTTTCCGACAAGGAAACCTGGGCCGCATCTCTGGCCTGAGCGACCCCACCGTCTCGCGCCTGCAATTGAGCATCCACGCCGCCGGTTCACACCCCCTAGCTGTCCCCCTGCAAGAAACCAACCCTGTGTACAAGTTGTGGAAAACTCCGGTGGGTCTGTGGGTGAAGTCCCGAGTCAGAAGCAGATTACGCCTGCGCCCCTCCCGGAGAATCCGAATGGGCGAAACCGTCTTGAAACTGATTCAAAAGCCCTCCGACCTGCGCCTTTCCCCTCCACCACCGCGTAATCCCCGCGACAAACGCATGTGGCTCTTCCTCGCCCTACCCCTGGTATTAACCTCGACGATGGTCTCGTTTCTGGGGTGGCGACTGTTGTGGATAACCGCCATTTTGGCCCTGGTGGCAACGGTATTCCTGGTGTCGAGATGGCGCGCCCTTCCCTCCCTGCACCAACTTTGGTTAGCTTCGGCCATAACCCCACCCCCGTCCTCGACCCGGGAAAACCCCTGCATCAGGGTCTACACCGGAAAACGACTGCGGGGCCGCGTCCTAGAGATGCGCGCCGGAGACACCGTGGCACTGACCGGACCCCAAGCCGCCTCCCAAGCCAGGTGGATCATCTCGCAGGCCCTGCTGTATGGACAAGCCAGTTTCCGCAACTATCAACGCCCCAACACCCTAAAAATCCAGCTGCATGAAGCAGATTCGACCCCGCCGCAATTCCCGCCACCCGCGCCACTTTCCGGGTCGAGGGAAGTCACGATCTGCGTCTCGTCCCAGGTGGCGCCGCCGTGGTGTGCGCGCAGCTTCGCCGCCTCACCGCGCCAGTCTGACTGCACGCCTGCCTGGTTCAACTCGATCTTGGAATCCTTAGAGGCCCAACCCCGACGCCTGGAACTGAGCCAGAAAACCGCCCAAGAGATACTGCCTTCTCGCGTAGATCTTCCCGGATGGATGGACCTGGAACCGCAAGAAATCCGCGAAAACTGGACGAATGCGGCCCCGGGCTTACGCACCTATCTGGGAACGTGTCTACCCCTCAGGGACGACCTCGCAACCGCCCAGACCCGCGACTGGGAACTGGATCTATTGCGCGAAGGTCCCCACGCCCTGGTGGCGGGCACTACCGGCAGCGGTAAATCCGAGTTACTGACGACTTGGTTGCTGGGACTGGCACTTGGTTACTCCCCTGCCCAGTTACGCATGATTTTGGTGGATTACAAGGGCGGCGCCACCTTCGGCCCCCTGGAAAACCTGCCGCATGTTCACGGAGTACTCACAGATTTACATCCAGCTCTGACCCGGCGGGCCTTGGAATCTCTGGAGGCTTTCATGCGGCGACGCGAAGACACTTTGGCTCGTGTCCGGGCCCGCGACGTGGCACATTACCGCGAAATCACCGGCGAGACCCTGCCCCGGGTGCTGATTGTTGTGGACGAGTTCCGCGCCCTGGCCAGCGACCACCCCGAAGTCTTGGAAAACCTGGTCCGACTCGCAACTCACGGGCGTTCCTTGGGCTTGCACTTGATTTTGGCCACACAGAAACCCGGCGGGATTGTCTCGGGACAGATTTTAGCCAATGCGAATCTGCGAATCTGCCTGCGGGTGCGCCAAGATTCCGAAGCCCACGAGGTCTTAGGCGGGGTGCTTCCGGCCCCGATTCCTCCCGCACTTCCGGGCAGGCTTTACTGGGAGGGGCACAGCGCCGGCTTTGCCCAAGTAGCGTGGTGCGGTCCGGGGGAAACCGTGGGGCAGCTGGTCCAACGGATTTCCACGGCTTTCCAGGGCTGGGACACCCCTCCCCAGCAGTTATGGCAGCCCCCCTTACCGGCACTTCTACCGCCCGCACCTGCCTATCCGCGTAGCTTCGCGCTGGCTGACTTGCCTCGAGAGGGACGCCAGGAATGGATTGAAGCCGGTAACAGCGTCGGGGTTTTCGGCAATCCCGGTAGTGGGCGTACCTGTGCCCTGCGTGCCCTGGCGCGCACCCGGCATCCCGCTGGAGGGGGTCCGGTGTTGGTGTTTAGTCCTCGCAAAACCGAGTTTGCGCGGGTGCTAGAAGTTAACGATGCCTCTGGAGACCCACCTCCTCCGGCTCCGCCAGGCCTGGAGGATGGGGAAGTCTGGCTCTTTGAACCGAAAGAACTGTGGGCGGCGGACCGAATCATCAGCCGCGCCTTAGAAGGGCAGTTATCCGGTGCCAGTTTGGTGATTGACCAGGTAGAGGCCCTGGTAGACGCCCTGGAGTTGCTGTATCCGGGCGCGGGAATGAAGCGAGTAGAGGCACTTTTCGGCGCCGCCCCCGGTCAGGGCTACCGCATATTTGCCGCGGCTTCCTTGGCTTCGGGACGCAGTTCCTGGGGGAATCTGTGTGGCCAGCGCCTGGTGTTATGCCCGCGTGACACGGTGGATCTGCATTCGGCGGGGATCGATTTCGCCGGTCCCGGCCAGGCGTTGTCCCAGCTGATTCCGGATTGCCACACGCCGGGTCGGGGTCTGTGGCAAGATGGCCGCCGGGTTTTAACCGTCCAGGTCCGCCTCGAGGCTGCATCTCAGTGCCGCGTAGTCACGCCCGCCGCGGTGCCTGGTAGGCCCGTCGGTGTGGATTCCTGGCATCTTCCCGGCGCCCTGGTTCCTTCTCAACTGCCCCAAGACGAGGCCCGCGTCTGCGTGGGGTGGTCCAGTTCCTTGGGCGGGTGGTTGCGTTTGAGTTCCCACCGGCACTGGATAGTGGATGATGTCTCCCCGATGCGGGGTGTGATTGCCCAGATTAAGCGTGAGTACCGGCGTCTCGGTTATCGAGTCTGGAGCTACGAATCTTTGGACCTTGAACACAACCAAGACCCCGCATTGGTCCTTGTATACAATTCTGGAGACAACAGCGGGAAGCTGGAAGAACTCTGGGAAAAGCTAGGGAGTAACCTTGACTTTGACGTGACAATCTTGGAGCTGTGCTCACCTGCGGTTTTGCCCCGAATTTCCAGCAATTTTTCCCTTCGCTTTGCGAACGAGCAAACAAGGCTTGTCTCTATTGACTCTTCCATAGAATCACGCCATCGAGCGGCAAACCTGTTGCAGACCAGCGTTGAAAATATCAAAAAACTGCAGGTCAGCACAGGTTTCGACATCTTGTATCGCAGCGAAAACGACTGCGGTGCGCTTCGAGGGCCAAATGCTATTGTGTCGCATCTCACCGATATTTGAAAACATTTATTGATTACAAGTCTTGAAAAATGCCTACGCGGCATGTCAACCTAGTTAAGTCGATTTTTCCACCAGCGAAAAAAATCACAGAAAAATCTAATCTTCAAACCTATATCAAGGAGTACGTATGGATTGGCGTGACCGAGCTGCCTGCCTGACTGTAGATCCCGAACTGTTCTTCCCGGTCGGCAATACTGGCCCCTGCCCTAGCGCAAATTGAAGAAGCCAAATCTGTGTGCGTCACCCTGCGACGTGGCCGAGATTTGCCTGAAGTGGGCCCTGGACAACAACCAGGATGCCGGCGTGTGGGGCGGAACCAGCGAGGACGAGCGTCGCGCACTCAAGCGCCGCAACGCCCGCGCCCGACGCGCGCGTCTCTAAGCTTGCTTTTTTGGTGGGGCTATCCGGATACGGATAGCCCCACCAAAGTTTTTAACCACACTCATCGCCGCAGACAAGTCAGCTTAACCACTGTGCCCGAAACCCCGTCGGGACGAGGCAACCATTCAACTGTGCCTCCCAACTCGGTGTTGACCAAAGTCTGTACGATCTGGGTACCCAGCCCTTGCCCAACTCTTCCGGAACCCAAACCCACACCGTCATCCATAACACTGATATGGAGAACCTCGCCTTCGCGCTGCGCCTCCACCACCACGCAACCATCGCGCTCCTCTAAACCGTGCTCGACCGCATTGGTGACCAGTTCTGTCAACACCAAGGCCAAAGCCGCCGAGGTTCCCGCCCCCAAATCCCCGAAACCGCCGCGGAACTCGGTGGTCACGGTGTTTTCCTCGGTGGCGGCGGTGGCAACCAAGTTGAGCAGCTTTTGGAAGGTCTGGTCGAAAGGCACGGTTTCATCCACGGTTTTCGACAGCGCCTCGTGCACCATAGAAATCACCGAGATACGCCGTTCCGCCTGGCGCAACGCGTCTTTCACCACCTCGTTATCCGAGCGCCTGACTTGGAGTCTAAGCAGTGCGGAAACCGTCTGCAGATTGTTCTTGACGCGGTGATGCACTTCACGAATCGTGGCGTCTTTGCTCAACAGCTGCTTTTCGCGAGTGCGTTTATCGGTGACGTCGCGACTCAGCAGCAACGCCCCCACTCGGTGCCCGTCCTCAATCAGGGGCAGCGCCCGCAAAGTCGTCGCCACCCCGCGCACCTCGATTTCGGTCAACCAAGACGCGCGACCCATCAACACCACCGCCAAAGTCTCGTCCACGGTGTCACCGGTTCCCGGCTCCAACAGCGGGGTGACGGCCTCGGCCAAAACACCACCCACCAAAGCGCCTTTGAAACCCAGGCGCTTGATATTGGGACAGAGCGTTAGGGGAAGCCTGCTGCACCACGCCGAACTCGTCGAGGAGCATCGCCCCGTCGGCCACGCGCGGATTACCGCGTTTACCGGCGCTGGGGGTGACTTCAGAGGGAATAGACCGTCAGCCACCATCCGACGCAACTGTTCGGCAACACCTTGGAACCAGCCCTCGCCCCCGATTTCCCCACGTGGAAGGCCAGATTCGTCTCTACCCCCAACACCCCGACGCTGCGACCCTCAAAGTGAATCGGAACCAGAACCTCGGAAACAGTGTTCATACCGGTCCAACGGTGCACCGGGTTTTCGATGATTTCCCCCGTGTGCATCACTTCTTCCAGCAAAGCCTGGCGGGTGGAGGGAAGCTCCAAACCGATTACGTCGTCAAGGTGAACGGTGGGGCCGGTGGCGGGGCGGCAGTGGGCCGCGCAGGAAAAACCGCCGAAGCGGTTGGGCATCCACAAAAGCAAGTCACCTTGAGACAGATCGGAGAGGATCTGCCAGTCGCCCACCAGGCGATTGAGCTGTTCCGTGCAGGAAACAGAAACCGGGAGAAACGGGGCATTGAACTCACGAATCGCATTCGACACATTTCTAGATTAAGACAGGCTCGGCGACTGGGCAAACACCGAGACTTTGCCAAGGGCCGGCTTTGGGCCAAAGCTAAGAGACGTAAAGGGCGCTCTCGGGTAAACTATTAGCGAAATGGAGAGGTGATGGCATGAAGTTTTCAAGCAGTTTCAAATTGCCCGGCTCCCGCCAGGCAATCAGCGCGATGCTGCGAAACCCCCAGTACTATCGGCGACGCTGGGAAAAACTGGACCCGCGCCCCAACGTGGACCTCAATGATCAAGATTCCACGCTGACCGTTACTTCTACCCTGGCATTCACCGCCGATACGGTACGAAAACTCGCCAGTTTCTTGGACTCGGAGATGACGGTGAAAGTCTTAGAGATCTGGAACTTCAATGAGACTGGCCTGGTTCAGGGTGGTACCCTCAGTGCCTCGGTAGCCGGGGTTCCGGTCAAGGCCAGTTTCCGCATCAATATTCCCCCCAACCTAGATGCTGCGGTTACCACTTTGCAGCTCCAGGGAGAAGTCACCTGCGCGGTACCGCTGGTGGGTGCGGGAATAGAGAAAGCCATCGTGCAGCGACTGGACGAAACTATGCGCTGGCATGCCGAGGTCTGTCGCGAATTCCTGCAATAGCCAGCGGCACCCAACCGCAAGCCTCAAAACCAGTCCCCCGCGAACCTCGCCAACCGAAAACCGAAAACAGCGAAACCCAGCCGTAGAGAGCAAAACCCATGACTTATACCGATACCCAGTACGAAAACCTCTTGGCGGAAATCCTCGAAACTGGTACTGAAAAAACCGACCGCACCAACACCGGGACGCGTTCCCTCTTTGGACGCCAGTTGCGTTACGACCTGTCGCGCGGATTCCCTGCAATCACCACGAAGTCGCTGTATTGGCGCGGCGTAGTGGGGGAACTGTTGTGGTTCCTACAGGGCAACACCAACATCAACTGGCTGGTCGAAAACAAGGTCCATATCTGGGACGAATGGGCCGATGAAAACGGTGAACTGGGGCCGGTCTATGGACACCAGTGGCGTGCTTGGGGCACTGATCGCGGCCCGGTAGACCAGATTGCGGCCCTGATTCACACCTTGAAAACCGACCCGGATTCGCGCCGCATGATCGTTTCGGCGTGGAACGTCGGGGAACTCGACCAGATGGCGCTGGCCCCGTGTCACGCTTTTTTCCAGTGCTATGTCGCCCAGGGTCGCCTCTCGCTGCAGATCTATCAGCGTTCCTGCGACATGTTCCTGGGGGTGCCCTTCAACATCGCCTCCTATGCGTTGCTGACTCACATGTTGGCCGCCCAGAGCGGCCTAGAGGTTGGGGAGCTGGTGTGGACCGGGGGCGACTGCCACATCTACAACAACCACGTCGCACAGGTGCGCGAACAGCTTTCACGCGAACCCTATCCCTTCCCCACCCTGGAGCTGGATGCCCGGCCCTCGATCGATGACTACACCATCGAGGGATGCCGCCTGTTGAACTACCGACACCACGCGAAAATTTCAGCGCCGGTGGCGGTCTAAGAGGAGTCCCGAACATGTCTTGCAACCCCGCTGCCTCCCACACCGCGCCAGGCTCCTATCTCGAACGCACCTCTCGCGCTGGTTACGGCATCACAGCGGTAAAGATGATCTGGGCCCAGGACCACAACCGCGTGATTGGCGCCGGCGGCGGCATGCTGTGGCATGTGCCGGGGGACCTGAAGTTCTTCCAGACCCAGACCTTGGGGGCGCCAGTTGTGATGGGACGCACTTCTTTCGAGGCCCTGGGTAAACCCCTGCCGCACCGCCGCAACATTGTTTTGACTTCCAGCGCGCAACTGGATGCCGCCGCCACTTACCCAAACCTCGAAGTCGCCCCGAACCTAGAGGCCGCCCTGCAGATGTGCCGCGACGAAGCCACGGTGTGGATTGCAGGTGGCGGCAAAGTCTATCAAGAAGTCATGGACCACGACCTTGCCGATGGGCTGGTGGTGACGCAGCTGGATCTGCAAGCCTCGATTCCACCGGGCACTAAACCCACTTTTGCTCCGGAAATCGACCTGTCGGTGTGGGAACTCGACCGGGGGTGTTCCGATGAGGAATGGCGCGATGTTTCAGGTGACTGCGCCTGGCGCGTGCGGTACTACCGCCACCGTTAGGGTTACTTCACCCCCAAGCAGCGCATGGTGCGCAGCGCCACCTTCATCAAGGTAGCGAACTGTTGCTTTGACATCCCCAGCATCGGCGCAATCGGCACCAGGCGGCTCTGGACTGCTATGGTCTTAGGCTCCATGTATTTCCGGATACCTTCGATGCCGTGACGCCGCCCGATGCCGCTGGTTTTCCAACCGCCCATCGGCGCGTCGGTAGATCCCCACGCCGCGGTGAAGCCTTCGTTGACGTTCACGGTACCGGCCTCTATCTGGCGCGCCACGCGCAAGGCGTGATCGGGTTTGCCCCACACGCTGGCGTTCAAACCGTAGTCGGTGTCGTTGGCCAGGTGAATAGCTTGTTCATCGGTGTGGAATCGATACAGCGACACCACCGGGCCGAAGGTCTCGTGCTTAAAAAGCTCCATCCCTTCGCGCACCCCTTCCAAGATGGTCGGCGCGAAAGCCGTGGACCCGACCTCGGGCAGGCGTTTGCCACCAACCAGGGCCGTCGCACCTTTCGACAGGGCGTCCTCGACCTGGGCTTCGATGGTTTCCAGCTGTGAAGTCGAAACCATCACCCCCATGTCCGCCGCCCAATCCAGCGAAGCCTCGACGCGCATGGCGCGCACCGCGGCGACGACCTTGGTCCGGAACTGGTCATAGATGGCGTCGTGTACATAGAGGCGCTCTATAGAGACGCACAGCTGTCCCCCGCTGGAGAAAGCCCCGCGCAGCAGCCCCGCAACCGCGGCGTCCACATTCGCGTCGGGCAGCACAATCATGGGGTTCTTGCCGCCCAGTTCCATCGACATCCCGATCAAGTTTTCCCCAGCCTGGGCGGCAATCTTGCGTCCCGTCGCGGTGGAACCGGTGAACATGATGTAGTCAACCTGCGCGATCAAGGGCGTGCCCAACTCGGAGCCACGCCCCGGCACCAGCACAAAAAGGTCGGGATCAAAACCGGCCTGGACCAGCATGGCTTTCGCCGCGATGGCACCCAAAGGAGTGTTGGAATCCGGTTTCAGCACCACGGCGTTGCCCGCTGCCAAAGCCGCCAACGCGTCAGCCAAGGCCAGAGAGAGCGGATAGTTCCACGGGGAAATCACCCCGACCACACCCTTGGGTTGGTACATCACGAAGGTCCACGTCAGCGTAGGCAGGGCGCCACGACGGCGTTCATCAGCCAGCACCCCGGGCAGAGTCCGGGCATAGTAGCGGCAGTTCAGCGCCAGATCCTGAATCTCGTCGAAGGCGTGGAAACGAGTCTTACCCGATTCCCACTGAACCACATTCAACAGGTCCTCGCTGTTGTCCCACAATACGTCGTGCAACCGCAGTAGCTTCGCCGCGCGTTCCCGCGCCGAGGTCCGCGCCCAACGTTTCTGTGCCGCCCGCGCGCGCGCCACCGCCTGGTCGAGGTCCGCCAGGTTCGCTTGGGGTACGGCGAGGGCTTCCATATCGGTCAGGAGGGGGGAAACTACGCGCCGGGTGGGGCGGTCGCTGGGTAAGCCGACAAGGTCCGGTAGTTGCGGTGCCAGGCGCAGCATCGATTCGGTGCAGCGGCGCTGGATTTCCCGGGTCGAGGCAGGCGCGCTGCCTTGCGGTTTCGCAGCGGTTTTCGCGGTTGCGGGGGCCTGGCCGGGCGCGGCAGAAGAGGACATAGAAAAGCTCCTTCGCAGTTTCGGATACACCCTACACTTTAAGCGTTTTTCACTGTAGCTGCACCCAGAGAGCGCTTTCCTTTCCTAAATAACACCAAGCCCCCTGGAAGCACATCCGCGGCGGTGATGACCCGCTCGGTGTCCTCGCGTGCCACAGGCTGGTTATTGATGTAAGCCCCGCCTTCTTTCACCGTGCGCCGCGCGGCTCCAGAGCCTTTCTCTATCCCAGATTGCACCAATAAATCCACGACGGTGCTTTGCCCCAGCACGATTTCCCCCGCCTGTGCGGGCAAGGTCTTTGCCGCAGCACGCAAGGTATCCGCGTCCAAGTCGCGCAGTTCCCCGCGCCCAAACAGGGCCTGAGAAGTGGCGATGGCTTTTTCGGTCTGTTCCTGGCCGTGCACCAGCCTGGTGACTTCGAAAGCCAGGGTCTTTTGCGCCTCGCGTAGATGCGGTGCTTCGCTGGCCTGCGCTTCCAGTTCTTCGATGCGGGCCCGATCCAAGAAAGTAAAGACCTTTAGCAGCTTGACCACCATAGAGTCCTCGGTGTTGAGCCAGAACTGGTAGAACTCGTAGGGGCTCATCATCTGGGGGTTCAGCCAAATCGCCCCGCCTTCGGATTTACCGAACTTGGTGCCGTCGGCCTTGGTGATCAAGGGTGTGGTCATGACGTGAACATTCGCGCCCTCTAACTTATGGATCAGGTCCATCCCGCCCACCAGGTTGCCCCACTGGTCGTTACCGCCGGTTTCCAAGGTACAACCGTAGTTGCGGTAGAGCTGCAAAAAGTCATTGGCCTGCAAAATCTGGTAACTGAACTCGGTATAGGAAATGCCTTCTTCGGAGTTCAGACGCGACTTCACCGCGTCTTTGTTCAACATAGTCCCCATCCGGAAGTTCTTTCCCAAGTCGCGCAGCAAATTGATGGCACTGAGCCCCTGGGTCCAATCCAAGTTATTCACCAGCCGTGCCGCGTTGGGCCCCTCGAAATCCAGGAACTGGGAAATCTGTCCCTTCAGTTTTTCTACCACCCCGCCACGGTTTCTTTGTCGTGGAGCTGGCGTTCTTTGGTCATGCGCGGGTCCCCGATCAAACCGGTGGCTCCACCCACCAAAGCCAGCGGCTTGTGTCCGGCCAGCTGCAGGTGACGCATCATAATCAACTGTACCAGGTGCCCGTGATGCAGAGAAGGCGCGGTGGGATCGAAACCGCAATAGAAAGTCACCGGTCCAGCCTGGAGTGCCGCGCGCAGCGCCTCCATGTCGGTGTGTTGGGCAATCAGCCCCCGCCAAGCCAGTTCGTCGATGAGATCGCTCACTTTTCGTTCCTTCTGTTTGCACTTCCCTCTGTGTTCGAGGGCTGCCCCAAGTTTACCAGCCGGCGCCCACCACGAAATTCCCCCTCCGCTTCACCCGGTGGCGGCCTCGATTCCCAAGTAATCCTGCAGCGCCTCCAGCATCGGGTAGTCCGCGGGCAGCCAAGGTAAGCGCTGCGCCTCCTCCACCGCGACCCACTCCAGTCGCAGATGCGAAGACCCCGGCCTAGCCACGTTGCCCGGCGCCAAGGCACACAGGAAAACCTTCATCCGGTAGCCGCCGTGTGCCTCCCACTGACCCGGCAGCAGCTCACCAAGCTCTATCTCTACTCCCAGTTCCTCTCGCAACTCACGCCGCAGAGCTTCCTCTGCGCCTTCTCCCTTCTCGGTTTTCCCTCCGGGGAATTCAAAGTATCCGCGCCACCTTTCCGGATAGGAACGCGCCGCGCCCAGGAGTTTTCGGGGACGACTCAAGTCATCCATCAAGGCGGCGGCCACCACCAAAGCTTTGTCTTCGCTCACCTTTCACCTCCCGCCGAGGCAACACTATCCGAACCTCCCCCAGGCGTCGCGGGTGGGGGTATCCATGGTTTCTCTATGCTACGTGAAGTATTGATATATCGGGTAAAAACGCAGGTGGGCAGGACTTTGCAAATCCTGCCCACCCGAGGTTTCAGCCCGAGGCCTTTGTGTTATTCACCCGCCAGCGGTCGCAAGGACTGCTTTTTGGCGTAGCGGTAGCACAGCCACAAGGCCGCAACAAAGAAGATCGGACCCAGAACCGTAGCGACCGGCCCGAAAGAATCTGGGATGAATCCCAGGGCTTCGGCGTTTCCGGTAGCGCCAATGATGGCGGCATTCAAGATACCGAAGAGGCTGTCGCCAACAATCAAGCCGGTGGCCAACAAGATACCCATGCGCTTGGAGCGTTCGGGGTTGGCTGGGCTTTGGCCCAGCGGTCATAGAACATTCCCACGAAGGCACCAATGATGATGACCAGAGTGGTGGTGGTGTTGAGGTACATCCCCATACCTACCGCCAAGGGGGCCAGGCGGAAACGCGTGGTTTTGCCCAGGATTTCATCGATGATCACCACGGCCACTCCGATGGCCGCGCCGATCCCAAAGAGGTTCCAATCCAGGTTGCCACCGAAGATACCCTTGGCGATGGTGGACATCAGGGTGGCTTGCGGAGCCTGGAGAACCTGGTCGGGGTCATAGCCTTCCATGCCGGCGAAACCGAAGCTGTTGAGCAGCAGCTCCAGCACCGGAGGAATCACGATGGAACCAAAGAGCACCCCGATGATCAGGGCCACCTGCTGTTTCCACGGGGTCGCGCCGACCAGCTGGCCAGTTTTCAGGTCCTGGAGGTTGTCGTTAGAGATGGTGGCGATGCCGAAGACCACCGCGGTGGTGAACAAGGCATAGGCCGTCAGCTCGGTGGGGTGGGTAGAGGCAGTGTCGCCGGTGATCACCAAGATCAGCAGCGAAGAAGACAGAATCACGATGATGCCGACCCCTGAAATCGGAGAGTTCGAAGCCCCAATCAGACCGGCCATGTATCCACAGATCGAAGCCACCAACAGGCCGATCAGCAGCACGAAGAGGATGGAGAGCATAATCAAGGCCGTCATGTGGTGCGCGATGTGGGAATCCTTCAAGAAGCCCCACAGCAACAACCCGATAGGAATCATGGACAGCAACGTGATGCCGACCACGTACTTGAAAGGAATGTCGCGTTCCGTCAGGGGAACTTCCTGGCCCGCGGCGCGAGCAGTAGAGGAAGCCAAGGAATCCTTGATGCCTTTGACGATGGGGCCGATGATCTTCAGCAGGGTCCAGATAGCGGCCACTGCCATAGCGCCCGCACCGATCATGCGCACGTCTTGAGAGAACACCGAAGAGACCATCGAAGCCAAGTCGCCGTCGGTGATTTCGCGACCCTGAGACAGGATGGGCAACAGCACCCCGTAAGAAGTAATGAGACCCACCAGCATAGCCACGCCCACGGCCGGGCCCACCAGGTGACCCACACCCATCAGTGCCAGTGACAGGGAGCCACCCAGCATGGTGCCGCCGCTGCCCAGGGCGAAGGTGGCTTTCAAGGTACCGCCCATCGCCTTGATGGCGGTCAAGAGGCCGATCGCGGTCGAGGCGATGCCGCCCCAGATGATGATCCACAAGCCCCGCTTGTTTTCTTCGGCCGAACCCGCGGCGTCCCCGACCTTCAGAACCTCGGCCGCGGCCACACCTTCGGGATAGGGCAGGTCAGAGCCCGTCACCAGAGCGCGGCGCAGCGGGATAGAGTACATCACGCCCAGGATGCCGCCCACGGCACAAACCGCGGTGGTCTCCCAGAAGGGGAAGCCGCTCCAATAGCCCACCATCACCAGGCCCGGCACCACGAAGATGATGGCAGACAGGGTGCCCGCCGCCGAAGCGATGGTTTGGACGATGTTGTTTTCCACCACGGAGTGATCTCGGAAGTAACGCAGAATCGCCATAGAGATCACGGCCGCGGGGATGGAGGTGGCGAAAGTCAGGCCGACTTTTAGCCCCAGATAGGCGTTTGCCGCCGTGAAGATCAAGGTGATGATGCCGCCGATGATGACGGCGCGGATAGTCAGTTCTTTTACACCGGAGGACTTTTTGGGTGCTCCGGTTGGTGCGGATGTCGCGGACAAGATAACTCGATTCCTTTAGAAATGCTTTACTTGCGATTACTTTACCCAGGCTTTACCCAGGTTCATAACCGGACTTAGGCTATCATTTCCGCCAATCTCTAAACCAATCGCCCGCTTTTTCTGCGCCGAGACCGCAACCACCGAACCTCAACCCGGCACCGAACTTCGACCTAGGAAATCGGATACGGCTGCCCCAAAGTTGCCACAATCACCGCTTTGATGGTGTGCATCCGGTTTTCGGCCTGGTCAAACACCACCGAGGCCTCCCTTCGAAGACCTCGTTCGTCACTTCCACCCCGTCCAGGCCGTATTCCCGGAACAGCGCCTCCCCCACCGCGGTGTTGCGGTCGTGGAAGGCCGGCAGGCAGTGCAGGAACTTCACCTGGGGATTCCCGCTGGCCGCCAGCATCTGGGTGGTCACCTGATAGGGACGCAGCAACTCGATGCGCTTGGCCCAAGCCTCTTTCGGTTCCCCCATAGACACCCAGATATCGGTGTAGATATAGTCCACCCCCGCGACCCCGGCCGCCACATCTTCGGTGTGAGTGATTTCGCCCCGGTCTGCGCCGCGATTTCCTGCGCGCGCGCCACAATGCTCGGGTCGTTCCACAGTTCTCGCGGCGCCACGATGCGCACATCCATCCCCAACATCGCCCCGGTGATCAGCAGCGAATTCGCCATGTTGAAACGCGAATCCCCCACGTAGGCGAAACTCAGTTCGCTCAACTCCTTTGAGGGGGCGTGTTCTTGCATCGTCAGCATGTCGCAAAGCATCTGGGTGGGGTGCCATTCGTCGGTCAGCCCGTTCCACACCGGCACCCCCGAAAGCCTGGCCAGAGTCTCGACTTTTTCCTGGGAATCCCCGCGATACTCGATACCGTCAAAGAACCTCCCCAGGACCCGCGCGGTGTCTTCGATGGATTCTTTGTGCCCGATCTGCGAACCCGAGGGATCCAGATAAGTCACGTGCGCACCTTGGTCATAGGCGGCTACTTCAAAGGAACACCGGGTGCGAGTCGAGGTTTTCTCGAATATCAGCGCCAGGTTCTTTCCGCGCAAGGTCTGGGTTTCCCGCCCGGCTTTTTTGTCGGCTTTCAGCCGGGCCGCCAAAGTGATCAGTTCGCGAAATTTCCGCCGGGCTAAAATCCAGTTCCTTCAAGAAGCTGCGTCCGTAAAAGTTCGTCATATCGGCTGCCTTTCTGTGTTTGCGGTCGAGGTCCGGTTTCTGTGTTTCCGGGTCGAGGTTCGTAGGTGGCGGTTTGCGGAATGTGTTGCGTGGGTGGGTGGCTTCAGCGGCGAATCATGCGGCGCAGGGTTTTCGCCAGGTCCCGGGCCGAGTCTTCACCGTTGCAAATCAACAGCACCGTATTGTCCCCCGCGATACACCCCAGCAGACTGGCGGGTGGTTCCTTGTCCAGGGCCGCAGCCAAAGCAGAGGCTGCGCCGGCCGGAGTGTGCAACACCACCTGATTCAACACGGTGTCCACCCCCACCAGCAGCTGCTGGCACCAACGGTCCAGCGAACCGGGCAGAATCACCGGGTGGTCGGCTACTTCCGCGGTGCCGGGGATGGCGTATCGCAGGTTGCCTTCGCTGTCGCGCACCTTCGTCGCGGAGAGCTCCTCGAGGTCGCGCGACAAGGTGGCCTGGGTGACGTGCACCCCGGCGTCTCGCAGTAGTTTCTGCAGATCCCCTTGGGAGCGAATCTCTTGGTTATTCAAGAAGCGCGCAATTTCACTGTGGCGCGAAAGTTTAGAAGAGTTGTTCTTGGCTTCAGCCATGCCTACGGCCTTCCGCTTTGGCGTTCTTGACCTGGGTCAGGACCTGGTCCAAAACTTCGGGCAGTACCTGGGTGAACATCCGCGTCTGAGGTGCCGTAATGATCAGCGGCGGAGCCAGACGCAAGGTATAGAGGTCCGGGGCGTTGACGATGAAGCCACGCTGGAACAAGGCGGCGGCCAAGGGCTGGGCTACCGGCTGGTTCAACCCCAGTCCCAACAGCAAACCGGCCCCGCGCACCTCGGTGATGGCGGGGTGCTGCAGCTCCATCAGTTCCCGCACCCAGATCTGGCCCACTTCGCGCACGTTTTCCAACAGGTGTTCGCCTTGGACCGTGTTGATCATCGCTAAGATTGCCGCGGCCGCCAAGGGGTTTCCGGCGAAAGTAGAGCCGTGCATACCGGGCTGCAAAACGTGGGCGGCCTGGTCGGTCAAAGCCACGCAGGCCCCCACCGGGAATCCCGCACCCAGGCCCTTAGCCAGGGTAACGATGTCGGGGGTGATGTCGCTGGGGTGGTGCGCCATCCACGAACCGGTGCGCCCCATCCCGGTCTGGACCTCGTCCAACACCAGCAGCGCACCGGCCCGCTCGGTCATCTCCCGCGCCAGGCGCAGATAGTTATCTGAAATCGGCCGCACCCCGGCCTCGCCCTGGATGGGTTCAATAAACAGCGCGGCGACACTTTCCCCCTTCGCGCCGTCCAAGGCACGCTCCAGCGCAGCCAGGGAACCATAGGGCAGGAAATCCACCTGAGCGGGAAGCGGCGCATAAGGTTCGCGATAGGCCGACTTGAAAGTCAGCGACAGGGAACCCATGGTGCGTCCGTGAAAGGCGTTCTCTACCGCCAAGAACCGGGTCCGCGCCCCACCCCCACGCACGCGGGCAATCTTAAAGGCGGCCTCGTTCGCTTCGGTACCGGAGTTCGCAAAGAACACCCGCGCCTCGGGACACCGACCCCCCCGGCGCCACCACCGAAACCAATTTTTCCCCGGCCTCGACCTGGACAGTAGAGGCAAAGAAGTTCGAGATATGCCCCAGGGTCTGGGCCTGTTCACTTAGAGCCTGCACCAGGGCGGGGTGGGCGTGACCCAGGGCGTTTACTGCGATTCCCCCCCAGCAGGTCCAGGTACTGGTTCCCATCCTCGTCCCACACGAAACACCCCGCGCCGCGACTCAGCACGGTTTTCGGCGTACCGAAGGCGTTCATCATCACTTTGTCATAGCGTTGCAGCCATTCATTCACATCCACGGTTTCTCCTCTGGTTTGGGTCTATGCCAGGTTCGCGCTGGCGCGATGCACCAGGTGGCGCTCTCCGGGTTCGAGTAGGTGGTCGGGAACCACCTCGGTGCCGTTACCGGCGTCCGTCACGATTTCCAACAGCATCGAGTGTGCCACGCGCCCGTCGATGATGGTGGCTTTCTCTACCCCGGCTTTCACCGCATCCAAACAGGCCCTGACCTTGGGAATCATCCCGCTAGACAGGCCTGGCACCAGCTGCTCCAGGGCGCTGGCGGAAATGCGCTGAATCAGGGAATCCTTGTCGGCAAAGTCCTGGTACAGCCCCTCGACGTCGGTCAAAATCACCAGTTTTTGTGCCGGAAGCGCTCCCGCCAAGGCAGCCGCGGCCGCATCGGCATTCACGTTCAACACGGTTTTCGGGTCGGCCGCATCGGGGGCGACGCTGGAGATGACGGGGATGTGCCCGCGCGAAAGCATATTCAGCACCGGCTCGGGGTTCACCGCCACGATGTCCCCCACCAACCCCAGGTCTTTCCCCGGCGCAGACGCGCGTTTTTCCGCCTGAAACAACCCGGCGTCCTCGCCCGATATCCCTACCGCAACCGAATCTTGCACATTCAACAACCCCACCAACTCGCGCTGCACCTTTCCGGTCAGCACCATCCGCACCACTTCCATCACTTCGGGTGTGGTGACGCGGTACCCGTCCACGAAGGGCGCCTGCAGGTCCAGCCGCTCCAGCATCTGGTTGATCTGGGGTCCGCCGCCGTGCACCACCACGGGCCGCAGCCCGACTTCATAGAGAAAGCGGATATCCTGGGCGAAGGCCTGTCGCAACTGGTCGTTTATCATGGCGTTTCCGCCGTACTTCACCACGATGATGGAGCCGCGGTACGCGTGCAGCCACGGCATAGCCTCGAGCAGCACCTGGGTTTTTTCCAGGGGGGAAAGGGTGTCGGCCCGGGTCAAGGTCGCCGGGGTTCCGTCCCCTATCGAGGTCGCCGCTTGCGGTTCCCCGGTCGAGGTCGCCGGGGTGGTTTCGGGGTAAGTTGCGTTACTCATGTGGTGTAGTCTCCGTTGATGTGGACGTATTCATGCGTGAGGTCCGAGGTCCAGATAAAAGCTTCCTGCTCCCCCGCGTTCAGCTCCACCAAGATGTGGCATTCGCGCGGCTTAAGGTCGGCCAGATAGGGTTCCTCGCCGATTCCGCCGTTTTCACAGACCTTCACACCATTCATATAGACATTCACCTGTCCCGGGTCGAAAGGCAGGATGTCTTCCGCGACGGTGCCCAGCTGGGACAAGATGCGTCCCCAGTTCGGGTCGTTGCCATAGATTGCAGTCTTCACCAAGTTCGAACGTGCGATGGTGCGCGCCGCAAAGAGGGCTCCCTCGACCGAGGCCGCCTTCGTCACCTTTATCTCTACGTCGTGATGCGCCCCTTCGGCGTCGCCCAGTAACTGCAGCGACAGGTCCTGGCAAGCTTCCAGCAGTTTCTCCTTAAACAGCGCCAGGTCGGGGCTTCCCCGCTGGCCCCCGAAGCCATCAACAACACGGTGTCGTTGGTGGACATGCAGCCGTCGGAGTCCAAGCGGTTAAAAGATTCATCCACGACTTCTTGCAAGATGGCTTGGGCGGGGCCGGGTTCCAACACGGCGTCGGTGGTCAGCACCACAATCATGGTGGCCAGGGCGGGAGCCAACATGCCGGCCCCTTTGGCGATGCCGCCAACTTTCCACCCCTGGCCGGAATCCACCTGGACGGTTTTCGGTTTGGTGTCGGTGGTCAAGATGGCCTCGGCCGCTTCGAAACCGCCGTCATGTCGCAGTTTCGCCGCGACTTGTTCGATCCCTTTGGTGATTTTCTGCATATCTAAGGCGCGGCCGATGATGCCGGTAGAGCAAACCAGGGATTCCCGGGTGGGGACTCCCAGGACGGTTCCCAGATGGGCGGCCATCTGTGCGGCGTCTAGTTTGCCTTGTTCCCCGGTGCAGGCATTCGCGTTGCCCGAGTTCACCACCACGGCTTGGGCGGTCCCGCCCGCGACGACTTCGCGGTCCCACCCCACGGGCGCGGCGAACACCCGGTTCGAAGTAAAGACCCCCGCCACGGTGTGGAGCGGACCCAGGTTCTGGACGATCGCCATGTCTGGGTGCAAGCGACCGCGCAGGCCCACGTGCGCCCCGGCTGCTTTGAATCCTTGCGGATAAGTTACGCTCATCTCTCCTCCGTCTGAGGCTGGTTGTGGTAGTTTCCTTGCGTCGGGGCCAGAAAAGCACCCGGCAATAAATATTTATACACCCGTTTGTATATTTTTCCAAAACGCTGCTACCATGAAACCACGGCAACGGCTGGAACCCGTGGCGAGGACCTCGACCCGGGAACTCAACCCAGCCCAAACCCGAAACGAAACCCTCGACGGGGAAGGAACAGAGGAGGAAAGCATGGCGAACGAACGCGTGGTTTTGGCGTATTCCGGTGGTTTGGACACTTCGGTGGCAATCGGATGGATGAAGGAGAAGCTGGGGGTAGACACCATCGCGGTTTCGGTCGACGTCGGTCAAGGCGGCGAGGACCTGGAGGTGATTCGACAGCGTGCCTTGGATTGCGGCGCGGTCGAGGCCTACGTGGCGGACGCCAAAGACGAGTTTGCGAACGAGTACTGCATGCCAGCGCTGTTGGCGAACGGAATGTACGAAGGGCAGTATCCGCTGGTTTCCGCGCTATCCCGACCCTTGATTTCCAAGCACCTGGTGATGGCGGCCAAGCAGTTCGGCGCGAGCACTATGGCGCACGGCTGCACCGGAAAAGGCAACGACCAGGTGCGTTTCGAGGTGTCTTTCACTTCCCTGGCTCCGGAGCTGAACTGTGTTTCGCCGATTCGCGACTTGGCGCTGCAGCGCGACGTGTCGATCGCTTACGCCGAGGAGCACAACCTGCCGATTGAAACCACGAAGCAGAACCCTTTCTCGATTGACCAAAACGTGTGGGGGCGCGCCATCGAGACAGGTTTCTTGGAGGACCTGTGGAATGCGCCGACTAAAGATGTCTATAACTATACGGATGACCCGGGTTTCGCCGGGGTGCCCGACGAGGTCGTCATCAGTTTCGAGCGCGGGTTGCCGGTAGCTTTGGATGGGGTGAAGCTGACGCCGCTGCAGATTATTCAAGAGATGAATCGTCGCGCCGGGGCGCAAGGTATCGGGCGTATCGACATGGTCGAGGACCGCTTGGTCGGCATCAAGTCGCGTGAGATCTACGAAGCGCCCGGGGCGGTGGCGCTGATTCGCGCGCACCAGGCCCTGGAGGAGCTGTGTCTGGAGCGGATGCAGCTGCGCTTCAAGCGTCAACAGATCGAGCCGATTTGGGCGGATTTGGTTTACGAGGCCCAATGGAACTCGCCGCTGAAGAAGTCCTGGATGCTTTTTGTGGCGCAGACCCAGGAATACGTCACCGGCGAGATTCGTATGGAGATGCACGGCGGACGCGCCACGGTCAACGGGCGGCGGTCGGAGTCTTCGCTCTATGACTTCAGTTTGGCGACCCTATGATTCGGGCGACACCTTTAACCAAGCCGCCGCGCGTGGCTTCATCGAGATCTACGGCATGCAGTCCCGCCTGGCCGCGGCGCGCGACGTCAAGTTCGGCAAGGGGATCGAACTGGAGGCTTCGAAGTTGTAGGGCTTTGGGGCTGGGCTGGGCGCGGTTTGGCTTGGCTTAGCTTCAATTGGCTTGCTGTCCAGCGTAACTTGCAACTGCACCCCCGAGGGCGTTTCGTCCCCTCGGGGGTGCAGTGTTTTTTATTGAGATATGGACGTGCCTTTATCGTGACGGGCCATCCCCGTTTGCGCGGGGTCAACGCACCGATAGGGTCTGCCGGGGGACGCCAATCAGGATCATCCCCGCTTACGCGGGGTCAACGGTGAATGACGCTTCGGGTTTTTGAATAGCCATGCTTTTTTGAAAGTAACGCCTGCGGGTAGCGTGTCTGTGATGAGATGTTCTTTCTGTCCTTTGA
Organism: uncultured Mobiluncus sp.; assembly: GCA_916438445.1. Classification (GTDB taxonomy): domain Bacteria; phylum Actinomycetota; class Actinomycetes; order Actinomycetales; family Actinomycetaceae; genus Mobiluncus. Next base: position 1,460,654 of record CAKAGR010000001.1, read on the forward strand.
ATGTTCCGTTCGGGTCGGTGTTCGCCCAAATGTTCCGCCCCGATACTGTTATGTGGAAATCTACTCACCCCGCAGCTCGCCACAGCAGTACGGCGTCGCGGACGTACCACAGGCCGGTGCCGACGGTGACCAGGACAACGATGACGCTCAAGACCTGGCACCCCAGCAAAATCCCCGGCCACGCACCCGCAGCAATCACGTCCCAAGGCGTCAACAGCATCACAATCAGCAGCATCTGCAAAACAGTTTTCAGCTTGCCACCCTGGTTCGCCGGCATCACCGCGATGCGTTTCATAAACATCCGCATCACGGTAATCCCCAGTTCGCGCAACAGAATCAGCGCGGTAACCCACCACCACAGCAGGCCTTGCCAGCTCAGCAGGAAAAACGCAGAAAGCGTCAAAGCCTTGTCTGCAATCGAATCCGCCAGTTTCCCGAAATCCGTAATCAAGTTATATTTCCGCGCCAAACGCCCATCAATATGGTCCGTCAGTGAGGCTAATATAAAAATCCCCAGCGCCAACCACCGCAGCACATCCTGCGAGGAAGCAACCGCCAACATCACGCCCACGAAAATCGGCACCAGAATCAGCCGCAACACCGTAAAGGCATTCGCGATATTCCAGTTCGAAACCTTTTCCTTGCTTTCCTCGCTCACGCTGTCCTCCCGCTACTCATCATAGAGCGGAATCTCCTCGGTGTCAGGGTCACGGTCCCCCCGCCCGAGGTCCTCGTTACGGTCCCGGTCGAGGCCGCCCTCCTGGTCGGGTGCGAAAGCGGCGGTTTTCGGCGCGGTGGTGGAATCGTGGGGAACGATCTTGATGCTGCCGTCGGGATACTGCTGGTAGATAATCTCCCCGGGGGCCCCACGTTCGCTGGGCCGCACCCAGTTATCGGCAGCACTTTGCTGTGGCGTCAACTCTCGTGCTGGTGTATCTGTTTGCGTTTCGGCATCTTCTGCCTCTACAGCGACTTCCGCCTCCGGCCCCGCCTCCGGTTCCAGCTCAGGTTCCAGCCCCATCTCCGGTTCCGGCCCGATTTCTGTTTCCGTCTGCGCCACAGGCGTTTCCCCGCGCAGCAGCGCCAGCACGCCAGGCAACTCCTCGGGACTGACTAAAACCTCCCGCGCCTTGGAACCCTCCGAAGGCCCCACAATCTCGCGAGACTCCAGCAAATCCATCAACCGCCCGGCCTTGGCGAAACCGACCCGCAACTTGCGCTGCAGCATCGAAGTCGAACCGAACTGGGTAGACACCACCAGCTCCGCCGCCTGCAGCAACACGTCCAGGTCCTCGCCGATGTCCTCGGCCACCTTGGGTTCATTCGCCTTGGCTTCTGCGGTGATTCCCTCGCGATAGACCGGGTCCATCTGCGTCTTGCAGTGCTTGACCACGCGGGCAATCTCGGCCTCCGAGACCCACGATCCCTGGACGCGCAGGGGCTTGGACTCCCCGCTGGGCAGGAACAGCGCATCGCCTTGCCCAATCAGTTTCTCGGCCCCGGCCTGGTCCAGGATGACGCGCGAATCCTGGTTGGAAGAAGTCGCAAAAGCCAGGCGCGAAGGCACGTTGGCTTTAATAATCCCGGTAACCACGTCCACCGAAGGCCGCTGCGTGGCCAGAACCAGGTGGATCCCGGCGGCGCGCCCCAACTGGGTAATGCGCTGAATCGAAGCCTCGACGTCGCGCGGCGCCACCATCATCAAGTCCGCCAACTCGTCCACCACCACCAACAGGTACGGCATCCATTCCGGTTCGAAACGCGCCTCGGGCAACTTGTGAATCTGTCCCTCACACAGCGCCTTGTTAAAGTCATCGACATGGCGATACCCATAGTTCGCCAAGGTGTCATAGCGCGTATCCATCTCGGTCACGCACCACTCCAGGGCCGCCGCGGCCTTCTTGGGCGAAGTGATGATCGGGGTGATCAGGTGCGGAATCCCGGCGTAAGCCGTCAACTCCACACGCTTGGGATCCACCAGAATCATCCGCACCTGGGTGGGGGTGGCCCGCACCATCACCGAAGTGATCATCGAGTTAATAAATGAAGACTTCCCCGCACCCGTAGCGCCCGCCACCAGCAAGTGCGGCGTCTTGGCGATATTCGAAAGCACATAGTCGCCTTCGACGTCTTTACCCACACCCGTCACCAGCGGATGCGTCAGTCGCTGGGCCGCAGGTGAACGCAGCACATCCCCCAGGAACACGTTTTCACGGTCCGCGTTAGGAATCTCGATCCCGATGGCGGATTTCCCCGGAATCGGCGACAAGATTCGCACATCCGCACTGGCCACGGCATAGGCGATGTCTTTGGACAGGCCCTCTACCTTGCTGACTTTCTCTCCGGGTCCCAAAGTGACCTCATAGCGCGTCACCGTGGGACCGCGACTAAATCCCGTCACCTCCGCACTGACGCCGAACTGTCCGAAAGTATTCGTCAATGCCTCGATAACTCGGTCATTCGCCGCGGACCGGGTCACGTGCTCCGGCCCGGAATCCAACAGTTCCAAGCTGGGCAGGTGATAGTCCACCACGTGTCCCAGCCCGGTCCCCACGCCTGTGGGAGCCTGGAATTCGTCGGGGTTCGGCGTGGTTCCCGTTTCGAGGTTTTCCGTCGGGGTTTTCGTTTTTCCTCGCCTGGAAGGTGTGGGGGTCCCGGTCGAGGTCGTTGCGGTTCCGCCCGCCCCACTCGAGGACACCGCGACAGTTTCCGGGGTCAATTGCGTTATCGGTGCCTGGGCGAGGTCCAGTGCGCGGATCGCGGCCGGTGCTTCGGGTTGCGCGGTTAGGCCCCCAATCCCCATGGCTTCGGTCCCAGCGTCCTGACCCGCGACATCTTTCGTACGTTTCCACGGCAGACGTGAGGGTTTTTCCTCGCCCAGGACGCGCGTAGCGTCGGAACGCACCAAGGCGCCCTCCCCACCTTCACCGCCACCCTCGGCGCCGTCCTCGGCATCGGCCTCGACCCGGGAACGCCCCAGACGGGAACGCACCCGGTCCACCAAAACTGCCACCGGCATCCCAATCACCAGCAGCACCCCGATCAGGGAGAGAATAAACAGCATCGGGATGGCACCCCAAGCCGAGAACAACAGTCCCAGCGGGTGCCCAAAGAACCAACCCAGCAAGCCACCGGCCTGCATCACCGCGTTAAAGTCCTGGCTAGGGGTCAGGCAAGTCGCGCGCCACGTGCGCCATCCCCGCCAAAGAAGCCAGCACTGCCAGGAAACCCACCAGGATGCGGGTCTCTACCGCGCGGGTGCGGGCCTGGGCATCGGGGTCTTTTGCGGCGCGGCCCCGGCGAAACAGTCGCAGCGCCACCATCAACAGCAGCAGCGGGAAAAACACCGAAAACATCCCGAAGGCCCCGGCGAAGACATAGTGAATCGCGTCTCCGGCAGCCCCCGACAAACCAAACCATTCGCGCAGCGCCACCAGCACCGCCAGCGCCACCAGGGTCAGCGCGATGATGTCGCGTCTGACCTGGGGATCCAAGGCCGGCTCGGGGGGCGGCGTGGGGGCATTACCGTGGCCGCGACGCTGGGAACCCGACTGGGGGCGCGAGGACTTCGCAGCGGATTTAGAACTGCGATTCGGCGAAGTTTTGGATTGACTCATAGCCTTTTCACCCTACCGGCTTAACCCGTCGCAGAGCCGAAAAGACACGCGCCTAGTGGCTGCGACGCTCGGCCAGGAACTGGTCGATCTGGGCGGCGGTAAGCACCTTGTAGTATCCGCGGTGGCGCAGCACCAGGGCAGCCGCCGCGTTGGCGCGCAACGTGGCATCAGCAGGGCTCATCCCCTGCATCAGGCAAGCTACCAGCACCCCGGTATGGGCGTCCCCCACCCCGGTGGTGTCTTTCGCCGGCATCTCGAAAGCGGGGATCCGCACCAGTGGCGCCTGGGCATCGACCTGAATCACCGCGCCGCGCTTGCCTTCGCGCATCACCAGCAGCGCGGACTGTGGCAGGTGCATCCGCAGGGCCTGTTCCTGGGGGCCACCCCCCAGGCGCTCCGCCGTGGTGCGGGCCTGGAATTCGTTCAAAGTCAAGACATTCGCGCGCTGCAGCACGCGCACCAGGATTTCGGGGTCCACTTCGTCGATCAAGGGGCCGCCGGCCACCACCAGCTTGACGTTTTGCGGGATATCTTCCAGCCAGCTGCTCCAGGTTTGCGCCGCGGTAGGCGCCGCCAAGTCATTCAGGTTAACCAACAGATAGTCGTTGTCGGTCCAAGACAGGTTTTCCAAGTCGTGCAGATTCGGTTCGGCTTCGACCCCGGGAGACAGCATCGAGGAACGCATCCCCTGGCCGTCGATGGTGGCGATGCGCAAGCCGATGTCACCCACCACGCCGCGAGTCAACACCGCCACGCCTTCGCGTCCCAAGGAATGCCGAGCCTGCACCGAGTTCGGCCCGGTACCCAAGGTAGAAGCCACGCAGGCCGCCACTCCTTGGCGCGCCACGGCCGCCACCACATAGAAGCCGCCGGCCACCACCGCGCCTTCGATGACGGAGGCCTGGACCTCGGTGCCGGTGGCGGGAAGGTGGTCGATGATCAGAGGCAGTTCCAAAACGATGGACTGAGTCGAGATGAACTTTGCCATTACTCGGCCTCTACTACCAGGGGAACGATCATGGGGGCGCGTCGCAGACGCTTGGAAACCCAACGCCCCAGGGTGCGTCGCGCCACGCGCTCTAGGTCAGAGACGCGGGCTTTGCCGCCGCGCGAAGCCTCTATCAGGGCATCGGCAATCTGGGGTTCGATGTCGCGGAACACATTGTCGTGTTCCGCCACGCCGCGGGCAATCACGGTGGGACCGGCCAAAATCGTACCGGTACTCAGCTCCATCACCACGTAAACCGCGACGAAACCCTCGGCGGCCAAAACGCGGCGGTCATAGAGTTCCGATTCCCCGATCTGTCCCACCGAGGTGCCGTCCACATAGATGTAGTCGCAATCCACCTGCCCCACGATCTGGGCCCGGCCCTTGGATACCTCCACGCAGATCCCGTCCTCGGCCAACATCACGTTGGCGGGTTTCACCCCGGTCTTTACCGCCAGGGCCCCGTTGGCGACCAGGTGGCGGACCTCGCCGTGGATCGGCATAACATTGCGCGGCTGAACAATATTGTAGGCGTACAGCAGTTCTCCCGCCGCGGCGTGCCCCGAAACGTGCACCTTCGAGTTACCTTTGTGCACCACATGGACTCCCAGACGCATCAGCTGGTTGATGACGCGCCCCACCGAGTTTTCGTTGCCTGGAATCAAGGATGAGGCGAAAACCACGGTGTCGCCCTGGCCGATAGAAATCGTGCGGTGTTCGGACTTTGCGATGCGCGACAGCGCCGCCATGGGTTCGCCCTGGGAGCCGGTGGCCATATAGACGCGCCGCTGCGGTGGCAGGGAATTTACGTCGTCGATGTCTATCAAAACACCCGTGGGGACCGTCAAATACCCCGCGTCCTCGGCGATCTGCATGTTGCGAATCATGGACCGCCCCACCAGCGCCACGCGCCGATTCGTCGCGGCCGCCGCGTTCAACACCTGTTGGACGCGGTGCACATGCGAAGAGAAACTGGCCACCACGATCTGTCCCGCGGCGTGCATAAAGACGTCTTCCAGCACCGGCCCGATTTCGCGTTCGGAAGTGATGAATCCCGGAACTTCGGCGTTCGTGGAATCCACCAAGAATATATCGACGCCTTCTTCGCCCCAGCGCGCAAAGGAACGCAGATCCGTGATGCGCCCGTCCAAAGGCAGCTGATCCATCTTGAAATCCCCGGTGATCAGGGCGTTTGCCGCCTTGGTGCGCACGAACACCGCCAGCGCGTCGGGAATCGAGTGGTTCACCGCGCAGAACTCCAAGTCAAAAGGCCCCAGCTTTACCCGGTCCCCTTCGGCGTGAACATGCAGGTTCGTGGCGGGGATGCGGTGTTCATTCAACTTTGGTTCCACGAAAGCCAAAGTCAGTTGTGAACCATAGAGCGGAATATCTTCGCGCTGTTTCAACAGATAAGGCACCGCCCCGATGTGGTCTTCGTGGCCGTGAGTCAACACCATCCCCACCACGTCATCCAAGCGATCTTGAATATAGGAAAAGTCAGGCAGAATCAGGTCTACGCCGGGTTGAATCTCTTCGGGAAACAGCACGCCGCAATCCACGATCAGGATTTTTTCCCTTGAGTTTCCAACACCGTCATGTTTCGCCCAACTTCGCCCAAGCCGCCCAAGGGCACGATGCGCAGCACCTGGGGTTTGGCCGGGCCCGGTGCGGGCAAACTAAAGATATCGTTCAAGTTTCTACTCCTCTGTACTTTAGGGATTCACTTTTCGAGGCTCGGGTTTGCAGTATTCGGTTTTGGTTTCGTTCCCGGGTCGAGGTTCGGGCCTGGCGTTTTCGGAATAAGTTACGCGGTGGGTACCAGCGCCAATCCCCACAGGTGGGCGCGCAAGGTAGAGCCGTTGGGGTTTTCCAAAAGTTGCGAAACCCCTTCGGGTTCGAAACCGCGCTGGGAAAGCGCGCGGGTGTGCAGGTCGTCTCCGGACATGACCCACACCCCCAAACCGTGCAGTTCCAACAGTTTGGCCGCGTCGATGGCGGTGGCGATCAAGGCGTCCATCACCTCTAACGCATCGGGTCCGGGCAGGGCTTCCACTACCAGTTCGCCTACGTCTCCGGCCACCAGGCCGGACTTGGTGTCGCGCGGCAGAATCACCGCCATACCGCAGTCCCCACCGCAAACACTGCCTTCACTTCCAACCACCGCGGGGTCCTCGACCGGGTCACAACCACCCGGTAGTGAACCTGAATGGGAAGCCAACCAGGCGTGCACCGCAGGCAAGGTGTTGCGCCAGGTTCCGCGCAAATCGCGGGGATTTATCAACTGCAGGGCCGGGTTGTCGGCACCCAGAATGTCCGCGAAGATGGCCTTGGTAGCCCCGGCCTGGATTTCGGTAACTTTATTCACGTCGCCGAATTCGGCGCGTCGCACAGAAATCTCACTCATGGGCTAAGTCTATCAAGGGCAGGGATAGGAAAAACCGAAGCCGGTTTTTCCTATGCGGATACTGACATAGAATCAAGACATGTCTACTTTCGGTCGTTTCTCTGTTGCCATGGTCACGCCTTTCCACTCCGATGGTTCGGTGGACTACGAATCTGCGGGCCGCCTGGCCCGGCACCTGGTCGCCACCGGCTGCGATGCGCTGCTGGTTTCGGGCACTACGGGAGAGGCCCCCACCACGCACGCCCCGGAAAAGATGCAGCTGCTGCAAACCGTGCGACAGGCCGTGGGTCCCGACATCAAGCTGTTGGCCGGGGTCAGTTCCAACGACACGGAACACTCGCGCATGATGGCGCGTCAAGCCACCCAGGCCGGGGCCGACGGGGTTTTGGTGACCGCTCCGTACTATAACCGGCCCAGTCAAGACGGCATCTTTGCCCACATCCAGGCAGTACACGACGCCACGGAACTGCCGGTTATGATTTACGACATCCCAGGTCGAGTTGGGGTACAGATAGAGGACCGCACCTTAGATCGCCTGGCGCAACTGCCGCGGGTAAAGGGAATTAAAGACGCCACCGGGAACGTGACGCGCGGCATCACGCGGGGACGACGCACCGGTTTGGAAGTCTATTCCGGGGACGACGGCTTGAATCTGTATTTCTTGGCCGGGGGTGCCGTCGGGGTGATTTCCGTGGTGGGACACATAGAGGGCGTGCGGATTTCGCGGATGCTCGATGCACTTCAGGCCGGGGACCTGGCCACGGCGGTGGCCCTGGATGCCCAGCTGTCTCCCGCAAACGAAGGCATCATGGGTGCGGGCCAAGGCGCCACCTACGCTAAACAAGCCGTCTATGCTTTGGGAATCATCGACACCCCGCATCCCCGGCTGCCGCTGATGGAACCCTCCCAGGCCGAAGTCCAAGGCATCCGCCAAATGCTGTTGGGACAGGGATTCAACCTGGTGCGATAGGAACAAAAGGGGTTTTCGATGTTGAAAGTTGCAGTTATCGGGGCGCGGGGACGCATGGGATCCACGGTTTGCCGGGCAGTGCGCGAGGCCCCGGACATGGAGCTGGTGGCGGGTTTAGAGGCCGGGGATGACTTGGCGGCGGAGCTGCGCAACAGCGGCGCCACCCACGCGGTGGACTTCACGGTTCCTGACGTCACCCAAGCCAACGTGCTCACTGCTTGGGTGCGGGGGTGCACGTCGTGGTGGGCACCACGGGGTGGACTCCTGAGGCCTACGGGCAGGTGGCCGCCCAGGCCCAGGCCGCCGGACGAAACGCTTTAATCGCCCCGAACTTCGCCATCTCTGCGGTGTTGGCTATGAAGTTCGCGGCGCTGGCGGCACCCTACTTTGAATCCGCCGAGGTCATAGAGATGCACCACCCCAACAAATTAGACGCCCCCTCCGGCACCGCCACCGCCACTGCCGCGGGAATCGCCGCCGCCCGGCAAGCCGCGGGTTTGGGCCCGGTGCCAGACGCGACACAGAGCGACGCGGGCCACGCGCGCGGCGCGAGGATAGCGGGCATCCCAGTGCACGCCGTGCGGCTGCGCGGCTTGAATGCGCACGAAGAAATCCTGCTGGGGAATCCGGGGGAACAGTTGGTGATTCGTTCGGACTGCTTTGACCGGGAGTCCTTTATGCCCGGGGTTTTGCTGGGCCTGCGTAAAGTCGCCCAGTTACGCGAACCCCTGACGGTCGGTATCGATTCCCTGTTACAGCTCTAAACTCGCGGCCCCAGGCGCAACTCCAGGCGGGCATTTTCTGCCAACCAAGCCCCCAGCTCCAAGATTTCCGCAGGTGTCACCGCTTCTAAGCGCGCCATGCGGTACTCTGTCGAGGCGAACTCGCCGCGGATGATTTCCGCCGCCGCCAGGCGTGCCATGCGCGCCGAGTTATCTTCCATCGCCAACAGGGTCGAACCGCGCATCTGTCCCTTGACCCGGGCCAGCTCCTCTTCCGAAACCAAGTTCGTGCCGATGTCCTCCAGCTCGGCGCGCAGCAACGCCGCGACTTCCGCAGCGTTGCTGGGGTTGCATCCCGCTGCCACCCCGAACTGTCCACAGTCGCGATAGCTGATCCCAAAGGGATACACCTGGTAGGCCAAGCCGCGGTCCTCGCGGATGTGTTGGAATAGCCGCGAAGACATCCCGCCACCCAGCACAGTTTTTCAACACCACCATCACGTATTCTTGCTCATCCCCAGCCCTCAAACCCGGTCCCCCCACCAGGATCTGGGTTTGCTCATAGTTCCCCGCCTCGTCGAAACTCCCGTAACTGGGCGAAAACTGCACCTCGCCCGCTCCCGGTACGGCGGCCTCGCCCCGGGACCCAGACACCGAATCTGCGGCCTCGCCCCGGGACGGAACCGGGAAACCCGAAATCGGGGCCGAAACCTGAGGCTAAAAATCGCGCGGCGGGGCGCTTTGCGAAACCCGCCACTGGGACCACGGCGAATCCCCACGATCCAGGGCCGCCATCACCAAGTCGCAGACTCGTCGGTGATCGACGTCACCGGCGGCCGCCACCACCAGCTGGTCCGGGGTGTAGCCCGACTGATAGTGGTGATGCAGCGCCTCGAGCCCCAGCTCAGACACGGTTTGGACCGTACCGCCAATCGGGCGCCCCAGGGGGTGACCGGCAAAGAGTTTCGCGGCGAAAGAATCGAAAGCCTGCTCGTTGGCGCTGTCCAGCGCCATCATCAACTCGTCCACGATCACCCCGCGCTCCAACTCGAAAGTCTGGGGTTCCAGCAGCGGAGCGGTGACCATATCCATCAGACAATCCACCGCGCGATCCAGGTCCCTCGCCCAACAGTTCGGCATAGTAGTGGGTGTACTCCTTGGCGGTCGCCGCGTTGAAATCCCCGCCGACTTCGTCGAAAACCTGGGCCAGTTCCTTGGCGTCGCGCCTGGTTGTGCCTTTGAACAGCAGGTGTTCCAAAAAGTGCGTCGAGCCCAGGGCCTGGGCGTCTTCGTCGCGCGAACCGCGCGGCAGCCACATCCCGATGCTCACCGCGCGTGTACCGGCCATTTTTCTCGGTATTACGCGGGTTCCGCTGGGCAGTACCGTGCGGCGAATCAAGCCGGCTTCGTCCAAGATCAGATCCGCGCCGGATGGTGTGGCGGGTAGCGCGGGCAGCTTTACGGGTGCAGGTATCGAATTCATCTGGGACATTCTATCCGATGCTTTTGTCCCGCCCGTCTCGAGGTCGGTTTCGGTGTTCCCCCGTCGAGGTCGCCCACTTGCGTAGGTGGTAGGTGCGGTGTTCCCCGGTCGAGGTCGCCCACTTGCGGAGTGATGCTAAGGTACAGGTATGAACTCCAACGCACCCCAAGCTAAACCCTCGCTGTGGAAAACCGCCCTCGATGTGTGGCCCTTCATAGTCTTGACGCTGCTGTGCGGGGTCGGCGCCTACATGCTGCACCTGGCCGGATCTTCCTACGAATCGCCAAACTCTATCTTGACTACTTCGACCCTGTTGCTGATGGGCGCGGGAGCCGCCATGATCGCCACGGCTTTCGGCCTGGTACACCTGGGGTGAACCAGAAATCCCCAGTCATCTGGGGAACCGGCGCGGTTGTGGCGGTTATCTTGGCCGCCGCGGCTTTCTTTGTCTCGGGAGCCACCTTCGCGCCGGGATTCTTCCTGGGTGTGGCCCTGCTGGTCTACTGTGGTTTGGGGTGGTGGCTCGGCACCCGCGCCGACTCCTACCGCGCCCAGTTCCCCGGTCGCACCAAGTTCCTCGGCGACTGGGACTAACGCTAGACGCCGCGAAAACCTCACCTGCGGACCTCGACCCGGGAAGCGGCGACCCAGCGAAAACCGCAACGAAACCGCTGCGAAAACCGCAACTACCTGCCGCGACGATTGGCGTTTATCATGGCGCGTCTGGCCTCGCGGTCAGCTTCGCGGCGCTTGATGGTTTCGCGTTTGTCCCAGTCCTGCTTGCCTCGCGCCAAGATAGCGATCTCTATCTTGGCGCGTCCCCCCACGAAATACAGTTCAACCGGCACCACGGTGTATCCCTTCGCCGCGACCTGGTTCTCTAGCTTAATGATTTCGCGTTTGTGCAACAGCAGACGACGCTTGCGCTTCGGGGCGTGATTCGTCCATGAACCATAGAAGTACTCGGGGATATCCACGCCCTGCAGCCAGGCCTCTCCCCCGCTGAACTCGACCCACGCCTCGGACAGCGAAGCGCGGCCGTGACGCAGAGACTTCACCTCGGTACCGGATAGGGAAATCCCGGCTTCCAAGGTCTCTTCCAAGAAGTAGTCGTGCGCGGCTTTCTTGTTGCGCGCAATCACCTTCTTAGCGTCTGCCACAGCCTTTGCCTTTTGGGCAGCGCTGAGCTTGGGCGCGGTGCCCTGGGCGGGAGTTTTTTTCGACATGGTGGTTCCTAGTACTGGGACATGGGATTGATGCTAGAACCATTTTGCCAAATTTCCAGATGCAGGTGGCAACCGGTAGACAGACCCGTGGTGCCGACCCGGCCAATCAGCTGGCCCTTCTGGACGTATTGGCCGCTGGAGATTTCAAAGGCAGAGAGGTGGAAATACAGGGTTTGCCAGTTGGAACCGTTGATGTTTCCGTGGTTCACCGTGATGTTGTTGCCCGAAATCGAGTTGTAACCCACCAGGGCCGTGCCGGACTGCGCGGCGTAAACCGGCTGTCCACACCCCACGCCGAAATCGGTGCCGCCGTGGAACAAGCGTCCTCCCCAGATGGGTTGTTCGCGCCAGCCATAGGGCGAAGTCACCACCATCGAGGTGGTGGGAGCGCCGAAGATTGCGCCGTTCAAGGTACGGGCCGGGCCGCCGGCAGACTGTCGATTCAGCTCGGAAATCTGGGCGGCGATGCGGTTTTGTTCGGCCTGGCGCTGGGCGATCTGGGCTTCATAGTTGCCCTTGTTGGCGTTGAGTTGGGCCTGCTGGGCGACCTGCTGGGCCTGCAGCTGCTTGACCGCATCCAGCTGGGTCTGTTCCTGGGCACGGGCCGCGTCCGCCGCGGCTACCGCCTGGGCGGCCTGTTGTTCCAGCGCGCCAATCCGCACCGTCAAGGCTTCTTGGCGAGCGCGGGCGTGCTGGGTTTCCGCGTTGGCTTCCTGGGCCCGGACAATCACCTGATTCTGGGACTGGGCCGCGGTATCCGCCACCAGCAGACGCATCCCCATTTCGTCCAGCGATACCGAATCAAACAGCAGCGTCCACACCGAAACGCTGAGCTGGCCGCCGCGATAGGCCTGGCGGGCTATCTGCCCGATGGTCACCTGGGTTTCGTTAATCAGCTGTTGTCCGGCCTGGATCTTTTCCTGCAGGTGCGACTGTTGGGCGCGCGCCACGTCCAGACGGTCTTGCACGGCCTGGTGTTCATTCTGGGCTTGGGCCAGTTTGTCTTGGGCCTGGGCCAGTTTCGTCTGGGCTTGGGGGATGGCGGCGTTAGTACGCTGCAGCTGCACCGCCAGGTTCACCATGTCGGCCTGCACCCCTTCGAGGGCGGCTTTGAGTTCGGCCTCTTTGGGCGGCGGCGGCCTGCTGCATCTGTTTCAGTTCCTTGGTTTTCGCATCGGTGGCGTCGTCAGCCAAGGACAGACTGGCGGGAACACAGACCGCCAGGGTCGCCCCCGCCACCACCGCGGCGCGCCACGCGCGTTTCCAAACTCCAGACATCTTATTCACCTGTATCTCCTACCAACCGATACCCGAACCTCGACCCCCAAAACCGAACCTCGAACCTCGACCCACGAAACCATCGCCGGGCCCAAAACCTAGACCCGGGTATAACGGTTCAACGAAATCGCACTGGAAGCCAGGGCCAGCAAGATCGCCGCGCCTACCAAGATGGGCGAAATCAGCAAGACGTCGCCGGTGTCGATCAGTTTCACCATACCCGACAGCGCCGAGAGCCAGTCCCCCACCACAAAGTGCACCACGGCCCACAGGCCGCCTGCCGCCAGCAGCGCCCCGATGGTGGCCGCGATGGCGCCTTCGATCATGAAAGGCAGCTGCACAAACAGATTCGAAGCTCCCACCAGACGCATAATCGAAGTTTCACGTTCCCGCGACATGGCAGAAAGCCGAATCGTCGTGGTGATCAGCAACACCGCGGCGATGATCATCACCACAGCCAATCCGATTGACAGCAGCGTGGCCTGGTTCAAGCCGGTGAACAGCTTGTCCAGCAGCTGTTTCTGGTCGATGACTTGAGCCACGCCGGGCCGCCCCTGCAGCTCCTCGACCACCACGCGGTACTGTTCGGGGTCAACCAACTTTATTCGGAAAGAAGCCGGCATCATCTCGGCGGTGACGTACTGGTACACCCCTTCGCTGCCCATCAAGTCCTGGAAAGTCTTGAAGGCCTCCTCTTTGGTTTCAAAGTAGACATTTTCGATGTAGGGCGCCAGCTGGTCGGACTTCAGCAGCTGCTCCACCGCGTCGATCTGTCCCTGCGTAGCTTCCTTGCCTTCGCAACCCGAAGTCACGTCGTCCTTGGCACACATCGAGACGCTAATCTCGATTTTGCCGTACCAGGTGTCGCGCAGGTTGCTGATCTGCATCTGCGTCAGCGTCGCCGCGCCCACGAACAGCAGCGACACGCAAGTCACGATCACCACTGCGATACTCATCGACAGGTTTCGCTTCAGGCCCTGTCCGACCTGGGAAAGTACGAAAGCTAGGCGCATCAGTGCTGTTCCTTTCCGTTTTCGGTGGTCGAGATCCCCGGCGAGGGCTGCGGGTCGGGGTTGTCGGCGGCGTCGCGCGGGGCGGAGCCTCCGTAGATGCCGCGGTCCTGGTCGCGGATAATGTGGCCTTCGTCCAGTTCGATAACGCGTTTACGCATCTGGTTGACGATTTCTTCGTCGTGCGTCGCCATAACCACGGTGGTCCCGGCGCGGTTGATGCGGTCCAGCAGCCGCATAATCCCCAGAGAAGTCGCAGGGTCTAGGTTCCCGGTGGGTTCGTCCGCCAGCAAAATCGGGGGGCGATTCACCATGGCGCGCGCAATCGCGACGCGCTGCTGTTCCCCGCCGGAAAGTTCGTGTGGCAGGCGCTTGTCTTTGCCGCCTAATCCCACCATCTGCAACACCTCGGGGACAACTTTCTTAATCTGGTGGCGAGGTTTGCCGATCACCTGCAAGGCGATGGCGACATTGTCGTAAACTGTCTTGTTCTCCAACAGGCGAAAGTCCTGGAACACGACGCCCAGTTGGCGGCGCAGCTGTGGTACCTTCCAGCGCGATAGCTTCCCCAGGTCCTTTCCCAGCACCAGGATCTTTCCGTCCGTGGCGCGTTCCTCGCGTAGCATCAGCGAAAGCATGGTGGATTTCCCCGAACCCGAGGTACCGACAAGGAACACAAACTCGCCACGTTCGATGGTCAGTGAAACTTGATCCAGCGCCGGGCGGGCGCCGCGCTTATAGACCTTCGTGACATTCTCAAAAGTAATCAACCGAATCTCCCACAGTAGATAATCGGATACATCTTACTTTGTAACGATTTGATAAACCCGCAATGACACGCGGTTTTTCCTTCTGGAGGTGCGGCCTTATTCTCCGTGGATCTCTTGGTGCTTGCGCCACCGAATCGCGGCGTCGATAAAGCCGTCCAAGTCTCCGTCCAGCACCCCGGTGGTCTGTGCCGTCTGGTATTCGGTGCGCAGGTCCTTGACCATCTGATAGGGGTGCAACACATAGGACCGCATCTGGTCCCCCCAGCTGGCCTTCACATCCCCGGCCAACTCTTTCTTCTTGGCGTGTTCTTCTTCGTGACGCAACAGCAGCAGTCGCGACTGCAACACCCGCATTGCCGCGGCGCGGTTCTGGATCTGGGACTTCTCGTCCTGCATCGAAACCACAATCCCGGTAGGCAGGTGCGTGATTCGCACCGCGGAATCCGTAGTGTTCACCGACTGTCCCCCCGGCCCCGAGGACCGAAACACATCGACCTTGATGTCGGTGTCGGGAATATCGATGTGGTCGGTGGTTTCAATCAGCGGTATCACCTCTACCGCCGCGAAAGAGGTCTGGCGCCGGCCTTGGTTATCGAAAGGAGAGATTCGCACCAAACGATGCGTCCCGCCCTCGACACTCAACATTCCGTAGGCATACGGCGCGTCGACCTGGAAAGTCGCGGACTTGATGCCGGCTTCTTCGGCATAGGAGGTATCCATCACCTTGGTGGGGTAGCCGTGACGCTCGCAATATCGCAGATACATCCGCAGCAGCATCTGCGCCCAATCCGCGGCTTCGGCCCCGCCCGCCCCGGAACGGATGGTCACCACGGCGTGGCGTTCGTCGTATTCCCCGTTCAACAAGGTGCGCACTTCCAGGGTGTCCAGGTCTTTCTGCAGCTGCTTGTAGGTGGTTTCGGCGTCGGCCAGGATTTTCCCGCCCAGCTCTCCGCCTTCTTCCACCCCCAGTTCCACCAGGGCTTCCAAATCGTCGATTCGCGCCTCCATAGAGTTCAGTCGTTCCAGTTCGGACTGCGCCCCCGAGAGTTCCGAAGTGACTTTCTGGGCGTTTTCCTGGTCGTCCCAGAGGTCGGGCGCACTGGCTTGGCGCGTGAGGTCCTTTATCTTCTCTTGCAGAATCTGGGGGTCCATCACCGCAGAAACTGTTTCCAGGGTTCCGCGCAGTTTTTGAATCAGGGGCGCAAAGTCATCAGCATTCAGCACAAGCTAAACCTTATCACTGCCTTGCTTTGCGCCCCACCTCCACCAACCGCGCACGCCCGTCCTCGACCCGGTCACGAAACCGGCCACACTACCCCAACAACCGCGCCAACTCGGCCTCGGCCGCCGCCAACTGTTGCGCTACGCGCGCCGGGGCCGTACCGCCCACGCCGTTACGCGCCAACACCGAACCGCGGGCCGACAGTACCTCGCGCACCGTCCCCTCGCCGCCAGCGCCACCTGCGCCCTCCTCGCCACGGACCGCGCCCTCGCCGGAATCCACTTGACCCACCAACAACGGATCGACCCCGGCAAAGTCCTGGTCGGACAGGTCCTCTAAACCGCAACCGCGAGACTCGGCCAGAGCCACGCAAGCCCCCGAAACCTCGTGTGCCTGGCGGAAGGGCATGCCGCGCTTTACCAGCCACTCGGCCACGTCGGTCGCCAGGGAAAAACCGGCGGTAGACAAAGCCTCCATGCGCGCATAGTCCAGGCGCATCGTCGCCACCATCCCGCTGACCGCCGGCAACAAGACCTCTAAGGTGTCGATCGCGTCGAAAACCGGCTCTTTGTCCTCTTGCAGGTCGCGGTCATAGGCCAGGGGCAGGCCCTTTAGCATCGCCAGCATCCCCGTCAAGTCACCGATCAGGCGCCCTGCCTTGCCGCGCGCCAACTCGGCCACGTCGGGGTTCTTTTTCTGGGGCATAATGGAAGATCCGGTGGAAAAGGCGTCATCCAGGGTGACGTAGCCGAACTCGGCGGTGTTCCAGATGATGATTTCCTCGCAAAGGCGCGACATATCCACCGCGATCTGGGTCAGCACATAGAGGAACTCGGCCACGCCGTCGCGCGAAGCCGTGCCGTCGATAGAGTTCGGCACCACCGCTGAAAATCCCAGTTCGCCAGCCACCAGTTCCGGATCCAGGCCCAAGGTGTTGCCTGCCAAGGCGCCTCCCCCGTAAGGCGAAGCGTCGTTGCGCCGCGCCCAGTTAGCCAGGCGATCCAAGTTGCGCAGCTGGGGCCAGGCATGGGCCAGCAGCTGGTGTGCCACCAACACCGGCTGGGCGTGCTGCATGTGGGTGCGGCCCGGCATGATGTGTTCTCCCGCCGCGCGCGCCTGGTCCACCAGGGCCGATACCAGCTCGCCCACCAGCACCCGCATCTGCGCCGCGGCGTCGCGCAGATACATCCGCACCAGCGTCGCGATCTGGTCGTTGCGTGAACGCCCCGCCCGCAGTTTCCCGCCCAGCCGCCCACCGGCGTATTCCTCTTGCAGCAGCCCGCGCTCCAGCGCTGTGTGCACATCTTCATCCGCCGCGGTGTAAGTAAACGCCCCGGCGGCCACATCCGCGCGCAACTTGGTCAGCGCCGTGTTCAAGTCCGTGTATTCTTCCGTCGAAAGCAACCCGGCCTGTGCCAGGGCCTTGGCGTGCGCCAGCGAACCAAGCAGGTCATAGTCGGCCAAACGCCAGTCAAAGTGCGTCGACACGCTCAGCGCCGCCAAGGCATCGGCCGGACCGCCCTGGAAACGCCCGCCCCACAAAGAAATCCCTTTTTCCGCCACGTTTTACTCCTTCTTCGGTTGTTTCGCTGTTCCTAGGGGGCGGTGGAAACCAGCGGCAAGCCACACAGTTCCTCTATCCCCAAAGCCAGATTCATCCCCTGCAGCGCCGCCGCCGCAGTCCCTTTCCCTATGTTATCAATGGCGCATTGCGCCACCAGTTTCCCGGCCCGCACATCCACGCCGACCCCGATCGCAGCCTTCGCACTGCCCGTCACCATCGACACCGTGGGCCAAGTCCCCGCCGACAGCAGCTCCAGCAGCGGTTCCGCCTCGAGGTACTTTTCATAGGCCTGGCGTACTTTGGTTTCGATTTCCGGGTCGAGGTTTTCGTTGTCGCGTCGCGGTTTCGTCGCGGTTCCCGGGTCGAGGTTCGCGTTTTGCGGGTCGAGGAGAGGTGCGGTGACGGTGGCGAGGATGCCGCGATTCATCGGCACCAACACCGGCGTGAAACTGAGGCGCGTATTCGTGGCCCCCATCACCCCCAGGTTCTGGATAACTTCAGGGATGTGACGGTGCACTCCCGCCATGGAGTACCCCTGGGCGTTACCCAGGCCGGCCGTCATCGCCAAGTGCGGCTTCAAGGACTTCCCCGCCCCGGAGTATCCCACCGCCAGGTTCGCCACTATATCCGAGGTGTCAATCAATCCCTGCGCCACCGCGGGCAGCAGCGCGAAAGTCACCGCCGTGACGTTGCAACCCGGAACCGCGATTTCCCGCGCCTTAGCCAAGGCCTGGCGCTGTCGGCGGGCGGGCGTGGCCTCCCCTCGATGCCACAGCTCCGGCATCGAGTAGGTCCACGCTTCGGCCGCTTCGCTGTGATAGTAGTCGCGCCAGTCCTGGGGGTCGGTCAGGCGGTGATCCGCCCCGGTGTCGATCAAGATGGCTTGGTTACCGGCCTGGCGCAGCTCCCGGGTGATTTCCCCAGAGGCTCCGTGTGGCAACGCCAGGAAAAATCACGTCGTGACCGGCCAGGACCGAAACTTCCGTGGGTTGCAACACCCGGTCCGCCAGGGGGAAGAGGTGCGGATGATGCACCCCCAGCAGGTCACCCGCCGAGGCCGCCGCCGTCAGGGCGCCGACCTCGACCCCAGGGTGGGACAACAGTAAACGCAAGATTTCTCCGCCGGCGAAACCAGAGGCGCCGACCACTGCCACTTTGAAAGTCATGGCGACATCCTACAACTTTATGCAGTCGATTGCATATTTATACGCAATCTGCCGGGGCGGGTGGCGTCTCAGCGCAACTGGGCGTGGCAGGTCTTCTCTACCTTCGCAATCACGCGTTGGCGAATCTCGGCGATTTCTTTGGCGTCTAAGGTGTGGTCCGAGGCGCGCAACCGCAGTGCGAAAGCCAGCGACTTCTTGCCTTCACCCAGCTGTTCGCTCTGGAACACGTCAAAGAGCCGCACGCTCTCTAAGACATCCCCCGTCGCCTTGGCGATGGCGGCCTGGACCTTTAGGGCCGGGGTGTCGGTGGGGACCACGAAAGCGAAGTCCTCTTTCGCTACCGGGAAGGTGCGGACCTTTTCCAGCTGCAAGGCATCCTTGGGGCGGGCCTTTTCGATGGCGTCCAAGTCCAGCTCGAAGGCACAGCTGCGTTCGGGCAGGCCGAAAGCCTGGCACACCGCCGGGTGCAGTTCACCCGCGGTTGCCAACACCTTGCCGCCCGTCACCGCACCGACCCGGATTTGGGCTACGCGGCCTGGATGGAAGGGCGCAGGACTCAGCTCTACTTTGGGTCCCGTGGGGAAAGCCTCGGCGCGGGCCTCGATACCTTGGCCAGAAACCACGCGCAGCGCCAACTCGATCGCGTCGGCCCAGTCCCAGGCACGTCCCGCCTCGAAGGCATCGCTGTCTTGAGCCGCCCCGGCCAAAACCGCGGCGACGTGCCAGGGCTGATTGGGCACCCCGGCGTGAATCGCTGCTAATTCCTCTGCTGTGGGGCGGTCCTCGACCCCCGGAATCGGCGCCGGAACCAAACCCTTGGCCGTGGCGACTTGGTCGACCTCGAACACCGCCACACGCGGATTACCGCGCGAAACGTTACGCGCCGCGGTGTCCAGCAAAGTATCCAGCAGGCTGGAGCGCAGCGCCGGGGCGTCATCTGCCAGGGGGGTTCGCCAAGCGCACCACATGGCGGCGTGCGTCATCAGCGGGAATCCCTTGCAAATCTTGCTGGGAACCCAAGAAGGGATAGGACATAACTTCGCTCAACCCTGCCTGGGCCAAAGAATCGCTGATTTCGCGACGGGCTCGCAAGTTCGCCGGCAAACCGGTCGCTCCCGGACCGACCCCCATCACCGAAGGAATGCGGTCGTACCCGTCCAGACGCGCGATTTCCTCGATCAGGTGCACCACTCCCCCGCTCAGGTCCGGGCGCCACGAAGGCGGGGTGACCTGCAAGGTGTTGGCGCTGGGCCCGGCGGTGACGTGACAGCCGATGTTTTGCAGCAGCTCTTGGACGCGCTGGGGGCTGTATTCCACCCCGACCAGGGCGGTGGGAGCGGAAACATCCAAAGTAATAGGCGTAACCGGTTTCGTGTCGTTCAGGTCCGTGACACCGGGGTCGGCGGTGCCGTGGCCGTACTTGACCAGTAACTCCACCGCGTATTGCGCCGCCACCGGGGGCAGCTCGGGGTCGGTGCCGCGTTCGAAACGACGCGAAGCCTCTGTGGGTAACTTGTGGCGGCGCGCCGAACGCGCCACGGAAACCGCGTCGAAGTGCGCAGCTTCCAGCAAGATATTCGTTGATTCCGCGGTCATCTCGGTGTCGGCCCCGCCCATCACCCCGGCAATACCCAAGACGCGCGCGGCTTCTCCCCCGGCGCAGTCCGTAATCAGCAGGTCTTGGGGATCTAGGTGGCGCTCGACGTCGTCCAGAGTCACGTGGGTTTCCCCCGCGCGCGCCCGGCGCACCACGATGGGGCCCTGGACCTTGTCCAAGTCGTAGGCGTGCATGGGTTGGCCCAGGTCCAGCATCACGTAGTTAGTTACGTCCACCGGCAGGGAAATCGAACGCATCCCCGCGGACTCTAGGCGATCGACCATCCACTGCGGGGTCTTGGCTTTGGGGTCAACCCCGCGCACCACCCGCGCCGAGAAACGATCGCAACCCACCCGACCTCGAATGGGGGCCTCGTCCCGGACCAAAACCGGAAACCCGTCCTCGTTCGGGACCGGAACCACGCCCTCGTCCAGGTTCGACGCCTTGCCCCAGTCGGTGAAGGCCGCCCCCGTAGAGTGCGAGTATTCGCGCGCCACCCCGCGCATCGCGAAGCAATAGCCGCGGTCGGGGGTGATGTTTATCTCCAGCAGCTCGCGGTTCAGGCCCAGGATCCCCAACAAATCCGTGCCCACCGGGGGCACCTCTACGCCGCGTTGGCCCAGGTAATCCTGCAGCACGATAATGCCATCGTGGTCGGTACCCAAACCCAGTTCGCGCGCCGAACACATCATGCCGTCCGAGACGTGGCCGTATGTCTTGCGCGCCGCGATTTTGAAATCGCCGGGCAGCACCGCGCCGGGCAGCGACACCACCACGAAGTCCCCGACTTCAAAGTTGTGCGCCCCGCAGATGATGCCGCGAGACGGGAAATCCACGGGCTCCGGGCCGGTACCGGGCGCGTCGTTCAGCTCGGGGCCCACGTCCACGCGGCAGTAGTTGATTTCTTTGCCGTTGGAAGCCTGGAAAGCCTCGCGCGAGACCACCCGGCCGCAAACCAGCGGGCCACTGACCCCGGATGTGTGGATGGTTTCTTCTTCCAAACCGACTTTGACCAGGTCTTTCGCCAGCTGCGCGACCGTGAGGTCGGCGGGAACCTGGCACCAGCGATTCAGCCACTCTATCGAAACAAAAGCCATCTTTAGCGCCCCTTTCCAAACACGCCGAACTGATCCGAGAAACGTACGTCACCTTCGACGATGTCGTGCATGTCTTCGATGCCGTGGCGCAGCATCAAGGTGCGTTCCACCCCCATGCCGAAGGCGAAACCCTGGTAAACGGAGGTGTCGATGCCGCACGCGCGCAGCACGTTGGGGTTCACCATGCCGCAGCCGCCCCATTCGATCCAGCCCGGTCCGCCTTTCTTTTGCGGGAACCACAGGTCGACTTCGGCGCTGGGTTCGGTGAAGGGGAAGAAGGACGGGCGGAAGCGGGTTTTCGCCTCGGGGCCGAACATGGCGCGGGCAAAGTGGTCCAGGGTGCCTTTCAGATGCGCCATCGTCAAGCCGCGGTCCACCGCCAGGCCCTCGACCTGGTTGAATACCGGAGAGTGCGTGGCGTCCAGTTCGTCGGCGCGGGAACACCTTCCCCGGCACCGCCACATAGACCGGCGGTTCCTGGCTCAGCAGCACGCGGGCCTGGACGGGAGAGGTGTGGGTGCGCATCACCAGGTTCGCGGGGTTTTCCGCGTCGCCCCCAACCGAGGTGGAATCCACATAGAGGGTGTCTTGCATCTGGCGCGCCGGGTGGTCCGCATCGAAGTTCAAGGCATCGAAGTTGAACCATTCGTGTTCAATCTGGGGGCCCTGGGCGATGTCCCAACCCATAGAGACAAAGAAGTCCTGGATTTCTTGCTGCAGCACCGTCAGGGGATGGCGCGAACCCAAGGGGTGGCGGGCCGAGATAACCGAGACGTCTACGGTTTCGGCCGCCAGCTGCTGGGCTTGTGCTTCCGTTTCGAGGGCGGTGGCGCGGTTTTCGTAGGCCGTTTTGATGGCGCCTTGGGCCGCGCCGAGGTTCTTTCCGGCCGTCGCTTTCTGTTCCGGGTCGAGGCCCCCAATCAGGCGTTTCGCTAAGGTGAGCGGGGCGGCGGCGCCGGTGAAGCGGTTGCGGACTTCTTTGAGTTGCGCCAAGTCGGTGGCGGTGGCGATGGCGGCCTGGGCGGCTGCCACTTCGGCGTCAAGTCCCCCCTGATCCAGCGGTGACAGTGTGGATTCGCTGTTTTCAGTCATTCTTCCCTCTATTACTTCTTGCGTTCCGGGCCGTGATTCCGGGCCGTTTTGCCCCTCTAACTTTAGTCGATTGGCCAGAAACTGGACAATCGAGTCTTAGTGGGTGGACAGCTTTTAAGGTGGGTGTGGCACAGACGGTTTTGGCCCGCTGGGGGGCGGGCCAAAACCATTGCGATATTAAGTTAGCGGCACTTGCGCGTGGATCTAATCCTTAGCGAGTCTTGCGACCCAGGCGACGAACCGCCAGCAGTGAGGCTGCACCGGCCAGCAACATAGCCAGGGCACCGGCGCCGGCCACAGTGACGTCCGAACCGGTCTTAGCCAAAGTCGGGGCAGCATTCTCGCCTGCCACGGGGACACCAGCCGGAACACCTTGCGGGGTAGCATGCTCACCAGCGATAGGCAAACCACCAGGCTGCAGCGGATCAATACCGGGTTGGGTCGGCCTCTGGGTCTCGTTAGCTACCGGAACAACCGGGATGCCTTTGCTGTAATCGGGTTTCTCATTCCCACCGTTGCCGGGCTGGTCGTTGTTAGCTGGAGGCTGGGGGTCAGTACCGGGGAAGGAAGGAATCACCGGACCATCGGGGTTGGTAGGCTTGGGGGCTGGAGTGTGTGCAAGGTGAAAGAGATAATTTTCTTCGCTTCATCATCGGCATTCTTTAGCGTCGAATCGAGGCCATCTGTGCCCATTGCGTTGGTTCGGTCGTATGCATTGATGTTACGATCCTGCACACCAGACCACTTGAAGGTAAAACTCCTCTCGATGATACCACCGGGGAACATTCGATTAATTAGACGCAGGTCCCAAGGTTTGAGTCCCATCTTTGAAGTATCGACAACTGCTGTACCGGTGAAGTAACCGGTAACTTTCCCGCGTGCGGTAAAGGTAGCCTCTCCAGGAGATTGCACCTTCACGCCTTTGACGTTCAGAATAAAGGAATTATTCTTCATAACATTCAAGGCATCCACGAAAGTCTTGTACAGAAGAGGCTCATTTGGTTTGGTGAACGTATCATTCAAAGTCATCTGGACATAGACAGTTTTTCCATCCTTTGAAGCAGTTACACCACCTGCAGGAATGTGGAACAGATTATCCTTGGAGTACAGAGTGTATGCACCAGGTTCTGTTGTACTCGGAAAAATAAGCTCGGCGGGGACTTCCATGACGGTAAGGAAGTTCGAAGTAATATCTTTTACAGTCATGCTTTTCATCAGCATCTCATACGCTTCGTTTTTGTCATATCCCAAAAACGTTAAGTACATACCGTATTTCGACAGTGTCTGTTCCTCGTTTTGCTGCACTTCGTGAGGCACGGTAGAGGCATCCATAGCTGCGTGGAAGGTGAAGGTGTCACCATTCTTCACTTCATAAACGCCTGCATTCTGCGTGTCGGTTTTCCCGTCCTTTTCCGCAGTAATATCTACCAGCACATCGGTGGTAAAAATTCTACCGCCAAAGTTCTTACCCTCCCATGCATCAGGGCCCGGCACGGGAGTGGTGGGGGCGACGTAAGGGACATCCTGATTCTTCTCTACCTCAGTCTTATCCTCAGCCTTCTCGTCAGACTTCTCTTCGGCGGCCTTCTTGTCATCAGAGGTGGCCTCGCCCTCGACGCGGGTGGTTTTTCCTTCCGCGGCTGTCTCATCGGCGCTTCCTTCGCCGGTGGCTTCCTTGTCCTCGGTGGCGGTTTCATCCGCGGCCGGGGTGTTGCCTTCGTTAGCGGTAGCGCCTGCGTTGTTGACTTCTTCAATTCCTCCGAGGCTCACATTGCCCAAGTCATCATTACCGGTAGCGAAAGCGGGGGTGGCCATGCCGCCGAAGCTCACGCCAGCCACCAGCACAGCGGCGGAACCAGCCAGCATCACGCGCTGACCAATCTTCTTTACGGGGACCAGGCGGGTCAAAAAGCGGGAATCAAGCTGTTTCATCTGTCGAGGGTTCCTCTCGTCGTTCTTTCAGTTTTTGTTCTCGTTATGAATATATCGGTTACGAACAGAGAGGGTTGAGTTATTTACTTGAACAGAACAACTTTGTTAGAACAAAGCCGAAAATTGGCGCGCTTAGCAGCAAAGACGCTGAAATCACCCGAAAAACTCGCGCCTGATCAGGGTTTATGCATCATCCATAGAGAAAGCATTACGCATTTTTAAGGAAGCTATGAAGAGGACCTCGTTCAAGAGTTCATCGGTGGCCGCCTGGAGCAGGTCAGAGATGTCTTGGTTGGCCCGCACCAGCACGTCACGCACCTGGGTGGAACCGGACCAGGCGGCCTCGCCCAGAGCGGCGACCTCGGCATCGGCACACGCAATCCGGGCCCGAGCCTGGGACGTAACCAAGAGCTGGTAACGACGAATCACTGCCGCACATTGTTGGAAGTGAGCATCAGAAATCGCTGCGATCAAGCGGTTTTGCCAATAATGATGCGCGGTGGAAACCCGCGTGGTAGTTCCCGCCAAGTATTCAGGAGTCACGTCCACCCCGGCAAAGAAAGGCACCATGACGTTGAAGGGCATAGACCCGAAAGCCACCCAGTGCAGACCCAGAGAAGCCCCGGGCAAAGCTGGGCGAAGTTGCAACGCACCCACCGAAGAAGTGCGATTAATCCCAACGGGACGGTACTTGCCGCGCATAGTTGCATCACCGAACCGTCCATAGGGATCGAAATCAGTGCCTTGGTAGTGATTCGACAGCCCAGATTTCACGTCTTCCATAGTTATCTTGTGCTCCGGCACCCGGCACCACGGCAGGTCATCGGACTGGGGGTGGTAGTCCGCACCGGGCCCCTCCCACACAGAAGTGCACGGATTGAAGTAGCGCTGCAAGGCCCAGACGCGCGGAGTGTTATAGGTGTGGTCCATGTCAGAATGCGAACCGAAAGCCAAACGCGGATTGAAAGGACCCGAAGCCATAGAGAGGTCCAGGTGGTTGTTCCACACAAAGTCGCGCAAGTCGGGGCTGCACAGGTGATTCCAGCCCTCGCCGTAAGCATCGTCCCAGTCAAAGGAATCCAGACCCAGCTGGTTGGCAATCACGGCATAGCAGTCATCGGGCAGACGCTTGGCCATCCAGTGGTGACCCCCGATGGTCTCCACCCACCACACCTCGTTCACGTCGGCAATCGCGATGCCGTTCATTTCGTAAGTACCGTAAGTCTGCAGCAGCCACCCCAGGCGCTCCACCCCTTCGCGGGCCGTGTGGATATAGGGCAGCAAAATAGTCAAGAGGTCCTCTTCGCCGATGCCTCCCGGGCGGGCGCCACGTAACCCGGCTCCCCCACGCGGCCGCGGCCCTCGACCCGTTCCACCAAAGGATCACCGGCCAGAACCCGCGGGTTCGAAGTCAAGGTTTCCGTAGCGGAGACCGCGACGCGGGCAGAGTTGATCCCCGCCGAAGCCCACAGTCCCTTGTGCGGATCCACATCGGGGAAACAGGTGTATTGCAAAGGATTATCCGGCAGCTCCAGATCCAAGCCAGAAATCACCGAGTGATAGTTGCGCGGCTGGTCCTGGGGTTGCACCACTACGAATTTTCTTTTGCTTCGAAGCTGTTCGCGCCGGAATCATCCGTGCGCGCCACCATCACCGAACCATCGTTAGAAGCGTTCTTGCCGACCAAGATTGTGGTGCAACCCATTTTCCCCATCCTTTACCTGACTAAGAGCTTTAGCCCCAGGTTATCAGCACCGTGCGAATTCTGCGGGGAAGTGGCAAAAGTCATAAGATAAAGGCAGTTCCACACCGATTGGAAAAGGAGACCTCCATGAGCACAGCTGCCAGCCCTTCTCTTGGGCCCAAGCCAGGCAAACCTTTCCGGGTACATCACGTTGCGCAGTACTTTCAGGCCGGCCGCAAACTCACGATGCTGACCGCCTACGATGCCTTGACTGCCCGGATTTTCGATACGGCCGGGCTGGATATGTTGCTGGTGGGCGACTCTTACGGGACTACGATGCTGGGATTCGATTCGACGGTACCGGTTACCTTAGAGGACCAGGTGCGCGCCACCGCGGCCGTGGCCCGAGGCACCCAGCGGGCGCTGATTTTGGCGGACCTGCCTTTTGGCAGCTACGAAGCCAGCCCCGAACAGGCGGTGCAATCCGCCGTCGCCTTGATTCGTGCCGGAGCTAACGCGGTGAAGCTGGAAGGTGGGCGCCGCGTACTGCCACAAGTCCATGCTATAGTTGCGGCCGGAATCGCCGTGATGGGACACCTGGGATTCACCCCGCAATCCGAAAACTACTTGGGGGGCAAACGCATCCAAGGACGCGGTGATTCCGCACAGGCCGAACTGCTGGCAGATGCCCGCGCCTTGGAAGAAGCCGGAGTATTTTCTGTGCTTTTCGAGATGGTGCCAGACCGGGCCGCTCGCGAAATCCAGGAGCAGCTCTCGGTGCCGATTATCGGCATCGGGGCGGGCCCCAACGTGGCGGGACAAGTCCTGGTGTGGACCGACATGGCAGGGATGCAGGATTGGCGTCCCTCTTTTGCCAAGGCTTTCGGGCAAGTCGGTGCCGCCTTGCAAGAAGCCGCCAGCGCCTACGCCAACGAGGTCCGCGCCGGAACCTTCCCCGGCACCGCCCACTACCACCCCGAATAGGCCACTGCCCCACCCCCGCCGCGCACCGAAACCCAAACCGCGAACCTCGAACCGGGGACCAAAACCAAAAACCCAAACCGCGAACCTCGAACCGGTATGAAGCAACTGAAAAAGATATTTGGAATGACTCAAGACACCACCAACCTGACCGCGCTGGCCGCCCGCGCCCCCCTAGGAACCTTGAAGCCCGGACGAATTTCCGCCACTCGCCCCGTCCCGGCCCAGATCGAACGCCCGGAATACCTGTTCCACGACGGACCCGAACGCGTCACTGCCTCGGACGTAAAGAGCCCCGAAACTGTGGAAAAAAATCCGCCGGGCCGGGCGAATCGCGGCCGACGCCATCGCCGAGTGTGCCAAACACATCCGCCCCGGCGTCACCACCGACGAGTTAGACCGCATCGCACACGACTACATCATTTCCCAGGGAGCCTACCCGTCCTGCCTGGATTACATGGGGTTCCCCAAATCCATCTGCACCTCGATCAACGAAGTGATTTGCCACGGCATCCCCGACGACCGACCCCTAGAAGACGGCGACATCGTGAACCTGGACATCACCGCCTACAAGGACGGGGTCCACGGTGACACCTGCGCCATGTTCAGCGTCGGGGAAGTTGACGCCGAATCGCAGCTGCTGTGTGAACGCACTAAAGAAGCCATGATGCGCGCCATCAAAGCCTGCAAACCCGGACGTCCCATCAACGTGATCGGGCGCATCATCGAAGCCTATGCCGGGCGCTTCGACTATGGGGTGGTGCGCGACTACACCGGGCACGGCGTGGGCGAGGCCTTCCACTCTGGCTTGATCATCCCCCACTATGATTCTCCGCGCTATAACACCATCATGGAAACCGGCATGGTTTTCACCATCGAACCCATGTTGACGCTGGGTTCGATCGCATGGGAACAGTGGGACGACGGCTGGACCGTGGTGACGAAAGACCGCGGCCGCACCGCCCAGTTCGAACACACCATCGTAGTGACCGAGGACGGCGGGGAAATCCTGACGCTGCCCAGCGCGGCGTAATTCGCTTTCAAACACATTGCCTCAGCTTTGCCAATCGCGTAGAGTTTTAGGGTACGCACCGGCAAACAAAGGAGTACCTCGTGGCTACTGGATTTGGCATCGACATCGGCGGTTCTGGCATCAAAGGGGCATACGTCGACTTGGAAACCGGGGATTTCGTGGGTGAACGCCTGCGCATTGAAACTCCCAAACGTTCCACCCCCGATGCCGTGGCGGCCGTCTGCAACGACATCCTCTATGAAAAGCAAGTGTCGATGGACATGCCCATCGGCCTGACCGTGCCCGCTCCGGTGAAACACGACGTGGTTTCCTTCATGGCGAATCTGCACCAGGATTGGGTCGGCACCGACGTGCGTTCCCTGATGCGCAAACACACCGGCCGCCTGGCAAAGTGCGTCAACGACGCCGACGCCGCGGGTTACGCCGAGGTCCGCTACGGCGCGGCCAAAGACGTGCCGGGCTTGGTTATCGTCACCACCCTGGGCACCGGGATTGGCACCGCGCTGGTCTACAACGGCATCCTGGTGCCGAATTCAGAGCTGGGTCACCTGGAGCTGGACGGCCACGACGCGGAAACCCGGGCCTCTTCCGGGGTAAAAACGAAAGAAGACCTGTCTTACAAGAAATGGGCCAAGCGCCTCCAGCGCTACTATTCGCACCTCGAATTGCTCTTTAGCCCGGACTTGTTCGTCGTGGGCGGAGGCGTTTCCAAGAATCACGAAAAGTTCCTGCCTCTGCTGGATCTAGGACCCCCATCATCCCCGCCCAGCTGCGCAACCAGGCCGGGATCGTGGGTGCCGCCGCCCTGGCTTACGGGGTATAGTGCCTTCCCGGGTCGAGGTTCGGTTTTCGCCTTCCCGGTTCGAGATTCGGTGTTTGGGGTGCGCAGTTTAAAGTGCGGAAAAGCCGGGGCATAAGCCGGATTCTGTAAGACGCCTTCGTTACCTAGCGACGTCCCGGTAATCATTTCTCTAGGACGCGCGTTGCCGCGCGCCTCCAGCAGCCTACCCGCAAGCCGAGGACGGGCCGCCCAGCCTGCTGCTTGGCCTTGCTCCGGGTGGGGTTTGCCCTGCCACGACTGTCACCAGTCGCGCGGTGAGCTCTTACCTCGCCGTTTCACCCTTACCGCAACCGCTTGGCGGTGGCGGCGGTTTCTTTTCTGTGGCACTTTCCCGCGGGTCGCCCCGGGTGGCCGTTAGCCACCACCCTGCCCTGTGGAGTCCGGACTTTCCTCGCGTCGCCGCCCTTGGGCTGCGACCCGCGATTACCCGCCCGGCTTTTCCGCGCTGTCCATCATAGCGAAAACTCGCGCCCCACCGCAGGTACCAACACCACCCATCCCCAAAGGCCGACCTCGACCGGGGACCGAAACGCCGGCCTCGACCGGGGTCTTTACTGGGTGCGCACCAAGATGACTTCGTGGTCCTCGCTGACAATCACATCGTCGGGCGCGGCGGTTTCCAGGCGGCTGACCTCCGCCGTCGAGAACTCGAGATAGCGACCCACGGGCCGCACCCCGTGCACCTCGACCACTCCCAAACCGCCCGTCGCGCGGCGGCAAGCATCGTATTCCTCCAGCAGCTCGGCGGGCATCCCCTGGGTCAGGTCCGCCCGCGCGGCCAATTCGCGGTCCAAGTCGCCTTGCAGATTCGAGGCCTCGGCCCCCATAGAAGCCTCAAGTTCCGCCTGTTCTGCCTGCAACGCGGCCTGCGATTCATTCAGGTCCGACTGGTGCTGCGTCGCGGCTTCCACGGCATCCATGGCTTCCAGCGCGCGGTCCTCGAGCTCTCCTTGCCGGGCGGCCAGCAGGCCCAGTTCCTCTTGGATGCGCTCCATTTCCTTGGGCGAAAGCGTGCCGGAATCCAGGCGTTCGCGCTGGGTGCGGGCGCGTTCCTGGACTTTCTCTACCTCGGCTTCCGCGCCTTTCACCGCGCGCTGCGAGTCTTTTACCCCTGCACTGGCCAGCGTCAGTTTTTCGTGCAAACCCCTGCAATTCTCTGGCGATTTCCGCCAGCCGAGCCGCGGCCGGCAGAGTTTTCAACTGGTGGCGCAAACCGGCGATTTTCTTGTCGAGCTCTTGGATTTCCAGCAGTTTCACCTGGGCTTCGGGGGCGGCTTTCATGGGTTTTCCTTCCGGGTCGGGACTTACTTCAGTCTACATCTTGCCTGGCAGTGGGCAGATACGCGTCCCAAGGTTCGGAAATCACCTGACTGATGCGGGTTTCGATTCGCGGCCGAGGCCCTGTGGTTTCGGTGGTTGCGGTAATGGTTTTGGTAGCGGTGTTCGTGGCGTAGTCCGCCCCGGTCGAGGTCGCCGCGTGGGGTCCCAGCGCAGCGCAAAGTTCCAGCTGCGCGGCCAGTTTCCCCAACCACAACCACTCACTGGCCCAGTGCGAAGGCACGATCAAAGCCGGAGCGGGCCGCACAGTTCGAGTATCTGGCAGATAGCTTTCCTGCTCCAGGAAATCGCTGGCGGGGTGGTGGCGCAGATCGGCCGTAACAAAGGCATCGGCCCCGGCTTCGCGGGCGGCCTCCAGCAGGGACTGTCCCGATCCCCCCGAAACCGCCAAGACACGCACCTGGCGGTCCAGGTCTCCGCCGATCAAGATCCCCGCGGGGGAAGCCGGCAACAACTCCGAGAGCCGCTCGGCGATTTCACCTACCGTATAAGGCTGCGACAGCGGACCCACCCGGCCGATGCCGAGCTCAGGGTGATCGCGCAGCGGTTGCAGCGGACGCCAGGTATTTGCCGACAGACCCGCGGCTTCGGCCAATGCTTCGGCCACGCCCAAGCGTGCAGAATCTGCGTTGGTGTGCGCGTTGAACAGCGCCACTGAGGCGCGAATCAGGCGGTGTACCACGCGGCCCTTCGCCGTGTCGGTCGAGACAAAAGACGTGCCGCGAAGGAACAGCGGGTGGTGCGTGATGACCATATCAGCCCCCCATTCCAGGGCTTCATCCACCACTGCCTCGCAGGGATCCACCGCCAGTAAAATCTTGGTGACCGCCTCGCCGCGGTCCCCGCAAATCAGGCCCACCCGGTCCCAGTCCTCTTGCAGAGCGGGAGGATAGAGCGCATCCATCCATTCCGCAACGTCGCCGACACTCCAAACCGCATTGTTTTCGTCCATAGTTCAAGCATAGCTGTAACGGGGTGCGCCTGGGCGGGCGCGAGTGTGAGGGTAAAATGTCGCAGTGATTGATTACTCTCCGCTGCGGGCTCTGCGCGCCGCCGCTTTGCGCCACCCCGACCGCCTCTCGATGGCGTGGATACGCCACTCGACCCCACCGCGAAACCCGGCCCGGCTACCACGCCACCACCGAACCTCGACCCGGGCCAAACCCAAACCCCCGCCACCTCGACAATGCGGTGGAGCGTGGCCGAATCCCTGTGGCGCGCCACCGAACTGGCGGCGTTTTTGCGTCGCCACCACACCCGCCCCGAGGCCCGACTGGTGGTGATCGGGCCGAACTCGCCGTGGCACCTGACTACTTTCGTCGCCGCCGCGGCACTTCCCGCCGTGACGGTGCCGCTGGACCAGCACCTGCCGGCCTCGCGCCTGGCCGATGTCCTGCGGCATTGCGAACCCAGCTTCATCTTTTATGACCCGGCTCTGGGCGCGAAAGTTTTCGCCGCCGCCGAAGCCGCGCACCTGGCCACCCCGGCGAAACTCTATGACTTCGAACAGCTGCGCCTGTTGACCGAACGTCCCAAAACCCTGACTGATTCCCTGGAAACCGCGCTGCGTGCCCGCGCGACCTTCCCCGACGCAGCCCTGCCTATCTGCGCGGATTCCCCCGGCGCCATCATTTACACCTCCGGCACCGCCGAACGCCCCAAAGGCACCGTGCTGAGCTGGGAAAACCTGTGGTGGGGCTGCCAGAACTTCCGCGACGCTTTTGAATACGGGCCGGATTGCGTCGAAGGCGTCAGCGCCCCGCTGTCTCACATCGGCGGCTTTAACGGCACCACCACGGATTTGTTTTCGCGCGGCTCCACCGTCGTGATCTTTGACCGCTTCCACCCCGCCACCATCCTGGAGGCCATCCAGACTTATCGCATCGAGATGATGTTCGCTGTGCCCACCATGTGGCGCCGCCTGGCGGAGCTGGCCGAGGCGGGCGGGTACGACACTTCCAGCTTCACGCGCTGCCTGGTCGGGGGCGCGGCCTGGGAACCCGGACTGGCCCAGCGCCTGATCGACCTGGGGTGGGGGCCGATAAACATCTGGGGAATGACCGAACAGAGCGCCTCGGGAGCCTGTCAAAGCACCGCTATGTTGACGGGTCGCGAAGACAGCGTGGGTCTGGCTTTCCCCACACCCAGCTGCGCATCACGGCCCTCCCCATCGAGGACGAGGCTGCGGTTTCCGCCGTGGGTGGGGTTAGCCCGGTCGAGGACCTCACTGCGGTTCGGGGGAAAGCTGGGGTTCGCGGCGGGGAGGTACCCGCGGGGAAAATCGGCCAGATCGAGTGCCGCGGCCCTTCGGTGGCCCGGCAGTACTCGCGACCCTAAACTCACCGCGGCTACGATTGATTCCCCAAGTGGTTGGCTGCGTACCGGGGACCCTAGGTTTCATCGATTCCGAGGGTTTCTTGCACCTGGTGGGGCGCATCTCTGACACTATAAACACCGGCGGGGAAAAGGTTTTCGCCTCGCGCATCGCGAGGGCGCTTTGTGCTCACCCCGGCATCTCGGAAGTGCAGGTTATCGGGGTTCCAGACCCGGATTGGGGTCAAGTCGTGGCGGCGGTGGCGGTGGCCCCAGATCCCCAGAAAGCCCCAACCCTCGAAGAACTGCGCGAGTTCTGTGCCGCTGTCTTGGCGCGACACGAACTGCCGCGCCGCCTCCACTTTGTCGAACAGATTCCCCTAAACACCAACGGAAAAAGCCGATCGCCAGGCCCTGCGCGCCCTGTTTGAAACCGAGGCATAACACCGTAACGGACGGCCTGACGGGAACCGAAAGGGAAGGCCTCGAACCCAAACCCTAGGCTTCGGTCTTGGCGCCGTGACAGCTGACGGGGCCGGAACGCTTTGACAACAGAAACTCGGCTTCTTGCAGGGCGGGTTTGTCGTTGGCTTTCCAGGTGGTGGAACTGCGGGGGAACCGGGCGGCCATAGTGGTGCATCGCCGCCACCCACAGTTTCCCGGCTCGATAGCTGGAACGCACCAGCGGGCCGGCCATACAAGCCGCGAAACCCATCTGCAACGCCAGGTGCTTCAGCTCCAAGAACTCCTGTGGTTTCACCCAGCGCTCCACCGGCAGGTAACGCTCGGAAGGACGCAGATACTGGGTCAGCGTCAAGATATCCACCCCGGCCTGCACCATGTCGCGCATCGTGGATTTAACCTCGGCGCGTTCCTCGCCCAGTCCCAGAATCAGATTCGACTTGGTGATCATCCCGGCTTGTTTGGCGTGAGTCAACACCTCCAGGGATTTGCGATAATCAAAGGCGGGACGCACCGTCTTGAACAGTCGCTCCACGGTTTCCAAGTTGTGGCCAAAAACCTCGGGGCCGGAGTCGAACACTTCGCGCAAAGCCTGGGTTTGCGCGTCGAAGTCATCCACCAGCAGCTCCACGCCGGTGCCGGGGCACAGCTGGTGGATCTGGCGGGTGGTCTCGGCGTAGAGCCACGAGGCGCCGCCCTCTACGTCGTCACGCGCCACCCCCGTCACCGTCACGTAGCGCAGGCCCAAGTGCTGTACGGTTTGAGCCAGGCGCAGGGGTTCTTCGGGGTCGAGTTCCTGGGGTTTACCCGAGGCGATGTCGCAAAAACCACAGCGCCGGGTACAAATCGCCCCACCCACCAAGAACGTGGCTTCGCGGTCCTCCCAGCATTCGAAGATATTGGGGCACCCCGCCTCGGCGCACACCGTGTGCAGCGAGGCGCCGCGCATCAAGCCGCGCATCTCTTCGTATTCGGGAGAATTCCGGGCGGTGATTCGCATCCACTCCGGGTGCTTTTCGCGCGGAGTCTGGGCGTTCTTTACCTCGAGGCGCAGCGGTTTACGAGTGCGCTGCCCTGGCAAAGTCGACATCTATCTGTTTCCCTCCTGGGGGCCGCGGCGGGGCGCGGTCCGCATAGTTTCTGTGCCAATTTTAGCGTGGTGGGTCAAATAATCTTGAGGCTGTCCAAGGCGGCTTTACCGCGGCGGCGTGCCTGGTCGGCGTCGGTGCCGCTGGCCAGCACCACCGCCATGCGGCGCCCCGGATGCGCCACCGGTTTACCGAAGATCCGCAACTCTATCGCGCCTCCCGCGCCGCCGTCCTCACCCCGGACTGTACCCGAACCGGAACCGCTGCCTTCGCCGGAACCGGAGGCGATGTCCTCGACCCGGGCACCACCACCCAAAACCTGGGCGATGCCCTCGAAACGGGGATTTTCGGACTCTATCCCAGACTTGAAAGGCACCGAGGCGCCCGCCGCGATTCCCGGGTCCATCGAGGGGTCCAGCGGGAGGCCCAAAATCGCCCGGGCGTGCAGGTCGAACTCGCTTTGGCGCTGGGTCAGCATCGTCACCATCCCGGTGTCGTGGGGACGCGGGGAAAGTTCAGAGAAGTACACCTGGTCGCCCTGGATAAAGAGTTCCACCCCGAAAATCCCCAGCATCGGATAGGGCTCTGTCGCGGCGCTGACTTCGGCCAGGGCATCGGTGACGGCTTTCGCGGTGGCTTGAGCCTTTTCCAAAGTGGCCTGGGGCATGGCTTGGGGCTGCCAGGATTCCACGTAGTCGCCGTGTTCCTGGCGGTGCCCGATGGGGGCGCAGAAACTGGTGCACACCTGGGTGGGATCGGCGGGGTCCAGGTGGCGAATCGTCAGCAGGGTGATTTCGTAGTCGAAGTCGATCTGTCCCTCAACGATGACGCGGCCGGTGTCGGCGCGGGCCCCGTCCGAGGCTTCTTCCCACGCGGCGCGCAGGCCCTGGGGGGAAGTCACGCGGGACTGGCCGTGGCCCGAAGAAGACATGGTGGGTTTGACGAAACACGGGAAACCCACCTCTTGGGCGGCCAGGCACAGGGCATCGAAGGAATCCGCGAAGGCGTAGGGGCTGGTGGGGACCCGGCATGCTGAGCGGCTAAAGTGCGGATGCCTTGGCGGTCGAAAGTCAGCTCCACCACCTTCGCCGTGGGCACCACCCGGATACCGGCCGCGGCGGCCTCGACCAAGGCGCTGGCGGCCAGCTTCTCTACCTCGGGGACGATCAAGTCCGGGGCGACCTGGGTGATGAGTTCACGCAAGGCCTGGGCGTCGGTCATGTCGACCACGCGAGACTGGGTGGCGACTTGCATGGCCGGCGCTGCCACATAGGAGTCCACCGCCACGACTTCCACACCCAGTCGCAGCAGGGAAATCGTCAGTTCTTTGCCCAGTTCCCCAGACCCTAGCAGCAAAACTTTCAGGGGGAAACTGAGGGGGAAAGTTTGGGGGGAATCGTAGGAGGAATCGTAGGAGGAGTTCGCCGTTGACATGTGTTTATCCTATCCGATGAAGGGCGCCAGCAAGGGACTCAGGCGAGTCTGCAGAGCCTCGGTCAACACAGCTGCGGCCTGGTGGATGTCGACTTCGCGGCCCTCTTCGTGCAGCGAAGTCACTCCCGCATCGGCCAAACCACAGGGAATGATGCCGGTAAAGGCCCGGTCAAAGTCGGGGTGCAGGTTCAACGCCAATCCGTGCAGCGTAGTGGCTTGCACCACTTTGAGGCCAATCGCACAGATCTTGCGGTCCAGACCCTGAGGGTTCGCGGGGTCTTGGGGCTTGGGAGGCAACCATACCCCGGCTCGCCCCTGAATCGTGAAGGCCGGCAGCTCCCAGGTATCGCGCACCACGTCCAGGACCGCGCCTTCCACCGCGCGGATATAGGCCACCAGATCCACGGGTTCACGCAGCTTAACCACCGGGTAAATCACCAGCTGGCCGGGCCCGTGCCAAGTAATCGAGCCCGCCCGGTCGGTGCGAACCACCGGCAGTTCGCGATTCAAAAGGTCGTGTTCGTGGGTGTTGCGCCCCGCGGTGTAGACCGGCTGGAACTGGGAAAGAATCAAAGTGTGGTCGCGTTCCTGCTCACGCACCTGGGCCCAGACTTCGCGCTGCAGTTGGTCCACTTCGCCGTAGTCCGCCAAGCCGCGATCCAAGAGGTTCAGAGTCTGCACTCCCATATTATGCCCCCGTTTGGGCCGGGCTCGCTGAATCTGGTATTCTCTAACTCGCGTTGGACTCATAGCTCAGTTGGCTAGAGCATCTCGTTTACACCGAGAGGGTCGGGGGTTCGAGTCCCTCTGGGTCCACGAAGATGTCTCGGGAGGCCCCTTGGCCTCCCGAGACATTCTTTTATGCAGTTATCCCCTAACGCGTTAGGAACTTTTACGAAACCTTGCTATCAGACCGCTTCGGTCAGGGCCGCAATGGGCGAGGCCTTGGCCGCGTTACGCCCAGGAATCCACGAGGCCAGCAGGGCCGCCAGCACCGCGATTGCTACGGATGTACCCAGCTGCCACCACGGCACCGAGAACACAATTTGCACCCCGCTGGAGGACACGAAAGGTATCGCCAGCAATCCCAGCCAGCCATAGAGCAAGCCCAAAACCACCCCGGTAATCGAACCGACCAGGCCAATCAGCAGGGCCTCGAAGGCCATCATCAGCTTCAAGCCGCGCCGCGTCATCCCCACGGCACGCAGAATCCCGTTCTCGCGGCGTCGCTCCACCACCGACAGCGCCAAGGTGTTGGCCACACCCACCAGCGCCACCAGCACGGATATCGCCAGCATCGCCACGATTCCCCACGTCAGGGCCGACACCACAGTGTTGACCATAATGCGGTTAGCTCCGTTGCCTTGCACCTCGGACTGTCCCAAGGTCCGGTTCAAAGTAGCGGACAATGCCGTCATGTCGGTGGTGGTGGCCTGGTCCTCCATCATGATGTAGGCCGTGTTTTCGTGAGTTATCTGTCCCAGTACCAGGCCGGGGTCTGTTCCCGGTTCGCGGCCCCCCGTGGTGGTTGTGGGGGTGGCCTGGGTGGGTTTCGTGGTGGTGTCAGTAGAGACCGGTACGGTCAGTTTCGCACCCTGTTCGAGGCGCTGGAAGTTTGCCGGGGACACCGTCAGGCCCGGAACCTCGACCAGCACCGGACGCAGCGAGAGCTTGACCCCGCCCACACTGAGTTGCACTCGGGTGGAATCGGTCCATTCCTGGTCCCAATTCCAACCGCTGACCCACACTTCATCGTCTTTCACCCCACTCAGCGCACCGCGAGAGTTTTTGGCATTTAGCTCCACCGTGTGGACCCGGCGCACCACCGGGGCGACTGAATCATCCGCGGCGGAATCCTTTACTTCGACATTCACCGTGTCACCCAATGTAACCGCCTGAACCCCCGCGGAGGTACGAATCGCATCCAGGGAATCCGTGGAAATCGGCTGATCCGAAACCGCGACGAAGTCCACCGGGGCTTTTTCCACCAAGACCTGGTTCACGGTTTCCCGCAGAGAAGTACTGCCCACCAGCATCGTCGCCACCAAAGTAATACCCATAGTCAAGGCGGTAACCGTTGCGCCGGTACGCCCCGGGTTACGCCGGGTATTTTCCGCGCCGAGGTCCGCCACCACCGAACCTCGACCCAGCAACTTACCCGACCACAACGTCAGAGACGGGGTCAACAGTTGCAGCGCTATCAACACCCCGACGAAACTCAGCAACGAGCCAAAGAACATCAGGACGAAACGCATCAGCAGTTGGTCCGAGCTGGGATCCGTCCCGGCCCCCAGGCTATAGCCGAATGCCACGACTCCCGCGTCCAAGATGATGGCCAGGGCCGCCAAAACGGATTTGAAAACCGCGCGGCGGCGTTGCACGTAGGCGGCATCCTCGGGATGCAAGGCCTCCATGGGGGAAACCTGGGCGATGCGGCGTGCCGGTGCGGAAGACCCCAGCAGCGTCGTCACCACGCCCACCGAGAAAGACACCACGAAGTGCCAGGCGCTGAAGGCGCCCAGGGACTCCGACAAGTTCACCGTCAGGCCCGAAAGTAGATTCGCGGCGGTGGCCCCGGCCACACCTAAGGCGATGCCCAACAGCGCCGAAACCACGCCCACCACCAGGGCTTCGCGTCGCACCAGGGAACGAATCTGGGAACGCGTCGCCCCAATCGCGCGCAGCAAGGCCAGTTCGCGTTTGCGTTGCGCTAACAAGACCTGGAAGGTGATAGAAACCACGATGATGGCCACCAAAGTAGAGAGCACTGGGAAGATCAACAGTAGAGCCGTCATGATTCCCGCCCCTCCAGTGAAACCATCCAGCTGTTTAGAGACATATTCCGCCTGCGGCATAACCTTGATGGGAAGACCCAGCTGTTTTGCACTTTGCTGAATCTGGGACACCAATTCGCTTTGCGACACTCCCGGTTTCGCACTGAGGAGCAGCAGCTGGGGCTGGTAGTTGGCCGGCAGGCTGGCCTCCACGAAGTCTCGATACAGCTGCGGGGTGACCAGGGCTTGGCTATAGAAGGTCACGGCACCTACGGTGATGCCCGTGACTTTGAGTTCCCGGGTCTGGGGTTCTTCCCCGACTGGCCGACCCTGGGCATCGATGCGCAAACGCGTCATCTCTTCCAGACTCACCTTGTCCCCCACCGAAACCCCCAGAGAGTCGGCGCTGCTTTGATCCAGCGTCACTTCGTCGTCTGACTTAGGATAGGCACCCTGACGCAGCTCCGGCGCCTCGAAAGGCTTGGTGGGCAGCGCGGCAACAGCAGCCTGGGTTCCTTGGGAGCCGGAACGCAGCGACAAGAAAGTGGTGTAGACCGCCCGGCTGTAAGCCAAATCACTTTGTTTTTCCAAGGCGGCATACAGATCCCGCAACGAGGCTGGGACCTGGACGGAATCACCCGACCCGGTCTCGACCCCGGAACCACCCCCGGCGGCCTCGCCGCCTTCATCACCCACTGAAGCGTCGGAACCTTCCTCCATCGCGGGGGCGTCCTCGTCCAGGGTCACCACCACATCCGCACCGCGCGTATTGCCCGCCAAGGTGCGTTCCATCGAAGCGTAGAACCCCCCCGTCACGCCCAGACAAGTCAACATGAAGCCGGTGGCCAACATGATCGCCACCGCAGTGGCGATGTAGCGCTGCCAGTGTTCACTCAGGCTCGCGCGCAGCAATCCCTTCATCTCAGGCCACCTCGGCAATCTTGGTCTCGCTGGGGTGGAGCAGATCGGCGGTAATCGCGCCGTCGCGCACTACCAAGACCCGGTCGGCATATCCCGCGGCACGCCTGTCATGGGTCACCATGATGACGGTTTGACCCAGCTGGTCCACCGCAGCGCGCAACAGCCCCAGCACTTCGGTGGTGGAAGAACTGTCGAGGTTGCCGGTAGGTTCGTCGGCCACCAGCAGGGCGGGACGAGTAATCAAGGCGCGAGCCACCGCGACGCGCTGTTGCTGGCCGCCCGAAAGCTGATAGGGCTTGTGCACCAGGCGTTCTTGGAGATTTAGGGCGTGCACCACCTGGTCAAACCAGGTGGAGTCGACCTTTTTCCTGCCAGGCGCAGCGGCAACTCGATATTCGCCTTGACCGTAATGGTGGGAATCAAGTTGAAAGCTTGGAACACGAAACCGATGCGGTCGCGACGGAAACGCGTCAAAGTGGTGTCGTTCATCTGCCCCAGGTTCGAACCGTCCACCACTACCTGTCCGGAACTGAGGGTGTCCAGACCGGCCAAAACATGCAGCATGGTGGACTTCCCCGAACCAGAAGGACCCATAATCGCGGTGAATTCTCCGCGCCTGAACTGTAGAGAAACATTATTCAATGCGGTTACTTGAATGTCATCCTTGCCGTAAATCTTCGTTACCCCGTCGAGGGCGGCTATAGAGGGGTTCGCCGAGGTCGGCTCGGTCGGGTTTTGGGGGGTTGGAGGGGTCATCTTCAGTCCTCTTTTCTTCGTCTTCTATTACTTGGCACCACTTCTCGCGGCGTCTTTCTCTATCTTGTCGCAGCATTACCTGACTATCTATTGGGGTTGCCCCTGATTCATCCCTGAGCGGGATGTCGCCATCCCTTAGGCAGTGTTATCCTTAGCACCGCAAACACAAAAAGGAGGAAACCATGGATACTGTTGCAAAGAATATGGTTGATACCCTGGCGGCTTCCGGAGTGAAGCGCGTTTACGGGGTTCCGGGAGACTCACTCAATGGCCTCACCGACGCGCTGCGGAAATCCGGGATTGACTGGGTTCACGTCCGCCACGAGGAATCCGCCGCTTTCGCCGCCGGTGCCGAGGCTGCGCTGACCGGGGAAATCGCGGTTTGTGTGGGGTCTTGCGGTCCGGGGAACCTGCACTTGATCAACGGACTCTTTGATGCGCAGCGTTCGCGCGTCCCCGTGCTGGCCATCGCCGCGCACATCCCCACATCTGAGATTGGTTCGGGGTACTTCCAAGAAACCCATCCCCAAGAACTCTTTAGGGAATGCTCTGTTTACGTCGAATACGTGGCCGATCCGATTCAGATGCCGCGCATGCTGCGCACCGCCATGCAGGCCGCTATCTCGCAGCGAGGCGTCGCCGTCATCGTTATTCCCGGTGACGTCGCCCTGGCCGAGGCCGTAGATAAGACAGTGACGCCGGTGCGGGCTTCGCGTCCCCGCGTGATTCCTTCCGCCGATGAACTCTCGCGTGCGGCCGCCACTTTGAACGGCGCCCAGAAAGTCACCATACTGGCCGGTGCCGGGGTAGAGGGGGCGCGCATGATCTGGTGATAGAACTGGCCGATAAACTGGCCGCCCCCATCGTGCACACCTTGCGCGGTAAGCAGTTCATTGAATACAACAACCCCTTCGACGTAGGCATGACCGGTTTGCTGGGATTCGCTTCGGGCTACCGCGCCATGGAGAACTGCGACACCTTGCTGATGCTGGGTACGGACTTCCCCTACCGGCCGTTCCTGCCGGACAATGCCCAAGTCATCCAGATTGACCTGCGCGGGGAACATCTGGGTCGTCGCATTCCCCTAAAGCAAGGCATTGTGGGTGACGCGGCAGAATCAGTGAGGGAACTGTTGCCCCTGTTGCAGCGCAAGGAAAACCGTGGGCATCTGGAAGACTCCCTGTCTAACTATCGCAAGACCCGCGCCAAGCTGGATGATTTGGCCACGCCGCGTTCTGGCGACAAGCCCTTGCACCCCCAGTACGTGGCGAAGATGATCGACAAGCTGGCGGCGGATGACGCGGTGTTCCTGCCCGATGTGGGTTCTCCGGTTATCTGGGCCGCGCGTTACCTGAAGATGAACGGGCGGCGGTCCTTGATCGGGTCCTTTATTCACGGCTCTATGGCGAATGCGCTGCCTCAAGGTATCGGCGCGGCCGCTTCGCATCCGGGACGCCAGGTCGTGGCCCTGTCCGGTGACGGCGGGGTAGAGATGCTGCTGGGTGAACTTTTGACCGCGGTGCAGAACAAACTGCCGGTGAAGGTCGTGGTCTTCAACAACTCTTCGCTGAACTTCGTAGAGCTAGAGATGAAGGCCAGTGGTTTCGTCACTACCGCCACCGGCCTGGGCTCCCACGATTTGGCCGCCATCGCCACGGCTTGCGGCATGAGGGGATACCGGGTGACGGCTTCGGACCAGCTGGAATCCGTGATGCGTCAGGCTTTCGCCGAGCCCGGCCCGGCCCTGATTGATGTGCGTGTGGAACGCCAGGAACTGACCATCCCGCCTTCGGTAAAGCTGTCCCAGGCCAAAGGTTTTGCGCTGTACGCCATGCGGACCTTGCTGTCGGGTCGCGGGGATGAACTGGTAGAGCTGACCAAGGCTAACGCTCGCCAGATTATCTGAGGCTGAACACCACAGAAGGGCCCCGCGGGAGTTTTCCTTCGGGGCCCCTTTGCTGTGTCGTTTAGCAGGGTGTGATGCTGTTATGCCTATAGCTATCGGGCATGTTATCTAACTTGGCAATCCAATATGTGACTGCCACCGGGCTGTTTCCGAGTTTCGTAAAACGGTCGGAGCTAATTCGTGAACTGGCTCGCTGGGTTTGTCGTCATTGCGAGTCAACTGCTTTAGCTGGTCAATCAGCTGAGAGTTCTGCGCGGTTTCAGACGGCACCGCCTGCGCCGCAGGGTCTGGGCCAAGGGCGTGGCCACGGGAAAAACGCAATGTCCCGGAGAAACCAAGTTCCTCCGGGACAATTCCTTAGTAGCGGGGGCCAGATTTGAACTGACGACCTCCGGGTTATGAGCCCGGCGAGCTACCGAACTGCTCCACCCCGCGTCGGCCCGTCTACCCTACCAGGTATCCGGGCGAGCCTCAACTTTTAGCCGCGACCGAAGCCTTCGCCGAAGCATTTGGCGAAGCCTGCACCGTGGCATCTGCCCTAGCCTGCTTCGTCACCTCGGCCGTGGCTTCGGCTGTAGCCTCAGCCGTAGCCTCCGCAGCCTCGGCGCCACCGCCGAAAGTCAAAGCCAACTGTAGTTGCTTCTTCAACTCTTCCTGGGCTTTGCCATAGGCACTCCAGTCGCCGTTCTTTAAGGCTTCCTGGCCGTCAGCCATGGCCTTAGAGGCAGCCTCCAGTGCCAGGGCAAGTTGCTGTTCGCGTGTCAGGTTCGGGGTCGCCTTATCGCCACCGCCGCCACCGTCACCACTCCCCGCGTCCGCGTCCTCGCTGGTAACCGCACCGGAATCACCACCAAAGAGCTGATCCAGTGACCCTTGCAGAGTCGGGGCGAAACCAATCTTGTCACCGAAAGAAGTCAGGACGAAACGCAATAGCGGATAGGAAGTACCCGACTTACCTTGGACATAGACGGGCTGCACATAGAGCAAACCGCCACCTACCGGCAAAGTCAACAGATTCCCTCGAACCACGTCCGTAGATTGCTGGGAAAGCAAGTTCAAAGTTTGCGAAACCGAATCAGTAGTCTTGAACTTGTTCGAGACCTGACCCGGACCGGGAACCGCCAAATCCGAAGGCAGGGACAGCAAAGTCATCTTGCCGTAACCGTTACGCACCTTTCCGGCCTGGTCCCCCGTTTCGGAATCCACCGTCAAGTAACCCGTCAACACGTTCCTATCCGAACGCCCGTAAGGAATATAGGTCGAATACAGCGAGAACTCGGCGTTGGACTGTCCCGGAGCCTGCATCGTCAAGTAGTAGGGCGGCTGCAGCTGCGAAATCACGGTGGTGGAACCTTCATGAGTCGGGTCATCGGGCAGGTTCCAGAAATCCGAACCAGAGTAGAAGGACTTGGGGTCCGTAGTGTGATAACGCGCAATCAGGTTGCGTTGCACCTTGAAGAGGTCTTCGGGATAGCGCAGATGCGACATCAAGTCACCCGAAATCTTCGAAGCGGGCTGAAGCTGTCCGGGGAAGACCTTGCCCCAAGCATTGATCACCGGGTCGTCGGCATCCCACTGGTACAGCGTTACCGAACCGTCGTAGGCATCTACCACAGCCTTGACCGAGTTGCGCATGTAGTTCACGCGGTTCGCCAAGCCGATTCCGTCATAGTTAGAGCGCGAATCCGCAATCGCGGTGTTGAGCTCGACGTGGTTGGAATAGGGATAAGAATTCGAGGTCGTGTAGCCGTCAATAATCCACACCACCCGTTTGGGGGTCTTGGGGTCGTTATCCATATCCACCACCGCGGGATACACCTTGGAATCCAAGGTGAGATAGGGCGCCACCATGGCGACGCGCTCTATGGGGTTACGGTGGAACAGAATCTGAGAATCCGCGTTAACCTGCTTCGAGAAGAAAATCTCGGAAGACTGGAACTTGATGGCGTACATCAAACGCTCCCACAGGTTTCCGATCGAGGGACCGCCCTTTCCGCTGAAGGTGTTGTTCACACCCTTGTCCTTCGAGGCATCCGAGGGATAGTCGAATTCCTGGGGCGCGGAACCTTTCGCCCCACCCACAATCGAGTACTCCGGGGAATACTTGCCGAAATAGATGCGCGGCTCGTATTCACCCAGCGCCCCCTGGGAAGGAATCCCCTGCTCCCAGAAGTCCGGCGCCCCGTCGGCGCTGACCTTGGAACCATAGGCCGCCACCACGCCAAAACCGTGGGTAAAGACCGTGTGTTGGTTCACCCAAGACTGCTGTGACTCACCCAGCTGGGCGGTATCCAGTTCGCGCACCGCAATCACGGTGTCTTGAACCTTGGAGTCAATCTTGTAGCGATCCACCGAAAGGTTCTGGTCGAAACGGTAGTACTGACGGTTCTGTTCCAGCTGACCGAAAGTACGCGACACCACGGCGGGGTCCAGCAAACGAATCGAAGTGGTGGATTCGCTGTCTTGACGCAGCTGACCCGCGGTAGCCTCTGTAGTGGCGGTGTAGGTTTCTTCCTTTACATCCGCGATACCGAAAGCATCGCGGGTGGCAGCGATGTTGTGCGAAATATAGGGCGCCTCGAGTTCCTGGGCAGAGGGATCGACCTGAAAGCGCTGCACCAGCCACGGGTAAGCCCCACCCACCAAAA
This sequence comes from uncultured Mobiluncus sp., assembly GCA_916438445.1. Classification (GTDB taxonomy): domain Bacteria; phylum Actinomycetota; class Actinomycetes; order Actinomycetales; family Actinomycetaceae; genus Mobiluncus. The sequence continues at coordinate 1,504,971 of CAKAGR010000001.1, forward strand.
TCGCCGAAAGGACCATCACGCCCACACCGGTAGCGGGAATGGCCCAAGTCTTGCGGAAAGCTCCGATGATAAACAGCACGGCCACCACCAGGGGAAATCCCCACCAAGATGTTTTTCGCCGGCAGCACCGCGTGAATATCGGTATAGGAGGCACCGCTGAACTTGTCGTGAGTGCCCATCAACAGGTCAAAGCGCTGTAGGTAATAACGCGCCGCCAATATCAGCGACAGAATGGCCAGCAGCACCGAGAGATGAATCCGGGTGCGACTGGGCACGTTTTCGATGGCGGTAGAGAGGTTGCCCTGCAGGTAATAGCGCGCCATCACGAACAGGCCCGCGGTAACGAAGGCATAGAACACCAGGGTTACCAGCTGTTGCGCCACGGGCAGGGTAAAGACAAAGAAAGATGCATCTTGGGAGAAATCGGATCCTTTGCCCCGAATGAGGAACGTTGGAACCACACTGCAAAGAGGTTCCAACTGGAAGACAGCGGCATCGCAATCGCCACTCCCGCCGCCAGGGGGGCCAAAATCAGCAAGACACGACGCCACGGTTCCAGCAAATTGTGCAGGTCCGATACGACGATACGGTCACGTTTCAGGGTTTCGCGACGAAGTTCCGCTTCGAGGTCATCGGCGAGGTCCTCGACTTTGTCGAATTCCAGTTCGAGGTCGACTACTTCGTCTTTGTCTTTATCAGCACCTTTCGTTTTCGCGGTGTCGGTGGTATCCCCTTTTCGAGGTTCGGTCGCGTCGCGTTGCTGTGCCCTGCGTTTGGCCTCGTCCATCTTTTTTTCGGCGTTTTTCCGGTTAGTAGCGCGGTTACGGGCAGCAGCGAAGGGGCTGGATTTAGCCGCTATGGCCAGGTTTGCCCACACTACCACAGCCACGAAGAGAGCTCCGATTGTCACCAAGCCGATCTTCCAACCCCAAGTGGTCAACACAATCGAGATGCGCCCCAGCTGCTGGTACCAAGCCAGCTCGGCCCACAGGGTGGAAGCCACCCCGATTCCCGCCACCAGCAACACCAAAATGGTGATCGTGGCTCGCAGGGGTCGACTGGAAAACACGGATTTCGACGCGGGGTTTTGCCCGTTGTTTCGAGGCCGGGGTTGCGAGGGTCCGCCAAAGGGATTGCGAGGTCCGGCCCCGCCTCCCCCACCATTGCCGCGACCCGCGCCGAAGATGGAACCGACATTAGATCCACTAAAGCTCAATTTCTGCCTCTTCTGTAGCCTTGCTTTTTTACATCCTTTCATAAAGGCCCTTTCCTTTCCATTCGGAGCCCGGCAAAGACCCCCTCGGCCAGCCCGGCGTGGAATAATGGCTGCATGACCGATAACGATTCCCTCCTAAAACCCGCGGACTCATTGCTGAATATGGCCTTTACCCCGGACGAAAACTCCGCCGCTACCAAGGCCTCGACCGAAAACTCCACCCCGGACCTCGCCCAGGTCCCCGCCATTGTCCGACTGGTGTGGCAACTGGATTCACAGTTGCAACCCTTGCCCGGAAACCGCATGGGACAGCTCTTTACCCTGCACCTGTTAGCTGACCTCCCCAAAGTGGTAAAGGATCTGCCAAAACCCGAGATGGAACAGATTCGCCAACACGCCACCGACGCCCCGGATACTTTGATTGCGCTGCCTTTCGCCATGCCCGACGACGGCAACGAGTTCCTCGAGAATCTGTCTCGCATCGTGTGGAGTGACCAGATCGAAGGCGTGGCCTTGTGCTATGAAACCGACCAGATGATGACGCTAGAGGAAGCCGAAGCAGCACCCAGCGACCCCCAAGAACGCGAAAAGTACCTGGCCCAGCACTCGAATAAAGCCGAAAAGTCCCGCTTTGTGGTGGCGGCTACCCGCACCGAGGTGTGGTCCCTGGTACATCCCAACTTCACTACTAACCCCGAACACATCGAACAAGGTCCCGCCCTCGCCCCGGATTTGTTGCACCTGATTACGCGCAACATGGAAGGACCAACGGATTCCACCCCGCAGTCCTAGGTGCCGTGCCGCGCCCGAGTCCGCCCCGGCACCAGTTTCGGCCAAAACTGTTCCAGGAAAGGAGTTACCCGGCGGGCGTCTTCTTTTTGGGCGCGACGGTTGCGGGCAAAAGACAGCGTCAGCTCATCCCTGGCCCGGGTAATCCCCACGTAGCACAGGCGGCGCTCCTCTTCGATTTGCTGGGGGGTGGTGGCGCAATACAGCGGCAACAAGCCCTGCGACAATCCCACCAGGAAAACCGCATCCCACTCGAGTCCCTTCGAGGAATGCAGCGAAGACAAGGTGACCGCCGATGACGCGGTTTTAGCAGCGGTGGACACGGCATCGCGGTGGTTTTCCTTTACCTGGCTGGGGATGCCCAGCCGGGCCAACTCTGCCTGGTACAGCGGGGCTTGGGAATTGACCCGGTAGAGCAGGGCGATGTCGCCAAAGTCACGGCCCGCCTGGTGCATGGCCTGGACCCGACGGGCGACTTCGCGGGCTTCGGTCTGGTCGTCCTCGGCGACGAACCACTGTAGCTCGGCACCGTCGGGTTTCTGGGAAACCAGGCGCACCGTGCCACCCAGGGGCTGTCCGTCGGGTCCTTTGGCCTGGCTCAGGACCCGGTTAGCCAGCTCCACCACTTGCGGGGTCGAGCGATAGTCACGCACCAGCTGCACGACCTTGGCCTCGGGATAAACCTGGGTGAAGTCAGTCAAAAAACTGGGGGTCGCGCCGGTAAAGGTATAGATGGTTTGGGCCGCATCCCCCACCACCGCCAAGTTGCGACGATGCCCCAGCCACCCCATCAGCAGATAGTTCTGCAGCGGGGAAACATCTTGGTATTCGTCCACCACAAAGCTGTGGTAGCGGTTGCGAATCGCGCGCAACACGTCTTCACGCGTATCCATCATCCCTGCGGTCAACAGCAATATGTCTTCGAAATCCAGGACTTCGCGTTCCAGCTTGGCTTCCTCGTAGGCCTCCATCAGATCCGCCATACGTCCCGTAGAGAGCCCCCCGACCTGTTCTCTGCCTTCGCGCCGGGCGCGCACCAGGTATTCGTCTGGAGTCATCAGTCCGACTTTGGCCCATTCCAGTTCCGCGGCGAGTTCCTGGACTTGGTCTTTGCTGGGTTGGAAATGCAAACGAGAAGCCGCCGCCACAATCAGAGAAGATTTGTGTTGAGTGATTTGGGGAATTTCCCCGCCCAGCACTTGCGGCCAGAAGTGCCGCGCCATCCCCAGGGCTGCCGAGTGGAAAGTCTGGGTGGAAACCCCCGCGACTCCCAGACCTTCCAGGCGTTCGCGCATCTCTGCGGCGGCTTTGCGGGTAAAGGACAGCGCCAAGATAGAGTTCGGATCGCTTTGCCCACTGTGTACCCCGTAGGCGATGCGGTAGGTGATGGCCCGGGTTTTCCCGGTTCCTGCCCCGGCCAGGACGCACATCGCCCCGCTTTGGTGTGCGGCGACTTCTGTTTGTTGGGGGTCGAGGTCCTCGAGGAGTTTTTCCGGAGAAGTCACGTAATCCGGTGGGGTCGGGTCGGGGGTTTGGGCCTGCGTCACCCTTTCAGTGTGTCAAGTTTTTCCCCCGCGGTCTAGGTGGACCTCCGCGGGGTGTGAATCTACGCAAATCAGAGTTATCCACAACCTTTATGTTTATGTTTGATTTTGTTTGATGAGTTATGTAGGGTTTTCTCCAGGAGGTAGAGACTATGAAATTTCACAACGGCATCCACGCCATTCAATTCCCCGACCAAAGAGTCGAAATCTGCGCGGGGATGGAAACCCTGCTGTGCTTCCCTCACCTGGGGGAAAAGCTGTGGCGCATCTTAAAGTTCCTGGAACTGGGTTCTTCCCGCTCGGACCTGCGCCAACGTGCCCAGCGCCTCGACTTGGAATGGAAGCAAGTAGAAGAGCTGCTGCAACACCTGAAAAGAGCCGAACTGCTGGACTGTGGCAAAGCTGCGCGGCGCGGCACCGAGGATTCCACCTGGATGCGGCTGGGTGGCGCTACCTTGCGCGCAGCCTATCGTAACCGGAAATTCCTCAAAGTTGCATTCAACACCGACACGGATTTATCTGTGGGACTGGCCGGGCACTTGGCGGCGGGTGGTATCGGGACCATCTGTTTCAGCCAACTCCGAGACCTGCATCCCAGTCGCGCCAAACACCGCGTGACTGAACTGCGCCAGCAACTGACATCACAAGGCCCTGCCGTGAAGCTGGTCGGGAACAACAAGGACAGCAATCTGTGGATCAACCTCAACTGGGGCAGCATCAACCCTATCGAGGTGCATCACGCCATGCGCCAGGGGGTCCCCTTCCTCTCTATAGTGTTCGGCCACGACCACGTCGAGGTCGGCCCCTTGACCATCCCCGGAATCACACCCTGCCCCAACTGTATTGCCCGGCATCGCCAAGACCGCATCTCGGACCTCACCGAGAGGGTCTCCAGTTTGCTTCAGGTACCTTTCCCCCACATCGAGTCATCTTTAGGACGGCTGGGCTGCGCCGTGGCCAGCGCCCAAATCCTGTCCTATCTGGACCAGCGAGCCATCCACCCCGGACGTGTCACCCGCATCGACATAGACGGACAGACCCATAACTTTGACTATCACCCCGACCCCAACTGTGGTTGTTGCGCACTACTTTTGGAAGAAACCGGGATAAATCAGGAATTCGTCTCGGCGGGCCCTTGGGTGTCGTCCTGGGAATCTTGGGGATCCAAGGGGGAAGCATCCGCGTCTTCTTGGGATTGTGTCCCCTTGTCCGAAGTGCCTGCATTCCCCACGTTGTCCGCGGTTGGTTGCGCCCCAGCGGTGGCGTCTCCTTCGGAATCCGCGCCAGGTTCCAGACCTTTGGCATAGGGCAAGGATCCATCCAACATAGCCTCCAAAGCGGCCTCGACTTCATCTATCGGGGTCTCTCCGGCCAGACGCGCCACGAAGTCATCAATCGCGTCGAAATCGGATTCTTCGGGCAATAAATCAGGGTGCTCCCAAATCTTTTCCGCTCCTTGGGGACCCAGTTTGCCCACCAGACGCGTCCACAGACGGCTGGCTTCGCGCAGTCGCTTGGGTCGCAACTCTAAACCAATCAAAGAAGCGAAGGTGGTTTCCGCCGGCCCCCCGGTGGCGCGTCGCCGCGCCATCATCTCGCGCAGCGGTGCCAACTCGGGCAGCACCCCTCCCAGGCACCGCGTCACCACCATATCTACCCAACCCTCCATCACGGCCAAAATAGTTTCGAGGTGCTGACGAGCCTCGGTCTGTCGGTCCGTAACCTGCGGGGTCAGGGCCCCACGCCCCAGCATCTGTTCCATCGCCCCCGGCTCCATGGGGTTGATAGATTCCATGGCTTTCTCCATGGATTCCAAGTCAAAACTGATGTCTTTGGCATAGTCCGTGATGGTTTTTGTCACGTACATCCGCAGCCACGGCACCGCGTGGTACAGCCGCACATAGGCGGCCTCGCGCGTGGCCAGGAAGGTCAGGGCAGCCTGCGTATCTACCTCGGCGTCCTGGGCGAATTTCTCTACATTTTCGACGATCAGCGCCGACTGATCTGCCTTGCCTAAGGGCAGGCCGATATCGGTAGACCCAAAGCATTCCCGGGCCATCTGTCCCCAAGCCTGGCCGAACTGCAAGGCAAAGAGATTCGCGCTGAGCACCCCCACCAATTTATCCAGACTGAAACTGCCGTCAGCAGAAGAAGTAAACATGGACAACAACCCTTGCATCTGCGAGGGAACTTCGTCGAACTCGACGCGAACATCCTCGGGGTCAATCCTGGCGATCAGAGCCTGGCTCATCGAAGCGGTGGTGGACTGTGCCACCGGAGAAATCAAGACCTGCCACACCTCCAGGGATTCCTCGAGCCACTTGGCGGGAGACCAGGCCGCGTAATTAGCCGCGGGAGGCGTCAAGGTGGTGGCGGCGTCCAAGCGCAGATTCGCCTCGGAGAGGAAGGCTCGTATCTGTTGGGCATCGGCGTGAGTCACCGTGCGGTGGGAAGATCCAATTTTCCCCGTAGCGGTCATGCGGGCCAAATCCCAGTTCACCACACCCTTGTCTGCGCCCAGCAGGGCCTGCAACGGAAAGGCAAAGACGCCCTCGCCCTGGTTGAAGGCCGTAAAGGGCTGGCCCGAGCGCATCTTTTCCGCCATCTCTTCGGCTTTTTCCGGTCCAAAGACCCGGCGCAGCATCTGCATCCAGTCAGGCATTTCTGATTCATTCATGGGAATATAGTATCCATGATGAGCACCCCTTCACCTGTTGAAACGAAGCCACCGAGGCGGCTTAGTCGCTATGTCGTTCCTTTGACACTGCTGGTGTTGGGCTTCCTGTTGACTTTCGCCATCCCCTACCCGGTGGTCATCAACTCTCCGGGACCCACCTTTAATGTCTTGGGGAAAAACCAGTCCGGGGTTCCTCTCATCGAAGTGAAGGACGCGAAAACCTATACCGATAACAACCCGAAACTGATGATGACCACGGTCTCTACCTGGGGTGGACCGGGCTCTTTCGTCAACGGTATCGGGGTCCTGCGCGCTGCCCTCGACCCGAATTCGGTGATTCTTTCGCAATCCGAGGTCTATCCCCCTTCCGTCACCAGCCAAGACATCCAGAAATCGGTTCGTCCCAGATGGATCAGTCCCAGCTGGCCGCCGAAACCGTGGCGCTGCGCCACTTGGGATACCAGGTACCGATCCAGCTGTTGGTCTCCAAGGTCTATAACAATCCCTCAGCCCAGGACCTGTTGAAAACCGACGACGTTTTGCTGCGTATCGCTGCTCCGGGTAAAACCGCATTGGAAATCAACGACATCACCAGCTTGCGGGATTACCTCTCTGAAGTGTCCGCCCAGACCAAGGTGCAGCTCACGATACAGCGCAAAGGAAAGGAACAAAACCTCGAGGTCGAAACCGTCAAAGCCGCTCAAGGTAAAGGCTCCCAGCTGGGAGTTATGCTATATCCCAAAGCCGAGATTCCCCTCAAAATCCGCTTCCATCTCCAAGATGTGGGTGGTCCTTCGGCCGGCACCATGTTCGCCCTGGGGATCGTAGAGGAACTCACCCCAGAAAACATCGCCCCCTCCCAGGTCGTGGCCGGCACCGGAACCATCGATTTTTCGGGAAAAGTTGGAGCCATCAGCGGTATCGCCCAGAAGATGGCCGGGGCGAGGGCGGATGGTGCGCAGGTGTTTTTAGCGCCGAAAAGTAACTGTGACGAGGTCCGCGGTCACGTTCCCGACCAGCTGCGGGTTTTCGCAATCGATACTTTCGACCAAGCCTTAGAGGTACTCGAAACCTTGAAACAGGGCAACCAGGCCCAGATAGACAAGCTGCCCAGCTGCAGCGCGAGCGCCCCAAGTAAGTAAAATCATATCCCGGTTAACAAACACCCGGAAGCGGAAGAAAGAGACTAAGGATGCGAAAAGATTCCCGTCGCCCCTGACCAGCTACGTGACATGGCCTTTCACTTGGACTGGACCCAGGCACCCGAGGGCTCAGTTTTGGTAGAGGCTGGAAACACGCGGGTACTTTGTACCGCCAGTTTGACCGAAGGGGTGCCCCGGTGGCGCAAGGATTCCGGTTTGGGATGGGTCACCGCCGAATACGCCATGTTGCCGCGCGCTACTTCTACTCGTTCGCCCCGGGAATCCACCAAAGGGAAAGTGGGGGGACGCACCCAAGAAATTTCCCGCCTGATTGGTCGTGGGTTACGCGCCGGGGTGGACTACGCCAAGCTGGGGGAAAACATGGTAGAGATCGATTGCGATGTACTCCAGGCAGACGGAGGTACCCGCACCGCGGCGATTTCCGGGGCTTGGATTGCCTTGGCTCGCGCTTTGCAAGTAGGGCGGAAACAAGGCTTCATCACCGCCGATCCGCTGCGTGACTCTATCTGCGCCATCAGCGTAGGAATCATCGATTCCGAAGCGCGTCTGGACCTGCCTTACGAAGAGGACGTCCGAGCCCAAACCGACATGAACGTGGTGATGACCGGGGCGGGTTCCCTGGTGGAAGTTCAGGGAACCGCCGAAGGGAAGCCCTTTGACCGCGAGGAACTGAATCAGCTGCTGGATTTGGCCCAGCAGGGCTGTAAACTGATTACCGCTGCCCAGCTCAAGGCCGTCACGGCTCCACCCCAGACGGTGCTGCGGCTTAGGGACGGCGATATTTCTGTGAACTAGGGGATCGAAAGATTATGTCTAAAGAGGAAACGCCCGCTGTGTTGACGCTGCCACTGGGAACCCAGGTGGTGATGGCCACCGGGAACAACCACAAAGTGCGCGAAGTAGAGGCGATTCTGCGCCCCTTGGTTCCGGCACTGCAAGAGGGCGGAATTGTCCCAGCGGGACAGCTGGGGGCCTCGGAACCGGTCGAGGACGGGACCTCTTTCAGCGCCAACGCCCTGATCAAGGCGCGTCACCTGGCGAAGATGGTGGATGTGCCAGTGCTGGCTGACGACTCCGGTTTGAGCGTGGAAATCATGGGCGGAGCTCCCGGGATTTTTTCGGCACGTTGGTGCGGAAAACACGGCGACGACAAGGCGAATCTGAAGTTGCTGTTAAACCAGCTTTGCGATGTTCCCGACCAACATCGCGCCGCCACTTTTATCTGCGCGGCCGCTTTGATTGTTCCGGGTGGGGGCACCTATCTGGGCAACGGCATCATGGGGGGTCGCTTGATTCGCGAAGCCAGAGGTAAAGCCGGTTTTGGATACGACCCGATCTTTGTTCCTGACGGCTTTGACGTCACCACCGCGGAACTCAGCGCAGAGGAAAAGAACGCGATTTCACATCGCCACAAGGCTTTCCAACAGATAGCCGCGCAGCTGCAAGCCATCCTCCAGATCCGCGAAGCCCAGTACCACTCCTAAAGGGCCTCTCCCCCGACCTCGAGGCGGACCCGCACACCGCACCTCGAAGGGGAATTGTCCGCACAAAGCCACCCCGCCACCCCAGTTGCGAGGCAAAAATCGCAAATTCACTAGTATTTCCCACCCAAATGCCGCACAATAATTAGTGGGGACATGGATTGTCCCCGGAGTTGTGGCACCCGCCACAGACTCCTCGCACATTCAGGAGGAATCATGCTTGCTGTAGATGTAGCCGGGACCTTGAACCCGGCGCTTACTAACCAGGCATTTACGCGCCCGTCTATAGAGCCCAGCGCGAAGGCCGAAAAACCTGAGCCTGTTTCCAACACCACAAAGTCGGAAGCAGTTGCCACAGGCGTAGCCGGTAGTTTTGGTTCCAACGCCGGGGATTTCAAACCCGTCGTCGGCCCCTCCCAACCTACCGAGTCACATTTGCCTAACACCTACAAGTCGAACACCGGCGCCGCGCTGGACGTGTTCCTCTGAGGTCAGGCAAAACCCCAAGTTTAGAAAGGAGGCAAGTATGAATCCAATATCTGGTGTAGCCACCATGCCCACCCTGGATCTGAAGGAACTGATGGTGACCGCCGTCGCCGCCCAGACGCAGCAAGCGGTCAAGACCGCGACGCTGTCGGCGGTGATGAAAGTCAGCAATCCCGCTGGGGGTCTGGACGTCTGGGCCTGAACACTTTGCGAGGCGTCGCCCTTAGGCCTGGATGACCGCGGTTACCTCTGGGCCCAAGAAGCGCCTGGCCAAGTGCGAAAACCTTTGGGTATCCCCCGTTGCCAGGAACTGGTAGCGGGGGATTTCCTGATTTAATCCCGCTGCGGGGTGGCTCAACAAGTCCTGCTCCACCAAGGTGCGGTACACGTCGCGCGCGGTTTCTTCGGCCGAGGACACCAGGGTTACTTCCGGTCCCATCACGTAGCTGATTACGCCGGTCAAGAGCGGATAGTGGGTGCATCCCAAGACCAGGGTGTCGACCCCGGCCCGTCGCACCGGGTCGAGATAGGCGTGAGCTTGGGCCAGAAGCTCCGGTCCTGAAGTGACGCCCTTTTCGACGAAGTCTACGAAAGCGGGACAGGCTTGGGCGGTGACGTGGATTTGGGCGTAAGCCCGCAGGGCGCGTTGGTAGGTGCCGGTACGGATGGTGGTTTCAGTTGCAATTACACCGATGCGTCCGTTTCGGGTCGAGGACACCGCTCGGTGTACCGCCGGAGAAATCACCTCCAGCACGGGGATGGCGTCTGATTGGTAGCGCGCGCGAGCTTCGAAAACCGCCACCGAGGAGGCCGTGTTACAGGCCACCACCAGCATCTTTACCCCGCGGGCCACCAGTTTATCCATCACCTCTAAGGAGAGTTCCTTTACTCTGGCTTCGGCTTTGGTGCCGTAGGGTGAATTAGCAGTGTCGCCGATATAAATCACGGATTCTCCCGGTAACTGGTCGATGATGGCGCGCGCTACGGTCAAACCGCCCAGGCCCGAGTCGAAGATGCCGATGGGTGCGTTATTCAAGAACCCTCCTCTTTCCAGGTGTCAGTGTAGCGCGGGCATTCACAAACGCTGGTCTACGGCGCGCAAAAGAGTCTCAAGCCACCACGAAAGCGCGGTATAGACGCTGGCCAAGGTGATTTCATAGGCGGAATACGATCCGCTGGCGGCATCTGCCTGTGCCATCTGTTCGATTTCTTCGCTGCGTGCCTCGTCTTCGATTCCCAGGGACCACCCCAGCGCCAGTCGGGTGTCATTGATGGCGGTGACCCACTGGGAGAGATTTTGGGCTTGGACGCGAACCGGCTGGTGCTGGTCCAGGCACCAGCGCAGGGCCGCAGCCACGTGCCGCATCCCCGCCGCCTTGCGTCCCGCCAGGTCCGGTGTGGTCAAGGCCCGCAGCTCGGAGGCCAGTTCGGGGTCTTTGCTCATGGGTCGCAGAATCGCTGCGACGTAGGGGTTCGAGGGCGCGGGACGCTGGGAGAGTGGGTCGAAATCCAGCTGCTCCAACAATTCGGCCTCGCTGAGTCCGGCTGTGGGCTGAGGGGTTTGGACCGGGGTCTGGGCGTTTTCCGAGGGGTTTATTCCGGGCCCAGGGGTGGAAGTTCCGGTGGCGGAATCCGGCGCATCTGTGGGGGTTTCACGCGGCTGCAGGGAAGATACCTGGTCCACCCCGAAACTACTTTCGAACATGAGTGGGTGGGGGTCGCTGTATCGGGGTGCGCCCGCATCGAGGTCGACTCCCATCATGTCGAGGACCTCGCGTTGCGCTTCCTGTTCGAGGGCGGCGGCCAGTTCGGTGAAAACCGCGGCCAGGAGTTCGGCCTCTTCGCGGTCCACCGAGGAGGACCAGCCGCCGGCGGGGTCGGGGATGAATGCGTGCATAGATTTTGGCCCTCTCAGTCGGCTTCCTGCTCCAGGGTGGCCCACAGTCCGTATCCGCACATCGCCAAGACATCTGCTTCCATCTCTTCGCGCGAACCGGCCGAAACCACGGCGCGTCCCTTGAAGTGCACTTCTTTCATCAGGCGTTCGGCGCGTTCGTGGGTATAGCCAAAGTAGGTTTTGAAAACCCAAGTCACATAGTTCATCAGGTTCACCGCATCGTTCCACACCACGGTGTTCCACGCCCGGGGCAGCACCCGTTCGGCCTCGGCAACGGCCTGGGAGCTGTACTCGGTGAGAGGCTGTGCGATATTCACCTTTTCAGGTTACCGACTTTCCCTCTCTTCGGCCAGACTTTGGGGAATAAAGTACCGGCCTCGACCCTACTCTCCCCGCCATCCGACCTGGTACTCCAACCCCGGCCTCGACCTGGTACCCTAACCCCGGCCTCGACCCGGGAACACCACGGCGGGTTTTCAAATCCGAGCCAGAAATGTTTAGACTCTTAAGGATTTTGTAGTTATCAGGAGTCAAGATGGCAAACACCGACAATCACCCCGCCCCGGACACTCACAATAAAAAACTGCAGCGCGGCATGAAAGGCCGCCACCTCTCGATGATCGCGATCGGCGGATCCATCGGGACCGGGCTCTTCGTTGCTTCCGGGGCCACCATCAACACCGCGGGACCCGGCGGGGCGCTGCTGGCCTATGCCCTGATCGGCATCATGGTGTGGTTCCTGATGCAGTCCCTGGGTGAAATGGCCACCTATCTGCCCGTGGCGGGTTCTTTTGGGGAATACAGCCGTCGTTTCGTCTCGCCCTCCTTCGGCTTCGCGATGGGTTGGAACTACTGGTACAACTGGTCCATCACCGTAGCTGCCGAACTGGTGGCCGCCGCGCTGGTGATGCAGTACTGGCTGCCCGATGTTCCCGCCTGGGTGTGGTCCGCCATCTTCCTGGCGCTGCTGTTCATCATCAACGCCTTTTCTGCCGGGGCCTACGGGGAAAGCGAGTTCTGGTTCGCCTTCATCAAAGTCGCCACCGTCATCATCTTCCTGGTGCTGGGTCTGGCGATGATCGTCGGGATCTTGGGCAGCGACACACCGGTGGGATTCGCCAACTGGACCAAAGATGGCAACACTTTCAAGGACTTCCCGCTAGGGATTTTGGCGGTATTCATGATTGCCGGTTTCAGCTTCCAAGGCACCGAGATGGTGGGCGTGGCTGCCGGCGAGGCGCGCAACCCGGAAAAGACCATCCCCAAAGCTATCAACACGGTGTTTTGGCGCATCCTGCTGTTCTACATCTTCGCCATCGTGGTGATTGCCTTCCTGATCCCCTACGACGATCCGCGCTTGCTCAATGATTCCGGGGACATCACCCTGTCGCCTTTCACCCTGGTTTTCGACAAAGTCGGCATCGCCGCGGCGGCTTCCATCATGAACGCGGTGATCTTGACTTCGGTGCTTTCGGCGGGGAACTCCGGGCTCTATGCCTCGACCCGGATGCTCTATGCCCTGGCCCTGGAAGGCGAGGCGCCCAAGTTCTTTAGCTACACCACCAAGCGTGGCGTACCGATGAATGCGCTGCTGGCCACCACGGCGATAGGTTTCTTTGCCTTCCTGACTTCCTTGATTGGCAACGGCGCGGCCTACGTGTGGCTGGTCAATGCGTCGGGTCTGGCGGGATTCATCACCTGGTGCGGTATCGCCTGGTCCCACTACAAATTCGCAAGGCCTACACCGCCCAGGGGCACGACGTCAACCAGCTGCCCTTCAAAGCCGCCCTCTATCCCCTGGGGCCCATCATCGCCCTGGTGATGTGCCTGGTGGTGATTGCCGGGCAAAACCTCGAGGCCTTCACCGGGAAAGCTGACTTCGTGTCTCTCTTGACCGCCTACATCGGTCTGCCGTTGTTCCTGGCGCTGTGGTTGGGGCACAAGTTGATCACCAAGGCCCCCGCGGTGAAACCCGAAGAAGCCGACTTCACCCGCCCCGACGACCTCGACTGAGGAAGAACCGCCCAAAAAGGCGGCCTCGAACCGGGAACATACCCCGAAAATCACACCGAACCTCGGAAATCTGCCAGCGGCGGGCTATAGTTAGGGCATGAGTGCATCCCAATCCACAGCTTTGCTGACCGATATGTACGAGCTGACCATGGTGGATTCCGCCTTGCAAAACGGCATGGCTCACCGCCAGTGTGTCTTTGAACTTTTCACCCGGCGTTTCCCCGCCTCGCGTCGCTTCTTGGTGGCGGCAGGCATCGGGCGCATCTTGGAAGGGCTGCAGCGCTTCCGGTTTGACGAAGCCCAGCTGCGTTATCTGGCCGACAACCGCATCGTCGGGGCCGAAACCCTGAAGTACCTGGAAAACTATCGCTTCAGCGGCGACATCTTGGGTTACGCCGAAGGCGAGGTCTTTTTGCCCAACTCTCCGATTCTGACGGTGCGCGGGACTTTTGCCCAGGCCTGTTTGCTGGAGACCTATCTACTGTCTGTCATGAACTATGACTGCGCGATTGCGTCGGCGGCTTCGCGCATGACCATCGCCGCTCACGGGCGACCCTGCATGGATATGGGGGCGCGCCGGGCACACGAACGCGCCGCAGTTTCGGCCGCTCGCGCCGCCCAGATTGGCGGTTTCGCGGGAACTTCTGACCTCGAGGCAGGTAAGCGCTACGGGATTCGCGCCATCGGCACCGCCGCCCACGCCTTCACCTTGCTGCACGAAACCGAAGACGACGCCTTTCGCGCCCAGCTGGCGACGATGGGGCCGGGGACCACGCTGCTGGTAGATACCTACGACGTCGAGGCCGCGGTAGAGCGCGGGGTGCTCCTGGCGCGCGAAGCCGGGGGCGAACTGGGAGCAGTGCGGCTGGATTCCGGCGACCTGGTAGCCGGGACCTTCAAGGTGCGCCAGCAGCTGGACAGCAGGGGGCCACCCAAACCAAGATCACCGTCACGAATGACCTGGATGAATACGCCATTGCCGCCCTGGGAGCCGCACCGGTGGATTCCTACGGGTGGGGACCAAACTGGTTTCGGGATCGGGGATGCCGACCGCGGCACTGGTTTACAAACTGGTGGCGCGCGAAGGAAGCGGCGGCGAAATGGTGCCGGTAGAAAAGAAATCCGCCGATAAATCCACCCAAGGCGGTCAAAAGTGGGCAGGTCGCGTGATGGCGGATGGCACCGCCACCACCGAACTGTTAGTCACCGCGCCTTCAAAGGAAATCGCCTTGGACTATCTGGCTGGGCAGGGCGCGCGTCCCTTGCAGCACGACTTCGTGGTGCGCGGTGAAACCGATACCTCTTGGTTCGATGCGGGGGCTTTAGGGCGGGCCGCGGCGCGCCACACCGAATCGCGCAACCAGTTGCCCTATCAGGCCTGGAGATTGAGCGAAGGCGACCCGGCGATTCCTACGCGGCTGGTGAATCTCTAAGGGGTGGTCTGGGGGCTGGGCCGTGATTTCTGCGGCTGGCTTTCCTGAGTTGGAGTGCCGGTTTGTTCTGGCACGTGTTTGTGCCGGCTTATTCTCCCCCGTCTGCGGGGCCGCCATGGAAAGGCCAACCGGTGCCGTGGCCATCCGAACCGTGCATGGAGGCCATGATTTCCTTGCACACCGGACAGATAGGAAAGTTCTTGGGGTCGCGCAAAGGCACCCAAACTTTGCCGCAAAGGGCAATCACCGCCTGCCCTGTTACTGCCGAAGCGGTGATGCGATCCTTGCGCACATAGTGCGCGTATCTTTCGGCATCTCCGGGATTCTTTTGCAGTTCGGTATCCGTGCGTTCCAGCACGGAGGTGCCGCCCTGCGGCATTTCTTGTGCTTCGCTCATAGTCGCTATTCTATCGCAGTAAAAATGAAACGACCGGCCTGTAAGTGGCCGGTCGAATCGCTGAGGAGACAGGTTACTTGTTGGTAACAGCCTTCTTCAAGGTGGAGCCAGCGGAAATCTTCACGCCGAAACCAGCGGGGATCTTGATTTCTTCGCCGGTGCGGGGGTTGCGGCCGGTACGGGCGGCACGCTCCACGCGCTCTACGTTCATCAGGCCGGTGACCTTCACGGTATCGCCGTTCTTCAGGGAATCAATCAGGATATCCTGGAAGGCAGACAGAGCGCCGTCAGCTTCGGTCTTGGACAGGCCAGCGCGCTTGGCGATTTCGGCAACCAGTTCAGTACGGTTCAGAGACATTTTTACCTCTCGATAGTGTTTCTAGGTGACTCCACTTTGGCGGAGCCGTCTATTAGACATTACGTAAATTTAGCGCAAAAGTGCGGGTTTTCGCAAAATTATTTCGCGATTTGAGGCGAGATTCTTGCGGTTTTAGTCGCTGAGTTAACATCTGTCACTCCAGTAACTATTTTTCCTCCCCCGTCGAGGTCCCCGCAGTAGTTGGGGCGGCGCTTAGGGTTGGAGCGCAAGCGAAAAATGCGGCTCGGGTTACCTTCGTAACCCGAGCCGCATTTCAATCTGGAGTTCTGTAGCTCTACTTCAAACGAGCCTGAAGGTTTTCATCCAGGGCATTCATGAAACCATCCGAGGTCAGCCACTCGGTGTCCTTGGAAATCAGCAGCGCCAAGTCCTTGGTCATCTGCCCACCCTCTACGGTCTTAATGATGACGTCTTCCAAGGTAGTGGCGAAGTTCGTCACCTCGGGGGTGTTGTCCAGCTTGCCGCGGTGGGCCAAACCGCGCGTCCAAGCGTAGATGGAAGCAATGGGGTTGGTGGAGGTCTTTTCCCCACGCTGCCAGGCCCGATAGTGGCGGGTCACCGTGCCGTGTGCGGCTTCGGCTTCAACAGTGCGCCCATCGGGAGTCATCAACACCGAAGTCATCAATCCCAGAGAGCCGAAACCCTGGGCTACCGTGTCGGACTGCACGTCACCGTCGTAGTTCTTGCAGGCCCAGAGGTAGCCACCCTCCCACTTCAGCGAGGAGGCCACCATGTCATCAATCAAACGGTGCTCGTAAGTGATCCCGGCGGCGTCGAATTGCGGCTTGAATTCTTGGGCGAAAACTTCGGCGAAAAGGTCTTTGAACTGTCCGTCATAGGCCTTCAAGATGGTGTTCTTGGTAGAGAGATACACCGGGTACTTGCGGTCCAGGGCGTAGTTGAAGCAGGCCCGTGCAAAGTCTTTGATGGATTCGTTGAAGTTATACATCCCCATCACCACACCACCATGCGGGGGCATCTTTATGACTTCGTGGCGAATCGGCTCTGATCCGTCGGTGGGGGTCCAGGTAATGGTGATAGCACCCTCGCCGGGAACCTTGAAATCCGTGGCCTTGTACTGGTCGCCGAAAGCGTGACGCGCTACCACGATGGGTTTGGTCCAGCCCGGCACCAGACGCGGCACATTCTGGATGATGATCGGTTCGCGGAAGATTACGCCACCCAAGATATTACGGATGGTGCCGTTAGGAGACTTCCACATCTTCTTCAAGCCGAATTCCTCGACGCGAGCCTCGTCGGGGGTGATGGTCGCACACTTTACCCCCACGCCGTACTGCTTGATGGCATTGGCCGAGTCGATGGTCACCTGGTCATCGGTGGCATCACGGTTTTCGATACCCAAGTCATAGTATTTCAGGTCTACATCCAAGTAGGGAAGAATCAGTCTTTCGCGGATTTGCTGCCAGATAATTCGGGTCATCTCGTCGCCGTCGAGTTCGACAACCGGGTTTTCCACCTTGATTTTGGCCATTATTGCTCCTTTTTGAGGTTGGGGAGGTCGTAGTTACGGGTCATTCCGTCGCTGGTCATTTTACTCGATATCGAGATAAATTTCCAGGTTCCGCCGCAACGATACCCTGGCCGGGACCGCAGCGGCGGAGCTCGACGGGGGCCACCCCAAGATTTTTATTTTCACCCCACTTTTCGGCACGGAGATAAAAGCGCAGGTCAGGCAGATTTTGGTCGGGATTACCAGCTCAGCAAAGAAAAGCATTTAGAAGAAAAGCATTTAAGAGTAACCTGTTAGGTGAAAAAAGGAGTTGATTATGTCCGAGAATACTGCAAGTGCAAATCTAAAAGACCTTCCCGCCGACACCGCTGCCCAGTCCAGCCCCACCAGGGATTTCACCTCGGGTAACCGCCCGGCGAAACTGGCGATTGTCGGGGCCGGAGCCGTAGGTTCCACCCTGGCATACGCCGCCGCGATTGATGGGGTAGCCCCTGAAATCGCCCTGTACGATATCAACGCCGAACGAGTCAAGGCCGAAGCCCTGGACATCGCTCATGGAGCCCAGTTCACCCCCGGCGCAGAAGTCGTAGGATCAGACGACATCCAGGTGTGTAAGGATGCCGACATGGTGGTGGTTACCGCCGGGGCGGCACAGAAGCCCGGACAAGACCGCCTGGACCTGGCGAAAATCCACAGTGAGCTTGATGAAGAAACTCATCCCCCAGCTCCAGAGCGTCGCCCCGGAGGCCATCTACATGATGGTGACTAATCCGGTAGATGTCGTCACCTACGCTTCGCTAAAGATTTCCGGTCTGCCGCGCAACCGACTCTTCGGTTCGGGGACCGTGCTGGATACCTCGCGACTGCGCTACCACGTCGCCAACCACACGGGCGTGGCTATCAAGTCGGTTCACGCCTATATCTGTGGTGAACACGGAGACAGCGAAATCCCGCTGTGGTCCTCGGCCTCTATCGGTAACGTCCCCCTGGAACAGTGGGGTCCCACCCTCAGTGGCGGGCTCTTTGACCAGGAACTGATGGATTCCATCGCCAAAGACGTGGTGAACAGCGCGTATGAAATCATCGCCGGAAAGGGAGCCACCAACTACGCTATCGGCCTGGCCTCCACTTCGATTATTCGCGCCGTGCTGCGCGATGAACACCGGGTTCAGACCCTGTCTACCCTGCTAGAGGACTGGCACGGCATCTCCGATGTCTGCATGGCGGCACCCACCGTCACCGGGCGCGACGGGGCGGGACGTGTCTTGGCCACCCCGCTGACCTTGAAGGAACGCGACGGTTTGACTAACTCTGCCGTGCGGCTGCGTGAAGTTGCCCGCTCGCTGGGTTTCTAAACCGTCTAGCGGATGGCTTTAGGGCCAAGGCCCGCGAGTTACTGAATAACTGAAGTTACGGCCGATTGAGGAAAGGCCTGCGCCTTTCCTCAATCGGCCGGCAAGATTAACGCCACCACAGTGATGGCCACGGCCAGGCTCAGCAAGGCGGTTACGTCGAAAAACCCGGGACCGAGCCCGCGTCCAGACGTGGCGACCCGCCATTCTGCCCACCGCCAAGGCCACCAAGGTAACTACGCTCAGCCCCAAGCCGATCTGCCACCACCCCACGGCGATGCAACCGAGAATCGCCGACACTGCCACCAGCAGCATCCACACCGTCCAGCGCGAAGGCGCATCGAAGGGGTGGGGTTGGGGATGACCCGTAGCCGGCACCGGTTCGGGCTCGGGGATCGAATCGAGTGCCGGCCAGGGGAAGGGCTGGGGGCTCATGTCGAGGTGGCGCCTCAGTGGAAGAAGTGGCGCACACCGGTGGTGTACATGGTGATGCCGTGCTTTTCACACAGTTCAATGGTTTCGGCGTCGCGAATCGAACCACCAGGCTGGACGATGGCCTTTACCCCGGCCTCGATCAGGATTTGGGGACCGTCAGCGAAGGGGAAGAAAGCATCCGAAGCAGCCACGGCGCCCTCGGAACGGCGCGGCGCATCCGCCACCACCAGGTCCTCGCCCCGGGCACCCCCGGCCACGTCGGCCTGGTCAGCCGCAGCGTCTCCGGTGGAGCGCCCCCAGAGTATTGGCGCGTTCCACCGCCAGACGGCAGAGTCCACGCGGTTGACCTGACCCATCCCGATGCCTACCGTGGCTCCGTCGTGGGCCAGCAGAATCGCATTGGACTTCGTAGCGCGAATCGTCTTCCAGGCGAACTCTAGGTCAGCCAAAGTAGCGGGATCGGGGTCGGGACCGCAAACCTTGGTCCAGCCGCTCAAGCTGTCCCCCGCTTCGGTAACGTCGTCGCGCTGCTGAGCCAAGTAGCCACCGCTGATTTGGCGGACCTCCAGGTCGCCGCGAACCGGCGGGGTTACGCGCAGCACCCGCAGATTCTTCTTTGCTGCCAATGCCTTTACCGCACCCGGCTCGAAGGAGGGCGCCAACACGACCTCGGTGAAAATCGGGGCGATTTGTTGTGCCAGCTCTACCGTAACCGGACGGTTCACCGCAATAACTCCACCAAAAGCACTGACCGGGTCGCAGGCGTGCGCCTTGCGGTGTGCCTCGGCCACGTCGGCACCGATGGCGATACCGCAAGGATTGGCGTGTTTGATGATGGCGACACAAGGTTCGGGATGGTCATAGGCAGCACGAATCGCGGCATCCCCGTCGGTGTAGTTGTTATAGGACATTTCTTTACCGTGCAGCTGAATCGCATTGGCGATGCCGGGGCGGGTCGGGAATCTTCAGAGTAGCCGGCCACGTCGCAGGCTTCGAGGTCATCGAGGTCGGGTTCGGTAACGCATTCCTGGCACTGGCAATCCTCGCCTGCCTCTGCCACCCGCAACAGATATTCCATGTCGACATAGAGAGCCGCCGCCTGGTGGGGGTTTTCACCGTAACGCAGATCAGCGACTTTATCACCACTCATCTCTACCCACTCCGGCAAAGTCTTGGTGTCTGCCTCGATCAGTTCCGCCTCGAGGTCCTCGCCGACTTCTTCCATAGCGAAGTTCATAACCTGGTTTTCGAACCAGTCGGCCACCAAAGCATCGTATTCCGCGGTGTGGGCAAAAGCCTGGGCGGCCAAGATGCGCCTTTCTCGCAGGTCAAAGCCACCGTCGGCAACTGCCTGGGCAACTAAACCATAGGAATCCGGACTGACCACCACGGCCACCGAGGGATGATTCTTGGCCGCGGCGCGGACCATAGAAGGCCCGCCGATGTCGATTTGCTCTACGCAAGCGTCGAAATCCGCCCCGCTGGCCACGGTTTCGCTGAAGGGATAGAGATTACAAACCACCAGGTCGAAAGGCTCAATCTCCATGTCTTTGAGCTGCTTGACGTGATCGGCTTTGCGGCGATCGGCCAGGATACCGGCGTGAACCCTGGGATGCAGAGTCTTTACCCGACCCTCGAGGCACTCGGGGAAACCCGTGACGTCCTCGACCGGGGAGTAACCGGGACCCCGGCCTGGGCAATCATCTTGGCGGTAGAGCCGGTCGAGACTATCTGTACCCCGGCCTGGTGCAGGGCTTTGGCGAGGTCTTCGAGCCCAGTCTTGTCCCAGACGCTGACCAGCGCGCGTTTGATGGGAATCTGGGTGGAGGAGTCACGGTTGAGGGTCACTTGAAGGGTTCCTTCCAATGGGTTTTGCACGAGGACCTCGCTTCGGTTCGGTGCCGATCCGGGGCGAGGTTCGGGGGCGGGGTTTACAGCTTCATCTTAGTTGTTCCGGGTGGCTTTCAAAACCTGCTTTGTTCGCCTCGACCCACCACCCCCCCTGCACCATTTTCTCGATGCTTTGGACCAACTGGGCCCTCTCGGCGGTTTTGATGCGCTCGGTTAGGGTGGCTTCGGTGTCTTCCTCCCGCACCTCGACCGCTACTTGGGCCAGAATCGGGCCGGTGTCCATGCCGGGGTCAACCACGAAGAGGGTAGCTCCGGCCAGTTTCACCCCCGGCGCGAAGCGCATCGCGCGGACCGTGAATCCCCGGGAATGCGGGGAGCAAAGAGTTATGGGTGTTCACCACTCGGTTCGGGAAAGCCGCCAGGAAGCGCGGCCCCAAAATCTTTAGGAACCCCGCCGAAACCACCAGGTCGGCTTGGAAATCAACCACCGTTTGCGCCAGCTTTTCATCCCAGCTTTCCCGATTAGGGAAGTCCTCGAGCGGCAGACAGGCCGTGGGTATGCCTTTGTCCCGAGCCCACTGAAGGCCCGCGGCTTGACGGTCAGCCACAACCCCCACCACTTCGGCGCCGAAGTGCGGATCTGTACAAGCCTGAGCTAGAGCCACCAAGTTGGAACCGCCACCGCTGATGAGGACAACCAAACGCGCTGGACGCTGGGCGGGGAGGGTGAAAACTTGCTTCGTCATAGCTCGATTCTAACAGTGGGCAGCTCGGAGAAATTCTTTCCGGATACCCTGGCGGCGAAACGCGAGGCGAACTGCCAGGCCCAGGGGTGTGCCAGTAGAACTCCCGCCGCGAAAGGCACCCCCCAGGCCAGCACTCCGGCATAGACCACCGCCTGGGTGGGACCCAAGTATGCCAGCCTCTGGGTGCCGAGACTACCGCCGGTGGCCCAAACCAGGATGTAGCCCAGCACCAGGTAAGCCACCAGGAACACCGCCATGGCTAAGGCG
The DNA here is from genome assembly GCA_916438445.1 of uncultured Mobiluncus sp. Taxonomy (GTDB): domain Bacteria; phylum Actinomycetota; class Actinomycetes; order Actinomycetales; family Actinomycetaceae; genus Mobiluncus. Next base: position 1,526,568 of record CAKAGR010000001.1, read on the forward strand.
GTGTCGGGGAAACGCAGCGAATGGCGCCGCCCCTGCAAGATCCCCACCAGCAGCGCAACCGCAACTGGGACCGCCAAAGGCCACCACCCGACCTCGACGGAGGGGAACCACGCGAAAAACGGCAGCGGGGGCAGTTGTCCACCTTGGACGCTGCCGGGAGAATAGATAGTTCCCTCCCCCGCGGTGAAACCCGGTCCTACCAGCCAGGACATCGCCCAGGCGAGTGCCGTAGGCAGATAGGTCAGGGCGGCGAAAACCATGGCGATGGAACCTATCACCCCGGGATTCAGAGCCTTCCACAACCGCTGCATCTCAGTCCAACCTTGGAACATCGCCCACAGAAGCAACACGAGGCTCAGGGCTGCACCTACCCAGATAACCACTTGCAGGGCTCGGCGGGCAAAGCGCACCCAGTCGGGTAGGTGGAAATCACCGGGCCACCAAGAAGGCTTGGTCCAGTGCGGGTTTCGCGCCCACTCCCACAGGAAGAACCCCACCAAGAAAACCAGCTGCAGCATCGCGGCAGGAATCCACGACAGCGCCGGGAAAGACCAGGCGGCCACGCCCAGACCAGTGGCGGCAGGTAGCGCGAAGCCCAATAAACCCCAGGCCAGTCCCCAAGGGGAGGCGACTTTGACGCGACGCAGCGAAGAGACCGGCAAAACCCAGATCAGCAGAGTCAAACCCCAGGGGCACAGCGTAAAGCTCAGCTTCGCCTCGTGCCAGGTTGCCCCCAGGCCCAGTGAAAAGATCAGGTTACCTATCCCCAGGGCAGAGCCCCAGGTAGTGCCTCTCAAGGTGGGGAGAGAAGCAACTGGGTTCCACACGGCCACGGCACTCAGGCAAACCAGGAGCCAGGGAATCACCCAGGCCTGTGCGCCCAGAATCAGCATCAGCCAGGAATGACTGGGCCACAGGCGAGCGCGCCAGGATGCAGACTCGGGACTGGTGGGCGATTTCACCTCCCCAGTATAGACAGCACCGCGGAGCAAACGCGCCTACCACCCCGAGGCGGGTGCTAAAAACCTCCCACCCAAGCCCGAACCGGCAGGGCCTGGTTGCGTGGCTTGGGTGGGATTATCCGTCGGTAATACTACTTGCTCAGCAAGATATCGCGAGCCAGACGGGCAGTTTCGGATGGAGTTTTACCTACCTTTACCCCTACGGCTTCCAAGGCTTCTTTCTTTGCCGCCGCGGTTCCAGAGGAACCGGAGACGATGGCGCCGGCGTGGCCCATGGTCTTGCCTTCGGGGGCAGTGAAGCCCGCCACGTAGCCCACTACAGGCTTGGTGACGTTTTTCCTTGATGTAAGCCGCGGCGCGTTCTTCGGCGTCGCCACCGATTTCACCGATCATCACGATCAGTTCGGTGTCGGGATCCTTTTCGAAAGCCTCCAGTGCATCGATGTGGGTGGTGCCGATGACCGGGTCACCGCCGATCCCGATGCAGGTGGTGAAGCCCAGATCTCGCAGCTCGTACATCATCTGGTAGGTCAGCGTACCGGACTTGGAAACCAAGCCGATGCGTCCCGGCGGGGTGATGTCTGCCGGGGTGATGCCCACATTGGACTTACCGGGGCTGATGATGCCGGGGCAGTTCGGACCGATCAGACGCACACCCTTTTGCGCGGCGTAAGCTCGGAACTCGGTAGAATCCTGGACTGGAACGCCCTCGGTGATGACTACAACCAATTCCATACCGGCATCAATGGCTTCCAGCACCGCACCCTTGGTGAAGGCCGGAGGCACGAAGATCACCGAAACATTAGCACCGGTGGCAGCCTTAGCATCAGCCACGGAGCCAAAAACCGGAACCTCTACGGTGCCGGCCTGCAGAGAATCCGCCATGGGGCCGTAAGGGGTGACTTCGAAGGCCACAGTCTGTCCTGCCTTTTTGGGGTTGGTGCCACCCACAATCTTTGTTCCGGCGCTGAGCATACGCTGCGTGTGCTTCTGGCCTTCGGAACCGGTCATACCCTGCACGATGACCTTGGAGTTTTCGTCTAGAAAAATCGACATAGTGTTTTGCCTTTCCTTAGTCTGTCGTGGTCTTACTTCGAGGCCAGTTCGGCGGCCTTGTCGGCGGCTTCGTCCATGGTCTCCATCAGGGTGACCAGCGGGTGGTTGGCCTGACGCAGAATAGCGCGGCCTTCTTCTACTTTGTTGCCGTCGAGACGAACCACGATGGGCTTGGTGGCGGCGTCACCCAGGATTTCCAGGGCACCGATGATACCGTTAGCCACCGCGTCACACGCAGTGATACCGCCAAAAACGTTGACGAAGCAGGACTTAACCTGGGGGTCAGTCAGGATCACATCCAAACCCTTAGCCATCACTTCCGCCGAAGCGCCACCGCCGATATCCAGGAAGTTCGCCGGCTTGGTGCCGTACTTTTCACCGGCGTAAGCCACCACGTCCAGGGTGGACATAACCAGGCCCGCGCCGTTACCGATAATGCCTACCTGGCCCTCGAGACGCACGTAGTTCAAGCCGGCTTCTTTCGCAGCCAGTTCGCGTTCGTCAGCACCCTTGTGGTCAACCAGTTCGGCGTGTTCGGGGTGACGGAAACGTGCGTTATCGTCCAAAGACACCTTTCCGTCCAGGGCAATGATGTCGCCCTGTACTGACTTTACCAGGGGGTTGACTTCGACGAGGGTCGCGTCTTCCTTTACGTAGACATCCCACAGTTTCAGGATGACGGGAATAACCTTTGCCCCGGTCTCTGTGTCGAAACCGGCCTGGTCGACGATTTGCTGGGCCACGGCCTGGTCGATGCCGGTGGTGGGGATGGGTACCTTTGCCAGCGCTTCAGGCTTTTCCTTAGCCAGCTGTTCGATTTCCATGCCGCCTTCTACCGAGCACATCGCCAGGTTCTGGCGGTTGGCGCGGTCCAGCAGGATAGAGAAGTAGTATTCCTTGTCGATATCTGCACCGGCAGCCACCATCACGCGGTAGACCGTGTGCCCCTTGATGTCCATTCCCAGGATCGCGTTGGCGTGTTCAAAGGCCTCGTCCGCCGAACGCGCCAGTTTCACCCCGCCAGCCTTGCCGCGGCCACCGGTTTTCACCTGGGCCTTGATGACTCCCAAACCGGCGCCCAGCTGTGTGAAAGCGGCTTTGGCTTCTTCGGGGGTGTTGGCAACTTTGCCCGGCAAAACCGGAACCTGGTGCTTGGCAAACAAATCGCGTGCTTGGTATTCGTAAAGATCCACGCTGTTCCTTCCTTAGTATCGTCTTTGAGACATATCTCGACATCGAGAGAACACCCTCAGTCTATCTCATTACGCCCTGAATCGGTAACTGAAATGGCCCCGGTGACTTCTACAATCGCCCTATCCTAGAGGTAAAGTTAAAGCCGGAAGCGCCGGGTTCAACACAGCTCGCGCACGGAAAGGATCCCCGCGAAGATGAGCGAACACAACCCCACCCACCCCACCAAAACCCTGGCCGCGAACTTCCCGGGGAACCTCGCCAGTGACGAAATCCACGCCCAATACACCCAAAAAGATACCCAATAAACTCTATGAAGCCGAGCTTTACCGTCTGCAGACGGAACTGGCAAAACTCCAAAAATGGGTTAAAAAAACCGGGGCGCGAATCGTGATTATTTTTTTGAAGGCCGCGACGCCGCAGGGAAGGGCGGGACCATCAAGCGTCTCACGGAATACCTCTCGCCGCGCGTGGCCCGCGTGGTGGCGCTGCCGACCCCCACCGAGCGCGAATCCACCCAGTGGTACTTCCAGCGCTATATCCAGCATCTGCCCGCCGCGGGGGAAATCGTGATCTTCGACCGTTCCTGGTACAACCGCGCGGGGGTAGAAAAAGTGATGGGTTTCGCCACTCCTATCCAAACCAAGCGTTTCATGCAGCAGTGCCCGACTTTCGAACGGATGCTGGTCGAGGACGGAATCATGCTGCGCAAGTATTGGTTCAGCGTCTCCGACGAGGTCCAGTACGAACGCTTCCGTTCCAGGCTCTCTGATCCTTTGCGACAGTGGAAGCTCTCTCCGATGGACCTCGAATCGATTACCCGGTGGGAGGAATACTCGCGCGCCAAAGACGAGATGCTGGTGCACACCGACCGCCCCGAAGCCCCGTGGTTCCAGGTGCCTTCGGATTCAAAGAAGGCCGCCCGGCTGAATATGATTTCACACTTTCTCTCTACGATTCCCTACGAGGACCTGCCCGACGAGGCCCCGATAGAGCTGCCCCAGCGCCCGCCTTCCACGGGTTACGTCCGTCCGCCGATTAATACCTTGCAGTATGTGCCCGACCACGCCGCCGAGATTATCCGCGAAGCCCGGTTAGGGGTGTTGCCCCAAGTCGATCCGGGTTACGAGGGTGCAATGCCGGGGTTGGAGGACCTGGGAAAGTTAGTCGACCCCGGCGAGGGCCCCGGTAAGTCGGCGAAAGTTGGGAAGGGTGGGGGGCACCACAAGAAGAAGGCTAAGAAATCCAAGTGAGCCTGGGCGAGGCCCACGCCCTATTCCACACTCAGTGGCGCAAACTTCAAAAGCAGCCGCTTGGTGGAACCCGAAGTGAACTTGACCTTGGCGATGGAGTTAGTTCCCGAACCCTCGAGGCCGATGACTTTGCCCACACCGTAGATGTCGTGGGTGACGCGCTGTCCGACGTGCAGCTGGGGTATCTGTTCCGCGCTCTTGGCCGGTGCCGGTTTCGCTGCAGCTTTCCGGGCCGCCACTTGGGCCGCACTGGGGGTGTCTTTGACCAGGTCCGCCGCCGAAGAAAGTCGATAGGCGCTGTTCTTGAACTGTTTGGGGCAAGCCTCGCCTTCGCGGCGGCCAGACGCACCGTAGCCACCCGAACGGCCCCCGTACCTCGACCCCCCATATCCACCACCGGAGTAACGCGAGGACCAGGAATCCCCCGACCCCCCGCTGGAAGCCAAAGAGGCATAGTGATCCGTGGTGGTTTGGGCACGGCGTGCATCCAGCAACTGGGCCGGGATATCCCCCAAGAATCGAGATTCCGGCATCGAAACCGTGTCTCCGAAAACCGCGCGTGACCCCGAGCGGGTCAAATACAGACGTTTGCGCGCCCGAGTCACCGCCACGTAAGCCAGGCGGCGTTCCTCTTCGATACCATCTGGGTCGCCCAAGGAACGCGAATGCGGAAAGAGCCCGTCCTCCATGCCGGTGACGAAAACCGTGTTGAATTCGAGCCCTTTGGCGGTGTGCACCGTCATCAGCGTGACCTCGGGTTTGGCCGGGGCCTCTGCCGGTTCGGGGGTCGAGGCCGTGGCTAGGGTCGCGTCGGCCGCCGCGGTCGTTGCGGTCGCTGTGGTGGCGAGGTCGGGGGACTGCCCCATCGAGGCCGTCGCTTGGGGGTTGGGGTGGCCCTGTCCCTTGGTCGGGGAGTTGGTCTGTGTCGGCCACCAGCGCGATGCGTTCTAAGAAATCCGCCAACCTGGCGTCAGGCTCACAGAGAGAGAACTCCTGTGCCACTGTGTGCAATTCCGCCAGGTTCTCTATGCGGGCATCATCCTGGGGATCCTTGGAGGCCCGCAACGCCCCCAGATAACCGCTGGATTCCAAGGCAAAATCCAGAATTTCATCCAGTGGTGAACCCGCGTCGTCCATCTGGCGCAACTCATTAAGCAGTTTCGCCATCGCCGCGGCCCCCGCGCCGGCCTTTTCCCGCCAGCTCCCCGCGTGGGCGCCACCCGGCAGGAACTGGTGCAGGGCCTCGATAAAGGAAGAGCCGTCCTGTACTGCCACCGCGCGAATCTTTGCCAGGGCCGCGTCCCCCAAGCCGCGCCGAGGTTCGTTGATGATGCGCAACAGATTTCCGTCATCAGCGGGGTTCGCTGCGGCCGTCAGATACGCCAAAGCATCTTTGACTTCTTTGCGGTCATAGAACTTGGTGCCGCCCACCACGCGGTGAGGTATCCCTCGCGAGTCAGCATTTCCTCCAGGCTTCGCGACTGGGCATTGGTGCGGTAAAACACCGCAAAGTCATCCCATCCCAGACCCGGCTCCCCCGCGCCTCCCCGATAACCGGGGCGCTGCCCTCGTGCAGTTCGCGCATCTCTCGCACAATAAAGGCGGCCTCGTCCCGTTCCGTATCCGCAGCGAAAAGCACCGCCTTGGCCCCGTCCCCCGCGTCGGTCCACAGGTTCTTGTCGCAACGATGCTGGTTCTCGGAAATAATCGCGTTCGCCACAGAGAGAATGGTGCCGGTAGAGCGATAGTTTTGCTCCAGGAAAACCGTGCGCGCGCCGGGAAAAATCCTGTTCGAATTCCTCGATGTTGCGGATAGTGGCGCCGCGGAAAGCGTAGATGGACTGGTCCGAATCCCCCACCACCGTCAGTTCGGCTCCCGGCGCGGGCTGTTGCCCCAAAGTCAAGGCGCGCACCAACTCGTACTGGGCGGGGTTGGTGTCTTGGTATTCGTCGACCAAAACATGGCGGAACTTTTGCCGGTACTGAGCCAAAACCTGGGGGTTACTGCGCCACAGATACACCACCTGGGCAATCAAGTCATCAAAGTCAAAGGCATTAGCCTGGCGCAGCCGAGATTGGTATTCGGCGTAGATCTCTGCGGCCAGTTCTTCAGCTGGGGTCGAACCTGCCTGGGCGGCGTATTGCGAAGGGGTGCGCAGTTCGTTCTTGGCATTAGAAATCTTTGCGGCGAAACCCTTGGGGGAAAAGCGTTTCGGATCCAGACCGCGTTCTTTCACGATCCGGGTAATCAAGGCTTTGGAATCCGCGGCGTCGTAGATAGAGAAGGATCGCGAAATCCCCAGGACTTCTGCTTGGGAGCGCAAGATCCGCACGCAAGCCGAGTGGAAAGTGGAAACCCACATATATCCCGCGGCGTTACCCACCAGGGCCTCTACTCTCTCGCGCATCTCTTGGGCGGCCTTGTTAGTGAAAGTAATCGCCAGGATTTCCCAAGGACGCACCTGGTCGGTGGCCAGCAGATAGGCGATGCGCCGAGTCAACACCCGGGTTTTACCCGAACCCGCCCCCGCCATCACCAGCAGAGGCCCGCCGCGGTGAGTCACGGCCTGAAGCTGGGCGGGGTTGAGGCCACGGGTGATGGCGGCGATTTTCTCTTCGCGCCACTGGGGTTGCGCCGAAGTTGCGGTCTCCCCCGTCGAGGTCGGGGCGAAAATGCGGTCCCGGTCGGGGCTTTCCCCCGTCAAGGTCGGCGCCTCGCCCGGTTCGGAGAGATGACGGGTTGCTTGTGGGAGGCGGGTAGCAACCCGTTTTTCACGGGACTTGTGAGAGTTATCCATGTCAAAGAGGGAGAACAGCTGGTTACTCATGCCTGGCGCTTCCATTCCTGGGCCAGTTCCTGGAGGGGCAGCTGGGAAAAATCGATGGTTTCGCACATCACTCCGGCCGGGCCGATGGAAGCCACGGCGAAAACCTGTGCGTCCGCCGAGGAAACCACGTCTACCCAGCCGTAGGACTGGGCGTCGAACCATACGGCCGGGGCAAAGGTTTTCCCGCCGTCCAGCGAAAGCATCAGGGCCGAACAGTCCCCCGAACAGTACCGTTTTTTTCCCCAACGTAGCTGACCACCGAGGCATGCGCGGAGCCTGCCGCGGCACCGGGGAAAACCGGTTCCAGAGGGCTGACCAGGTCAATCAGTTCGGAATCCACCTCGCGATTGGGTTGTGAAAAGCTGCGACCCCCGTCAGTGGAGACAGCCCAAAGTTTTTCCGCACTGGAGCATTCCTTCATCAGCATCCAGACTTTTTCCTGGTCCGAACTTTGCATCACGGAGCAATGGTCCACGTGGGTTCCCACCGGCTGCGAGGACCACCAAGAAACCCCTTGATCGTCAGAACCGATGAAGACGGCTCTACGTTCCCCGCTGGGTGTCACCACTACCCCGGCGTGAGCCAAGCGTTGGGACCAGGTGCCTCCCATCAGCTGGGTGCCGCGACCGCGCGGCACCCACGCCATCTCGAAGTCGCGTCCCGCGATGATCATCGAGGTGATGTCGCGGTGCGTCCAGCTTTCTCCGTCGTCATCCGTGGAGGACACCTGCAAAGAGAGTTCACCCGAGTCAGAAGTATGAGTATAGAAGCAAAATACCCGCCCGGTTACGTGGTCGAGCAAAAAGGAAGGATTGTGCAGACCGGGTACCTTGAGGTTGTCTTCGCTACACGAGGTGCAGGAATGCTTGGGCTGTCCCGTGGGCAGTTTGACCTCGGGGAAGGCCTGGGGTTGCTCCCAGCTGTGACCCCCGTCGAAAGAACGCGAGAAATACAGGGACGCACGGGCTTGAGCGGAGAAAGGAGGCCCGGATGGCAGTGCCTCCCACATCAGTATCAGGGTGCGGGAACAACTGCGGACAATGGCGGGATAACGCATCTGTGCGAAACCTTGAGTTTCATGTTGCGCTACCAGTACTTTCGCCATCTATCTTCCTTGGATTTTCCGAGTGTTTTCAGTGTAGAACCACTCTACGTTATCACTCCTACATGAAAAACGCGTCCCAGATTATCGGCACACAACCCCCCAAAGACTCAGGTGATTTTGCGCGCCGCCGCCCAGCGAGACAGCTCGTAGCGATTCGACAACTGCAGTTTGCGCAGCATGGCCGAAACATGAGATTCCACGGTTTTCACCGAGATAAATAACTCGGAGGCAATTTCCTTGTAGGCATACCCGCGGGCAATCAGCCGCATCACCTCGAACTCACGCGAAGTCAAGGTATCTAACTCGCTGCCCTGCCCCACGATTTGGCTGGTGGCGGCTCCAAAGGCATCCAAGACAAATCCCGCCAATCGGGGAGAAAATGCCGCATCTCCCCCGGCGACACGCTTAATTGCATCGACCAGTTGGGCCGTGGTGATGGTTTTCGTCACGTAGCCTCGTGCCCCGGCCCGAATCACCGCCACCACGTCCTCGGCCGCATCCGAAACCGACAGGGCCAACATCTTCACCTCGGGGTGCTGGGCACTGACCGCGACGGCGACCTCGCCCCCACCACCACCGTGACCCCCCGGAAGGTGCACGTCTAACAGCATGACCTGTGGTGCGATCGCATCTACCGCCGCGATGGCGTCCTCGACGGAGGCGGCTTCGCCCACCACCTTCACCTCTTCGGGGTACTTCCCCAGTTCGGCGATAACCCCGGCACGAAACAAACCGTGGTCGTCCACCACCAGGACCTCGACCGGGGCGGTTTTCGCCGAATCCTTTTGGTTATCCGAACTCATCTGGGAACCTCCATCTGTACTTCCGTGCCACTTTCACGAGTTTTAATCTGGGCCCGCCCCCCATGCCGCGCCAGACGCTCGATTATGGATTGCTTGACCCCGTGGCGGTCCGCGGCGACGTCGTCCAAGTCGAAACCCCCGCCGTGGTCACGCACAAAGCACTCGGCTTTGTCCTCTCCCACCTCAATATACAGCGAGAAGGGCGGCTCGGCGTGTTTGGCGGCATTCGTCAAGGCTTCGCGGGTGGCGGCCACCAAAGGTTCGGACCAATCTCCCGGGCGGGCATCGCCCACGCTGACCACGTCGAAAGCCACCCCGTGCAAATCCTCGACTTGGGCGGCGACTTCTTTGAGCAAAGTCACCACAGAGTCAGCCGAAGCCTCACGGTCGGAATACAGCCAGGAACGCAGGTGACGTTCCTCGGCGCGAGCCAACTTCGCCACTTCGACGGGATCGTGGGCACGAGCCCGAATCAAAGCCAGGGTCTGGAGCACGGAATCATGGAGGTGCGCTGCCATGTCGGCCCGCACCGTTTGACGAGTCTGTTCCTCGAGACTGCCCTTGTAGGAACGCAGGAAACGCGCCCATAGCGGCAGCGCGGCCAACAGCAAAATACTGAGCACAATCAAAGTCAACAGGCCCCCGCGTAGCGCATCGATCCAGGTGAGGCTGTCGGAAAACCACAGCACCACCCCACCCAGCACCAGTAGCGCCCCAGGGAGGGCAAAGAGCAAGAAACGCCCGATGCGCAGCTCCCGCTCGGCCCCGTAGGCACCAGTCCAGATCAAGCCCACCCCCGCAAGCACAATCAGGGGAACCGTTACGGAAAGCGAAGTAGACACCAGGTCCGGCCCAATCCAAGCCGCTAACAGCGCCAGACAGAGCAAAAGTAGTGCCCACAGCATTGCCGGGCTGAGTTTTAGGGTAGGGGTCGAGGCCGTCGGGGTGGCGTTTAGGGTGGCCAGTCGCGAGGTCCGCACGTCGGTTATTGTGGCGTCCCAGGGGTTGCCGCGGGGAACGAAGATCCACAGCCAGAGGTAGAACAAAGGACCCAGCACGGTGGGCAGCGAAAGAAAGAACAGCAGACGCACCACCCGCACCGAGATCCCCAGATGCGCGGCCAAACCGGCGCAAACCCCGCTGATCCAAGCCCCGCTGGAGGGCTCGGGGCCGTCGTGACGGCGGGGCCGCAACAGGGGCAAACGCGGGGTGGGAGGCATGTTCACCCCTCCAGTTTGCCACGAGATTCAGGCGAAAATCCCCACCCTAGGGGTGAATCAGGGTAAAACCAGGGGAACCCCTTATATCTTTTCGGCACGCGGCGGACCAAGATTAAAGCATGGACGATAACAACACTGGAAATATGAATGCGTATCCCCCAGAGTCGGGTGCTAATGCTTCCACTCCGGGACACGAGTCAGCCTCAGGTCCAGCCTTCGGGCCGGGCGGAGCCGACTCCACTTCTGCTACTTCTCCCGGCACTCCACCGCCCTATAACGGTGGGGCACAAGCCACTTCGGTCTTTGACCGTTTGCGCAGTTCTGGTTGGCACCGTTCCTCTAACCGCATCGCGGGTGGGGTTTGCGCGGGCCTGGCCGAGAAATGGGGTATCGACCCCATCATTGTGCGCGGGGTAGCCCTACTGCTAATGCTGCCTTTCGGCTTAGCGATGTTGGCCTATGGCTTGGCATGGCTGTTCCTGCCCGCTGCGGATGACGGCCGGATTCCCGCCGAGGACATCAAGAACGGCAATATGCAAGGTCTCTATGTACTGCCTATCGCTTTGGGTCTGCTGGGTATTCTGCGGACCTTCTCTGGCCTGGGTGGGGGCTTCGGCCTGTTTGGTCTGCTGCCTTTCGCGGGCGGTTGGGAATTCATGCGAGACGATGGTTTCTTCTCCTTAATGGATTCCGGAATAGCACAGAGCCTGTTGTTCTCGGGATTGTTCTTCGTGGGAATCGCCATCATCGTCTGGATCAGCTATCTGATCGCGAGGCATCGCTACTCTGATGCCTGGAAGCACGCCGGGGTCATTGCCTTGCTGCTTTTCGCCGTCGAGGTCTTCTTTATCGTTTCCGCCCCGGGCTTAGGTATGGGGATAACCTCCGCCGTAATGTTGGCGATGATGACTGCCTTTGCGCTGCCTTTGGCCTCTATCATCTGGCTGATTGTATGGCTGGTGACTCGCGGTTCCAATACCACCCCCAGCCCTTCCGGTTACTACAGCAGTGCCGGTTTCTGCACTGGTTTCAACCAAACAGCGCCCGAAGCTACTGCGGGGCAGCCCTTTGCGGGGCAACCCTACAGCGCCCAATCTGGCACCGTGCCCCCGCAACCGGGAGCGACACCCTTTGCTACGGCCTCGACCCCGGGATTCGACCCTTCGGCACGACCCCTGGCCCCCACCAAACCGCGCATCGCGGGTCCTTCCCTGGCATTTAGTCTCGGCCTGTTGGGATTGCTGGTGTTGATGAACGTGGGTGCTTTGGCGGCGTTCTTGCTGGGGATGCACCCCTGGCGCGCCATCTTGCTGGACCTGGGTGGCATGTCAGTGCTGATGGGCCTGGCCGGAGTGGTGCTGGCGCTGCGTCGCCGGCGTCAAGGCTGGGTACCTTGGGTGGCGGGTCTGCTGACTTTCTCTCTGACTCTGCCGGCGTTGGGGATAGCTTCCTTTATGAACTCCGAAACCGGGCGGAGGCTCTATCACGAGGTTCCGCGCAACTGGCACCAGATGGTGCGCCTCTTCGAGGAACACCAATACGACGTGAAACCCGGACAGAAACTCAACTTGCTCACGGGTTCAGCCACCATCGATTTGCGCCACTACTCCAAGGCGGGTGAAGCCATCGAAATTACGATTTTGAACGGTGGGGTGGATGTTTTCCTCAGCCCCTCCCAGCCCGTCGAGATTCAGGTGCAGCGCAGAGCCTGCGACCTGCACGTCTCCACGAACTCCCAGTGGCAGCAAAGCGCGGGTAACGAACCCGAGGTCTTTGCCAGCTCCAATATCGACACCGACCGTCCCCAGTACTTTGATGCTGCCGGAGAGAGAAAGTGACTTTCACCGACTACGACACTTCGTTGTTGGAAGATGACTCCGCCAACAGCTCCACGGTGACTATCCGCAACGAAGCTGCTACCAAGGCAAAGTCCGCGGATATCCAAGTGATTAAGTTGCAGGTGTCTTCCCAGGTAAATATCTATGAGCGTCCCAAGGAGGCATTGTGGAACGGCACGGTGCTGCCTTCGGGACAGTTCCTGGTGAACTATTGGCTGGACCAGAACTCCCAGGAGAACTACGACCCCACGAGTTATCCGGCGGCCCTGCGGAAACGTGCGGTTGACCCCGACGCGACCTTGGGTGGTCGCCCGGTTTCGGAATATGTCGAGGAATACGGCGTAGGCAAGGTGCCGCTGTCAAAGTTCCAGGCATCTACGGATTGGGTGGATGCCAATGGTGACGGCTTCAACGATAACTACCAGGTAGGTGGAAAGTTGTGGCGCGAAGATGATGATGCCTTCAACGATTCCGACACCGCCGCGACTTTCCCTTCAGTTCCGGAAGATGATTCGGATGCACGAGGTCCGCAAGATGGCCCCGGCCCCGGTGAAGGCGGCGGGGGCCAGCAGGTGAATCCGGGAGTTTCCCCGCAGCTGCCTGGGCCGAACACAGAGGAACGGGATTTGTCTAAACGCCCCGGTTCCAGAAACCAGATGAACCCTAATGATCAGAACGGATAACACCATGGAAAATCAAGATACCGAAGTACTGGAAGACGCCCAGGCGGCATCGACTAATGACAATGAGTCTGGGCACAGCACCCCGATGGAACAGGCCGCACCGGGTCAGGGCGAACCGGGACGGGCCGCACCGGGTCAGGCCTCGGCAGAAAACGAAAAAACCACGAATGAAGCCCAGCTCTCTGATCGGGTGCTGCGCAAAACCGTCAGCCCCGTAGCGCTGGTCTTTGCGGTGATCTTCATCTTGCTGGGATCGGTCAGCATCGCAATGAGCCTAGGTTTCTATCTCTCGATGTGGCACCTTTTGGTTTCTGTCCTAGCCACCGTGGGCTTGGTGCTGCTGATATCAGCACTGGTGGCGGCCCGCCGGGCCAACCACTAGACAAGCTCCCCTTCCCTCAGCCACAGCAATAGTTTGGGGGCCCGACCAAATGGTCGGGCCCCCAAACTATTGAATGCAGAGTACGAAACTACTTAGTCCTCACGCCGATCATCGGGGCGGGCCCGGTGGGCGCGGCGGCGTTCACGCGGCTTGCGCTCGGTGCGAACCGGGCGCTCCTCCACGGCCTCAACGCCGTCCTCGACCTGGTCCTCTTCACCCTCTACCACGGCGTGCAGCGAGAGCTTGCCGCGCTGATCAATCTCGGCAATCTCGACTTGAATCTGCTGACCTACCTGTACCACGTCTTCGACGTTTTCGACGCGCTTGCCGCCAACCAGACGACGAATCTGGGAGATATGCAGCAATCCGTCTTTACCCGGAGTCAAGCTGATGAAAGCCCCGAAGGTTGTGGTCTTTACCACGGTACCTACGAAACGTTCCCCGACCTCGGGCATCTGCGGGTTCGCAATCGCGTTGACTGCATCGCGAGCTGCTTCGGCGGCGGGACCGTTATCGGCACCGATATAGACCGTTCCGTCATCCTCGATGGTCAATTCGCACCGGTGTCTTCCTGGATCTGGTTGATCATCTTGCCCTTGGGGCCGATAACCTCGCCAATCTTGTCCACCGGAATATTCACCGTCAAGATGCGCGGTGCCGTGGGGGCCAACTCGTCGGGTCCGTCAATTGCGGCGTGCATAACTTCCAGAATCTTCAGGCGCGCATCGCGGGCCTGGGACAAGGCACCGACCAAGATATCGGAAGGAATCCCGTCCAGCTTGGTGTCCAGCTGCAGGGCAGTAATGAACTCGGAGGTACCGGCCACCTTGAAGTCCATGTCGCCAAAGGCGTCCTCTGCTCCCAAGATGTCGGTCAGGGTGGCGTACTGGGTTTCACCTTCACCCGGCTCGCTCATCAGACCCATGGCGATACCCGCCACGGGAGCGCGCAGCGGCACCCCAGCGTTGAGCAGCGCCAGGGTGGAAGCGCAAACCGAACCCATAGACGACGAACCGTTAGAACCCATAATCTCGGATACCTGACGAATCGCATAGGGGAACTCCTCGCGGGCCGGAATCACCGGAACCAATGCCATCTCTGCCAGGTGGCCGTGACCGATTTCGCGTCGCTTGGGCGAACCTACGCGTCCGGTCTCGCCGGTGCAGTAAGGCGGGAAGTTGTACTGGTGCATGTAGCGCTTGTGGGTAACCGGGCTGAGGTTATCCAGCTGCTGCTCCATACGCAGCATATTCAAGGTGGTCACACCCAACACCTGGGTTTCCCCACGCTGGAACAGCGCCGAACCGTGAACGCGAGGCAGGACCTCGACCTCGGCGGCCAAAGAACGAATATCCTTGCAACCGCGACCGTCGATACGCCTACCCTCGTGCAGCACCCGGGCACGCACCAGCTTCTTTTCCAGCGCCTTAAAGGCCGCTTTCATTTCTTTTTCGGCCTCCCAGAACTCGCCGTCCTCGACGCAGAGCTTCTCGATCGCCGCGTCACGGATCTCGGTTTCGCGTTCTTCGCGAGTCAGCTTGTCCGCAATCTGGATGGCCTGACTCAAATCGGATTCGACTTCAGCCTTCATGGCCTGGAAATGCGCGTCCTCGTAATCGGGGAACAGTGGGTATTCCGCGGTTTCCTTGGCGCACTTTTCGGCGATCTCTATCTGGGCGCGGCACAGTTCGCGAATCACGGGCTTGGCCGCATCCAGGGCGCCAGCCACAACTTCTTCGGTGGGAGCCTGGGCGCCACCTTGAATCAGCTCCCAAGCGTTGTCTCCGCCACCGGCCTCAACCATCATAATGGCGACGTCATCGTTCACGATGCGCCCGGCCACCACCATATTAAAGGTGGATTCCTCCATCTGGCTATACGTGGGGAAAGCCACCCAGGTGCCGTCAATCAGGGCCAGTCGGGTCCCCCCGATGGGACCCGAGAAAGGCAGACCTGCCAGCTGGGTCGACATCGAAGAGGCGTTAATCGCCACCACGTCATAAGCGTCGTCGGGGTGGATGGTCAAAACTGTGTCCACCACCTGTACCTCGTTACGCAGTCCCTTCACGAAGGCCGGGCGCAGCGGGCGGTCAATCAGGCGCGCCGCCAAGATGGCTTCGGTTCCGGGGCGTCCCTCGCGACGGAAGAACGAACCGGGGATGCGTCCCGCCGCGTACTGACGCTCTTCAACGTCGACGGTCAGCGGGAAGAAATCAAACTGGCCTTTGGGTTGCTTACCTACGGTGGTAGCAGCCAAAACGGTGGTTTCACCATCCAGAGTCACGATTGCGGAACCAGCGGCTTGCTGGGCAATCAGACCGGTTTCAAAGCGCAGCACGCGCTTTCCATATTTTCCATTGTCGATCACGGCTTCGGCCGCAGTAATTTCGGGTCCCTCCAAGGGATCCCCCTTCCTCTATAGAGCATCTGCGGTCATCAGTAGTCCCCCACGGGACAGGCCCCGTAAGCAGCTACCGAGGACCGAAAGACACTCACGAACTGTATCGTGCTTTCGCACCCTCAGATTTTACCTGAAAATCAGCAAAAAGCCCGAAAATGAATAGCTGGCCGGGTGTTATCCCAGCCAGCCGTCATGTTGTTACTTGCGCAGACCCAAGCGGTTCTTCAAGGAACGGTAGCGCTCGATATCTACTTCCTGCAGGTACCCCAACAGGCGTTTGCGCTGCCCTACCAGCAACATCAGACCACGACGAGAGTGGTGATCGTGATGATGCGTCTTGAAATGCTCGGTGAGGTCCTTGATGCGCTTGGTCAGCAGCGCAATCTGTACCTCGGGGGAACCGGTGTCACCCGGATGGGTTGCGTATTGAGCAATAATTGCGTCTTTTTCTTCCTTAGTGAGTGCCACTGGGCCCTCCCTTTCTACTCGTTGCACGCAGCCTGCGGGCTTTTCCCACAGCATCCACAGCGTGGCCGACACGACGGCCCCACAAGTTTAGCAGTCCGAGCTTGTAGGCGCCAAAACCTAAGCGCGGTTCCCTACGGTGTGTGTGGTTGCTCTCTTCGCGTCGATGCCCGGGTCGAGGTCCGCCCTTCAGTCCCGGCTCAGCACCAGTTTCCCGAAGGGGCGCTGGGTGCGCGAAGCCAACTCGGCGTGAGCCTCGGCGACCTGGTCAAAGTGATAGGTTTGGGCCACGACGGGGCGAATCAGTCCTTGTTCCACGCAGGGCCACACGTTTTCTTCGACTTGCAACACCAACCGCGCTTTTTCGCGGTGCGACAAGGCACGGATGGTAGAGCCTTGAATCATGGCCGAAAGCGAGAGAACCTTGCCCAAGTCGACTTCGGCCCGCCGTCCTTTCTGTAAGCCGATGATGGCCAGGCGTCCCCCCCGGAGCCAGCAATTCCAGATTCCGTTCCAAGCCTCCCGCGCCGCTGACATCCAAGATCAGGTCAAAGCCTCTCCCCGCGCTGACTTCTTGACGTGCTCTCAGCAAGTCGGCCTCCTCGCGGTAATCCGCCGCGGCCCTGGCCCCCAGCAGCAGCAGTTTTTCCCGCCTGGAGGCATCTCCGGCACTGGCGGCTACCTGAGCGCCAAGACAGCGTGCCAGCTGAATCGCGAAACTCCCCACCGCCCCGGAACCACCGTGAATAAATACCGTGAAGTCCTTGGGGAAACGCCAGGTCTGGACGTTGGGCCCCACGCCCGGAAGCGTTCCGGGGGCCACCCCTGTCTCGAAGTTCGCACCATCCACCCAGCGCAGCCGAGGCTCCAGGTCCACAAAGTTATGCCACACAGTTACGGCAGATTCCAACAGGGCCGCCCCGGCTACGAATCCGTCCATCCTGCCGCTGCGGGGCAGCGAGATGCAGTGCTGTGCACGGGCCAGGCAGAACTCGGCTTGAGCTCCCCCACCGACCAAAGCCACCACCGGGCGTCCCAACCAGTCCTCGACACCGGCACCCCCTGGCGAAGCCACATCCGCACCGACTTCGACCACCACCCCGGCCACCTCGATCCCTAAGGTGTCGGGGGCGCCTGGGGGGGGGGGATCGTAATGCCCGGCAACTTGCAGCAGGTCAGCTCGATTCACCCCCGCGGCGCGTACCTCGATCAGGACCTCGCCGGGACCGGGGACAGGACGCGGCACCTCGACTACGCGCGCCTCACCTTCGATTGCTTTGACTGCCCACATAGGCCCAGTCTAAAAGATAACCCTCGTCTCATCCGCAATCGCCACCACCCGACCTCGAACCGGGAAACCACACCGCGAACCTCGAACCGGGAAACCACCACCCGACCTCGAACCGGGAACATCTTCACCTAGCCACAAGAAAGTCTCACCTAACCCTTTTGTCTCAGCCGTGCTAAGGTAAGGGCCGTGCAAATATTCCACGAGAAGCCCCAGAATTTTGGCCCCTGCGTCCTGACTATCGGGACTTTCGACGGGGTGCACGCCGGTCACAAGAAACTGATTCAACAGGTCACCACCCTGGCGCACAACTACAATCTAAAGTCGCTGGTTTTAACTTTCGACCCGGTTCCCGCCCGCGTCCACAACCCCGAAAGCGCCAAAAAACTGATTTGCACCGTCGAAGACCGGCTCCAGCGCATCGGCGCGTTGGGAGTGGACGCGATTTGGGTACAACACTATGACCTGGAATTCGCCCTGTATTCCGCCGAAGATTTTGTACGGGAATTCCTGGTGAAACCCCTGAATCCCGAAATTATCGTGGTGGGTCAAGACATGCGTTTTGGACGCGACAACGAAGGCAGTGTGGCGACGCTGACGAAACTGGGTTCGAAATACGGTTTCGCGGTCCAGGTTTTCCCCGACGTTTCCGGGCCGGGGATGGAGCGGCGCTGGTCATCCACCATGGTGCGCGACATGCTCCAGGCGGGGGACGTCGACGGTGCCGCGCGGGTGCTGGGGCATCCGCACCGGGTGCGCGGCCGCGTCGTTCACGGCAAGCGTCGCGGGCGCGAACTGGGCTTCCCCACGGCGAATCTGGATGCTGAACTGGTGGAATCCATCCCGGCCGACGGGGTCTACGCCGGTTGGCTGTGGCGTTATCTGCCCCCACACAGCGCGAATCCCTGCAGCGTCGAGGTACTGCCCGCCGCGATTTCGGTGGGGACCAGCCCGCACTTCGGGGACGCTGGACGCACGGTAGAGGCGCATGTCCTGGGGCGCAGTGACCTGAACCTCTATGACGAAGAAATCAGCGTGGACTTTGTGCACCGCATCCGGGAAAACCGCGCCTTTGACTCGTTGGAGAGGCTGCTGCACCGTATGGAGGAGGACTTGGTGGAAACCGCCGATGTCTTAGGGGTTCCCTACGCCTCGCGAGTGAATCCCGGAGATGTCACCGCCTAGGGCTGGTCTTTGGTCCGCGGCGAGGACGGCGTTTCGGTTTTCAGCGCACCAGCATGATGCCGATGGAGTTCGCCACGAAACGCGATATCGCCACGGAACCACCGGCGATGGTGTAGCCGGCTTGGGGGTGCTCGGCGACGAAGTGTTGCAGTGCCGGAACCATCTGGTTGGGTGCGGAAAGCAAGATAGCTTTGTTCGTCGCGTAGGCGTAGCCCGCTCCGGCCAAGCCGTCGGGGAACAACACTCCCGAAGCCACCAAGAAATCCTTTGCCTCGGGTTGCAGAGTCTGCACCACCTGCACCGCGGTTTCATAGCGAGTCGCCCCCACCAGGTTCCCGCCCAAATCTTGGGCTGACAAGCCGGCACCCGCCAAGGCCGAGGCCGCCGAACCACCCACGGCACGCACCCGCAGACCTCGTCCCTGGGAACGAACCAAATCACGTAACTGCGTCAAGGCCTGGATTGTGGCCGGGGGCAGCTGGCGGCCCGCGGTATAGAGAATCACCCCGTGACGCTTCGCCACGGCGGGACCGGCCGCAATGGCGTCGGGAATATTCGCATCCGTAGTGGCATCAACCAGATAGACCTCTAGGTTACCCGACTTGGGGCTCTGCTCCACGGCCTCGAGTGCGACATTGCGCGCGGTTTCAAAACGAGTCTGACCCACCAGCTTAGTCACCTTTATTCCCGCTGCTTCTAGTTGGGAAATCTGGGCGGAAGAAAGCTTGACTCCCCCACCCACGACATAGACCTGCTTGCGGCCCGAATACATAATGGCATCCAGCACCTTCGATTCCACCGGGTCGGTCATGGTCAACAAGATTGTGGCGCCGCGCGCGCCCACCAGGGCGGCTGAGCCCAAGGCATCGGGAGCCAAACGTCCGGTGGTCAACACCACTGCATCCCCGCTGGCCCCAGAGGCTCCATGCAAAGCCAAGGCCGTATCTACCCGGGTTTCACCCCCGATTCGCGGGACTCTGGACTCGTAGGGGTATTCCACCAACTCCATCGAATCTTCCCCAGGGAAACCTTGGCGATGTTATAGAGCCAGTCTGCCAACGGCAACACGGAACCGAAGTACGCCGCGTCTTTGTTTCCCCCAATCAAAGTGGCCACTACCTGCCCGTTTACCAGCAACGGACCGCCGGAATCACCGTGTTCTGTCATCACTCCGGGCCACTGGGTTTTGAAACTCAACTGCCCCTCGGCCTGGGTGCCGTCACATTTCGCCGTGAACCTGGATGCATCGGACATCCCCACCTGGGTATAGCAGTTCGCCACGATGCGCTGCTGGGCGATCAGCATCTGGTTCCCGGTGCCACCCCAGCCGTATTCGGCACCCACCGCGCCGATGCTGGGGGCCTGATCCGCTAGGCGTGCCGGCACTATCCCGGTCACCGCGGTCTTCAAGTGCAACAGGGCCGCGTCATGGGATTCGTGCAACTTGTAATCATCTACCGCGTATTTTCCGATGCGGTTGACCCCGAAAGACACGTTGATATAGCGCGGACCATTCGCCAAACAGTGCCGCGCGGTTAACACCCAAGAGGGATCGACCAACACCCCGGTGCAAATCGCTCCGGTGCCGTCGTGATTCGTAATGGGGATATAGGCAACCCACTCGGTAGTGCCAGAAGCAGGCACGCCTTGCAGAATCTGGTATTCGCCTTCTTCCACTCCACCTTGCCCCGCGCTGGAATCCGCGTTGGACTGGATCTGGGTAGATGCAAAGAAGTATTCGCGCCCCGCTATCTGTGCGGCTGTAATCGGAGGATTGTGCTGAGGGTCCACTGCCGCCGCGGTCGTTTCAATCTGTGGTTCTGCACCGGGCGCCGCCTGGGCTTCTTCCCCGAACAGCCCCGTAGGCTCGGCCAGCAATCCACTGATGCTCAAGGTGCACGCGGCCACGGCCCAGAAAACTCTTTGCAGTTTCGCCGACATCTCAGTTCCTTTCGTGTTCACCACCGGTTGCGGGACGCAAAACCCACTGAGTCACTACCCGTCCCTGCGGTAACTTTACCAAGGCAATCACCCTTCCGTCCGGGTGTTTCGCCGCCCAGATACCTTGGCTGGCACCACTGGCGGGGCAATCCGCGGCGGATTCACGGCGGCTAAGTTCGGCTAACTGCGCGGCTTCGAGCTGAACTTTTTGGCCAAAAGCCAGTGCCCGAGCCTGCGCTGGTGTAACTTGCACGGCGGGAAAAAGCGCTAAAACGGCTCGATCCAGGTCAATCACCTGCAGCATTCCCTGCGTGGTTACCTGCCTAGCCAACTCTTCTAAACTAGCGGCATCCTCCAGGGTGTAATCCCCCACCCGGCTGCGCCGCAACGCCGCCAGATGTGCCCCACACCCCAGCTCCTCCCCCAGATCTCTGCTCAGTGCCCGTATATAGGTTCCCGCCGAACAATCCACCACCACATCCGCATCGGTTACGGTAATTTCTCCTGCGATGTTACGGTTTTTCGAGATCTGGCTGCGGGATGGGTGGGGTGGGTATCGTCCCAGGTCGAGGTTCTCCTCGCAGTTCCAGCCGGGTGATGCGTACCGGGCGGGGCTGGAGTTCGATAGCTTTTTCCGCTGCGGGCCAAGTCATGGGCTCGCTGCCCCGAGATTTTCAAGGCAGAGAATTTCGAAGGCACCTGCAACACTTCCCCGCGCCACTTCCCCCAAAGCTTGTTCCAGGGTTTCCTCGCTAAGTTCACCGCGACAACCGCGGGCCTCTATGACCTGTCCCTGGGCGTCCTCGGTATCGGTACTGACCCCGAAACGAATCCGGGCCAGATACTGTTTATCGCAGGCACTCAGGTACTGCAGCAAACGGGTGGCCTGGCCGATCGCCATAACCAAGATGCCGCTGGCGGCGGGGTCCAGGGTTCCGGCGTAGCCGACTTTTTTTTGCCCTGCCAGACGGCGAATCCGCGAGGACACCTGGTTGGAACTGAGTCCCAGCGGTTTATCCACCACCACCAATCCCGCCTCACAGGTTTCACCGCGCGGGACTTCCGCGGGACAAGGTGGGTCAAAAGCCGGGTTGCTGAACCGGTCTTCGGGCCTAATGGCTGGAGATGTTTCACCGCGAGGAACCAAATCTGTGTCTCAATCTCGGTCCGGGATAACCAGATCCATATCTACTTCTTCGGATCCGTCATCGCTTTCATCGCCGGTTTCGAAGTCATCTTCGAATTCAGCTTCGTCTTGTCCGGTGTTCTCGCGCGGTTTCTTATAGGGGTCGGCTTCCCCGGCATAGCTGGCACCCTTGCGGGCTTCCAACTCGGCATCGGCCCGGCGGGCCGAAGCCAGGGCGGACTCTACCGCGGCGGCTTGTTGCGGCACCGGGTCGGTGACGAACTCTAGGGTGGGTGTGAGTCTGGTCCCCAGGTTCTTTCCCACGGCAGTGCGAATCAATCCCTTGGCAGAGTTCAGTGCTGCTGCCGAGGCGCTTTGCTGAGATTCCGAACCCCAGGCGGTGTAGTAAACCTTGGCGTGTTGCAGATCTCCGGTAACTTCCACCGAAGTGACGGTGACGAAGCCCAGGCGCGGATCTTTAATGCGCCCCTGCAGCATCTGCGCCACCGTAGTCATGATATTCGCCGCGACTTTATCTCGTCGGGTATCGGTCATCTTCTCCTCCTATCTAATTCCTCGAGGCCCCCTCCCGCTTCCCGCCACCCACCAAAGGCGACGCGGCGGCAAACCGGGGAGAGGACCTCGTAGTGGAAAAAACTCAATCCCGCGGGATTTCGCGCATCTCCCAGGTCTCGATGATGTCTCCGACCTGGATGTCTTTGAACTCCAGACCGATGCCGCATTCGAAGCCTTCGCGCGCCTCAGTCACGTCGTCCTTTTCGCGACGCAGCGAGTGAATGCTCAACTCTGCGTTGACCACTACCCCGTCGCGCACCAGACGCGCCTTGGAGTTGCGCTTGATGGTGCCCTTGCGGATCACACAACCGGCGATGTTGCCGAACTTCGAGGAACGGAAGACCTGCAGGATTTCCGCAGTACCCAACTCGGCTTCCTCGTAGATAGGCTTCAACATGCCCTTCAAGGCGTTCTCGATATCCTCGATGCACTGGTAGATGACGCTATAGAACTTCATCTCCACGCCTTCGCTGTCGGCCATCTCCGCCACGCGCTCGGCGGGGCGAACATTGAATCCGATGATAATCGCGTTGTCCACCGTAGCCAGGTTGACATCGTTTTGGGTGATGGCTCCGACCCCGCGGTGAATGATGCGCAGTCCGACTTCCTCGCCCACGTCGATCTTCAACAAAGAATCTTCCAGGGCCTCGACCGAACCCGAGGCGTCACCCTTAATAATCAGGTTGAGCATATCGACCTTGCCGGCCTTCAGCGCTTCGTCGAAGGACTCCAAGGTGACGCGCTTGCGACGCTTGGCCAGAACCGCGGCGCGGGCCGCAGCGGCGCGCTTATCCGCAATCTGACGAGCGGTGCGGTCATCTTCAGCCACCAGGAAGGAATCCCCCGCTCCAGGAACCGAAGTCAATCCCAGCACCTGGACCGGACGCGAAGGATCGGCTTCTTCTACGGCATTGCCGCGCTCGTTGAACATGGCGCGTACACGTCCATAGGCACTGCCAGCCACGATGGCGTCTCCTACGTGCAGCGTTCCGCGCTGCACCAAGATAGTGGCCACCGCACCGCGGCCCTTGTCCAGATTGGCTTCGATCGCTACGCCGCGCGCCGGTGCGTCCGGATTCGCCTTCAACTCCAGCACTGCATCGGAGGTCAACAGCACCGCATCGAGCAGTTCGGCAATGCCGGTGCGCTGCTTGGCGCTGATCTTCACGAACATGGTGTCGCCGCCGTATTCCTCGGGCAGCACCCCGTATTCCGCCATCTGGGCCATCACCTTATCGGGGTTGGCTTCGGGCTTGTCGACTTTGTTCACCGCCACCACGATTGGCACACCGGCTGCCTTGGCGTGGTTGATAGCCTCTACTGTTTGAGGCATCACCCCGTCGTCAGCCGCCACCACGATAATGGCGATGTCGGTGACCTGGGCCCCGCGGGCACGCATAGCGGTGAAGGCCTCGTGACCCGGAGTATCGATAAAGGTAATCTTGCGGCCCTTGTCTGCCTTCTTCAGGGTCACCTGGTAGGCACCAATGTGCTGGGTAATACCGCCGGCTTCGCCTTCCACCACGTCGGTGTTGCGAATAGCGTCCAGCAGCTTGGTCTTGCCGTGGTCTACGTGACCCATCACGGTGACCACCGGGGGTCGTGCTTCCAGGGAGTCGATATCGTCCAGTTCCTCGGCCGACAGGTCAATGTCAAAGGATTCCAGCAGTTCGCGATCCTCGTCCTCGGGGGGAAACCATCTTGATGTCGTAGCCCAACTCGGCCCCCAGCAAGGCGAAGGTGTCTTCGTCCAGGGATTGCGTGGCGGTAACCATCTCTCCCATGTGGAACAACACCGTCACCAAAGCGGCGGGGTTGACCGAAATCTTGTCGGCGAAATCTGAAAGCGAAGCCCCGGAGCGAATCCGGATTTCCTGGCCGTTACCTTTCGGGATGGAGACACCGCCGATAACGGGTGCGCTCTGTTCTTCGATTTCGATGCGCTTTTGGCGACGAGCTTTGCCTTTTCTTGGACTTGCCGTGCCCGAAGGCACCCTGGGTGGAACCGCGTCCACCCCGAGCCGGGCCGCGTCCGGGTGCCGGAGGTCCGCCAAAAGCGGAACCACCCATGCCACCGCCACCGCTTGAGGTACCGGGGCGAGGTCCTCGTCCGTTTCCGCGGCGGTCATTACCAGCGCCACCACTTCCCATTCCGGTGCCTGGTACCGGCCCGCGTCGGTCTGAGGGTTTGGGTCGAGGTCCGCCCGTCCCCGCAGCTGCGCCGGGTCGCGGCATCCCCTGGGAGGTAGCGAAGGGGTTGTTCCCCGGTCTGGCGGTGTTGCGGCGAGGACCGGGTTTAACTCCCGAGGTCCCGCCGGGTCGTGGCATCCCCTGGGAGGTAGCGAAGGGGTTGTTCCCCGGTCTGGCGGCTCCGGGTTTGGGGATCGAGGCCCCAGGTTTGGGGATGGCGCCACTTTCGTTAGCACTGGGCGAGGCCGCCTTTCCCGGTGTCGGCTTGTCTGCAGTTGCCTTCGCCGGCGCCTGGGCCGGTGCGGGATTCGCCTCGCTGGCGGGCGCGGGGGCTGCTTCAGTGGGTTGCGTTTCCGCGCCTGCCTCGGCAGAGTTATCCGCTTCGGCCTGCTGTTTGGCTTTCTCCGCTGCCGCTTTGGCGGCGGCTTTTTCTTCGTCAGCCTTCGCCGCCGCAGCCGCTTCGGGGCTGAACTTACCTAATTTATTGTCCTCGAAATGCTGAATAACTTTCTTCACTACCGGGCTCTCCACCACGGAGGAAGCTGACTTCACAAACTCGCCGGCGCCCTTGAGGTAGGCCAGCATTTCTTTGGATTCAATTCCGAGCTCTTTAGCGAGCTCGTGCACGCGCATTCGTGCCACTTTACTCCTTGTCCTTTGCCGGTCTGCCCGGCAAAGGACAGACCTGTATCAGTCGTTGGTACTCATCGGGTACTCATCGGGTGCCCAACATCTTCCAACCCGCTCCTAGGTCATAGCGGGAGCCTGCCTAGAGGTTTTCGTTGCGGTTTTCCCGTCTTCGAAAGCCCCCTGGCAAAATCCCGGAATCGAATAGTTTTCCA
Source organism: uncultured Mobiluncus sp. (assembly GCA_916438445.1). GTDB lineage: Bacteria > Actinomycetota > Actinomycetes > Actinomycetales > Actinomycetaceae > Mobiluncus. The sequence continues at coordinate 1,551,903 of CAKAGR010000001.1, forward strand.
GCCTGAAATAGGCCGAAATTTATTATAGCGCATAATTCCCAGCCTCCTCCCCAACCTCCGCACTCGCGCCTGACGCCACCACCCGACCTCGACCCGGGACCGCAAAGCAACCGGGCGGAAGCAAAAGCTCCCGCCCGGCGCAAAATTATCGCGTTAGAATCTGTGCTCAGTACCAACCGGTGCGCTGGATGTGCGCCCAGGCACCCGCCGGAGAACCGTAGCGTCCCTGAATATAGGCGAATCCCCAACGAATCTGGGTGGCAGGATTCGTGGCCCAATCGGCTCCGGCCGAAGCCATCTTGGTGCCGGGATTGGCCTGGGGAATCCCATAGGGGCCGTAAGGATTTCCGGCCTGCGGATTCCACTTCGACTCGTAGTTGAAAACCAGGTCTGCGTACTGCATCTGGTCCGTACCCCAACCGAATTGAGCCAACATGTCGTAGGCAATCCCTCGCGGAGTACCCGCACCATAGGGATTTCGCGCGGCTTCTTCGGCTGCCTTACGCGCCGCCTGTGCGGCGGCTGCTTGCTGTGCGGCTACCCGAGCTGCTTCGGCGTCCTCGGCGTCTTGCTGTTCGCAGGTCTTGAGCGAGAAGTTATCGCCCACCGCATTTTGACCACCGATAATGCTGTATTCCTTGCCGTTCAAAAAGTTCAGAACTTCGGAATAGGCGCAGTTGGCGCGCACTAAGATAACGGCGGCGTTGCGCTGTTTCGCCAAGGGTCCCAGCGTAAAGGAATCCACCGGATTGACCCCGTTGACCAGCAGGTACTTCTGGGCGCCCGAGGCTTGGGCCGTCGCAATCGCGGTGGAATAACGGGTTTCGCCGGACAGACGCTGGGGGGTGTGACCGGTGAGTTCCTGGAGCTGCTGGGCCACGGCGGCGTTAACCACTCCTTCGCCACCGATGATGGTGACGCTGGATGGGCGCAGGATTTCCAGCGCTTCGGTGGTGGCGGAGGGTAGCTGATCTGTAGCGCTCAACACCAGATTGGCGCCTTTGTTGGCGGCGTAGCTGGCGGCAGAAAGAATATCGACCACGGAATGGCCGTTCACCACCACAACGGGGGCGTTCTTTTTGCCCTGCTTGGCGATATTAGCGGCGGATTCATAGCGGTCCTCGCCGCCCAGGGACATATCGGTGCGTGACAGCACCGCGGATTTCCCAGAGTGTGCGGCGCCCAAAGCAGCCACCAAGGCGTCCGGAGCGCCGGCAGGTACTTCAATGGAGTCGAGTTTTTGTTGCCGCGGCAACGGCAGCTGAGGTTTCATAACGGTCTGCTCCGACGATTCTTTCGATTGTCACGGCGGGGTTTTGGTTACCGGGGGCTTCCAGGGCTGCGGCCAGGCCGGGTGCGGCCAGGGTGAGCGCCACTGTGGAAGCGGCGGTAACAATATTCATAATTCGCATAACTTAGGTGATTTGCCTGTATCTGGCGGGAGCTGTGCGGCTTTTTGCGAGCTCCCGAGTCGGTTTCCCCGACTGCTCTGCAGCGACCGGGGTGCGGCCGAAAGGCTTTCCTTCCTGGTAATGGATCGTTTGACTTTCAAACTCAAGTTAGGAGTATAACAACCCCATAACGTTTATGTCACGGTAAGGATACGTTTTTTACCCTGACCTGCGGTTTTGCCGGCGTGGCGCGGGGGAGTGATGGGAGGGCGTTGTGGGGTGGTGGCCCGGTCGAGGACGCGCTTTTTCGCGGTGTTGGGTTGGTGCGCAGGGCGAGGGCTGGGGGTGGTTATAGGGCATTACCCGGCGAGGCCGCCGGGGTGTGGTGGGTAGAAAAGGTTGCGGTGGCGCCATTTTTCGGACGTCGCCGTGCAGCCGCGACCGTGCTGGGCGGGTTTTGCTAAGATAGGTACGCCCTGTTAGCTCAGTCGGTCAGAGCAGAGGACTCATAATCCTTTGGTCGTGGGTTCAAGCCCCACACAGGGCACAGATTGAGATTCCATTTCGGCCCTGGCGATTTCTATGGTGTCGTCGGGCATTAGCTCACTCAATGGAACATCTAAAACCGCTGCGGCCTTAGCTAGGTCGCTCACTGACCAGCCGATCCAGCCGCTGGGGGCTGTGGGGGTGCGCGGCTGCACCCCCTACAACAACACATGGGACTAACCCCCCAGACACACAATTTGTCCTTTAACCCGCACCTCAAATGTATCCTCGAAATGCACAGCCCGTAGAGGTGGGCTAGTCTCGAAGCTATGAAGCTGTTCCATCGCCCCACGCCCCTGCCCGCAAAGCTGCGCAGCCAAATCAACGCACGCCAGGTCACGGCTCTGTTCTGCGCCACCGAAGAAACCTGGCTCATCGCGACCCCCCACGGCCTCGTCCTCGCCGACGACGAACAAATCCAAGCCGAATACGGATGGGAAGAAATCCAACAGATAACGTGGGATCGCGACACCGACACCCTTTCGATTCGTTGGCCCGACCCCTCGAAACAGGCGCAGAAACTGCACAACCCCGATATCGACGCCCTGCGTGTCTTCGGGGACTACAGCCGCAACTACCTCAATAAATCCCAGATTTACACCCACTTCGGCGCCACCCCCGGCGGCACCTCGATCCGCATCACCGTCAGAGCTAAATCCGACGGCACCAAGTTCTCCGAAGTGGTGGCATTCGGCCCCCTGAGCCAGCGCGACCAAAGCTATGTGGACACACTGGAAAACCAGGTCCGCGACATGGCAGGATTGCCTGTGTAGCGAATTTGGACAAGCAAGCATTTCTTCTGCTAAAATTGTTTTTTTCGCAATCCCGCGTAGCTCAATGGCAGAGCGTCCGACTGTTAATCGGCAGGTTGCTGGTTCGAGTCCAGCCGCGGGAGCAGGAAAAAGGCCTGTTTTTGTTGAATCGCAACGAAAACAGGCTTTTCGCATACAGAAAGCAACTCGGCTCGGGGGCATCCCCCAGGCCGAGTTACCTTTTGCCTAAGCCACCGGCATGATTCCACCGGGAGTGCCCGCCACTGGGATTGCACCGGTGGCCTGCGCTTGCATCGCTTGTGCCTGCAGCGCGGCTGCTTGTTCCTGCTGCTTTACCGGGTCAAGGGGGGTCCGACGGGGATTTCGTTGGGTAGGGCCGGGTTCGAGGCCCCCGGTACGACTCCCGGCATCGCCATCTGTCCCGGTCCCACCAGTGGTGGTTGCGGCGGTTAAAGAATACTCAGGCCACGCCCTCGGTATCGGAATGAATATCGATTCCCCAACCGGTCAGGCGTGAAGCCAGGCGGGCATTTTGGCCCTCTTTACCGATTGCCAGGGACTGCTGGAAATCCGGGACAATCACTCGAGCCAGGCGGCGTTCAGCATCTATCACCGAAAACCGCTACTACTTTCGCCGGTGAGAGCGCATTCGCTATGAAAAACCGTAGGGTCTTCGGACCAATCGATAATGTCGATCTTTTCCCCGCCCAGTTCGTTCATCACGGCGCGGACCCGCGAACCGTTAGGGCCGATACAAGAACCCTTGGCGTTGATGCCTTTTTCCAGTCCTCGCACCGCAATCTTGGTGCGGTGACCGGGCTCGCGGGCAATAGATTCGATCGCCACCAAGCCTTTCAATCTCGGGAACTTCGCGTTCGAACAAGCCCAGCACCAATCCGGGGTGGGTGCGCGACAACTCGATGTGAGGACCCTTCAAACCGCGTTCGGCTTTCACCACATAGACGCGCAGGCGTTCGCCGTGACGATAGTTCTCTGCGGGAACTTGTTCGGCGGGAGGAATAATGCCTTCTACGTCCCCCAGATTCACCGCCACCAACTTGGGGTCCCGGGCCTGTTCCACCACGCCGGAAACCACCTGACCGACCCGGTCCTTGAAATCCCCCAACACGGCCTTGTCGTCTTCTTCTTGGAAGCGCTGAATAATCACGGACTTCACAATCGCGGCGGCAGTGCGCCCGAAATCCTCGGGAGTAACTTCAACTTCACCCAGTTCGTTACCGTCTTCATCCACCTCGGTGGCCAGCACCAAAACCTCGCCAGTTTTTGCATCCACGCTGACCCGGGCGTGTTCAACTGCTCCGGACTGGTTGCGATAGGCCTTGAGCAAAGCTTCTTCCACAGTTTCCAACAAAGACGCGGTCGAGATGCCCTTTTCCGCTTCTACCAGACGCAAAGCCGCCATATCGATCTGCATGATTCCTCCCCTTCGGATATTTACTTGTTCTATTGTTAGTCCAACCCTCCCGCAGTCTTAAAAGATAACCACGGTACGTGCTGATTCTAGCGCTTTCATGGCGATGATTTCTGTCTGTCCGGGCCGGCCTTTCATACCGGGCACCGCGAGCCGGAGCTCTTCGGGGTCGACGTCTTCCAGTTTCCCTATCAGGGTGCGCGGTCCGACCGGCTCCTCCCTGCGTCGCGCCGACCCGCAACTCGACATCTTTGCCCACAGCGCGTTCGAACAGTCGCAAACTGGTCAGTTCGTGTTCGGCCCCCAGCGAAGACACCTCCAAGTCATAGGCTCCCGGCAGCGGATCGGGTTCGGCCCCATCCAAAGTCGCGGAAATCTGGCGGCTGACTTCTTCCAGCTGCTTAGATCCCACAGAATCTGTACCCGCGGGCAAATCCACATACACCTCTACGCGCAGTTTCGCCCCGGCACGTTTCACCTGGATCTTTTCTAGGTAAAGATCCGCTTGCTTCACCACGGGTTCCAGCAGTTCACGCAGTTCCGCCACGAGGTCCTCGCTGGGCAAGCGGCTGGGGCGGGGTTGGGTGGTGGGGCGGTTCCGGGCTGGTTTCACCCCAGAGTTAGTTTTCACCCCTTGCGGCGTTGCGGTTTCACGATTGTTTCCCCTCTCGCGTGGCCCGAGGACTTCCGTGGGACTTGTGAAAGAATATCCATATGCCCTCTTCTCGGACCACCATCGCTACCAGTCTATTGTGTCTTGTAGCGATTTCCCTGTCAGGATGCAGTCTACGCTACGACACCCCCCCCGACGCGCTGCCGCAGTTGAACTCGGGACAAAGCGGTATCTCGCGGGCCACCCGGGCCGAAGAAGCCATCTCCACTGCGGCCACCTCTCTTTCCAGCGACGGTTCCGTGTCGGCGGGGGTACAACAGGTCGCCAGTTACATTGCCGACACCTCTGCCTCCCAGCTGAGCGCGATGGGCGGGGTGTGGAACCCCTGGCCCGAAGGCCGGCCCGATGGTGCCCAATCCGGTCCCGCCCCCGTAGAGGTCCCCTCCAATCTCAAATCTTTGTTGCTGCTTCTGGTCGATACTTCCGCCCAGGCCTGCCGCGACGCGAACACCTCGGAAAATCCCACGAATACAGCGCTTTTGGCCGGGGTCTGCGCTGCCAAAGAATTTGAAGCCTGGCGCCTGGCGAACGCCGCGGGTCTGGAGATACCCGCTGCCACCAAACCCTTCACACTGCCCCAAAGCAACCCTGAAGGCAATCCCGCCAAGGTGAAAAGCGAAGCGGGGGTAAAGGCTCTCTCGCAGGCCGTCGCCGCCCTGGATTTCTCCCGTTACCGCACGGAAACCGCGGCGGCGCACTTGAGTCCGGAAAACCACCTATGGGCGCGGAACCGGGCCGAAGCCCTGACTCAAGATGTGGATTACCTGGTGCGCCGAGGCGCGAAAGATCCGCGTGCCTCGCAGTATTCGGTAGATTTCTCCACTCTGGACCAACCCCAGGTCGCCACTCACTTGATGGTCCAAGCGGGCATCGATGCCTTTGCCGCACACTTGCAGGCCACCCAGTATCTTCCTGTCAAACAACGCGCCTTGATGTTGGAAAGCGTCAAGAACGATGTCTACGCCCTTAGACACTTCGAGGTCGAGCCCTCCCAGATTTTCTCTCAACTCTGGCCCTGAACCGGCCTCACCACCACGCAACCGCACCTTGCCCCCAGCCCGCAGCAACGGCCTCGACACGGGAAGTGACTACCCCATCGAGGCTTTCAAAGACGCGTTGGCCCCAGCGCGTAACTCCACCTCGGCTCGGTCAGAAATACCGGGAAGCAGCAGGGGAATTTTCCCCACCGCTTGAAGCCGTAGACGCACGCGTTGTGCCTCCACCGCAAAATCAGCCAGTTCCACCCGCTCTAGGCCACCCAAGTCTGCGGCCTCCAGTTCCCCTAGGAATTCGCGGGCCCTTGCTTCGGCTCCGGCCTGATCGAGATGCAGCTCCTCTCCGGGAGTGACGCCCTGTTGATAATATAAACCCGCGTCGATTTCCCCCGCGCTGACCGTCGCGACCTGCTCGGCCAGACGCACTAAACGCCGCTGTTCCAGATAGATTCCCGACATAGTCAGGCTCATCAGTATCAAGGCGCTGAGCAACACGCAGGCTCCCAGGCCCAGCAACAGAATCCGGCCTTCTTCCCCTCGGTGAACTCCTCGCCAAATTCGGGTAAATATCCCCGCACTTCGGTGGCCCGGGTCGAGGACGGTTACGGAGTGGCGGAGGACGCGGTCGAGATTATGCACCGTGCTCACCCCAGCGGATGGTGTGTTCGGCGCTGACTGGGATTTGAGCAGGAATCAAGCCCTCGAGCAGAGGCCCGATCACCGGAAGGGGAACTGTGATGTCTACCCGCAGCCGACCCGAAACCCCCGCAGCCGGACAGTCGCTTTCACACAACAGCTGCAAGCGAGCATTGTCTACCGGGATACCCTGGTCTTTCGCCGCCAGTTCCACCCCCAGTTGGGCCGCCTCCATCCCGATGTGTGGGTGCTCTGTAAGGATCCTGGTGGCTTGGGCCACCCCAGCCTCTGCGGCGTACATCCCGGCTTGGATCTGGAAGAAAGCCAAAACCAGATACACCAGGGGAACCAATACAATCAGCGTTACCCCGACGAATTCCAGGGTGGCTTCACCGCTTTCATCCGCCGCGAGTCCGCGGGTAAAACGAGTGGCCTTCACTGCGGACCCACCTCCGCCAAGGCATGACCGACCACCGCGACCTCGCCGATACCTACCAAACCCACCAACGGAACCGAGGCCCGCAGACGCACTTCGATGACCTCGACGGTGGAAGTACCGAAACCGTTGTCCACCCCAGACAAGGCCACCCGCGACACCTCGACCGAGCTAACGTAGCCCTCGCCCAAAGTAGAAGCCAGACTTTGACGCACCACCCTTTCGGCACTCTGCGCGGGTACATCGGCGCCACTGGCAGCGTGCGCGCCAGCGGCTGCGGCATCTATGAGAACAGTGTGCACCCACAGCGCCAAGGCGAGCTGCATCACTCCCAGAACCAGGAACATCACCAGCGGCGCCAACAACGCGAAACTGGCCGGTTCACTGCCGCGTTCCTGGCACCAGCGCGCGAAGAGGTTCGCCCTGGGAGGCAATGGCTTACATCGTAGCGGTGACGGAACTGATGGCATCGTTGAACAGCTGCGTCAAAGCCGGCAATACGGCAGCGCTCAGTGCCACTACCAGGCCAGCCGTCATCAAAGTCACCATCACCCAGCCGGGTACATCTCCGCTTTCCTCGTGGAACTGAGCCAGCTGCATTTGGGCAGATTCCCACAACGGGGAAACGAAGCTCCTAGATAGTTTTTGTCTGACAATGTTCTTTTCCTTTCATTTGACGCCGGGGCGTCGGGTTATTATCTTTCAGTTTCATTCACATCTGCAGGGCTACCAGACCCGGATAGAGAGCAAAGACCACGGTGAGGGGCAGAATCAGGAAAACCACCGGGACCATCATCCAAACTTCTTTGCGTCCTCCCTCGGCCAGCAGTTGGGTGCGAGCAGCCGCGCGGGAATCTGCGACCTGGTCACGCAACACCCCGGCCAGAGGGGACCCGCGTTCCAAAGCTGCCACCACTGCGTCTACCAGTCGGGAGAGAAATTTCGGAGTCGTTGCGAGTGCGCAGCCTCCCCAAGCAGGCGCCCAGCGAGTCCCCCGCTTCGACTTGGGAAACTACCTGGCACAGTTCCTGGCCCGATACATCAGAGCAGCGAATCGAGACGCGGCGCAGGGCGGCGTACATGGTGTCGCCTGCACCCACCGCCAAAGCCAAAAGTTCAATCACATCGGGCAGTTCCTGGTTGAGACGCACCTGGCGGGAACGAGACCGCTGGCTGAGCTGATAGTCCGCGGCACTGACGCCGACCAGAGGGAACAACACCAGCATCACGACGGAAAGCAACGGGTTGTTGCTGTGTGAGGCCCACGCCAGGGCCACTAAAGTTGTCGCGACCAAGCAGCCGATTAACGCCCATCGGCGCTGTAAACGCCGGAAATCTGCCACGGTGTCGGGGCTACCTGCTAATTCCAGGCGTCTGGCTACACTGTGGCTGGAACTGCCGATCCACCCCAAGATCTGGACCGTGACGCGGCGGCGGCGATGCCGCGAGGAATTCTCCGGGTTGAGATATGGATCCAGGCGCCAGGCCGGAAAGGCACCGCGCATCACCCAGGGACCCAGCGTTATCCACAGCAGAGCCGCGATTACCAACCAGGAGAATACGGCAGCGCACAAAGTGGGAAAACTGAAAGCAGACATGTCACCCCCGCATGGTTCGCGGGTTAGGATCCAGGCGACCCAGCCGAATCATTAACAGATACGCCCCCAGGGAAACCGTGGCTCCCACCACCAGTATCAGGGTACCGGTCGGGGTGGAGTACACCTCGTAGGTTTGGCCCCTAGTCAGCAACAGACCCAGGATTACCCAGGGAGCCACCGCCGCCAGGCGCGCCCCCGTAACGGTCCAGGACTGCCGCGCCAGGACCTCGCCCCGGGTGCGTTCTTCCGCACGCAACATGGCACCCAGGTCCTCCAGGAGAGCCACCAGTTGATTCCCGCCGACTTCACCGGCCAAGCGCAGGGCTTCAATGATGCGGTCAGCCACCGGGTCGGCGATATCCGCCTTGAGGTGGCTCAGCGCCGCGTCAAGGTTCCCGCGGGTGCGGTAGTCAGTAGCGAAGGCAGCGAAGGGCTGGGCCAAACTGGCAGGAGCGGTAGCGCTGACTTGCAACAGGGTTTCACCCAGGCTCAAACCCGCACGTACCCCAGAAACCAGGTTATCCACCAGGTGCGGCCAGTCATTGCCGCGTTGGGCGGTGACCTTTTCACGACGCATCCGCAGCGTTATCAGAGGCAAAAACATCACGAAGATTCCGGCAAGTCCCGACAAAACCGCCAGCTGCGTCAGCGCCAAAACCAGCCCGGCTCCAACCGCACTACCCAACAAGCTGAGCGTAACGAACTGCCACAGTTCCAGTTTCACGGCGCAGACCCTGGCTAAATCTGTGTATTGGGTGATCAGTTTGTTGTGCGGGACCTGAATCCAGTCAAACCGGGTGGAGTCCAACCGTAAATTTGGCCACCCCATCCCCTGGGGCGACCAGGCTGAAATACACCAGGTAGGTCCCAAATCCCGCTGCGGCGCAAGCGAAAACTGCCAAAATCTGTATCAACACTCAGGCCACCGCTTTCAACTTACCCACCAGCCCCCGAGCCCGGGTTCCAAAGGCTTCCACAAAGTCGAAGTTCTCCTCCAGCTGGGAGGGCGTAGTCGACTCTGCACAATACAGCCGCGTGGAACAGATCTGGCCTTGCTCCACACAGCCATTCAAGGCCAGGATTTCCGTCACGCCGCGTCCACCCTGCCAGGTGCCGCGCAACTGCACCACCAAATCGATTGCGGCGGCCACCGTGGGCACCACGAAGGATTCGGTTACATTTTCCCCAGCCAGCAGCGGCAAAGTACACAGTTTCGTTACGGCTTGACGCGCGGTATTGGCGTGGATAGTTGACATTCCGGGAATACCGCAATTCAGGGCAATCAACATATCCAAGCTCTCGGCACCGCGCACCTCGCCGATAACCAAGCGATCGGGGCGCATCCGCAGGGTTTCTCGCACCAGGTCGCGCAGAGTTATCTCCCCGCGGCCTTCCAAAGAGGAGTCTCGGGTTTGCATCGCTACTATATCGGTACTTACCAGCCCCAGTTCCAGGACTTCTTCGCAGGTGATGATGCGTTGTTCGCGGGGGATTTCTCCACACAGGGCGCGAACTGTGGTGGTTTTCCCCGACTGCGTGGGGCCCGCCACCACAATATTCAGTCCGATGCGCACCGCTTCGCTGAGGAAGCCAGCCAGCCACGAAGGCATCATCCCTAGGCCCACCAGGTCTTGGATGCGGCGGGCTCTGGCGTGGTGCTTGCGGATATTTACACACCATGTGGCAGTCACCGGGGGAATTACCACATGCAGTCTTTCTCCCGTTTCGAGGGTGGCGTCGACGCAAGGATTAGCGTAGTCCAATCGTCGGCCCGAGGACCGCAACATTCGTTCCACCATTGTTTCGATTTCTGCCGCGGTGAGAACAAGATTGCTCAGTTGTGCAGTGCCTCCGCGCGAGACGAAGATCTCGGTGGGAGAATTCATCCAGATTTCTTCCACTGCGGGATCCTCGATCAGCTCGACTAGTTTTTCGTAGTTATCCAATATGGTCTCCTGATTCGCAGGGGGTCTGGCCCCAGTCTAAACAGAGCAAGGACGGGCTTTGATAGGTTTTTACCTCTGGGTATGGCGAAAATTCGTCTTACATACATGTAACTCCCAGCTGTTCTCCAGCTTTGCGAAATTCTCATTCCGAGGTGGGACTGAATTTTCGTTGCGGATTCGTAGCGTAGAGTGAATACGTGAGTGAAATCAGCTACTTGACCTTAGCCGCCCTGGCTACCCTCGCCGTGCCTGACTTGGATGTCCAGGCCCTTTGCCCACCCCAGCGTCGTGAAGCGGGTCGTCTCAGTACCGGCATCTTGGACTCCCAGTCTCGCCGCTGGATTTGTCTGGCTGCCACAGATTCCTCCAGCGACGCAGCCCTGCACAAACAGGGCCAGATCCTCACTATGCTGGGTAACTACAGCGATGCTCATCGACTCGGTGTGCAGGTTCCTCGTTTCGAAGGCACCACAACTACTTCACAGGGTTTCCAAGCGGTGGTTTATCGGACCCTGCCGGGCTCTCCCTTGAATTTCGAAGAACTCGAAGGCGACTCACAGTTGCTGCGCGCTTTGGGGAAAAGTATTGCCTCTTTCCATGAACTTCCCCCCAACCTGGTGCAGCACGCAGGTTTCCCCGTGCGTAACATCGAAGAAACCCGACTCGAACTGCACGATAATCTGGGGCGCGGGGTGGCCACTGGCCTGGTTCCCCCCGAACTGCAGGCCCGGTGGGAGCAAGCCCTGGATGTAGCCGCCTGGTGGAAGTTCCACCCGACGTTTTTACACGGAAACCTCAGCCCTGAAAATGTCTTGGTCGCAGATTCCAGGGTTCTCTCCGTCCAGGGTTTCAACTCGGTCAGTATCGGGGACCCCGCCCGAGACCTGGTGTGGCTGGTGGATCAACTAGAGCCCGAATCCGCCGACCTCATTTTCGATGCTCTACCACCTGGGCCGCGCCGAAGGGGCGGACCCGTACCTGCGACAGCGCGTCGAACTCTATCTGGAACTCGCCCTGGTTGACTGGTTGAATTGGGGGGTTGAATCTGGCGATCCCAACATCATCAACGATGCCGAACAGATGCTGTCCCACACTCTTGATGCCTTGGGAGCCGAGCTATCGATGACCGGCAATCCCCTGTTCGAAAAATACGGAAAACCCCTGATGCCCCTGACCGAGGAATACCCCCTACCCGCGCAGATTGATCCGCTGACAGACGCGGCCGAACCGGACCCCTCAACAGCCCAAGACACCCCCGAAACAGAGGCAAAACCCCAGGTCACAGACCAAATCGATATGTCAAAGTTCACTCAAGACTCTCAGGACATAGAATAATCTCCATCACCACCTGGAAAGGAAAGTCATGGAAATCAAGATTGGAATCAAGAACGTTTCCCGAGAAATCGCCTTGGACCTAGAAGAAGGCCGCAAAGAAGAAATCATCAAAGCTCTGGAAACCGGCGGGATTCTTCGGCTCACCGACAAGCGCGACTCGAAGTGGTTATCGATGCCAGCGCCATCGCCTATGTTGATTTTGCCCCGACGCACCAAAACCGCATCGGTTTCGCCCTCTAAATTCAGCGGCTTCGCCCCACAAAACCGTGGTCCCCGCCAGAATATCCGGCGGGGACCACAGCTTTAACCCGAATCAGAAAGTCAATCCCAAGTCTTCCATGCGTCGGGAATGCAACTTTGAGATTTCGGCCAGAAGCGTCTCGAGGTCCCCTTCCTCCGACTGCAAATCGGGATGCGCGGTTATCAGGTTCTTTACTCCCGCAAAGGCCTCTCCCCCCACGCGGCGTCCCCACATCGACAACCGGGCACCCAAGGAGGGATCCTCGGAAATAGCCGGCTTCAACCGCGACCGCACCATCTCTACGTGAGTATTAGCGGCACTCACCCCCAGGACCTCGACCGCTTCCCCACCCAAAACGCGGCCCGCGAAAGTCTCGAGGTCAGAGAGAATCCCTACGAAAACATAGCTCTTTACCATGCGTTCCCACCAGTCACGCGGACGGGTGCGGGCTTCCATATCGTCGAAGAATCCAACGTAGGGCTGGGAAAGCTCGGTGAGGTCAAAACCTTTCTTAGAAGCGAATTCTTCCAAGTCATCGATAGCTTTGACGAAAGACACCCCCAGTCGAGCCAAAGCCAGCTGATCGGCAAAGTTCGTGGTTTGCGACACGTCTCGGGCCAAACGGGCATAGGCGGTAATCCGGGAGAAAGCCACCAGGCCCAGTAATTTCGCGTTGTGTTCTTCACGGTTTTCCATAGATTCATTCTAACGACGCGACTTGGTCTGGACCGAAACTTGAGACAGGGCGGCGCAAAACAGGGAAAATGGAGGTGTGAGAGTAAAATCCAGCTGGCGATTCTTTCTTAGCCTGGGCACGGCAGTGGCCCTGTTGGGTTCTCTACCAGCCGCCGCCCTGCCACTACCTCAGGCTTCCCCAGACTCTACAAAGCTCCGCACCGACGAAAACGTGGCGCGGCAAGGCTTTGAAGATGTCTGGACCCCGGCTAACCGCGCGCTGCCCTTTTCCAAAGGCACCGTGGTTTCTAGCTGCACCCCAGGAGAGGCGAATCCCGAAGCGGTGAAACAGATGCTTGCGGTGTGGAACTACATCCGCGCCCCTAAACGGACTATCGCAACTAGAGATTCCCCCGAATACGAACCCTCCACATTCGCCCAGGCCGCCGCACTCACCGCCGCAGCCAGCCCTCAAGCCAGTTCCAACCCCGCCCAAGTCCCGGGAGCCCAATGCATCAACGAGGCCTCCACCCTCGCCTCCCGCGCCGGGGTGATTTCGCGCCTGGACGGAATCGTCACCCCCGCTACCGAAGTGCTGCGCTACCTCACCGAAGCCTCGCCCCAAAACTGGAACGACAACCTCGGACATCGCCTGGAAATGCTCAGCCCTTCCCAGGCCCGCACCGCCATCGGGGCGGTATCGATTGGAACGGCGGGGCCATCGGCTACCTCGATTCAGCTCTTTGATTCCACCTATCGCGCCGCGGGCAAAACCCCATCCCCCTCTCTATGGGACTCCACTTTATATGCCCCCCAGCAACTCACCTGGCCCACGGCGGGATATTTCCCCACGCGCATGCTTCCCACCGGAGCAAAGGAAAGCATCTCGCGCTGGTCATTTTCTGCTCGCTGTGCTGATTTGCGCCAAGCCACGGTAAAAGTATTCAAGGACGGTACCCAGCTCCCCCTCGAAGTAATCCGACGCGAAGAGGCGGGCAAAGACCCGAATCTGACGCCGTGGAACTATGCGGGATACGATACGGTGCTGTTCAAACTGGCGGTGGCAGATCTAGAGATACCGCAGTACTACGACACTGTCAGCTACGAGGTACAGGTAACGGGGATTCAGGCCGCTCCCGGTTGCCAGGGGGTGGCGGATAGCACCAGCTATCAAGTCAAGCTGTTCAACCCGACTTGGCCTGCTGACCCCGAAGGGGATGCTGACAATGACGGCATCCCAAACTGGCGGGATTCCAGACCACGCATTCCTGACCTCACTACCGACCGCTGGGCGGGAGACACCAGGGTGACTACCTCCATCGCCATCGCCCGGCAATTTCAACCCGCGCAGACCAAGACGGTTTACCTGGCTCGCTCCGATCTCTTGGCCGATGCGCTGGTGGGTGGAGTACTGAAAGACGGCCCGGTGATTTTGCTGCCGCGCGAAAACCAACCCCTCCCCGCCAGTATCGCCGCGCAGATTAAACGCCTGGACCCACAATCCGTAGTGGCCTTGTGGGGAGCACAGGCTGTTTCGAACCAGCGCCTGTATCAGCTGGCCGCGGGACGTCAGGCCGCTAGGCTGGGCGGGAAAACTCGCGAGGAAACCTCGCTGATTATCGCCCGCCAGGCCTTCAAAACTGCCGATTCGCTCTATCTAGCCCAAGCCACGCCCGCCACGGGAGGGGCCTCCCCCGATGCGCTAACTGCAGCTTCCCTGCGCGACGGCCCGATTGTCTTGATTAATCCCGCCTCTCCGGCTTTTGCCACCACCCGACAACTCGCCGCCGACCTGCAGGTTAAAAGGGTGGTTGCCCTGGGGGGAAACAACGTTATCCCCGCGGAGCCCCTCTCCAGTGTGGCGGGGAATCTGGCCGCGACGCGCCTGGCGGGTAATGACCGCTATGAAACCTCGCGACAGATTGCCCGCGAAGCTTTCCGTCTCCACCCTGATACCCACAGGGCCTACCTGGCACGCGGCGATATCTTCGCCGACGCAGTGGCCGGGGGGAAACTCGCAGACGGCCCCATCTTGTTGCTGCCACCCAAGTGCCAGCCACTCGGTACCGAGACTCTGCGTACTCTGGGCGCGATTAATGCCTTCCGCATCATTGCCCTAGGTGGTACCGGCGCGGTTTGCGAGGCGAATCTGCGCGATTCCCTGCGTTGGCCCGAGCTGATGAACGAAAACGTCACCGATTTCTGAAACCTAGATAAACACCTAGAATAGATACGGAAAACGTAACCTAGACGATGACTAATGAAGGAATCCTCGTGAAGGATATTGCACAAATCGCCACCCAGGCCGAAGAAGCCACCGCCGACATCACCGGAGTCAATGACCTCGTGGCCAACGCCGACAAAACTTTCGCCGATTTCGGCGTTGAACCCGAAATCGTAGAGGCACTCGCAGACCAGGGAATTATCTATCCTTTCCCCATCCAGGCCTTGACCCTACCGGTTGCCCTGGAACGCCAGGACGTCATCGGCCAGGCGAAAACCGGCACGGGGAAAACATTTGGTTTTGCCATCCCGATTCTGCACGACATCATCGGCCCTGGCGACGAAGGTTGGGAGGAACTGCCCCACCCCGGCGCCCCGCAAGCCCTGGTGGTGTTGCCTACTCGCGAGCTGGCGAAGCAGGTAGCGGCAGAAATTCGCGCCGCGGCGAAACATCGCGTGGCTCGAGTCGCTGAAATCTATGGCGGGGTCGGTTTTGATTCCCAGACAAAGGCCTTGCAAGAAGGTGTGGAAGTCATCGTGGGCACCCCGGGACGCCTGATTGATTTGGTGCGTCACAAGACTTTGAATCTGCACGAAGTGCGCACCTTGGTGCTGGACGAGGCCGACGAAATGCTGGATATGGGTTTCTTGCCTGATGTAGAGACCATCATTTCCAAGCTCCCCCCCGACCGCCACACCATGCTGTTCTCGGCTACGATGCCTGGTCCCGTAGTGCGACTGGCACGTCGCTATATGGACCGCCCCACTCATATTCGCGCCACCGACCCGGGCGACGACTCCTCCACCGTGAAGCTGGTGCGACAGTTCGTCTACCGCACGCACTCCTTGAATAAACCCGAAGTGGTTTCCCGCATTCTCCAGGCCCGCACTCGGGGATTGACCATCATCTTTTCGCGCACCAAACGTTCCTGCCAGCGTCTGGCCGATGACCTGCAAGAACGCGGTTTCGCCACCGGCTCCATTCACGGCGACCTGCGCCAAGAAACCCGCGAACGCGCCCTGCGTGCCTTCCGCAACGGCAAAGTTGATGTATTGGTCGCCACCGATGTCGCCGCGCGCGGCATCGACATAGACGATGTGACCCACGTCATCAACTACGAATGCCCCGAGGACGACAAAACCTATATTCACCGCATCGGACGCACTGCTCGCGCGGGCCACTCCGGCACCGCCATCACCTTCGTGGACTGGGAAGACTTGACACGCTGGCGTGTCATCAACAAGACCCTAGAGCTGGGTTTCGAAGAACCTCTCGAGACTTACCACACTTCGGCGCACCTCTATGCGGACCTCGACATCCCCACCGATGCCACCGGTTATCTGCCGCGCTCCAAGCGAGTGCGTGCCGGCCTGCAGGCCGAGGAAATTGAAGATCTGGGTGGGAGCGATCCCGGCGCCCGTCCAGAACGAAAGTCTCGCACCAAAGGCAAGAAAGATGCCAAGGTCAACCGCAGTTCCACCACTAAGGGGCGCGAGGAGCGCCGCGGGGATAAGGGCGAAAAGCGCGGCAAGGGTTCTGGCAGTCGCACAGACAAAACTAAGTCTCGCGACCGCAAGCGCACGCGTCGCAAGCGGGAAGGCGGCCTGTCATGATTGATCACTTGACCCCCTACGAAGGGGTGGTTTTCGGAGGACTTATTGCTCTGGGACTACTCTCTATGCTCAGTGCCGATTCCACCACCCAGTTTGTGGGTGGGGTGCTGCTTTGTGCGGGGGTTCTGGGGTGGGGTGTTAACCCTGGTTCGAGGTCTGCTGCACCGTCGGGCTGGGTCGCTCTACGTTTTGTGCCTGGTCGCCTCCTTGGTGGCGGGTCTGGTGAAGTTCTTTGTTTTCCCCGAGGCGATTTTCAATGGTTCAGCTAACATCATCTGGGTCTTTATCTTCGGGGTAGGGATTGCTGGTTTGATTGGCACAGCACAGAACGCGCTGATTCGCGCCCCAAAGGACCAGCCCAACTCTCAGGAGTTCGCCGACCAGGCTAAACAGATGCGAGAAGACGAACTCCCAGAACCCGCGCCCCAAAGCGAGGAAACCCAGACAGAGGCACCGCTTTCCTAGCCACACCCGGCCGCGCCTAGGCGTGCAAACGCGCAATCCAGGCTTCGACTTCCTGGACCGTACGGGGAATACCTTGCGAGAGCCGCTCGCAACTGCCGTCTTCACGCACCAGGATGTCATCTTCGATGCGCACAGAAATCCCGCGATACTCCGGGGGAACCGACAAGTCATCTTCGCGGAAATACAGCCCGGGCTCGATGGTGAAACACATGCCGGGACGCAGCTTGGCTCCGTTATACATCTCGGCGCGGGCCTGGGCACAGTCATGCACATCCAGACCCAAGTGGTGCGAAGTCCCGTGCACCATCCAACGACGATGCTGCTGGCCCTCAGGTGACAGGGATTCGGCCGCAGAAACCGGCAACAAACCCCACTCTTCCAGGCGCGCCGCGATCACGCGCATCGCGGCGTCGTGGACTTCACGGAAAATACAGCCGGGCTGATTGGCCTGTTCAAAAGCCGCATCCGCGGCGTCCAAAACCGCCTGATAGATGCGACGTTGCACCTCGGTGAACTTTCCGTTAATCGGCAAGGTGCGGGTGATATCCGCGGTATAGAGCGAATCTACTTCCACCCCGGCATCGAGCAAAATCATGTCTCCGTCACGCACCACGCCGTCATTGTTAATCCAGTGCAAGGTAGCGGCATGCGGCCCGCAAGCCGCGATGGTGTCGTAGCCTAAACCGTTGCCCATTTCGCGCGCCCGAGCCCCGAAGGCCCCTTCGATAACGCGTTCGCCGCGGTGGTGACGCGCGGCGCGCGGGAAGGAGCGGATAGCTTCTTCGAAGGAATCCTGGGTTGCGGCAATCGCCAGGCGCATCTGTCCAACTTCCCATTCGTCTTTTATCAGACGCAGTTCCGAAGTGGCCTCTATCAGCTTTTCGTCCAGTTCCTGGGCGGTTTCGGGGGAAACCCCGGCTTCTCGACGGAGCCGCTCCAAAAGCTGGGCGACATTTTGATCGCTGGTGGGAATGGCCCCCAGCGCGGTGTTGGGCAAATCACGCGCCAATGCCGGTGCCAGTTCATCTAGGTGGCGGCATTCAATCGCGCTGTGCTGGGTGAATTCCTCCAAGCTGGGCCGCGCCCCCACCCACAGTTCGCCGTAGGTAGAGTCCGCATAGAACTCCTGGGAACCGCGCGAGGCCCGCGGACGGAAATACAGCGTGGCACTGTGGGTGCCGCCCGCTCCCTCCGGGGTGGTCTCGGCATTCGTCTGGCCTGCAGTCGCGGGTTCCAGCACCAGCACCGCATCGGGTTGACGGTCAGTCCCCAGCCCGGTCAGGTGAGAAAAGGCAGAATGCGGTCTGAAACGGTAGTCGCAGTCGTTGTTTCGCGTCACCAGCGATCCAGCGGGAATCACCAGGCGGATTCCCTGGAACTGTGCCCCCAAGGCGACGCGCCGGGCCAAGGCATAAGGCGCGGCCTCGGTGCGAGGATAGGGGTTGGCCGGGCGCGGACCCCACTGCTGCGAGATGAAAGTTTTGAAAGCCTCGGATTCGGGGCGGCGCGAACGGTTGTTGACGCGCTTAGAGATTTCGGATGTTTCGGCTGCTGTCATGCCTCCATACTAGGACAAATCCCGACCCGAGGTTTAGTGACAATCCGGTGGGTGCGTGGGTGGCGGTACCGGGTCGAGGACGGGTAGTGGCGGTACCGGGTCGAGGTCGGGTGGTAGCACTGGAGGCGCAGCAGCTGGTACTTTCGGTAGGTAGACTGGCCTTATGCTACGGATTGACCCCCACACCCATTCCAGGTGTTCCGACGGAACCGATACCCCGCTAGAGCTGCTGCGCCTGGCGCGGGAACAAGGTCTCGACGTCATCGGTGCCACTGACCACGACACCTTCGATCACTGGGAAGAATTCAGGGCGGCCCACCAAGAACTCAGCGTCGCGGCAGCGAATCCCCCAGCGGTGATTTTGGGCACCGAAATCTCCACTAACTTTGACCACACCCCAATCCACCTCTTGGCTTATCTGAGCGACCCCGAACGCGGTGCCCTGCGCGCGTTGCTGTCCAACGTGGTGCGGGACCGCACGGCGCGTCTGCAGGCCATGACCGAGAAGATTTCGCGAGACTACCCCCTTAACTGGGACGAGGTCCTCGCCCAGGTAAAAGGCTTGACCCCGGGACGACCGCACCTAGCAGACGCCCTGGTGGCGCGCGGATACTTCCCCGACCGCAGCGCGGCCTTCCAGATTCTGGGGCCGGATGCGCCCTACTATGTGCGTCGCCCCCCGGTAGACACCCTCGAAGTTATCGAAGCCACCGTGTCTGATGGTGGCGTGGCGGTGCTGGCGCACCCCTTCAGCTCCACACGACACCCACGCAGACTGCATCCCGATTCGGTGCGGCGTTTAGCACAGGCAGGACTGGCGGGAATAGAGGTGTGGCACCGCGAACACGACGCGGCGCAGCGTCAACTGGCCCAAGACTTAGCCTCGGAACTGGGACTCTTTACCTCGGGTTCCTCGGATTACCACGGGAGGGGTAAACCTAATCGACTGGGGGAAAACCTGATGCCTCCAAAATCTTTCTACACACTGGTGCAACGAGGCGCCATCGGACTTCTGGGAGAATTACCGTCTCGAACCTAAGGCCCGTTGGGCCCGTTGTTCAACGGGCGGGTTTCGTGTTGCTCGGCGCCCCCTGCAGGGGAGCCAGTTCTTGGAGGGCCTGATAGATGAGCTGCGCATAGAGCCGCTGCCCGGAAGGCTGGGGATGCACCTGGTCACCGGCCAGCATCTCTGGGTGGTTTGCGATGGCTTGGTCCCAGGCCGCCACCTTGACGCGTTTGGGGTACTTCCCCGCCATGGAGTACATGGTTTGGTTCGACTCCGTGATCCACTGTTGCGAGGGTTGGCCGTGACCGGTGACGAAAACCACTTTGGTGTCGGTGGGCAGCATCTGCAACAGGGCCTCGGCATCCGCGTCGCGGAAGGCCGAGTTAGTGGCCAGGGAAAACACCAGGTAGGGTCGCAGGGTTCCCGCAGCCAACATGGATTCTACGATGTGTAGCCCCGCGGCGGAGCTGCGCGAGACTTCGCCGTCAATGCTGGCTCCGGGCAGCAGTTCCGCCAGGGAAGGAGCCGCGGCCAGAGTCACGGAATCCCCGATGATGTCGACCTGGTCTCCGGTTACCGGAACCGGAGTCAACACCGGGGAGGGAGTGGCCGAGGCCTTCGGGGCGGCGCTGGAGTCGGGACTGGTTTTCTCAGATGGTTTGGCCGAGGGCTCAGTCTTTCCCTTCTGGGAAGATTTCTCGCGTAGATACTTGGCTCCCTGGGCGACCAGGATTTCCGCTTCGGTGCGTGTGGGTGCCAGGGCAATAGCGGTACCCAAAGGCACCACCAGCACCACTGCGGCCAGGGCGGCGATGAGGGCCGGTCGACGCGAGGCACGACGCAGGACGGGGATTTCTTGGGTAGATCCATCGGGGGGAATCTGGGTTTCCGGGGCGTGGACGGGTGTTGGGTTTTCGCCGCGGCTAAAGCGTTTCGTGAACCAACCTTTCCAGGTCGCCACTATGCCGCGGTAGCGCATCGGGGTTTCCACGTAGGTGTAGGAAAGATGCGCGGCCGTGATGGATATCACCGCGATGACCACCAGCTCCAGCCATTCCGGCCATCCCGGCACCGAGGTCATCACCAGCAGGAAAACTGGCCAGTGCCACAGATAGAGCGAATAAGAGCGCTCCCCCAGCCATACCAGCGGACGCCACTCCAGCAACTCCACCAAAATCCTGCCGGGGCCACCCGGTCCGCTGACTTCCTCGAAACAGGCTTGAATCACCGCCAGAGTCAAGACGCTTACGGCCAAAACTCCGAAAGGATAGGTGAAGGGGTCGGTATCTCGCAGCGTGAAGAAGCTGATGATGATGCCGATGAAACCAATCCAGGCCCCCAGCCCGCGGCGGGTTACCGTCGGGCGGTCCAGGAAGTGTTCGTTGCGTTGCACACAGAAGGGGAAGAACAGTGCCAGCGAGGCTCCCAGCATCATCCCGAAAGCATGGGAATCGGTACCTTCATAGACGCGAGTGAGGGAAACCCCCAGGGTTTTTAAAACCCCCATCTCGACCACACTGAAAGCTGCCAGCGCCAGTGGCGCCAGCCAGTGGATGCGTTGAGGCAGCATCAATATCAAGGCCAAAACCAGCGGCCAGAGCACATAGAACTGCTGTTCTACCGCCAGGGTCCACATATTCGAGAGGAACTGGGGGTTGGCACGATCAAAGTAGCTGGAGCCCGAGGCGATGTTTACCCAGTTGTAGGTGAAGGTGAGCGAACCGGCGACTTGACGCCCGATACCTACCAGGAAATCCCGATTCACCAGGGCCGCGATGGGTACGGTCACCAGCACTGCCAGAGCCACCGCGGGGAAGAGTCGGCGAAAGCGTCGCATCCAGAAGCGACGCACGCGTATCGCCCCGAAACGCCGACTTTCTTGAGCCAGCAAAGCAGTGATTAAGAAACCCGAGAGCACGAAAAATACATCGACCCCCAGGAAACCCCCCGGCATCCAGTTAGGGGCGACGTGATAGACCAGCACCGCCAGGGCAGCCAAGGCGCGCATGCCATCCAAACCACGCAAACGATATGACCCGGACGCCTCAGATGTGCCCGTACCGGAGGGTGAATCGCCTCGCTCTAAACGTGAGGGATACTGCACCGGATTGACCGCGCCAGTGGTTAGGGGCGCGGCCCAGCTAGTGTTCTGCGGGTTCTCAAGCACGCCCTTTAGCTTACGCCCCGACGCGCATTTTCTCGAATGGATAGATAACATTAGCATTATGTCTACACCTAATGAAGCCGAATTATTCAAGGCGCTAGAAACCGTTATCGACCCCGAGATTCATCGTCCCATCACCGAACTCGACATGGTTCGCTCGATGCAGATTTCGCCTCAGGGACACGTTGATTTAGAGATTGCTTTGACTATTCCCGGCTGTCCCATGCAAGACCGCATCGAGGCCGATGCCACCCAGGCTCTGTTGCAGCTGGACGGAGTCGAAACCGTAGCCATCACCATGGGCGCTATGACTGACGAGGAACGCACCGCGCTGCGCGAAAAACTCCAGGGAGCCCGCCCGGTGATTCCCTTTACCCAGCCCGGTAACCTGACCCGCGTATTTGCCGTAACTTCCGGTAAAGGCGGAGTAGGGAAATCCTCCATCACCGCCAACCTCGCCACGGCCCTGGCCCAACAAGGTCTCCAGGTCGGGGTATTGGACTGCGATATCTATGGTTTTTCCATCCCGCGCATGCTGGGAGTTGCCGATGCGCAACCTACCCCGGTAGAGAATATGCTGATACCTCCCACTTCGGCCGATGGCGTAAAAGTCATCTCCATCGGCATGTTTGTTCCCGACGGACAACCCATTATCTGGCGCGGCCCCATGCTGCACCGCTCCATCGAGCAGTTCCTCTCCGAGGTGTTCTGGGGAGACCTGGATGTGTTGCTGCTGGACATGCCTCCCGGCACCGGTGACGTGGCGATTTCCGTGGCGCAGCTGTTGCCGCACAGTGAAATCTTGGTGGTGACCACCCCGCAGCTGACCGCGGCAGAGGTCGCCGAACGCGCCGGTTCTATCGCGGCGCAAACCAACCAAAAAGTCGTAGGCGTGATAGAGAACATGAGCTACATCACCGCCCCAGACTCCACCCGCATAGAGATGTTCGGTTCGGGCGGCGGTGAAACCGTAGCAAAGCGACTGACGAATATTTTGGGTTACCCCGTGCCTTTACTGGCCCAGGTTCCCATGGAAGAGGAATACCGCAAATCCGCCGATGGAGGTTGTCCGATTGCCGGCAAAGACGTGGCCAAGAACGGTCAGTCAGTGGCCGGTGCTGCCTTGCGGGAACTGGCCTCCCAGCTGGGGAAACGAGCCAAGTCCCTGGTGGGGCAGCGCTTGAATGTTTCGGTGAAGTAAAGCCTGCGCGCTTCCCGCAAGCTCCATATCCGAGGCACCGCCCAGTGGGTGGTGCCTCGGTGTGTCTCCTCAGTGTTCGGAGCTGTATTTCTGGACGTATTCCAGGGCCTCTTGCGCGGTGTCCACCACCTTGATCAGATTCTGCGCTTCTTCGGCACCCACCATGCCTTCGCCGACCAGGTGTTCGCGCACCCAATCCACCAAACCGTCCCAGAAAGCGTGCTCCACCAGCACCACGGGGAACTGGTGGATTTTGTGGGTCTGCACCAGCGTCACCGCTTCGAACAGCTCGTCCAGGGTCCCGAAACCACCCGGCATCACCACAAAGGCCTGAGAGTACTTGACGAACATGGTTTTGCGCACAAAGAAATAGTGGAAGTCCACTCCCAGATCCACATAGGGGTTGATGCCTTGCTCGTGAGGCAGTTCAATCCCCAGCCCGATGGTGTGTCCCCCTGCTTCGTGCGAGCCTTTCGAGGCAGCCTCCATCAGCCCGGGTCCCCCACCGGTTATCACCGCGTAACCTGCCTCGGCAAAAGCCCTACCAACCTCGACCCCTTTGAGATAGTAGGGGTGATCCACCGGTGTACGCGCCGAACCAAAAACCACCACCGCTTTGTTGACATCTGCCAGGCTCTCGAAACCATCTACGAATTCCCCCATGATGCGCAGAACTCGCCACGGGTCTCCCTCGGTCCATTTCGGATCCGAAGGCGAACGCAACAGCTGCGTATCGGCAGTTTCCCGAGATTCTCCACTGGGGATGCGCCAGAAATTCAACATCTAGGTGCTCCTTGTCCTCTTGTTGGGCGGGCAACCACCTTGTCCCGCGCTTTTCAGGCTAAACCCTGGGCGGGCCATTCATCCGCAGCCACGGCCGCGTCCTTAACTTTTTGCGCGTTTTCCCTGGTAGTCACCAGCAATTTTCCGTCCTGCAAAACCACCACAGCCTGCGGTACCCCCACCACGGCCACACCTTCCAGGCCGGGGCAATGCACCAGAGCTCCGGGCGAATCTTGGGTATAAAGCGCAACTCCCGGGTCGAGGTTCAAAGGGTGGGGGCGGGGGTCGAGGTTGCGTCTAGGGGTGGTTTCGACCCGGGTCGAGGTTCGGGGGTGGCGGGTGTGGGGTCGCGATAGACCTGATAGACCGCTTCCCAGTCCCCCACGTCTGACCAGCCAATACCTGCCGGAGTCGGCACCACGGCGACTCGACCTTGCTGGGCCAGTGGTTCCGCCAAAACCGTGTCTATGGGGGCGCGCACCACTTTCTCCCATGCGGCTTGACGTGCTGCAGTATCCCAACTGTCCCAGCCTTGCGCCAGTTCCCGCAGGGCCTGACCGGAGCCGGGAACTTGCTGTTCCAGGGAATCCAAAAGGACATCGCTTCGCACCACAAACATGCCGGCATTCCACAGGTAGCCTCCCTGCTGGAGATAAGCAGTGGCGGTTTCCTGATCGGGTTTTTCCTTGAACATCTTGACCCCAAAGAGTCCCACAGCTGGGGTGTGATCCGCGGGGGTATTAGCGGTTTCCACTTCGAGTCGTGAGCCGAGCTGGATGTAGCCGTAAGCGGTGGCAGCCTGTTCGGGGGTGATACCGATGGTGACCAGATAGCCTTCCTCGGCACCCGCCATCGCCACCTCGACACAAGACCGGAAGGCGGCCTCGTCCCGGATTAGGTGATCAGCAGCAAAAGAACCCACCACGCACCCCCCGTGGCGCGCCTCGAGGAGGGCCGCGCCCAAACCGATGGCTGCCATCGAGTCGCGCGGGGAAGGCTCCACCACTACCGCGACCTCGTCCAAGTCACTGACCTGCGAAAACAGGGCGGGAGCGTGAGCTGACCCGGTGATGAAGGTGAGGGACTGCGCCACGGGTTCCAGGCGCTGAGCAGTGAGTTGCGCCAAAGTTTTTCTCGAACCGATGGAACGCAAGAACTTGGGAGTCTGGGGAGTAGAGAGGGGCCACAGACGCCGCCCAAAGCCTCCCGCGGGGATAATCGCGTGTATTTTCACGTCCTCAGCCTAACGAATGTTCGCGGCCACTCCCCGCAGATCCGCACCGTTTCGGGGTATAATGACAGATAGAAACGCGGTGAAACCGCGGCTCAACCCGCCAGAAACTCCCCACAACAGAGAGGCAAGCATGGCAGCGATGAAACCCCGCACCGGAGACGGTCCCCTGGAAGTAACCAAAGAACCACGTTGCAACGTGATGCGGATTCCAGCTGATGGCGGGGGGCGCCTGGTGATTGAACTCAATGACGCCGAAGTTGCCCTCCTGGCCGCCGAGCTGGAAAAATTCGTCAAGTAAATCGCTTTGTCCCCAAGGCCAAGGAGTCAATTATTTCTGCCGACAAGACCCTGAGCTGGTCATACACCGAAGAATTCCTCACGGAATCCCCCGAAATTCAACAGGCGCGGGCCCGCGCCGAGGAGCTGGGGGTGCTTCCGGTCTCTCCCGGAACGGGTGCCACACTGCGAATGCTCGCCGCTACTTCCGCGGCTCGCGCCGTGCTCGAGGTCGGTACGGGAACCGGGGTTTCAACCCAGTGGACCCTTTCAGGCATGCCTGCCGACGGAGTGCTAACTTCTATCGACATGGATCCCCAGCTGCACCAAGTTGCCAAGGAAATCCTCACGGCTTCGCAGGGGAACCTCAACCGGGTCCGGATGATTGCCGGGAGGGCCCTGCAGGTATTGCCGCGTATGTCTAAAGGCGCCTACGACATGGCAATCATCGACGCCGACCCCTTGGAAACCCCGTCCTATATTGAACTGGCCACCCCCGCGCTTCGACGCGGAGGCATCCTGGTGGTACCCCACGCCCTGTGGAAAGACTCCGTGGCCGATCCCGCGCGCCGCGAGGCCGATACGGTGGCGCTGCGCGAAGTGGTGAAGTCTCTGCGTCACAACGAGGAATGGACCGCTAACCTGCTGCCGGTAGGTGATGGGATGCTGGTGGGGATTAAGAACTGGTAGGCTAACGCGCGTGTATCTTGCTCCTTGTGAATCCGGACAGGTTTATCTGGGGATGATCATCCCTATCCCCACGCCTTATGCCCAGGAACTGTCCCAGATTATTAAGACCGAAGGTATTCCTCCCCACGTAACTATTCTGGAGCCGCGTCCAGTGTGGCCCGATGACATCAAAGACATCCAAGCCCAAGCCGAAGCAATCTGCCAGGATTTCTCTCCTTTCGTGATCAGTTTCGGCAACGTCGGGGATTTCCGCCCGGTTTCCCCGGTGGTGTATATAGAGGTGCAGCGCGGACACGAGGCCTGCAAGGAACTGGCGAAGCGCCTGCGTTTCGGACCCCTGGCAGGGCCTTCTCGTTTCCCCTACTATCCGCACATCACCTTAGGTACCAATGTGACCGACCAGGATTTGAGCCAGGTGGCGGATTTATCGAAACGCTGGCACGGATACTTCATGGTGAACTCCATAGATTTTTACTTGATTGAGCCGGGGAAGATCACCCTGATCACCAAGCTGGTGCTGGGTAAAGATGTGGCGCCGCAGGTCGGCGCTGAAACCAACCCGGAAGGAACCCCGGTGGTCGGCACTGTCCTCCCTGCGCACCCCGAGGAATCCAGGTGAAACCCCAGGACCCCTCCCCCCTCACAGATCCCAGTCACACCGCAGCTTCCACTGCGGACCTCGAACCGGGGGCAAGAACCGAAAACCTCGACCCGGCCACCCCAAACGCGGACCTCGACGGGGAAACGCCCCCACCGAAAAGCTTCCTGACGCGATTCAATGCCTTGATGGAACGCCTGTACCTGACCCGAGTGATGCGGGCCTACGTGCGCTACACCAAAGTGCGCTCCAACCTGCTGGCCGGCGGGATTGCCTATACGGCACTGTTTTCCCTGGCCGGCATCATCACCTTGCTGATTCTGTCGATACGCGTCGTGCTGCACGCCCTGCCGCGGGTGCAGGCCGCCTCTATCTTCGCCGCGGTGAACCAGTGGCTGCCCGGCGCCATCGCGATGGAAGGCAAGGCGGGAATTATCAACCCCTCCTTAATCGAAGCTTCGGGTTTCACTTGGACCTCCATCGTCGCCATCCTGGTGGCAGCCGGGGCGGGGCTGCGGGTAATCTCCGCGCTGCGACTGACGATTCAAGCTACTTTCGGGCTGGCACCCCAAGCCTGGGGCTGGTGGAAAGAACCACTGCGCGACTTGGGGATGCTGGTGGTGCTGGGAATCGGAATGTTGGCCTCGCTGGTGATTTCCAGCGGTACCGTAGTGTTCCTGCGTGCCTTGCAGGCCTGGTTCCCTCTGGACCTTCCTTTCGAACTACCACTGAGCGGGGCCTGGCTGCACGTGCTGGCGTTGTTGCTGACTTCTTTAATCACCGCGGGTCTGGTGGTGATTTCCTTGCGTTACCTGGCTTTGGTGAGGCCGCCACGACGGGACCTCTGGCTGGGAGCGGGTGGTTTCGCGGCCGCCACTACGGGATTGCAGATGCTGGGTACCTATCTGGCGACTTTCCTCTCGCCACTGGTGGCCCCCTTCGCGGTGCTCTTCACTTTGATTCTGTGGGTGAATATCTGGGCGCGGCTGTTCCTGTTTACCTGCTGCTGGATTGCGAATCCACCCTTAGCGCCCGCACCCCTACAGGACTTCGCCCACGCCCAGGACCGACCCAACTACGTCACCCTCAGCGCTCCAGGCACGTTGAGTTGGTCCCACGACCCCATCACGGGACAACTCTGGTCGCGCGACCACGCCGACCTCGCCAAGGAACAAGCCCAGAAATTCCTGACTCTGCAGCAGTCCAACGAAACCGATAACCCCGAAGATACCCAGAAAGAATCGCTGAAGTCATGAAAATTACCACGATGAATGTCAACGGAATCCGCGCGGCCTTTCGCAAGGGTCTCGGCACCTGGCTGGAAAACCACGACGCGGATTTGCTATGCCTGCAAGAGGTGCGCGCCTCCGCCGAGGACGCCTGTGCCCTGCTCGGGCCCGCGTGGGATACCCGGGTATGGGAATGCCGCATCAAGGGTCGAGCCGGGGTGGCCTTGGCTCTGCGTCGGGATTCGGGTTTCTCCTGGGGCGAGGCCGTGTGCGGGCTCGGTGAGGCGGCTTACGGTGACGGCGAGGAACCCGCGGTGGATACCGGGAGGTGGTTGGAGTCCGCGGTGCGTACTGTGGGGGGTCGCCAACTGCGCCTAGTCAGCGCCTACCTGCATTCCGGATCCCTGGATACCCCGAAACAAACCGAAAAGATGGCCTATCTGCAGCGAATCCAGCACCGCGTTATGGACTTGGGTGCAGCGGCCAGAACCAACCCCCAGATGCGCCCGGGGGCCAAGCGGCCGAGGTCCTGGTGTGCGGAGACTTCAACATTGTGCGCACCGCTACAGACATCAAGAACTGGAAATCCAACCACAACAAGACCTCCGGAGTGACGGACGAGGAAATCGCCTACCTGGATGCCTGGATGAGTGACGAACTCAGTGGCTCGGAAGCTAAACCCTGCGTGGATGTGGTGCGGGCTTTACACCCCGAGGGAACCGGTCCCTATACCTGGTGGTCCCAGCGCGGCAAGGCCTTCGACAACGATGCCGGGTGGAGGCTCGACTACCAGATGGCCTCCCCGGGACCGGCCACAACCGCCCAATCTTTTGAAGTGTGGCGCGCCCCAGCCTATGACCAGCGCTTTTTCCGACCACGCACCCCTTAGCGTGACCCTATGATTTTGACTGAGGTGCGAACCTCGAACCGGGAAAACCCACCCAACCCACCCAAACCACCCAACCCACCCAAACCACCGAAAACCTGAGTTAGGAGACACCATGGCTACCCCTCATATCACCGCCGGTCCCAAGGACTTCGCCCCCGCTGTCCTCATGCCGGGAGACCCCCTGCGTGCCGTACGCATTGCCGAAAGCATCTTGGATAACCCGCGCGAGGTCAGCTCGGTGCGAGGCAACCGCGCCTTCACCGGGACCTACCAGGGAAAGCCACTGTCCGTGATGGCCAGCGGGATGGGGCAGCCTTCCTTAACGATTTACGCCACCGAGTTGTTCCGGGAATACGGGGTCAAGCGCATCATCCGAGTGGGAACCTGCGGTTCCATCGCGGATCAGGCCAAGGTCGGTGACGTCGTGGTGGCGCTGGGCGCGCATACGGATTCGCATATGAATCGCACGCGTTTCCCCGAGATTAGCTACGCGGCCGTGGCCTCTTGGGAATTACTCCGCGCGGCGATGGCCGTGGCGCCTCAGGTGGCGGGGGAAGCCGGGGTGCGGGTCCACGTCGGCACGGTGTTTTCCGAGGACCACTTTTATTCAAGCCAGAGGGGCTGATTGATCGGTTGCGTGAATACGGGACTTTGGCCCTCGAAATGGAGACCGCGGCTCTCTACGCGGTAGCCAACGAGTTCCACGCCCAGGCTCTGACGGTGTTGACGGTTTCGGATCACCTCTATATTCCCGGCACCGATATGAGTGCCGAGGAGCGCGAACGTCTATTCAATAATGCGCTATCTATTGCGGTAAGTGCGGCCCTGAGCTAAAATTTGACCAGGAAAAGTCGCTGGTTTACCGGCGGCCGAAGAACTTATAAGTTTTTCTGCATGGATGCCTAACTGAATAGCTCTGTTCGAAAGTCTTTGTGCCCTCGCGCAAAGCACTAGAGAAAGCACATCCATGTTGACTGCAAAATCTTTCGGGCGTGTTCTTTCCAGCGCCGTCCTCACAACTGCATTGGGTTTCGGCTTCGCCGCCTCGGCCTTCGCCGCCACTGATCCCGATACCTCGGATGCCCAGTATTTCCAGGTTCCCGCGGCTGGAGCTGTCACCGAACAGTCCTCATCCGCGCCCCTGCTAGGCACCGCGGTAAACGAAGCTCCCGTTGCGGGGGCCACCGATACCGCTCCCGCACCCCAGCAGGCCCCACAGGCCCAGGGCGCCACCGAAATCGCCGAACCCGCCGGACCGGCTTCGGCGGTTCCCGCTGCTCCGGCCCAGGCCGAGCCCGCACCCGCTGCGGTGGAACCCGCGGCACAGGCCCCGGCAGAAACTCGGGTAACTACCGGTGCTCCGACTCAGGTAAAGGAAGCCACTGCCGCAGAGAAAGCCACGATAGTTGCCTCCCCCGAGGCCAATCCTTCACTGACTTGGATGATCGCCTTGGGCGCAGCCGTGGTCGTGGCTGGTGGAGCCGCCGCGGTGATTTTCCTGCCCAAGCGCAATTCAGGCCAAAACCCGGTCCAGCACTAAAGCTTGGGGTAGTGGCGCCTCGGCAGTGATAGTCGCGGCGCTGGCCAAAGTGTCCATCGCGCGTTCCAATCGCGCGCTTTTATCGGCGTAAACCGTAAACAACACATCCCCGGCCATGATTTCCTGGCCGACTTGACGATGGATTCGCACCCCCGCACCCAGGCTGATGTCTGCTCCCGGACGGTCACGTCCCGCCCCGGCCCGCCACGCCGCCACTCCGACTTCCATCGCGTCGATATCCGCCACGAAACCGCTTTGACTGGCCTTTTAGCTGGGCTGATTCGCGAGCTTGGGGCAGCGGCGCCGCGGGGTCGCCTCCCTGAGCGCGAATCATGGCGCGATAGGAATCCATGGCCTGGCCATTATCCAAGGCCGTGGCCGGGTCGGCCTCGGGCAGCCCCGCCATCTCCAGCATTTCCCGGGCCAGCGCCACGGTCAGTTCCCGCAAATCTGCCGGTCCTCCCCCGCCGAGAGTCTCCAGGGCCTCTTCGACTTCAATGGCGTTGCCGACACAGCATCCCAGCGGCACATCCATGCGGGTCAACAGTGCCCTCGTCGCCACCCCCGCGTCGCTGCCCAAGTCCACCATGGTGCGCGCCAACAACTTGGCTTGGGACTCTTCCTTCATAAAGGCCCCGCGGCCCACTTTCACGTCCAGCACCAGGTTTTCTGTTCCCTCGGCAATCTTCTTGGACATGATCGAAGAAGCAATCAACGGTACACAATCCACTGTGGCAGTGACGTCGCGCAAGGCATAGAGCAGCTTATCGGCTGGCGCCAGGTCCGCTCCCGCCGCACAGATAACCGCGCCCACTTCGGAAGCCAAGATGTCATAGGCTTCCTTGGCTCCCAGGTCTGCGCGCCAACCCGGAATGGACTCCAGCTTGTCTAAGGTGCCACCGGTATGCCCCAGCCCGCGCCCGCTCAGTTGCGGCACCGCCACCCCGAAACTGGCCACCAGCGGGGTCAACATCAAAGTGATTTTGTCTCCCACCCCACCGGTGGAGTGCTTGTCGGCGGTAGCTTTGCCCAAACCGGAATAATCAAGGCGGGTGCCGGTCTGAATCATGGCTTGGGTCCAGTGCGCGATTTCGGCTCGGTCCATTCCGTTGAGGAAATCGCCATCGCCAGGGCCGACATCTGTTCTGGTGCCACTTCACCGCTGGTGTAGTGGCTAATTACCCAGTCGATTTGTGAGGGAGTGAGTGCGTGCCCGTCGCGTTTGGTGCGAATGATGTCTACAGTGTCGTGGGTTTGTAGCATGTTTACTCCTCTAGAGATATTCGGGTCCGAAGGAATGGGGCAGTATCGTGTAGAAAGGCACCACGCCTTGCTCGGGTAGCTCCACCTCAAAGTCTTCCCCGGCGTGTTCGCGCAACAACTGGCGGCACCTACCGCAAGGAACGGTTAAAACCGGGGCGGCGTCCTCGGCATTTCCATAACAGAGAAAGGCTCGCAACCGTCCCCCTCCCCCTAAAGTCAAGGCGGAAATCATGCCGCACTCGGCGCACAAACCCACCCCGTAACTGGCGTTTTCTGAGTTGGCGCCGGTAAAGATGCGGCCGTCCTCGGTCAGGCAGGCCGCCCCCACCCGAAAACGCGAATACGGGGCGTAGGCCATTTCCTGGGCCTGTCGCGCCGCCTGATGCAAGGCGGGCCAGTCAACCTCCATGCCGGTGTTTCCTCTCTGGTCTCGATTCGATAACCGCGGATAACTATGTGGTTACGGGTTGATAGCCGCTTGGCCACGACCCGGTTACGTTTTGGTTACGCAGGTGCTTTAGGGATAGGGCTTGCCTTCGGCGGCCGGGGCACGGACCTTACCGACGAAACCTGCCACCGCCAAGATGGTGACGATGTAGGGAATCATCAGCAGGAATTCGGTGGGAATCGGGGACTGGATGGACTGCATCACATAGCCCAGCGCGGTGGCGAAAGCAAAGAGCACCGACGCCAGCGCGGCCCCCAAGGGGTGCCACTTGCCCAGAATCATCGCAGCTAAGGCGATGAAGCCGTTTCCGGCTGACATGTCTTTGGCGAAAGTCAGACCCGCCCCCCAGAGTGAAGTATGCCCCGCCCAGCCCTGCCAGCGCACCGCCCAAGATGACGTTGCCCCAACGATAGGCGTTGACGCGAATCCCCACGGTGTCCGCGGCACGGGATGTTCACCGCAGGCCTGGGAGCGCAGCCCCCAACGGGTCCGGTACAGCGCGAAAGTCAAGATCCCCGTCACCAGGTACATCAGGTACACCAGCAGGGATTGGTTAAAGAGCACCGGCCCCAGCACCGGAATATCGGCCAGCACCGGGATGCGCACCCGCCCCAGGCTCATGGCTTGATTGAGGTGTTGGTTGTTCTTTAGCCACGAAGAGTACAGGAAAGAAGTCAGCCCCAGCACTAACATATTCAGTACTACACCGACGATGATGTGGTCTACACGGTACTTCACGGTAAACAGCGCCAGCAGGACCCCGACCAGGGCCCCGGCGATGGGAGCGGCCACCAGGCCGCCATAGGCGCTGCCCAGAGCCGAGGCCACCACAGCTCCGGCGAAGGCCCCCAGCAGCAGCTGACCTTCGATGGCGATGTTGATTACCCCGGTGTGTTCGCAGATAGAACCGGAAAGCGCCCCGAAAACCAGGGGAATCGACAGCGCCACGGTGGATTGCAGCAGCGACACCAGGGGCAGGACCGAGCCATCGCGTCCCGCCACGATGAAGACCAGCAGCGCCATCAGGAAGGCGAAACCGGTGAAAACCGTGACCCACGAGGGGCAGCGTCCCGTAGCGAGGGTCCGCCAAGTGGCGAGGGCTGCCCCGATAAAGGTCAGTACCGCCAACGCGAAAAGCGCGGGTTGGGCCGGCAGCGGGATAACGCCCAGGTCGAACCAGCCCGTAGCGTCCTTTAAGGACAGAACCGAGGTGCCCCTCGCCCCCAGCGCCATCAGGGCGGTGGCGAGGAACATCACCAAACCCGAGATCGCCCAGCGCCAGTCGCGTTGGATTTTGACGTCGCCTCGGGTAGCGAGGGCAGCGAGGGTGGCGGAGGTGGAAGGGGTGTCCGCTGGTTTCGTGGAGTCGAGTTCAGTCATCCTCGCCCCCTTTCTTTGCGCCCCGACTTCTGGGTTGAGCGGTGTGCTTCTGTCTGGGTTCCGGCAGGTGGAAAATCCACCTAATCAAAGGCGGGGCAGCAATCAGCAACACGATGATGGCTTGGGACACCGAAACAATGTCCACCGGAATATCGGCGGCGGCTTGCATGGTCGAGGCCCCCGCGGTGAAAGCCCCGAAAAGAATCCCGGAAAGCACGGTCCCCAGTGGTTTGGAACGACCCAGCAACGCCACCGTGATGGCGTCGAACCCCACCCCGGCGGCGATACCGGTCGAGAGGAAACGGTCGGTACCCAGGGCCGATGCGGTCCCGGCAAGACCCGCCAGGACCCCCGCCAACACCATCGACAGTGTAATCACCCGGGTCACTGAAATCCCCGCGGCGCGGGCCGCTGCGGGGTTAGCCCCGGCGGCACGCAGCTCGAAGCCCAGGGTAGAGCGCTCCAGCAGCCACCACACGAACAGTGCGGCACCCAGCGCCACCAGGAAACCGAAGTGAAAGCGGAACTGGGATCCCAGCAGTGGCATATAGAGCGCCGAATCTGGGACTTGCATGGATTTTCCGGGGTATCCCTGGCCGATAAATGACTTTTGTTTGAGCAGATACGGCAGCAGATACACCGCGACAGAGTTGAGCATAATGGTGACGATGACCTCGTTTGCCCCGACTTTGGCCTTGAGGATGCCGGGAATGAAGCCCCACAGGCCGCCGCCTATCATGGCGCACAGCATCGCCACCACCAGGTGCAAAAACCGGGGGCAGGTCAAAGCTCAGCCCCGCCCAGGTCCCCAGAATCGCCCCCATCAACAGTTGGCCTTGCGCCCCGATGTTGAACAGGCCCGCCCGAAAGGCTAACGCCACCGACAGACCCGCCAAAATCAAGGGAGTCGCCTCGGTCAGCGAGTTGAAAATCGGCGCCACCATGCGCGCCACAGAAGTCGCCTCGTAGTCAAAGATGGCTCCGCGCAACAGCGAGGTGAAGAATGACGCGAAAGCCGCCCCGAAGGCCTGGAAAAAGTCACTGGGTCGGGCAAAGAGGTAGCCCGCCGCGCTCTGTACCTGAGGATTAAAGCAAGCCACCAACAAGGCGCTGACCAGCAGGGCCAGGACGATTGCCAGGAAAGTCATGGTGCCACTGGAAGACAGCAGTTGTCGAATCAGGTTGGCTTGGTTGCGGTTTTCCCTCTCGAGGTCCGGTTTTTGCGTTTTCGTTCCCCTTTCGAGGTCCTGTCCCGGGGTGTTGGCCGCGTCGAGGACGGCCTTTGCGGGGGGTGGGTTCAGTTTCAGTCATCCTGCACCTCCGGGTGAATATTGAGTCAGGTTTTCGGGCATGACTCCGGCCATCAGCAATCCCAGGTCTTCGGCCCCCACCGTTGGGGGAACCACCGCCATGATGCGTCCGCGATACATCACGGCGATGCGGTCGGCCAAGGCATAGACCTCGTCGAGTTCGGTGGAGACCAGCACCACGGCGGTGCCCGCGTCGCGTTGCTGCACAATACGGCGATGCACGAACTCGATGGAGCCCACGTCGAGGCCGCGAGTTGGTTGGCTGGCCACCAGCAGTTTCAAGGGACGCGAAAGTTCGCGCGCCAGGATAGCTTTTTGGGCGTTACCTCCCGACAAGGTCGAGATGGGGTCGTGAATCGAGGTGAGACG
This sequence comes from uncultured Mobiluncus sp., assembly GCA_916438445.1. Classification (GTDB taxonomy): domain Bacteria; phylum Actinomycetota; class Actinomycetes; order Actinomycetales; family Actinomycetaceae; genus Mobiluncus. The sequence goes on from CAKAGR010000001.1 coordinate 1,586,820, forward strand.
CACGTCGAACTCTTGTTGCAGTTGGGCGGCTTTGCGTGAAATCTCCTTGGGTTTGAGCGAGATACCGTGAGCAACCGGGGGACGGTCATAGACATCGAGGAACATGTTCTCGGCAATAGAGAGGCTGGCTATCATGCCGTCAACTGAACGGTCTTCGGGCACATAGCCGATGCCACTGCGCAAACGCTGTTTAACATTGAGCCGGGCCAGATCCGCACCGTCCAGCACCAGGGTGCCTCCCGCCAGGTGTTCCAGCCCTAAGATGGCCTGGCACAGTTCGGTTTGCCCGTTACCTTGCACTCCCGCAATCGCCAGGATTTCCCGCGAACGCACCGAAAAATTCAAGTGGTCCACCGCCAACTTAGCGTTATCACCGATTACCGAAAGGTCGCTAACCTCGAACGCCGTCTTGGCCTGAGGTCTAACCGCTTCCTTCTTTACCCCCAAATCCACGGTGCGACCCACCATCGCGGCCGCCAGGGAGGCTTCATCGTCCTGGGGCGAGGCCTCGGCTACGATTTCCCGCGGCGAATCACGGTTATCGCATCGGCTACGGCGCGGATTTCGCGGAGTTTATGCGTGATGAAAACAATGGAAGTACCCTGTTGCTTCAAGCTGCGCATAATCTCTATCAACTCGCCGGTTTCCTGCGGGGTGAGCACCGCGGTGGGTTCATCCAAGATCAAGATTTTCGCGTCGCGAAACAGCGCCTTGATAATTTCCACGCGTTGCTGGGCTCCCACCGGGAGGTCCTCGATGCGAGCATCGGGATCGATGTCGAAACCGAAACGCACAGACATCTCCCGTACTTTTTCACGTGCCGCGTTCAGGTCCAACATGCCGATTCGTTTCGCCCCCTTCACGGGTTCGAAACCCAGAGCCACGGATTGCGCCACGGTAAAGACCGGGACCAGCATGAAGTGTTGGTGCACCATCCCGATCCCCGCTGCCACCGCATCGGAGGGATTCTTGAAGTTCACTACTTCCCCGTCGATGCGGATTTCGCCTTCTTCGGCTTGGTACAAGCCGTAGAGGACATTCATCAGGGTGGATTTACCCGCACCGTTTTCCCCCCAACAAGGCGTGGATTTGCCCCGGTTCCACCACCAGGTCAATGTGGTCATTCGCCACCAAGGGGCCGAAACGCTTGGTGATGCCCCGCAGTTCCAATTTCATAGCTGCCTTTCGCCAACGACTTCTTTGTCCCTACGCCCACACCCTCCACTTCGAAGCGGCGAGCCACTCGGCCCGCCGCTTCGAAGTGGAGGGTGTGCTCTTTTCAGTTTGCCATAGTTCGAAAGCATCCTCGCAGTTCAAACCGGGTTTATCCGAGAGTCACACCCGAGAGGTTCAGGGTTGGTTTGCGGTTTCCACCTTCAACGAGCCATCCCCGATGGCTTTCTTCAGTTCTTCCAACTTGGTCTTGACCTCGGCTGGGACATCGGCTTCGTGATCGTGGAAGGACGCAATATTCACCCCGCCGTTGGCGATGGTGCCGATGTAAGCCTCGGAACTAAACTTACCTTCGGAGGATTCCTTGATGGTGTCGAATACTGCCTGGCCAATTTCTTTCACCACGGAAGTGAAGATCAGGTTGGACTTGTCGGCGTACTGCAGGGCCCAATCGGAGTCCACCCCGACCACCCACACGCCGTCCTTGTCGGCCGCGGCGGCCACAGTGCCCTGTCCGACCGGACCGGCTACCGGCATGATGATGTCGGCTTGCTGGGAAATCTGTTGCTCTGTGAGTTCCTTCCCTTTGGTGATGTTTTCGAAGTCACCTACGAAGGCGCCTTCTTGGGTGGCTTTGTCCCAACCCAGCAACTTCACGTTCTTGGAGTTGTCTTTGTTGTAGCGAGCCACACCGTCTGCAAAACCATCCAGGAAGATATTCACCGAAGGAATCGCCATACCGCCGTAGGCCGCCACTACCCCGGTCTTGGAGGCCGCCGCAGCGGCGTAACCCGCCAGGTAGGCGGCTTCTTGAGTGTTGAAGACCAGCGGCTTGGCGTTGGGCAGGTTCTGAGCCTTGTTATCGCGAGTGATGCGCGAATCGACCAGCGCGAAGTGCACATCGGGATTCTTTTCCGCCGCATCGCGAATCGCATCGTTGAGCATGAAGCCCACCCCGATGATCAGGTTGCATTTCTCGGCCAGCAGCTTCTCTACGTTCGGGGCGAAGTCGCTGGGGGCCTTGGATTCCGCCGAAGCCAACTGGACTCCTAGTTCCTTCTTGGCCTTTTCCATGCCTTCCATACCGGATTCGTTAAAGGACTTGTCATCGAAACCACCCTGGTCCGAAACCATACAAGCCTTGAAGTCAGATGCGGAGGTCTTGGTGCCGCCATCTTCGGCGGCCTTGATTGTTTTCTCATTCGGGGCCGCGCCGCAGGCGGACAGACCCAAAGTCAGCACCGCCGCAGCGGCAAACATCGCAGATTTACGCAAGATTTTTCCTCTCTGTTACTAAGGAGATACAAAAACTGTATTGTGCAACTATACGTGAAATTCCCCGCCAAGAAATGCAAATGGGACAGAAAAATCCTCGCCCCTGTACCGCCCTTCACCTGCGGTTTTCCCTACCGCGGCCTCACGGTTTCACCTAAGATAAAGCCATGAATTACCAAAGCTGGCTGGAACACGACCCCGACGAAACCGACCGCGCCGCCCTCGTGGCCCAAATCAAAAAACCCCGACCCCGCGGTACAGGAGCGCCTGGCTCAAGTCTTTGCCACCCCTTTGTCTTTCGGTACGGCGGGCTTGCGTGCAGAGATGGGCCCGGGACCGGGACGCATGAATACCGCCGTGATTCTGCGCGCCACTTTTGGTCTGTCTTCTGTCCTGCACGAGGCCGTCGGTGCGGGTTTTCGGGTGGTGATAGGTTACGATGCCCGGCACCGCTCCAGCGATTTTCGCTCGCGTGGCCGCCGAAGTGGTTGCCGCGTCGGGAGGCCAGGCCGAGCTGATGCCGCGACACTGCCCCACTCCCCTACTGGCCTTCTATCTGCGTAAATCCGGGGCAGATTGCGGCATCATGGTCACTGCCTCACACAATCCCGCGGCGGATAACGGCTACAAGGTGTACCTGGGTGGTCGCGTGGTGCAGGGTTGTGGACAGGGAGTCCAGCTGGTTTCGCCCTGGGATCAACGCATCATGGCAGCCATCAACGCCGCACCTGCCCCCGACGCGGTGCCTCGCGACGCCAGTTTCACCACCATCGACGAGGACGTGTGGCGGCGTTATCGTCGCGTTGCCTTGGATTCCACCCCGGTCGAGGAAATCGGTGCGGGGTCGCGACAAGGGTTGCGTATCGTTTTGACTTCGATGCACGGGGTGGGGGCGGAACTAAGTGAGGCTCTGTTGCGAGATGCCGGCTTCACCCAGGTTTTCCCCGTCGCGGCACAGCGCGAACCCGACCCGGACTTCCCCACCGTGGCTTTCCCGAACCCCGAGGAAGCCGGTGCGCTGGACCTGGCCATCGCCCGGGCGCGCGAAGTAGATGCGGATTTGATTTTGGCCACCGACCCGGATGCGGACCGCTGCAGCGTCGCCGTACCGGATGCCACGGCTGGAACGGGTTGGCGCCAACTCAGTGGTGATGAAGTCGGCAGCTTGCTGGGTTTCGCTGCCTGTTCGAGGCCGCGCCCCTCCGCCGCTGCCCCCTCCACGGTAGCGCGTTCCTTGGTTTCGGGTGGAATGCTGGACCGCATCGCGGCCGCGGCCGGGGTCGTGCCGATGGTGACGCTGACTGGATTCAAGTGGATTGCCCGTACTCCCGAAATGATTTTCGGCTACGAAGAAGCCCTGGGGCTGTGTTCCTGCCCCGAGATGGTGCGCGACAAAGACGGCATCACCGCCTGCCTGCAGGTCGCTCTGTTAGCCGCCCGGCTGCGCGAAACCACCGCGGCACATTCCGCCTCGGTTTCGCCGTCCAATCCGCCTGCGGTGACGCCCGACCCGCGCAGCCTATCGGAACTCTTGGATGACCTGGCGATCCAACACGGGCTGTTCTACACCACACCATTGACTTTCCGCCTCGAGGACCTCTCGAAGATTGCGGCGGGGATGGCGCGGCTGCGTGGAAAAGGCCAGGCGGCCATCCCACAACTGGGAACCGAACCGGTCACCTTTACCCTAGACCTGGCCCAGAACCCCTCCCAGTCCTCGCAAAGCGCCGTCGAGGCGCTGCGCCCCGCCCGCGAAACACCGGGTGACAACCCCAACGACCCCGAAACCGTGGCGAGGCGGGCACGGAACGGATGGGAGAACCTCGCCCAACTTCCCCCCACCGACGCTTTGATGTTCGGTACCGATTCGGGGACCCGCGTGGTAGTGCGACCTTCGGGTACCGAACCGAAACTGAAGTGCTATCTTCAGGTGGTTATCCCCCGAGTTACATCCCAGACGCTAAAACAGGCGCGAGGTGTTGCCCTGGAGCGCGCTGAAACCATCAAGTCTCAGCTGTGCGAAGCCCTGGGTTTCTGAGACAAAAACCTGCAAAATGCGGATACCGCCGCGGCTACGCACCGCGACGGTATCCGCCATGGCCCAAGCCCTTAGGCGGGGGCGATTAATATGACAGGGGTTTGAACTCGGGTTTCCCCGAGGCGGACAGGTTCGCCGGGCCTTCATCGAAAGCCGCCAAGATTTGCGCGGTTGCTGACAGACCCAGGCGGTTTGCCCCGGCTTCAATCATGCGCTCCACGGCTTGCTTGGTGCGGATACCGCCGCTGGCCTTCACTCCCATGGTGGATCCCACGGTTTGACGCATCAAGCGCACAGCTTCGGGAGTGGCTCCCCCGGCCTTGTGGTACCCCGTGGAAGTCTTGACGAAATCCGCCCTGGCCCTCTGGGCAGCTTGGCAACAAGCCACAATCTCTTCATCCGTCAAGGCGGCGGATTCGATGATCACCTTCAGGATTCGCGGCGTTGGCACTACTTCGCGCACCGCGGCAATCTCTACCTCGATGTCGTGGAAACGCTGGTCCTTGGCCCAAGACAGATTAATCACCATATCTACTTCATCAGCACCGCGCCCGATCGCCAAGTCGGCTTCCATCACCTTCACCGGGGTGGTGTGCGCACCGGAAGGGAAACCAATCACGGTGCATACATTCACCCCCGGGGCGGCAATAGGAAGCTGGTTGGGGGAAACACACACGGAGGCACAGCCGAACTCCGCCGCCCACGCGGCGGTGTTTCGCACCTGTTCGGCGGTGGCTTCGGGAGTCAGCAGTGTGTGATCCACCATCGCGGCGATCTGGGCACGGTTCATATTTCGGTTCCTTTCCTTAGGACTGTTTCCGGGCTTGACGCTCGGCGCTTTCTACCACGTTAGTCAACAGCAAAGCCCGAGTCATGGGGCCCACCCCGCCGGGATTCGGGGTCAGCTTTGCAGCTACTCGGTCCACCCCGTCCGCCACGTCACCGTGCAGGCGTCCCTTACCGGTTTCGGGGTTCACTACGCGCGAAACTCCCACGTCGAAAAACCACGGCTCCAGGCTTCACCATCTCGGGGGTGATGATTCCCGCCACCCCGCTGGCCGCCACGATTACGTCGGCTTGGCGGCACTTTTGCGCCAAGTCACGCGTTCCGGTGTGGCAGGAAACCACGGTAGCGTTGATGTCTTTGCGTCCCAGCAGCAGCCCGATGGAGCGCCCCACCGTGGTGCCGCGTCCTACCACGCAGACATCTTTGCCGTTGAAGTCCACGCCATAACGCAGCCCCAGCTCTATCACGGCCCGCGGGGTGCAAGGCAGGGCCGAAGTGATTTCTTCCGAGACTCGCAACACCAGCCGACCCAGATTCATCGGGTGCAAGCCATCGGCGTCTTTCGCGGGATCGATGGCCTCCAAGACTCGGTTGGTGTCCATGCCTTTAGGCAGCGGCAGCTGCACGATATAGCCGGTGCAGGCCGGATCCTGGTTCAGCTGTTCCACTGCGGCCAAGACTTCCGCCTCGGTGACGGTGGCGGGCAAATCCACCCGAATCGACTCGATGCCTACCTCGGCGCAATCCGCGTGCTTTCCAGCAACGTAGGTAACCGAACCGGGGTCCTCGCCCACCAAAATCGTACCCAGACCGGGAACCACCCCCTGGTCGCGCAAACGCGCCACGCGCTCGCGCAGTTCTTCCTTGATCTGGGCTGCCGTAGTTTTTCCGTCCAGGACCTCGGCCGGTCCTTCCCACGGCGCGCGCATTACTGCACTAACCCGGGATAGAGCGGGAAGGCCTCGGTCAACTTTGCCACCCGGGCCGCGTACTTCTCCACGTCCACCGCCCCGGCACCGTTAGTAGCGCCCTCGACCAGGGCCGAGGCGATGATATCCGCCACCTCACGGAACTCGGCGTCGCCGAAACCGCGCGAAGCCAGCGCCGGAGTGCCGATGCGCAGCCCGGAAGTCACGGCCGGGGGACGCGGATCGAAAGGCACGGCGTTGCGGTTGACGGTGATGCCGCATTCGTGCAGCAGATCTTCGGCCTGCTGGCCGTCCAGCTGGGACTTCACCAGGTCCACCAGCACCAGGTGCACATCAGTGCCGCCGGTCAACAGGTCGATTCCCGCCGCTTTGCAGTCTGGGGCACCCAAGCGCTCGGCCAAAATCTGGGCGCCGTTCAAGACACGCTGCATCCGGTCTTTGAACTCGGGGGTGCCCGCGATCTTCAGTGCCACGGCCTTTGCCGCCACCACGTGCATCAGCGGACCACCTTGCTGGCCGGGGAACACGGCGGAGTTCAGTTTCTTGCCGAAAGCCTCGGCGTCGCGCGACAGTATCATCCCCGAACGCGGGCCTCCGATGGTCTTGTGGATAGTGGTAGAAGTCACGTCGGAATAGGGCACCGGGCTGGGGTGCAGTCCCGCCGCCACCAGGCCGGCGAAATGCGCCATGTCGGTCCACAGGTAGGCCCCGACTTCGTCGGCGATAGAACGGAAAGCCTGGAAATCCAGGTGCCGAGGATAAGCCGACCACCCCGCGATCAGCACCTGCGGGCGCTGCGCCAGGGCCATCTCGCGAACCTTATCCATATCCAGGCGCTTGGTGTTTTTTTCTACCGTATAAGCAGCCACTTCGTAGAGGCGCCCGGAAAAGTTGATCTTCATGCCGTGAGTCAGGTGCCCACCGTGCGCCAGAGACAGACCCATAATCTTGTCACCGGGTTTAATCAACGCGTGCAGCACCGCCGCATTGGCTTGCGCCCCAGAGTGAGGCTGGACATTGGCGTAATCCGCCCCGAACAGGGCCTTGGCGCGCTCAATCGCCAGGGTCTCTACCACGTCCACGTTTTCGCAGCCGCCATAGTAGCGTTTGCCAGGATAACCTTCAGCGTACTTATTCGTCAGCACCGAGCCTTGACACTGCAGCACCGCGCGCGGCACAAAGTTCTCCGAGGCAATCATCTCGAGGGTGTCGCGTTGACGAGTCAGCTCCGCATCCAGGACTGCCTGGACTTCCGGATCGAGCTCCTGCAACGCCAGATTCATAACATCAGTCATTGATCCTCCACTGGTTGGAATTTATACACAACCCAGGCGCCCGATTGTGCTGCTGCGCTCCCCGGTGGTGTCCCCACCCAATACGCCAGTCGCGACGCCTTCAGGGTATCAAAATCCGCCCCTGGCTTTGTAATCAGGACGGGGTCAGGCCCGGGTCGAGGAAGGGGGGTGGCGTCTTATTTGGTGCCTTCGGTTCCCAGGTGGGGACGGTTCGCTCCGGTGGCGAGGGACTGTTGCACGGCGCGCAGCAAGGTGCGTTGGGCGGCTTCCAGTTCCAGGACGAGGCCGTGTACGTAGCGTAGGTATTCGTCGGTTTCGGGTGCGGCCAGGGTTTCGACGGCCGGGGTTTTCCCCAGAGTTTCGAGGAAGGCTACCTGCGCGGCCCATTCGCGGCGTTTTTCGCGCCATTGTTCCAGCGGGCCTATCAAAGCGGGGTCTTTGGGCAGGTACTCTACGGCGCGCCTAACTTGATGGTCGCGCACAATGGCGCGGTCTGCGGCTGAAAGGGTTTCTTCGAAGATGAGGCGAATCTCGGTATTCTTCGTAGCACCCAGCTGGAACTCAGGGCGATTCCCGCGCAGTTTCATCACGACCCACATCACCAGCACCGTAACCAGGACGGTACCCCCGATGACCAGCAAATACGCCAGGTTCTGTAACCAAGACCACTGTCCGGGATTCTTCATCACCGAATCAGCGCTGAGGAGCACCTGCCACATTTCCATAACTCTTAGGTTAGCAAAAGTTATTTCTCCAAAAGGGATTTCCCCCAGTATTCACTGGGGTCGGCGGTGCCGGGGGGAATCCAATACACCGCACTACCCACGTGCTCGATGTACTTATTCAACAAGTCGTGACCGTCGAGTCGCTTTTGAATTGCGCTGAACTGCAGGTCAGGGTTGCGCTGATAGGAAATCCACACCAGGCCGCTGTTGGTGCTTTGATCGCTTCCCGTTTCGGGCGGGTCATCAAAGGAATAGGCGCGCCGACACAGTTTATCGCTGGGTCTGCCCTCACGGACCCGAGCTAAGGCCAGGTGGGAACGCCTATGAATCAGGAACTCTCCGTTTTCATCTTCGGCCCGCATGTCTTCGGGGTCGAATTCTCCCCCGCCCGACAGGGGTCCTCCATTGTCGAGGCGCCTACCGATAACTCTTTCACGTGCCCGGCGGTCCAGCATCTCCCACGGGTCGAGCAACATCTGGATGCGTCGATACACCATCAAGCAAGAGCCATCCATCCAGGCGTCTGCGCCACTGCCTTCCAGCCAAACCTGTTGAGCCCACTGTTGAGCTTCCCGGGGATTCACGGTCCCGTCGAGTTGACCCATAGGGTTTCGCCCGGTGTCTTCGCGTGCCTTTGTGCCGTAGGCAAAGGTAAATCCTTTTTGCATCCACTTCAGTTTCGCCCAGGGTTTGGCGGTGTTTATCAGCAATCTACTGGCGGCAAACAGAGTCGTAGGGTCATCGCAACACACCTGCAGCACCAAATCGCTCTGTCCCCAGCGCACCTCAAGTCGGTCCCGGGAGAAAACCGGGATTTCGTGCAGTCCCGCCGGTTTCAACTCCGGTTTCGCGATGACTTCAAAGACCCTTTCCCCCAGCCCGCAAGTCACCGTCAAGTTCGCGGTAGCGCTGACCAACTCGGGGGAAAGATAGTGCGGCACCGCCCGACCTTGGGTGAGGTCTCTGGCCACCATGGTCCAGGCCTGCAGCAGCGCCGCCACGGTTTCAACACTGGCGTGGGGCAGTAAATCGAAAGCCAGGAGTTCCAGATGCGCTTGGGCTGGCTGCTCGATTCCGGATTGAACGCGTCCGTCGAAAGGAATCCGGGACTGTGCCAAAGAGGTATCCGACATCGGCGAGTCCTGTGTCGTCACGCCCAGCTGAGCATAACGGCTTCGCCGGATTCCAGGCCCATCTCTTGGCCCAGACGATTCGCTTCGGAAATCAAAGTAGCGACGATCTCGGATTCAGGGACTGTCTTAATGACTTTCCCTTTGATGAAAATCTGGCCTTTGCCGTTGCCGGAAGCGACCCCCAAATCGGCTTCGCGGGCCTCGCCGGGGCCGTTCACGATACAACCCATTACGGCGACACGCAAGGGGTAAGTGATGTCTTTCAAACCGTCGTTCACCGCATTGGCCAAAGCATAGACATCCACTTGGGAGCGCCCACAAGAAGGACAGGAAACAATTTCGAAGTTGCGTTTACGCAGCCCCAAAGAGCGCAGGATTTCCAGGCCTACTTTTACTTCTTGTACAGGAGGTGCCGAGAGAGATACCCGAATGGTGTCGCCGATACCTTCGCTCAGCAACGCACCGAAAGCGGTGGCGGACTTGATGGTGCCTTGGAATTCCGGACCGGCTTCGGTAACCCCCAGGTGCAAAGGCCAGTCACCTTTGCTGGCCAGTAGGCGATAAGCCTGAATCATGGTGACGGGGTCGTGGTGTTTGACGGAAATCTTGAAGTCGTGGAAATCGTGTTCTTCAAAGAGAGAAGCTTCCCACATCGCAGATTCCACCAGGGCTTCGGGGGTGGCTCCCCCGTGCTTTTCATAGAGGCGTTTATCCAAGGAACCCGCATTCACCCCGATGCGGATTGAAGTTCCGTGGTCCTTCGCTGCGCGGGCGATTTCTTTAACCTGGTCGTCGAAGGCGCGGATATTCCCGGGGTTGACTCGTACGCATCCACATCCCGCCTCGATCGCGGCGAAAACATATTTGGGCTGAAAGTGAATATCGGCGATAACCGGAATGGTGGAGCGTTTACAGATTTCAGGCAGCGCATCGGCGTCATCTTGGGAAGGGCAAGCCACGCGGATAATGTCGCATCCCGCCGCAGTGAGCTCTGCGATTTGCTGCAAAGTGGCCTCTACGTCGGAGGTCAAGGTGGTGGTCATGGACTGCACCGCGATGGGAGCTCCGCCGCCCACCGGGACTTTGCCGACATTTATACGTCTGGTTTGGTGGCGCTGGGCCAGTTGAGGTTTCGCAGGAGCAACAGCAGGCATTCCAAGATTGGTACTCACCCCTCGATTATCCCACATCCCTCCCGGCTCTTCAGATTTGACCGGGGAGGGACGGTTATCTTCCCCCGTCGAGGTCCGGTTTTCGCCCCGTCGAGGGCTGCGGTTAAGGAAGGGATGACCCCACCTTTTCCAAGTCGCTTGGTTTCCCCTTTTCGGCGATGGATAATGGAGCTAGACCCCGGCACGGTCCCGTTTGGGCCGCATCGGTTTTGCCGCAAACTCGCGTTTTCTGAGGAGTCTTTATGGATGCACGCCTGGCCATTCGTCGTAAAACCACCTTCCGCGAAGAGGAGCAAGCCCTGGTCGAGACCCTCAACCGCCTCGACCAGGTAAAACTCGAAGCGGTAGAGCTGGTACATCTCTACGACGTATTCTCGGCCTCTCCCGCCGACCTAGACTCTCTGCAAACCGCAGTTTTGCGCGATCGACGAGTCGATGACCTCGTCACAGAACACGACCTCAACCAACTTCTCGCAAATCCCCAAAGCACCTCCCTAGCGGTCGAACCCCTACCGGGACAGTACGACCAGCGCGCCGATGCCGCCATGCAGGCCTTGCGTTTGCTGCAGCCCGACACCCAGGCCACGATTTTCTCCGCTGAACTCTATATCTTCTCTCCCGTACCCGAACCCGCCGCCTTAGAGGCGATTCGCAGCTTCCTCATCAACCCGGTCGAGGCGGGCGAAAAAGACCTCTATCACCTCGAAGCCCCCTCGATGGGTCAGGTCAGCGCCCTGGCTCAGTTCCCCGATTTCCTGGAACTGGACGAGGCAGGTCTGAAAGAACTGCTCCAAAGTCGCGGCATGGCGATGAACCTCAATGATTTACGCCAGGTTCAAGAATATTTCCGCTCCGAAGACCGTGTGCCCACCGAGGTAGAGCTCTCGGTTTTAGATACCTATTGGTCTGACCACTGCCGCCACACGACTTTTAACACGGAACTGACCGAGGTAGAGATTGCGCTGGATGAAGCCGATCCCCTGCGTCCCGAAATCGAGGCCGCCCTGGCCCACTGGGAACAGCTGCGCGCCGATAACCAGCGACTGCACAAACCTCTTACACTCATGGATCTGGGCACCATCGTAGGGCGTGAACTACGTCGCAGCGGGAAACTCGACAGCCAGGAAGTCAGCGAGGAAATCAACGCCTGCTCGGTGCACGTCACGGTCACGAAAGCTGATGGCAGCACCGAACCTTGGCTCTTGATGTTCAAGAACGAAACTCACAATCACCCCACGGAAATCGAGCCTTTCGGCGGGGCCGCCACCTGCCTGGGTGGCGCCATTCGCGACCCCCTGAGCGGGCGCGCCTGGGTCTATCAAGCCCTGCGACTCAGTGGCGCGGGCTACATTAACACTCCGCGCAGTGAAACCTTGGAAGGCAAACTCCCCCAGGCCGATATCTCGCTGCGCGCCACGCAGGGATATTCCTCCTACGGAAACCAGATTGGTTTGGCCACCACCCACGTCCATGAATTCGTACACCCGGGATACACCGCGAAACGTATGGAACTCGGAGCCGTGGTGGCCGCTGCCCCAGCGGAGAATGTGCGCCGCGAGGAACCCCAAGTGGGTGACGTGGTGATTATTTTGGGGGGACGTACCGGTCGTGACGGTATCGGCGGTGCCACGGGTTCCTCCAAGGCCCACACCGAAGAATCCCTGACCAGCGCGGGCGCCGAAGTCCAAAAGGGCAACCCCGTGAACGAACGCAAGATTCAACGCCTATTCCGTCGCCCCGAAGTGGCGCGCCTGATTGTACGTTGTAACGATTTCGGCGCGGGCGGGGTTTGCGTGGCGGTGGGCGAGTTAGCCGACAGCTTGGATATCCACCTCGACCGGGTCCCGCTGAAGTACGTGGGACTCAATGCCCGCGAAATCGCAATCTCCGAATCCCAGGAACGCATGGCGGTGGTGGTGCGTCCCCAGGACGTTGCCGCCTTCCAAGCCGCTGCCCGAGAAGAAAACCTCGAATCCACCCAGCTGGCCGAGGTTACCGATACGGGGCGGCTGCGGATGTTTATGCACGACGAGTTGGTCTTGGACCTCTCACGTGCCTTCGTCGACACCAACGGCGCCCCGCGCCAACAAACAGTACGCATCACGTCTCCGGCAGCGACGGCCTGGGGCCCCGTCGTCGAATACCGCAGCCCTTCCACCCCGAACCACCACGCACACGAAGCCGTCCTGGACAGCTTGTCTCGTCCCGGAGCCGGGACCCAAGAAGGCATGGTGGAACAGTTCGACTCCACGGTGGGGCGTTCCACCGTGCTGATGCCTTTCGGAGGTTTGTGCCAGAAAACCAAAGAAATCGCCTCTATTCAAACCCTCCCGGTCGAGGGCGTAACCAACACCGCCTCGGTGGTGACTTACGGTTACTCCCCGGATTTAGCCGATGTTTCGCCTTTCTTGATGGGTGCGTATTCGGTGGTCGAGGCCCTCGCCGGATTGGTAGCCGCCGGTGGCGACCCGGCGCAGGCTTGGTTGACGGTGCAAGAATACTTCCAGCGTCCCGACGATGATCCCGAGGTCTGGGGCGTGGTACTCCAGGCTCTGCTGGGGCTCTTAGAGGCCCAAAGTGCCTTCGAAGTGGCTGCTATCGGTGGAAAAGACTCGATGAGTGGTTCATTTGGCGAGGACCTGCACGTTCCTCCCACCCTGGTAACTTTCGCGGTGGGAGTGTTGGAAGCCACCTCTGCCATCCCTGCGACTCTGCCTATCGAGGACCTGGACTTTTACCTCCTGGCGCATCACCCACTTGCCAGCGGCACGCCGAACTATCCGCAACTGCGGGCGAACTTCTCGGCTTTTGGCAGACTTCGTGACGCGGGGCTGCTTCGTGCGGCCAGCCCGCTGCTGCAATCCGGTTTGGTGGCGACAGTGGCGAATATGTGCGCGGGGAACTATCTGGGTTTCCACTCCGTGGAAAACTGGGACGAAGTTGCCGCCCCGCACAGCGGTGACGCGGCGAAAACCGCCTTGGGAGGCATCGTCTTTGCGGTGCCTCGTAACAGTGAACTGGGTGAAATAGAGAATCTGGTCGGGCTGGGTCACGCCGAACTGTCCAGCAACATCCTGACTTTCGGCTCCCAGTTCTTTACTCTGCTGGATGCCGAACAGGCCCGCGATGCTGACTACGCCGAGGTCTATCCCCTCAACGACTCTTTAGAAGAGGACCTCCCCCACTGGGCCACGCAACTACCCCCAGACGCCACCGCCACCAGCGAACCCGGCGCGGACCTCGAGGGGAACCCCACGTCGAAACCCCGGCGACGATAGTTTCCCAAATCACCCCACCCCACGTATTGCTGCCGGTTTTCCCCGGAACAAACTCGGAGTACGACATGGCCGAGGCCTTCCGCGCGGCGGGAGCCACCACCGAGTTCCTGGTGATTCGAAATCTCGACTCCCAGATGTTGGCCGAGGACACCCAAAGCTTTATCCAGAAACTGCACGAGGACCGCACCCGGATTCTGGCCTTCAGCGGTGGTTTCTCGCTGGGAGACGAACCCGACGGCAGCGCCAAGTTCATGGCGGCTTTCCTGCGCTCCGGGCAAGTCAGCCAGGCGGTAAAGGATTTCGTGGCACGCGACGGCCTGGTGCTGGGGATCTGCAACGGTTTCCAGGCTCTGGTGAAGTCCGGGTTCCTGCCCTACGGGGATCCGGATTTGCTGCACGATAACAGCCCGACCCTGGCGCATAACCGCCAGCTGCGTCACGTTTCGCGCATCGCCACCACTCGGGTGGCCACCTCCGGCGCAAAGTCTCCGTGGCTGACCAGCTTCGCCCCCGGCAAGATTCACCGCATCCCGGTTTCGCACGGCGAGGGCCGCTTCGTGGTGAGCGAGGACCAGGCCCGCGAACTGTTTGCGGCCGGGCAGGTGGCTTTCCAGTACGTCAACTCCGAACAGATTCCGACCCTGGCGGCCCCCGAAAACCCCAACGGTTCCAGCTACGCCATCGAAGGAATCATCAGTCCCGACGGGCGAATCTTGGGCAAGATGGGACATCCGGAGCGCTACCGCGAAGGACTGATGCGCAACATCGTAGACATCGAGGTGCAGAACATCTTTGCTAACGCGGTGAACTACTGCCTGCGTCAGGCCTCGCACTAGGGTTGGGTGGTTTTCCAGCCAGTTGCGGACGAAGTCGTCGAGGTCGAGGGGACGGGTGCGTTTCGGTAGTCGCGAAACCACCTGCAGATAGGATTCCACCACCAGGTCCTCGACCGGCTAAACATCTTCCTACCTGGGGGCATATACTGGTTACCACCTGGTCAAACAACTGTGGAAGGAAACCCATGGCTTACGAACGTATTCTCACTATCCAAGATATTTCCTGTGTCGGACAGTGCTCCTTGACGGTGGCGCTGCCGATTCTCAGCGCTTGCGGGCACGAAACCGCGATTCTGCCCTCGGCGGTGCTCTCTACCCACACCGGAGGATTCACCGGCTACACTTTCCGTGACCTGACCGAAGATATGCCGGCAATCCAGGCTCACTGGGAAAAGGAGAACCTGCAGTTTGCCGCGCTCTACACCGGATACTTAGGTTCGGAACACCAGATCGACTACGTAAAAGCCATCGCGGAATCTCGCCTGCTGCCCGGTGCGCCTTTCATTGTCGATCCGGCTATGGCGGATAACGGCAAACTCTATCCGGGCTTTGACGAAAACTTCGCTCAAGCCATGGCGCGGCTGGCTTTCAGCGCGGACATCATTTTGCCCAACATCACCGAGGCTGCTTGATTACCGGTTACGAGTACCGCGAAACCTATGACCGGGCCTATATCGATGGTTTGTTGGCTCAGCTGACTCGCAGCGGAGCGAAGACCATCATCCTGACCGGCATCAGCTATCAGCCGGGACGCACCGGCGTGGTGGTTTTCGAAAACGGCGAATACCAATACTACGAGCACGAACGCCTCGAGCAAGGTTCTCACGGCACCGGCGATGTGTATTCATCCTCTTTCGTCGGTTTGTTGATGAAGGGCAAGTCGGTATACGACGCAGCACGCCTGGCCGCGGACTTCACCCTGCGCTGCATCAAGCGCAGCCACGAAGAGGACAACCACTGGTACGGCCCGGTTTTCGAGCCGGTATTGCCTTGGCTGATTGAACAGCTCTAGTCGGCTTGGCTCTCGAGCAGCCGGTTATTATTGGGGCCCTGTCGGTTTTGCGACAGGGCCCCAACACATATTTACTTCTAAGCGATACCAATTCCGGCTGAATCCAAGTGCGGACTCTAAACTTTCGACTTTGCCCTAGTGGATTTGGTTTTGTGCCTGTCTAATGGCCAGAAAGCCATATCAGATGCCTGTCAAGCTCCTGACATATTTTCCCTTGGATCTCATGCCGAACTCGATTTCTCCTTGTGCCTAAGACAATCGCCAAGAGAGAAACAGGTGATTCCAGCACTACTCGCGGACTAAATCCAGCTCGAATACACAATGATACATCTCAACCCAACTTCCATCCCCGCGACCTATCCCTCGGCCGCGGTGAGAACCTCGACCCGGGCCTGTTGCTGCTGGGAGAGCAAATGCGCCCCCTAGCCGTTGCCTTTGTGCTGTTGGCCTCGGTGGGAACCTGCTTCAAACCTCAAGAACGCATAACCCAAGACGGCATGACAACATTATCGGAATCCAACTGCATCCAAGCCGACCCGGAACAATCACTGCATGCACAGCTTGGCACCACCCAATCCAGAGGTTAGAGCCCCGACAATGCGGGAGCCTGGCGACTTCACTCCCACTCGATGGTGGCGGTTCTGCCGTCCCGTCACTCCAGTTGCACCCAGTTTTCGATGCCGTCTCGAGCCGAGTGCCGCCAGGTAACACCATATCGCGTTTCGTCAGCCTCGGAGACAAAAGCTGGGACAACTTCAAAAACTTTTTTCAAACTCAGGGCTTTGAGTTTTCGTTTTTGTCCCAAAGGGCGCGGCGGGCTGCCTTTTGAGGCTCGATAGCGCCAAAAACGCCCGTTTTGAAACTCAACCGCCCTGTAGCCTGCAAGCCGCCAGCTGCAATCGCAAGTGAATCAACGCGGGCGGCTTGCATATCGCTCGCAAAACCCCAGGTCGCAGGCCTTCGCTTCCTGCAGGCAGGGTGAGTAGTCTCGGGTGGCTTGCCCATGAGTCGACGAACGGGCCTTGAGATTCCGCCAACGTCCGGAAACGCTCCGAGTTTCCTTGAATTTTTAGACAGCCCATGGTATAAGGTAATTGGTTTTCCGTTAGGAAGGCTTCCAAGTGCCGGGGACGTTTTCCCCGGCTTTTTTCTTATCCAGGAGAACAATGCGAGAACTCAGCATCTTCGTCGACGAGTCGGGAAGCGACGGCCTCTCCGACCACCACTACCTGCTCACCGTCGTCATGCACGACCAATCCGAAAACATCGCGGACTCGATCGCGGCATACGAGGGAGCCCTCCGCGCCAAGGGGCTCCCCGACATACCCTTCCATGCGTCGCCGCTCATGAACGGAAAGGACCAGTACTCGGGACTCGATCTGAGGACGCGCAAGATGCTGCTCGGCTCGTTCCGCGTATTCTTCCGCCACATGCCCGTGAGATACCATACCTTCGCATACGCGACCAAGGAGTTCGCCTCGCTCGAGAAGCTCGCGGGGACGATGCGCAGGGACCTCGTGAACTTCCTGTTCGACAACCTCGCGGAACTTCAGTCCTACGACGAGGTCAAGGTCTACTACGACAACGGCCAGCACTCCATCGCCGAGTCGCTCCACCGCGCGATCGAGTACGCGCTGTCGAAGGATGCGGTCGTCTACCGCTCGGCGCAGCCCTCCGAGTACCGCCTGTCGCAGGCGGCGGACTACATCTGCACCATGGAGCTCACCGCGATCAAGTACGCCGAGCATACCGCCACCGCGACGGACGAGAAGTTCTTCGGCAAGTGGTCCGACTTCAAGAAGGGCATTCTTAAGGAGACACGCAGGAAGCTCATCTGACAAGCGCCGTTCGGCTTGTCGCGTTCACAGGCGGCGCTCATCAATGCACATGCGCGGGGTTGTTAGAAGGCCATTTAGCTGCATAATATTGATCAGTTAGAAACCATCTGGTTTTGACAAGGGAAGGGGCTTTCTGTTTGATTCCGTATTCGAGGAACTAGCATTCGCCCTTCACGACCGCCTGCCTGCATCTGCTTCACCCTGGTCGTCTTGTTGCCAGACATCTCAAACCTCTCTTCACGCTAATCGAGATTAACGGGAAGCAGTCGATAAAGCTTTGAATCTAAACATGCTTTTGTCGGGCTCCTGCCAGCGCGTTCGGTAAATGCACCGTTGCGCCGTTTATCTAGGGCTTCGTATCCAAAACGCTAGCCAAGCCTAGCCATGTCCCAACGCATGGGTACCATTTACCCGGGTGCACCTGGGGCAACGGGTTGAAAAAATCTGCGCAAGGTCGCTCGCAGAACACGCAACATCAAACACGACGGAAGAGGCGAACGACAGATGCCGGACACCGGACGACAGCACCGCGGAAGACGAGCATTCCGACCACAACCGAACAGTCTTCGATCCTAGGCAGGCGCCCGCATGGGCGCCTTTTACTTTTCAGGGACTTAGCCGCGAGCTAAGGCACGCGGCTCATGGTCGTTTCGTGAAGACCCGACCAGCTCGACCCACCTCGACCCGTCTCCGCCCCCGCCGTGCGCGCGACGCGCCATCAAGCGGTTCAATCGTCGCGCAAACGAAAAGGGACACTGTGTCGCGCGGCGTACCTGCGCGGCGCCGCACGGGAAGATTGGAGGAACCATGGCACGCACAGCCGAATGCGCCGTGCCCGAGGGCAGCCATGACCGCGACGAGTGGATGACGGTGATCGAGATGCAGGTGTACATGAGGGCGAGCCGAAACAAGGCGTACGACCTCATCTGGTCGGGAGAGATCGACTCGTACAGGCTCGGCAGGAAGCTCCTGGTTTCGAGGGCGTCCGTGGACGCCTACATCGAGTCGAGGAGCGGCAGGAGATGACGGCGGCGACCGCCCCGGGAGCCGCCCGCGGCCGGGCACGCGAGGGAGCCTCGAGACGAAAGGAGCTCGAGGACGACCATGACCAAGAGCACTAGCAGGAGCCAGGTGAGGCTCATCGCATCGACCAACGCGATATTCGGCGCCGACGAGGCGTGCGCGATGCTGCGCATCAGCCGCGACGCCATGTACCGGCTCGCCAGGGACCCCGACGACCCGTTCCCGATCCGCTACATCGGCGGCAAGACGCGCGACGGCATCGTGCTGCACGACGAGCTCGTCGCATGGGTCGAGCGAAACAGCGTCGTCAGCTCGCCCAGAAGGGGCTAGCGCCGATGGCGGCCGCAGGCCCGAGGGGGCGCGACGGCCCCTCCCCGCGCGAGTTCGCATCGGTGCGGCATTTCATGATGGCGGAACTGGGCCTCTCGGGGCTCCCTCTACTCGTCTACGCGCGCATCTTCGGCTTCTGCGACGCCGGGTGCGACTACTTCGAGAGCAAGGGCGGCCTGGCCCGGTTCCTTAACGTGCAGGAGCGCAGTGCTCACCGCGCCATCCGCGACCTGCTCGACCGGGGCCTCATCGAGGAATGCGGCGTGCACGTCCCGGCGCGCGGGCACGCTACCAAGCGATACCGCATCGTGCGCGAGAGGCTGCCGCCCGGAGCGCTGGCGACCCCTGACGGTTCGTCAGGGTTCCCGGCGCGAAAGGATGACGAGATGTCAGGGTTCCCGGCCCAAACCCCTGACGAGATGACAGGGAAACCCCTAACGGTATGCCATCCGATAAGCAAAAGGGACAACAAGGACTTCAGAAGATAAGGAAGGGGCGCCCGATGGACCGAACGGGACTCATCACCCTGGAACAGGCCCGGGCCGCCGGGCTCTCCTTCGCCGAGCCGGAGCCGAGGACGTGCCCGCACTGCGGCGCCGCCCTCGAGCCGCTCGGCGCGACGCTGGCGGGCAAGGTCGCCTGGGTCTCCGCCGCCCCCTGCCAGTGCGAGGGAGCTGCCCGCGAGCGAGAGGCCGAGAAGCGCAGGCGCACGGGCCTCGCCGCCAGAGAGGGAGGCGGCCCGCCGGGAGAAGGCCCCTTCTCGCGCGGGCGTCCCCAGGCGGTACTGGACAGCCGAGGCAGACCGCCCGGAACTCGCCGAGTACATCGCCTCGTTCGCGGGCAACGGGGGCGCAGGTCTCTACATACACGGGGGCGTCGGCGCCGGCAAGACGCACGCCGCCTCCGCCATGGCCAGGCTGTTCACCGAGGCCGGCTACGAAGTCTCCTTCACGACGGCCAAGGGCATGCTCGAGCGCGTGAAGGCCACCTTCGACGAGGGCGGCACCGAGGCCGCCGTCGCGCGCTTCGCCAAAGTGCGACGTCCTCGTGCCCGACGACCTCGGCAAGGAGGACGCGACCGAGTGGTCCGTCGGCACCGTGTTCAGCGTGCTCGACGCGCGCTACGAGGACATGCGCCCGACCATCGTCACGTCGAACTACGCGCCGGGCGCGCTGGCGGACAGGCTCGCGAGGCGCGGCGAGCGCGTCACGGCCGAGGTGATCGCGAGCAGGATCTCCCAGACCTGCAGGCCAGTCTACCTGGGCGGAAGAGACAGGCGCCGGCGCGGCTGACCTGTGCGCTTCCCGTGGAGGCGCGGACGGCTCGACCCAGCTCGACCCATCGCGGGCGGCCCCGACCCCCGCCGCCATCGAAATCGCTATACACGTCTTGGGCGGCGCCGACGCGCCGGCACGTCATCTCCGACTCGGACCGTGCCCCCATCGCGCGAGCGCCGCCCGCCAAGCAAGAAACGAAAGGCGGAGAGCCCATGGACGGCTTCGAGAGGATAACCGGCCGCGAGCACGAAGTGCTCGTGGAGAAGTGCCAGGAGAACGGCTGGCTCAAGGTCGGCGGCTTCGACTGGCAGGACGACCCGTTCCTCGAGGAGTACCACTACGAGTTCTCCCGCACGAATAGCGTCGACAGGCTCCGCGAGGCGCTCGGCTCGGGCAACTGGGCCATACGCCAGGGGTTCTGCTACCGCGACCTCGCGTTCATCCAGCAGGTGAACGGCGGCGACGAGTGGTGGACGCTCAAGCGCGACGTCGACGCGTGGACCGACTTCGAGAGCTGGAGCTTCGGCGCCATCGCCCAGGAGCCCGAGCGGTTCGAGCGCGCCATGCGCGACATGTGCGAGGCGACGCCCGGGCAGTGCCGCAGCGGCGAGTGGGCCCGCCTGCACGAGAAGGCGCCCGAGCCGCTGGCGCAGCGCGAGGGAACTCGGAGCGCCTCGCGGGAATCCGCGGGACCATCGCCGGCGGGCGCGCCGCGCAGGTCGCGGCCGAGGGCGCGCCGACCTACGCGAAGCTCAGCCTCGAGGAGCTCTCGGGGCTCCCCGAGTACGCGACGATCAAGGAGATCGTCTCCGACAGGCTGCGCGCCGCGTCGGTCGAGCACCACATCCTGCCCGGCGAGGTCGATGGTCGAGGCCACCACGTCGAGGTTCTCCGCCGCCGCGTAGGCGACCTCCTCCACGGGCGCGCCGCCGTAGAGCAGCTCGACCGAGGTGCGCCGCTCGGAGGCAGCCCGGTCGTAGAGCCCGAAGAAGTCGGTGGCCGACGCCTGCGGGTCGAGGTCGACGAGCAGGGTCCTGAGGCCCCGGGCGGCGAAGATGGCCGCCAGGTTCACGGCGGTCGTCGTCTTGCCGACGCCGCCCTTGTAGTTGGAAATGGCTATCGTGCGCATTGGTCGCGTCCTCTCTAGCGTGGGGCGCGCCTCGCAGCATCCGGTCCGGCGCGCCCCGAGTCTCGGAGCGTCGGGACAAAACCGTACGGATTTGTCCGACAAGCGGAGTGTACCACGAAAACGTACGGATATGTACGCTTTCGTGGTACAGGGGACGGGATCCGGGAAAGGCCCGGCCCCGGGAGCCCGGGGCCGGGCGCAGCGCCTAGGAGAGCGGCTCCATCTCGCCGAAGCAGTTGACGTGGTGGCGCAGGAGCGCTCGGTTCTCCTTGACGACCATCATCGCCACCTCGTCGAAGCGGACCGGGGTGTCGGCGTAGTCGTCGCCGTTGCCGGCGAGCCACGTCGCCGCCAGCGCCTCGCGCAGCCCGCGCGCCCTGTGAGCCTCGGGGAAGCCGTCCGTCCCAATACGGACCGTGGCGTCGACGAACACCAGGGTCCCGTCCTCGTCCAGCGCCACGAGGTCGATCCCGCCGATGCCCTCGGGGCCCTGCCAGGCCTCGTCGACGATCTCGTAGCCCTTGCGCTCGAGGAAGGCCTTGACCGCGCCCATCGCCTTTTCCTTCATGTCGTTCATGTCTTGCTCCTTAGACTCTGAGGCCCGCCCCTGTGGCGTGCCTTGCGCCGCGTGAGTCGCATGCAGCGCGGGCGTGCCTGCAAGGGAGGAAGCGAAGTCGGGCGTGGAGATGGAAGTCTCCCGACGGCAGTTTTTCGCGTTGTTCGCGCGCGGAGCGCATGGGGCGAAGAACCCGAAAAAGTGTCGCGGCCCTTGCGGGCAGCCCGCCGGCGTGCGACCCTGCGCGTCCAAGGAGCGCCGGGGCGGGTATTCGGATCAAAGGGGCGCAGGTGCGCGGCATGGAATCCGGCGTGGGCGCCGAGACCTTCCGGGCATGGGATGCGGCCCGTCGGCAGTTGCTGGGCTCCCGCGGGGATTGGCGACGACGTCGTGGCGGGGACGGAGGCGGGCTCCCGAGTCGCGACGCTTCGGTCTGAAACGGGACGGCGTTTCCCACACCGCTTGCGGCGGATATGCGCACGGGACCGCCGGTGGCGATGTGGCTCTCCATGTGGAACGGCTACGGTGCTGCGCGACACGTCCGTTGAGAGAAGGAGGCGAGCTGATGTTGGGCTACGAAGAGAAGTTGGAGCGCATCGAGCTCATCGATGCCGTGTGCGATGCCGGGAGGCTGGCGAGGGGCCTCGACCAGTTGCTCGAGTCCCTGGCGCACGCCGACCAGCTGGACCCGCTCGACGTCGAGGGCATCCTGGCCCTGAGGTCGATAAGCCAGAAGTGCGCCGAGCGCATCGGCGACGCGGCACGCATCCTGGAGGCGCAGAACGAGATCCTCTACGCCGAGGAGCGGGCGACGAATCAAAACCGTCGCGAGGGCTAAGCGGCCGAACCCGCCGTCACTGCCCGCATGGAGGCCGCGCGAACCGAACATCTAACCGATTAGGGGCTACCCAACCAAAGAAACGGCGCGCTTCAAGCCGAAAGACGTCACGGGCGGCATCGTAACCTCACTGGTTCCGATGGGCTGCCCTATGAGAAGCGCGCCGACGGCAAGACGAGGCGAAGTGCATCGAGAACTCCCCTTTGTTTATGTTGCCTGAAGGTTGGGTTTGGGCTCGACTCGGATCATTAAGTGCCCAGATTAACTATGGAGTAAGCAATTCTGCTGAACGAAACGGCTCACATAAGCTGCTTAGGATTACCGATATTGATCAACAGAAGGTCGATTGGAACAGCGTTCCCTATACAACCGTTGATGAGGCAACAGCAATCAACTGTAAAGTTAGCGATGGGGACATATTGTTCGCGCGTATTGGCGCGACGGTGGGAAAAACCTATCTTGCAACAGGAACGCCACGCAATACCGTTTATGCGTCATATCTGATTCGCGTTCAAGCGCTTCTCTGTGACGCGCATTATCTCATCAACTTTTTTGATGCGCCCTATTACTGGGAAGAGATTGGTTCTAATGCTGTTGGCTCTGGCAGGCCCAATGTTAACGGCACTGTTTTGAGTAGCTTGTTCGTTCCCGTCCCGCCCCCTCGCTGAGCAGCGCCGCATCGTCGACGTGCTCGGCAAATACCTGGCGCTCGTCGACGGGATCGAGCGAGACCGGGCGGAACTCGACGTCCTGCTCGCGCAACTCAAGTCGAAGGTGCTCGACCTCGCCGTCCGCGGCGAGCTCACTGAGCGCGATCAGAAAGACGAGCCCGCAAGCGAGCTTCTCGCACGCATCCGTGAGGACAAGCTCGCCATGGTGGCGCGCGGGGAGCTCAAGCCGAAGGACGTCAAAAACGATACCGTGATCTTCACCGGTTCCGATGGCCTGCGCTATGAGAAGCGCGCCGACGGCAAGGGCGAGGCGAAGTGCATCGAGAAGGAAATTCCGTTCGAGGTGCCCGAGGGGTGGGCGTGGGCGAGGCTGGGCACCGTCTGTTCCCTTCTGCGCCGCGGCAAATCGCCCGTCTACACTGACGATGCATCTATCCCGGTGTTCGCTCAGAAGTGCAATCAACCTTGGGGAATCACGCTGGAGAAAGTGAAGTTCCTCAATCGATCCGCATTAGATAGGTACGGAGAGACGCTCAAGCTGAGGAGCGGGGACATCGTGGTCAACTCAACTGGAACCGGGACTCTCGGCCGCGTCGGAGTCTTCGATGAGGGGCTACTCGGCGATTATCCCTTCATTGTTCCTGACTCCCACGTAGCAGTGGTGCGCATAATACAACCATTTGAGAGTAAATACATTTTTCACCTGCTTCGCTCCGAATATGGCCAGGGGCTTATCTTCAGCAAACAGACGGGAAGCACGAATCAGAAGGAGCTGCCAGCAAAAGAGATTGCCCTTTTTCTCATTCCCGTCCCGCCCTTGGCCGAGCAGTGGCGCATAGTCAAGCGAATAGAGAAACTATTCAACCTCCTCGATTAGCTGTTTTTCATTGCATGGTCGAAAGGAGATCCGCAATGAAAACATTTGAAGACTATCTGCTAGCGCAAGAATACGCATCGAACACGATTGCCTCGTACTTGTTTGCGGCAAAGCAACTTGAGCAAAATGCAACGCCCATAACGAACCAGTCACTTCTCGAGCATAAGGAGTGGCTGGTTTCGTCGTTTTCACCCAAGACTGCGAACAATCGCATCGGGGCCATCAACGTCTATCTTGATTTCCTTAATTTCGATGGCATGAGACTCAAAGGGGTTCGAATTCAACAGAAGCCATTCCTGAACAACGTAATAAGCAATGAAGAATACGAGCTGCTGCGAGAGGGACTTAGGAACGACAAGGACTGGTTCTGGTACTTTGTCGTTCGTTTCCTTGCATGTACGGGAGCGCGGGTAAGCGAGCTCAGAAGGTTTGAAGTGAAGCACATTGATGAAGGCATGATGGACATTGTCTCGAAGGGGCAGAAGCTCCGGCGTATCTACGTGCCGAGCAAGCTACAAGAAGAAGCGCTGGCATGGTGCGAAGCAGAGCACAATAAGACAGGCGCGGTTTTCCGCGGAGACAGTCCAAAGGCACTGACGGCTCGCGGCATCTCCCTCGGGCTAAAGCGGGCGGCGGAACGGTATGGCGTCAATCCCGATGTGGTCTATCCCCACTCATTCCGGCATCTATTCGCAAAGAACTTCATTGCCAAGAATCCTGATATCGCATTTCTTGCCGACCTTATGGGGCATGACAGCATCGAGACGACGCGAATATACCTGCGGCGCACTGCCACCGAGCAGCGCGCCGCAGTTGATGAGGCTATAGACTGGTAGCAGAGATTACCGCTTCTATGGTTCTAACAATGCGCCGCTGCTCGGCTAGAGGCGGGACCGGAACGAGGGCCTTAAGTAAAACTCCTCGCTCAATGCCGGGGATAAAACCCTTGGCTTTTCTTCTAATTGTTTCAACATGCCAGGCAAGCACCTGCTGGAGATAGAGTTTGTCAACTCCGCGATAAGGGTTGATGGCCATGACCTGACGCGCAATGTGCGCGGAGGCAAACTTATTGATTGCCATCTTTCCAACAGTTCCCTTGCAGGTAAATAGTAGATCGCCGCGATGGGAGATGCGTTTCGGCTTATCGGTCCAGCGGTTCTCAATTAAAGAACCGTTTTCAAAATTTGATGCTCCTGTGATGTAGGGAATACCGTTGTGCTCCGAGTTGTAGTCGGCTTTTGCCAAATCGATTCCGGATGTGAGCTGAATCAGACGTTCCATGCGGCTCCAGCTCCACCCCTCGGGCACCTCGAACGGGATTTCCTTCTCGATGCACTTCGCCTCGCCCTTGCCGTCGGCGCGCTTCTCATAGCGCAGGCCATCGGAACCGGTGAAGATCACGGTATCGTTTGACGTCCTTCGGCTTGAGCTCCCCGCGCGCCACCATGGCGAGCTTGTCCTCACGGATGCGTGCGAGAAGCTCGCTTGCGGGCTCGTCTTTCTGATCGCGCTCAGTGAGCTCGCCGCGGACGGCGAGGTCGAGCACCTTCGACTTGAGTTGCGCGAGCAGGACGTCGAGTTCCGCCCGGTCTCGCTCGATCCCGTCGACGAGCGCCAGGTATTTGCCGAGCACGTCGACGATGCGGCGCTGCTCAGCGAGGGGCGGGACGGGAATCAGCGTTGAACGCAAAATGCTTAGAGCAACAGTTTTCTGCGCCGTTCCCGTTGCTTTTTTGTCGAACCATTTAGAGCAATAGGATGAACTAACTACCCGAGAAAGAAAGTTTGCTGACAAAAGTGGCTTGATCAGTGCAATATGTCGCTGGAAACAAAAATCGCGATCGGTGTTTACAACTGCGGGAATTCCGTATGATCCTGTTACCGATAAGAGCAAATCCCCTCGTTGCGGTACTCGTTGAGGTTTGATTTCATCGAAATAGGTTCTTGGCACAAAGCGTGTATCGTCAAAACAAATGACTCCATTTGCAATATTGGAAATAACTAAAAACGGAATTCCGCTGGCAATTTGCGGTGGTGCTTGGTGGTCGCCATCGGTAATAACGTGGGAAAGGGATTGTAATCTAGCCCAGTTCCACCCCTCGGGGATCTCGAACGGGATTTCCCTCCTCGATGCACTTCGCCTCGCCCTTGCCGTCTGCTCGCTTCTCATAGGGCAGCCCATCGGAACCGGTGAAGATCACGGTGTCGCCCTTGACGTCCTTCGGCTTGAGCTCGCCGCGCTCGACCATGGCGAGCTTCTCCTCGCGGATGCGCGCGAGCAGCTCACTCGCGGGCTCGTCATTCGGGTCTTGCGGAACAAGCTTGCCGTGGATGGCAAGGTCTAACAGTTTTTGACGCAGTTTCTTGGTGTCCATTAGTCCTCGATATCCCCCAGAAGCGCCTCGAGCTGCTCCACGGCGTCGGCAATCGCGTCGCTCTTTTCATGAATGCTTGCGAGCAAATCCGAAAGCGCAATCTCGGAGATGTCCTCACCGGTTTTGATCCAGGTGATATCGAAACTCAGCTTGTCGCGGCCCATAATCTCGTCAATAGCGAAGCGGCGCCAACGACCATCGGGATTGTTGTCCTCGCTGTAGGTCTCATCGCGCTCATCGATATGACCGGGGTTATAACAATCGAGGAAATCGGCAAGGTCGGACTCGGTCATGGGATGTTGCTTCAGCGTGTGGTGAACGTTCGTACGATAGTCGTAAATCCACACCTCACGGGTCTGTATGCGCTCACTACCGGGACGGTTTTCAAAGAAGATAACGTTGGCCTTCACACCCGGCTTGTAGAAGATGCCGGTCGGAAGGCGCAGAATAGTGTGCAGATTCGTGGTCTCCAGCAACTTGCGGCGCACCGTCTCGCCCGCGCCGCCCTCGAACAGCACGTTGTCGGGCACGACAACGGCAGCGGTGCCGCCAGTCTTCAAGATGGTATGAATGTGCTGGACAAAGTTTAGCTGCTTGTTCGAGCTCGTTGCCCAGAAGTCCTGGCGGGAGTACGAGAGTTCTTCGTCGACAAGTTCACCATCCTCGCCGGCGGCAGCTTTGAGCGTCGCCTTTTTGCCAAAAGGCGGGTTGGTGAGCACGTAGTCGAAACGCACACCAGGGTCGGAAAGAAGCGCATCGTTCCTCGTGATGGGCGGAACGTCGTTGAAGTCGCCGATGTTGTGCAAGAAAAGATTCATGAGGCAAAGCCGGCGCGTGGCAGGAACGATCTCCCAGCCGTGGAATGCCTCGTTCTTCAAAAACTTCTTTTGGTCGGCATCGAGCTGGTAGGCCTCCTCTATGTAGCTCTTCGCGGCCAGCAGGAAGCCGCCCGAGCCGCAACACGGATCGCAGACGGTCTTATCCGGCTTAGGCTGAACGCACTTTATGATGGTGTTGATGAGCGGCCTGGGCGTAAAGTACTGCCCTGCACCGGATTTAGTATCCTCTGCTATTCGCTGAAGCAGACCCTCGTAGATGTCACCTTTGACGTCCTGCGACATAGCCGTCCACGTTTCTGCGCCGATCATCTGAACGACTCGCGCCAAAATCGCCGGAGAGCTCATCTTGTTTTGGGCCCCGGTAAAAATCTCCTGAAGCATGCCACCCTGGGTACCTAGCTTGTCGAGCATCTTCTTATAGGTGTCGAACAGCTCTGCGCCGCTCTTGCCCGCAAGGCACTCCCAACGACAGTCCTCCGGAAGACCGGTCGGACTGTTGTAGGGGGGCTTGCTGTACTCATCTGCCATCTTGAGGAAAAGCAGATAGGTGAGCTGCTCGAGATAATCGCTGTTGGAGACTCCGTCGTTATAGAGAACGGCCGCCATGTTCCAAATCTTCTGGTTAATGGTGGATGCGCTCATGCGCTGCCTTTCTAGCTAATAGGTGTTATGCGACAAGCGCGTAGTTCATGTCGTCGAGGACGTCTTGGTACTTATCGCCGAACAGGACGTAGAAACGCCCAAGGCCGCCCTTCTCCCCAAAGGGCGATAGGTCGAGGTCGTCAGAGCTCACGCTTCCCGAGGTAGCGATATGGTCGCGAATCATACGCAGCCAATCCATCTGCTCTTCGGTAAACTGGCCGTGGCCAGCGTTCTTGGAGAAGACCCAACTCTTGAAACGCTCCGCCACGCCCGCCTCGAAGGGTCGTAGGGTCTTTTCCTGTCCGAGTTCGAATCGGATGACGGAAATGATGTCCATAAGCTTGCCCACAGCGCTTCGTGCCGTAGCGACGGGTGCGCCCGCGACCTCGTATGCATGCCAGACCATGTCGCAGGAGAGTCCATAGGGGGACGTTTTTAGCGCATCGTGAACGGCCTTGACCATGCGCAGCGTGATGGGGCGCTGTTTGTAGGTCTGGCCGTAGATGATTTGCAGCGCGTCCAGCTCATCCTTGTTGTCGGCAAGGAATTGTCTGAACGTTTGGATGACCTCTTTGGCATGGTCCTCGCGATCGGTGTCCCAACCGGACGAGATGACAGCATCCAGGTTCTCATTATCTATGACCTGGTCGTGCGCCTTGCGCACGTTTCGAGATAGTTTCTCAACTCGGCAGAGAACATCGGCTTTATCGCCTTTTCGACAAGCCGAGACTGGGCATCCGCCAGCTTGGCTCGCTCTTCTTCGGTTGCTTCTCGGGCATCATCGCTAAGGGTAAACCCAGCTTCCTCTGCTATCTTGTCCTCGTCGAAAGCGTCAAGCATATCTCGAGCGATGTCGTTCACGGAGGCGCCGCCGGCGAGCTCGGCAGCCTTCTTTCGCTCGCCATTGTCCATGACGGCGGCGAGTCGAAGAAGCCGGCCGGCGAGCGAGGTGACGGTATCGTCATCGCGCGCGCCCATGGCAACGCTCATCATGAGTTCTTTCAAGCTTACGGAGGGCTTCCTGTCGAGCTGTCTGGTTTCAGTCTTCAGGCTCTTCGTGACGCCAACACAATCGACAACCACGTAACGGCACTTGTTCGTTGCCGCCGACGGCGAAACGCGCGCCAGGTCATCACGACCGAGCGTACGACGCCCACGGCCAAGCATCTGCTCGAAGTAATTCTAGAACGAACGTCTCGCATGAAGACGAGGCACTCGAGAGCCTTGACGTCGGTGCCGGTAGCGATCATGTCAACGGTTACGGCGATGCGTGGATAGAACTCGTTTCGGAACGCCGCAAGCACAGACTTAGGGTCCTCTTCGGCGTTATAGGTTATCTTCTTGCAGAACTCGTTCCCACGCCCGAACTCCTCGCGCACAATGTTTATGATGTCATCCGCATGGCTATCCGTTTTGGCGAAGATAAGCGTCTTGGGCACTTCCTTGCGACCGGGGAACATGACCGTCGTAACCTTGTCGCGGAACTCACGGACGATGGTGCGTATCTGGGATGGGTTGACGACATCGCGGTCTAGCTTGCCCTTGTCATATTCAAGATTCTCGTCGTTCTGCTCCCATCGCTTCTCACGGGAAAGGCGGTCTCTCTTCTCAATCAGACGCTCGGTAATCGTCGCGCCGTTCTTGCTCACATCAGTTTCGATGATGTAGGTATCGCCGCCGACGTTGACGCCGTCGATGACTGCCTCTTCATGAGTGTATTCGCTCACGACGTTCTGATTAAAGAAAGAATAGGTTCGCTTGTCGGGCGTAGCAGTAAGTCCGATGAGAAAGGCGTCGAAATAATCGAGAACCTGTTGCCAGACGTTATAGATAGAACGGTGGCACTCGTCGATGATGATGAAATCGAAGTACTCAGGCGGGTAAGCTGAGTTGTACTCAACATCGCGTGGCTCACCAACGATGCGACCCTCATTAGGAGAAGATTCCTCATCTGTCTCGTCAAGTTCTTTGCCCTTGAGGATAGAGTACATCCGCTGAATGGTACTGATGCA
The DNA here is from genome assembly GCA_916438445.1 of uncultured Mobiluncus sp. Taxonomy (GTDB): domain Bacteria; phylum Actinomycetota; class Actinomycetes; order Actinomycetales; family Actinomycetaceae; genus Mobiluncus. Next base: position 1,616,881 of record CAKAGR010000001.1, read on the forward strand.
TACGTTGGAACCATCTGGGATCTGTGAAGAGGTCAGGCGACAGACGTTGTAAAGCTCGGGGAATAGCCTCGCATCGTCGGTAGGCTTGTACTTGCGGAACTCCTCCTCGGCCTGTTCCCCTAGGTTCTTCGTGTCAACAAGGAATAGGATGCGTTTTGCTTTGGCAAATTTGAGCAGTCGATAAACGTTGGTAATGGCGGTATACGTCTTGCCGGCGCCAGTGGCTATTTGGATTAGCGCGCGCGGACGGTTCTCCCCAAACGACTTTTCGAGATTTACAATCGCGTTCACTTGGCACTTACGAAAACCAGTGATATCAAAGGCGGGAAAAGATCTGAGTCTATTCCGAAGGGTATCAAAATCCTTCAGCCAAGCACGAAGTTGCTCCGGTCTATGGAAAGAGAAAACTTCGCGCGAGCGATAGTCCATGTCGTGGTAGTCGCAAAAACGGGTTAGGACGTCAGTCGCCTCGTAGGCAAAGCGAATGTCAACTTCTGTGGGGGCATATTTGAATTCGCTCTCAGCGTAACGTCTTGTCTGCTCGGCTACGGCCGTGAGCTTCTCTCCCTTGTCATGTTCTTTGGCTTCAATCAGCCCGCAAGGGGCGCCATCGATAAAGATAAGGTAATCGCATGGGCCAGTGGTCGTTTGCCATTCACGGACAACGACGCCGCATGCCGCCGTGGGATTGAACTCTTTGACATCCTGGACAACATATCCGGAAGCTTTTAGTTTCTTATCGATAACGAGACGCGCTTTTTCCTCGGGACTCACCCCAACCGCCAGCCTTTCTCGATGCCGCAAATGAACATGCAGACATCCTTAAAACACATGGAAATATTTTATCAGGCATTAGACGGCAGCGTCCATCTATTGAGCAAAAGAGGCAAGCGTTCTAGACCCAAGACCAATAAACGAAGATTCATCAGGGCCTATTCCCTTAGTAAGCCCAGCTTGCCAAGCCACTCGACAAAAGCGGTGATGATTCGTTCGGTGCGTGTTTCGATATCGCCCTCGGCGAAGTCACCGCATCGCGCGATTTCCACGAGTTCGCGAACAGCGGTCCCCGGCACCTCAGCGCCCTTATCATTCACATAGCCCTCGTAATACTTGCGCTTATCCGTCAGTTGGTAATCTGAGGCGCGGATATTTACACGCTTCTCTAACATTGCCTTGTTACCTAGCGCCTCAAGGTTTGAGCGATTGGATAGCGGGTGTACCTCGTTACGCTTTCTTGCGTAGATGTGTTCAATCTCGAGCGTCGTGTCCAAATCCATGAGAGGTTGTTCAGGGTCTGAGTAGGCCCACCAAACCAGCATCGATCGCGTGAAGCGACGCTGGTTGGTGAATTGATAGCTTCTGAAGCGCCCTGCAATTGTCTTGCGGTCGAACAAATGTGCTGAAAAGTCAACCTTGCGGCCTTCTACGATGTCTATGAGTGCGGGATAGACGGGACCGCGCAGAGCGTTCACGCCGGGACGCTCAAGAGAGTAGGCGTAGATGAATCCAGTGATGTAGCAAAGGAAATCGTAGAGTTCTTTGTCGTCTAACTCACCTTTGGCATTTCGCCTTGCCAGGAACCAGGTGCTCAACAGATAAGCCCACATGCCGTTGGGTGCGTAATTAAGGACGAACAGGCGGCGCGTTACGCGCTCGGAAAAGCCCTCCTGCGCATCAACCCGCTTCCAAAAATCGAGCAGAGACTCCAAATCGTCGAGCGTCGCGTTCTCACGAAGGATTTCGTACGAGTTGTCGCTGTAGAAGTCGCGTAGGCTCCTGGTCGTTGTGTCGCGAATGCCCTTCTTGGCACGGCGATAGTACATATAGCGGGTGAAAAGCTCGTCGAGTGGCGTGCCCGAGGTCGGCTTGAAAATGAGGTTGGCTGTTTCCTCGAGTGCTTTCCAGCGCGTGACGAATTCATCTTTGCGGCCCTCGCTGGAGAAGTGTTTGTAGAACTGGCTCTTGAAGATGTCGGCATCTGCCAGTGGGAGTCCACGGTCGTTCAAAGTCGAGAAGATTCTGAGTGCGGTGTCCTGAGACTCCGCCTCGATGGGAAGCAAGATCACGTTGTTAAGAATGCGGGCAGCAAATAGCGCGATATAGCTTGGCCACTCGCTTGCCATTTCAGCCATTCTTTTAGAGAAGAAGGCGTAATTGCGCGAATAGGCGCTGTGGGCCATGGGACCCACGGAGCCGTGGCGCAATATATCTAGAAACTCGTCTTTGTCAGAATCGCTCGCCACCTCTGAACCAATTTTCAGTGCATCCATATCGGGATCGTCGAACTCATCGGTCTTCCAGACACAGCCAGCGATCGAGTCACGCACTTTAATAGACTGTTTGTCTTTCATGTTTGCAAACTTGTCGTAAAACGCTCTAAGCAGCAACATGATGGTTGTGAGTCTCTGCTGACCATCGATGATTTCAAGCTGGCCTGCATCGTTCTTGAAAGTAACAATGGGGCCGAGAAATATTCATCGCTTGTACTCTCGAAGGCGTCGCAGTCGTCGTTGGGAAACGCGAAGGTGAAAAGATCGTCCCATAGCGTCGCACACTCGTCTTCGCCCCAGGCATAGGGTCGCTGATAATCTGGAATGAGGAAGTCCGAATGCTTATCTGTAAGGAGTAGCTTAATCGTCTTCTGGTCGATATTGAGCTTGGACATGCTGGAAACCTCCGTGCAGGTATATTTGTGCATCCAGAATTATATTGCACAGAGTAAATAGGGTGCTTGGTGACGGCATGATAGGACCAGAAAGCGCGGGGATGGGCCGAAGCCCCCGCGCTTTCTTTGAGTTCCGATGTCTTATGAATCCAGATCGCAAGAGAACTGCGAGCTGGATGGAGCCTTAAGACCAATTGCTACCCGCGCCCCATATCGAAGATGCTCGTGTCCACGCTGGCATCCATGTCATGCGCTTCTAGCGTCACCGTCGGTGATTTCATCGGTTCGTCAATCAAAAGCGCATCGACTGGTTCGCCGAGCGCCAAGAAGAACCTCATCACGAGCTCGATCCTCTGCTGCAGAGACTCGTTCAGCTCGCCGTAGGAGACCGCCAAGCGCACCTCCTTGGCCAACTCCGCCATCGAGTCCTTCAGCGCCTTCTGCACGCTCACGGAGGGCCTCACCTCGACTTCGGTATTGGTGAGCTTGGCGATGATGTAGTCCTGCCTGCTCATCCCGCTCCAGGCCGCCATCTCGCATATGAGCTTGTGTTCCTCGGGCGTGCAGCGGAACGCCATCGTCTTGCTGCGCTTGCGGGCGCTGTTCTCGCACGGCATCCTTCTTACCCCCTCGCCCCGTCGAGCGCGGCTGCCATCTCGTCCTGCTTCGTGGGGAACAGGTGCGCGTAGCGGTAGGTGATGTCCACCGCCTCGTGGCCCATGCGCTCGGCGATGGCCAGCGCGGAGAAGCCCATCTCTATCAGCAGGCTCACGTGGCTGTGGCGTATGTCGTGTATGCGGATGCGCTTCACGCCCGACGCCTTGCACCCGCGCTCCATCTCGTGGGCCAGGAAGTGCTTGGTCACGGTGAACAGGCGCTCGTCGGGGGCGACGTCGTCGCGCATCTCGATGAAGTCCGCCATCTCGTCGCGAAGGAAGGCGGGCATGACGATCGTGCGCACGGACTTGGGCGTCTGGGGTCGGTCACGGTGTCCACGCCGTGGAGGCTCTGGTACGACTTGTTGATGCGCAGCCGCGAGCTATCCAGCATGAAGTCGGACGGCGTGAGCGCCAGGAGCTCGCCGCAGCGTATGCCCGTCCAGTAGAGCAGCTCGGGCGTGGAACGACAGCGGCTTGTCCATGACTGCCTCGCTGAACCTCAGGTACTCGTCCTTGGTCCAGAACTGCATCTCGCCGCCCTTCTTCGAGCCTATCTTGTCGACCCTGCGCACCGGGTTGTCGGTGAGGCCGTAGTAGCGCTCGGCGTGGTTGAAGATCGCGTTGAGCTGGTTGTTGACCGTGCGCAGGTACGTCGGCGCCCAGGGCTTCCCGTCGGCGTCCCGGTGCTCGGTGAGCTCGTTTTGCCACCTGATGACGTCGATCGGCCTCACGTCGCACATGCGCATGTCCCCGAAGAACGGCACGAGCTTGTCGTTGATGATGTACTCCTTTGGTGATCCACGTGTGCTCGCGTATGCGCGGCTTCACCTCTGAGGCGTACACCTCGACGAACTCGGAGAACGTCATGTCCATGGCCCCGCCGTTAAGGCTCTTGAACTGGCTCTCCCACACTGCGGCCTCCACCTCGGAGGAGAAGCCGCGCTTCGTCTTGTGGCGCTTCGAGCCGCGGGCGTCGCGGTAGTAGCACTGCACGTAGAACGTGCCGTTGTTGCCATCCTTGTACACGGGCATGTCAGTCCACCTCCGGGAAGTACAGGGCGTCGAAGACGTCGCTTCGAACGCGTCCGCGGATAACCACGCGGCCGCGCGCCTCCTGCTCGGCGTTTATCTTCCTGATCACCTCGTAGGCGCTGCCTTTCTTGATCTTCAGCAGCTCCGCGACCTCGTCGGCGTCCAGCATGTGCGGCCTCGGCGTCTTCGCCACCTTCTCGTCCATGGCTCCTCCAATCTATGGCGTACGGATACGTACGGTTTACAGATTGAGAGTAAACGTACGAATCCGTACTGTCAATAGAATTGCGTACATTTACGTACGCTGATAAGATGTGCGGGTAAGTAATTCCAGGAGGAGGGCGCATGTCCGTAGGCGAGAACATAAGGCGATACCGCAAGTCGCGCGGCATGACGCAGGCGCAGCTGGCCGAGGCCGTCGGCTTGACCGAGGGGGCCGTGCGCCATTACGAGAGCGGCATCCGCGCCGTCAAGCCCGAGCTGCTCGAGTCCATCTCCGCCGCGCTCGGCGTTTCCGTCAACGCCCTCAAGGATTACGGCGTCGAGACCGCAGGCGACCTCATGTCGCTTCTCGTGCGGCTCGAGGACTCCTTCGGCATCGTGCCCGCAGCCGACGGATCGGGCCTCTCCCTGAACCCCAAGGCGCCGCACGCGCCCAAAGCCGCGATGGCGATCGAGCTGTGGGCAGAGAAGCGCGCGCAGGTCGAGAACGGCGAGATCGACGCCGACGAATACGAGGACTGGAAAGCCTCGCTGTAGCGGCTCCCCGCATTCAGCAACCAACGCAACCGAATCAGGACGCCAGGCTAGGCGGTGAGCTCCGCTCGCACCTGCGTATGCTGAGTTTTTACTCCCCATTGCATGCAAAGGCATTTTCGACGCACCCGGGGAGTAAATGACGCAGTGGCTTACACGGCGGCACGCGGTAGTACGCCGCGGCATTTCCCCTGATTACTCCCGTTTTCATTGAGACGGAAAGATTCTTTACTCCCCATTAGCCACCTGGGGAAACGCCGTACGGAGACCGCAAAAACGCCCATTGAGTTCGATTTGAGTTTCACGGGCCCCGAAACGGTCCCGTTTTGCCCTCGGGGACAAAAATCGCGCGTCTACTCATTCGGGATGAATCCTTACTCCCATTCCTCCGAATACCGCCCCGTGCCTTGCCGTCTTGAAATACGGGGAGTAAATCGCGAAATCGCAGGGTGAAAGGGAGTAAAACGGCAAAGAAAAAGCCTCCGTCCCAACGCGGGAACGGAGGCCAGATTACCGTATTTACTCACCGCCGTCGCTGGCGGCTTTGCCGTGGCTCTCGTACGAAACGAAACTCAGCAGCACAGTGCGGCACTCAAAGATGCAGGTCAGAACCCTGTCAGCCTACTCCCACTCGACAAATTCAAGTATATGAGGAAGTATTTCTCTTGATTTACAGGTAAAAATATTCGCAAATTTGCTAATATTTTACCCGCTATTTTTCGGCTGTCAATTTTTCTTAGTATCAAAATAGTATCACAAGAGGCTGGAAAAATGCAACAGAATTATGTGGAGCTCTACATAATTCTGTAACCTTCTTTGCTGTGGTGTATCAAGTAATCTTACTGAACATATGGCGCACCTTGTCCAGGCGGCTGTTTGGACGGCGGGGCTGGATGACCGGCTCGCCGACAGCGGCCTGATACCCTTTCAGTTCTGTAAGACATACGCTCCGCCCGTTGGTGTAAAGGCCAGATCAGTACGGTATGCCTGTATATAGCGGGCGGGAATTTCGCCAGTAAAGACAACTTCATCCTTTTTTACCTGGGCCGTTTCGATAGCGGCACAGTATTTTGGCGCATCGTGATAAGCCCTGGAAAGGTATTCCTGGGGCGCATAGAGGGTGAACGAGAGATAAGGTTCCAGCAACTGCGTTCCTGATTTCTTCAATGCCTGTTCCAATACAATCGGGGCCAATGAGCGAAAATCCGCCGGCGTGCTGACCGGGCTATAATAAAGCCCGTATTCAAAGCAAATCTTACAGTCCGTTACGTTCCAGCCGCACAAGCCTTGTTCCAGCCCGTAACGGATACCATCCATGACAGCGTTTTGAAAACTCTGGTTCAAGTATCCCAGGGAAACCCGGCTCTCTCGTATTGTACACCGGAGCCAAGCGGGAGCGGCGTAACAGACAGTCCGATGGATGCCCAAAATGGGTTGGGCGGCACCTCAATATGGATAGTGTGGCTGGCTGCTTTGAGCGGCCGCTCTAAATAAATGACGGTAGGTTCCTTCACCGCTGTTTCAATCTTGTACTTTTCTGCCAGCAAAGCGGAAACAACCTCCAACTGCACCCGGCCCAAAAAAGAAAGAATGATCTCATGGGTGATGGAATCCACCTCGTAGCGCAAAAGCGGGTCAGTATCCGCAAGTTGCGTAAGAGCGTCCAGCAGCCGTTCTCTTTGCGCTGCCGTTTTCGGCGTGATCGCCGTCCGCAGCATGGGGAGGGGGGAATCGCACCACCTTTCACGAGGAAGCCGGGTGTTGTCCCCTAATACGTCGTTTAATCCCACGCTGTCGCTGGGAAGGATGACAATTTCGCCCTTGTGGGCGGTGTCTGTCCGAACAATCTCCCCTTTGGATGGAATACGCATCTCTGTGATTTTCAGCTTTTCTCTCCCGGCCAGGGCCACCGTATCCCGCAGGCGCAGCGTTCCGCTGTATAGCCGCAGATAGATAAGCCGCTGGTCACAATCTGTATACTCCACCTTGAAAACGTTGCCGCATAGGGCGGCGCTCCCCTGTTCCCCAATCGGTTGGAACAGCCCTGTCACCGCATCCATCAACGGTTGAATGCCAAGGCCCTTTTTGGCGCTGCCGTGATAGACCGGGAATAGGGAGGCGTCTTGAACCCGCCGCTGTTCCTCCTGCGCAAGTTCTTCCCGGCTGATTGGTTCTCCTGCGATATATTTTTCCAATAATTCATCGTTATTTTCGATGACCGCATCCCATGCTTCTATGTCGGTATTTTCATCCAGGACTATTTCCGGGGACAGCGACACCGTCTGCTTGATGATAATATCGGCGGAGAGCTTATCCCGAACAGACTGATACACACCCTGCAAATCAACGCCAGCCTGGTCGATTTTGTTGATAAAGATAACGGTGGGAATGTTCATTTTCCGCAGGGCATAGAACAGAATACGGGTCTGGGCCTGCACACCATCTTTAGCGGAGATCACCAAGATAGCCCCATCTAAAACGGCCAAAGAGCGGTACACCTCCGCCAAAAAATCCATGTGGCCGGGCGTATCCACTATGTTGACTTTACATCTGCGCCACAGGAAGGAAGTGACTGCCGCTTGAATGGTAATCCCACGCTGCCGCTCCAACAGCATGGTGTCCGTCCTCGTTGTCCCTTTTTCGACGCTCCCCGGTTCTGAAATGGCTCCGCTGGCATACAGCAGGCTTTCAGTCAGTGTCGTCTTGCCGGCGTCTACATGGGCAAGAATCCCGATATTGATTATATTCATGTCTATCCTCCATACAAGGCCCAAATGGGCGCAAAAATCCCCAGCGGCTAATACTTTTACCGCTGGGGATCATGACTTCGGACACACAAAAACACACACGGCTTACATAAGCTGCTGTCCGTCACGATATTTGCTTAAAAGGCAAAAGTATTCTTAAATTGGGTACAAAAACCAAGCCCCTGCAAGGGGCAAGCATTTTTGCGCCCATTATCAAATTTTATTTAAGAATACCTTGCCGCATATTTGGTAGACTCCTCAAATCAGGATAATAACAGTATATCATAGTGCGCTCTAAAAAACAAGAAATTATTTTACCCGATTCCCCAAATAAAACTGGAGGGCATTCACTGGAACACCCTCCATTTTTGGTGATTATCGCAACCGAATCAGGACGCCAGGCTAGGCGGTGAGCTCCGCTCGCACCTGCGTATGCTGAGTTTTTACTCCCCATTGCATGCAAAGGCATTTTCGACGCACCCGGGGAGTAAATGACGCAGTGGCTTACACGGCGGCACGCGGTAGTACGCCGCGGCATTTCCCCTGATTACTCCCGTTTTCATTGAGACGGAAAGATTCTTTACTCCCCATTAGCCACCTGGGGAAACGCCGTACGGAGACCGTAAAAACGCCCGTTGAGTTCGATTTGAGTTTCACGGGCCCCGAAACGGCCTCGTTTCGTTCTCGGGGACAAAAATCGCGCGTCTACTCATTCGGGATAAATCTTTACTCCCGTTCCTCCGAATACCGCCCCGTGCCTTGTCGTCTTGAAATACGGGGAGTAAATCGCGAAATCGCAGGTGAAAGGGAGTAAAACGGCAAAGAAAAAGCCTCCGTCCCAACGCGGGAACGGAGGCCAGATTACCGTATTTACTCACCGCCGTCGCTGGCGGCTTTGCCATGGCTCTCGTACGAAACGAAACTCAGCGGCACAGTGCGGCACTCAAAAGTGCAGGTCAGAACCCTATCAGCCTACTCCCACTCGATGGTCGCCGGGGGCTTCGAGGTGCAGTCCAGCACCACGCGGTTCACCTGGGGGACCTGGTTGGTGATCAGGTTCGAAATCTTGGCGACCAGCTCCCAATCCAGACGCGACCAGTCCGCGGTCATGGCGTCCTCGGAAGACACCGGACGCAACACGATGGGATGTCCATAGGTGCGACCATCACCCTGGACCCCCACGGAACGCACCTCGGCCAGCAACACCACCGGGCACTGCCAGATTTCCTGGTCCAGTCCGGCCGCGCTCAACTCTTGGCGCACGATGAAGTCGGCGGCTCGAAGAATCCGCAGGCGCTCCTCGGTGACTTCCCCGATGATGCGAATCCCCAAGCCGGGACCGGGGAAAGGCTGACGGTTCACGATGTGCTGAGGCACCCCGAGCTCCCGTCCCAAAGCGCGGACCTCGTCCTTGAACAGACGCCGCAAGGGTTCAATCAAGTCAAAGTTCAAGTCCTCGGGCAGACCACCCACATTGTGGTGCGACTTGATGTTGGCCGCACCTTCCCCGCCGCCAGATTCCACCACGTCGGGATAGAGCGTGCCTTGGACCAGGAACTTTCACTTCCCCACCACTGGCACCGACTTCCTGGACGACCTCGCGCTGGGCGGCTTCAAAGGAACGAATAAACTCTCGTCCAATAATTTTGCGTTTCTGTTCGGGATCAGTCACCCCGGCCAGGGCACCCAAGAAACGCGCGGATTCATCTACGTATTTGACGCGAATCCCCATCCCGGCCGCATAGTCACGTTCCACCTGTTCGCGTTCGCCTTCGCGCAGCAAGCCGTGGTCCACAAAGATGCAAGTCAACTGGTCTCCGATGGCGCGATGCACCAGAGCAGCCGCCACCGAAGAATCCACCCCGCCACTGAGTCCACAAATCACTTGGGCATCGCCCACCTGAGCGCGGATGGCCTCAATCTGAGTGGCAATGATGGATTCCGGGGTCCACACCGGCTCCAGACCAGCCCCCAGATAGAGGAAGTTCTCCAGGGCCTTTTGCCCGAATTCGGGAATGCTTCACTTCGGGGTGCCACTGGACCCCGTAAAGACAACGCTGTGGGTCTTCAAAGGCAGCCACCGCGGTCTGCGAAGTCGAGGCAGTCACTGTGAATCCGCTGGGAGCCGCAGTTACGGAATCTCCGTGGCTCATCCAGACCTGCTGAGTAGCCGGGATACCGGTAAAAAGACGCGCCGGCGAGGAATCCGTTACTTCGGTACGGCCATACTCTTTTACCCCGGTGGCCGAAACGGTACCCCCCAGGGCCTGGGCCATCACTTGGAAACCGTAACAAATCCCCAGCACCGGCACATCGGCCTCGAAGACTGCGGGGTCAAAGGCAGGCGCACCCGGGGCATAGACTGAAGCGGGCCCACCGGAAAGAATGATGGCCGCGGGCTGCTTAGCCAAGATGTCCGCCGCTGAGAGCGAGTGGGGCACTATCTCTGAATAGATATGTGCTTCGCGCACCCGCCGGGCGATTAACTGGGCGTACTGCGCCCCGAAATCGACTACCAGAACCGGGCCTGCCGCCTGAGAGCGCACTACGTTTTGTAAGCTGAGAGTACTTTGAGCCATGCCTCCATCATAAGGCATCAAGCCCCTCGCGATTTACCCGCATTTGTCACCCGGGTCTTCAGTGAACTTTCAGACATATTTCCTTGAAATTGCAGCGCAATTCTCCTTCGTCAGGACATTATTTGTCGATACAATAGGACGTAGCGCACAGGAAGTGTCGCTGCACAGATACAGGGAAGGGAAACCCAAAATGCCTACCGCACCGTCTTACTTCGAGGCCGATGTCCGGCTGGACCGAAATTCACCCGTGCCTCTCTATCACCAGATTGCTCAACCCATCGAAGAGATGATTCTCTCGGGTCAGCTCCCTCCGGGGACTCGCCTCGAGGACGAACTCTCTATGGCGCGTCGTCTCAATGTTTCGCGCCCCACCGCCCGGCGCGCCCTGCAGCAACTGGGCGACCACGGCCTATTGGTGCGCCGTCGCGGCGTCGGCACGCAGGTGGCCCCCACGCGGGTGCATCGCCCCCAGACCTTGAACACAATCTTCGACCAACTACGCAATGACGGACGCAAGCCCTCTACCGAGGTACTCTCTTATGGCGCAGCCCCGGCTACCCCCTGAAATTGCCGCAAAGCTCGAAGTTAACCCGGGAACTTCGGTGACTACGATCCGCCGTCTGCGCCTGACCGACCACCAGCCCACCGGTTTGATGTTCGATATGGTGCCCACCTCGATTGCCCCGACCACCACCGCTCTGGAACGGGATTCTTTCGAGGCGGCCCTGGCCGAGAACGGCGCTATCGTTTCGATGGCTCGGCAAACGGTTTCGGCGCGTAAATCCACCAATGCCGAGGCCCAGTTGTTGCGGATTTCTGCCGGCTCGCCTCTGCTGTGTGTACAGAACGTCTCCTGCGACGAGGGCGGTCACGTCATGACGTACGGAGAGTACCTGTTCCGCGCGGACCGCTTCCAACTGAAGCAACCACCTTTGCCCACTAAATCCAAAAAATATCCCTTCTCGACAGCTTTGAGGCGTCTGTTTGTCCCGGCAAACAGACGCCTCAAAGCATTTGTTTTGCGAGGTCAGGGCAGATTTCCCCGCAATCCGTGACATCCAGTTTCCAATTCTTCTCGATATCGAGTAATATTTACTTTACTCTCATAACAAGAGACATTAAAGGCATGGTAAAAGTAAAGGGGCTGACCATGAGCAACTTCAAAGCTACATTCCTCAACGACTTGGCGCAGCGCGCGGGGGCGAATCCCCAACGCATCGTTCTTCCCGAATCCCAGGACGAACGGGTGCTACAGGCGGCCGCCCAGATTCTGCGCCTGGGCGCTGCAAAGGTAATCCTGCTGGGAGAAACCGCCCAGATTCAATCCGATGCCCAAAGACTGGGAATCGACCTGGAAGGCGCCGAAATCGTGAGCCTACAGGACCCCGAGAAACTCGAGGGCTACGTGGCGAAACTGGTCGAGTTACGTGCCGCCAAGGGCATGGACGAAGCCACGGCGCGAGAAACCCTAAAGGATATTTCCTACTTCGCCACCTTGATGATCGTATGCGGAGACGCGCACGGCATGGTTTCGGGTGCCGCGCACACCACCGCCCACACCATTCGCCCCGCGCTGCAGCTGATAAAGACCATGCCGGGGGTAAAGCTAGTCTCAGGGGCATTCCTGATGGTTTTCGATGATCACTTCGACGTCTATTCTGACTGCGCGGTCACCATCTCCCCCACCGCCGAACAGCTGGCGGATATCGCGGTTACCTCAGCCAAGACCGCCTCCCAGTTCGGGCTGGACCCGAAGGTGGCGATGCTGTCCTACTCCACCTTGGACTCCGGTACCGGCCCCATGGTGGACCTCGTGAAGGATGCCGTAACCCTGGCGAAAACCGCCGCACCCGACCTCGCCCTGGACGGACCCCTACAGTTCGACGCCGCGGTAGTGGAATCCGTGGCGGCGAAGAAAGCACCCGACTCGCCGGTGGCGGGGGCAGCGAATGTGTTTGTGTTTCCCGACCTCAACGCCGGCAACATTACCTACAAAGCGGTACAGCGCACCTCGGGCGCCCTGGCGGTCGGGCCGATTCTGCAAGGACTCAACGCCCCGGTCAACGACCTCTCCCGCGGAGCCACCATCGAAGACATCACCAACACCATCATCATCACCGCCATCCAAGCCCAAGGCTAAAAGCCGGGCCCAAACACAGAAAGCAGAACCGTGAATCAAGAAACCGTATTCGTCATCAACTCCGGTTCTTCCTCGTTGAAGTACCAGCTCCTCGACCCGGTGACGGGCAATATCCTGGCCAAAGGCCTGGCTGAAAGAATCGGTTCGGATGCCGGCGTGGTGACTCACTCGGTCAACGGCACCGCCCACACCGAGACCCTACCATTACCTACCCACACCGAAGCGCTGAACCGCGTGATTAGATACTTCTCCGAATGCGGACCGAACTTGAACGGGGCGAATATGGTAGCGATCGGGCACCGCATCGTCCAGGGCGGTCCGTATTTCCACGGTCCCGCCCTCATCGACGACAAGGTCCGCAACCAGATCGATGAGCTATCAGACCTGGGCCCGCTGCACAACCCCGCACACCTGTTGGGTATTGATTCCGCGAGGCAGATGTGGCCCGACCTGCCACATATCGCGGTTTTCGACACGGCATTCTTTGCCGACCTGCCCGAAAAAACCCGCACCTACGCCCTGGATAAAGAAGTCGCGAAGCACTACAAGATTCGTCGCTACGGTGCACACGGCACTTCACACCAATACGTTTCCGGCTTGGTTTGTGACCACCTGGGCAACGACACGGTGAAACAAATCACCCTGCACTTGGGTAACGGAGCCTCGGCCTGTGCAGAACTGGGACGCACCGCGATGGACACCTCGATGGGCCTGACCCCGCTGGAGGGCCTGGTGATGGGCACCCGCACCGGCGACATCGACCCCGCGGCCGTGTTCCACCTGCTGCGTCACGGCATGAACGTCGACCAGGTCGACGACCTGTTCAACAAAAAGTCCGGCATGAAGGGCCTGTGCGGCGAAACGACATGCGCGACGTGTGGCGGCGCCGCGACGAAGGCGACCAAGATGCCCTACTGGCGATGCAGATCTATATTCACCGGCTCTTGAAGTACGTCGGCGCCTACACCGCAGTGCTGGGTGGTTTAGATGTCTTGACCTTTACCGCTGGCATCGGTGAAAACGACTCTCGGTTGCGCGCCCGGCTGTGCGACAAGTTGAAGTACCTGGGGGTAAAGCTCGACCCGCAGCTGAACCTGAACCGTGACGATTCGGCCTCGATCTGGAAGATTTCCGCGCCGGATTCCAAGGTCCTGGTCTTTGTGGTCCCCACCAACGAGGAACTCGCCATCGCCCGCCAGGCCATGACCATGGTGTAACCCCACCCTAACCTAACTTTCGGGGTTTTAGCTCTTTTTCGGCGGGACCTTTAGTGTAAGGACTACCTTATCTAATCCCTCAAAGAAGTTGTTACCCTTGTCGTCCACCACGATGAAGGCGGGGAAGTCCTCTACTTCGATCTTCCACACGGCTTCCATCCCCAGCTCGGGGTATTCCAGGACTTCAACTTTCTTGATGGATTCCGCCGCCAGCACCGCTGCGGGGCCGCCAATCGATCCCAGATAGAAACCGCCGTGCGCCTTGCAAGCATCGGTGACTTCTTGGGAGCGGTTACCTTTGGCCAGCATCACCATAGATCCGCCGTGGGACTGGAACAGGTCCACATAGGGGTCCATGCGCCCCGCGGTGGTAGGACCGAAAGACCCCGAAGCCATACCTTCTGGAGTCTTGGCCGGTCCCGCATAGTACACCGGGTGATCCTTAAAGTACTGGGGCAGGTCGCCTTCCTTTTCCAGGCGTTCGCGCAGCTTGGCATGGGCGATATCGCGCGCCACGATCACCGGGCCGCTCAAAGACAGTCGGGTCTTGATCGGGTACTTCGACAGTTCGGACAGGATTTCCCTCATGGGTCGATTCAAGTCAATCTTCACCGCTTCGTCGGCATTCCCGTGCAGTTCCGCATCGGTGGGGTCGGGCAAGAAACGCCCCGGATCAGTATCCAGAGCCTCGATAAATACCCCGTCCTTGTTGATCTTCGCCACGCACTGGCGGTCGGCGGAACAAGACACGGCGATCGCCACTGGCAGCGAGGCCCCGTGGCGCGGCAAGCGCACCACTCGCACATCGTGGCAGAAGTATTTGCCGCCGAACTGGGCGCCGATTCCCATCTTGCGGGTCAGCTCCAGCACTTGTTCTTCCATCTCTTTGTCGCGGAAGCCGTGTGCATCGGGACCACCGGTGGTGGGCAAACCGTCCAGGTAGTGCGCCGAGGCATACTTGGCGGTCTTCAAAGCGTATTCCGCCGAGGTACCCCCGATAACAATCGCCAAGTGATAGGGCGGGCAGGCCGCGGTTCCCAGCGAGCGAATCTTTTCCTCCAGGAACTGCATCATGTGTTCGGGATCCAAAATCGCCTTAGTCATCTGGTACAGATAAGACTTATTCGCCGAACCCCCGCCTTTCGCCATAAAGAGGAAGCGATATTCAGCTTCGTGTCCCGGCGCGGTTTGCGAATACAGCTCGATCTGAGCCGGCAGGTTACACCCTGTATTCTTTCCTCGTACATACTCAAGGGCGCGTTTTGGGAGTACCGCAGATTCAGCTTGGTATAGGCGTTATACACACCCAGCGACAGGGGTTTCTCGTCGGGACCTTCAGTCAAAACATGCTGCCCCCGCTCGCCTTTAATAATTGCGGTGCCGGTGTCCTGACACATCGGCAGCACCCCGGCAGCGGCAATATTGGCGTTGCGCAACAGGTCCATCGCCACGAATTTATCGTTAGCCGATGCCTCGGGGTCATCCATAATGCGACGCAGCTGTTCGAGGTGAGCGGTGCGCAGATAGTGGGAAATATCGTGGAATGCGGTTTCGGCCAGCAAAGTCAGGGCAGCGGGCGCGACCTTGAGGAATTTCCGACCCTCGGGACCCTCGACTTCTTCCACCCCCTCAGAAGTCAGCTGGCGATAGGTATAGGTGTCTTCGCCGTGCGGTAAAAGGTCGGTATAGAAAAATTCTGCCACGTCGCATCCCTTCCTCAGAAAACTTGGGCGTTCTCAACCCGCCCATTGTACCGCCCAGGTTTTACCGGGCTTTTTTGAATTTCTCCCCCGTCGAGGTCCTCGTCGGGGTTTTCGTTGTAACTGCGGGAATCGGCGGGGTGAAGATTTTGCGCAGAGGGCGCCGCGGTTTCCTCGCCAAAGTCGCGGTAAAGGAAAGCCCGGTTTTTCGATAAAATGAACAGGTGTTTGATTCCGCAGCTCTGTTTAGTGACTGGCGCCGCCCCACCTTCATCTCTTCTCTCAATCCCGGTGCCTTGGGTTTCGAACGTGCCTTGAAAGGGATGCACCCTCGCATCGAACTGGTCGAGATTCGCTTGGATGGGGCTTGGGAATCGGCGGGTACTTTCCTGGGGCAATCCCAGGACTTCACCCGCGCCCAAGAAATCATCCGCCGGGCTCGGGAGCTGTCGTCTCGTCCCGTCTTGGCGACTTTCCGCACCGAAGGCTCCACAGTCAAGATAAACACCTCTGCTTACGAGTCCCTGTGCCGGGCGCTGGGCGGAGTTGCCCAATACGTTGATATTGAATCGAACTACCCCCTGCGCAAAAGAGACTTCGGCGCTGACCCCCAGGGACGTGAACTTGAAGAAGCTGAAAAGCCTTTACGTGACTTGGTGTCAGATCTGCATGTAAGCGGATCGAAGGTAGTGTTGTCGAGGCATTTCTGGCTCCCGGAGGAAACCCCTCTCGAGGCAGAAACCATCTTGGATATGTTTCGTCACCAGGCGGACCTGGGAGCCGATGTGGCAAAGCTTGCATTCACTCCCGGAGATACCGCCGCTGCGGCGGTGCTGTCTAAAGCCGGAGAAATGGCCTATCAGTTGGTGCATCGTCCCACCATATTGATTGGTATGGGTGAACTGGGCCAGCCCACCCGACTGGCCGGGCCTCAAGCGGGGAACTGGGGAACTTTTGTCCTCGCCGGGGGCGAACCCTCCGCGCCGGGACAGCTACCTTTAGCCGCTCTCAAGATGCGCTACCCCACCGCCAACTAAGTCCCAGACGCGACCCTGGTTCCACCCCAAAACCGGCACCAACAGGACAACCGCCACCCCGCACCTCGGCCCGGCACCGCACCTCGAGACGGGAGGGACTTTAGTCTTCCTGATTCATCTGCCGCAAGGTGTTCTCCAGATTCAACAGCTGGGCGAAAACATCTTCACGATTTGGATCTGCCGCATCCAGGCGATTCAGCTTGGAACGCAGACGCGCCGTCTGGGCCGTCAAATAGAGCCGCTCCACCACGGCGACGCTGGCCTTGGCCCAAGCCTGCGCCTCGGGATTCTGGGGGGAATCATCAGCCACCGGGACGGGGCGCTGGGCCAGTTCCAGCAACGCGGGCAGTACCAGCGGACCGGCCTGAGTTTTCAACTGGTTTGCCCAGCGCATCATCGCCACTCGCTGATTGTGGGAATCGGGCTGGCGCGAAGCAGCGACTGCCTCGAGGATGCTTTCAAAAGCCGCGACTCCCCCGGAGGCCAAGATTACCTCGAAAACTAGCCGCAACGCAGTCTGCGTAAATGCCTGCGGATCCAAAGCGTCGAATCCGGTTTGTGCCAGAATCTGGGGGAAATGCAAGGCGGCAATCAATACATCGCGCTGGGCGCGCGCCACCGGATCCGTGTCGATTTCCCCCGGTAGGCTGGGGGCGTGGTTCAGGGTCAAAGAATCGGTGGGGCTCACGGCGCTTGGGGAAGCGGGAACCCCGTCGGGACCTGGGAAGTGCAATCCGGGATTGCCACCCTGGGCTCCCTCGATACGTGAGTAACCCTGGGCTTTTTGCTGGGCACGCAGGCGCGAAACACTGTCTTTGACTTCACGCCAGGCTTCGCGTTCATTCACTCCCAGCCAACCCGCCAACTGCACCACATAGTAGCGACGCAGCGCCATGTCGCGGATCTCGGCCACAACCGGAGCGGTGACGCGCAAGGCAGAAAGACGACCGGCCGGGTTGTCCAGGTCGAAGCCTGAGATGATGGTTTTCAGCACAAAGTCAAAGAGTGGGCGACGCGAGGCCACCAGGTCCTGCACCGCCCCCGGCCCGTTTTCCACCCGCAGATCGCAAGGATCCTTGCCGTCCTTCGCCACCGCCACAAAGGATTGCGAGGCAAAGCCCTGGTCGACCCGAAAGGCCTTCAGGGCAGCGTTTGGCCCGCGGCGTCACCGTCGAAAGTAAAGATAACTTCGCCTCCTCGCGGTGGTTTACCTCCCGGCAAACGCACAGAAGATGCCGAATCAGAGGCCGTGCCGATGAGGCGGCGAATATTGCGGGCGTGGTCCTCGGTAAATGCGGTGCCGCAGGTCGCAACCGCAGTGGTTACTCCCGAAAGATGCATCGCCATAACGTCGGTGTATCCCTCGACGATAACGCACTGGCGTTTCGCTCCGATGCCTTTGCGGGCCCGATCAATCCCGTAGAGCACCTGGGATTTGTGGTAAATCGGAGTTTCGGGGGTGTTGACGTACTTGGGGTTCTTGGGGTCTGAATCATCCAAGCGGCGCGCCCCGAAACCCAGTACGGCCCCGGTGATGTCGCGAATCGGCCAGGTGACGCGGTGACGGAACAAGTCATAGAGACCTCGCTGGCCCGCTTTGGCCAGTCCCACGGTCTGGATTTCTTGGTCGGTGAAACCGCGGGAACGCAGGTGGCGCAGCAAGGCATCCCAACTGTCCGGGGCATAGCCCACCCCGAATTCTTGGCGTCGTCGTAGTTGAAAGCCTTGGCTTCCAAGAAGGCCTGTGCCGATGCCGCCTCGGGGAGCAACAGCTGGGAGGTAAAGAAATCCTGGGCAACTTGGTTAGCTTCCAGGAGACGTTGGCGGGTTCCTGGTTCTACCCGCGGCTTGGCGTATTCCCCGCCCTCTATATAGTGCAGGGTGATGCCGGCCCGCGCCGCCAAGAACTCGACAGCTTCGGGGAAACTGAGCCCTTCGATGCGCCGCACGAAGTCAATCAAGTCCCCGCCTTCGCCGCAACCGAAGCAGTGCCACCAGCTGGTGCCTAAAGAAATATGGAAGGACGGGGTTTTTTCGTCGTGAAAGGGACACAGACCTTTCATCGAGGAGCTCCCGGCCCGCACCAGGGTCACGTAGTTGCTGACAATATCCTCTATCCGCACGGTTTCGCGGATTTTCTGCACATCCGCGTCGTCAATCTTGCCAGCCATGCCTCTATGTTAGCGAATCCCCGCCGGTCTCACACCGGACGAGAAATCATCCCCAACAGGCGCGCGTGCCACTTCATCGCCGAAAGGTCCGTAAGGGAAGCTACCTGATCAATCACCGCGCGCAGCCGCCCGGCCTGCCTCCCGCGCGGATGATCCCCGGCTTTTTTCCACAGCGTCAAGTAGGGCTCCTCCAGCACGGTTTGGCCCTGTTCCTGGCGTTCACGCAGCGCCCACACCAGGTCCGCTAAAATCTGCTGCTGGGAAAGGTGATCGAAAGTGGTTTCGCGCGGTGCCATCACGTAGTACACCGCTATGCCTTTCAACAACAGAATCTCGGCCCTGGTTTCAGCGGGAATCACCAGATCTGCGGTGTATCGAGTCAGGGGCGCCTGGGCGTAACCGGCCTGGGCGGCTTGGCGAGTCGCCTCTTGGGTTGCCAAGACGAATCGTCCGATCAGCTGGGAACTCAGGTTCTTCAACGCCGCCTGAGAGGCATAGTCCCCGACTTCTTCCGTGAGCCAAAAAGGCATCTCGCGCAGTCTTCGATAGGCCGCGGCGAGGTCGTCTACGGTGAAACCGTCCTCGGCGGGCGTTTTGGGGTGGGTGGCGAGGGCGAAGGAGCTGCGATACCAGTCTTTGGTTGCCTGGATAACCGCGGTTAGGGTGGCGTCTTGGTCGAGGTTGCCCAGTTTCGTGCTACCCAGCGCCACCGCGTCTTCAACGTCGTGCACCGAATAGGCGATGTCGTCAGAGAGATCCATCACCTGGGCTTCGATGCAGCGCTTGCCTGGATTGTCGCGTTGCGGGGCCCGCACCCAGCGAAACAGTTCCTGGTCTTCTTCATAGACCCCAAACTTCGGCGAGTCCCACCCTTTGGGTCCTTCCCCGCGACTCCACGGGTATTTCGCGATGGCGTCCAGGGTGGCGCGAGTCAGGTTCAAACCCGCCCAGCTGCCGTCTGGTGCCACCACTTTCGGTTCCAGGGCCGCCACCAGACGCAGGGTCTGGGCATTGCCTTCGAAACCTCCGATGTCTTTAGCTAAGTTATTCAAGATTCTTTCCCCAGAGTGCCCGAAAGGCGGATGCCCCAAGTCGTGCGCCAGACAAGCCGCGTCAACCACATCCGGATCGCATCCCAGCATTTTCCCCAGTTCGCGCCCCACCTGGGCAACTTCCAGGGAATGCGTGAGACGAGTGCGAGAAAAATCATCCGCGGTGGGCCCCAGGACCTGCGTTTTCGCCCCCCAGGCGTCGCCAGGCCGAAGAATGCAGAATCCGGGCACGGTCTCTTTCAAATTCCGTGCGTTCCCCGCGTTTATGAACCTCGGTGACGTATCTTTCGTGGTCTTCGCTGCTGTAAGTGCCGGTCTGCATGTTTTCACTCTACCTGGTGGAGTCCCCACCGCTGTGTTGACCGGACGCGTAAACAGTCCCGAGACAGAAATGTGACTGAAGCGGCATGTTTTTGACACAATGAAAACGTGGCACTGAAGAATGAACAAACTGTAGTTATCATCGGCGGTGGCCCCGGCGGCTACGAAGCAGCCTTCCAGGCCCGCGCCCACGGGGCACGCACCGTCCTCATCGAAGAGCAAGGCCCGGGTGGTTCCGCGGTCCTCACCGACGTGATACCTTCGAAAACCCTGATCGCTTCTTCGGTGTGGATGGACAATGTGCGCCGCGCCGGGGAACTGAAAATCGCCGAACGCGGCGGCAGTTTCACCGCCGACGTCTTGGAAATCTTTAAGCGCGTGGGTCACATGGCCAGCGAACAAAGCGAAGGCATCACGCATCGCCTCACCAAAGACGGGGTGGAAATCATCCGCGGACGCGGCGTGATTTCACCCGAAGTAGGGAAAAACGGTCGTCGCATCATCACGGTAGGTGAGCGCCGCTTCGAGGCCGACGCGGTGATTGTGGCCACCGGGGCCCGCCCGCGTAAACTTCCCTCAGCCATGCCCGACGGGGAACGCATCTTGACGTGGAAACAGATCTACAAGATAAAAGAAGTCCCCGAGCACCTGATTGTGGTGGGTTCGGGTGTGACCGGCGCCGAGTTCGCCTCGGCTTTCAACTCCGTGGGGGTCAAAGTCACCCTGGTGTCTTCCCGCGACCGGGTGCTTCCCGGTAACGACCCCGACGCAGCCGAATTAATCGAGAGAGTTTTCGAACAAAACGGTGTGAATATCTGCGCGAATTCCCGCGCCGAGGCCGCCCGGGTCGAAGGCGATAGAGTCATCGTGACCCTGGGCGACGGCCGGGAAATCGAAGGTTCACACGTCTTGATGGCGGTTGGCGCCATCCCAAATACTGACGGCATGGGCCTGGAAGAAGCCGGCGTAGAGATGGACGAGCGCGGCTATGTTTTAACCGACCGCGTGTCTCGCACCACCGCGAACCGCATCTACGCCGCGGGTGACTGCACCGGCGTGTTCCTCTTGGCCTCCGTGGCTTCTGCCCAGGGACGCCTGGCCATCGCCCACGCCCTGGGTGACGCGGTAGAACCGTTGAACCTGGACCAAGTCAGCTCCAATATTTTCACCAACCCCGAAATCGCCTCAGTGGGGGTCACACAGCAACAAGTGGATTCCGGGGAGGTCGACTGCATCTCGGTGATTTTGCCGATTGCCCGCAACGCCCGAGCGCGGATGCGCGGCATCGACGAGGGTTTCGTGAAACTCTTTGCCCGGCGCCGCACCCGCACCATCGCCGGGGCGGTGCTGTGCCTGCAGTACGCCGGTGAATTCATCTTCCCTTTGACCCTCGCGGTAAAGAATCGCCTGACGGTAGACGAGTTCGCGGGAACCTTCACGGTCTATCCTTCGATTTCCGGCACCATAACCGAAGCGGCGCGTTCCCTACACAAGATGGTCGAGGACTAGAACCCGGCGTAAGTCCCCAGGTCCGAGTCATCTTCGGTGGCTTGCAGCAGCGCAATTTCCGCCTTTGTCATCTGGGTGCTCGACAGCCAGCCCTCAGGCAGTCGCACCTTTTTCTGCACCCCGCTGCGTCCGTGTTTTCCCGCGGCGGCCGGCGGATAAGGAGTATCGGGCCCCAAGTGCTCTTGCAGAGCCGCCAAGACTTCTCCCAGACCTTGTAGGGTTTCCACTTTAGAAAGAGCCGCGCGTACCTCTCCGCCCAAGCCAAAGCCGCGAAATACCACCCCAGGTGTTTACGCATGTCGCGCAGCGCCCCGACTTCGGTTCCGTAGTGTTGCACGAGGCCCGCCGCGTGCGTTTTCGCCAAGTTACAGATTTCGCCCAGGGTGGGTCCCGGCGGTACGGGTTGTCCCCACAGCGCGGCGGTTACCTCGCGGAAAATCCAAGGGCGACCTTGGACCCCGCGACCGATTTGTACACCGGCACAGCCAGTTTCGCGCAGCATCGCCACCGCATCCTCGGAACTGAAAATATCTCCGTTCCCTAGGACGGGAACAGAAACTGCCTCCACCAAAGCGACGATATCCCCCCCAAGATGAATGCCCCCCATAGTACTGGGCAGTGGTGCGAGCGTGCAGCGTAATGGCCGCCACTCCACTGTCTTGGGCTGCCCGCGCGGCCTGCAGAAAGGTGGAATGCTGGACGTCGATGCCGCTGCGAATCTTTACGGTGACGGGAACCGGAACTTCGCGGCGGAATTCGCGCGAAGCCTCCTCGGCGGCGCGAACCACCGAGGTCAGAACCTGGGCAAAGTAGCTGGTTTTCCAAGGCAGGGCGGAACCACCTCCCTTGCGGGTGACTTTGGGAACCGGGCAGCCGAAGTTCAAATCCACGTGATCGACCAAGTTCCGCGCAATCATCTCGCGCACGCACCAGGCCAAATCAGACCCGTTGACCCCATAGAGCTGGAGCGAACGAATGGATTGTTCCGGCCCGGAAGCCGCCATGGCCCAGGACTTGGTCGAACCCATCCGCAGGGCTTTAGCAGTAATCATCTCGCCAACGAACATTCCTTCGTGGCTGACCAGGCCCGCCACCGCGCAACCGGAGGCAGGCCGCGCCACCACCGGTCCGTCCTCGCCGGGGTTTCCCCGACCCTGACGGGCATAGATTGCACAAATATCGCGGAAAACCGCGTTAGTCACCCCGGCCATCGGCGCCAGGCAAACGGGGTTGGTGAACTCCAGTTCCCCGATGCGTAAAGGAGCAGGGCCCTGGGTGCTGGCATCGGGAGACGGGGGGAATCTGATTCGGTTCCATCCTCGCGATCAGGACACCGGCAGGCGCTCGCGCAGATAGGCCAGGAGATTATCGGTGCTGATGCGTTCTTGGGTCATGGTGTCGCGGTCGCGCACGGTGACGGCGTGGTCCTCTAAAGAATCGAAATCCACGGTGACGCACAGGGGCGTACCGATTTCGTCTTGACGGCGATAGCGCCGCCCCACCGCCCCGGCGTCGTCGTAGTCAATATTCCAGTATTTACGCAAGGAAGCGGCGATTTCCTTGGCCAGCGGAGTCAGTTCTTCTTTGCGAGACAGCGGCAGCACCGCGGCTTTGACCGGCGCCAGGCGCGGATCGAGGCGCAGCACGGTGCGCTTATCTACCCCACCCTTGGTGTTGGGGGCTTCGTCCTCGGCATAGGCCTCGATGAGGAAAGCCATCAAAGAACGCGTCAAACCGGCGGAAGGCTCGATCACGTAGGGGGTGTAGCGTTTTTCGCTGACCGGATCGAAGTAGTCCAGTTTCTGTCCCGAGGCCTGGGCGTGCACCCCCAGGTCGTAGTCGGTGCGGTTGGCGATACCTTCCAGTTCGCCCCACTTGGAACCCTCGAAACCGAAGGCATATTCGATGTCTACGGTGCGCTTGGAATAGTGCGAGAGCTTTTCCTGGGGGTGTTCGTAGAGGCGGAGGTTTTCAGGCTTGATTCCCAGGTCGATGTACCAGTCCCGGCGGTAGTCAATCCAGTACTGGTGCCATTCTTCGTCGGTGCCCGGCTCCACAAAGAACTCCAGCTCCATCTGTTCGAATTCGCGAGTGCGGAAGATAAAGTTCCCCGGCGTGATTCGTTGCGGAAGGAT
Source organism: uncultured Mobiluncus sp. (assembly GCA_916438445.1). Taxonomy (GTDB): domain Bacteria; phylum Actinomycetota; class Actinomycetes; order Actinomycetales; family Actinomycetaceae; genus Mobiluncus. The sequence continues at coordinate 1,640,601 of CAKAGR010000001.1, forward strand.
TTACCGATCTGGCCGATGCCGAAGGGAGGCTTTTTCCGCGCTGTAGTCATGACGTTGGCGAAGTTCACAAAGATACCTTGGGCGGTTTCGGGACGCAGGAAGTGCAGACCCGATTCGTCATCCACCGGCCCCAGATAGGTTTTCAGCAGACCCGAAAAGGCGCGCGGTTCGGTGTATTTGCCCTTTACTCCACAGTTGGGGCAAGGCACCAGGGCCATATCTACCGAGTCTGGGTTATCGATGCCGTGCTTTTCGGCGTACTGTTCTTGCAAATCGTCTTGGCGCATACGCTTGTGGCAAGACAGACACTCGATGAGGGGATCGGTGAAGGCCTTGAGGTGCCCCGAAGCTTCCCACACCTTGGGCGGCAAAATCACCGAGGAATCCAGTCCCACCACGTCTTCACGCGAACGCACCATGGCGTTCCACCAGGCCTTCTTGATGTTTTCTTTGAGCTCTACCCCCAGGGGACCGTAGTCCCAAGCCGCGCGAGTCCCGCCATAGATTTCACCACAGGGATAGACGAAACCGCGCCGTTTCGCCAAAGAAATCACCGAATCAAGTTTGATGCCACTGGGATGCTCCTTATCGTATGTATTCATTTCTCGAGGTCGTCTGCTCCGTCGAGGTGGTGGGCCTACGTTCCCGGGTTGGGGTCGGGTGGCCTGGACTTCCCCGCTCAGACACAACGAAACCCCATTTTAGCCGCACTTCACCTGGAACTGTAATCGCAATCCCTCAACTCACCCCCCAAAAAAAGCAAAGCCCTGGCAGCGACCGCAGCTGGCGTCCTCGACCCGGCCCAAGATAAAGAACCGTCAATAAACCCGCTTTTTGCCTCAACTTTGCCTAGAATTAGTGAACACAACCAGCATATACACACGAAGAGGTGGGTTTATGAATTCAACAGCACTCGCAAGCATCAACCTCCGCGCCATTCTGCGCGCCTTGGAAAAGCTCCCCGAGCTCGACCCCAAGGCGCGCCAGCTCATCGAACACGCGCCTTTGACTATCCAGTTCAAAGCCACTGGGGTCGGGGCGGTGCGGCTAAAGATTGGCAACGGCAAGGTTCAGTTCTATCCCGGTGCTGGACCAGCTGACATAAGCTTAGGATTCCCCGTCCCGGTCATGGTCAACAAGATGTTCGACCAGAAAGGTATCCCGATTCCACTCAAGGGGATTACCAAGATAAAGTACCTGACCTCGACTTTCACCGAACTGACCGATATGTTGTCCCACTATTTGCGCCCCACTGCCCAGCTGTTGCAAGACCCGGAGTTTGCGCGCATCAACTCGATTTTGACCCTGCACGTGGCGGGTTACGCCATGGCAGAGATTGCGAACCTCGACCCCAAGGGACGCGCGGTGGCGGCGGGGATGTGCGACGGCACCATCGGGCTGAAGGTGCAGGGCGGACCCGAACTGACTTTCGTAATAGTGGATCACAAAGCCACCATCGTCAACGGAGACAAACCCAAAGAGGCCGGGCCCCAGGGACGTCACGCCTTTATGGTGTTCAGCGACCTGGATGTAACCGGACAGATTCTGCGCGCAGAACTGGCTTCCTTTACCGCGATTGGGCGCGAAGCCCTGCGGCTGGGTGGTTATGTCCCACTGCTGGAAACATGAACAAGATTTTGGGCCTGGTCCCCTTTTACCTGAGCTGACAGTAAGGAGTCACGAATTATGATGCCAACCTATACCCACGAAAAAAGCCAGGAATGGTACCAGCGCGCCACCGAGGTGATTCCGGGTGGAATCTATGGTCACCTGGGACCCGCCGAGGGCTGCTTCATGCCGATTTCTTCCTATCCGCTCTTTGCGGCCAAGGCGCAGGGTTCCTATTTCTGGGATGTGGACGGGAACAAGTACCTGGATCTGATGTGCGCCTACGGGCCCATGATGCTGGGTTACAACGACCCCGACGTTGATAAAGCCGCGATGGACCAACTCAAAGTGATGAACTGCGTGGTTCAGCCCGGCACCTTGATGGTAGAGCTGGCCGAGTTGATGGTGGATACCGTAGACATGGCCGACTGGGCATTTTTCGCCAAGAACGGCGGTGACGTCACTAACTATGCCTTGATGGTGGCCCGGGCTGCTACGGGACGGGATAAATTCATCGCCATGCACGGTGGCTACCACGGAATCATCGGTTGGACCCAGGGCTGGGGAGCTCCGGGAGTGGCGAAGAGCGACGTGGCCGATAAGTTGATGGTGCCTTTCAACGATGTCAGCGCAGTAGAGAAAATCGTGAGCGTGTACAAGGGAGAAATCGCCGCCTTGATTTCCACCCCTTACTATCACCCGGTTTTCGACGATAACCGTCTGCCCGAACCCGAGTACTGGAACAAGATTCGCCACATCTGTGACCGCGAAGGCATCGTCTTGATTATTGACGATGTCCGCTGTGGTTTCCGCTTGGATGTGCGCGGTTCCGACGCCCACTACGGATTCAAGGCTGACCTGGAGTGTTTCTGCAAGGCCCCTGGCGAATGGCTACAACATCTCGGCGCTGTGCGGTATTGATTCCTTGAAGGACGCCGCGGCTTCCGTGATGGCCACCGGTTCCTACTGGATGTCGGCCGAACCCATGGCCGCAGCGAAGGCCTGCGTGACGAAGCTGCGCGAAATCGACTCGGCCAAGGTCTGCACCGAGCTGGGGTTGAAACTGACCGGTAGGCTCCAAGAAGTCGCCAGCGCCAATGGTTTCGATTTCCGCATCAGTGGTGAACCCTCAATGTTCTTTATGCGCACCGCCGGTTTGGAAGGCAAGATGGACCCCAACTTCCTGCTGCATCAGGCCTGGGTGTCTGAGTGCGTAAAGCGCGGGGTCTTTATGACGAACCACCACAATCACTTCATCAACTGCTCTTTGACCGAGGCGGATATCGACTTCGTCGGCGAAGTCGCAGATGAAGCCTTCAAGGTAGTCAAACAGCGTTCCCGCGAAATCCTGGCGCAAGCCTAACAACCACACCCGAGGAAAGGCCGGGCCGCCGCCAGCGCAACTTTTGCGGACCTCGACCCGGCTTACCTTAGCAAACCCCAACTCAAAGGAGAGAAAATGCCGCTTACCGCAGCTGAACACGCAAAACTAGAAGAAATCGCCTCCCGGCTCCGTTTCCTGACGATGGACACTATCCGCTGGGCCGGAGGCGGGCACATCGGCGGGGCGATGTCCTCGATGGATGTATTGACCGTGCTGTATCACCACGAGATGAACTTCAGCGCGGAAAAAATGCACGACCCAGACCGCGACCGCTTCGTCCTTTCCAAGGGACACATCGGGGTGGGGATGGCTCCGGTTTTGGCCGACCTGGGGTGTTTCCCTATGGACTGGCTGGAGACCTTCTCGCACTTTCAGTCCCACCTGGGGATGCACTTGGACGCCAAAAAAGTCCCGGGCCTGGAGATGGCCACCGGTTCGCTGGGGCACGGGCTGTCGCTGGCGGTGGGCCTGGCTTTGGGCGCCCGCTACCAGGACCAAAACTGGCGCACCTACTGCTTGATGGGCGACGGGGAATGCAACGAAGGCTCCATCTGGGAAGCCGCCATGGCCTCGGCCCACTACAAACTGGATAACTTGGTGGGGATTGTGGATGTGAATCACGCCATGATCGACGGGATGACCGCCGATGTAATGGCGCTCGATCCCTTCCCGGACAAGTGGCGGGCTTTCGGTTGGGAAGTGCTGGAAGTCAACGGCGCCTCTATCCCCCAGCTGGTCGAAGCTTTCGACCAGGCACGCACCGTGAAGGGCAAACCCACCGTGATTTTGATGGACACGGTCAAGGGCGAAGGCATCGACTACATGGAAGGTGACTACGCCTGGCACTACGGAGCCGTAGACGATTCGAACTTCGAAAAGATTTCGGCCTCGCTGAAGAAACATCTGGAAAAGCGTCTGAGCCTGGTAAAAGGAGCTTAAATCATGGCAGGAGCACTTACTTACACCTCACTGGATGCGGTTAACCTCACCACCGCGGAAGTCTATGGCCAGACCCTGTTGGAGCTGGCGAAAAACGACGAGCGCATTGTGGGTCTGTCCGGGGACCTGGCAAAGTCCACCAAGATTTCCGTGCTGGAAAAGGCCTATCCGCAACGATTCTTTAACGTCGGTATCGCGGAGCAGAACCTGTTGAGCGTCGCGGCGGGGATGGCGAAAACCGGTTTGATTCCCTTCGCCTCTACCTTCGGGGCTTTCGCAGCGATGCGGGCCTGTGAACAGCTGCGCACCGATATCTGCTATCAGAACCTGAACGTAAAAATCATCGGTACGCACTCAGGCCTGTCTTTCGGCGCGGCGGGCACCACGCACCACGTCACCGAGGACATCGCCATCTTGCGTTCCTTTGCCAACCTGGTAGTGATGTGCCCCGCGGACGGCTTGGAAGCGGCCTACTGTGTAGAAGCCGCCTATCAGCACGAAGGCCCGGTCTATATCCGCCTCAACCGCGGTTTCGACCAGATTGTCTATCGCGGAGAAATCCCCGGTTGGGAATTCGGGAAGGCCGATGTGCTGCGCGAAGGTACCGACCTGACCTTCATCGCCACGGGTTCGGGGGTGTGGCGGGCGCTGCAGGCCGCCGAGATTCTGTCTCTGGAAGACGGCTTGAGCGTGCGGGTTCTCGATATCCACACCCTCAAGCCGCTGGACGAGGAAACCATCGCCCAGGCCATCACCGAGACCCGCCGCATCATCACCGTCGAAGACCACAACATCATCGGTGGTTTAGGCAGTGCCGTGGCGGATGTAGGAGCCACCACCCGCAAGGGCTATGTGTTAAAGAAACTGGGCATCCCCGACGAATACAGTGTGATTGGCCAGCCCGAGGATCTCTATTCTTACTATGGCTGGGACGAAAACGGCTGTGTGGCCGCGGCCCGCGAAGTCATGCGTCTCGACTTCGAAGAGGACGACGACTGGGAAGACGAGTTCTAAGATGGCCAAATCCCCTAAACACACAGAAAACGCGACCCTCACCCCCACCCCGGGCGAGGACCTCGCCCCGGAAAGTGGCCAGGCTATGCTTGGCGGCGGCCTCGACGCGGAAACCCGTTTCACCACCACGGTTTTCCTCAACGCCGTGGTGCCGCTGCTCAAACCCATCGTGGCCGAACGCCCCGAACTGCGACGCGCTTTTAGGGGCAAAGAGGGCGTGGTGCAGATTTCCGCCTTGGCCCCCGCCCAGGCCGGGGGGATCAGCGTGGATGGACGCGAAACCCGCTTGGCGACGCACCTCACGGTAGCTAACGGCACCTTGAGTCCGCACCTGGGACCCCACGAGGCACCGAACCTGGAAATTGAGTTCTCTTCGGCACAAAAACTCAATGATTTCTTTAAAGGAAAGGTGAATCTGCCTCGCATTCGCGGCGGCATGGGAAGCCCCGGCCTGCTGGTGGCCACCGTCAAAGCTCTGTTGACTATGTCCAGCCTGCTGGGCGCCACCGAAGCCCCGGCCAAGGCAGCAGACCGGGAACTGTTGACAAAGTGCATGTTCTATCTGCTGACCACCGGGATATCGCAGCTGAACAAGGCGGGGCACCCCCAGGTGCACAAGTGGACCGATCCTTCCCCGGACCGCGTCTATGCCTACGCCGTGTACGGGCACCCCGAGCTGAGCGCCTATATCCGCATCAAAGCCGGGAAATCCAAGGCTTTCCGCGGGCAATACACCCGTTCCGCTCCCTTCTTCACCATGCGCTTCGACTCGGTGCACTCCGCCCTGGGTACTTTGCTGCAAACCGACGACATGCTGGCCGCAACCGCCGCGGGACGAATGAGTATGGAAGGATCACCCGAATACGGCGCCGAACTGGGTGCCCTGATGATGATGGTAGGCGAATATGCGAAGTAAAGTTATGCGATTTGCGTTGCGCAACGGGGCAAAACTGGGGCTGGCATATGCCGGTTTCAAATGCGTTTCCGCGGCGATTTCTAATGTGCTAGAGCTGCGGGAAGTCGGAAAAGACACTTTGGCTAGAGAACAAACGCCGCCAGTGGCGCCACGCCGTAGCGGGTTGTGGACTGAACTGGGGTTTTGGTCACACCGGCGTAACCGTGAGTGACTTCAACGCCGCCGTACAGTTCTATGACCGAGTCTTTGGGATGAAGCTGATGAACTACCTCGAGATTTCGGGGGATGATTTGGCGCCGGTTGAGCGGCTGTATCACTGCGAAGGTTTGCGCTTGGTGAAGCTGGGATTCCTGTCTTCGAAGTCCGGAAACGTTTTGGAAATTTTCGAATTCGATCCGCCTTTAAAGACCTCGGAACGCGAAACCTGGAATCGTCCCAGCTACACCCACGTGGCTTTCAATGTGACTAACGTCAAGGCTTGGGTGCATCGGCTGCGCCGCGAAGGCCTGGAGCAGATGTGCGAGCCCCAGCGCGTGGCCGGGGCCGACTGGGTGTTCTTCCGCGACCCCGATGGCAACCTGGTGGAGCTGATTGACTTGCACGCCACGCGTTTGGCGTTGGGGCGTCTGGGTCCCATCTTGGGCAAAGTCATGAAGCACACCACTTTGGCCAGTTTCTACCGTAATTAGTTTTATCTGGGCGAGGTCCTCGACGCGGTTTTCCGGGTCGAGGACCTCGTTATTTTAGGGACGTCCCCCCGTCGAGGTCGGGTGGCGCCTTGGTTGGTGTTGCGCCGGCCTCGAACCGGGAACACCCCACCACCGAACCTCGACCGGGAAATCACCACACCACGCGAAAATCAGGCCCGAATCCCCAAGAGGATCCGGGCCCGACTCGCAACTACCGCAAAAGCCTTAGCCTGCCCGCTCAGCCCTTTACCGAACCGGCCATCATGCCGCCGACGAAGTACTTGCCCAAAGCGATATAGACCAGCAAAGTCGGCACCGAGGCGATCAGAGCACCGGCCATCGACCCGCCGTAGTCGGCCATGATGGAACCGTGAGCCAACTCGTTCAGAGCCAAAGTCACCGGCCCAGATTCCGAACCGCCGCCGAAGAACAAGGCGAAGAGGAAATCGTTCCACGCCGAGGTGAACTGCCAGATCAGCACCACCACGAAGGAAGGAATCGAAAATCGGTAACACTACTGAAAAGTAGGTCCGCAACATCCCGGCCCCGTCGATGCGGGCGGCCTCGATGAGGTCCTTGGGGATGGATTCATAGTAGTTGCGGAAAATCAATGTAGTGATGGGGATGCCGTAGACGACGTGGAGGAAAATCAGGACGTGGATACCGAAACCGACTTGGGAAGACACCACCATCTTCATCAGGGGAATCATCACGGCTTGGTAGGGAATAAACATCCCGAACAGAATCAGGGTGAATACCACGTTCGCCCCAGGGAAACGCCAGCGCGACAGCACGAAACCGTTAGCGCTGCCCAGCATCGCCGAGATAATCGAGGAGGGAATCACCATCATCAACGAGTTCAGCATCCCGCCTTTGAGTGCTTCCCAGGCCCGCACCCAGTTCGTGGTGTCCCACTCGGTAGGCAAAAACCAAGTCCTGGAGGGGTCGGCCTCTCCCGCGCCTTTGAAAGACGTGATGAACAGCACGTATACCGGCATCAGCACGCAAGCCAGGAAAAAGATCAACAGGGCATAACGCAAAATGCGACCCAGGACGCCGTCTGTCCCCTGAGTGTGCTTGGTTATCATCGGGAGCTCTCCTTCGCGTCGTGAATCAGGTAGGGAATCACCAGCACCGCCACAATCACCAGCAGCACCGTTCCGACCGCGGCCGCGTTCGAGTAGTCCGAAACCGTCATGTAGTTGTACATATCGATGGCCGGCACCTTGGTTTGATAGAAGGTCTGGGAGGCGATGGCCATAATCAAGTCGAAGGATTTCAGCGACATGTGCCCGATGATGATAACCGCCGAAAGCGCCACGGGAGCCAGCTGCGGGAAGATGATGTGGCGATAAAGCTGCCATTCATTGGCTCCGTCCATGCGTCCGGCTTCGCGCAGATCATCGGAGATACCGCGGAATCCCGCCAAGAACAGCGCCATGACGTAACCACTGAGCTGCCAGATGGCAGGCAAAGCAATGGCCAAGATTCCTAAAGTGGGGTGGGAAATCCACGAGTTTTCGAGGAACCTCAACCCGGTCATCTCAAAGAGCCGGTTCAAGCCGGTGGCGTTTTCCCCCGTCGCGGAGTTCAGCAGCCAGCGCCATACCACACCCGAGGCGATGAAAGACACCGCCATGGGGAACAGGAAGATGGAGCGGAACAGACCTTCACCCTTCATGGGTTTATCCAGCAGCCAGGCCCAGAGGAAACCCAGCACCAAGGTACCCAGCAGGAAGACTACGGTGAAAAATCAGCAGGTTTATCAAAGAGTGTTGAAAGTCCTCGTCGGCGAAGAGCGTGGCGAAGTTCTCGAAACCGATGAAGTGCACCGGTTCGGCGCCTGATATCTGGGGGGCGGTGTGGTTGTCTTGCATGGAGTTCCACACATTGGAACCCAGCAGGCCGTAAACAAAGATCGCCACCAAAATCAGCGAAGGTGAAACCAGCAGCAGGCCGGGTCCCCATTGCTTTATGCCGTTGGAGCTGTGGGCTTTTTGCGCCGCGACTTGGTCGGGCTTTGCGTTGTAGTAGACATGTTTTTCCTGTCTTTTTCCGCCGCGGGATGCTCCCTTTCAGATCCCGGTCGAGGTCCGTCTCGGTGTTTTTCGGGTCCCGTTTCGAGGGTCGGGTGGAAGGGGTTAGGGTCGGCCCGGGTTCCTGCCCGGGCCAGGAATGGAGTTGAGGGAACCGTGGTTTCCCCAACTCCATCGCCCGGTATTCAGTTACTTCATCGCAGCTGCCCCAGCCAGTTCGGTCTGCAAAACTGTGACGTCATTGGTCGAGTTGAACTTGCCCAGAGCTTCCTTCATGGCTTCGGTCTGCTTCAGCGGCAAAGCTGCGCCGTGAGCGATGGAGGAAACAATCGCGTCCTTGCCGAAGGATTCCATGGCGGACTTCTGGTAATCGGAGAAGTCTTTCAGTTCAGCTTCGGTCAGGTCGGAACGCGCCGGGATGGAACCCTTAACGGAGTTGAAGGCAATCTGGCCTTCTTTAGAAGAGATGGTATCCAGCCAGGCCTTGGTGCCGTCGGGGTGCTTGGAGCCCGTGGGCAGGGTGAAGGAGTCGGCCAGGAAGTCAAAGACTCCATTGGTTCCGGGAACCGGCCAGGTGAAGTAGTCGGTACCCCACTTCTTGTCCGCGCCATCCCAGGCCGGAGGAGCCCAGTCGCCCATCACGTTGTAGGCAGACTTGCCGTCGATTACCGGCTTCATGGCCGGTTCCCAGTCCTCGCTGTAGAGCGAAGGATCGGTGAAGGACATGATCTTGGCGAAATCGTTGAGGGCCTTGGTGACCTCGGCGCCCTTCCAGGCTTCAGGGTTGGAGCTCAAGGCGTTGTAGCCCTCTACTCCCAGGTCAGCCAGCAGCACGGTTTCCAGCAACTGCAGCTGAGTCCAGCTCATACCCACGGTGATGGGGTATTGCACCCCAGCGGCCTTGAGCTTTCCATGTCCGCAATCCAAGCCGCCAAAGTGGCGGGCGCTTCGGTAGAAAGACCAGCCTTTTTCAGTACTTCCCCATTCACCCACACCACGTTGGCGCGGTGAATGTTGGAGGGTACCGAGTAAATTTTGCCATCTACGGTGATGCGATCCACCAGGTCCTTGGGGAAGGCTTTGCGCAGATTGAATTCGTCATAGAGGGCGGATACGTCCTGGAGATAACCAGCGGCGATGTCCGAGGACAGCTCCGCACCAGCGTGCGCCTGGTAGGTATCCGGCGGGTTCTTTGCCGCCAAGTCAGCAGCCAGCTTTTGCTTGGCGTTGGTGCCGCCACCGCCAGAGGCCGCCGCGTTCACCAGCTTAATGTCGGGGTACTTTTCCCCGAAGACTTTGGTTAATGCCTCGAAGCCGAGCTTCTCTGAGCCGGCGGACCACCAGGTCACAACTTGAACCTGCTGCGCCGAATCGTCTCCAGAAGCTGCTTTGTCATCGGACTTTGCCGTGCCAGAGCAGGCAGCCAGAGATGCACCCAGGGCTAGCGCTCCAAATGCAGCGAGAATCTTTCGCATGAAATCTCCAATCAGTTACTCCATCGTTACTGCCCGCGAAAACGGGGTTCCCGGACCTTTCCGGGCTTGTCTTCTATTGTCTAACATTCACTTCATGAAATCTTAAATTTCAAGCACTTTTTCTCAAATTCAAGTGCAGATTCTTATGAATAGGGCCACATTTCCTGTTGTTTAGGTTCACCTAATGAACGCGAATTTCCAAATCTGCCTCATTTCGTTGCCTAGATTTAGACTCTAGACCGCGTGGGCACACCGGGAAATGCCCAGAACCAAAGGACTACCCCACCTAAGTCCCGCTTCCACACCTCGACCCGGACCACCCGACCTCGACCCGGAAAAGCCGGACCCCGGGCCGAAACCGACCCGGGGTCCGCGAAAAGACTCGCGTCTAGAAAGTTACTTCAAGATGCCCAGAGACTTTACCACGTCCAGTTCTTCTTGGGCTTTACTCACGTTGAACTGAATCTTTTCTTTGGTCTTGTCGCTGATTTCCAGACCTTCGACAACCTTCCATTCCTTGCCGTTGGAGGTGGCGGGGAAGCCGTAGCACAGACCCTCGGGCACACCGTATTCACCGTGAGAGGCGATCGCGGCGGTGGTCCAGTCACCCGCCGAGGTGCCCAGAGCCCAAGAACGCATGTGGTCGATAGCCGCGCCCGCCGCCGAAGCTGCGGAAGAAGCCCCGCGCGCTTCAATGATTGCGGCGCCGCGCTTGGCGACTGTGGGGACAAAGTAGTCGTCCAACCAGGCCTCGTCTACCAGGGAAGCCGCCGGAGCACCAGCCACCTCGGTGAAGGAAATATCCGGGTACTGGTCGGCAGAGTGGTTACCCCACACAATCATCTTCTTGATGTCAGCCACCGGCTTGCCCAGCTTTTCCGCCAGCTGCGCGATGGCGCGGTTGTGATCCAGGCGCATCATGGCGTTGAAGCGGTCGGCCGGCACATCCGGGGCCGAAGCCGCGGCGATAACCGCATTGGTGTTCGCAGGATTGCCCACTACCAGCACGCGCACGTCCGAGGCGGCGCGGTCATTGATGGCTTTGCCTTGCGGGCCAAAGATACCGCCGTTGGCGCTGATCAGGTCGGCGCGCTCCATGCCTTGCTTGCGCGGCATCGCCCCCACCAGCAGGCCGAAGTTACAACCGTCGAAAGCCACGTTGGGGTCATCAGAGATGTCGATACCGTCCAACAGCGGGAAGGCGCAGTCATTCAGTTCCATCGCGGTGCCTTCGGCGGCTTTCAGCGCGGGGGTGATTTCCAGCATCTTGATACGCACCGGCTGGTCTTCGCCCAACATCGCGCCCGAAGCAATGCGGAACAACAGTGCGTAGCCAATGTTGCCGGCGGCACCGGTGACAGTTACATTTACGGGGGCTTTGGTCATTATTGACTCCTTCGTTCTTCAGCGGCGCCTCTTCCGCGAGACACCATCGCTCTAACTTTATCTCAATATCGAGAAAAATTTCCAGGATTGGGGTGCCGGAATTACTTCTGCGAGAAGTAATAGCGCAGCAGCTCCCGCGTGGAAGGATCGGTGGCCTCCAAAGCCGCGGCATCCCCCGCCAGGGCCGGACCCAAGTCAATAGCCATCGCCTTGCCCAGTTCCACCCCCCACTGATCAAAGGAATTCACGCCCCACACGATTCCCTGCACGAAAGTAATCATCTCGTAAAGCGCAATCAGTTCCCCCAACACCTTCGGAGTCAGGGCCGCAGCCATAATCGAGGTCGAAGGCTTGTTCCCAGGGAAGGTGCGGTGCGCCACCAGTTCCGGGCTGGCGCCCTGGGCGCGGACTTCATCGGGGGTTTTCCCGAAAGCCAAAGCCCTGGTCTGGGCAAAAAGTTCCCCAGGAACAACTCGTGTTGACGTGCCCCGGTGTCGCCGTCCACCAGGTCCCAGGCGGGTTTGGCAAAAGCAATGAAATCAGTGGGGATCAACTGGGTTCCTTGGTGAATCAGCTGGTAAAAGGCGTGTTGGCCGTTGGTGCCGGGTTCACCCCAGAACACCTCGCCGGTAGCGTAATCCACTGCGGAGCCGTCGCGTCGCACCCGCTTTGCCGTTGGACTCCATGGTGAGCTGCTGCAGATAAGCCGGGAAGCGCGACAGGTACTGGGAATAAGGCAGCACCGCGTGGGTACGCGCCCCCAGGAAATTCACGTACCAGATATTCAAAAGCCCCATCAGCAAAGGCACGTTTTCTTCGGGGCGTGCCTGGCGGAAATGCTGGTCAATCGCGCGGAACCCCGCCAGGAATTCTTCGAATCCATCCGGTCCGATAGCCACCGCCAGGGCCGTACCTACTGCCGAATCCACGGAGTACCGACCCCCGACCCAGTTCCAGAACCCAAAAGCATTGCCCGGGTCAATCCCGAAATCCGCCACCTTGTCCAGCGCGGTAGACACCGCCACAAAATGCTTGGCGATGGCTTCGCGGGCCTGTTGCTCCGAACCGTCGATCACCCCGGCTGCCTTTAGTTGCTCTAACAGCCAGCTCCTGGCCGCGCGTGCATTCGTCAAGGTCTCCAAGGTGGTGAAAGTCTTGGACGCCACGATAAAAAGCGTGGTTTCCGGGTCCAGGTCGCGGGTCTTTTCCGCCACGTCGGTAGGATCGATATTCGACACAAACCGGCACTGCAGGCCGTGGGCAACATAGGGCTGCAGCGCCGCGTAGGGCCATGGCCGGGCCCAAATCCGAACCACCAATCCCGATATTCACCACGGTAGAGATGCGTTTCCCGCTGATTCCCACCCATTGACCGCTGCGTACCGAATCGGCAAAACGATAGACGCGCTCCAGAACTTCGCGCACGTCACGGCTGACATCTTGGCCGTCCACCTGCAGCTGGGCGTCCTTGTCGGCGCGCAAGGCAGTGTGCAACACCGCGCGGTCTTCGGTGTTATTGATGTGCTGGCCGCTAAACATGGCTTCGCGCCACGCGGGCAGCTGTACCTGCTGGGCCAATTCCTGCAGTGCGGCCAAAATCTGGTCATCCACCAGATTCTTTGACAGATCTACCCGCAGATCTGCCGCATCGAAACTGAGTTTCTGGGCACGTTGGGGATCGGCATCAAAGGCGGCGCGCAAATCGGGTTGATAACTGTGGGCCAGCTCTTGGAGTTTGCTCCAAGCCGGCAGTGTCGTGGGGTTCAAAGTTTCCATCTAAGGGTTCCTTTCCTGGCGTTTCTGTTCCCGGGGCGAGGTCCGCCCTTTCGGTTTCGTCTTTGGTGGCGAGGTCCGCCCTTTCGGTGTTCCCTCCCCGACGAGGTCCGCGTCGCGGTATTTCTGGCAGTTGTGGTTAGAAGCGGCGCGGTTACTCTGTTTTGGGGGTGTCATCGGGCAGCGCGTAAGGCAGTTCGAAATCCAAGTGTGGCGCATTGCGATCCGCCATCAAACTCAACAGGGGGCGGATACACAACCACCACTGTTGGAGCGGGCGGCGCTTTTCGACATCGACTTGTTTCTTCATATCGGCGATGTCGTGGAACACCACGCGGCCATTTTCCTCGCCCATATATTCGATGTCTTGCAGTCCTTCATCCAGCGCGGCGTCCAAGTGCTCCATGGCGCGATACATCATCCGCACCGCCAGCAAACGGTCGAAAGGCGAAGGCACGCCGCCTTGCTGCTGGTGCCCCAAGACATCCGTGCGCACATCGTAATGCCCCTGAGCTTCTTGTTTAAAGACGTCGGCCATGAATCCCATGTCATAGCGACCCCCCGCCATCTCGTTTCGCACCACCAAAGCCAGGCGGCGCCCCTTGGCGAAAGTCTCGCGCATCTGCGCGGCGTCTGCCCCCAGCTGCTCTAAGGTGATAGCGTCTTCCTCGAGATAGGCTTTCTCTGCCCCGGCGGCAATACCGCCAATCAGAGCCAAATAGCCGCACTTGCGACCCATGGTTTCAGCCACAAACAGACGCTTAGAAGCCGCCGCGGATTCTTTAATCAAGTCCAGAGAACGCACAATGTTATTCAAAGCCGTATCCGCTCCGATAGAGATTTCCGCGCCGGGCAGGTTATTGTCAATCGAAGCGGGAACCAGCACCATGGGGATGCGCAAGGCCGGATAACGCTCCAGGTCTTGACTGATGGCCTGGAAAGACAGGTACGAATTATATCCTCCCACCACGACGAGGGCGTCAATGCGGTGGTTTTCGATGGCGCGGCCAATGGCATAATACTGTTCCACGCTGGGGATATCTCGCATGGTTTCCAGTTCGGCCCCGCCCAGGTAATCCCAACCCTCGACGTCCTTCCACTCCAACTTACGCACGTCACCGTTTATCAGACCCTTTAAGGAGCCCTCGACCCCCAGAACCTCGAGACCGCGCTGCAAACCGAAACGCACCGCACAACGCGCCGCCATATTCATCCCCGGCGCCAGGCCGCCAACGTGCATAATCGCTACGCGCTTGGCTTTTTTCGGCAGGGGTCCCAGCAGTGAAGGCGGGGTGGACAAGATGCGGAAAATCTCTACCATCGCTTCAAAAGAACGACCCCGCGAGGCCACGGCTTCGACGTATTTCCCGTCCTTGACCAGTTGGCGCACATTGCGGGTCTGGGCCACGGCCTTGGTCAAATCCAGTCTGGCGATACGGTTGCGGCGTACCCCGATAACTTTGGCGGGGTCTGCACAACCGGCTTCGAGGACTTCTTTAGTGGCCGCATACCCCAGCAGGGTCGGCATCCAGCGGTCGTAGGCCGAAGGGGTGCCGCCGCGTTGAATATGACCCAAGATTGTTACCCTGGCGGATTCATCCGTGCGCGCCTCGATAGCTTCGGCCACGTATTGGGCCGAAATCGGGGCGCCCGTCCGATCCGTCGCACCCTCGGCCACAATCACGATGGAGTCACGCCTACCGTGTTTGCGTCCCTCGCTGAGTTTCTTGCACATATCGTCTTCCCAGCCGCTGTCCGGGGGCATCTCGGGAATCAAAACATAGTCGCACCCCCCGGCCACCGCGCCCATCAACGCGAGATAGCCACAGTTGCGTCCCATCACTTCCACCACGAAGGTCCGCTGGTGAGACGCCGCGGTGGAAGACAACTGGTCCAGGGCATCCACAATGCGGTTCAGCGCGGAATCCGTACCGATAGTCATATCGGTTCCCGTCATGTCGTTATCGATAGAACCAACCAAACCAGCTACTCGCAGGTGGGGGTGCGCTTGGGCCTGGGCGGCGGTGATGGTGCCTTCTTTGGCCAGTTCCTTGACCAGTTCGGGCCACAGTTGCCGCAGTTCCTCGGTGCCGGACAGCGAGCCATCTCCCCCCGATAGAGACCAAGCGATCAATCTCGCAGTTAATCAGATTCGCCACGGCTTGTTTCATTCCCGCGCGTTCACGAAATTCCGGACTGCGGGCGGTGCCGATAACCGTGCCTCCCTTGGAGATGACATTGGAGACATCGCCCCAAGACAGCTGGTGAATCAAGTCCCCTCCGTGGACCGCTCCGTACCAGCCCTCGCGAATGGCATAGGGGGTGGCTCCCAACACTATCGCGGAACGCGCCACTGCTCGCACCGCAGCGTTCATCCCCTGTGCGTCACCACCGCTGGTCAAGATGCCGATGCGGATATCGCTGTCTTGTTCTGGATGGGGCTTGCTCACCATAGAAAATCTCTCCTTAGATAAATCTGACCCTTACATTGTCTCGAATTTTGCCACCGATGGGGTAATAAAACGCCAGGCAAAGTGACGAAGAGGCCGGGTGTTCACCGCCGTTGCGAAGAGCTCGGGCCGGGTGGTGGTATTTTCCCGGGTCCGGGCGGGCGTATGATATGACCCGTAAATATTGAAAGGAACTAGCTATGGTTCTCTTAGACGCTGGTAAAAACCCCAGCACTTTTGAAGTAATCTGCAACAACATCTCCCGTTGGTTGGATGCAGCCTACGGCTCTACCGTGGTGTGGATTCTCTCGGCTCTGCTGCTGGGAGTGGGTTTGGGGTACACCATCATCACCCACGCTATGCAGATCCGGCTCTTCCCCCACATGTTGAAGGTGGTGCTGAACTCCCGCAAGGGAGCCAAAGACGGCATCTCCTCTTTCCAGGCCTTCGCCATCGGTATCGCGGCGAGGGTCGGTACCGGCTCCATCACCGGGGTCGCCTTGGCGGTAGTTGCCGGTGGTCCGGGTTCGGTGTTCTGGATGTGGGTGGTGGCCGCCCTCGGTATGGCCACAGCCTTCATTGAATCCACCCTGGCCCAGATGTTCAAAGTCCGCACCGGGGATGGTACCTTCCGCGGTGGGCCTTCCTTTTACATCATGCGCGGGTTGGGCTCGCGCAAATGGGGCGTGGTTTTCTCGGTGCTCTTGATTTTCACCTACGCCTTTGCCTTCGAAATGGTGCAAGCCAACAACATCTCGACCCTCGCTAAGGCCTCCTTTAATTTCCCGGTCTGGGCCAGCGCCATTGTTCTGGTGCTGCTCCTGGCGCCACTGCTGCTGGGAGGGATGCGTCGTATCGCACGTTTCAGCGCATGGTTGGCTCCGCTGATGTCGGTGGTCTATATCCTGATGGGCATCATGGTGCTGGTGCTGAATTGGCGTGAAATCCCCACGATGCTCTATGAAATCATCGCTTCGGCCTTCGGCGGCGGCTCCTACGTGAATCCGGCGGTGGCCGGAGCAGGCGGGTACTTTGTCGCGACGCTGACCAACGGCATCAAGCGTGGCCTCTACACCAACGAAGCGGGGATGGGTTCTGCCCCCAACGCGGCAGCGAACGCCACCGTGGCTCACCCCGTCACCCAAGGCATGGTGCAGTCCATGGCGGTTTTCGTAGACACCATGATGATCTGTACCACCACAGCCTTCATTATTTTGCTTTCCCAGCCCTACTGGGATCCCAACCGTGACGAAGAATTGAAGGGTGCGGCCCTGACCAGTGCCTCCCTGGTGCACACCCTGGGTTCAGGACAGGTAACCGAGACCATCGTCGCCATCCTCATCATGATCATGATGATTGCCTTCGGCTACACCACTCTGTTGGGCAACTATGCCTATGCCGAATCCAACTGGGCCTTTATCTTCGGTACCCACAGTTCCAACACCGTCTTGAGGGTAATCGCGATCTGCTCCACCGCCATCGGCGCGATCTTGCCCCTGGTGGTGGTCTGGTCCATCTCGGACTGGTCCTTCACCCTGATGGCGGTGGTGAACCTGGGCGCTGTGTTGCTGTTGGGCAAGTGGGCAGTAGGAGCCTTGAAAGACTACGAAGCCCAGCGCAAGCAAGGCATCGAAGCCCCCGAGTTCTGCTCTGTCGATAACCCGCACCTACCCGGTGAACTGCCCACCGAAGTGTGGCAAGTCCCCGGTGGCTGGGACGAATCCTGGGCCGAGGCCAAACGAGCCTGACAGCGCTGCAAAAGTTGAGCCGCAACCAAGATTGGTTGCGGCTCAACTTTTTCTAGGCACTTTGCGCTGCGACCCCGGCGATTTGGGGCAACTGACTCAGAGTACTTTTTCCAAGAAACTAATCAGGCGCGGGCTGCTGGGATTATCAAAGAGCTCCTGGGAAGGCTTGTCTTCGCCGATGCGGCCGTCATCGAGGAAGATGGTGCGGTCTGAAACTTCGCGGGCGAAACGCATCTCGTGAGTAACCACGATCATCGTCATGCCTTCTTCTGCCAGGTCCTGCATAACTTTCAGCACCTCGCCAATCATCTCCGGGTCCAGAGCCGAAGTGGGTTCGTCAAAGAGCATCACTTCAGGTTCCATCATCAAGGAACGCACGATAGCGACGCGCTGTTTCTGTCCCCCCTGATAACTCGTGGGGATAGGCTTTTTCTCGCCCTTTCAGTCCCACCCGCGCCAACAACTTTTCGGCTTGTACCTCGGCCTCTGTTGGATCCATGCCCTTGATAGTGGTGGGAGCCATAGTCAGGTTTCGGATCACGTTCATGTTATTGAACAGATTGAACTGCTGGAACACCATCCCGATTTTTTGGCGGTGTTCATTGATGTTCACACCTTTCCCCAGCAAATCCACACCGTCGAAAATCAGTTTGCCCGAAGTAGGTTGCTCCAACAGGTTCAAGCACCGCAGGAAAGTTGACTTACCAGAACCCGAGGGCCCAATAATCGAGACCAGTTCTCCGCGGCGAAACTGGGTGGTGATGCCCTTCACCACCTTGGTTTTCCCGAAATCCTTGCACAAATCCACCACCTGAAGGAAAACCTCTCCACCTCGCGGTGTTTCGTCTAACGTACTACTCACTGCATTCATCTTTCACTCACTTCCCCGAGTCCGTAACCTGGGCCGGATGCTTCTCTCCAGATTCGTACTTCAGCTTCTTTTCGGTGAAGTTCACCAGGCGACCAAAGGTGAAAGTCAAGATGAAGTAGATAATCAGGGCGATGCCCAAGCCGGGAAGAGTCTTGTATGTCACGGCGATTACATCGTTAGTGCGGAACATCAAGTCGCCGATGCCGATAACCGAAACGATGGAGGATTCCTTGATGACGGTAATGAACTCGTTGCCCAGGGCGGGCAGAATGTTGCGGATAGCCTGGGGCAGCACCACGATGCGCATGGTTTGGATATTCGTCAAGCCGATTGAACGCGCCGCCTCGGCCTGGCCTTTATCCACAGCCTGGATTCCGGCGCGCACCACCTCGGAAACATAGGCCGCCGAGTTCAGGCTCATCGCCACGATGCCAGCGGCAAAGCGCGAGAAATCGGGGATGAAGGAGACCTCGGGGAAGACGATGCCCACCGCGGGCAGACCGTAGAAGATGAACATGAGCTGCACCAGCAAGGGGGTGCCGCGGAAGAACTCGACAAAGGCATTGGCGGGCCAGCGCAGGATCTTCCACGGTGTCATGCGCATCCAGGTCAGCAAGGTACCCAAGATGAAGCCGAAGATCACCCCGAAAAACGCGATGATGAGGGTGGCGCGGACCCCGTCGACGAAGAAAGGCCAGTATTTCACCACGAGCTCCCACATGGTGAGGATAAAGCCCTGAGCTCCGTGCAATATTTCCATCACATCCCTCCTGGCAGCATAGCGGTGTACGAGGAAGGAATCCCCGTGCACCGCCTGGCTGTATGTACTCTTACTGGCCCAGACCCAAAGACTTGGCCTGCTTTACCGCCTGGGCATAGGCCTTATCCCACGATCCATCGGAAACAAAGGCGTCCACGGACTTGTTCACCGCGTCGACCAAACCGGAGTTGCCCTTCTTGATAACAACTGCCTTGCCCACTTTCGCGGCCTCGGAAGTGAAGGTGAAGTTCGCGGCAGCCAGTTTGCCACAGGAACCGGAAATCATGCTCTGGCCACGGAGGCATCCGCCACCAGACCGGCAATGTTGCCGTTTTGCACTTCGAGGGCCAAAGCCGGGAACTTATCCAGCTCGAACAGGGTGGATTTGGTCAGTTCCTTGGTGATCAAGTTGGACTGAATGGAGCCTTTCTGGGCGCCGACTTTCAGGCCGGACAGGGCATCCACCGAGGTGTACTTGTCTTTGTTCTGTGCGTCCACCACCAGCATCTGCTCGGACTTATCGTAGATATTCGAGAAATCAACTTCCTTGGCGCGTTCGGGGGTATTCGAGAAAGCCGCGATACCCATATCGACCTGACCGGACTGCACGGCGGGGATGATGCCATCGAACTTCATATCCACCACTTCCAGCTTTACGCCCAAGTCATCGGCGATTTTCTGTGCCAAGGCGATGTCGGCACCCACAATCTTGGCGTCCGCATCCTTGAATTCATAAGGCGCATACTGAGCTTCGGTACCGACCTTCAGCACGCCGGCAGACTTAATCTTGTCCTCTCCGTGGTTACCGCTGTCCTCGTTGCCGTCTGCTTTCGCACCGCCTCCACAGGCGCTCAGCAGCGACAGCGCGGCCAGTCCAGCTCCCAGCTTTACCCACAGGTTCTTTTTCATGGTTCCTCTTTCTTTGTGTTTATTGGATTATTCAGATTCAGTTTTCGGTTGTCGAGGTCCGGTTTTCGATTGTCGAGGTCCGGTCCTTGTTTTTCGTGTTTCGGTTTCGGGTTACAGTGGCGGCGAGCGCGGGGCGGCCGGTGACCATAACCCTAGATTCGCAGTCGCTCCAGTCGGTCGCAGGCTTCAACGAGTTTAGGTTGCTCTACCGTGCACGCCAGGCGCACATGCCCCGCCGTGTGGCTTCCGAAGGCTTCTCCGGGGGAAACCAGCACGTGGGCCCGGTGCAACAGCAATTCGCGCACTTCCCCGCCGCTGAGGGGCGCTGCGGTAAAGCGCGGGAACAGATAGAAAGTTCCGCTGGGTCGCACCAGTTCAAAGTGTTGCATCGCCGCCAGGCGATCGGCCACGTAGTTCAGGCGTCTGCCAAACTCGGCCACGTATTTCTGGCGCAGCTGACGGCGCATCCGCAAGGCATGCAGGGCGGCGCGCTGTGAAACTGAAGTCGCGGCGTATTCCAAAGAGTCGCTGATACGGCTCATCGCGGCAATGATCTGTGGAGGCGCCACGGCAAATCCGATGCGCCACCCTGTCATCATGTAGTTCTTGGAAAAAGAGTTCAAGGTAACGGTACGCGAGGCCATTCCCTCTAGGCTAGAGAAGGGAATCAGAGGTCGTGTGGGGTCGAAAACCAGGTCGGTATAGATTTCGTCAGCAATCACCACCAGATCGTGCGCTTGGGCTATCTGCGCCACTACTTCCAGAGACTCCCTACTCCAAGTCACTCCGGTGGGATTGACGGGATTATTGACGATCACAGCCTTGGTTCGTGGGGTAATCGCGGCTTCCAGTGCCTGGGCATCGACTTCGTAGCCGGCGCAGGCACTCAAGGCGACCTCTGTGGTCACTCCGCCCGCCAGGTAAATCTGTTGGGTATAAATCGGGAAGTAGGGTGAAAACACCACGACTTCCTCTCCCGGATTCAGCAGCGCCATCAGGGTTTGCGCCATCCCCAGCGCCGAAGAAGGCGTAACCAGCACCTGTTGCGCACTGATTTTCAGCCCGTAGTCCTGGGCCCAGAAATCCACAATCTCGGCGATGAGTTCCGGGTCTCCCTGTGGCACTCCGTAGTGAGTATAGCCGCGATGCGCATCCTGCATAGCCGCGTCTATCACCGCGGAATCGGTGGTGAAGTCTGGATCGCCAATCGACAGGTCGATAATGTCCTCGTATGTATTCAGGGCTTCGAGGTCCAGTGCGAAAGTGCTACCTTGAGCCCACTTGTCGGCGATATAGGACATTTCTCCACCTTCCACAGTTATAAATAAATATAACATCAAATGTAAAATGACAATTTTGCTCCCAGTCGAGGGGTGCAGCCAACAAGGTGCGGAGCCTAAAACAACGGTACCCCCAGGGAGAACCGGGGGTACCGTTTGCGGCTGTCAGGCTTACTTACCCTTGAGGAAGGCCTTGCCCAGCTGGCGGTTCATAAAGGAGATAGTCTCCAGGGGAACCTGCTTAGGGCAGACCCGGGCGCATTCGCCGATATTCTGGCAAGGACCGAAACCTTCCGCGTCGTGCTGGTTGAGCATATTCACCACGCGGTCGAGATTCTCGGGCTTGCCCTGCGGCAGCAGACCCAGGTGAGTGATCTTGGCCGCGGTGAAAAGCATCGCCGAGCCGTTGGGACAAGCCGCAGCGCAAGCGCCGCAGCCGATGCAAGCCGCGGCCTCAAAGGCCCGGTCCGCATCCACCTTGGGTACCGGCACCGAGTGCGCTTCGGGGGCCGCCCCGGTATTCACCGAGATGTAGCCGCCGGCGCGGATGATGCGGTCATAGGACTCACGATTCACTACCAAGTCGCGCAGGATGGGGAAGCCTTTGGCTCGCCACGGCTCCACCGTGATGGTGTCGCCATCCTTGAAGGTACGCATATGCAGCTGGCACGTGGTGGTGCGGTCCTGGTGGGGGCCGTGGGGCACCCCGTTGATAACCACGCCACACATACCGCAGATACCTTCGCGGCAGTCGGAATCGAATGCGACTGGTTCCTCTCCGGCAGCGAAGAGCTGCTCGTTGAGGATGTCCAGCATCTCCAAGAATGAAGCATCCTCGGAGACTTCACGCAGATGATATTCATGCAGAGCACCCTTTTCTTCGGGGCCCTTTTGACGCCATACTCGTAATGTAATGTTCACTTGTAACTCCGCTGCTTCAACTGGATATCTTTGTAGATCAGGTCTTCCTTGTGCAGGATGGGTGCAGCCGAGGGATCCCCGCCGTACTCCCAAGCACCTACATAGAGGAAGTTTTCATCATCACGCTTGGCCTCGCCCTCTTCCGTCTGGGATTCCGCGCGGAAGTGACCACCACAGGACTCCTTGCGGTGCAAAGCGTCGATACACATCAACTCGCCCAGCTCCAGGAAGTCAGCCACGCGGCAGGCTTTCTCAAGAGACTGGTTCAGTTCATCAGCCCGCCCGGGGATGCGCACATCCTTCCAGAACTCCTCGCGCAGCTTGCGGATAGATTCGATGGCTTCACGCAGGCCCTCGTCGGTACGTTCCATACCGCACTTTTCCCACATGATGGAGCCCAGTTCCTTGTGGAAGGAATCCACCGAACGTGAACCGTTGATATTCATCAAACGCTCCACCTTCGAATTGACTCGCTCCAGGGCTTCTAGGACCTCGGGGTCTTCCTCGGTCATGGCGGGCATGGCTCCGTGGGAGAGGTAATCCGAGATGGTGGCGGGCAATACGAAGTAGCCGTCGGACAGACCCTGCATCAAGGCCGAGGCACCCAAGCGGTTCGCGCCGTGATCAGAGAAGTTCGCTTCGCCGCTGACGTAGAGGCCCTGGATATTGCTCATCAGGTCGTAATCCACCCACAAGCCACCCATGGTGTAGTGAACTGCCGGATAGATACGCATCGGGACTTCGTAGGGGTTGTCCCCGGTAATGCGCTCGTACATATCGAAGAGGTTGCCGTACTTAGCGGAAACCTGGGCCTTACCCATGCGCTCGATGGCTTCTTTGAAGTCCAAGTACACGCCGCGGGCTACGCCACCAATTTCGGGACCTACGCCGCGACCCTCGTCACACATATTCTTGGCCTGGCGCGAAGCGATATCGCGCGGTACCAAGTTACCGAAGGAGGGGTAGATGCGCTCCAAGTAGTAGTCGCGATCTTCTTCGGGAATATCTCGCGGATCCTTCTTGCAGTCCTCGGCCTTCTTCGGCACCCAGATACGACCGTCGTTACGTAGGGACTCGGACATCAGAGTCAGCTTGGACTGGAAGGAGCCGTGCTGGGGAATACAGGTCGGGTGAATCTGGGTGTAGCAGGGGTTACCGAAGTAGGCCCCGTGCTTGTAGGCCTTCCACGCAGCCGAGACATTACAGCCCATGGCGTTAGTGGAGAGGAAGAAGACGTTGCCGTAACCTCCCGAAGCCAAAACCACGGCGTCAGCCAACCAGGTCTCGATCTTGCCGTTAGACAAATCGCGGGTCACGATGCCGCGGGCACGTCCGTCCTTGATGATTAGGTCCATCATCTCGTGACGCTGGTGCGGCACTACGGTTCCCGCCTTGATCTGGCGGCTCAGGGCCTGGTAGGCACCGATCAGCAGCTGCTGCCCGGTCTGGCCACGCGCATAGAAAGTACGCGCTACCTGCACACCGCCGAAAGAGCGGTTATCCAGCAGACCGCCGTATTCGCGGGCGAATGGCACGCCCTGGGCGACGCACTGGTCAATGATGTTCGCGCTGACTTCCGCCAGGCGGTACACGTTGTTTTCGCGGGCGCGGTAGTCCCCGCCCTTTACCGTGTCGTAGAACAAGCGGTACACCGAGTCATTGTCGTTGCGGTATCCCTTAGCGGCGTTGATGCCACCCTGGGCGGCAATCGAGTGGGCCCGGCGTGCCGAGTCCTGGTAATAGAACACATCTACGTGGTATCCCAGCTCGCCCAGCGAAGCCGCACCTGCGCCACCTGCCAGGCCGGAACCCACTACGATAACTTTCAGCTTACGGCGGTTGGTGGGGTTCACCAGGCCGCCACGGAACTTCCGGGTTTCCCAACGCTTGTCGATCGGGACATCCATCGGTGCCTTGGTATCGGCGATCTTTTCGCCAATCTTGTAGTAACCGTCAATCAGTTCAGTCATTTTTCTTTCCCTTCTTGGCCTCTAGAGCACCGGTGCGGGAACCGCGCCAGCCAAGATACAAAGCGGCGGAATCAAGAACATGATGAAGATCCCCAGACCCACCAAACCGGAAATCACCTGGGTGACTGTCTGGGTGTTCTTGCGCAGCCAGCCGATGGTTTGCAGTGCCGACCACACGCCGTGCGCCACGTGCAGAGCCACGGCCCCAACGAAGATGGCGTAAGCCAGAACCATCCACCAGTTAGAGAAGGAAACATACATCATGGCGTAGGGGTTTCCTTCGGTTATGGTCATCACGGCCTGGGAGGCATCGCTAACCACGCTACCCGAACTATTGATCATGACTTCGTGGGTGGCGTAGGCTGCCGGGTCACCGATCTTCGCCGAACGCACCGTGAAGTGCAGAAGGTGGAAAACTGCGAACAGCCCGATGATGATGCCACCCCAACGCATGGTGCGTGCAGCATAGGCCGTGGCCAGAGACTTCTTCATCGCGTAGCGCGAACCCCGAGCCACCCCGGCGCGGTGCCACAGGTGGAATGCCGAACCCATATGCAGCAAAATCAGCACCAGCAGCCCGATTCGCAAGATCCACAGCAATCCTTGATAGGGCAAGATGGGCATCATGAAGGTGCGCAGATGTAGCGCGTAGTCATTGTAGACAGACTGTCCGGAAAGATATTTCAAGTTTCCGTACGAGTGAAGAATCAAGAACAGCACAAAAAACAGGCCCGAAAAAGCCATGACCAGTTTCATGATGACAGAGGTCTTGATTGCCTTGTTATCAGTAGTAAGTGTTGTATTAGCCACGTATCGAGGTTAGTGGATTTTTCACCGCGATTGTTTCAAAACTTTCCCGTGCCTGTCCCAACCCGCCTTCTGGGCGATATTTTCCCCGAATTCTCGGGCTTCCCCTGGCATCCGCCACCCGGCAACCCCAGGGGAAGAAGACGAAATTTTCCCGGAATTACCGCCTCTTTACGAAACACCGCACTTATCTAAACCCTCTCCCAGCTTTCAGATACCTCCGGGTGCGGCTCTGGGCCCGACTTCGTGGGCGCCCCGACCGGACCCGCAAATCGAAACCCCAGATTCGCATAGAGTCCCTTCGCAGCCAGATTCCCGGTTTGAACTTCCAGTCGCACCCCTGTGAAACCCACGATTTGGGCACTGGCCAAGGCCCGCTCCAGCATTTCTGTGGCCATACCGCGACGCCGCCACGGCGCCGTCACCGCCAGGCTCGACAAATCCAGCCAGTTAGAAACCGCAGCTTGCCACACGCTCCAAGCCACCAGGCCCCGACCCGGAAATTCACACAGCCACACCGTGTTTTGCGAATCCGCCAGGCACCACTGCAGGTAGTCGCGGCTCCATTCTTTTCCGGGGAAGCACGCGGTTTCCGCCGCCATCAATGGGTCGAGGTCCGCCGGGGTGGCCGCGCGGTAAAGCGCGGTGGGTAGTCGGGTACTGCCCGGGTCGAGGTCGGCCAAAGCGCGGCGAAAAAGTTGCGTTTTCGCCGGGGCGCGTTCAATCACGCGTTTTCTTTTCCTGAATATCGGGACGGCGCAGATACTGGGGTTCGGTTCCCAGACCCAGCTGTTGCAAATCAGTTTCTGTTTTGTCGGCAACGGTTTGCACCAGCTGCTGTGCGGTGATTTGCGAAAGTCCCGCCAATCTCAGAGCCTGACACACCATCGCCCCCGCGACTTGGGCTTGCATCTCTAGGGGAGCCTGCGCCTGCCACGGCGAATCTATCTGGGTGGCCCCATTACCGGTCACCAGTACCTCTTCGGAGTCAAAGCCGGGCCACCGGGCGCAATCTTGGGCCAAAACATCACCGTATTGACCGGCCTGCCCCACCCAATCCGCGGCGCGACGCTCCAGGCACATCACCAGGGAATCCCCGTCTTCCTCACAGCGGACCTCGAAAGGGGCACCATAAACTTCCCGCCTTCTGGCATCGGTGAGCGACACCACCCAAGTGGGCAGTTCGGGAACAAAGAAGGCCCCGGCCTGGGCCAAAAGCTCCAGTTCATCGACCCCGAAAACCGGCACCCCCCAAGCCATCGCCAAAGTCCGGGCGGTGACCAAACCCACGCGCAGACCGGTAAAAGGAGCGGGACCACGCGAGACGACCACAAAATCTGGCCGGGCGTCCTCGACCCCAGATTCCCCACCTCGCACTTGGTCCACCAACGCACTTAGTTCCTCGACCTGGGACCGAGAGTCACTTGCTTCGGCCACAGTAGCTTCGCCGGCTTGAGTATCGACCCAGGCCACGGCGGTGTTTGCACAGGTGTTTATATAGAGATAGCGCATCTTCAATCCTATCTTTCGACGTCCAGAGTGGGAATGGCCGAAGTTTTTCGGCGGGGGCGGAACAATGATCAACTCGTTATCCGGCAGGGGCTGAACCTGGGATTCCCCTGGTTATGAGCCCGAGAACTGAGCCACGCCACCGCCAGGGAAACCCCCGCCACCAGTATCGCCGCCCCGATAAGTCCCCACAGCAATCCCCCGGAAGTGGCGTCATCGCTGACCTCAGGCGTGGGAGTAGGGGTGGCTTCGGATACGCCCCACCAGGACTGCACGGCCTCGCACATCGCCGAAAGCGTGACCGGACCGCTGATACGAGCCTTGGCAGCGTTACTCAGGGCACTGACATTGCCTTTGGGAAACCGCGAACCACGCGTCCACCACCGGGTCATAGACCAAAACCGGCAGGGGCTGTTGGTTTGCCGCCGGAGACTTAATGGAAGTCATGTCTTTCGCCGGGATTCCGGCGTTGGTGGCGGTTCTCAATTCGCGCAAGAAGCGAGCCACCTCGGGCAGCAGATACACCGCCCCGGCCTGTTCCAGTTTCACCGCCACATTCGAGTTCTTCGGTTCGGTAATGCCTGATTCCGCGCTGGGAGAGGGAGAAGTCGAGGTTGTGGCGGAGGTGGGGCTGCGCGGTGCCAACTTTTTGGCGTTGCTGGGTAGCGGGCGCGGATAGAGGTTCTTTTGGTAGGGAGTGTAGGTCACCACCCCCACGTCGTTGCCTTCGAAAGAGGCCCGCGCGGCCCACATCAGAATGCCAGTCAGGGCCGTATCCGCGGTGAAAACCCCCGAGATGTACTGGTTCGACCAGGTATAAACCTGTATTGCATCGTCCAAAACCACGCGGGAGTCGGCGTTTTTCGCTGGGGGTGCCCGGCAGATATTCTTTGAGCGACTGGGCCAGTTCGGTGCCTTTCGTGGTGAACCATTCCGCCGCCTGGGTGGGGGTGACGCTTTCCGGGGCGAGGACGGGGGTGGGGTCGGTGGCGAGGGCTGCGGTGGGGAGCGTGAAACCAGCGGTCAGGCAAGCTAAAACTGCCGCTATCCCCCAACGCGCTGCGCGCCACCTAAAGCCTCATGGTTTTCACCACGAATCTTCCTGTTCCCGGCACAATGCTTCCCATTGTGTGACCAGAGATTCCAGGTTCCATTCACCTTTCAAGGCCTGTATCTGAATCTGCGTCGGGGCCTCACCCACCGGATCCTCACCTGGGTTCTGTGCCGAATCCGGCGCGGGGGCCTGGCGCTCAAGTCGCAGCAACAGCACGTGTTCCGAAAGATATTCCACCAGGTCCTCGCCCCACTCCACCACCACCACGTGTTCGCTAAGCGCGGTTCCAGGTCCAGGGCCTCGATATCCTCCACCCCGCCCAGACGATAGGCATCGACGTGAACCATTCCCGGGGCGAGGTCCGGGGTAGGGCTTTCGTGGGTGCGGGCGATGATGAAGGTGGGTGAGGTCACCCTTTGCGATACTCGCAGGCCCGCACCGATTCCCTGGGTGAGAGTAGTTTTCCCCGCTCCCAGGGGGCCGCTGAGCACCACCAGGTCTCCGGCGTGCAGGTGTTTAGCCAAAGCGCGCCCCAGGCAGCGCGTGGCGTGGGCGCTAGGGCAGCGAAACTCGAGTTCCTTCATGATTTTTGCCCCAAATACACTCGCGGCGTCATGGCGTCCACCGCCGTGAGGACTTCATAAGAAATCGTGGAGCTGGCGCGGGCCAGTTCATCCGCCGTGGGTACCGGGTCAAAATCCGGCGCCAGTTCGGGTACCAGACCATCTTTGGTTTGCCGCATAGAGGGGACCGGACGGGAACTATCCCCGAAAATCACCGCTAAATCCCCCGCGGGAAACCGGCGGTTTGATTGGCATACCATCCGCACCTAGAGCCGGACCCATATCTACGATGATCTGATCCATGGGGACGCGTCCCACCACAGTCCCCAGGTGACCGCCGACCCAGACCCGCGCCTGGTTCATGCAGTGACGCAGAATCCCGTCAGCATAGCCAATCGGCAGCAGCGCCAACCAGGTGTCTACCGCGGCGCTCCATTCTCCACCGTAGGACACCTTGGCGCCGGTGGAAACTTTCTTGATCTGCACGACTTCGGTTTCCAGCTGCATCACCGGGCGTAATCCCAGCTGCGCCGAAGACGCCAGTGCGGGGTTGGGAGACAAACCGTAGCCTCCGATTCCTACCCGCACCAAGTTATAGTGACTCTCGGGGTACCACAGAATCGCTCCGGTGGCCGCGATGTGGCGAATACGCGGATCGAGAGTGGCTTCTTGGGCTATCCCGATGGCTTGCTCAAAGTTCGCCAACTGCTGCTTGGTGAAGGCCTCGGCCTCCTCGGTGGGTTCATCGGCGCGCGCCATATGCGACCAGATCCCGTTGACCTCTATCAATCCCGAGCGTTCACGTTTACGCGCCAACTGGCACAGCGTCACGAAATCCTCCAGCACCGAACCGCCGCGAGACAGGCCGGTATCCACCTGCAGATGCACCCGGGCGCGCAAACCCACCTCGTCCGCCGCATGGGATACCTGGTCCAGCTGGTCTGGATTCGACACCGAAAGGTCAATCTCTGCCCCGATGACATTCGCCAGGTTGGTGGAGGGCCCATAGAGCCAACTCAAGATACGTGGCCGGCGTGAAGTCGGCAGTTCCTGGCGGGTTTCCTGATAGAGCCGCGAACGCATCATCGCCGAGGTCGGGGTATTCGCAAAGTGGTCGCGTGGCACCCCCAACTTGTCCAGATAGCGGCGCAAAGCAAAAGCTTCGGCGGTTTTCGCTACCCCCAACCATTCGGTTCCCGCCTGCAGCGCCGCCAGGGAAATCGGCCCGATGCCGTGCCCGTAGGCATTCGCCTTGACTACGGCCATCTGTTGGGATTCCGGGGCATAGCTGCGCATCTGTCGCAGATTGTGCCGATAGGCCTCCAAGTCGATTACCGCACGGATAGGCCATTCGACTTCCGGGTTCTTGCGTGACATCACTTTCCTTTACTCTCGATTCAGTCTAAGTTTGCCATTTTCCGCGCCACCGGGCCATCTGCGCAGCTCAGTCAGGACGGGAGCCAGGGCCGAAACCAGGTTGGTGGCGGCGGGGGTGGGGTGGAGGTGGTGGCGGCGTACCTTCCAGCCTGGGCATGCACCCACGCCCCTACCGCCGCCGCCATAGCCACAGCCTTACCATCCCAGCTAGGCGTGGTAGTGCTGGCCAGCAGATGCCCGATAATCCCGGCCAAGACATCTCCGCTGCCGGCAGTGGCCAAAAGCAGCAGTTCCGTGTGTCATCGTCAGGGGCAGTCCCTGGGGTGGGGCAATCACGGTGGTGTCCCCTTTCAACAATACGGTAGCCCCGGTTTCCGCGGCGAGGGTGGTGGCCCAATGCAGGGGTTCAGCTTCAATTTCGGCCCTGGTTACGCGGTATCCCAGTCGTTGTGCCAAGGCGCACGCCTCCCCGGCGTGAGGGGTGAGTAGACAGCTTGCGTCGGTCGCGATGTCGTTTTTCACCAGTTCGAGGACGCCCGCATCGAGTACCACCGGCTCACCTTTTCGCCGCCCCCACCAAGTTTCCAGCATCTTTTCACGGTGGCTATCCCGGCCCGGGTCCAGTCCCGGCCCAATCACCAAGGCCTGGGTCTGGCCGGGACGCAGCACTGCTTCGGGAACCGCGGCCATGACACGCGGATGCATGTCTGCAGGCCCCAGATAGCGCATAAAAGCACTACCGGCTCCTCTGGCCGCGGTGCTGACCAAGATTCCCGCGCCGGGATAGGTCGCGCTTCCGGCACAAACCCCCAGCACTCCGCGGCTGTATTTGTGGCTGTGGTGCACGGGCCAGGGCCAATACTGAGCGACATCGGCGGCCTCGATTTGTCCCAGCAGGGGGGTCATCTCTGCGGTAGGTAAGGCAAAATCATGCACTTCGATACGCCCGCAAAGCTCGGCCCCTTTCGCAACCAGCATTCCTGCTTTCGGCGCTCCCATAGTGAGGGTCAAGTCCGCTGGCAGCACCTGGCTTGCCTCTCCCGTCTCCAGATTCAGGCCCGAGGGATTATCGCAAGCCACCACCAGCGGTGGCGCCAAGCTTTCCAAGATTTGCCTCCGCAGGGCCTGGACTAGGCCCGCGGCGGGTTCACGCAAAGGTGGCTTGGCTCCGATTCCGGTGATGGCATCGATAATTTCCACCGGCTGCCACTGACGGATTTTGGTTAGAGCTTGGTCCACATCAAATCGGTTTTCTGCCCCGGTCGAAGTCGCTCTTGCAAGGAAGGGTGGTGAGGTGGGGGTGAGGTGTTGCTTTGTCTGTGCGGAGTTTTCTAGAACCGGCCAGAACCTGACGTGGGCGGCACTCGCCGCGGCGCGGGCCCTTTCGTGCAAGCGGCCAGTCAGGGGCAACACCGTCACTGGATAGCCGCGCTTGGCCAGGTAGGCCGCCGCGTAGAGGCCGTCTCCGCCGTTGTTACCCGCCCCGGCCAGTACCAAGATGCGGCGCTGGCGCACGGGTAGAACCTGGAACTTCGCCCCGGTCACAGCGGAAATCTTGCCGTTGAGTAAACGGTGAGTGTGCAGCTGCAGGGCATAGGCCGCGTCGCGCATCAGGGCATCGGCCCCGCGATGCGCATCGGCTTGCCTCACCAGGGGAGCTTCTATCCGAGAGATGTCTGCAGGGGAGTATCCGAGAATCACCCTTTTACCTTAGGCCAAAGCCCGCCCGCGAACACGCAAACCGGCGTTTCAATGCGCGACTCGCCCTCTGCCCGCACCGCGAACCTCGACCCGACCCCCAAAAACCGCACCGCGAACCTCGACCTGGTAAAGCCCCACCCCCGCCGATACGTCAAAGCGGGCGGACTTGCTTTAGGCTGTTAGGGCGTGGAAAACGAATTCCCCTACAGCGCCGCCATGCGCCAGGTCCTCGCCCCGGTACCGCCCCCAGCGCGACCCGCCTACCGCGACACCCCCAAACCCCGTCACAGTTCGCGCGTTTCACCCGCGAACAGTGGAACTCGCTGTCTGACCAGACCCCCCTGCCGCTGACGCAAAGCGAAGTCGAACACCTACGCGGGCTGGGCGACCCGATTGACTTAGCCGAAGTTGACGCGATTTATCGCCCGCTGACCGCCCTGCTGCAGCTCTATGCCGCGGCGAACACGAATCTGCGCGCACATCGCGAGGAGTTCCTGGGCGAAGCCCACCACTCGCCCACTCCGTTTGTCATCGGCGTGGCGGGCTCGGTCGCCGTGGGGAAATCCTCGGTGTCTCGGCTGCTGCGCGTCTTAATGTCGCGCTGGCCGCGTACCCCTCGCGTGGACCTGGTCACCACCGACGGTTTCCTCTATCCCAACGCCGAGCTGGAACGGCGCGGCATCATGCACCGCAAAGGATTCCCGGAATCCTATGACCGGCGTGCCCTGCTGGATTTCCTCACCCAGGTGAAATCGGGGGTCGAAGAAGTACGCGCCCCCATGTATTCCCACGTCAGCTACGATATTTTGCCCGACCAGTGGCAGACCGTGCTGCGTCCCGATGTTTTGATTCTGGAAGGGCTCAATGTTTTAGCCCCGCCGCGGCTGGTCTGTGAGCCGGGAGGCTCCACCCTGGCAGTTTCGGATTTCTTTGACTTTTCGATCTATCTCGATGCGAATCCCACCGACGTCGAAGAGTGGTATGTGTCGCGCTATCACCAGCTGCGTCAAACTGCTTTCCGTTCCCCGAATTCATATTTCCGAGAGATTGCTTCGTGGCCGCGCGAACAGGCCG
This sequence comes from uncultured Mobiluncus sp., assembly GCA_916438445.1. GTDB lineage: Bacteria > Actinomycetota > Actinomycetes > Actinomycetales > Actinomycetaceae > Mobiluncus. Next base: position 1,672,815 of record CAKAGR010000001.1, read on the forward strand.
AAGCACACGCCCGCCAGATTTGGCGCGACGTCAACCTGGTGAATCTGGTAGAGAATGTGGCTCCGACGCGGACTCGTGCGACTCTGATTTTGGAAAGGATACAGATCACCGCATCCATCAGCTCTATCTGCGTCGCATCTAAGCCCCGGTCGAGGGCGGTTCCGCGGTGGAGTCGGGGGTGGCGTCTTGTGGTTCCCCGGTCGAGGTAGGCTCCTGGTCTTGCACCGTGGCGGCGGTTTCGGGGGTGGAAGTTGGAGGTTCCCAGTACTTGCGTTGAATCAGATTTACGATGCGGTCCAAGACCAGACTCATCAAGAGTCCTCCGATAATGCCGACACCTACCGCCAAGAGGGAGTGCAGGTGACCCACGACTTTGCCTGAAACCATGCCGATTAACAGTCCGTAACCGACCCAGCAGATCACGGCGGCGATGTCGGTGCGCGCAAAGCGTTTCCACCCGAAATTCGTAGCTCCGGCACAGGCGTTCACCGCGATGCGTCCCGCCGGGATGAAACGGGCACAGAAGATGAAGGAGGTACCGCGCCGCCGCAGGGTGTGTGCGGCGAGGTCATAGATTTTCCGGCCCTTGCCGCGGTTCAAGAAAGCTATCTTTTCGATGGGGATTTTAGTTCCCAGCCAGTAAGTAAAGGGAGTCACCCAAAATACCTCCCGCCACGGCAAAGAGGAACACCAGCGGCAGCGGTACCACTTCTGCGGCGGGTTGCGAGAAAGACCAACTGCTCAGACCGATAATCAAGGATTCGCTGGGGAGCGGTGGAATGATGGCGTCGATGAAGCAAAAGAACATCAGCGCCGGCAACACCAGATAGGAGCCCGCAATCGAGCGAATCCAGCCGGTGATTTCGTGCAGCAGCAGAGGCTCGGGGGGCGGAGGTACAGGGGTTGGACTCGCTTCTGTCAGGGCGGTGAGATGCGCCAGTTGCGAGCCAGAAAGGCTAAAATCAGTGCCGTGCGTCAAGATAGTTATGGCCACATCGGCAATGGTTTGCATAAATAAAACCTACCCCATTCATTCCTCAGACTCTAATCATAGAGGGGTCGCCCACCCGGTGAAACCCCATCCCACCTGCAAAGTTGCAAAACTATTTTTGGGCCCGGGCGCGTTTTACTCTACCGTGACGGATTTCGCCAGGTTGCGCGGCTGGTCCACATCCAGACCCAAGGCCTGCGCCATGCGCAATGCAAAGAGTTGCAGGGTAATCACATCCACCAGCGGTCTATACAGGGTCGGCGATGCCGGCACCCGCCACACCACGTCAGCGAAGGCATTGACACTTTCGTCGCCGTCCTCGGCAATTACCAGAGTCAAGGCTCCGCGCGCCCGGACTTCCTCGATATTGGAAACCACTTTGCGGTGCAGCTCCGGGCGACGCGGGGTGGGGACGATGATGACCACGGGCTGTCCCGGCTCCACCAGAGCGATGGGGCCGTGCTTCAGTCCCCCGCCGCGAATCCCTCGGCGTGCAGATAGGCGATTTCCTTTAGTTTCAAGGCACCTTCCATCGCCACGGGGTACCCTACGTGACGTCCCAGGAATATCACCGACTTGATTGCCTCCAGGTTCTCGACTCCCAGGTGCGAGGCATAGCGATCCAGCACGGTTTGCATCCGTGCGGGCATCTGCTGCAATTTCTCGAGGTAGTCCGCGATTTCATCGGCGTACTTGTTGCCGCGTACCTGAGCCAGGTACAGGCCCAGCAGATAGCAAGCCGAAATCTGGGCGGTAAAAGCCTTGGTGGAAGCTACGGCGATTTCCGGGCCGGCGTGGGTCAACAGCACCGCGTCGGCCTCGCGCGAAATGGTCGAACCGGGAGTGTTCACCACCGCCAAGACACGCGCACCTTGTTCCCGGGCGTGACGAATCGCCATGATGGTGTCCATGGTTTCCCCGACTGGGAAATCGCCACCACCAGGGTGCGCACCGAAACCACCGGGTCTCGGTAGCGGAATTCGTGGGCCAGTTCAACTTCGCAAGGGATGCGACACCAGTGTTCGATGGCGTAGCGCGCCACCTGTCCGGCGTAGGCCGCCGTGCCGCAAGCCACGATAATCACCGAGTCAATCCCGCGCAAAATATCGGTGGTAATGCGCAGTTCATCCAAAGTCAAGGCCCCATTCGCATCCAAGCGATCGTCCAGGGTTTGGGCCACGGCCCGGGGCTGTTCGCGGATTTCTTTCTCCATAAAGGTAGAAAAGCCTTCTTTCGTGACCCGATCCGTGGCGAAATCCACTTCGAAGGCGCGTTTAGCTTCGGCCGGGTTCACGGGGAAAACCTGGGTTGCGCGAGTGTGCAGAATCTGGTTACCGGACTGGTCCAGCACCAGCACCCCAGTCGGGGTCACCACCACGACTTCGTCTTGCCCGATTTCCAGGGCTTGCTTGGTGCGCGAGGCGAAAGCTAAGACATCGGAACCCAGATAGTTGCCTTCCTCCGACAACCCCACCACCAGCGGCGAGGAACGCCTGGCGGCGACAATGACTCCCGGGCAGTCCTGGTGCAGTGCCAAAAGTGTAAAGGAGCCTTCCAAGTCCCGCGTCACCCGCAGCATGGAACGCACCAGTCGGCTGAGGTTTTCGGGTTGGGGGTTATCCGGGTCGAGGTCCGCCACGGTAAAGCCCTGTGGAGTCAGCTTGGTGTCGGCGGGGGCCGGTTCGGTCAAAAAGGCCCGCTCCAGCAGATGTGCCACCACTTCGGTATCGGTTTCGCTGATGGTGTTGATGCCTTGCTGCTTGAGATGGAGACGATATCCCTCGGCGTTTTCGACAATGCCGTTGTGAATCAAGGCCAGTTTTCCGTCATAAGACAGGTGTGGGTGGGCATTTGCGCGGGTTACTCCCCCGTGGGTGGCCCAGCGGGTGTGACCGATCGCGGTAGTAGCTTGGGGAAGGGGTTGTTCTTCGAGGCTCGCCAAAAGACCCGATAGCTTGCCAACTTCTTTACGCCAGGCGATTTCAGGATGTGGGGAGGTAGCGTCCAACACCGCGATGCCGGCCGAATCGTATCCGCGATACTCCAGGCGCGACAGCCCTTCCAACACGGTTTCCTCGGCGGTTTTTCCGGCCTTGGGCAGTACCGCGCCTACGATTCCACACATTTGCGATCCTTCCTTTCTCGAGGACGCCGGGTTGCGCCACAGACGCGATCACGGCCCGGATTCGCCCCGATTTTTTGTCCTAGAGCGACAACAGTTCTTTGACTCGATCGGCCAAGATGCCGGCCTCGGCATCGGCCTGTTCTTGGGTGGCGGCCTCTATCATGACGCGAATCAATGGTTCAGTACCCGAAGCGCGCAGCAGCACCCGACCGGTAGACCCCAAACGAGACTCTACTTCCCTCACGGTTTCCAACAGTGCGGGGTCATCGCTGCGGCTCTTGTCCACCCCGGCGACATTAATCAGGGTTTGGGGCAGTTTCGAGATTCCCGCCACCAGTTCGGATAGCGGCGCGCGGTGTTTCGCCACGGTGGCCGCAATCTGCAATGCGGTCAAGATCCCGTCGCCGGTGGTCGCATAACGCGCATTGATCAGGTGCCCCGACTGTTCCCCGCCCAAAACATAGCCATAGGCACGCATCTCTTCCAAGACATAGCGGTCCCCCACCGCGGTGGTGGCGACCTTGATTCCCGCGGCCTCCATCCCCAGGCGCAGGCCCAGATTCGACATCACCGTAACCACCAGGGTGTCGTGAGTGAGGACACCTTGTTGTTTCATGTCAATAGCCAGCATCCCCATGACTTGGTCGCCGTCCACCAGATTTCCCGCCGCGTCCACAGCCAGGCAGCGATCCGCGTCCCCGTCGAAGCCACCCCGAAATCGGCCTGGGCGGCCACCACCATGGATTGCAGTTGTTCGGGGTGGGTAGAGCCACAGTTCAAGTTGATGTTTCGCCCATCCGGGGAGGCGTTGATTACGATGACGTCAGCACCAGCTTCGCGCAGGGCACGCGGACCGATTTCCCGAAGCGGCACCATTGGCGCAATCCACCACAATGCGCAGTCCGTGCAGTGAAACCGGCACCGTGTTGACCAGGTGGTTTACATAGGCATCATCCGCAGCGCGCCCATCGGCCACCACGGAGCCAACCCCGGCACCCAGGGGGCGTTCCCAGTGTGACCCCATCATGGCTTGGATCCGGTCTTCCATCTCGTCGGGAAGTTTATAGCCGCCGCGGGCAAAGAACTTGATGCCGTTATCCTGCATGGGATTGTGGCTGGCACTGATAACCACACCCAGTTCAATGTCTTGGGACTCGGTCAGATAGGCCACACCCGGGGTAGGAATCACTCCGACTCGAGTCACATCCATCCCCGCGCTGGCCAGGCCCGCTGCAATGGCGTGGTCCAGGAACTGTCCCGAGATGCGGGTGTCACGTCCGATAATGGCCCGGGGTTTGGGGGGTTCCTCGGGAATGAGTTGCGGGCGGCGTACCCCGGTGCGAGACTCTACCATCGCGGCTTCGCGTTGTTCGCGCAGCAAATCCTTCACTATCGGCATCGCGCCGGTGGCCATGATGCGTTCTTCTACTACCAGCCGGGCGGCTGCCACCCCCAGGTCCAGTGCCAGCTCGGCCGTAATGTCTTCATTCGCCAAGCCGCGCACCCCGTCAGTGCCGAACAAACGCTCACCCATGAGTTCTCCCTTAAACTTGATTGGATTTTTTCTCAGTTTAAAACACTGGTGGGGTTCGACCTAACCGAACCCCACCAGAGGAAAGAATACCGCAAGCCTTAGCGCTTCGAGTACTGCGGAGCGCGACGAGCTTTCTTCAGACCGGCCTTCTTGCGTTCGACCGCACGGGCATCGCGGGTCAAGAATCCGGCCTTCTTCAGGGCACCACGATTAGCTTCGCGGTCGATTTCGTTGAGCGCACGGGCAATACCCAGGCGCAAGGCACCGGCCTGGCCAGAGATACCGCCACCGTCGATGCGGGCCTTGACGTCGAAACGACCGTTCAGATCCAGCAGCACGAAAGGCGCCATAACCAGTTGCTGGTGCAGCTTGTTCGGGAAGTATTCTTCCAATGAACGACCATTGATGGTCCAAGCTCCACTACCGGGAACCAGACGGACACGGGCTACGGCTTCCTTACGGCGCCCCAGACCCATGCCGTTATCAATGCGAGAGTTTCCACGTCCGGGCTGATCCTTGGGCGTGGGAGTCTCTGTGGTGTATTCGCTGGGGATTTCCTCCAGCTCTTCGATTTCTTCGGTGGTCTTCGCCACGATTCTCCTTGAGATTCCTAACAGACGCGATTACTGCGCGACTTGGGTCAGTTCAAAGACCTGCGGGTTCTGTCCGGCGTGGGGATGATCCGGGCCGGCGTAAACCTTCAGCTTTGCAATTTGGGTAGCAGCCAGGCGGTTGTGGGGCAACATGCCTTTGACTGCCTTTTCGATGATCCGGGTGGGGTTGGTTTCACGCAACTCCGCATAGGACCGAGCTCGCAGACCGCCCGGGAAACCCGAGTGGTGGTAAGCCATTTTGTCATTCCATTTATTGCCGGTCAGCACGACCTTTTCCGCATTGATTACGATGACGTAGTCCCCGCCATCGAAGTTGGGAGCGAAGGTCGGCTTGTGCTTGCCGCGCAGCAAAGTGGCCACCTGGGACGCCAAACGCCCCAACACGACGCCCTCGGCGTCAATCACGTGCCACTTTACTTCGACATCACCGGGCTTGGGTGAATACGTACGCACTTTTGCCTTCAATTCTCTAGTTTTCAACCTGACACTTTTGTGCCCGGGAAAGTTTGGCGGTTCACAGGGTTTCGCAGCGGTATCAGCGGGAAAACGCGAACCCAGCTGTGGACACACAACCGTTACATCCTACCTACCAGGCCCTCATCAGTCAAAACGACTAAATACCGACCCTCGCCGCCACCCGAGAACCGGACCTCGACCCGGACCTCGACCCGGACCGAAAACCGAACCTTGCCGGACTAATCCGCGTCGGGACCATCGTCTTTCAACTTCGAATACTTCATCTTGTACACGGCCCGCATCAAGGCACCGTCCACCAGCGGGATCGCCTTCGCTCCAGAAACTTGCGCCACACAGGCAGCCAGGGCATTTTTGTAGGCCACCTGTCGCGTCGCTTCGGCCTCGTCGAGGTCCGCGCCCAGGAAGTACACCGTCTTGCGCCCGAAAACCAGATTAGCTCCCAGCCCCTTCCCAACCCTAAGCCCAATCAGCTGCGAGAAGTCATCCAGATAGGCGCGCAACCCCCCGGAAAGAAACCGCGCCAGCAAAGGATCGTCATCCCCGATGATGGCTCCGGCTTCCTCGCGGTGCATAAACAGATGCAGAATCTGGGGCGGCAAGTCAAAGTCGTCTCGCTCGAAGCGACGCACCAGGGTGCTAGAAACGGGGTGTACCCCGGTCAGCTCCGCGAAGCGCTCGCGGCACAGCTGTTCCAGATCCAGCGCCAAAGAGACCAGTTCGGCGCCGTCAGTCCCGAACAGCACTGCCCCGTGGCCCTGCATCAGCACTGCGCGCGCCCCGGTTTCCCTGATGGTCACCCCAACGCAACGGGCCAACTTCTTGGTGGAAGGCAAACCGTAGCGAGAAATCGGCAGCACTTTCGCGCCCACCCGTGCGGCCAGCTCGGGAGGCAGCGGCAGGTCGTGCCCGCACAGCGACATCGCCGAAGCGAAAGGCTGGTGGGTGTGAATCACGAAGTGGGCATCTTTGCGCTGCCGATAGATTTCGCGATGCACCCCGCGTTCCCCGCTGGGTTTGAGTGCGCCTCGGTAGTTTCCGTTGAAGTCCACCTCGACGAGGTCCCCCGCAGTCATTTCTTCGTAGTCGCGTCCCGAAGGGGTGATGAGGTAGCTGTGGGGGCCCAAACGGCGCGATAGGTTGCCCCAAGTGCGCGCCACCAAACCGTGAGCCACCAAGAGTCGCGCCGTGTCGATGAGGATTTCGCCTAAGTTGGGTGAGAGCTCCTTCATCCTTTCTTCACGACCTTGTCGAAAACTCGGTCGAAACGTTCCAGGGCCTGGTCAATCAGCTGCGGGGTGTAGGCCGCCGAGGTATAGAGTCTGGATCCGGCCAAAGTAATCAGCCCCTCGGCGGTGTAGGCCGCGCCCATGTACTCCATCTCTTTCTTGCGCTTCGAGGTCTCTTTGAGTACCGCGGGGATGGTCCAGGGCTTGGACCAGTCAATGGAAAAGTGCAGCGTCCCCACGGTTTCCAGGTGGCACACCGATCCCTGGTTCCACGTCACAAAAGGAAGGCGATGACGGTCAATCAGGACCTGGAGTCCGTCTACCAAACGATCCCCCATCTGACCGGCGTATTCGCAGGCCTGGGTATCGATGATGCGCTTGATGGCGTGGTATCCCGCCACGCAGCTGATGGGAGTGGCGGCCATGGTTCCACCAATCAGGGCTTTCTTTACTCCCGAGGCCTGCAGGCCGGCCGAGAGGTACTTCATGTATTCGCTCTTTCCGCCCAGTCCGCCCGCACCGGGATACCCCCCGGCGATGACTTTTCCGAAAACCGTCAAATCAGAGTCAATGTGGAACAGACCCGAAACCCCGCGGTCCGAAATGCGGAAAGCCGTAACGACTTCGTCGAAAATCAACAGGGCCCCGTAGGCGTGGGCCAACTTCTCTACGCCTTTGAGGAAAGTGCGGTCAATGGGCCAGGTGCCAGATTCGGGCCCGATAGGTTCGATCATCACCGCGGCGGTTCCTCCGCGCAGTTTATTCAGTCGCAGTTTGCGTTCCAGATCATGGAGGTCTCCGGGGCGGAACTCTTGGGTATAGCGGAACATCGAAAGGGGAACTCCGTGGGCTTGGGTGAACTTGGAGCCGGGGATGCGAATCCCGTAACCCAGCTGATCCGACCAGCCGTGATAGGCCCCGCCCATCTTCAGCACGTGCTTGTGCTTGGTGGCCAGGCGCGCCACGCGGATGGCCGCCATACAGGCCTCGGTCCCCGATCCCAGCATCCGAAACATCTCTACCGTGGGAACACGGGAGGCAATCAGGTCTGCCAGGCGGTATTCGTATTCGTGGAACAATCCCGTCGAGGGGCCGCCGTCTTGCAGCAGCGCAATGACCTCTTCGCGCACCTCAGGGGGGTTGGAGCCCAACACGGTGGGGCCCCCGGCTTGCAAGAAATCAAAGTAGACATTGCCGTCAATATCCGTCAGCTCGTGTCCGCGCGCCTTAGTGATGACCAGCGGGAAGGGATAGTTGAACGCCAGGTTGTGCTGCACTCCCCCGGGAATGCGCTGCTGGGCTTGCTCAATCATCGCCTTGGACTGGGCGCATTTTTTTCTCGAAGTAGTTATTTTTATAGTCCCGCAGCGCTGAATCGCTGATGGAGTAGATAGGCTTGGTGATGAGGCTATCGAGTTTTTGGTTGATAGCTCGGGTGCTCGGTTGATTGATTCGCATGTCTGGTCCTCCGCATCGAGTAAACAGCAACAGTACTAGTATATAACTTTTGAACGAAAGAATGCGCAGATGTACCTTCTTGCATATGATTTTGGCACTTCCGGGGTCAAGACCTGCCTGTATAAGGCCGAAGACGAACTGGAACTGGTGGCGAGCGCCCTGGAAACCTATGAACTGCGGATTCTGCCCGGTGGCGGGGCGGAACAAGACCCGCAACAGTGGTGGTCCGCCCTGGTCGAGGCCACCGCCCAGTTGCGTTCCCGGTTTCCTGCGGAAATGGACCGGGTCGAGGGCCTCAGCTTCTGTTCCCAGATGCAAGCCGTGGTTTTGGTGGGTGCGGATGGTCGCCATCTGCGGCCCGCGATGAGTTATATGGACCAACGCGCCACCGAACAAAAGCAACGCGGCCTGCAAAGCGGAGTGAAGATTCAAGGTATGAATCTGGGCAAGGTCTTGACTTCTCTGTACCGCACCGGAGCGGTCAGCGCCTCGGTGAAGATCCCATGTGGAAGTACCTCTGGGTCCGCGATAACGAACCCCAAGTCTTTGCCCAGGTACGGTATTGGCTGGACGTAAAGGAATACCTGATCGGGCGCATGACCGGGCGCTACATCATGACTCGCGATTCCGCCTTCGCCGCTCTCTTGCTGGATATACGTTCCCCCCAACCTCGCTGGGCCACGAAACTGGCCCGCTCCTTCGGGGTGAATCCCGAGCATCTACCCGAAATCATCGTCTCGACGCAGGCGGTGGGAACCCTGCTGCCCGAGGTCGCTAAAGAACTCGGATTGCCGACCACAACTGTGGTCTATGCCGGGGGCGGAGACGCCTCCCTCATCGGGGTGGGAGCGGGAGCCTGCGCCGAAGGTGACACCCATGTCTACTGGGGTACCTCGGGCTGGGTCTCGACCGTCAGCTCTAAGCGCCACGTCGACATCAATCACATGATCGCTACGGTTGACGGAGCCGACCCGGGAAAATACAACTACTTTGCGGAACTGGAAACCGCGGGGAAGTGCTTCGAGTGGGTGCGCGACCACCTGGCGGCAGACTCCATCAAGATGTATCTGGAACACCGGCCCGTCACCGAGGACCCCGAAACGCGCTACACCTCGCTGTACGCCTATATGTCCGAGGGTGCTTTCCCGCGCCCAACCCGGTTCGGGGGGTGTCATCTTCACGCCTTGGCTGCACGGCAACCGTTGCCCCTTCGAGGACGCCAATGCACGCGCCATGTTCTTTGGGCTCACCTTGGAAACAGGGAAAACCGAGATGCTGCGCGCGGTGATTGAAGGAGTATGTTTCCACCTGCGGTGGTTCCTGGAAACCGCAGATCGCAAGGTACCCAGCAGCCCGGTGCTGCGCTTCGTGGGTGGCGGAGCCCTGTCCAATGTCACTTCCCAGATTCTGGCTGATGTCACCGGCAGGCCGGTTGAAACCACCCCCGACCCCCAAGACGTGGGATCCATCGGGGCGGCACTGTTGGTGCTGGTCGGAGCGGGCCGGGAAACCAGTATCCCCCAAGCAGCACGGCGTTTCGTAAAGATTGCACACCGTTATGAGCCTCAATCCGAAAACCGCCAAGTCTATGACCGCATGTACCAGGTGTTCAAAGGTCTCTATCCTGCCAACCGCAAAGCCTTTGCTTCGCTGGCGCAACCGGGGCGCTGAACCGCCCTACGCGAAGGCGCGGTGCCTTATGAAACCACAGAGTTCACCTCGGTTCTGGACCTTGGACTAGGCCTCGATGGCTTCGGTGAACCACCGAGTCAGCGTGGTGGGGTGGGTAATCGCAGTACCTACGCAGGCCGCAAAGGCCCCCATGCGCATGACTTTCGCCAAGTCTTGGGGATGGTGCAACCGCCCCTCTACCACCACGGGTGCACTGACCGCGTCCAGTACCTCCTCGATGAAGGCGAAATCTGGGCCGACGGTTTTCTCTCTGGCGTGTTCATAGCCGGGAGTATAACCCGCCAAAGTAGTGCCGATCAGATCCGCTCCCGCCGCTTGGGCAGCCACGGCGTCGGGCAGGGAGGCGCAATCAGCCATCACCGCCACCCCAGGGAATTCCCTATGTACCGTTTCGAGGGCGTCGGCAAAGCTTTCCCCGCCCAGTCGCCTTCGCAGCGTGGCATCTATGGCGACGATATTTGCCCCGGCTCCCGCCACCGCCCGGGCGTGAGCTGCGCAAGGCGTGATGTAGACCCCCTCGTGGCCGTACTTGATCAAGCCGATTACGGGAACCTCTACGGCCTGGCGGGTCGCGGTGATATCGCTCACTCCCTGTACCCGCACTGCCGCGGCTCCCCCGGCTACTACCGACTGCGCCATGGCCGCGGTGATTTCCGCCCGTCGCAGCGGCTCGCCGGGATAGGCCTGGCAAGACACAATCAGTTTGCCGCGAAGTGGCGCCAGCAGCTCTTGGATTTCTGCATTCATTGTGGTTTACCTCCTAAGTCAGGGACAACAAAGCCATTCGGGCCGCCCCGATGATCGCCGAGCTGGATTCCAGCTGGGGTTTTAAAGCAAAAGGCACCTCGCGCACCAGATCCATCAGGCCCAAAGCATAGCCCTCTCGCAAGGGATCCCACCACAGGGAACCGGCATTGGCTAATCCCCCACCCACGATTACGATTTCGGGATCCAGGCTGTTGACCAGCCCCGACAGGACTTGACCCAGCACCCGCCCCGAATCACGGTAGACCGCGGCAGCCAGCGCATCGTCTCCCTCGGAATAAAAGTACGCCAAGGCCCGGGACTCGAGTTCCCTGGCCCTCCTACCTGCGGGGAACCTCCCCGCTCCAGGTACCACTCGTACAATCCCGGTCCGGAAGCAAAAGATTCCAGGTGCGCCTCGGGCCGCCCGCAGCTGCAGCGACGCCGGGTGGTGGCGTTGACCGGGATGTGACCGAAGTGACCGCCGAGGCCGTGTACCCCGCGCCACACCCCGCCCTCGACCAGGCGCGACACCAAAGCACCACCCACGCCGGTACCACAGGCCACCATCAAAACCGATTCGGCCCCCTCGACCTGCCCCCATCCAGAACTCTCCCAGGGCGTGGGCGTGGACATCGTTGATAACACGTACCGGCAGTCCGGTGGCCGCCTCGACGAGGTCCGCCAGGGGCGTACCGGCCCACCCTGGGATGGCGTCGGTGGCAGAAACGATACTGCGCCCCTCCACGTCCACCACCCCAGCCGAGCCGATACCGATGGCGCTGGCCTGGCCCGAGGTGGCGCGAATCTGGCCCACCAAGTCGATGACGGCCTGGGCCACGGCGCGACCTCCGTTAGCCGAGGGGGTGTCTACCCGAAACCTTTGTCCGGGCTGTCCCTGAGGCGAAACTAAAGCTCCGGCGATCTTGGTGCCGCCCAGGTCGATGCCGATAACTGGGACCGTCATCACAGCATCCCGACTTCTGTCAGGACAGCGGCAACCGCCTTGACGTTTTCACCCTCCAGGGCCACCACCGGCTCTGGCATGGTGTTGGACTCGATTACCCCCAGCAACTGTAGAGCGGTTTTAAAGGCCCCTACCCCGGCGCCGAAACCTTGCACCCCCGCGCACCACGGTGGTGATGTTCATCAACTTCGCCAGTCGGTCTTGTTCGCGGCGCACGCTTTCCCAATCTCCGCGCTGATAGGCCTCCCACTGGCGGACATAGCCGGCCGGCTCCACATTCGCCAGACCCGGCACCGCGCCGTCGGCCCCCGACAGATATGCCCCGTCCACCACTACTTCGTGACCGGTCAGTAAAGTCAGGGGCGAACCCGCCTCGCGGTTAGCCAAAGCCAGTCGGCGGAAGAAAACATCATCACCCGAAGAATCCTTGATTCCGGCCAGTGCTCCGGCCTGCCCCAGTCGCAAAACCATCTGGGCATCCAGCTTGGTGTGCACGCAAACCGGCAGGTCATAGGCAAAGAGTGGTACCGGGGACAGCTCGCCCAGCAGGCTGAAGTGGCGCTCTACCTCGGCGGGGCCGCCCAGGGCATAGAAGGGCGCCGTAGCCACCACCGCGTCAGCCCCCAGATCCACGGCCCGCTTCAGGTGTTCGGCCACGCGCCAGGTCTCGGTATCGATGCAACCCACCACGATAGGGACCCGCCCTGCCACGATTTCTGTGGCGGCTCGAATGATTTCTTCGCGGCGGCTATCCGTAGAAAAACACCACTTCAGAGGTGGAACCCAGGACGAAAAGTCCATGCACCCCCGCGTCTAACATGCGGTTTATCAAGACCTCGTAGGAATCGCGATCGAAACTGTGGTCTTCGCGCAACGGTGTCACCACCGGCGGCACTATGCCGCGAATTTTCTCAGTCATTTTCACTCCCAGTTACTTGTGCTAGTGCTACTTTTCGGTTTTCAGCTAAAGACATCTGCAGGGCTTGGGCCACAGCGATGGATCTGGTGGCTGCCGTCCCGTCTATCAGTGAGGCAAAACGAGTCGGCAGTTCTATTCCATCCAACAGGTCGATAAAATACCGCAACTCGATTTCCATTATGGTGCGCAGCCACCGGGGCGGCACATCCGTCGGCGCGCCGTATTCGACCCCGCCCCCACCCGCCGAGGCGGCATAGCTACGGCGTCTATCGGCATCCTCGTCGGGGTCACTGTGCAAGCAAAAGCGCTTCGTCCCAAAAAGGTTGCGCAACTCGACCCCGACTTCTTGGAGGTCTATGTGGATATAGCCGCTCTCGCCTTGAATGGTGACGTAATGCTCGGGACGTCGCATCGCCGAACCCCACTCGCACAGCGCCACCGCACCACTACCGTCCTCGACCCGGCCAAACTCCAGGCTGGCAACCAAAACATCGTCCTCGTCACCACAACCCGCACCGCGATGGGAAAAATTCCCTCCCACCATCGACACCGTATGGGGGCTACCCAGAATCGACAGCACCAGGTCGAGTTCGTGAATGTGGTGAAACAGATGCCCCCCAGACAATTCGCCGCGCTTTTTCCACGAAACCGCGCCTGTACTGGGTTCCTCCCAGCCGTTGCGCGCGCTATGCACCATCACGACCCGGCCGATTTCACCGTCAGCAATCAGGTCCTGGGCGCGCCTCACCCCGTGCATGAACTGCATCACGTGCCCCGCCATGAATCTGGTCCCGGCCTGGTTGGCGGCTTCCACCATCTGGTAGCACTGCTGGTAGCTCAGGGCGATGGGTTTCTCGCAAAACACGTGGATGCCTCGGCGCGAGGCCTGAAGGGATGCCTGGTAGTGGGCGTGATTCGGACTGGCAATAATCACCGCGTCCAAACCCGAATCCAACAGTTCACGCAACGAACCGTGAACCCTGACCCCCAGTTCCTCGCCCAGGGCCTGGGCGTATTCGACCGAGTAAATCCCACACAGCTTCGCGCCCTCCAGGCGCTGCATTATCCGCCCCAGTTCTGCCCCGAAGTACCCGGCACCCACCAGGCCGCAGCGATGCGTCATCACTGGTCCTTTCCGTAGGCGCTTAGATCCGGGTGCAGCAGGGATGGCGCGGCCCCCAAGAGGGTGCGGGTATAGGGGTGCTTCGGGTTGGCCAGCAGTTCGCGGGCCTCGCCCTGTTCGACAACCTTGCCGCCGTTCATCACCGCGATGCGGTCCGACACATAGCGAACGGTTTGAATGTCGTGGGAAATAAAGACCATCGCCAGGCCCAGTTCCTGCTTCAGATCCGTCAAGAGGTTCAGAATCTGGGCCCGCACGGAAACGTCCAGGGCCGAAGTCGGTTCGTCGGCGATGATGGCGTTAGGCTGCAAAGACAGGGCGCGGGCAATCGCCACGCGTTGACGCTGCCCTCCCGAGAGCTGACCGGGCAGGGCCTCCATCACAGATGCCGGCAGCCCCACCATGTGAATCAGGTCGTTGATCCGGGCCAGACGTTCCTCTTTAGATCCAATCGAGTGCACCGCCAGGGGGTCCAGCAGCTGTTCACGCACCGGCATTCGAGCGTTCAAAGCCGTGGCCGGGTCTTGGAACACCACTGAAACGACCCTGCCGATCAGTTTGCGATAGTGGGCGCTGCGCTTGGTGACTTCGTCGCCTTGGAAAAATACCTTCCCCGCGGTGGGGGCTTGAAGCCCGCACATCACCTTGGCGGTGGTGGATTTCCCGCAGCCGGATTCCCCCACTAATCCCAGGGTCAGGCCGGGAACCAGCTGCATACTCACGCCTTGCACGGCCCGCACCAGGTGGGGTTTGAACAGCGAACCGGTGCGGGAACGGAAAGTTACCTCTACATCTTTCAGCTCGATAATCGGCTTCACTGGGCTACCTCCTGCGCGTTAGTGGCATAGAAGTGATAGGTGCCGGGTACTTGGGTCATCACCGGTGGTTGTTCCAGTCCGAGGTCGGGGTGCGAGGAACGCGGCGCGAAACGGTTTCCGGCGGGGAAGTCCCGGGGCGAGGGCACCGTTCCGGGGATCTGGTGCAGTCGCCCGGACCCGGATTCGATAGAGAGCACCGAGCCCAGCAAACCGCGGGTGTATTCGTGACGCGGGTCGGTCAGCAGTTCCTTGGTCGAGGCTTGCTCTACTACTTGTCCGGCGTACATAACGGTAATCGAGTGCGCGACTTCCGCCACCAGCGCCAGGTCGTGAGAAACAAAAACCATGGCGAATCCCAGTTTTTCGCGCAACTCGTTGAGCAGTTCGATGACTTGCTTTTGTACCGTCACGTCCAGCGCGGTGGTGGGTTCGTCGGCGATCACCAGTTTCGGGTCGCGCGTCAGCGCCATCGCGATGAGCACGCGTTGCCGCTGTCCCCCCGAAAGTTCGTGGGGATAGGATTCCAGGGTTCGTTTCGGGTCGAGGCCGACCAACTCCAGTAGTTCGGTAATGGAACGGGTGCCGCCGCGACGGGTGAGTTGCTTCATCTGGGTTTTGATGAGCATCGAGGGGTTGAGCGAAGACAGCGCGTCTTGATAGATCATCGCCATCTCGTGACCGCGCAGCGCACCATGCTGTTTGGGGGTCATCTCCAAGAGGTTCTTGCCCTGGTAGAGGATTTCTCCACTGATTTGGGCCTTTGGGTCAATCAGCCCCATGATAGCCAGCGAGGTGATGGACTTACCGCAGCCGGACTCCCCGACCAAACCCATGGTTTGTCCCGGCCGCACCGAGAAAGACACGTGGTCTACCACGTTTACCTCGCCGTGACGGGGGAACTTGATGCACAGGTCTTTGACCGCAAGCAGGGCGGGCCCCTCGCCCAGAGGCACGAAGCGGTCGGTGCGCTGTTCCTCAACTTCTTTGAGGGCTGCAAGGCGGCCTTCGAGGGATTCCTTCTGGGCGGCGTAGGCGGCTACCGGGTCAACCAAGAGGCGATCGGCTTCGCGTTCGGCCGAGGTTTGTTCGACCTTTGCCGGGGCGTTGGAAGGCGCGGCCACTAGGGCGTCGGTCAGACCTTCGGCCAGGATGTTCAGGCACAACACGGTGATCATGATGGCCAGACCGGGGAAGAGTGCCGGCCACCAGAAACCGGCGAGGACTCCTTGACGGGCCCCGGCGATGATGTTGCCCCACGAGGGGTCAGTTGGGGCACCCCGGCGTTGATGAAGGAGAGCGAGGCTTCGAAAACGATGGCATCGGCGACCAAAACGGTGGCGAAAACCAAAACCGGAGCCGCGCAGTTCCTGGCGACGTGCTTGATCAAGATCCACGGGATCCTGGCCCCGGAAACCACCACCGCAGAAACGTAGTCCTCGCCCCACTGGTCCAGGATATTGGCGCGCACCACGCGGGTGAGCTGGGGAATGTAGAGGAACCCGATGGTGATGATGATGACCGGCAGGGAGTTACCGAATACCGCCACGAAGACGGCAGCCAGGGCGATGCCGGGGAAAGACATGATGATGTCGAGGATGCGCATCACCACTTCGGAAACCCATTTATTCGAAACCGCCGCGATGGAACCCAAAATAGCGGCGCAAGCCAGGGCGAAGAGAGTGGCGCAGATACCGATGATGAGTGAGATGCGCGAACCGTAGATGATGCGCGAATACACATCGCGACCGATCAAGTCGGTGCCGAACCAGAATTCTCCATCGGGAGGACTGTCGGGCATAAAGGAAGTCAGGGGATCTTTGGTGGCAACCAGGGGCGCAAAGATGGCGGCCAGCACCACCAAGACCAGGGCAATTGCCGCCAGTTTCGGTCCGAGTTTCAAGGCGCGCCACCGGTTGAAGCGCAGACCCGGGCGTTCAAGTTTCTTGGTTAGTCCAGGTCGCATGTCACACCGTCCTGATTCGGGGGTTGATGAGGATGTAAAGCATATCCACCACGATGTTGATGATTACGAAGGCCAGGGCTACCACCAGGGTGACACCTTGGACCAAGTAGGGTTCGTTTTGTTGAATCCCTTCCAGGATGGCTTGGCCCATGCCGGGCAGTGCAAAGATTACTTCGATGATCACCGCCCCGCCCATCAGGTAGCCGATACGCAGCCCCAGAACCGTGACCGGGGTAATCAGGGCATTTCGCAGTACGTTTCGGGCCACCACCACGAATTTGGGCAAGCCCGCCCCCAGGGCGGTGCGTACATAGTCCTTGTCGAGTTCCTCAACCATGGAGGTGCGCACCACGCGAATCAGCGAGCCGGCGACGGGAACCCCCAAGGCGAAAGAAGGCATCAGCATACGCATCATGTAGGCGTTGGGATCATCGGAGAAGGCCGTGAGGGGACCCGCCGCGGGGAAGATATCGTTAGAGATGGTGAAGGCCTGAATCAGCAAAACCGCCAACCAGAAGGAAGGGGTGGCGACAAAAATGATGGAGACCACGCGGATAACTTGGTCCACCCAACGGTCCCGGTAAAAGTGCCGCCAATACCCCGAAGATCAGGGCGAAAACCACGGCGATGATTAAAGCCATAGAAGGTCAGTGAAATAGTGGTGGGGAAAGGCTTGACCGATACGGTCCGAAACCGGCAGTCGCTGGGAAGTGTAGGTTCCTAGGTCTGCGTGGAGCAGTCCCCACAGGAAACTGGCGTAGCGCACCAGTAGCGGTTGGTTGAGTCCGTATTCTTCACGGTACTTGTCCAGGGCTTCTTGCGAGGCCCCCTCTCCCAGCGCATTGTAGGCCGGGTCGATGGGAGAAAAGGACATGATAAAGAACACCAGGAAGGTGATTCCCAACACCATGATGGGCAGCGCCACCAGGCGTCTACCGATGAGTCGTATCAGGTTACCCACTGCGAATACCCCTTTGTATATAACTAGGTGAAGACGTGTTTCGGGGCTGGGGCTGAGCGAGCCCCAGCCCCGAAACACGTAGTATTGAGTTGTTACTTCGCGGCTACATCCAGGAAGGACAGGCCGGTCAGTGCGATGGGCTGATAGCCCTCCAACTTGGAATCATCCCAGGCACCCACTACCTTGCGGTGGAACAAGGGATAGAGCGGAACCTCTTCGGAGATGATGTCGAAGCAGTTGTTCCACAGTTCCTGCTGTTCTTTGCCAGTGGCGCGAACTGCCTTGTCCATTTCGGCGTGCAGGCGATTGTAGCCTTCAGAATCCTTCCACTGGGTACGCTTCTGGGTCCAATCATTGTCACCGTACCACCACGACATCAGCAAGTCGGGATCGTTGCCGAATACCGAGGGGTCACCGGGGGCCAGCACCACGTCGAAGGTGGGGTTGGGTACATCGGTTACGTTGGGGTACATGGCCGAGGACGCATCGGACTTGATGGTGGCGTTGATACCGACCGCCGCCAGGTCCTGCTGAATCAGCGGGGCCAGCTTGGTAATCCAGGAGTGGTCGGTGGTGTTCAAGGTGATGTCCAGGTTAGAAACCCCGGCCTCGGCCAGCAGAGACTTGGCCTTTTTGACATCCTTGGTGTAAACCATCTTGGCCTTGTGGTAGTTCGGGTGATTTTCCGGCAGGAAGGAGGTGATGGGAGTAGCCAAACCGCCCATAGCCTTTTCAATCAGCTGATTGGTGTCGACTGCATAGAGGATGGCTTGGCGAACCTTGGCGTTATCGAAGGGAGCCTTCTTGGTGTTAAACATTAAGAAAGCCAGACCGAAGGACTGCTTGGCCTCCAACTTGGCCTTGCTTTCCAAGGTCTTTTGGTTTACGGCGGGAACATTGTCAATCGCCATAACCGTGCCAGAGCTCATAGCGGTTACACGAGCGGTGTCATCCACCAAGATGTCCCAGTGCATCTTCGGGGTTTTGGCGGGGTGTTTGCCGTTGTAGTGGGGATTGGCCTCGAACTCGATGGCCTTGGACTTAACCGCCGAGGTCATGATGTAGGGGCCGGTGCCAATCGGCTTGGACTTCACGGACTCCAAATTCTGTGAGGCCGGCACCACCTTGATCAAGGAGATTCGCTCGGCAACCAGCGAGAAGGGGAACTTGGTCTTGATAGTTACGGTCTTGGCATCTTTCTTAGTGACGGATTCCAAGAAGTCCAGCATGGGCTTGTAGAAGCCTTCGATCGCGCGGGTGTAGGCAAATACCACGTCATCGGCGGTGACATCGGTACCGTCGGAGAACTTCGCGCCGTCACGCAAAGTGGCCTCGTAGGTCACGTCGTCAATCTGTTTGGGGAGTTCAGCGGCCAGGGCCGGCTCAACTTCGCGGGTAACCGGGCTCAACTCGGTCAGCCCTTCCACCGTGTGCCAGTTCGCCGAGGTCGCCACCGCGGATGTGGTGGTGGCCGGGTCATAGTTGTCGCCGTCGTAGCCGATGGCGGCGGTAATGGTGTCCGGTGCGGCCGCGTTGTCGGCAGCGTGCTTATCCGCCGATTTTGCGGTTCCGCCACCACAGGCGCTGAGTACCAAGGCAGCGCTCAAGCCGAGAGCTACCAAGGGAATGGATTTACGCATATGTATAACTCCTCTCTGAGTACATGTCAGACATCTTATGTCTGATACATCTAGATATTACCCCGCCCGGCCTATTTCCGCAAGGGTTTTACAGACTCGATTATCCCGTACTTTTCCCGGCCACAAACCGCAACTTCCCGGCGAAAACCTCGCCCCGTCCTCGCCGGGGGAAATTCATTCACCCAAAATGCGTTCGATGGGGGCATAGTGCCGCATCACGGCCTCGCGATAAGCCGCAACATCCCCCGCCTGCGCGGCTCGCAACATGTCCCCGTGAGCCTGGGCCGTTTGCTGCAAAGACTCGCGCGCCGCCGGGTCGATTCGCGGTGCCACTTCGGTGTGGATAGACCAAAAAGCCGTGATTAACTCGCGGATAATCTCGTTATTCACCAGGGAAAGCAAGCCGTCATGAAAGGCATAGTCCTCGGAGGAAAACTTTTGCCCCGCCTGGGCTTTAGTCACCATCTTTTCCACCAGAGACTCCAAGGTGGGATGCGAAGTGTCTTTGAGTTCAAAGCAAATCTTTTCCGCCACGCCCAGGTCCAGATAGCGACGTACTTTGACAATCTTGCGCAGCGTCTGCAAGTCATCTTGAGAATCCAACTGGGTGCGGAACACCAGGGCCTCCACCAGCGGAGACATCGACAAATCCCCCACGTAGGTTCCTTTGCCCTGGTGAATCTGCACAATATCCAAGGCCTCGAGGCGACGCAGAGCTTCGCGCACCGAGGAACGCGACACCCCCAACTCGGCGCACAACACCTGTTCGCCGGGAATCGCATCGCCCGGAGTCAGGTGATGACTCAGGATATAATATTTAATCTGGCTGACCACAATGTCTTTACGGTTCACCATATCAAGGTGCAGCGTCGCGAGTTTCGCCAACACCGGATATCCCTCCCTGAAGAATTTCGCCACTTGGTCTGACAGTATCTGTCAGACATCCTATAACTATCCCCTGAGGATTTCAGGCACTGGGCGCGGCCCAAGAAAACCCTTGCGAAGCGAATACGGTTCACAGACCGCGCCAAGAAGCGATATTTCACTGCCGAGCGGCGTAATCTCTAGCCTCGGCGCGCTCGGGTTTGTTGCTGGCGTTGCAGCAGCACGGCCGGGGTCATCTGGGGATAATCAACCCGCACCAGAGTCAAACCACCAGCTGGAGCCAAGGGTATCTGGGGCAGGCGGCGCCGCGACTCCAAGGCCTGGGCAATCCACTTTGGCTCGCGTTTACCCCTTCCCACCTCGGTTAGCGCCCCCACTATCAGGCGCACCATAGAATGACAAAAGGCATCGGCTCCCACCTCGACGAGGACCTCGCCACGGGTATTACGGCGAAGCTCCAGTTCGGTGAGGGTACGGATGGTGGTGGCGCCTTCACGGGGTTTCGCGAAACTTGCGAAATCGTGTTCCCCCAACAGGAATCGAGCCCCTTCGCGCATCTTTTCCAAATCCAGTTCCCCAGCCGGATGCCACCAAGTCATCAGGCGGCATCGCGGATCGCGCCGAGCCGCGCCATCCGCGATGCGGTACTGGTAGTGGCGACCCAAGGCGGAAAACCGCGCATCGAACTGGGCGGGCACCACCTGGGCCCGGTGTACATAGATAGAACCCAGGGCAGCGGCAGGATAGTTGGGCTTCTCTCCCAAATCGAGGTGCGGAACCTGGGGTTGATTACCCGAAAGCACCACCTGTAAAGCCGAATGTAGCCGCTGTAGAAAGTACCCCGAGTCCCCCCGTGCCAACCCCGAAAACGCACCCAAAGGAGCCTCGACCGGGGAAGCGCAATCCGCCGCAACCGACACCGCTTCCCCACCGTTATCCAAGTCCTCGCCCGTATTGGCAACCGCGGGCCTCGAAAGGGGAAGCGGGGGCCAATCGAAGTGCGCGACCTGGCCGATGGCATGGACGCCCGCGTCGGTTCGCCCCGCGACCGTCAACTGGACGGGGGCGCGAAGCACCAGGGCTAAAGCCGCCTGCAGCGCACCGGCGACGCTGGGCAGTCCCGGTTGCAGCGCCCAGCCGTGAAAAGGGCTGCCGTCATAGCTGAGATCTAAACGTATCCGCGTCATCGGCCTCTCCTTGTGTGTTTTCCTGCACGGGGGAACCGGCAATAAAAGGCCGCTGGTGAGGCCCTTGCCGAGACTATAGTCCCGGCCGAGTTAGCCTCACCAGCGGCGTAGTAATTTGCTTTTTGGCCTGGAGTTACTCGGCTTCCTTTTCGGTTTGGGCCGGGGCCTCACTGGCCTCAGGAGCTTCGGCGGTGGGCTGTGCAGCCTGTTCTTCAACCTCTTGCGCTGCCTTCTCTTCGGCCTTTTCCTCGGCCTTAGCCTCGGCCTTTGCGGCAGGCTTAGCAGCGGCCTTCTTCTTCTTTTCTACGGCTTCCAGCACCAAAGAAATCTCGGCCAAGGGAGCGTTGTCCCCCCGGCGGTTCCCCAGCTTCACAATCCGGGTGTAGCCGCCTTCGCGGGCTTCATCAATAGCCGGGGCGATCTCTTCGAACAGTTTGGCCACTACGGCCTTGTTGCGCAGACGGGCCAAAACGGTGCGGCGGGCGTGCAAATCTCCGCGACGTGCCTTGGTGATCAGTTTTTCGGCCAGAGGCTGGACGCGCTTGACGCGGGCCTCGGTGGTGGTCACCGAACCATTCTCGAACAGCGAGTTGGCCAGGTTGGACAGCATAATGCGCTCGTGAGCGGGGCTGCCACCCAGACGCGGTCCCTTCGTAGGCTTAGGCATTTCAGTTTCTCCTTATTTCTGTGAGTTTAGTGTCTTCTTTAGTCGCTGAACTGGGGAGTCTCGGTTTCTTCTACCGCAGGCATCGGCGAGTCCTTCAGACTCATCCCCATGCTGGCCAGCTTCTCTTTGATTTCGTCGATGGACTTGTGTCCGAAGTTGCGAATGTCCATCAGGTCGGCCTGGGAACGCGCCACCAAGTCACCCACGGTGTTGATGCCCTCGCGGGTCAGACAGTTCAGGGCACGCGAGGTCAGACTCAGGTCTTCCACCGGAATCGCCAGGTCCTCAGCCAAGCCGCATCAGAGCCGGTAGAAGCCAGTTCGATACCTTCCGCTTCGGTATTGAGGTCCCGGGCCAAGCCGAAGAGCTCCACCAAGGTTTTGCCCGCCGAAGCCATGGCATCGCGAGGAGAGATAGCTTTCTTGGTCTCTACATCTACAATCAGGCGGTCAAAGTCGGTGCGCTGTTCCACACGGGTAGCTTCGACGCGGTAGGTAACCTTCAGCACCGGAGAGTAGATGGAATCGATGGGAATCCGGCTAATCTCGGCATTGGGGTCGTTGTTCTGCTGGGCCGACACGTAGCCGCGGCCACGCTCTACCGTCAACTCGATCTCCAGTTTGCCGTCCTGGTTCAGGGTGGCAATGTGGTGTTCCGGGTTGTGGATAGTTACGCCCGCGGGAGGCATAATGTCACCCACGGTAACTTCGCCTTCCCCGGTTTTGCGCAGATACATCACCACGGGCTCGTCATTGTCCGAAGACAAGATGATTTCCTTGATGTTCAAGACGATCTGAGTGACGTCTTCTTTCACCCCGGGCAGGGTCGAGAATATTCGTGCAGCACCCCATCAATCTTGATGGAGGTCACCGCCGCCCCTGGAATCGAGGACAGCAGGGTACGACGCAGGGAGTTACCCAAGGTGTACCCGAAACCTGGTTCTAACGGCTCGATGGTGAATCGAGAACGCTGTTCGCTAATTTTTTCTTCAGTCAGCTTCGGTTGCGCTTGAATAAGCACTTTGTTTTCCTTTCCGGCATCCGCCACCACACCGGTTCAGGCTCCAGTTCCTTGGCGAAGGGATCTGAGTATTTTGAATAAAGATTACTTGGGGGAGGGACAGCCTCCTGTCCGTTTGTCTCCCCTCTAGCGAGGGCGTTATCAGACGCGACGACGCTTGGGCGGGCGGCAACCATTGTGTGCCTGAGGAGTCACATCCTGGATGGACCCGACTTCCAGACCAGCCGCCTGCAAGGAACGAATCGCGGTTTCCCGACCGGAACCGGGACCCTTGACGAAAACATCGACTCGCTTCATCCCGTGCTCCTGGGCCCGGCGAGCGGCGGCCTCGGCGGCCAGCTGCGCGGCGAAAGGAGTGGATTTACGCGAACCCTTGAAACCTACCTGCCCCGAAGAAGCCGAGGCGATAACCGCGCCGGTGGGATCGGTGATGGAGACAATGGTGTTGTTGAAGGTGGACTTGATGTAAGCGTTCCCTTCGGAAACATTCTTGCGCTCCTTACGGCGCATCTTGGTGCCAGCGGTTTTTGTAGCCATAACTGTTTACCTCCCCTTACTTCTTCTTACCGGCGACAGTGCGCTTGGGCCCCTTGCGGGTACGAGCATTCGTCTTGGTGCGCTGGCCGTGTACCGGCAATCCGCGACGGTGACGAATCCCTTGGTAACAGTTGATTTCGATCTTCAGACGAATATCCGCAGCAACTTCGCGTCGAAGGTCACCCTCGACTTTGTAATTTGCCTGAATGAAATCTCGCAGCGCAATCAAATCCTCTTCGGTCAAGTCCTTGACGCGGGTATCGGGGTTGATTCCGGTGGCTGCAAGAATCTCGTGAGAACGAGTGCGACCAATACCGTAAATATAGGTCAAAGCGACTTCCACACGCTTCTCGCGTGGAATATCGACACCAACAAGGCGTGCCATATATTTTCTCCTGTAATATTCGGAGGCGGTCACCAGTCCTCCACTTTCGTGGCCTCGGCCTCCGATACCGAGGGTCCCTGAGCTGAGTACTCAGCCTGCAGTTGGACCAGTGCTTGACCCGGTTTTGGGTCTGCGCCGCTACGCCGGGGACTCAGCCCTGACGCTGCTTGTGACGCGGGTTTTCGCAAATCACCATCACGCGACCGTGGCGACGAATCACCTTGCACTTGTCGCAGATGGGCTTGACACTGGGATTAACCTTCATCTCTTTCCTCCAGTCTTACCCGTAATTACTTGTAGCGGTAGACAATGCGACCGCGATCCAAGTCATAGGGGCTCAGTTCAACCACAACGCGGTCCTCGGGCAGGATACGAATGTAGTGTTGCCGCATTTTGCCCGAAATATGAGCCAAAACCATGTGATCATTCGCCAGCTGTACGCGGAACATCGCGTTGGGTAGGGCCTCTACAACAGTGCCTTCAATCTCGATGACTCCGTCTTTTTTCCCCATAGGGCAACCAAACCTCAGCTCTTGACTTGTTTTCACCAGTTTCCAGACAGTCTGGGACAGACAGTCCGAGGATATATCTTAACCCTAAATTGCCTGATTAGGCAAATCCAGGCCGCAGCTCCTAACGCAGCTCCTAACGCAGCTCCTAACGCAGCTCCTAACGCAGCCCCTAACGCAGCTGCTGCCGACGCAAACGTTGCCGCGTGGTTTCCAGGTTTCCGGCCAGCGCAGCAGTGCGCAGCCGGGCGGCGCGGGCTTGGCGTTGGGGATCGCGGGCATTAATCATAGAAGTACCGATCTGCCAACCGGCATAAACCAGCAGCAACTGCGCCACCAAAACTAAGGCAAAAGACTTGACGGCATCCCCGGTCCAGGAATAGATCTTGCCCACGAAGGGCAGCTTATACAGCAAGATTCCGCGAATCTCGTCCAGGGTGATTCCTGGCCTTTGGCTTGGTGAGGCGCCACGATATCCACCGTGAACTTCATGTCGTCCCCCACGCCGGACTTTGCCACCACGGTACCGACCTGGTACTGCACCTCTTTACCCAGCTGTACGGCGACCTCGTCACCTACCTCTAACTGTTGGGCACCTTTTTGCCGCAACTTCCCGAAAAACAACAGGTCCGAAGTAGTGTAGTTTGCGCTGGCCACCTGTCCCGGATAAGGCATCGCGACATAGCCTTGAGTGCGAGGCCACACCAGCACCACAATCAGCACCACGCCGATCGCGACCAAGATAATCCAGCCGGCCATGAATAAAATAGCATTCCTCAGGGGGTGCTCGGACTGCTTGTGTGCCAAAGCGATAATACGATCCGCAGCATCACTCACGTCTTGCTTCCCCCCTCCTTGAGCTCTATCTTGCAAAGACATTATATCTATCAACGCCCAGCTGTCAGCAGGATTAGGCTACCGCCCCAAAAGACGCTTCCAGAAAGGCTTCTTTACGCTTGCCGCGTCTTCTTCCTCGGTTTCGAAACCGATTTCCTCTACCGCCGGTTCCTCCGCAATAGGAGCTTCCGCATAGTCCTCGCGCATGGCCTCGGGGATATCGCCTTGTACCTGGGGGATCTGGATTCCGGGAGTTTGGAATTCGGGAGTCTGGTCAGGGACTTCCTCCTCGGCCGGTTCCGCGGTTTCCCGCTGCGGATCTTGCAGGTTTTCCTCTAGGGGCGAAGCATCCGGGGTGGCGACATCCAAGCCCGGTTCGGCGGTGGCCTCCTCAAAAGGCAGACGCTCCAAAGGCAGTTCAGTATCAGGCAAAACCTGGGTCGCGGCTGTCTCTTCCTCCACCGCCTCGCTTTGAGGTGCGCCGGCCACATAAACCTCGTTCTCGGTCTTTTCTCCGGGTTCCGAGGCAATCGCCTGAGAACCCGGCAACTCGTCGACTTCTTCAGCCGCGGTTTCGGCGGTAATCGGCTCCCACAGCGGGGAACTTTGGGTTTCTCCCAGGTCGAGGTCCGCCTGTTCCTGGGCAGCGAAATCTTGCGGTTCGGGGGCGGGTACGGGTGTCACCTGGTTTTCCTCGGTGCCTGCTTCGGTCCCCGGGGCTGTTTCTTCTTCGAAGAACTCTAAAGAATCGAGGTCCTGGGCGTGAGTCCCCAAATCAATATCTTCGAAAATCAATGATTTCTTCCACAGACGCATCGTAGTTTTCTTCGCTGCTGTCTTGGCTTTCCGGGGCGTTTACAAAGCTGGCATCCTCTATCGGAGCTGCCTGGGTTTCCTCGATCAAATCGGCAGGTTCAAAGGGCGCATCTTCTTGCGGTATCTGTGTCGGCAGTTCTGCTTGTGCTTCCTCGGCGGGCTCAATCTCGGGCAGTTCTTCGGCCAGGTCCTCGGCGGGCTCGACCTTGGGCAGTTCCTCTGCCAGCTCCGGGGCGTAATCCGTCTGCGGCATTTCTTCGGGCAAATCTTCAGTCAAGTAATCCGGCGAATCCAAAGCTAGCGGAACTACTTCGTCGATGTCTCCAACAAAGAGCTCATCGTCATTGCCTTCAGCTTCCAAAACCTGGTCGTCGTAGACACGCTCGGCGCTGAGGTCCTGCATCTCTTCCAGGGGCTCCAGTTCCTCCATTTCAGGAGCGGTTTCCGCGGCAAAATCAACCACCGGGGGCAGTTCTTCAATCTGCTCTTCGTGATAGACCTGGGTGGGATCGACGTCTCCGACGAACACTTCGTCGTCGTTGCCCGCGCTTTCCAGCACCTGGTCATCGTAAACCCTCTCGTTTACCAGGTCTTCTGCCTGGGCGAGGTCCGCGCTAAAGTCATCGCCTTCCGGTTGGGTTTGCTCGGGGTAGGTTGCAAAGTCATCCGCGGGTTGCGCCAAATCATGCTCTGCCTGATACGGCGTGTATTCCGGGGTGGAGAAATCTGGGGTTGGGGACTCATCCCCCACCTCTTGGCCGTGCATCGCCAGTTCTTCCAAGGCCGCTTCGGCGGGCAGCTCACTAGCGGTGGAACCAGACTGGTAGTATTCCGCGGCCTCAAGATGTCCATCCATATAGGGGACCTCGGTGAGTTCCTCCGTAGAAATGGCTTTAGCGAACTGGGTTTCGTCTTGGGGCTCCAATGGTTCAGCCACCGGTTCCAACCCGGGGGCCTCGGGGGTCTCTTCGGGTTGAACCGCGGCGTGAGCCTGCATCTGCGCGATGATACTCAAACCGGGGACCTGGGCGGCTTCCGGGTCATTCGCCAGCGGCAAGGGGCGTCGCGTGCCGGTTTCGAGAGCGGAAATGGCGCGATCAGCGATGGCCTTCCAGTCAAAACCGGCCTTCGCCAGCTCGGACTGTTCCACTTCGGGCAGAGGGGTATTGGGGACTTCCCGATCGGTGCGTGCCGCCGCGACATTCGTCGCCAGTTCATCCAAAGCTGGGGGACGGTTGGCAGTTGCGAAGGTAAGGCCACCCCGTTGGTCGTAATGTATCCCGGATTATGTGCCCGTACCTTAGCTCGCAGGCGCTCCACGTCTTCGCGGGCTTGTGCGGTCAGGGCGGGGGGACGCATCTCAGTGGGGTCCTCGAAGCGGGCGGAATACGCGGCCCCTGCAGAGAAACGAGGCGGAATCGAGGGATTAGTCACGAAACATTCTCCTTGCCAATAAGTGCCTTTTCGGCACACCTTCATCTATTCTATCCTAGGGGCGTAGACATACCTACCCGTACCACCGCCCCAGCACAGATTTCTTTTAGCCGCGTGGTGCCAAGGCGCGCGGCGACAGCCCGAAAGGTGCCAGACCCGCCCTGCCTCCATCCGCAGCAGTCAATACCCAGACCCCGCCGGGCAGCACCGCCACGGTGTGTTCAAAGTGAGCCGCCCGAGATCCGTCTGCACTCACCACGGTCCAGCCATCGGAAAGTTCCTTGATTTCAGCACTGCCCCGGGTCAACATCGGTTCTATCGCCAGGCACATCCCCGGCTTGACCCTGGGTCCTTTACCTCGCACTGAATAATTCAACACGTCAGGGGCTTGATGCATCGCCGTGCCGATACCGTGGCCGGTGTACTCCTCAACTATCCCGGCCTCCCAACCGAAACGCGCGGCGTCCTCGGCCACTACCTCCTCAATAGCGTCACCGATTTCATTGACGTGTTCGGCCTTCGCCAGGGCTGCGATTCCCGCCCACAGACTTCTTTCAGTGGTGGCTAAGAGTTGGAGGTCATCGTCGCTGGCGTGTTCTTCTCCGCCGCAGATCATAGAAAAAGCCGCATCCCCGTGCCACTGCCTGCCGCGGGAATCCACAATATAGGCCCCGCAGTCAAAACTGACCAGGTCTCCGAACTGCACCACGCGATTGGAAGGGATACCGTGAACAATCTCTTCGTTGATAGAGATACAAACCGTAGCGGGGTAACCCTCGTAACCCAGAAAGCTGGGCCGAGCTCCCATTCGTGCAATCACCGCGGCACTGACTTGGTCAAGCTCCGCTGTGGTGATGCCGGGGCGACACTCGGCGCGCAAAGCCTGGTGTATCTGGGCCACCACCATTCCGGCCCTGCGCATGCGCAAGATCTGGTCGGTGTTCTTAATCTCGATACGTCGGGTTTCGCGAGGAGACACTCAGACTGCCTCTGATTCTTGAAGCTGATCCATCGCTGTGTTCAAGCGCTGATGGATTTCCTCGATGGAACCAACCCCATCTACGCGGTACAGCAAATCGCGCTGCGCATAGAAATCCATCAGGGGTCGAGTGGATTTGAGGTAAACGTCAATACGATGGGTAATCACGTCCTCGGTGTCATCCGCGCGGCCCTCGATCTGCGCCCGCGTCAAGAGTCGCTCTATCACCACTTCTTTGGGGACATCTAAAAAGATTACCCCGTCAACCTGCAGGCCGGCTTCTTTCAAAGTGGCCTCCAGCACCTCGGCTTGGGGAATGGAACGGGGATAACCGTCCAACAGGAACCCCACCGCCGCATCGGCTTGACCCAGACGTTCACAAACTATGCGGTCGGTGACGGAATCGGGGACGAATTCTCCGCGATCGATATAGCTGGCAATCAGTTTCCCGAACTCGGTTTGTTCGGCCTTGTGGTGTCGAAAGATATCTCCGGTAGAATCCATGGGATTTGGAAGCGTTGGGCGATGCTCTTTGCATGTGTACCTTTGCCTGCTCCCGGCGGGCCCATGATAACCAATCTCATGCCATGAATCCTTCGTAATGATGTTGGTGCAGCTGGGCATTGATGTCCTTTACTGTCTGCAAACCAACGCCGACGATAATCAAAATTGTAGTACCACCGAAAGGCATCTGCGGGACGTTCATCGCCACCATTGCCACCTGGGGAACCAAGGCAACGATGGTGAGGTAAATCGCGCCTGCCGTGGTGATGCGAGTCATCACGTACTTCAGGTAGTCAGCCGTGGGACGTCCCGCACGCAGCCCAGGAATAAATCCCCCGTACTTCTTCATATTGTCCGCGACTTCTTCGGGGTTGAAGGTGATGGAGGTATAGAAGAAGGCGAACCCCAGGGTCAGCAAGCCATAGAGCACCAAATAGGGCCAGGAATTTGAATGGAACCACTGTCCCATGAGCTGGACCCACTTGGATTCGGGGTTGCCGAACTGGGCAAACATCATGGGCATGGCCAAGATAGAGGAAGCGAAGATGACGGGGATAACGCCCGACATGTTTATCTTCAACGGAATGTAGGTGGTGGTGCCGCCCATCATGCGACGTCCCACCATACGCTTGGCGTACTGTACCGGGATGCGACGCATGGATTGCTCCACATAGACCACTGCCACGGTAACCGCCAAGATCAGGCCGATAACCGCCAGGAACTTGGTTACCCCTCCGTTACCGGCCGCCACCGAGAACAGGTTATGGGGCAGATTGGCAATGATAGAGGTGAAGATCAACATGGACATCCCGTTGCCCACGCCCTTCTCGGTGATGAGCTCGCCCATCCACATAATCAAACCGGTGGCGGCGGTCATCACCAAAATCTGGAGGATAAAGAGCCAAATTGAATCCGAAGGGATAATCTTGGTGTCCGAAACATTGCCGAACAGCGCCCCGGTACGTACCGCGGTAATGATGGAGGTGGACTGCAAAACCCCCAGGGCAATAGTGAGATAGCGGGTGTACTGGGTCAGTTTGGCCTGACCGGTTTGACCCTCTTTGTGTAGGTCCTCAAAGCGGGGAATCACCACTCGCAGCAGCTGCACAATAATCGAGGCCGTGATGTAGGGCATGATACCCAAGGCGAAAATCGACAACTGCAGCAGTGCCCCACCGGAGAACAGGTTCACCAGGTCCAACAACGAGCCATTGTTCTGCAGGTCTGCCATGACGGAAGTAAGCGCCTTGTAGTCGACACCGGGCAGTGGGATAAAGGAACCCCACCTGAACAAAGCCATGATGAAAATGGTGAACAACAGTTTGTTTCGAAGGTCAGGCGTTTTGAAAGCCTGGATGAATGCGGTAAACAAGTGTCCTCCAGCGGTATATCCCGGGTCTCATTCCCATCCCGGAATCTCTTTACGTATCTTAGTCTAGCGTCTGGAAAGCAAGGGAAAAATCGGCGGGGCATCCAAGGGACGCCCCGCCGATCGCACGCTTTAGCGAGCAGTCAAGCTGCCGCCTTGGGCTTCCAGCTTGGTCTTGGCGGATTCAGACCAGGCGTCCACCGTCAGGTCGAACTTTGCCGAGACCTCTCCGGTACCCAGGACCTTTACCGGTTGGTTCTTACGCACCAGGCCGGCCTCTACCAGCTCGTCAACTCCCAGGGTTCCGCCCTTGGGGAATACCTTCATCAGGCGATCGAGATTCACGACCTGGTACTCCACGTGGAAGGGATTCTTGAAGCCACGCAACTTGGGCAGGCGCATATGCATCGGCATCTGGCCCCCCTCGAAACGAGCCGGAACCTGGTAACGGGCCTTGGTACCTTTGGTACCGCGTCCAGAGGTCTTACCCTTGGAGCCCTCGCCTCGACCCACGCGGGTCTTGGGAGTGTTGGAGCCCGGAGCCGGACGCAGGTGATGCAGGTAGGTAACCTGCGCTTGTGCAGCGGTTTCCTTTTCGGCCATAGTTAGTCAACCTCCTCCACACTAACCAGGTGACGCACCTTGTGTACCTGACCGCGCACGGCCGGGTTATCAGGGTGAATCACGGATTGACGGATTTTCTTCAACCCCAGGCTGGCCATGGTGGCCCGCTGAGTCTGCGGGGTCCCAATGACGCTTTTCTCCTGAGTGATTTTTCAGATTCTTAGCCATTATGCACTCACTCCAGACACAGCGGCCTCATTCTCGGCCTTTTCTACCTGAGCACGCACCTCGGCTTCGCCTTCGGCGCGCGCCCGCAACATACCGGCCGGAGCCACTCGCTCCAGCGGCAAACCGCGACGACCCGCCACAGCTTCGGGCTGTTCCAGCTGCTTCAACGCTGCCACCGCGCCACGCACGATGTTGATGGCGTTGCTGGAACCCAGCGACTTGGACAGTACGTCATGCACGCCGGCGCACTCCATCAAAGCACGCACCGGACCACCGGCGATTACACCGGTACCAGGGGAAGCCGGACGCAGCAAAACCACGCCAGCGGCGTCCTCGCCCAGGACTTCGTGCACGATGGTACGACGAATCATCGGGACGTGGAAGAAGTTCTTTTTAGCTTCTTCTACGCCTTTGGCAATGGCGGCGGGAACTTCCTTGGCCTTGCCATAGCCGACCCCGACGGTACCTTCACCGTCACCGACCACAACCAGTGCACAGAAGCTAAAGTTACGGCCACCCTTGACCACCTTAGAGACACGGTTAATCGCCACTACACGCTCGACGTACTTGTCATCGGCATTGTTGTTGCGACGGTTCGAGTCACGGCGATCATCATTGCGGCGATTCCCGCGACGTTCCCGACGTTCGTTCTCGGCGGTTTCAGCGGTTTCGCCTGTAAATTCCTGCTGTTCTTCAGCCATGTTTTCCTCCTTACAGGTTCAATCCGCCCTCGCGGGCACCTTCAGCTACAGCCGCCACACGGCCGTGGTACTTGTTACCACCACGGTCGAAAACGACAGTCTCTATTCCGGCAGCCTTGGCGCGCTCGGCAATCAGCTTGCCGACCTGCTGGGCTTTAGCTACTTTGTTGTCGCCTGATTCGCGCAAGGTAGCTTCCATGCTGGAGGCGCTGACCAGGGTAATCCCCTGGAAGTCATCCACCAACTGAGCCACCATGTGACGGTTCGAACGAGTCACCACCAAACGCGGCTTGGTAGCAGATCCGAAGATGTGCTTGCGGATACGCTGGTGGCGACGCTGACGCGCGGTGCGCTTGCCTTTACCTTTTACGGAATAAGCCATATTACTTACCTGCCTTTCCGACCTTGCGGCGGACATTCTCGCCTTGGTAGCGCACACCCTTGCCCTTATAGGGCTCCGGCGGGCGAATCTTGCGCAGATTCGCCGCAACTTCGCCGACCTGCTGCTTTGAGATACCTTCAACGGTGACGCGGTTACCCTCTACCTTGAAAGTGATGCCCTGCGGGGGCTCCACATTCACTGGGTGAGAGAAGCCCAGAGCGAACTCCAGGCCGTTGCCCTTAGCGTTCACGCGGTAACCGGTACCTTGAATCTCTAATACCTTGGTGAAGCCGTTGGTCACGCCTTCTACCATGTTGGCGATCAGAGTACGAGTCAGACCGTGCAGGGCCCGGGCCTCGCGACCGTCGTTAGCGCGGGTCACCACGATGTGGCCGTCCTCGACCACCGCAGAAATCAGTGCCGGAACGGTGTGATTCAAGGTACCCTTGGAACCCTTTAACCTCTACCTCTTGGCCGTCGATCTTAACTCTACACCGGAGGGAATAGCCACCGGGATCTTACCGATACGAGACATTACGAAACCTCCTTACCAGATGTAGGCGATAACTTCCCCGCCTACACCCTTCTCGGCCGCTTCGCGATCCGTCAGCAGACCGGAAGAAGACGAAATAATCGCCACACCCAGGCCGCCGAGAACCTTCGGCAGGTTATTGGACTTTGCATAAACCCGCAAACCGGGTTTAGAGACGCGCTTCACACCGGAAATCGCGCGTTCACGCTTGGTGCCGTACTTGAGGTTCAGCACCAAGGTCTTGCCAACGCGAGCATCTTCGACCTGGTAATCCTTGATGTAACCTTCGGTCTGCAGAATATTGGCGATGGCACCCTTCATTTTCGAGTACGGCATAGACACCGACTCGTGATACGCCGAATTGGCGTTGCGCAGACGCGTGAGCATGTCTGCGATGGGATCAGTCATTGTCATTGGGCTCTTGCCCTTTCTGAGGCGGTTTCGTTAGCGACCTGCCCCTATATGTGTTTACCAGGAAGACTTCGTTACGCCGGGGAGCTCGCCACGATGGGCCATCTCACGCAGGCAGATACGGCACAGGCCAAACTTGCGGTACACCGAGTGAGGGCGGCCACAACGCTGGCAGCGAGTGTAGGCACGAACGGCAAACTTCGGCTTGCGAGCGGCCTTATTCTTCAAAGCGGTCTTAGCCATAACTATTAATCCTCCTTGAACGGGAAACCGAGGTGCTTAAGCAGCGCCCGGCCTTCCTCATCGGTAGAAGCAGTGGTAACAATCGTGATGTCCATACCGCGAACCTTGTCGATGGTATCCTGGTCGATCTCGTGGAACACGGACTGCTCGGTCAAACCGAAGGTGTAGTTACCGTGACCGTCGAACTGCTGGGCGGACAAACCGCGGAAGTCGCGGATACGCGGCAAAGCGGTGGAGAGCAAACGGTCCAGGAACTCCCACATGCGGTCACCACGCAGAGTCACGTAAGCACCGATGGGGTTACCTTCACGCAGCTTGAACTGGGCGATGGACTTGCGAGCCTTGGCGATCACGGGCTTTTGACCGGTGATGGTGGCCAGGTCACGGGCCGCGCCTTCGATCAGCTTGTGATCGTGAGCACCGGCACCCACACCCATGTTCAACACGATTTTCTCCAGGCCCGCAATCTGCATCACGTTTTCGTACTTGAATTCCTTATGCAGAGCGTCCTTAATCTCTTCGCGGTAACGGGCCTTGAGGCGCGGGACATATGTTTCTTCTGCCATTTTTACAGATCCTTCCCGGTTGCCTTGGACACGCGCACGCGCACGGTCTTTTCCTTGCCGTTCTTCTCTACGGTCTCTTCCCGCATCCCTACGCGAGTACCCGGCACTTTCTTGGTGGTGTTACCCAGCTTGGCTTTCGCGGCCGCGGGCTCGTAGTACATCACGTTAGAGATGTGAATCGAAGCCTCTTTGGTTTCAATCCCACCGGTGGGTCCCTGCTGGTTACGACCGGCCTTGTTGTGGTGCTTCATCAACATGACGCCTTCCACAATGACGCGCTCGCGCTTGCGGTCGATCTGCAAGATACGGCCGTGCTGTCCTTTGTCGCGACCTGAGATCACTACGACCTCGTCGCCAACCTTTAACTTAGCTGCCATCAGATCACCTCCGGGGCCAGCGAAATAATGCGCATGAACTTCTTTTCGCGAAGCTCACGGCCGACGGGACCGAAAATACGGGTGCCACGCGGGTCCTCATTGTTCTTGAGGATCACAGCGGCGTTCTCGTCGAATCGAATGTAAGAACCGTCTTTGCGGCGGGTCTCTTTCTTGGTGCGTACCACGACGGCCTTGACGACTTCACCCTTCTTGACGTTACCGCCCGGAATAGCATCCTTGACGGTAGCGACGATGGTGTCACCAATGCCGGCGTAGCGTCGCTTCGAGCCACCCATAACACGGATGCACAAGATTTCCTTGGCACCAGTGTTGTCGGCGACCTTCAGGCGCGACTCCTGCTGAATCATCTTTTCTCCTTCGTCTGGCTGGTTCTCTGCCGAGCCTGGCCGAACGTAATTTCCTAAGTTGCCAGGGCACAAAAATCCCACCTTCGCAGGCGGTATCTTGAAACCCCTGGCAGACACAGACACATTTGTGAGAGGTCTCTGCCAAAGGCAACCCTCCAAGTCTAGTGAATCCGCGCCGAATACGCAAACTTTGGCCGGAACTATCCCAGGGCGGCCTCGACCCGGCCCAAAGCCTGTTCCAAAGTAGCGTCAGAACACGCCAGATTCAGACGAAAACTGTGCTCCCACCCCTTCCCCATAGAGGCGCCCTCGTTCACCACTACTCCCGCATCCAGCAACCTTTCCCCTGGAGCCGGACCCAGGACCTCGTCGCGGGTTTCCCACCACGACAGGTAAGTGGCGGTGGGCAGATGTATCTGTAGTTTCGCCACCTTCGAGGTCTGTCCCGCGCTTTCCTGCCAGTTCCTCACGGTTGCGACGTTGTGGCGAATCTGCGATTTGACGGCTTCCAGCCACTCGCGCCCCTGCCGATAGGCCGCGATGGTGGCCCACATCCCCCACGGTGTGGCGCCCGAGGCAAAGAGCTGCGCAGCCGGCACCACTCGTTCCCGCAGCAGCGGATCGGCACAAAGCCACTGCGCACAGTGCAGCGCCGGAATATTCCACCCTTTCGAGGCGGAAATCGCGCTAACCGTGCGCGTCTTTGCCTGGGCAGATATCTGGGAATACGAAGTGAAGTCGCCTTCCAGCACCAGCGGGGAGTGAATCTCGTCGTTGAACACCAGCACTTGCGGATAAGCCTGAAGCAGCGCATCGAGACGCTGCAGTTCTTCAACGCGCAGGGCCCGTCCGAGTGGATTCCACGGATTGCACAGTACCAGCAGGTGTGCCCCGGCCTGGAAAGCCTGTTCCAGCCCGCGATAGTCCAGTTCCATCTGCCCTTCCTCGCCTCGCAGCGAAGGAACCTCTATTACGGGGTGGCCTTGCTTTTGCGGCATAGAGAGGAAAGGCATATAGGCTGGGGTCGGCACCGCCACCGGGCTGCCTTCATCCAGCAGCGAAAGCATGGCCTTGAATACGCTGAGCACATCGGTGCTGATTCCGGCATCTTCAATATCCCAATGCGTGTCGAAGGCTTCTTCCTGGTATTCGATGGCGGCCCGGACGGTGTCTTTCATCAGTTGTGCCGAGGGATACCCGGTCAGGTTTTCATCCAGCAGGGACTGCAGGGCGGCGCGTACCTCCGGGGCAATGCCGAAATCCATCTCGGCCACCCACATCCCCAGTTTCCCCGGGTGCATTCCCCACTTCAAGGAGCGTGAATTGAGCAGTTCTTCAGGTCCTGGCAAAGCTAAATTCATCCCTCCACCCTACACCCGCCACCGGTTTTAGACCTGGGGCCCACCCCGGCGTGGACCTGTGCTCGGGGTGGTGGGAAGGGTTGCGGCCCCGGTCGAGGTTCGGTTAGGGGCCCCGGTCGAGGTCCGGGTCGAGGCCGGGTGGTGGAGGTGGTGCGTTGAGGGGCGAGGGCGAGTGGGTAAATAGAGTTGGCCCCAGTTATCCCGGGGGCCAACGAAAGTGGTTTTACTTCGCCTTTTCGGCAATCTCTACCAAACGCCAGTGCTTGGTCTTGGACAGCGGTCGAGTCTCCATGATGACCACCAAGTCGCCTACGCCAGCTTGGTTTTCTTCGTCGTGCACCTTGACCTTCTTGGTGCGACGCATAACCTTGCCGTAAAGCGGGTGCTTCATGCGATCTTCCAGCTGAACCACGATGGTCTTCTCCATCGCGTCAGACACCACGTAGCCGCGACGCACCTTGCGGTGGTTGCGTTCAGTCGTCTCACTAACTTCAGCCATGTCTTACTCCTTCACGCTGGGCTCGGTACGAATACCCAGTTCACGCTCGCGGTAGATGGTGTAGATACGGGCCACATCGCGGCGCACTGCCTTGATACGACCGTGGTCTTCCAGCTGACCGGTGGCCTGGGCGAAGCGCAGGTTGAACAGTTCCTGCTTGGCATCGGCCAGTTTCACCGCCAGCTGTTCGTTATCCAGGGCATCCAAATCATTGGGAGCCAAACCTTTGGATCCGATCATTGATTATTCACCACCCTCTCGCGTAATGAAACGTGTCTTCATGGGCAGCTTGTGCATCGCACGAGACATTGCCTCACGAGCCAGTTCTTCGTTTACTCCGGCCAGTTCGAGACAAAAACACGGCCCGGCTTCACCGGAGCAACCCACCATTCGGGAGAACCCTTACCGGAACCCATACGGGTTTCAGCGGGCTTCTTGGTCAGGGGGCGATCAGGGAAGATATTGATCCAGATTTTGCCGCCACGCTTGACGTGACGAGTCATAGCGATACGAGCCGCTTCAATCTGGCGGTTGGTCAGATAAGCGCCTTCCAAGGCCTGGATACCGTAATCGCCGAAAGCGATTTCAGTGCCACCCTTGGCATAGCCGGCACGCCCGGGGCGATGCTGGCGACGCCACTTGGTACGACAGGGGAATCAGCATTGCTTATGCCTCCGTTTCTGTGCTTGCTCCGGCGGATACGACCTCAGGGAGCTTCGGTTTTGGTTTGTGGTTTCCGCGTTCTCTACCGGACGTTCACCGCGGGGACGACGGTTCGAGGTGGCGGTCGTTACGGCGACCCCCACCGCGGCCAACCTGTTCAGCCTGCAAACGAGCGGATTCGCGTTCGGTCATATCGCCCTTGTAGATCCACACCTTCACGCCGATGCGACCGAAGGTGGTACGAGCTTCGTAGAAACCGTAGTCGATATTCGCGCGCAGGGTGTGCAGCGGCACCCGGCCTTCGCGATAGAACTCGGAACGCGACATTTCCGCGCCGCCCAGACGACCCGAGCACTGCACGCGGATACCTTTGGCCCCGGCGCGCTGCGCGGACTGCATCCCCTTGCGCATAGCGCGACGGAAAGAAACGCGGGCGCTGAGCTGCTCGGCGATGCCCTGTGCAACCAGCTGGGCATCCAGTTCGGGGTTCTTTACCTCGCGGATATTGAGCTGTACCTGCTTGCCGGTCATCTTTTCCAGTTCCGCGCGCAGCTTGTCGGCCTCGGCGCCGCGACGACCGATAACAATACCGGGACGGGCGGTGTAGAGGTCAACCGAGACGCGGTCGCGAGTACGTTCAATCTCTACGCGAGAGATACCGGCGCGTTCCAGACGCTCTTCCATCAAGCGACGAATCGCAACATCTTCCTTCACGAAGTCGCGGTAGCGCTGACCCTGCTTGGTGGAATCGGCGAACCAGCGGGAACGATGTGCAGTCGTAATACCCAGGCGGAAACCAGTGGGATGTACTTTCTGTCCCATTTACTTCGCTCCCTTCTCTTCGGTTTCGGTCTTCTTGGCGGGGGTCTTCTTGGCTGCGGTCTTAGCCGGAGCTTTCTTTTCTGCGGCCGGTTTGGCAGCGGTCTTGGCCGGAGCCTTCTTTTCTGCGGCCGGCTTGGCAGCGGTCTTGGCCGGGGCTTTCTTCTCTGCTGCCGGCTTTTCCTCGGCCTTAGCCTTCTTGGCCGCGGCCTTTTCCGCCTTGGCAGCCTCGGCGCGACGAGCCGCCGCCGACTTGAAGGGCTGCTTTACCGGCTTGAGAGCTTCAGCCTTTTCAGCTTCGGTTCCCACCACGATGGTCAGGTGGCTGGTCCGCTTCAAGATTCGCGCGGCGCGACCCTGCGCCCGGGGACGGAACCGCTTCATCGTGGGGCCTTCATCAACATAGGCCTCGACGATAACCATCTGGTCCACGTCGAAGGACACTCCCTTACCGCGGGCGGCCTGTTCGGCATTCGCCAGGGCAGACACCAGGGTCTTGCGAATCGGCAGGGCCGGCTTTTGCGGTGCGAAGGCCAGCAAATCCAAAGCCTTAGCAGCGCTCAGACCGCGAACCTCGCGCATGACACGACGAGCCTTTTGCGGAGTAACTCGCACAAAACGGGTATGGGCTTTTGCAATCATTCTCTGTCCCTCCCCGCCTTAACGGCGACCCTTCTTGTCGGTCTTCTCGTGACCTTTGAAGGTACGAGTCGGGGCGAATTCGCCCAGTTTGTGTCCCACCATAGATTCGGTGATGAACACGGGTACGTGCTTGCGACCGTCGTGAACCGCGATGGTGTGGCCCAGGAAATCCGGGGTAATCATCGAACGGCGCGACCAGGTTTTAATCACGTTCTTGGTATTGGCCTCGTTCTGAGCGTCCACCTTTTTCTGCAGGTGGTCGTCAACGAAGGGGCCTTTCTTCAAACTACGTGGCATTTTCTGTTCCCCTTATCAGCGCTTCTTGCCAGTCTTGCGGCGGCGCACAATGTACTGATCCGACGCCTTGTTCTTCTTACGGGTACGACCCTCGGGCTTACCCCAGGGGCTGACCGGGTGACGACCACCCGAAGTACGACCTTCACCACCACCGTGCGGGTGATCGACCGGGTTCATGACCACACCACGAACCTTGGGACGACGACCCAGCCAACGAGCACGACCGGCCTTGCCCAAGTCGATATTCGACTGTTCGGCATTGCCAACCTCACCCACCGTGGCGCGGCAACGGGCGTCAACATTGCGGATTTCCCCAGAAGGCATACGCAACTGGGCGAAACGGCCTTCCTTGGCAACCAGCTGAACGCTGGCACCGGCGGAACGAGCGATTTTCGCACCGCCACCGGGACGCAGCTCTACCGCGTGCACAGTAGTACCCAACGGGATGTTCTTTAGCGGCAGGCTATTGCCCGGCTTGATATCAGCCCCAGGACCCTGCTCGATACGGTCGCCCTGCTTGAGCGGGCGGGGCACAAAATGTAGCGCTTTTCACCATCCGCATAGTGCAGCAAAGCGATGCGTGCCGTGCGGTTGGGATCGTATTCGATCTCGGCTACCTTGGCGGGAATGCCATCCTTGTCGTGGCGACGGAAGTCAATCACGCGGTAGGCGCGCTTGTGGCCACCACCGCGACGACGCGAAGTCACGCGGCCCTTGTTGTTGCGACCACCGGTCTTAGTCAGAGGACGAACCAGGGACTTTTCCGGGTGATCACGAGTAATCTCTGCGAAATCAGCCACCGAAGCCCCGCGCATACCCGGGGTGGTGGGCTTGTACTTACGAATTCCCATGCGTTATTCCTCCTTAGCCCTGCATCCCGAAGACATCGATGGTGCCTTCACGCAAGGTAACGATGGCACGCTTCACGTCTTTACGACGACCCCAACCGGTGCGGGTGCGCACGCGCTTGCCCTCGCGATTCTGGGTGTTGACCGAAGCTACCTTTACCTTGAAGATTTCTTCAATGGCCAGCTTGATTTCCGACTTGTTCGAACGCGGATCAACCTCGAAGGTGTACTGTCCGTGGTCAATCAAAGCGTAAGACTTCTCGGAGACAACCGGCTTCAAAATAATGTCGCGCGGATTTTTCTTGGTTTCGAGGCTCATCAGTTTTCCTCCTTACGCAGGAAGTTCTCCAGTGCCGTAGCGGAGAACACCACGTCGTCATTTACCAAGACATCGTAGGTATTGAGCTGACCCACAAACAGAGCGTGGTGCTCGTTGAGGTTATTAACGCTCAAAGCCACGATGTCATCGACCTCGGGGGTCAAGACAATCAGGGCGTGACGGTTCTCTACCACCTTTTGCAAAGCAGCTTTAGCCGCCTTGGTGGAAGGGGTCTCGGTCATTCCGAAATCGCTCAGGACGTGAATCCGTCCGGCGCGAGCGCGATCAGAAAGGGCCTGACGCAAAGCCGCGGCCTTCATCTTCTTCGGGGTCTTTTGCGAGTAGTCACGCGGCTGCGGACCGTGGACAATACCACCACCGGTCCACTGCGGGGCGCGGATCGAACCCTGGCGGGCGCGACCGGTACCCTTTTGACGCCACGGCTTCTTGCCGCCACCGCTGACCTCGGAACGAGTCTTGGTGGCGTGAGTGCCCTGTCGGGCCGCCGCCAGCTGGGCGTTGATAACCTGGTGCAGCAGGCTGGAGTTCAGCTCCAAATCAAAGACCTCGGCGGGAAGCTCTACGGCACCGGTCTTCTTGCCGGCTCCGTCAAATACATCTACGCTGCGAGTTTCAGTCATCTTAGGCTCCCTTCACAGCAGTACGAATCATCACGATGCCGTTCTTTGGCCCGGGGATTGCGCCACCCACGACAACCAAGCCCTTTTCCGGGTTCACGGCCTGAACCTTGAGGTTCATGATGGTGCAACGCTCGGAACCCATGCGGCCAGCCATGCGCAAACCCTTGAAAACACGACCCGGGGTGGCACACGCGCCAATCGAGCCGGGTTTGCGGTGGTTGCGGTGTGCACCGTGAGAAGCGGAAACACCCTGGAAACCGTGGCGCTTCATCACACCGGCGAAGCCCTTACCCTTGGTGGTTCCAGAGACATCTACCAGGTTGCCGGCTTCGAAAGTCTCGGCGCCCAGTTCCTGGCCCAGCTCATAGGCGGAAGCCTCGGCGGTACGAACCTCGGCCAGGTGACGACGCGGCGTCACGCCAGCCTTGGCGAAGTGTCCCCGCATCGGCTTAGTTACCTTGCGTTCAGGCAACTCGCCGAATCCCAGCTGCACCGCGGCGTAACCATCGGTTTCAGCGGTGCGAATCTGGGTAACTACGTTCTTTTCAACCTGGATAACGGTGACGGGAACAAGCTTTCCGTCCTCGTCCCAGACCTGGGTCATCCCCAGTTTGCGACCCAACAAAGCCTTGGAGGCCAATGCATTATCACTCATTGTTATCCCTCCCCTTACAGCTTGATCTCGATATTCACATCGGCCGGCAGTTCCAGACGCATCAGCGAATCCACCGCGGCAGGTGTGGGGTCAATAATGTCAATCAAACGCTTGTGAGTACGTACTTCAAAGTGCTCACGGCTATCCTTGTACTTATGCGGCGACCGAATCACAACGTAGACGTTCTTTTCGGTCGGCAGGGGCACAGGTCCGACAACGGTAGCGCCAGCACTGGTTACCGTTTCGACGATTTTCTTCGCCGAGGAGTCAATGACAGCATGGTCATACGACTTCAGCCGGATGCGGATCTTTTGTCCCGCCATTGGCTTCCAACCTCTCTTCTAACTGGTTCTTCACCGATGCTCGCTTCCGGGCGTGTCGCACCCCTAAAGGCGGACAAATCCGAAGTTCGCATCGTTGGATTTCCACTCCCCGAGGACTTCCCTCGAGGAAAACAGCTGTTCAGCGGGGTTTACCCGCGAAAACGCGCCGCGGAACAAGCTTACACTTATTGGCTCTCCCGTGGCAAATTCTCGGCGTCGCTTACGTGGTTTGAGCGCGAGGGTGGTGTGGTGAAGCGTACTGGGTTTTGTTCCTACTTGTTTTTGAGAGGATTAGGGATATGTCTAAGAGGTGTTCTCAGGTTTTTAAGGATCGGGCGGTGCGGTTGCTTTTCTGATCGGTTGGCTGCTGATGGTTCGTGTTCGCAGTGGCAGGCAGTCCGCGAGATCGCGCCGAAGCTGGGGGTTGCAAACGAGTCATTGCGCCGCTGGTATGAGCAGCATTTGGTTGTTACGGGCGAACGGCAGGGGTTCACGCGTGAAGAGCATGAGGAAGTCAAACGGCTCAAACGTGAGAATGCGCAGCTGCGTAGGGCGAATGAGATTTTGAAAACTGCTTCGGCTTTTTTCGCAGCGCAGCTAACCGTCCGGCTCGATGATGATTGCTTATATTGACGAATATAGGGGGTCGTTTCGGGGTCGAGTCGATTTGCCGGGTACTGGGTGCGAGTCTGGAAGGAGGGTTTATTACCTCTCGCGGCTACCGGCTAGCGAAGAGCAGACCAGCAAGCGCTAGAAGCATTCGTGATCGAATACTTGCTAGAAAGTTGGCAACTATTCACGCTCATAATTTCGGGGTTTACGGGATACGCAAGATGTGGCACGCAGCCAGGCGCGCGGGCTGGGATATTGGTCGTGACCAGGTCGCTCGACTCATGAGAATCGCTGGGATTGCTGGTGTTCGCCGGGGACGCACAGCAATAACAACCAGACCCGCTCAAAGTACCAGATTCTCGCCCGGATTTGGTGAATCGGCAGTCCACGGCAAGTAGACCCAACGAACTGTGGGTTGGTGATATCACGTATGTTCGAACCTGTCCGGGTTCGTGTATACAGCGTTCGTAACCGATGTTTATAGCCGAAAGATTGTAGGCTGGGCGAGGCGATCCTCAATGAAAACCGAGGCTCTACCGCTGGAGGCGCTCGAGCAAGCCATCCAGGCAGCGAAAGAAACTCTCGTGAATCTTACGCATCACTGCGATCATGGCTCGCAGTACACGAGTATTGCCTATAACGAGAAACTGGCTGATTACGGGATCAAGCCCTCCACGGGGAGGGTGGGTGATTCCTACGATAACGCGCTAGCCGAGGCTATC
The DNA here is from genome assembly GCA_916438445.1 of uncultured Mobiluncus sp. Lineage (GTDB taxonomy): Bacteria > Actinomycetota > Actinomycetes > Actinomycetales > Actinomycetaceae > Mobiluncus. Next base: position 1,715,969 of record CAKAGR010000001.1, read on the forward strand.
AACGGCCTATACAAGGCTGAGTTGATCTACTCCCACCCCTGGGCATCACTGACAGAGGTTGAGTTCGCCACGCTGAACTGGGTGCACTGGTGGAACAACCACCGCCTACACGAAGCACTCGGCTACAGAACCCCCAGCGAGATAATCACCAGCTATAATCAAACACGGGTCAGCGAGCTGACCCCCGTATAAGAAGCGGAACAAAACCCAGGACACTTCAATTCGTCTTCGGTGTCATCAATCTTGCGCTATCATTGCTGTGCGTAGCCCTAATCAGGAAAAAAAGGGGATGAGAATTGCACACAAATGCACCTCTCACCCCTCATTTCTTTTGAAACGCTAGAACAAGACCCCTATTCTTGCCCTAGCGTTTTCAACTACTTTGCCGGTATCTGATCTCCTAACAGTTTGCGGTAAACATCATTACTGATCAGCTCGTCGCGAGTCCCGTGAGCAACAATCTTTCCAGCATCAAGAACCACGATGCTGTCAGCAATTCGGATAGAAGCAAGCCGGTGAGCGATGACTATCGTGGCACGTCCCGAACGTAACTGCTTCACGTGAGCCGCGATTTGAGCTTCGAGGAACGGGTCGATATTCGCCAATGGTTCATCAAGAATCAACAACTCAGGGTTACGCAAAATTGCTCTAGCGATACCAATCCGTTGCCGCTCTCCTCCAGATAAGGTTGCTCCTCGATCACCAACTCGAGCATCTAAACCACCCAGAGATTCAACAAGATTCCCAATTTGCGCCGCTTGGAGTGCCTGCCACATGTCGTCATCGCTGGCTTCAGGGCGAGCCAGCGCCAGATTATTACGGATAGATCCAGCGAAAATATGACAATCCTGAGGGATCAGCGCCAGCTCTTGCCGGTAGGTATCAGGCTGGCGGCCACGCAGATCAACCCCGTCAAATCGCATTACCCCCTGGTCAGGATCAAGGAAACGCATTACCAGATTAGCGAATGTGGTTTTACCGGCACCTGAGGCTCCAACAATCGCTATCGAGCATTCTGGGCGCACGGCAACAGAAACGTCTTTTAGCACCGTGTGATCCTCATAAGCGAAAGACACTTCCGACGCTACCAGTGACCCTGCCTCACCAGAGTGTTCCTCAACCTCAATCGGCTCGCTCGGGATAGGGTCTTTAGCATCAAGAATCTCATTAATCCGCCCAGCACAGGCACCGAGTTCCCCAAACTTACCCAGCATTCCAACCAGAGTAAGAGCTGGCGCAGTGCTCATCCCTGCCAAAACAACAGCAACTGGCAACAAGGCACCATCAAGCTCTCCATCGAGTACTCGACCGGTGAGAATAATCAACAGAAGCGTCGAACAAGCAGACGTCGAGATTCCGGCATATGCCCCTTCCCAAGCCCGTCGCAGAGCCTGACGGTTCATTACTTGCTGTACTCGCCGCGTCAAACCATCAATAATGGTATGCTGCTTGGCGACCATTCCTAGAGAACGCAGCTCTCGTTGCCCCTGGATTGAATCGAGCACAGCGATCCGCAAATCAACCAGAGCATGCCTTAGTGCGCTCCCTTGCTTTTGCTGAATAGGTAACAGCAAAAGAGGCAGGCTGATCATGGTTACCACTGGGAACACCATAACCAACCCAACTGGACCGATTAGCCAGCATAAAAATGCAATGAAAATCGATGGGCTAACAATTGCGCAAATAATGGTTGAGGCGGTATGGGCATAAAACCATTCAAGTTTCTCAGCATCATCCATAGCTGCTGAGGCCACATCACCGGTGCGCCTACCAGCTAAGCCGACCGGAGCGATTCGCTTAATTGCGGTAAATGTGAACCCGGAATGTATGCAAAATCCGGTAAGCAACCTCATGCGACCACCACACTTCAAGTAAAGTTGTCAACCCATGAGCCGCAACCAGGCCTAATAAAAAGTCCGACTAGACCGGATAGCTGGGTATTCACATCTCTTAGGAACTGGGTCGAGATCCACACCGATGTCACGGTAACCCCAACCAGAGTGATCTGAGCCAACGCTGTCACAACGGTAGAAGCTACAAACAACGGCAGGCATTCACGCAGTCTGCGCATCAACCGCACCATGTGCGAAAGAGTCTGAGCCATGCTAGTTTTCTCCTCTCTGTGCCGCCACCAGCTCAGACCATGCCGAGCCAGGATCTTTCGCCAATTCACTAGGGGCACCTGTACAGCTCACCCGACGATGCGCCAAAACCACGACTTTGTCAGATTTCGCTGCCGTATCTATCCGGTGCGTCACCACCACAAGAGTTAGTTCAGGATAGGCAGCTCTCAATTCACTTAGCAGTTGATGCTCTGTATAGGTATCAAGCGCTGATGTTGATTCGTCCAAAATCAAAATCTGTGTACCGCGAATTAACGCTCTTGCGATAGCGAGACGCTGTTTTTGTCCACCCGACAGGTTTTTCGCATGTTCAAAAATCTCTACATCCAAAACACTGTCAGCAACCGAATCCGAGCGAAGGCAATGCGAAGGTCGCTGCTCTGCCAAACGATTGTCGTCTAAGTCGCCATCACATTCGACGTGTAAGTTATCTGCGTGAGCAATAGTCAAAGCCTTCATCATGTCGGCCTCACTAGCCTGAGGATTGGCACTCAGTAAAATCTCGCGGATAGTGCCGGGGAAAATAATCGGCTCTTGCGGAACAAGGGTCACCAGCTTGGTTACCTCATCAACCGATGGCTGTAACCCAAACACCTTGATATCGCCATTGGCAGGCTGATCATAGCCAATCAGCAGCCCCAATGCAGTTGATTTACCAGACCCAGACAATCCCACAATCGATGTCGTTTTACCCGTTTCAATATCGAAGCTCATCTGCTCAATCGCCGGCTTGCTGCTTCCCAAATATGTGTAGGTGACGTTATCAAAAACTATCCCCAAACTAGGGTTAGATACTGTCTCAATTACCTGACCGTGCTCAGGCTGGTCAGACTCCTTATCGTCTGGCGGGATCCGTGTGAAAAGCTCATTCATTGACGGCAAAGCCGAGATACCGAAAAATGACTCATGCCAACACGATGAAAGCTGGTTAAACGGCCGAAACATTTCAACAGATAGCAACGTTACAAAGAACAATTGCCCAAGTTCCATACTGCCGGTGCGCACCTGGGCAATCGCTATGAGCAAAGCTAATGCAGGCCAAGTACTTTCATCATCCCACTCAACCCTGTCTCGCCCAAGGAAAGACGAAGCTGACCCAAGGTAGAGGTCAACAGCTCACGAGACTGCCGATTTAACCTGTCGCCATAGGAATCGGCAGCGCCAAATGACTTCAAAGTAGCCATGCCCATCATTGCGTCAATGAAATCGGCATTTAATGTCTCATACGCAGCCCAATGGGACTGCCCACGCTCAGCTAATGCTTTATCCCATAATCTGGGAATCGCTACTACGGCAACGCCACAGACCAGCAACACCAGCGCTATCCACACGCTCACGCGGGCCAAGGTAATAGTCAAAACCAAAGCCGTCATAGCCGTGACAGCCAACTGGGTGAAATATTTGACAAAATAAGGTTCGATAGCTTCCACACCGTCAGTGATAACAGACTGAAGATTCCCTGAGCGGCCAAGCCCCACCCGCATCGGGCCTTGACGATCCAGTTCTTTGAGCAACGAACGGCGAAGATTGCCCTTCACCACCAAACCCGCCCGATTTTGTACTAACTGCCCGCACACATCAATTAAAGGCCGTACTACAAGCAAAACGGCAATCACGGCGATAAGGGGGACAATCACTGAAAAGCGTCGCAGCCCCAGCAGTTCGGTAAACAGGCTTGCGTTCAACCAGGCAGCTGCCACGTACAGGGCAGACACAACCATTCCTATCACAATAGGCGGAATCAACAGCCATACCGTCAGCCCTGCCGCTGCCATAACGCGTCGTTGTTGGGTAAACATCCTTCTCCTTCTATAACGACACCACGCCTAAGCGTGCGGCATCGGGAAATTATTAATGCATTCTTCGTCCAGAGGCTTTTCACGCCACCCCAGTGTGACGGCCTCATTGACCACAACGCCGTTACCAAGATAAGGGAATGCAGCTGGCGTGTTGCCAACAGTTCCCGGTACCAGCGTCCTAATGACTTTCAATCCGCACGAAGCTACATCTGGTGAAGTAATGTCAACTACAATGACACGTTTGCCGCGATTGCGAACTATCTCTAAATATGTCTTCAAGGAAGAATCCGGCAGTTCATTTACTGTCTGAGGATCTCTTGCTGGCGTAACATCAAGCAAGGGTGCAACGCGATCTACCGCTCTTGGGTCAAGAAAAACTTCCTGCTGGACTAATAAATCATCAACATCTTTGAGATCTGGACGAAAGTCGTCTAAGTAGCGCCTGTCCTCACGCCATGCCTTATAGGATCGTCCTGGTAACAGTCCGTCTCGTATAGCCGACCAGTGAATACCGTTGGGGTTTTTCAAGTCGTGCGCTCCTTCTTGGAGAGTGAGCGCCTCACTCCACGCTTTCAATGCGGCTTCGGCTAACGTGGACCGACAGGAAAACCCAACGTGAACCAGCTTGGATGTGTCGTTATGAACTACACCTGCCGCCACAGGAACATTGAACGTGTTATCTAAATGAATCAGCGCCGGGCGCAGATTTTCTTGAGCCCCTTCGAATAACGACAGCTGTGCTTGACTAAGTCTAACGTGTGGCAGTGGCTGTTTATTAAGCCACCACACCATGGTGGCATGCCGTTCTATTACCTCGCTCAAACCAGAAAGGATAGCTTGTTCTTCGGTTATCCCGGCAGCCACACCTGCAAACGCCGGAAAATTAATACGCGGCTGATGTCGATTTTGCCGTATATGCCAGTTGACATAAACAAGCGATGCTGGGACATAGACTGCACTGTCATCATCTAAATATCGTCCTTCGACCCAGCCAATTCTCACATCGGCAGTCATAGGTTGGAAGGGAAACCCGGTGGTTTCATACTGCTTTGATGAGAAAAGCACCAGTTCGCGAGGGTCCAACGCCGGAAATCCACGTCTGAGTAGTTCGTTATAACTGGCGTATTGTACTGGTTTGAGATCAACGAGGTTAGAACAGTATCGTTCTACCGACTCTCCAATCGCAGCGTAAAAGTTCTGGTCACGAACATTCTCGATCTCATTTTCGCTCGCTTGCGCAGGCGCAACACTTGAGCCTTGACAAAACACGGTATTAACGTAACCAGACATTTTTGATAGATCAGTAGTTCGAGCCTGTGTTGTTACCAAAGTTGGAGGCATGAGGGACGAATGTTTAACCGTAGTTAATTCTCTTACGACACCATAGAGCCGGTCTACAAGAAACGTGGGGGGATGAACCGGCTTCATTGTATCCGGCGGATTAACAAAATTGATTGGAAGTACGGGATGGATGACGAGATCGGAGTTGGGTTTGATTTCCCAGACGGTATCAAATACGGAACTCTGATTCTGATCGACTTGTTCATTAGAGCAGATATGGCTAACCAATTCGGCGCATTCTTCTATCAACGTAGGGGACTGTGTGATAAATTCGAGAAAGCTCCCACGTAACGCAGTTGCAAGGACGCGGCAAAAACCTCCTCTTTTATAGAGTTTGCGCGTTCCCGTGCCAGGCAGTCGCTGTAATTCGCGCCGCGACCTTCGACAACGACTGGTCCTACCCGAAGTGAACACCCTTCATAATCGATGGGGATCCAAGATACATTTGATTCGTTGAGTGTCTGCAATTCGGAATCAAACAGCATCCGCGATTGTGTGGATCTGCATACGACTAGAAAACCCCCATGAAACACCTCATAGGAGCATTCTCTGGGGTTTCGATCCGAATAGGCACATTTAACCCCTTTGTTCAGTAGTGCGAGCACTAGAGCCTTTCCGAATGACTCATCTCCGCAAACGAGAACGTCTATCGAGCCATGTGCTCTCGGTACGGTCACTTTGCTTGCTGCTGTCGGTGGTTTTTTCAGTGAAGTGTGTTTAGCGAGCGCTGAGTACAAAGGAGTTCCGAGAACTTCACTTGTACAGCATCCTTTTGCTTTATCGAAAACTTCAGCGAGGAATACAGCATCAGCTTGAAGTATAAGCTGAGTCCCATCGGCGCAGGTTAACAGGGTTCGAGATTGATCTAAAACTCTTAGTTCGGCACAAATATCAAGCAGTTGGCTTTCCATTCAAGTCTTTCAATTGATTTCATAGCTGGTCTGACGCTGGCATCTCGCACCAGTGGCGAGATAACCAACGCCAGCGCCAGGCCTTATGCGGTTACGACCACGCGATGGTGTTCGTAGTCCGAGCATGATGGCAGTGAGGAACCGTGATTTGGTCGGTAGATTCCTCTTGAACTTCGACAATGACGAGATTTTCCATCATCGCCTCCTTTCTGGTTGTGGAGTGAGAGACAGACTTGCCTCTGATTTTATCTTAGGGTAGGATACCCTAAGTACATGATACGACAGAAGCTACTCCCGAACAACCTCACTTAGATGAAGAACCGAAACGACTCCAGCCAACAACCTGATGTGACACGCGTGCGAACTAGTCCGCGCGTGTCCGGACCAGTTCGGGTACGTGGGTCCATCCGGGTGTCGCACGGTTTTACCATGTTTGTCTCTTGGCGGATTCGAGAGAAAAAACGGGAAATATATGGGGGATGGATTGACGCTAACTGCGCGATTGCGATCCTAGACGACCGTGGCGTGCGAACCTATCAAGCTGGGGAGTTCTTCCCGCCAGGTTGCTTTATCGAACCCGTGGAAGATTCGATACATGGCTGGGTCATGAGGGTGTCGTCTTTCCTGCTCCCGGAAGTGCAATTCGCTATTGAGGCAGATGGCAGCTTAGCCGAGATTTCATCCACACCATATCCTTTTTCCGTAAGCGTGAAACACCGCCGCATTAACTCGGTATCTACTGACGGGACACGTATCCCAGTTGACTGTTATGGCGAGCTTGAGCAATGTAGCCTACATTTGTTCATGTCTATGGAGGGTTTGGTAAATCCAACACAAGTTTCTTTTCCTCACAGATTGCAAGCCGATGGCTTGACCAAGGATTCAATATAGCGCTCATCCATACCCGCGGCGGTGCAGAGTATGGAACTGCTTGGCATGAGCAAGCACGCCTTCAGGGACGTGCGCTAGTGCGTTATGACGTTGAGAGCGCTATCCACACCCTACAGGATCAAAAAGTCTGCACACCACAGCAAACATTCTTACATGGTATGTCTCATGGAGCACTTGTTGTTGCATCTACTGCAATGCATTCTCCCAGCCTTGCAAGCAATTACTTGTGCCGAGTACCCATAGCAAATACGCGCAATATTCATATCGACGATCTTAGCCATAAATGGATTACCGAATATGGCGATTCCAGAGTGTCAGATTGGGAAGCATTTATGAAAAAAAGAAGATCCGATCGCAGTTTCGATCAACGGTTCTTTAAAAGACACCGCTTGGTTCATCTCAGCTTACGTAGACGATGAGGTGACACCTGTCTCTCACGCCGATTTGCTAGTTGAAAAACTCCGAGCAAACCTAGCCGCAGTAACCTACTACCGTTATTCGTCACCAGGAACACATCAAGGTGCCGTATCTAGTCAAGTTCGACAAGAGCATTCTGATCAGTTTTGGGACTATCTCACCACGCAGGCAGGTAAAACGAACAAGCTGCTCTGCGAGCCTGCCCTCGCAGGTTCTCATGCGCGTTGAGGAAGTGAGATAAAGTGTTAGTTACTAGGCTACAACGTTCTCTGCTCTTAATCGCACTTCTTGCATTGGTCTGCGTCTGCATAGTGTTTGGCATTTCTTTAGGCGCTACAGACATTTCAATTTCTTTGGTAATACAGGCTATTCGTGACATGTTGTTTAGCACTGTTGGTGGAGTGGATCAGCAAGTCATCACGGAAATTCGATTGCCGCGTGTTTTGCTGGGATTTGCAACAGGAGCTGGGCTGGCTATGTGTGGGCTTATCACCCAGTCACTATTGAGGAATCCATTGGGCGACCCTTACATTTTAGGTATCTCATCTGGAGCATCAACTGGAGCCGCTCTTGTCATTGTCTTAGGAAGTTCTCACGTATTTCTTGCTTCACTTGGTGTCACAGTTGGGGCATTTCTCGGAGCGCTTCTTGCTATGGTTTGTATCGGTTTCCTTGCAAGTGCTGGAGGACGTATCACTCCAGCACGGATTATTTTCGCTGGCATGGCTGTTAACTATTTTTTCTCAGCGCTCACGAGTCTAATCACGGTAACGGCCAAAAACGCTGCTGGGGCAAAGTCTGTTGTGTTCTGGATGCTCGGTTCACTCACCTCAGCATCGTGGAATGACGTATGGATGGCGACCATTTGTACAGCACTTGCCTTCGTATTGTTCTTTCTTATGGGACGTCGCGTTGATGTGCTAAATCTCGGGGACGATTGTGCAAGATCCTTGGGTACAAACCCTCGCATTTACCGGGCTTTACTCATTTCAATCATAGCTTTCACTGTTGCAGTTCTCGTCTCGCTAACTGGAGCAATCGGGTTTATTGGGTTAGTCATTCCACATCTTGTCAGATTGCTTGTTGGATCAACTACTAGAAATACAGTACCCGTGGCTATGTTAGCTGGCGGAATTCTCGTTGTCGTGGCAGATTTGTGTGCCCGTCTAATTATTCGTCCAGCAGAACTACCCATCGGAATCCTCACGGCCTTAGTGGGCACGCCGATGTTGATGGCTTTAATCAAGAAGAACGCACAATAACCAAAGGAGAAACAATGCGACAAAGTAAAAAACTGACTATACTGATGACCTCGGTTGTATGCCTGGCTATGGGGTTATCTGCATGCTCATCAGCGCCGTCAGGTCAGACGTCATCATCGTCAAATCAGTCCAAAGGGATTACAGTGACTAACTGCGGCAAAGAACAGACTTTTGCTACCAGTCCATCAAGGGTTGTCTCACTTGGCGTCACTGGACTTGCATACCTTGCTGCAGCAGGGGCAGAAGACAAGGTGATTTTGCGAGCAAACGAATGGGGTGAAGAACCTGCGGCTTGGATGGCTGGTAAGGTTGATAAAATTGAGGCAATCCAAGAACCAATTTCCATGGAAGCCATTGTCTCAAAGCAGCCAGACTTAGTATATGGCGGAGGTTTTGAATCAGGCGGGCTATCCCCAGATGCAGTACTAGAAAAGAAAATTCCCGCAATCGTTGACGCACCAGAATGTCACTACTTCTACCCTGATCAAAAAGAAAATGAGTCATTCAATGCGATTCTAGGTGAAATAACGACAATTGGGAACTTGTTAGGAACACAAGAAATAGCCAAGCAAACAACTGATGATCTTAAATCCAAAATAGGCCAAATAGCTGATAAAAAGCCAGGACAAGGTCGCCGCGTCTCTTTCGCCTACTACTACGGTGAAGACGAAGGACTCTACAGTTACGGAACCAAAGGGGTCATGGGAGAAATTTTAAAAACTTTGGATCTAAAGTCTGCTATCGATCCAAACTATCATCCCCATCAAGGTCCAATTGCGGAAGAAGCTTTTGTCAAGTCTGCACCGGATTTGATTATTGTCCTCCTGGGAATGGGTGGGGCAACTAAAGAATCAACCATGGCGCGTTTGGAGAAAATCCCTGGATACAAAGACATGAAGGCTGTGAAGAACAACCAGATTTTCTTTGCTGAGTCTGCAATTGCCTATGCTTCGCCCACGGCACTATACGGCACCATTGAACTCGCAGATCAAATCCGCAAATAGGAGAACCCGTGAACGATTTTCCTTTGAATGTGACAGAAGCAACCGTAAAATTTGGCTCCTACACAGCCATTAACCAGATTTCATTTCAAGTAAAGCCTGGAAATATTCTCGGTATAGCAGGACCCAACGGCTCAGGGAAAACAACACTACTGCGCTCCCTATTTGGAGCGCAACCCCTTACCACAGGAACAATTGCACTCGAAGGAAAACCATTACATAAAATGCGAGCATCGCAGATTGGCAAGAAAATATCTGTGGTGTCTCAATTCGAACACGACACCGACCGGATGCGTGTGGAGGAGTTCGTCCTTTTGGGACGAGCTCCTCACCGCACCGATTTCCAAGGCTACTCAGATGCTGACCACGAGATTGCCAGCCAGGCCCTGCAAAGAGTCGGTATGGGCAAAGTCAAAAACAGATATTTTACAACACTTTCAGGGGGGGAACGTCAACGTGTCCTAATCGCTAGAGCTTTAACTCAGCAATGTCCATGTATGCTACTTGACGAACCAACTAATCACCTTGATGTGAAATACCAGCATCAGGTTCTTGCTCTCATACGTGAAGTCGCACCTACGGCAGTAATCGTTCTGCACGACCTGAACCTTGTGGCACGGTATTGCGATGAAGTTATCGTCATGAAGCATGGCTCAATAGCTTGCCAGGGTTGTCCGGCAAACACACTGTCTACAGAACTGATCTCTGATGTCTACGGAGTAGAAGCCATCGAAGTGTACGATGGGGAAAGTAAACAGTTCATCTTCCGATGAACAGCTCGTAATCACTTTACCGCTAAGAACCCCTCGAAATTTATGTATCTAATAGCGGGAGTTACTTTCTCAAATCCTACATCGTGCAATAATTCAATCATGGAAACGGTAGATTCGGGTTTAATAACACGGTAAACACTTTCAGATTTTGTTACGACCTGTTCGGCACTCAACCCGTTAAAGGTTTTAAATCGTGAGTAAAGTAGCAGTGCAAGTTCCTGAAAAAAGGCATCCTGCTGAAGTATTTTCGAGTATGTAAAAAATGCTCCGCCTTCTCGCAGGCTTTCGTATATTTTCCTAAATAATGCACGTTTCGCGGAGCGATTCAAAAACTGTGTTGTTAGAAAAATCAACCGCAAAATCGCATTTATCAAACTCAAAGTCTTCTAAGTTCGCTTCTATCAACTCAATATTGTCTATCCCGGCACAGTGTTCGCGAGCTTTTGCAATCATTTCGCTCTCGCAGTCGAGACCTATCCATTTTACCGATCGTGTTCGAGGATTATGACGGGCTAGCTTTTTAATGAGTTCACCAGTGGAAACACCGAGTTCGTAGGCTTTTCCTTTTGGAAGCAAAAAGCAACTGGCCAACTCGGCTGCCATGAAATGTCCCTCGTCGTACAAAGGCACAGATTTGCGGACGTGACTTACAAAAGAATTTGCGACTCCATTAGAGAATGTCCAATATCCATTCTGGACTTCTATCTCTGTATCAACCATGGACACGTCTAGCCCTGATCTTGGAGGAAATGCTTGGTTAGTCATCGCGGCACTTCCGGTAAACTCGAATCATCGTAGGTGAATCCTCAATAATCGGAGCTCTATCCCATGACTCGTAAGCCTGATATAGTTCTAGTCCGCTATTAGACGCCATTATGTCTAACTGATCAGCAGTACAGTACTGTGATGCCGAAGTGTGAACTCTGGGCGCTTCCCCATCGTTAAAAATAAGATAAGCATTCAATAGTAGACGCTGTGTAGGATTATGTATTTCACCTGCGGCAATAACCGAACCTTTATCAATTTTAAGTGCTTTAATGTCTGAGTCACCGAAAGGATAGCCTTCTGAACACATTAGTTCGATGACAAAATAGCCTCCCTTCTTCAAATGATGAGATGCCCTATCGAAACAAGCCTGTTGTGCCTCATCGGTCAGTAACATGTGCAGTCCCCAGGAAACAAAATATACAAGATCGAAATCTTTGGTAGGTAAGTCGAAACTTTGAGCGTCGCCTTGAATTGCTTCAACTGAGCATTCGGTATCATTTTTTTCAAGATATTTAAGCATGTGAACAGAAGTGTCAATTCCGGTGACTTTGACGCCGCGTGCAGCTAGTGGAATTGCTACACGGCCACTGCCGATTCCGATCTCCAAGGCTCGACCCCCAGGAATTAAAGAAGCTAGGAAGTCGGCAGTCGCTTGCGTAGTTGGACGCTCAGAAAAATAGGTCTGCCATAAGTCTGACCATTCGCTGTCGTAGATGTACTTGTTCATTCCATCTAAATCGATTTTAGGATTCAGCATTACACCTCCAGTAGGTTAGTTAGCCACACCTAAGCATACTATAGCTGGTGTATCTTTCGCCACACTCCGGCGTACCTTATGTATTTTGAGCGCGAGGGCGGTCTGGTGCCTCACATAGTTTGAGCGCGAAAATAGATTGTTAGCATGAATGATGGAGTGGCTTCTATGGGTGCGCGTGTTGAGGTCACGAAGCGGTTACGCCGGGCGTATCGCGGGGCTTCGAAAAAGGAAAAGGGCAGGGTGCTAGATTGTTTTTGTGAGTCTACAGGATTGTCCAGGGCTACCGCGAGGAGGTATCTGACCAGTAATGTCACGGGGAATCCTGGCGTGGTCAGGATTGATTACCGTAAGGCTAGGGCCACAAAGTATTCCACGGTGGCGAAGAGAACACTACAACGGGTTTGGGTGCTGTCAGGATGCCAAGGCGGTAAATATTTGGCAGTATCGATGCGTGTTTGGCTTGATTCCCTTGAAACGCATGAGGAACTGGTGATAGGAAGAGCCGGGTATAGCCCAAAAATACGTGACGAGTTACTGGGAATGTCTGCTTCTACGATTGACCGTTATTTACGCCCTCTCCGCGCGTCTGTAAAGCTAAAAGGGGTATCAACAACCAAGCCTGGCGCTTTGCTTCGTAACTCGATAAAAATCAGGAAAGCCGGGGATGAAATTGCTGACGAGCCAGGATTTTTCGAGATAGACACGGTGACGCATTGCGGGCCGAGCCTCAAGGGAGAGTTCGTCCGTACCCTGACGTTAACCGACGTGAACACGGGCTGGATACATTTAGAAGCCCTGAGGAATAACGCCCGGGTGCATATGCTCAAAGCTCTAGACTCTGCGATAGAAGCCATCCCGTACCAGATCCAGGGCCTGGACTGTGATAACGGTAGCGAGTTCATTAACCGGGAAGTCATTAACTGGGCATCTAGCCTGGACGTATTCTTCACACGCTCGCGCCCTTACAAGAAGAACGACCAGACACATGTGGAATCTAAAAACAACCATGTAGTGCGTAAATACGGCTTCCACTACCGTTATGACACACCCGAAGAATTGAAAGTCCTGCGCAAGCTATGGAAAACAGTGTGCTTACGTATGAATCTGTTCACTCCTACCAGGAAACCCATAGGCTGGAACCAAGACAGTGTAGGCAGACGTAAACGCGTTACGACACACCAGCCACACCCCTAGACCGTTTACTAGCCTCCGGGATACTCTCAAAGGACACAAATCAAAGAACTACAACAGTTACGTGATTCCACGAATCCTGCCGAGCTAACCCGCGATATCCTACGCTACCAAGCCATACTCACCGACCTAGCCAGAACCCCTACCGAGGTACTCACTTTCAACATGGAACAAAACCACGCTAAACATAAAGCCCTACTCACCCAAGGCATCAAAACCCGCAGCGCCTAACCCCCACTTCGCGCTCAAACTAAATGACGCACAACTTAACATTCACGCTCAAATTGACATGAGGCACCACGATTCTCGAACCTCGGAAACTGACGGACGTAGCCAAATCGTGGCACCCGGATTCCAGCCCATCAGTAGGCAAGGGATTCCATCGATTTGGTCTTGTAATCGGTAGGCAGCGTCAAAGTACCCTCTAATCGACAATTTGATAGCATCATACGTATTACGCGCCGAATCTAAGTCAGCAGTAATCCATCTCTGGGGCGCACCATTAATATCATTCAAGGGGAACTGTGCTGATTTTACTAAAGGAAAAATGTTTGCACAACAAAACCCAATCACTATAAGAATTAATTTCCAATAGTTTAATAGAGTTACTTTTATCGCGTGCCGTATTCGCTCTCTCCCATCCCGGAGTGACAATTAGGTATTCATCGGTCAGTATAGGCAGCCAGAGCTGCGAATTTACGTCGTACTTCCCTGGCAGAGTTACCCGATACGGAGGCTTTGCGTCAAAACTCCACCAGCCGGAATCTGCAGTATCAAACCCGTCATCATCAACAGCTTCCACATTGTAGGCAATTTCTGGCTGCTCATGCTCCCCGGTAAGTAAACGTTGCACGCGCTTGCCTAGCCGAGAAAATATTTCCCTATTGAGAGCTGAAAATGGCTGAGGAGACAAAGGAAGTTTATAAATCTTTTTCCATCCCCCCCAAGGGTATAAATCAAGAAAATCTTGGAGGAAAAAAATACCTCGATCATCAGAGATCGTTTCTACCTTGGTCAATGACCGAGAAATATACTCAAGTAAAGAACTATCTGCCTCGGCGAAACGTTGATAAAAATCGTCGTCCGCTAGATACCCCACCATTTCGATTTCTGAAAACAGCACCCCCAGCAGAGAAAGCGTCAGGAATGTCGCGTCAGACTTCGTTTCGCAAGATTGACTGTTCAGCTGCACTCAAGACCTTCCGCCGTTGTAGAGCTATACAACGTTGCTTACATCCAAATTTATCAACAATATAATGACTATTGATTGCCCTCCAATCGTGTTTAGTCTGATCAACACACTTCCGAGCGATTCCATTATTAATAAAATCCTTCACATTAAATCTGTAACTGCTATAGGCTGTTGGGTTCCCCCATCCATACCATTCTTTACGAAATATAACAGTGTCCATTTGAATATACTTTGCAACATTATCGCAATGCGTTTTTGGCTTGTTTCCAATGTAATCTTTTTGCATAGATACGCGTCGGTGTATGTTTTGAGTTGAAGCCGTGCATATTCCCTTAGTCGAACGCAATTGTCCATACGCATCCGATTGAAAACTTATAGCACTCCCGTCCGCAGAAAGCAATTCAGCTAATTCCAGTTGTTCTTGCTTTGACATAGAACTTACTGGACGATTTTCTACAACAGCTAAACGCAGTTCATTACTTAGCATTTCAACATCTACAGTATTTTTTATTTGCCCCTCACCGTCGTAGGTAACTGCAACGTTCCCAGCCTGTAGCATACAGATACTAAACACAGTTACGAATACAATTTTCTTGAACATTCTCTACCCCTTTCAAGCAGATACTGTCGGAACCTCTACGCTATTCTAGTCCAATTCGAGCACTTCTGTCAGATCAGGAGTGTGATTTCGTTGCATGATTGGGAAGTTATTCGGTCTTTGGCGCGGTCGGGTGTTCCGAAAGCGCAGATTGCTAGGGGATTTGGGGTTGGCGCGTAACACGGTGGCGCATGCTGTTGGGGCGGATTCACCGCCGCGTTATCAACGGTCTGGGAGGGGTTCGTGTTTTGATGCTTACGAGACCAGAGTCCGCTCGTTGCTCCAGGAAACACCGCGTATGCCGGCAACGGTTATCGCGGAACGGATTGGCTTGCCGTGGTCTGGGAGGTTGTTACGTCATCATGTTGCTTTGATACGTCCTGAGTTCTTACCTATTGATCCGGCAGACCGGCTGGAATGGGATCCGGCAGACCGGCTGGAATGGGATATCGGGGACGCTATCCAGTGTGATTTGTGGTTCCCTCCGTACAAAGTGCCGTTGGACGACGGACATGAATGTCTAGTTCAGGTTTTAGTGATGGCCTGCGCGTATTCATGTTACACGGTATGCGTGGCGATTCCTACACGTACAACTGCTGACCTGTTACAGGGTATGTGGGAAGGAGTGCAGCGTTTTGGTGGTGTACCACGCCGATTCATTTGGGATAACGAGTCTGGTATCGGGCGTGGTAATCATCTCGCTGCAGGGGTTAGCGGGTTCCTGGGAGTACTTGGAGCCACGCTCAAACAGCTCCCGCCCAGAGACCCGGAATCCAAAGGGATTATCGAGCGGTTTAATAGGTACGCAGAAACATCATTCATGCCAGGACGGCATTTTCTTTCCCCGCAGGATTTACAGGCACAGCTTGAAGCGTACTGGGTTTTGTTCCGCTTTTTATACGGGGGTCAGCGAGCTGGCCACGCGTCCGCTACCACAGGGTTATTCCCTGGTTGATGCGTTGTTTGATGGGGATCGGACGACCGTGACCGGACGCCAGTTCGGGTCAGGGGACGCGGATTTGGTGGCTGTTTTGCGTTACGGGGGGATGCCTTCGTTATGCATTCCAGGGGTGAATCCCGGGATAACGAATGTGGCGCAGGTCAATCAGCAGGTTTTTTCCGAAAACGAGATGTCGTTGGGTCGCGAGCTTCTTCCGGGTCAGGCTGTGGATATTTTACGGGCCAGGGCGGTACTGGATGCGGTCGTGGCGTATCCCGGCGGGATATTGAACAAGAATCGTTTGGCTAACGAGTTAGAGATGGATGCCCGCACGGTGGGTCGTTGATTGGCTGGGCGAAAACCAGCTACTATCTGGGGTATTGGCGGGTACGGACAGGGAATCGTGATGACGAGGTCGACCTGGTTTTGCCCGATGATACTGCCAGAGCGGTGGGGGTGGATGTCAAACTCACCAGTAGCCCCGACAGTTCAGATTTTTCGTGGTTTACGTCGTTTTCGTGAGGACTGCGAAAAGGTTGGGCGGAAGTTTCGCCGGGGTTTCGTGGTTTGCACGTGTGAACGGGTGCAACAAATCGAGAAGGATTTGTGGGCAATTCCCTACCAGCTTTTGGGAGACTACCCGCGGCCGGCGGAAAAACACGAAACGCAACAGGGACTGCCAACCGCACAAAACCGACCTTGTGCACGAGGGAAAAACGTGAACCCAAACAAAGCCATTCTGCCTAGCGGGCAGGAAGAGGAAACCGAGTCGCCTGCCGCAACGATTTTCGTCAGCTACACCCACGCCGATAACGAAACC
Organism: uncultured Mobiluncus sp.; assembly: GCA_916438445.1. Classification (GTDB taxonomy): domain Bacteria; phylum Actinomycetota; class Actinomycetes; order Actinomycetales; family Actinomycetaceae; genus Mobiluncus. The sequence continues at coordinate 1,732,753 of CAKAGR010000001.1, forward strand.
GTTTACGGTGGACTGTTGGAACTGGTGAAAAAAATTGCTGATCACTACGAAATGAAAACCGGTGAACCCCTCAGCATATTTACCGACCATGACCTGAAATGGGGTCAATCATGGAAAAAAGCCCTCGTATCTGAGCTGGAAGCGACCGCGTTCCTGCTGACCTTTGTCAGCCCACGTTACCTGAAGTCTCCCGCGTGTCGCGAGGAAGTAGAGGTATTCGCTACCGCAGCCGAAAAAGCCGGCTATAAAGCCATCCTGCCCATCCTGATTCAAGCCATTCCCCCCGCCTTGCAGCCAGACACGCTGTGGAAAAAGCTACAAAACTATCAATATCTGGAAGTCAGCGCGGCGGACCTCAGATCCGAGAACCGACAGGTGCTAGACGATGTTGCTGATGAAATCTCGACGCGTTTGCAACAAACAGTTGAAGCCAGACAAAAACTTGCGACAACCGCTGCAGCCTGCAAACTAGGGAAAAACCCGACGAGTCTGAAACCCGGATGACCCCGGAAGAAATCATGGGAGGGATACAGGAACTCTCGGACGCTTTCGGTAGGGATGCCCAAACTTTTACCAAAGAAATGGACGCCATGGGCGAACAGCTCAACCAAAACCTGGACGCCATGACCGTCGGAGAATTTAAACCCGCCATTATCGCTAAACACGCGCGACTTTTAGACCCGAAAGCGCAACGTCTGCAAGACGCTGTGCATGAACTGACCCACGACTGGGCAATGCTGAGGGAACGAATTAACGGTGCCATTGAACTAGGCAAGGACCTGAGGAAAATCGGGGAAAACGAGCTTTCACGAGACATTAGCATCTCTCTGGACAGCTCGTTGCTCAAACCCGAGTGTCAGAACTGGACACGTTGAAACCATTGCTGCCATTTCTCGGGCGAATCACGCGCCTGCTACGCCCCACAGAACAGTCAATAATGGCTGCAATCCGTGCCCTGGAAAGCATCAACACCGAAGTAGGTACCCTGCGCGACTATGCCAACCAGCCCCGGCAATAAAAAAACACAGGGGTGTGCGGGCGCTACGCGAAGCCAGCGTCGATAGACCTATGCGCAATCGACTGATTTCAACCGGTCAAAGTGCGAAGTATCGACCGAATCACCTGGAACGGATCCCGCAAGACCTGCCAGTATTCAGTTTGTCCCGTTTAGGACAGCATGGTCCGGTCGGGCAACGCCGCGCCTATGAACTTGGCGAACTGGGCCAGCAGGTCGTCCACAGTCGCGTTTTCCTTGTCTTTCCCGCTCAGTTCTATAATGACCTCGCCCTCATGCATCGCTTCGAGCTGACATCTTAAGTTACCAGCCAGCCGTCCGGCAAATTTACTTTCAGACACTGCCACCTCCAGTCCTTAGAAAGGAGCTATCGAGTAAACCAACTGGATGGAATAACCGGACCGGCACCCAAATAGGCAGATTTGGGAATGTCATATGTTTCTGATGTTATCTTGCCTGTATCGGTATTTAGACATAGTACGCTTTGTGCCTTTTTTACTGTTAGATTACTTTTCTTTGCTTCTGTGGCCCAAAAATCTAAATATAACTTAGTGCCTTGTTTGTACATCCCGTGTATTACTGGGTAAATCAAATCAATATCGAGAGCTTCTTTTGACAACAAATTGCCATCTAAATCAAAAGTATAGAGTTTTGTATGATCATTGGAACTTTCTCTGACTCCATATAACTTATCATTAATAAACCTGAAATTATATATTTTCATTTTTCAAGGAAGACGGATTTCTAACTGTTTCCCTCCCCTAAGGAAAAATTTGAATCAAAGAAGTATCCCAGATGTCGCCATTACCTGGTTTCGGATATCCAACTACACAATATATCGTGTCGTTACGTACAGCACAATCATCAAAATTGTACCAACTCTCGGGGAGCTGAGCCGAAGTTTGCTCGACTTTAGACCCATTCTCGAGGTCCAAGGTTATATATAGTGGTTGTTCTTCGTCCTTTCCATCGTCTCCGCTCAATATCACCCGATTATCATCAACAGAAATGCGGGAGACATACAAACCGACGACGGTCGACCACACCACTTCACCATCCGCGTCAAGTCGGAATATCTTGTTGGGATAGCTGCCATCGGGCAGATTATATGCCAGTTTATTTCTCGCGACGATAGCACCACCGTCAGGCAGCCCAAAAAGCGCGGTATAGCCGCCGAAATCTCCAATTTTTTCGGTCTCAATCTTTCGCCAATTGCCCTTTTTATCGATTCGGAGCAGTCCATCGCTCCGGGCAGCGCCGGCATAGATTGTCGGCCCGTCCAGGTCCGTCTGAAAGCCATAGTCAAAATCAGGCACAGGCGTCAACTTCCTTGCCACAGACCCGGACTTTCCGGCTAGTGCATAGGATCTATCGAAACTGCTTTGTATGATGAGACTTTCGTTTGAGAGAAGTTTAAACTGTCCTTCTTTCGGGGGCGGGATTAGCACGCAGGCACTGAGAGTGAGTCCCAATAGAACCACGCTACCGCACCTCAGACAACCTCGTCCCCTAGCTTTCAATTTAGCCATTTGTCGCCCATAAAGTCACTGTAGCAGGAGAGTTCACTAACTCTGCTGGAGTAACGATAGAATCTACAGTAATGTAATCAATGTTGTTCCCCTGATTCAACCATGCTCGCCACACCAACTGAGAACAGTAGTACCTGTCGGTATCCCATTTGTTAAAGAAATTCCAGTTATAAGGCTTACCGACTTGAGACTCAGCCCAGCTCGCTGCGGCTTGACGTTTTTTAAGGCTAGATACCTTATTACCTAAAAGAATTTTCCCACCGGGTTTATTCTGCCAAGAATTTTGGTATCTCTGAACGCCATCTTTCCCTATAGGTGAATATTTTTTTCCAAACGATTCGATGGTGATTGATTTCGTGTTAGAAACTATTGCGGCATGACCTACAACAGCACTGCTCCCAGAACTGTTCCCAAAAGTAGATACCCAAATTTCACCGGGCTCCCCTGACTTTGGACTGTAAACACGAGACTCGACCGCCCCTCTTGAATCTAAGTCAAGAGCGTCATTGTCTTGTATAGCCTTCTGCATCAGCTTTTCGTCTCTGTCCGCGTAGTATTGCAGCACTTCGGCTTTTACCCCAGAGGCATCCATCACTTTCCAGCCAGAATCTCCAGCCGACACATCTACGCCTGCAAAGGCAGGCGTCACAAAGGCCACACTTGCCAAACTTGCACAAATTCCAACTACTGCTGTACTCCATGGCAATCGAATTTTTCGTGTTTGCTCACTCATCACTAATACCCCTGTCCCTTGAACTTTTACACCGAGATTTGTCTCAATGCCTTGTACTCGTATGCTAGGTCTAGGACAGGGACAAATCTATACCTCAAAAGGGGTCTCGTTTAGGGTACAGGTCGGGGTATTGTCGATTTGAGCCTGCAAATGGCAAGCCTTCATTGTGAAAACTATTGAAATTATTCTGTCCATTTTGCTCGCGCTAACCCCCTGGGTTTCAACGATGTCAGATTCTGTTCCAAACGAAGTGGCGCAGTCTGCAGTTACCGTAGCTCCCGCCAGGAGTCACAACGATTACTCCGGGGGATTCCAAACCCAATCATTGCCCTGCAAAAAGCTGCCGATTGTCTTTAGGATTATTCTCTGCCCCGATAAGGCTTAGACCTCAACCGTGATGTTCCAGGTTCCGCTATCCAGACTCGTCTCCATCCGACCGCCCTGGACTTCTACGCGGTGTCGAATGCCTTTGAGTCCCAGACCGGAACTGGGAAAATCACGCCCCCGTGCTTTTGCTTCGTTAGCACAGTAGAGTTTTACGCGCCCCTCGCTAACCCGTAACAACAGGACCACAGGCTGAGAGGCTATCCCATGTTTCAGTATGTTTGTCGAAATCTCACGCAAGCAATCCGACAAAACAGCAGATTTGGAGTCAGAGATAAGTCCGGTATCGCCTTGAATCTGCAGTTCGAGTTCGAAACCAGCTCTCTGTAAAGCTACCGCCAAATCTTGCAAAGCCACTCCGAGCTCCGCGCTTTCTGGAAGATTCGAACTCATCTTGGGTACCCCCGAGAAAATCTTTAGCGCCTGCAGGCTCGGAACTCTGTTGAGCATGAGACTGCAGTTCATTCACCAAACTACGCATTTCCCTTAAGCCACGTGCTGCCAGTTCGTTGATTTGTTGCAGATGACTGAGTGTGGGTTCCTTGTCATTTGACGACTCCGCACCCGAAAGAATACTTATTTGCACGAGAACATGGGAAATCGAGTCGTGTACCTTGATGGAAAGATTCTGGCTCTGTCGAACCAACTCCAAATGACTATTTGCCTGCTCTCCCTCATACAAATGACGATAGTTCGCAATAGCCAAACCGACTGCGACCGGAACTAAATATGAGATGGACATATAGATGGTCGAGACCCATGTGGAATCCACCAAATATGACCCATATCCGGTAGCAACACCCAGAACCACAGCCGCACCAACTCCAAGAATAATCGGTGCGGTGGCGCACAAGTAACCCACAGCAAAAAATGTGAGTTCAATGCCGCATGAAGCAGATATCGGAGAAACTGTAACAGCTAGAAAAACTCCGCATAACGCCAGCAATCCTCCAACCCGGAAACGAATGGACGTAATCCCCGCAGCAGCGATGACTGCCCAAACAAGCCATTCTTCCAGCGGTGTATGAGTTTCGAGCAATCTCATAAACTCTAGGAACAGTATGAAAGCAATAATTGTGGGATACCACATTCGACGCAGTCGCCGGCCACCTAATCTCCGCCGAGCACAAAAGTTCATCGTAGCAAACCCGCTCGGAAAGCTACTGCCACTGCTCCTGCTCGGTTATTTACCCCAAGCTTAGACATTAGCGATTGGATTTGTTTCCTCACTGTCTCGACGCTCGTCCCCATTTTCCGAGCGATTTCCTTAGTATCTAGGGAATCAGCCAGAAACTGAACTATCTCTAGCTCACGATCGCTCAAGACCCCTTCCCAAACGGATTCTCCGTTCGCTCTCAAGAGAGGAACAGTCGATGCGCCTTTCAGCTGTTCAACAATCACCTTGGAACACTTTGGCGAAAATACTAATTCCCCCTTTAGAGCCCGCTGCAAACAATCCATAATTAGCGCTGGATTGTCTTCTTTCATGAAATATCCCCTGACACCCGCTCGAAATGCAGCCTGGACCTTATCCACCGTGGTTAATGCGGAAACGGCAATCGTTACTGGAGGATTAGACAACTTCTGAAAAGCCTCAACAGTAGCAATACCGCTCATGCCCGGCATTTGTAAATCGACCAAGACTACGTCAACAGGGTTAGCTAAGAACTGTTCCAACGCCGTTCCACCAGAATCAGCGTCCCACACGATTTCCGCCCTCGGCTCATTACCGAGAGTCCGCGCTAAAAGCCGGCGAACAAAAGCGTCATCATCAACTAACGCGATTCTCATTGGATTCCCTCTTGATGAACTGCATCTCAGGCCAGGATTGCTTAGGACAGCATGGTTCGGTCGGACAACGCCGCGCCTTTGAACTTGGCGAACTGGGCCAGCAGGTCGTCCACAGTCGCGTTTTCCTTGTCTTTCCCGCTCAGTTCTATAATGACCTCGCCCTCATGCATCATGATGAGGCGGTTACCCAAGTGCAGAGCTTGTTCCATATTGTGGGTCACCATCAGGGTGGTCAGTCCGTGGCGCGCCACCAGCTCCTGAGTCAAGCGGGTAATCAACTCGGCACGTGCCGGATCCAAGCCGCCGTGTGTTCATCGAGCAGCAAAATCTTCGGCTGAGTGAACACGGCCATCACCAGTGACAGTGCCTGGCGCTGCCCGCCGGAGAGCAAACCCACACGAGCCGTCAGGCGATTTTCCAAACCTTGCTCTAAAACCCTGAGCTCTTCGCGGAACTGCGCTTTGCGGGCTCGGGTTACCCCGAGTCCGAGTCCGTGCCCATGGGTGCGTGCCCAGGCAATCGCCAAGTTTTCTTCAATAGTCATGTGCGGGCAGGTTCCCGCCATCGGGTCTTGGAACACGCGCCCCACGTAACGCGCCACTTTGTAGTCAGGTTTGCGCGTCACATCGTGGCCGTCAATATGTATCTGTCCCAAGTCCGGGCGGTAGCGTCCCGAGACGATGTTCAGCAAGGTCGATTTCCCTGCCCCGTTGGAACCGATGACGGTCACAAAGTCTCCCTGATCCAACTGCAGGGAGATGTCACGCAGAGCAATTTTTTCGTTAACGGTGTGACGGAAAAACGCCTTGGAAATATGCGAAAGTTCAAGCATGGTTCACAGTCCCTTCCGTCGAGTCCGTTTGGTGATATTTTTATCCGCCGGGCGGGTGTCGCCGGAGTCAAGCTCTTCAGCGTCGGCCGTGTCCCAGGGTTGCACCCCGGAGAACTCTGCAATGGGATGGTTCTTTTGCCACGAGAGAAAGCCTTTCCACCGTGGGGCGATGAGGAACACCACCACAATGATGGCGCTCAACAGTTTCATGTCGTTGGGGTTGAATCCCGGAATCATCAAGGCGGCTTGAATAATGACGCGATACACGACAGAGCCGCCCACCACTGCCAACACTGCCATCCAGATGCGTCCGGTGGGAATGACCGCGGTGCCGATGATAACCGAGGCTAAACCGGCAATAATCAGCCCGATACCCATAGAAATATCTGCAAAACCTTGATATTGGGCGATGAGGGAACCGGACAGCGCCACCAAGCCGTTGGACAGCGCCAAGCCGACCAGTTTGGCCAAGTCGGTGTTCACCCCTTGGGCACGCGCCATTTCTTCGTTATCGCCAGTGGCACGCAAAGCCAACCCCAGATTGGTGGACAGGAACCACACGACTATCCCGCAGGCTACCAGCAGTACCACCAGCAAAATCGCTACGCTGACCCACGTCCCCACCAGATTTGCTTCTCGCAGTGGCGTAAACATCGATTCTTCACGCCGAAACGGCAGGTTGGATTTGCCCATAATGCGCAGGTTCACCGAATACAAACCAATCTGGGTCAAGATTCCCGCCAGCAGGGGGTGAATTTTCCCCGCCGTATTCAGCAAACCGGTAATCAGCCCAGCAATCAGTCCCACCGCAAATCCTGCCAAAGGTTCCCAGCCACGGGCTGCCCCCACCGAGGATAACGACCGCGCAAGCTGCCGCTCCGGTGGTAAAACTCGAGTCAATCGTCAAATCGGCGAAATCGAGGATTCTAAATGTGAGGTACACCCCCAAGGCCATCAATCCATAGATGAGGCCCAGCTCCACCGCACCAATCATATTTTTTCAAATCCTTACGTGTATTCACAAGGTTTCCCGGTTACGTTTTCGGGTTGGCTCACCCACCCATTAAAACACGAGCATGACACCCTGGCCAAAATAGGGCCGCGGGTACTCGCGCCTTTCCAGCATCGCAAAAGCCCACCCCGCTTTTAGGTAGGATGGGCTGTTGTCTAAACACTGCGGTTACTGGTAAACCACCTTGTCGGCTTTATCCAAAAGCTCAGCGGGAATCGGGTGTCCCTGCTTCTTGGCGGCCTCCGGGTTTATCACCAGTAACGGAGTTTTTTGGGCTTCCACCGGCATAGCTTCGGGTTTGGCCTCGCCCTTTAAGATCTTTACCGCCATTTCTCCGGTCTGATGACCCAGGGTCTTGTAATCCAGCCCGAGCGTCAAAGCCGCACCGTTATTGACCGAACTGGCCTCACCAGCCACCGTGAGGATGCCCTTTTCCTCCGCGACCTGCAGCACGGAATCCAACGCAGCTACCACGGTGTTATCGGTAGGAATGAAAATGGCATCGACTCCGGTCAGAGTCTGGGCGGCCTGCTGGACTTCGGCGGTGTTAGTGATGGTTTTTTCCACCACTTCCAGACCTTGCTTCTTAGCTTCAGCTTTCGCCAATTTGACTTGTACCTGCGAGTTTACCTCCCCGGAGGAATAGATAATGCCAACCTTATGAGCATCAGGAATCACCTGTTTGACCAGGTCAATCTGTTTCGCCACCGGATTCATATCCGTAGTGCCGGTCACGTTGTAACCCGGCGCCTCGTTAGATTCCACCAGCTCCGCTGCCACCGGATCCGTCACCGCCGTGAACAGTACCGGGGTATCGACCACGTTTTGGGCTATGGACTGAGCCATGGGGGTGGCGATAGCAAACACCAAATCGTAATCACCTGCAGCGTACTTCGAGGCGATGGAGTTCACGTTGGTCTGGTCTCCTTGGGCATTGGAAGTGTCATAGGTGACATCCAATCCAGCTTCGCTCAAAGCGGCTTTAAATCCGGCTACCGCTTCGTCCAAAGGTGGGAAACTGGCGTACTGAGCAATAGCGACTTTGTATTTGCCGTCATCGCTGGCAGCACCTCCCTTGGTGGCGCTTGTAGAGGAGCAACCCGCCAGCGCCAAAGCGGCCATACCGACAACTATTGAGGCAATTATTCTATGCATCAGGAAAATCCTTCGTTTTGGTGAATATTGAAACTCACCATAGCGCTATTCACGTTTTGAAAAAAACTCGTCTCACATATCGATCGACAGGTCGAGTGAAAGGAATCCAACCGGAAAGCAAAAGATTACACTGGGCCGATAAATCGGTCTCGTATCCACCGGAAGAAATTTCTGATCCCATCCGCGACTACGGTGTCGGTCACGTTACGCGACAGCCAGGAATATAACCCCATAAACCAGAAAGTCAGGCGTTCCGTCCAGTTTCCGGAACGCCAGTCTTTCGGCACCCAGGAAATGGACTTCAAACGCGCAGCCGAAAATACCTGGGTGTATTGCAAAATTGCTTCCAGACCATGACGAATCCCCTGGCCGCTTTCGCTTTTGCCCTGAATCGGCGCCTTCCACGACATATCCATAGAGAAATACGTGTCGTTGACGCTGACTGTGGCAAACTGTGCATTGTTAATCAGGTTCCGCACGAAATCAATGTCGCGAGTAAAGACGGCGGCAGAGTCAATGACTCGTGACCCCGTCACCAGGCGCACCACGTTCGCGATGTCTTTGAACGATAGCAGCGCCACTACCGGTCCGTACACTTCCGTTTCCAGAAGGTCCAAATCAGGAGGCAAATCCGCCACGATGGTCGGCTCAAAAAAAGTCGGGCTAATCTCGGGACGCGGATGGGATCCCGTAAGTACCCGGGCGCCGTTCTCAAGAGCCAGTTTCACAACTTTTTCACAATTCTTGACTCGGCCAGGTACATCATGGAACCCATAGTGGCGTGCCGATCCACGAATCGCCCGACCCGAATCTGCTCATGGGTATATTGGAGCATCATCTGTTCAAACGGTTCTCGCACTGATTCATGCACAAAAATAATCTCGACAGCTTTCGTGGATTGGCCGGCGTTCAGGAAAGCCGAACGGGCACAGGTTTTCGCCGCATCCCACAGTTTCGCGTCATCCATCACCAACGCAATGTTTTTAACCCCTCCAAAGCAAGAAATGGGCACCGAGTGGCGCGCACACTCCATCGAGATATTTTGACACATCCGGTTCGGTCCGATGGCTGAAACATAGTCGAGGGCCGGAATGAACTGCATCCCGAACTGTGAAGATTCCGAAACCACGATGCGCCACACGTCTGCGGGCATCCCGGCATCCACCAGCACCGCTTTCATTAACAGGGATCCCAGAGCCGCCTGGGGAGTCACAAAATTGACCACCGTGTTACCGGCCATAATGGGGTTCAGGATATCGCAGACCATAGAAATTGGATTGTCCGCGGAAGTGAACATCCCTACTACCCCCATGGGGCGGTACCAGACCCGATAGGTGGACAGCGGTACCGCGCCCCCACCCCGGCGCGGTTTCCACAGATACCTCAAATGTCGCTTAATACCCCGTACCTGGGTAATCATGTAAAAATACTCTGAGGAAGCGTCCAGCCAGGATTTCCCGCTCAACAGCTGGTCGAGCCCAATAATCGGCTCGTAATAGCGCACAACTCGTCTCAAGAATCGGTACAGAATGCGTGAACGCGTGTAAATGCTCTCTTGTGACCACTGTTCGCTCACGGCATGAGCCCGAAGCACGGATTGTTCTCCATCAGAGAAGGTGGAGCAACGCAGAGTCCCGAAGGGTTCCCAAGTCTGGACATTGTAAACCGGAGCATCAGCACCGCTCTCGCCACGACCGGCAACGAGCAGGGATGTCACGAACTTGTCGTCGATACCCTTGGGGTATTCCATATCTCCTCCTTCCTGATTGTAATCTAATGGTTCGTTTCTCCAGTTTGTCCGAATCCGTTGTCACTCTGACGCAGCGAAACGAAAGCAGTTCTATACCGGGCCGTGAACCCGATTCTTAATGTGATGCCACAGGTTGCGCCACGCATAAGCAATCACGGTATCAGTGAACAGAATCGAGGCAATCACCGCGGCGCGGCTAGAGAAAAAGCTCCACCGTTCCATCCGGTTTCCAGGCTGGAGGTCGTTTGAATCCAGGGATGACCTTTCTGCCTCGCCACGGATTGAACGCGGGAATACTGCAGAATCGACTCCAACCCGTGACGGATGCCGGAGCCGGTACTCCTGATACCCTGAATCGGAGCTTGCCACGTCGAGTACAGACTCATGTAGGAGTCGTTTATGATTACCGCTGCGCCGTTGGCAGTCTGGATGAAATCGCGCATCATGAACTCGGATTCAGTGAACAGATAGATACAGTAACTGTGCCGAGACGTGCCCAAGAAGCGTGATACTTCCGTGAGGTCTTGGAAAGGCTGCAGATAGATGAGGGGGCCGTGCAGTTCGCGCTCACAGATCATGGCGTCCTGCGGCACTCTGGCAAGGATGGTCGGTTCATAGAAGGACGGTCCCAGGTCCGGGGCGGTGCTGCCGCCTAGGACTAGCTCAGCTCCTCGTTGGACCGCGTCGTCAACGAGCTCCTGGATGGTTTGCGCCCGCCGCGGTGTCAGCATGGAACCCAAGGTGGTTTCAGCAGAGTCCAGAGAACCAATGGTGACCTGATCTGACACAAAGTCTTTCAAGGCGAGTTTAAAGTAATCAAAAATTGATTCCTGCACCCAGATGACTTCGGCACTGTTTACGGTTTGTCCCGCGTGTTGGGAAACCAGCGCGGGCCATCGCCCGGACTGCATGATCAAAACGGCAATCTTCACAAATCACGCCAACGTTAAGCACCTGCAGGAAACCCTTGAACGGAACCCGGTATTCCTGGCAAACTCGCGAAATCCGGCGCCCCAGCTTTTCCGAGCCTAAAACCGTGACCATATCCAGACCGGGAATGACGGCGCGCCCCGCTTTTGAGGTTGTGTCCGGAATAATCTTCCACAAACCGTACGGCATTCCCGCATCTACCAACATGGCGTGCATCAGTACAGCGCCCAAGGCCGCCTGGGGAGTCACGAAGTTGATGACTGCATTGCCCGCCGCAATCGCCTGTAGGACATCGTTGATTGAAGAAAGCGGCCAGTCTGGTGACGTGAAAATTCCACTATGCCCAAGGGGCGCTGGTAAACACGCCATCGCGAACCGGGTAGCACTCCCCTACCAGCTCGGTATTTCCCCAGCATACGGCTGCTGTATTTGATGTTTTTCGCGGTGGACAAAATATCGAGGAACTCTTCGTGGGCATCAATTAATGATTTGCCGCTGAGCATTTGCGACAGGGCGACCATTTCGTTTTGGTACTTCCACACTATCTGGGAAAATCGAGCCAAAACTTTGGCGCGCCCGTAGAACCCCATTTCAGTCCAGACCACCTGTGCTGCTTGCACCGTCATCAAAGATTCCTGGGCGTCTTCGGGGGAAGCCGTAGCGACCCGGGTCAGCAACCGTCCGGATTCCACATCGAGCACGTCTTTGCGGGGACCGTGCATCCAAGTCAAAACTTCAGCCAAGGTGGCAAAAAATCTGTCATCCAAGACATCGGAATGCACTGCAACCCCTCCCTGTACGTCGATTGTAGGTTACGAACAGCCTTTTTAATTATAGCCAAGCTGGGAAGCTATGAGGACCTTTGCCGGGTTCTGTCGCTTTATAGCAAGGTGGGCAGGAAACCGAAGTTTCCTGCCCACCGCTGTGTAATTGACCGCAAGTGATTACGCGATAATCTTGGTAACGGTACCGGAACCAACGGTGCGGCCACCTTCGCGGATAGCGAAGCCCAGGCCCTCTTCCATGGCGATCGGTTGGATCAGTTCCACGGAGATGTCGGTGGTGTCACCGGGCATAACCATTTCTACACCGTCGGGCAGCTTGATAACGCCGGTCACGTCGGTGGTGCGGAAGAAGAACTGGGGACGGTAGCCATCGTAGAAGGACTTGTGCCGGCCGCCTTCTTCCTTCTTCAGGATGTAGACCTTACCCTCGAACTTGGTGTGCGGGGTCACGGAACCGGGAACGCAGACGACCTGGCCGCGCTCGACCTCGTCACGCTTGGTACCGCGCAGCAACAGACCACAGTTCTCGCCGGCGTAGGCCTCGTCCATGGACTTGTGGAACATCTCGATACCGGTAACGGTGGTCTTCTGGGTCGGACGGATACCTACGATCTCGATTTCCGAGTTCAGGGCCAACTTGCCGCGCTCGACACGGCCGGTAACCACGGTACCGCGGCCGGTAATGGTGAAGACGTCCTCGATCGGCATCAGGAACGGCTTGTCCATGTCGCGCTCGGGGGTGGGGATGTAGTTATCCACCGCGTCGATCAGTTCTTCTACCTTGGGCACCCAGTTCGGGTCACCTTCCAGAGCCTGGAAAGCGGAGAGCTGAATGATGGGGCAGTCGCGGTCGAAACCGTTCTTTTTCCAGTTCGTCGCGGATTTCATCCTCGACGATCTCCAGCATGTCTTCGTCCACGTCGGGGGAATCACACTTGTTCAGCGCCACCAAGATAGAGGGCACGCCGACCTGCTTGGCCAGCAGGATGTGTTCCTTGGTCTGAGCCATCGGGCCGTCGGTAGCAGCCACAACCAGGATCGCGCCATCCATCTGCGCAGCGCCGGTGATCATGTTCTTGATATAGTCGGCGTGGCCGGGGGCGTCCACGTGGGCGTAGTGACGGTTGGGGGTCTCGTACTCAACGTGAGAGACGTTGATGGTAATACCACGCTGACGCTCTTCGGGAGCGTTATCCACCTGATCGAAGGGGGTGAACTTGTTAGCGGGCAGATCCGGGTACTTGTCAGCCAACACCTTGGTGATGGCAGCAGTCAGGGTGGTCTTGCCGTGGTCGACGTGACCAATGGTGCCGACGTTTACGTGCGGCTTGTCGTGAGTGTAAGTGCCTTGAGCCACTTTTTTCTTTCCTCCTGGATTTCGGTAGTTTTGCTCCAAACTAAGCAAGTGTCAGATTACCACTTAGCCGGAGAAAATCCTACCTGGTTTTCTTTTCTGTCTCCTGTCTTGGACCTTAGACCCAGACGGGGTTGATTATGAAATTTTCTGCACCGGCGTCCCCGATGCCTCGTCCCCGAGGCACCCTCAACACCTGGAGCTTAGCCGTGGTTCTTCGAAACGATCTCTTCCGAAATCGACTTCGGGACCTCTGCATAAGAATCGAACTGCATGGTGAACACCGCGCGGCCCTGCGTCTTGGAACGCAAGTCACCGATGTAACCGAACATCTCGGACAAGGGTACCTTAGCGCGGATAACCTTCACCCCGGCGGCCTCGCCCATAGACGAAATCGCACCGCGACGAGAGTTCAAGTCACCAATCACGTCACCCATGTATTCCTCTGGGGTACGCACCTCGACATCCATCACGGGCTCCAAGATCACCGGGGAAGCCTTCTTGGCGCCTTCCTTAAAGACCATGTTACCCGCAATCTTGAAGGCCATTTCCGAAGAGTCGACGTCGTGGTAGGCGCCGTCTTCCAAGATAGCCTTGACATCCACCATGGGGTATCCGGCCAAAACGCCGGTGCCCATGGCTTCTTGAATACCGGCATCCACAGAAGGGATGTATTCGCGAGGCACGCGACCACCGGTGACCTTGTCCTCGAACAGGTAAGTCTTGCCTTCGGCCTTCTCTTCTTCGCTCAGAGGCTCGAAAGTCACCAAAACCTTAGCGAACTGGCCAGAACCACCGGTCTGCTTCTTGTGGGTGTATTCGACCTTATCGACGCGCTTGCGGATGGTTTCGCGGTAAGCCACCATCGGGGCGCCCACGTTGGCCTCCACCTTGAACTCGCGCTTCATACGATCCACGATGATGTCCAGGTGCAGCTCGCCCATACCGCCGATAACGGTCTGGCCGGTTTCCTCGTCCAAACGCACCGTAAAGGTGGGGTCTTCTTCGGCCAGCTTCTGAATGGCGATACCCATCTTTTCCTGGTCGGCCTTGGACTTGGGCTCGATAGAGACGTGGATAACGGGATCGGGGAAGGTCATGGACTCCAGCACGATCGGCTTGTCGATGGCGCACAAGGTATCACCGGTGGTGGTTTCCTTCAGGCCAATAAAAGCGTAGATGTGTCCGGCATGGGCCACCTCGACGGGATTCTCGTGGTTGGAGTGCATCTGGAACAGCTTTCCCACGCGTTCTTTCTTGGACTTGGTGGAGTTCAAGATCTGGGTGCCCTGCTCGGCCTTACCGGAGTAGACACGCACGTAGGTCAGCTTGCCATAGAAGGGGTGCACCGCCACCTTGAAAGCCAGAGCCGCGAAAGGCTCGTTTTCGTCGGGCTTGCGCACCTCGGTGTTGCCTTCGTCCTCGTGGCCGGGACGGAAACCGGTGGTGGCCTCGACGTCCAGCGGGTTAGGCAGATAGTCGATAACCCCGTCCAGCATCAGCTGCACACCCTTGTTCTTGAAGGCGGAACCACAGAACACCGGGTAAATCTCGGACTTGATAGTACGGGCCCGGATACCAGCCTTGATCTGCTCCAGGCCCAGCTCGGCGTTTTTCCAGATAGGCTTCCATCAGCTCGTCGCTGGCTTCCGCCGCAGCTTCGGTGGCCTTTTCCAGCAGTTCGGCGGCCTTGGCCTGGTATTCCTCGGGGATGTCCTTGTATTCCAGGATGGAACCCTTGGTGTCTTACCGTCGGCGTCCTTTTCGGGGAAGTAAACGGCCTGCTGCTTCAAGACATCGACCACGCCGACAAAGTCATTCTCGGCACCCATCGGGAAAGCCATCACCACGGGGTTCGCGGCCAGGCGATCAATCATGGTCTGCACCGAGAAATCGAAGTCCGCGCCCAGCTTGTCCATCTTGTTAACAAAACAGATGCGAGGCACGTTGTACTTGTCGGCCTGACGCCACACGGTTTCCGACTGAGGTTCCACGCCTTCTTTACCGTCGAAAACCGCCACCGCGCCGTCCAGAACACGCAAGGAGCGCTCTACCTCTACGGTGAAGTCCACGTGTCCGGGGGTGTCGATGATGTTGATCTGGTGGTTCTTCCAGAAACAGGTGGTAGCCGCGGAAGTAATGGTGATACCGCGTTCCTGTTCCTGTTCCATCCAGTCCATGGTCGAGGCGCCGTCGTGGGTCTCACCAATCTTGTAGTTAATACCGGTGTAGAACAAGATGCGTTCCGTCACCGTGGTCTTGCCGGCATCGATGTGAGCCATGATGCCGATATTACGGACCTGCTTGAGGTCGGTCAGCACGTCAAGTGCCACGTTGGTTGTCCCTTCGTTAGGTTTCGAAAATTTTGGTTCCGGTTCGAGGTTCGCGCCTCGCCTTTAGGGCGGTTCAAACGGTTAAACCGGGTGGGCTGTTACCAGCGGTAGTGAGCGAAGGCGCGGTTAGCTTCGGCCATCTTGTGTACGTCTTCACGACGCTTGACCGAGGCACCCAAACCATTAGAGGCGTCCAAGATTTCGTTCATCAGACGCTCGGTCATGGTCTTTTCGCGGCGTTGACGCGAGAAGTCAACCAGCCAGCGTAAAGCCAAGGTGGTGGCGCGATTGGCCTTCACCTCGACGGGGACCTGGTAGGTCGCACCACCCACGCGGCGGGAACGCACTTCCAGGTGCGGGCGAATGTTCTCCATCGCGCGCTTCAGCACGGTGATGGGGTCCTGCTCGGTTTTGGTGGCCACACCTTCGAGTGCGCCGTAAACAATCTTTTGAGCAATGGACTTTTTCCCATCCAGCAAGACGCGGTTAACCAGCTGGGTGACCAGCGGAGAGCCGTAAACCGGATCACCAATCAGAGGGCGCTTAGGCGCCGGACCTTTACGAGGCATTCTTACTTCTTCTCCTTCTTCGCGCCGTACTTGGAACGACCTTGCTTACGATCACGCACACCCTGGGTGTCCAGAGCGCCGCGCACGATGTGGTAACGCACACCCGGCAGGTCCTTCACACGTCCACCGCGAACCAGCACGATGGAGTGTTCCTGCAGGTTGTGGCCAACACCGGGGATGTAAGCGGTAACTTCGATACCGGAAGACAGGCGAACACGCGCGACTTTGCGCAGCGCTGAGTTCGGCTTCTTCGGGGTGGTGGTGTAAACACGGGTGCACACACCACGACGCTGCGGAGAGCCGACCAGGGCCGGGGTCTTCGACTTGGTGCGCTTGGTGGTACGTCCCTTGCTAACAAGCTGTTGAATTAGGGCACAGTAACTCCGTTTCTTGAATTTCTCGGCAATCTTTCGGCTTCTTGGCCCCTGCGGACATACCTCTACCGTCCGGGGGCCGGCCCGCCTTCCTACCGGGGCGAGGTTAGCGCCACATTCACCGGTTAGGTTGCGTCCGGAGCTCCAAACGGAAGGGAGCCCTGCTGTCCTTTCGGGTTTCTCCAAAAGGCTCTGGGAGTCAAAAATCAGACACCAAAGGAAAAATATAACCCAAAAGGCCCCTGATCACTCAACTCTGCACCTTACCCACCCACCCGACCTCGACCCGGGACCACCCACCCGACCTCGACCCGGGACCAACGTTGCGGGTAAATACCGGCCACCTATAATGAAGCCATGTCCGCCATGAAACTCCCCAAACCCGGTCTGTGGCAAGAAATCTGTCTGGTTCCCGCCGCGCTGATTGGGATTCGTCTCTTGATTCCCGCACTCATCGGAGTGCTGTACCTGTGGCTCTCCCCACGCACCAACGCAGCACAGCGCCTTGGATTGAGTTGATTTTCCGCGGCGCTGGTTTTGTGCGGCTTGCCTGGGTGCCTACAACTCTTGATGCGCACCTTTCGTCGTTCCCCGGTTGCCGAACTCCGGGGCGAGGCCGCACAAAAAGAGCTGTTCCTCGGTGCGGTTGCGGGTTTGGGGCTGGTCAGCCTGGCTATGAGTGTCCAGTGGCTGCTGGGATTTTGGCGCTTCACCGGCATAAACGTGGACCAAGCCATGTGGTGGGGAGTAGCCATCGGGCTGTCTGCCTCGGTTTTCGAGGAGTTGTTGGCGCGCGGCATTCTGTTTCGACTCATCGATATCCATCACGGACCCTGGTGGGCCCTGGTGATTTCCACCGTGGTTTTCGGTTCGTTGCACCTGATGAACCCCGGGATTACTTGGTTCGGCGCCATGATGTTGACTCTGGGGGCAGGACCGCTGCTGGGGGCGGCCTACCTGTGGAAACGCACCCTGTGGTTGCCTATCGGGCTGCACTTCGGGTGGAACCTGGCCCAAGCCTCGCTGTGGAGTCAAAACGTATCGGGCACCGGGGAGCAACAGGGCCTGCTGGGTGGGATCGCGTCGGGACCCGATTGGGCCACCGGAGGCAGTGTTGGGATGGAAGGTTCCGTCTTCACCGCCTTGATTTGCCTGGGAGTCAGCGCGGTTATTATCTATGTGCTGCATCGAAACGGGCGTTTGTATGTCTCCACCCCCACTTCACCCGAAACCAACCGTGGGGCCTCGTAGCCTAAAAATAGTTTTCACCCTGCAGAAAGGAAGCTATGTCGGCCGGTCTCTTTGCACTTTTTGATGACATCACTGCCCTGGCGAAGGCCGGGGCTGCCAGCCTCGACGATGTCACCGCTGCCGCGGCGAAAGCCAGTTCCAAGGCCGTAACGATCGTCATCGACGATACGGCCGTCACGCCGCAGTACGTGACCGGCATCAAACCCGCCCGGGAACTGCCCATTATCGCCAAGATTGCGCAGGGTTCCCTGTTGAATAAAGCCATCATCTTGGTGGTGGCTCTGTCACTGAATTACTTCTGGCCTCAGGCCCTGGTGCCCATCCTGCTGTTGGGCGGAACCTACCTGTGCTTTGAAGGGCAGAAAAATCCTGGGGTGTTTCTTGCCTCATCCCGAGGCACACGCCGCCATGATCCCCGAACCCGGGGTCGCAGCAGAAAAAGCGCATCGTGTCTGGGGGCGATTCGCACCGACTTGATTCTCTCTACCGAGATCATGGTGGTGGCGCTCAACGAAGTGAAAACCGAGGCACTGTGGATGCAGATAGCCTCCCTGGTGGTGGTAGCCCTGGTAATCACCCTCTTGGTTTACGGAGTGGTGGCGTTGATTGTGAAACTCGATGACATCGGCTTGGCCCTGACGCAGCGCGAGGCGCGCGGGGCGCAAAACCTGGGGAAGGTGCTGCTGCGCGCCATGCCGGTCATTATGTCCACGCTTTCCATGGTGGGTGTGGCGGCCATGACTTGGGTGGGTGGGCACCTGTGCGTGGTGAATCTGGCCGAGTTGGGTCTGCCGCTTTTTCCACGAGGCGATTTTGGCTGCGGAACACGCTGTGGCGCACGCCTTGCCCGCCGCGATTTCCGCGATGGGTGCCTGGCTGTGCCAGACCCTGGCTTCGCTGCTTTTCGGCTTCCTCTGGGGGAGCCGTCCTCGCCCTGGTTTTCACCGGCGCGAAAGCCCTCTTCCAGCACCTCCGCCACTAAACCCAGCAAGAGTTGCGCGGGTAAGGGGGGAAAACCCCCTACGGGCGCGGGATGCAGACTCAGCGGATGCGGTTGACCGCGGATTTTTCGACCAAGGTTTCCAGGCCGTCGTGAATGATCTGCGCGCGCTGGGGGCCCACACCTTCTATCCGCTGCAGCTGTTCGGTTGAAACCTCCAGCAGTTCCGACAAAGTGCCCCAGCGACTGGAAATCGCCTCAACGATGTGCGCGGGCAGGCGCGGAATCCTGGCGAGCATGCGCAATCCGCGTGCTGACAGCGGGGTCTCCAAGATCTCTGCCCCGGACCCCGACACTCCCATGATGCGCGCCACCAGCACCAGGTCCAATAATTCGGCGTCGTCCAGGCCTCCCAGCCGAGCCACCACCTTTTCTTCGGAAAAACTCTCGGGGATGTAGTCACGAATCAGCAGGGACCGGTTCACCGCAAAGCCACGGGTCAATTCCGCCTGCTGCATCTTCAGCAAGCGGCCGTGCTCGCCCAGCTGAATCAGCAGATCCGAAACTTCATGGCCGACGCGCCGCACCATTTCTTGGCGCTGCACCACCAGGGCGACATCGCGGGCGGTAACCAGGTCGTCAATCTCGAAAGCAGAGAGGAAATCAGAAACTTCCGTGAGCCGGTTGCGGTATTTCTCGAGGGTCGCAATCGCCAGGTTAGCCCGGGAAAGCAAGGTTTCCGGGTCATCTAAAACGTAACGCTTGTTGTCCAGGTAAAGTGAAATCGCGTGCAGGGAATGGGAAACCGCAATCACCGGGTTTCCGGTCTGTACCGCGACGCGGTGCGCCGTGCGGTGCCGCATCCCCGATTCCGTCGTCGGGATTGAGGGGTCGGGCAGCAACTGGACATTGGCGCGACGAATCCGCCACTTTTCGGGGTCGATGATAACCGCCCCATCCATCTTGCAAAGTTCACGCAGTCGCGTGGCGGAGAACTCGATATCGAATTCAAAACCATCGGAGCACATCCGCTTGATGCGATCTTCGTAGCCCAGCACCACCAGGGCACCCGCATGAGCCTTGATGACGCGATCGAGTCCATCTCGTAATTCCGTGCCCGGGGCAAGCATGGTGATTACTTCTCGGAATCGTGGGGCCTCGTTCATAAACACATCCTATTCTCTACCCGGGGTTATTTCAGCGTATTTTCCACGAATCTGCAGGCTCTACCCATTTGCGGTACCGCTTGGGGACGGGGAGGTGGAACCGGTTTTGCCTCCCGAGGCGGTCTCATCCCGCGTCGCCGCGCTGTCCTCCCCCCTGCCGGTTTCCGCTCTGTCCTTCTGGTCGCCGTTACCGGTCTGTTCGGCGCTTTGATTTTGCGGCTGTGCCACGGGGTGGTCCTGAATAGCGAAGACGCTCTCTTTCCCCACGGCTTTTCCGTTCCACAGCGCCTGCGCGCGATAGGTCCCCGACTGCGCCACATTCGCGTTCGCGCTACAGTCGCTGTTGTGCACCAGAGCATCCCAATGCACCTGGTGTGTCCACGTCATTCCGGTTCCCAGCAGCAAGGGCGTCCCGGCCACTTCGCTGCCCTGGCAGGCCGCGGAATTAGCAATAATCTGGTTCCCCGAACGAATCTCCCAACCGCTTTGCGCCGGGTTGTACTCGGTCAGGCACGGCACCTTCCCCGTGTTCTTCACGCTGAGTTTCGCTGAATTCCCCGCCCCCACACTCACCAGGGGCGAGATCCCTTCCAGGGTAACCTCCAAAGCCTCTGCTTCGCATTTTTCAGGGGGGTCAAAGGTGCGTTGCGCCATCTTCAACTGATAGGCCTTAGCCTCAGCCGCCTGCGAGGCCTGCCACTGCGCAAACAACCCCGCCGCCCACTTGATGAGGAAAACCATCCCCACAATCGCTAACGCCACCACCGCCAGCGCGATTATCTGGTTGCGTCGAATCTGCGCTTTGGTATAGCGCCGTACCGGAGGTTTCCTGGCGGGCGTCGAGGCCGTAGTTGGGGTTTTCCCCGCCCCTTTCGAGGTCTTCGCCCGGGTAGTGGTGCCCCTGTTTCGAGGACGGCGCGCTGTTCGGGGTGGGCGCGGGTTTTTTCGGTGGGCACTTTTCGTTATCTGTACAAATGGTGTTTTTCCTGTTCTTCCACGCCGCCCCTAGGCTAGAATTGTTTCTGAGCCGAAGGAGTTTCACATGTCTGTATCTGCCTCGTCCTTTTCACTCCCCCAGCCCACGCCACGTCGCGTGGCTCTGGCCACCACCCTGGGACTGGGGACTTTTGCCTGGTATGCCTCTCCGGACTACATCACCTCAAAGGGTGCTTTACGAGTAACCCGTTTGATATTGGCGGCTATCTTGGGGACGCTGAGCGCCTACATCGCCGACGACACCGTCAAGCAGGTGCGCCAAGATATCTCGCTAGCCAGTCCGGACCAGGAAGCCTGGCAGATGGATTCAGACTCGGTGCAGTTTAAGAAGGAAAACGTAAATCTCCCCAAGGTAGCCGTGCTCGCTTCCTTGCTGGCCGCTTTGGTGAGTTTCTCGGTGTGGTTCGAGATGTCGCTGTATCGTCGCGCCGAGCGCCGTCGGGCCCGCGGCGTAAAGTACCCCCACACGCGCCAAGCCATCCCCATGGCCATTCTGGGCGCCGCGGGATACTTCTTAGACGACTCCCAGGCCGACTGAACTCGAGGGTGCTTCGGGTGGACCCTTGGGGTCCACGGTACAGATATGCTCTATCCACAATCCGGTACCCAGCATCACTGCGGCGGTGACTAAACCGAATACTCCCGGGCCCATCCAAGCCGCGAGGCTCTCGTTTTCCAGGTTTCCCGCCAGCAAGATGACCTTCGCCGCAAAGTATCCCCCCAGCAGGGCCCCCAGATGCGACAGCGATAGTCCCAGTGCGGCTACCCGAGCTGCCCCCACGGGACCCATCCAGGTTTTTTCGCGTTTTTTCAGGTGTTTCACCTGCACCCCCAGATAGATACTGGGCAGGCAAATCACCAGGTTCGCCACCCCGGAATACCAGCCTTCCAGCGGGATTGACTTGGCGCTATAGAGCATGAAGCGCAGCCACAGCAGGTGCAGCACAGCGGTCAACAGCGCCAGCAACACCAACACCCACCACCGTGAACGCCTCATCTCGGGCCCTCCGGGTCCGCGGGGTGCAAGATATCTAAGCTGGGATCATCCACAATACGCCGGGGCGTACTACCTTCTGGCAACGCGGCTTTCCACGAAGGCAAACCGTAACCTCCCGGGGCTCCAACCTCAGCTTCACCCACGCCGACATCGACGTCCTCGCCGGGGCGCCTAAGGCTATCCTCGTCCCGGTCAGTCGCATCCGCGAGGTCTTCCAACCAGTCTTCCCACAGCGCCAAGATGTCTTGTTGGGCCTTTAGTTGCTGGGCCAGCTGGGCCACGCTATGTCCCCCCAAGCGAGCTTCGGGATCCAGACGGGCCCAGGGAACCATCACGAAGGCCCGGGAAACGGCCCGCGGGTGCGGCAGCAACAGCCGGTTGTCCAGGGACTCCAGGCCCTCTATCCAGATGATGTCCACGTCCAAGGTACGCGGTGCCCAGTGATAGGGACGTTCGCGCCCAAAGGAATCCTCAAGGAAATGGGCCAGGTCCAACAGCTCTTTGGCCGAGAGCTGCGAGGTGACCTGCACCACCGCATTGTAGTAATCGGGCTGAGGGGCCTGTCCCGGCGCCAGCACCGGGCGGGTTCGAGCCAGGGGGGATACCTGGACGTCGCTGAAATCCGGGGCGGCGCGCAGAGCTTGCACCACGGCGCGCAAAGTTCCCACCGGGTCTCCCAGATTCGCTCCTAAACCCAAAACTGCCCGGCGCGGCAGCGGGGAATGCGCCGTCAACCGCGCATCCATCTGGGTCAAATCCGCCAGGTAATCTTCGCGGCTGCGATAAATCGTGGTAGAGACGTCCTCGAAGGGAACCAGCAGGGGCGCCTGCGGTTTATGCACGGTCACTTCGGTGGCGAAAATCCTGGGGTCTTCCAGAATCGACATGGCGATGCGGTAGGCCAGGCGTTCTATCAGGGCGACACTCTGTCCGCGCACCGCCGCCATCACTTTGTCGGCTATCACCGAATAGTCGATGGTCGCGCGGATGTCGTCGCTGCGAGAGGCGGGGCGTGCATCGAAAGTCAGGGACACATCTACGATGAAGTCCTGGGGTTGGTGGTGTTCGGATTCGAGTACCCCGTGGATGCCTTCGGCGCGGATACCGCGGATGCTGATGCGGTCCGTGCCGAAAGGTGCTGTGGCTCAGTCTGCGTCATCCTGTCCTCCCTGTATCATGCGCCTCAGGGTCTCTTCTGCCAGGGTCCGGCTCAGGGTTCGCGCTACTTTCACCGCCACCGCGGCGGGAGCGACCTGGTGGACGCGCACCCCCCAGATTCCCGACATGGCGCAATACATCGCCACTGCGGTGGTGGCGTCGTCTTTGGGGTGGCGCCCGGCGAGGGTCTCTTTGGGGTTGCGAGGCAGGGTTTCGTACCCGTCCAGAAAGCGTTTACGCGAAGGCCCGACCAGCACGGGGAAAGGTTCAAAGATTTCCGGCATACAGGCTAGGGCTTGCCAGTTGTGTTCGGGGTTTTTACTGAAACCCAGCCCGGGGTCGAGAATGAAACGCGCCAAATCCATTCCGGCTTCTCCCGCGGCGCGGACCCGGTCGAATACCTCTTGGCTCAATTCAGCGGGCAGATCCCGGTAGTGGGCTTGGGGGTCTTGGACCTGGGGACGTCGGCGCCAGTGCTGGCAGATATAGCTCACATCCCGGTCGCGCTTCTGCGCTTTGGCCATGACCTGGAACATCTGGGGGTCCGCCAAGCCACCGCTGACGTCGTTGATAATGACAGCACCGGCGTCGATGGCGCGCTGTGCTGTCTGGGCATGCAAGGTGTCGCAAGAAACCAGGCACCCATCATTGGCGAGTTTCTCGATGACGGGAATCACCCGGGCGCATTCCTCGGACTCGTCGATGGGGAGACTCTTGGGTGCCGTGGATTCACCGCCAACATCGATGATATCCGCCCCTTGGTCCATCATCTCTAAGCCGTGCGTCACCGCTGCCTCGACGTCGAGCCACTTTCCTCCGTCCGAGAAGGAGTTCGGCGTGACGTTCAATACCCCCATCACCTGGGTGTAATCCTGGCGCATAAAATACGGAACGCTTCCGTCGGGCACGGGGTCGTCACTTAGATTATCCAGGGACCATGCATTGCCCAAGATATCTTGAGCCATCCCGATTTCGAGTTTTCCCATCTCGATGCTACTCTCCGACCAAAATGAGGCTCATCGCTTCTGCTCTGGTGGTGGCGGAGCTCTGCATCACGCCACGCACCGCGGAGGTGGTGGTGCGCGCCTGGGGTTTTTGGGCTCCACGAATCGTCATGCACATGTGTTCGGCCTGGAGCACCACGATGACTCCCTGGGGCGAAAGCACTTCCCACACGGCATCTGCAATCTGTTGGGTGAGGCGTTCTTGGACCTGGAGTCGGTGGGAGTACCCGTCGACCAGTCGAGCCAGCTTTGACAAGCCGGTCACCCGCTGCCCTTTGGGGATGTATCCCACGTGGGCTTTCCCTACGAAAGGCAGCAGGTGGTGTTCGCACATGGAGTGGAAGGGAATGTCTTTGACCAGCACCAAATCATTGTGTTCTACGGGGAAAACCCGGCGCAGATGCTCGCGCGGGTCGGTGTTGTAGCCCTCCAGCAGTTCCGCGAAAGAACGTCCCAGCCTGGCTGGGGTATCCACCAATCCGTCCCGGTCGGGATCCTCTCCGATGGCGGCAAGCAAATCGCGTACGGCTTTTTCTACCGCCGCTTGGTCATATTCATTGCTCATCGGACTTTCCTTCCTCGAGGTCTATGTCGTCAATGATGCGGACTTCGCCGGTGGATGCCGGGGTCGAGGGTGGGACCGGGGTGGGCGTCGAGGTCGCGTTTTCGGGGACTTCCTCGGCGTTGAGCGGTACGGCCCCACCGATACCGACCTCTGCCAGGGGTCGATCTACAGAGTCCAGCACCGCCTCGGCGGAGCCCAGGGCCTGGCCCAGGGCCTTGGCGCTGCGCACTCGCACGGATTCGGGAATCTCTATGGGGCCGCGATCTTGGGAAACCAGTCCTTCGTAGGCATTCCACGCCCCGCGCGGCTCTACTTTCCTGACCCCGGTGAAAATCTGGGCCAGGGCGGCCTCGTCCAAAGTTTCCTCTTCCAACAAACGCCGAGCCAACACATCTAAGATGTCGCGGTTATTCTCGATGATCCACCAGGCCTCGCGGTTGGCTTCTTCTAAGAGCTTGGACACCTCGGTATCAATCAAGGCGGCTGTGGCGTCCGAATAGGCCGGTCCTTTGCCGTAATCCATCCCCACGAATGGTTCGGCTTGGGTCGAACCCAGGCACACCGTGCCCACATTGCTGGACAGACCCCAGCGCATCACCATCTTCTTAGCGGTCTGGGTGGCTTTCTCTATATCCGAGGCCGCCCCGGTAGAGGGATCTTTGAACACGATTCTTCCACCACGCGTCCGCCCATGGAATACACCAGTTCGTCCAGCAACTGGTTTCGAGTCTGTGAGTAGCGATCCTCAGTGGGCATCACCATGGTGTATCCCAGGGCTTTGCCGCGCGGCAAGATGGTGACTTTCGTAACCGGATCTGAATAGTTCGAGGCCGCGGCGCACAGGGCGTGACCGGCCTCGTGATAGGCGGTAACTAACTTGTCGTGATCATTCATGATGCGGGAGCGTTTTTGCGGCCCGGCGATGACGCGGTCAATGGCTTCGTCCAGCTGGCCTTCACCGATGTGTTCCAGCCCGTTGCGCGCCGTCAGCAGGGCCGCTTCGTTCAACACATTGGCCAAATCCGCGCCGGTGAATCCGGGAGTGCGCTTGGCCAAGGCCTGCAGGTCAACATCGGGGTTCAGCGGCTTGTCTTTGGCGTGTACTGCCAAGATGGCTTCGCGCCCCTTCAGGTCCGGCGCCTCTACAGCAATCTGGCGATCAAAACGTCCTGGCCGCAGCAGGGCCGGGTCCAAGACATCGGGGCGGTTCGTGGCAGCAATCATGATGACGTTGGTGCGTTCATCAAAACCGTCCATCTCTACCAACAGCTGGTTCAAGGTCTGTTCACGTTCATCGTGACCGCCCCCCATCCCGGTGCCGCGGTGGCGCCCCACCGCGTCGATTTCATCGACGAAGATAATGGCGGGGGCCGCTGCGCGGGCCTGCTCGAAAAGGTCACGTACCCGAGAGGCGCCCATCCCCACGAACATCTCGACGAATTCAGAACCGGACATACTGAAGAAAGGTACCCCGGCTTCTCCGGCCACTGCTTTGGCCAACAGGGTTTTGCCGGTTCCCGGAGGTCCATAGAGCAGCACGCCCTTAGGAATCTTGGCCCCTAACTTGTGGAACTTTGCGGGTTCCGCCAAGAACTCTTTGATCTCTTGGAGTTCTTCGACGGCTTCGTCCGCCCCGGCCACATCGGCGAAAGTCACCTTGGTCTCGTCTTCTTTGTTGAACTGTCGCACTTTGGAACGTCCCAGCCCAAAGGCCCCTCAGTCCCCACCCATCCGGGAGGCAAACCACATAAACAGCCCGAAGAGCAGCACCATGGGGATAATCAAGGTGAGCATGGATTCCCACCAGCTCGAAACCGGATAGATCGAGTCGTAGCCCTTTTTCGGGTCAGCTTTCTCTACGTATTGAGCCACTGTTTCGGCCTGCGGGCGCACATAGGTGAAAGCCACCTTTTTCCCCAGATTTGACTGGGGTTTCATGCCTAAGAAATTCGCTTCCGGCAGGTATTCCTTTGGCTGATGATAGTCCTTCGTCAGCTCCATCGACACCGTCTGGGTTCCGTCGTTGATGACGAGTTTCTCTACGGTGCCACCTTTGAGTAGTTCCAAGCCCTCGGAAGTGGTGATACGTTGCGGCGCCCCGGCTCCGCTAAAGCTCCACACCGCGGCAGCTACCGCCAAGAAAAGCAGCACCCCGATCCATCCCGTGAGGCGGGATTTTTTCTTGGGACGGGACTTGCCCGCCCGCCCGGGGTTCTTGGACTGCTTGGGTGATTCTTTCATCGTGGAATCGTCTTGGCTTGGTGTCTCAGTCGCCTGAGGGCTTTGCGTGTGCGGATCGGGCTCTGTGACGGGCGCGGCCTCGGGGGACTGTGGGGCATAGGGATTAGGTGACATATCTTTCCTCGCTCAATCTTCGGCTTAAAGCCTCACCTGAAGCGGTGCGACATAAGAACTGCTCCACTTTTCCCCACTGTTCCTACCTCCGCCTCTTCAACATGCATCTTTCCCCCAGGTTTGCTAGGTTTTTCTTGATGAAACCAGCCCGTCTCCTCAACCCTCGCTTCGTTCCCTCCCAGTGGGATCTGCCCGGCGGACATCGTTTTACCCTCGCGGTTCCCCCTTACGGTACCGCGACAATCCGGGGTAATTGTTTTCCACGCTTGGACCGCCGCTATGGGGTTGATTCCGCTTCCGTGCGTGGTCTCAATCGTTTTAACCCCGACAAGGACGGCGCTTCGATTCCCGTCGAGGGCACCCCTTTGTTGGTGCTGCCCGGATTGCGCGGTTCGGATATGGGTTTGGCGCGGGTTCTGAGTCGGTTACAGGGCCGCGAAATCTGGGTGCTGAATCCCCCGGGAATGGGAATCGCCTCGGTGGAGCCAAATACCGAATATTCTCTGGGCTACCTTGCCAGATTCGCCAGCGCCGTTGCCGAACATATGGGTGCCCACCCCATCCTGGTGGGGCATTCTTTCGGCGCCACCTGGGCAGCCGCGGCTATTCAACACAGCCCCACAGATTTCGCCGGTCTGGTGTTAATCAGTCCCGTGGTACACGCACCGGCTCGCCAAAGAGACTTCTTGAACCGGGTCTCTACCCGCCTGGTAGATCTCTACTGTTGGGCTCTGCGCCACTACTTGCTACCGCACTGGTGGGTGGACCGCTACAGTCGCGGCTGGCTGTCGAACCTGGTTATGGCAAACTTCGGGTGGCCCGGCTGGATACGGATTCGTCGCGGTTCCCTGGAGCGCCAATTTCTCCACGCCGATTTCCACGCCGTCGCCGCCGCCCAACATGCCGCTACCCATCACGACGTCACCGAATTCCTCACTGACCAATCCTCGGGGGCACCCACACCGCTGCCTCCCCACCGCCGTCATTGCCGGAACCGCCGACCCCTCAGCCCCCTACCCCAACTCCAGGAACTGTACCGCGACCTCAAAAATCGCCCTCGTCCTCGACCCGGGTTACCCCCTCCCCTCGCCACCTTCATCACTCTACGCGGGGCGGGACACCTGATGCACCACGAAAACTACCCTTCGGTTTCTGCCGCCCTGGACCTGGCCGTAAAGAAGTTCGATGACCTGCAAAAGCAATCCGCAGGAGGCACCCATGAATCTGTTTAACCTCCTCGGCATCTCCTTGGCCGCCTTAGGGGCCGCGGGTTTCGCCATCTCCGCCCAGCTCCAGCACCGTTCCGTGAACCAGGCGGCCTCTCAGACCGGAGATAAACCTGGGCACCTGGCAAAAATCATGTCTTGGCTGCGCCAGCCGCAATGGCTGGCGGGTTTCGCGGTGATGCTGGTCTCTATCGGGCTGCACCTCACGGCGGTGGTGGTGGCCCCGGTGTCGCTGGTACAACCCATCGGGGTGCTTTCCGTGCCTTTCAGCCTGATCATCACCCGCTGGGTAACCGGAGAAAAACCGCGCAAAAGAGTGCAAACCGGGGTGGTTTTGACCGTGGGAGGCACCGCGGCTTTCGCGCTGCTGGCCGCGCACTACGTCGGTTCCGACAACTGGATGATCTCTGGGCGCGACGCCGCCATCAGCCAAATCGTGGTGTGGAGCATTGCGCTGGTTTTCATGCTGCTGGGGGAACGCGGCCCTGGCGACTGGCGTGCCTTGTCTTGGGGAGCCGCCGCCGGGGTGCTCTACGGTCTGTCCACGGCGAATATGAAACACCTGGTGATGCTGCTCCAGTCCGCCACGGTGGATTGGGTTGGGGCCGCGATGGTTTTCGTCATGGTCGCGGTGGCTTACGCGACCGGACTGTGGTGCGTGCAACACGGTTACAGTCTGGCCGAGCCCGCTGTTTTAGTGGCCTGCCTAACCGTGTTGGACCCGGTAGTGGCGGTGGCTTTCGGCTTCTTGATTCTGGGAGAAGCCTCCACCATCCCTAACCCGGTACTTTGGTCCATGGCCTCGGCGGGGGCACTGGCTATACTTGGAGTGCTCCTCACCTCTTGGACAGGTAGGATAAAGCAGCCCAGCTCTTAATAACAGCGGTGATAGATACCCGAACCACTGGTATCCACAACCGCCCCCACCTACTCAGAAGGGACCCTCGTGAAAATCGTCTATGCCGCCGACACCTATCCCCCCGATATTTCCGGGGCGGCTACTTTCGCCCGCGACCTCGCCGTGGGGATGAGCAAGCGCGGCCACGAAGTTCACGTCATCGCGCCCTCGCCCAGCGCCGAACCCTATCGCCGCAAAGTTGATGGGGTGATAGAGCATCGGATGCGCTCCCACGAATACCCGCTCTTCAAGGGCTTCTATATCTGTATGCCCTGGGAAGTGAACGCCACGGTGGCTCAGATTCTGCACAAACTGCAGCCCGACGTGGTGCACACCCAGGCACACTTCGTGGTGGGGCGCTATACCTGCAAGTGGGCCAATCGTCTGGATTTACCCCTGGTGGCAACGAATCACTTCATGCCGGAAAACCTGGTGGATCACCTCCCCATCCCCGTGCCGCGCTTTTTAGTCAAAGCCGGGGCTGACCTGGCGTGGAACGACCTGGGACAGGTGTATCGCCGCGCCGACCGTCTCACTGCACCCACCGCTAACGCGGTGAATCTGTTGCGTACCCGCGCGCATCTGGGTGGCGCAGTTCCGGTGTCCTGCGGCATTGACTCTCCCAAGTACCTCGCCGCGGCGAAACGCGCCCCCCAAAACCAGGTACCGCGACTGCTCTTCGTGGGGCGCCTGGAACAGGAAAAGCGCGTCAACGAAGTCATCGAGGCCCTTTCCTTCCTCGGTGCGGATACCCCTTTGCACTTCGACGTGGTGGGCGATGGTTCCAAGCGCGCAGAATTAGAGGCACAGGCACGCGCCCTGGGGGTGGCCGACCGCGTGACTTTCCACGGTTTTGTCTCGGACCAGGACCTGGTGGATTTCTATGGCCGCTGCGACATCTTCGTCAACGCCGGCATCGCCGAACTGCAATCCATCGTCACCCTAGAGGCGCTCTCGGCG
Organism: uncultured Mobiluncus sp.; assembly: GCA_916438445.1. Classification (GTDB taxonomy): domain Bacteria; phylum Actinomycetota; class Actinomycetes; order Actinomycetales; family Actinomycetaceae; genus Mobiluncus. The sequence continues at coordinate 1,762,815 of CAKAGR010000001.1, forward strand.
GCAAAACCGGTGGTTTTGGCCAATGCCGTGGCGCTGCCGCACCTGGTGCGTGACGGGCAAAACGGTTTCCTTTTTGAACCGGGAGATACCCGCCAACTTTCCCAAATCCTGGCTAAGTTAGCCAAAGACCCCGATCTGCGTCACCGCATGGGCCAGGTCAGCCTCTCGGTCGTGGCGCCGCATTCTTTCGAAAATACTCTCAACGCCTTTACTTCGATCTACGAAGACGCCATCGACAAGGTGGCGCGGGGACGTCACTCGGCATAGACGTGCGGGGCCAGCAGCCCCACGAAAGGAAGATTGCGGTATTTTTTTCTGCGTAATCCAGTCCGTAACCCACCACGAATTCGTTGGGGATATCGAATCCCACGTAGCGCGGGTGTATCTCGGTTTTCGCCGCTTCGGGTTTACGCAGCAGCGCCGCAATATTCAGCGAAGCCACCCCGCGGGAACGCAGGTTTGCCTCCAGCCAAGACAGCGTCAGGCCTGAATCGATGATGTCTTCGACAATCAAAACGTGGCGATCTTTCAGGTCCGTGTCCAGGTCTTTCAAAATCCGCACCACGCCCGAAGATTTCGTCCCCGAGCCGTAAGAGGAAACCGCCATCCAGTCCATCTGACACGGGGTGTGCAGTTTTCGTGCCAAATCCGCCATCACCATAATGGCCCCGCGCAGCACTCCCACCAAGAGGATTTCGTGTCCCGCATAGTCCCGGTCGATTACCTCGGCCATTTGCTGGAGTCGGTCTTGAATCTGCTCTTCGGTCAGCAAGATTTTCTGCAGGTCATTGCCCATATCCTTGGCGTCCATAATCCTCTTTCCTCTTTCGCGCCTCTTGCGTGCTCGGCGTATCTACAGTCTAGTCAGGCCCAGGCCCCGCTGAGTAGTGAAATAAAATATTACTCCTGGACCGGGCAAAAATGCAGGTAGCCCTCGCGGCGGGACACCTCCAGCCCGGGTAGTTTTGCGGATCCTTGCCCATGCCACTGTCTCACCAGTGCGGCTACCTGTTCCAGATGGCTTTGGCGAACCGCGGGGGCATCCCACCCCGCGCTTTGTCCCGCCAGACGAATCACCCGTCGCAGCACTGCCGCCGGTAACTTCCCCAGCCCCGTCACCTGCAATATCAGGTCTTGGGAGGGTTTCCACGAGGCTTTCCCCGGCCAGGATGCCTCCAGCGCCGCCCGGGCCCACTCCTCCAGTGCCGCTTCGTCTTGGCGTGCCTGCTGCGCCAGGCGGGCCAGGGCTTCGGCAGGGTCTTGTCCCAAGGCCCTGTCGCAGGGCTGGCAGCACGTTTTCACGCAGCGCGGCCCGAGGTAGCGCCTCTCCTTGCGCGGTACGCACGGGTCCGTCAGCCCGGTTCGTCGGGTCCCAGGCGGGCACCAATCCGGCCTGTTCGCAAGCCGCCACCGTGTCGTGGCGCCGCAGGCCCAGCAGAGGTCGCCCCACCCACAGTTCCACTGCCCCTCTCGAGGTTCCCCCTGGGGTTTTCCTCCCCGTTGAGGGTCCTGGGGTGGGGTGGTTGCGGTTTCGTGGGTTGATTGCCCCCGTCGAGGTCCGCCTCATGATTTCGCCACGCCAGTCCGGTTTCGGGGTGGATGCGGTTAATTGCGGCCATGGCACCAAGCGAGCGTAAAGATGCCCCGCGGGCCAGTCGCAACAAAACTGTTTCGGCCTGGTCATCCAGGGTGTGACCCGTTACTATCACGGCTCGAGAACAGTCATATTCTCTAGCCAAGTCTTGGGCAGTGGCGGCCAGGCCGCGCCACCTGAGTTCTCTGGCTCGTGCTTCGGGGCCTGGGGATTCCTTTTCTTTGGACCCTGCGTTATTCCCGGGTTCCCCCAGGCGGTACACCCGGGCCTGGGAAAACCCCAGTTCTTTAGCCAGGGCTGCGGCTGCCCGGACTTCCGCCGCTGATTCTGGCCTCCAGCCGTGATCTACACTGAGGCTGGCGCAGTGCCAGGGTGCCTCACGATGAATCGCCACTCGGGCAAAAGCTGCGGCCAGCGCCAGGGAATCCGGACCTCCGGAAAGTCCCAGCAGCAACAAGGTTTCTTGCCGCAACTGGTCTAGCGGCACCGCAAAGTGAGTCTCGAGGCTGTTGAGGAAACGCCGCAGTTCCAGTTGCAACTTCCCCAGGGCTCCCCCGGCATCGTGCTCCCACAGGATCCGGGCATCATCTCGGTACCGATACGGGGGCTGTTTAGTCCCTGGTTCCAAGGCTTGCATCGACGCTTCTGGTATCTCAGAGGCGCGCCACGTAGGGCATCATGGCGCCACGGTTCCAAAAACCGATGATTTGCACGTTTTGACCGGGCATCGGGGCATGCAGAACCGTGCCGTTGCCCGCATAGATTCCCACGTGATAAACATTGGCTCCCGTGCCGTCACTGGACCAGAAAATCAGATCGCCGGGTTGACGCTGATCAATGGGCACATTCGCCAAGGATAGGTACTGCGCCGCGGCACTGCGCTGGATACCGCGTCCCAGCTGCTGCATCCCGGCATAGATCAGTCCCGAACAGTCATAACCTTGCGGGCCGATTCCACCCCAGATATAGGGCATCCCGATCTTGGTTTGCGCCCAAGCCAGCAGCGAAGCGCCATAGCCTTGTGGCGCGGGTCCAGCGGGGGTTTGGGCGGCCTGTGCCTGCGCGGCAGCCTGAGCGGCAGCCTGCGCAGCAGCCTGGGCCGCAGCCTGGGCGGCAGCCTGAGCGGCGGCTTGCGTATCTGCTTGGGCCGCAGCCTGGGCTTGTGCTTGAGCTGCGGCTTGCGCTTCGCGCTGCGCCCTGGCCTGGGCTTCTTGCACCGCCCTGGCCTGGGCGGCAGCGGCCTCGGCTTTGGCTTTCTCTATGCGCTGTTGTTCTTCGCGCTTAGCCTGCGCGGCAGCGGCTATTTGGCGTTGTTCCTCTACCTGGCGCTGACGCAGTTGCTCTTGCTCGACGGTGACTTGGCGCGTCTTAGCCAGCTCCACAATAATGGCTTCGCGCTGTTTCTCGGTGTCTTGCAGCTGCGCCAGGGCTTGTTCGGCAGCGGCGCGTTCTTTCTTTTCCGTGGAGGACAGTTTCGAGGCGGCAGCTTGTTTCTGTGCCAAGGCTTGATCTGCTGCATCTTCCAAAACTGCCGCGACATTCTGCAAGGCCGAGAGGCTCTGGATCTGGCTGTCAGCTTGGGAACCCAAGATATTGGCCACACCTTGTTTCAAAGCTTCGTGGTGGAAGGCATCTTCTTCGGTAACGGCTTGGAGGCCGGCGAAATCTTGGTTTCCTGGCGATACATCGCCACCGCCAGCTGCCCCAGTTTCGCCTTGGCTTTATCCGCGACCCTGCGGGCTTCCTGGGCTTTTTCGCTGGCGGCCTTGGCCTGTGCTTCGCTTTCATTCAAGTCATCAGTAGCTTGCGCAAAACTCTCTGCGGTCTTGGCATAGGCAATCTTGGCTTGATCGGCCTTGACGCGGTTTGCCGCTATCTGCGATTCAAGCTGGGCGATTTTTTCCGAATCACTTTGGGGGCTCGCCTGCACTTCAGGAACCACTCCCAGTCCCGCCCCCAGGCACATCCCCACGGCCAGTCCGGCGCCCATGAATCGGTTAACCCAGCCGCGCCAGGGCGCCACTGCGGTGAGAGTCACCTTACCGTCCTCGACGGTTGCCTCAAGTCGTGCCAAAACATGCCTCCTAACAGACTGTTCTAACTTTAGTCACTCTAATCGGCACCCGCAACATGTTTCACAGAATAATTCAAAATACTCAGAAATCACATTAGTTAACAACAGTCACTCTAGTCACAATCTAGACAATTGTCTGCACCGAAGACCTCAGCACCCCGCGTTACCACCGCCGAAACCCCCACACCCGTCCTCGCCGGGGAAAACCAAAGCCCTACAAACGAACCGAAGCCCGCGCCGGAGGTAGCGCTGCACCCCCCGCGCGGGCTTCAGTCCTGCCCTGGGAACGCCACCACAGTGCGCCCAGGCTCTCAATCAATTTTCGAAATCAGCTCCTGGTGTAGTCTTCGCCACGGTAATCAGGAACTCGGCATTAGACTGCGTGTCCTTCAGCTTCTTCAGCACCAGCTCGGTGGCCTGCTGGGTTTCCAGCGCGGCCATCACGCGACGCAGCCTCCACAACACATTGAGTTCTTCCTTGGTGAACAAGACCTCTTCGTGGCGAGTGCCCGAAGCGTTGACATCCACGGCGGGGTAGATGCGCTTTTCGGCCAGTTCACGGCTGAGGCGCAACTCCATATTGCCGTACCCTTGAATTCCTCGAAGATAACTTCGTCCATCTTCGAGCCGGTCTCTACCAGGGCAGTAGCCAAAATCGTCAGCGAGCCGCCGTTTTCGACGTTGCGGGCCGCCCCAAAGAAACGCTTGGGAGGATACAGCGCCGAGGCGTCTACACCACCGGAAAGAATGCGTCCCGAAGCCGGGGCCGCCAAGTTATAGGCGCGACCCAGGCGGGTGATGGAATCCAGCAGCACCACCACGTCCGTACCCATCTCTACCAGGCGCTTGGCGCGTTCGATCGCCAGCTCTGCCACAGTCGTGTGTTCCGAAGCGGGACGATCAAAGGTAGAGGCAATCACTTCGCCGCGCACGGTGCGCTGCATATCGGTAACTTCCTCGGGGCGCTCATCCACCAGCACCACCATCAGGTGCACCTCGGGATTGTTCTGGGCGATGGAGTTCGCGATCTGCTGCAAGATGATGGTTTTACCTGCCTTGGGCGGGGAAACAATCAGGCCGCGCTGCCCCTTGCCGATTGGCGCTATCAAGTCGATGATACGCGGTGTAACGGACTTGGCCCCGGTTTCCAGGCGCAGCTGTTCGTCCGGATACAACGGCGTCAACTTGTTGAAATCAATGCGGTTTGCGGCCTCTTCGGGCTCCAAGCCGTTGACGCTTTGGAGGTGGACCAGGGCGTTGTGTTTGACGCGCTGGGGTTCGCCTTCGCGCGGCTTCTTCACCGCCCCGACGATGGCATCGCCCGGACGCAGGCCCCACCGGCGTACTTGCCCCAGCGTCACATAGACATCGTTGGGGCCGGGCAGATACCCGCTGGTACGCACAAAAGCGTGGTTCTCTTTGACATCCAAGATGCCCGCAATCGGCAGCATCTCTTCGGGATTGAGCTCCTGTGCGGAATTCGAGTTGTTGTCAGAGTTGTCGTAGTCCTCGCGATTGCGGTTACGGCCCCGATTACGGTCGCGGCGGTTGCGCGGGTTGCGGCGTTCAAAATGCACGTCTCCCTGCACGTTTCGCGTCGCGCCGAGGCTTCGGCGGCCACGGCTTCCAATTCGGGGTTCACGTCGATGACATCTTCGTCGTTGACGGCGCGGCTGCGTTTCGGGGTAGTACCTAGGTCGTGTTCGAGGGCGGCCTTCACGTCGAGGATCCCGGTTTCAGGTTCTCCCGCCGGGGACGAGGCGCGGCGTCGAGGGCGGCGGGTACGACCGGTTTCACCGTCCTCGCCTTGAGAAGTGTTGGATTGGGAGTCGTCATCCGCGGTTTTCTTCGGGGTGGGCAGTTCTAGGGGAAGTTCCGCCTTGGCCTCTTTGGAGGTGGTGCGGCGGCGTGACTTGGTGTGGCCCATAACGGATTCCGCCGCGGTCACACCTTCGGGGTGTGCTTCTATGGCTTCGATGAGTTGGGGTTTGCGGGCCTGAGAAATACCCTTGATACCCAGAGCTTTCGCCAAGTCGCGCAGCTCGTTGAGCTTCATAGCATCCAGTGATGACATATTTACCTTAGGTTCCTTAATGCTTAGGAGGGGAATCCGAACGGGATAATCCCGCGGACGGCACTGGTTCCGAGAACAGTTCTTCAGCGGCATTCACCCCTGAATCACAGAGAATCAGTGTCTTGACCAAGCTTTGCACCTCGGGGAAAATCCAAAAGATGATTTCTGAACCTCGGGCCCCGCGATGGGGGCTGGCGGCATCGCCGTGGTCTGGTTCTATGATACCCCCGCCGGGGCCGGTCCCAAAATCGCAGCGGTGCCCTGTCGGGTTATTGCAGTTCCACTGACGTATATCAGGTCTCTGCCGTGTAAACGCCACGGGCCGCCAGGGGCAACTGGCGGGCTTGCCAACCCAGCTTCTTCAAATCCTCCAAAGTCTGGGAATCTAGACGTGAAAACACAATCACTGTCGGTCCGGCCCCAGAAATCGCGGCGGGAAGACCCCCCGCCACGCAACATATCCACCAGTTCCAGACTGGCCGGCATGCCTTCGCGACGGTATTCCTGATGCAAGCGGTCCGCGGTAGCGGCAAAGAGCCATTCGGGATGCGCTGACAGGGCCAGCGGCAGCAGCGCGGCGCGTCCCACATTGAAAGCCGCGTCACGGTGAGGCACCTTGGAGGGCAGCAGACCCCTGGCCTTTGCGGTTTCCAGCTTGAAATCGGGAATCAGCACCGTAATCTCCACCTTCGAGTGCACCGCGAAGGGCTGGGCATAGGCCACCCCGTCATCAATCCACCCCACAACAGCCCCGCCGAAAACCGCCGGGGCGGCGTTATCCGGGTGTCCCTCCATCTGGCATGCCAACTGAAAAATCCCCTGGGTATCTAAAACTCCTTCTTCCAGCAAGGCTCCCGCCGCCGCCAACCCCGCAACGATGGCGGCCGAAGACGAACCCAGTCCTCGACCGTGGGGGACCCGATTCACGCAGTGCATCTCGATACCGATTTGCGGGGCTCCCACCGATTCCAGACCGGCACGCACAGACTGCACCACCAGGTTTCCTTCGCCGGTATCAACTTTCCCCGCACCTTCTCCTTCCACCGTTACTCTGGTGGGGCCGGTGGTGGCGCGCACCCAGACCTCGTCGCGCAGCTCCAAGGCAATCCCAAAGGCATCGAAACCCGGCCCCAGATTCGCACTGGAGGCGGGAACGGAAACGGTGACCTCGTCACGGGCGAAATGCATAGTCAATCTCCTGAAATCTCCCGGTTCGAGGACGGGGGTTGAGGTTGCGGCGTGGTGGCGTTGGTGGGTTTAGAGTCCGAGTTCACGCACGGCGGCTTCCAGGGTGGGTTCAATCACCGTGGGTTGCACGTCCTTTGCCTTCCATCGCGGTAGCGGTGTCTTTCAGGCCGTTGCCGGTCAAAGTGCAAACAATCTTTGACTTGGCCGGAACCTGGCCTTGGGCCGCCAAAGAGAGCAGACCCGCCACTGAAGCGGCCGAGGCCGGTTCGCAAAACAGCCCGACTTTCGCGGCGATCAGGGCCTGGGCGTCCATGATTTCGCTGTCGGGAACCGCGGTAATCAAACCGTGGGAGTCGTCTCGGGCCGCCGTGGCGTATTCCCAAGAGGCCGGGTTACCGATACGGATTGCCGTAGCCACGGTTTCGGGATTCGCAATGGGGTGTCCGGCCACGAAAGGCGCGGCCCCCGCGGCTTGAATCCCCCACATGCGAGGCACCTTGGTGGTTTGCGGCTTGAGGCGCAGCGCGGAGTCTTCGATTGATGAAGCCACTTTCTGGCCGAAGTATTCGTTGTACCCCATCCAATAGGCACTGATGTTTCCGGCGTTTCCCACGGGCAGAACGTGAATATCCGGGGCGTCTCCCAAGGCATCGCAGATTTCGAAGGCCGCGGTTTTCTGCCCCTGCAGGCGATAGGGGTTGATGGAGTTCACCAAAGCTACCGGGTATTCCTCGGTCAGAGCCCGGGTAATGTTCAGGCAGTCGTCAAAGTTCCCGTCCACCGCCACCAGGCGCGCCCCGTGCATCACGGCCTGGGCGAGTTTACCCAAAGCGATCTTTCCCGCCGGCAATATCACCGCGCAGCCCAGTCCCGCCGCCACCGAATAGGCTGCCGCCGAGGCCGAAGTATTGCCGGTCGAAGCACAGGCTACCATCTTGGTTCCCGAGGCCTTTACCTTGGTAATAGCCATAGTCATGCCGCGATCCTTAAATGAACCGGTGGGGTTGGCTCCGTCAAACTTCAAGTAGATTTCGGTTCTGGAGGAATCCACTCCGGCTGACTGACCGGCTTGGGCCACCAGTTCCTCCAGGGCAGTGGCGCGCACCAGGGGGGTGTTACCTTCAAAGAGGGTAACGGGAACATCTTGGGTCTCCAGTGGCAGTCGATCGCGGTATTCCGGTAGTAATCCGTTCCACATCAATGCCATGAGATATCTCCTATCGCTTTGTTTAATTTGCGCCCAGGACTCTATCAGTCCTCTTCGATGGCCAGCTTTGAGACAATTTTATGTACCAGCGGGGCATTAGCCAAAACCCTGTCCACTACTTGATGCTGCTCTTGGGTGGCCCGGTGGGTCGAGATAATCAAGGTGGCTTCGCCTTGGGCGGCGCTGGAATCGGGTTGGGCCAGGGAGGCCACAGATACCCCGCCATCGCGATAGGCGTTGACTACCTGTGCCAAAGAACCTACCTGATCCGAGACCAGGAGTCGTACCTGGCGCCGACTCGAAGTGCGCCCCGGGTCGCAGATTGGCAGGGCCGCATAGACTGATTCACGAGGGGAATGCCCCCCGTAAGCCACGTGATGCGCCCCGGCCACCACATCGGAAAGCACCGCCGAAGCCGTGGGCGCTCCCCCGGCCCCGGCCCCGTAGAACATCAGGCGACCGGCGAATTCAGTTTCGAAAACTATGGCGTTATAGGGTCCACAAACCCCGGCCAGCGGGTGGGACATCGGCACCAGGGTGGGTTCAACCCCCAAACTGATTTCTTCTTTCCCTTCGACTATGACGCGCTGGGCCCGAGCTATCAGTTTCACCGCGTATCCCTGTCGAGTGGCCTGGGCGATGTCTTCGGCGCTGACTTGGGTGATGCCTGCAACCGGGACATCTTCAATACTGACGCGGGTGTGAAAAGCCAAAGACGCCAAAATCGCGATTTTCGCCGCCGCGTCGTGGCCCTCCACGTCGGCGGTGGGGTCGGCTTCGGCATACCCCAGGCGCTGGGCTTCGGCCAGGGCGGTTTCATAGTCCCACCCCTGGCTAGACATCTGGTCGAGAATAAAGTTCGTGGTTCCGTTCACGATCCCTAAAATCTTTTGGACGCGGTCTCCGGCCAGGGATTCGCGCAGGCCATAGACCACCGGAACTGCTCCCGCCACCGCAGCTTCGAAATACAGGCTGGCGTCGTGAGTTTCGGCGGCCTCATAAAGTTCTGGCCCGTGTGCCGCCAACACTGCCTTGTTCCCAGTCACCACGGTTTTCCCCGCTTTGAGGGCTTTGAGCATGGCGCTGCGCGCGGGTTCTAAACCTCCCATCAACTCGATCACCAGTTGAGCCCCGTCAATCACGGCGTCGATATCGGTGCTGAGCAGGGCCGGATCGATCCCTTCGCGTGTCTTTGTGGCATCACGAACTGCCACCCCACTCAACCGCAGCTTCGCCCCGGCGCGCGCCGAGAGTTCCTCGTTCTGGGCTTCCAAATCTGGGCCACCTTCGAACCTACGGTGCCGGCTCCCATCAGAGCAATCTTGACTTCCTTCATTTTCCCACCTAATTTGTACCAGTTATCTTAATTTTCTGTAACACTTGATTTAATTTCTGTACCGATTATTCAAATTTCTGTACCGGTCATCTTAATTCCCCTCACGAGGTCCGCGTCTCTGTCTCCGGCAAGACTGCGGTTTGCGGCGTGGGTTTCGCGCGCAGATACTCGCGATACCCCGGGTCGAAATGCGACAGCATCCCATCCACCGTCTCGGGTTCCAGCAACCACCGCGAAGTCACTTCAGATTGGGGTATTGAGGATTCTGGGGAATCTGGCGAATCTGCGTCTGCGGGATTTGCGGCTTCCCGCCACTCCAGCCCCAGCACCCCTGGGCGCGTAAACCAGTTGTAGTTCGAACTCATGGCCCACCCGTACGCTCCGGTCATAGGTACCGCCAAGAGGTCCCCTTCGTCCAGGTCTTCGGGCAGGGCTACGTCGTGAATCACGATATCTCCCGATTCGCAGTGGGAGCCCACCACCCGACACGCCACCAAATCAGCATCGGATTGGCGATTCGCTAAGGTGGCGGTGTAGTTCGCACCATAGAGAGCGGGACGAATATTGTCACTCATCCCCCCATCTACCGCAACGTAACGCCGGTAAATCACCGCGCCGTCCTCGTCCACGGCAACCGGTTGATCCTTTACATTACAGACCCGATAAATCGTAAGCACCGTCTGGGCCACCCAAGGAACGCCCCGGTTCTACCGAGACAAAAGGCAGGGGCTGGTCCAGCTCTGTACAAACCCGCGTCACGGTTTCGTGCAAACCACGCACGATTTCCGGTAGCGTGAGGGGCTGGGGGTCGCGACCGGTATAAGCCACACCGTAGCCGCCACCCAAGTCGATTTCCTCGATCAGGAACCCGGTTTCCTGGCGCAGTTTTTCCCTGAAATCCAAAACTACTCGCGCGGCGGCCTCGAATCCGTCCAAACCCAAGATCTGGGAACCAATATGCGAGTGCAAACCTTGCAGATGCAGACGTTCGTCGCTCAGGACCAGCTTTGCCGCGGCCATCGCCGGGCTGTCCAGGGGTCGAGGGCCGCGGGGAGGGTCTCGCCAGACAAGCCCGGTGCCGTTGCGGGATTCAACGACAAACCGAATTTCTGGTCCTCGTGGGCTGTGGCGATGAAGTCGTGGCCCCCGGCGTGCACCCCGGTGGTCAGGCGCAGCATCACCGGCACCGCATGTGCCTGAGGCAGCTCATCTAACACCCGCTGCAACCGGGTGACTTCACTCAAGGAATCCACGATGATTCTCCCGATTCCGCCACTCAGCGCCAGGTGCAGCAGCTGGGGGGATTTGGCGTTGCCGTGCAGGCCAATCAGCTGCGGGTCACATCCCGAAGCCAGGGCAATGTTCAGCTCGCCAGCCGAGGCGGTGTCCAGCCCCAAACCTGCCTGGGAAGCCAGCTTGGCTATCTCTACACTGAACAGGGCTTTTCCGGCATAGTGAACCTGCGCGGAATTGTCGAACTGCTGCGCAAAGGCTTGTTGGAAAATCCGACAGGCACCTTGAAAATGGTGTGTATCCATCAGGAAAACTGGGGTCTGTACCTGGGGTCCGATAACGTTCCCCGCGCTGTCACGACCCGCCAAAATGCTACTCAGCGGCACTCCGTGATAGCTCAGTTCCCCGTCACTGTTGCGTTTCCAGCCAAAAGGCCACAGGCTGCGAGAAGCGTCCAGCTGCGCGCCCTGCAGTCCCAGTTCAGGCGCCGCCCACTGCTTCAGGCCCGCATCCCCCCGGAGATAACCGGGCCGGGTCATCTTCATGAATCTCGGGTTGGCTCATGTTTTCCTCTCCTCTTCGGCGCGTTTGGTGCGGTACCCTTCATTTTGTATCGCTTGTTACAAAAAGAAGGGTTTCTGTACCGTGCGTTACAGTCCTATTTTCGGGTTCAGTACAGGGCACTATGCGTTACATCCGGTGCGGCGCTTCCACCCCGCACAGCTCCAGCCCATTGCGCAACACCTGACCCACCGCATCATTGAGATACAGCAGCGCCACATGTTCGGCGCTGAGAGTCTCGTCTGGGGCAGGGGTGACGCGACGCTTGCCGTACCAGGTGTGATAGGCAGAGGCCAGTGACTCCAAATAGCGTGCCACCTGATGCGCGGCTCTTTCATCCGCGGCACTGCGCACCACGGAGGGATACTGCGCCAGAACCCCAATCAAAGCGGCGTCAGCCGGATCAGATAGCTGAGAGGGGTCGAAACCAGCTTCTCGCTTAACCCCGTGTTCAGCGGCATTCTTCGCCACGTTGCAGGTGCGCGCGTGAGCGTACTGGACGTAATACACGGGATTGTCGTTGGTGTGAGAAGCCAAAATGTCCAGGTCGATATCCAGCATAGTGTCCATCGAGGAACGCACCAAGGAATAACGTGCGGCATCCACCCCCACGGCATCCACGAAGTCTTCCAGGGTGACGATGGTGCCGGCCCGCTTTGACATCCGCACGGGTTCCCCGTTGCGGAACAGATTCACCAGTTGGCCGATCAAAATCTGCATATTCACATTCGGTTCGTCACCAAAGGCTTGACACATCGCCATCATGCGTCCGATGTAGCCGTGGTGGTCGGCACCCAACAGATAGATAGCGCAGTCTGCGCCGCGCTGGCGCTTGTCGCGGTAATAGGCGATGTCGGCGGCAAAGTACGCGGCTTGTCCGTCTGACTTGATGATGACGCGGTCCTTATCATCGCCGTACTTCGTGGTGCGCAGCCACACCGCCCCATCTTGGTCAAAGATTTCTCCACGCTGGCGCAGTAACTGCAGGGCGGCATCGACCTTGCCGTCCTCGTACAGGGAATTTTCGTGGAAGAAAACGTCGAACTCGGCGCGGAAATCCCTCAAGGTCTGCTTGATTTCGGCAAACATCATCTCTACCCCGCGCGAACGGAAATACTCCAAGGCGGAATCATCGGGAAGCTGAGCCGGATCGGGGTCGCCGGCTTGCGCGGCTTTCTCCTGGACGTCCCGGGCAATATCGGCAATGTACTGTCCGCCATAGCCGTCCTCCGGAGTGGCTTCGCCGCGCGCCGCCGCCAACAGCGACTTCGAAAACTTATCAATCTGCGAACCGTGATCATTGAAGTAGTATTCGCGCGTCACCTTCGCGCCGTTGGCGACTAAAATCCGCGACAGCGCATCGCCTACCGCCGCCCACCGGGCTCCTCCCAGGTGTACCGGCCCGGTGGGGTTAGCCGAAACATATTCCAGATTCACGTACTGACCAGACATTGACTGGTTCGTGCCAAAGCTCTGACCGGCCTGCAAGATTTCTCCCACCAAAGCACCCGCGGCTCCAGCTTCTAAGCGGATATTGATAAATCCGGGCCCCGCTACCTCCGCCGAGGCCACCCCGGTATTCCCTGAATCGCCGCGGCAAATTCAGTGGCGACTTCGCGGGGAGTTCGCCCCAGGGACTTCGCCAGCTGCATCGCCAGATTGGTCGACCAGTCTCCGTGATCACGGTTCTTGGGGCGTTCCACGCGGATCTTCTGAGCCAAAGTCGCGGTATCAGCCGGTGCCGGGTCCAACTGAGAAAGGGCAGAAACAATCGCATTACTGAGTTCTTCGGGAGTCACCCCCCTAAAATATCAAGATTCCTCGCCGCCTCTCAAATATTGCCAGGGACAGCTCAGGCCCTTCGCTCGGTGCCGGGAATGGGGCATGCCTGTTGCTGGGCAATCATGGCGTTTCGTAGGCGCGTGGCTTGGGCCGGGATAAGCATGATCTCCATCAGATTCGCATCCACCATCGCCTTGGTCATGCACAAACGGTAGTCTCAACGCGCCAAAGGACCGGGGCACCAGCCTACAAACCCACCCACAGAACCTCGAGGCGGCCAAACAAAAACCCGAGAGAATACGATGCATCTCTCGGGATTCTACAAAGTGCCCCGAACAGGATTCGAACCTGCGACCTTTCGCTCCGGAGGCGAACGCTCTATCCCCTGAGCTATCGGGGCAGCACCTCTCCATCCTATCCCGAAGTGTTCAGCCGGTAAAACTCAGCCACAGCAAGCCCAGATTCAGCAAAATGATCAAGCCCTGACACCACCAGATTCAACCCCAGAATCCACACGGAATCCGCGTATTCCCCCATAACTTCGCGGTGGAAGTTCAGCCATACCAAGGGCACCAGCGCAAAGGGAATCCCCAGCGACAAAATCACCTGCGATATCACCAGCGCCCAGGTCGGTTCCAAGCCCAGCGCCAGCACCACCAGAGCGGGCACCAAGGTGACTAAACGCCGTCCCAGCAGGGATACCTGAACCTTCAGCATCCCTTGCATAATCTCGGCGCCGGCATAGGCCCCCACCGAGGTCGAAGCCAGGCCTGAAGCAAGCAAACCCACCGCAAAGACCGTCGCGACCCCACCGCCCAGGGCGCCGGAAATCACGTGGTAGGCCCCTTCGATTGTGTCCGATCCCTGTGCCCCGCGCAACGCCGAAGCCGCCAGCAGCACCAGCGCGATGTTCACCGACCCCGCAATCAACAGAGCCCAGAACACATCCAGTTTTGTCGCCGTAAGTAACCGGCGTTTGCGCTCGTCGGTGTTTTCCCTCCCGTGGCGGTCTTTCGTCAGGGACGAATGCAGGTAGATCGCGTGCGGCATCACGGTGGCCCCCAGCATAGAAGCCGCCACCAGCACCGATTCTCGGTCCGGGAAGGTCGGGCGCAGCCCCGCCACCACGGCCTGCCACGAAGGCGGCGCCACCACCAGACCACCGACGAACCCCAGGGTTATCACCAACAGCAGCGCTATGACGATTCTTTCGAAAACGACCTGCCCGGAGGTATTTTGCAAACCCAGCATCCCCAGGGACACCACCCCAATAATCAGGCCTCCCACCAGCAGCGGGGTCCCGAACAGCAGGTTCAAGGCAATCGCTCCCCCGACGACCTCGGCCAGGTCTGTCGCGGCGGCCACCACCTCGGCTTGCCCCCAGTACGCCAGACGCGCCGGGCGAGACAACCGCTGCCCCAGGACCTCGGGAAGGGACTTTCCGGTGACGATCCCCAGTTTGGCAGACTCGTATTGCACCAGCATCGCCATGAAGTTCGCCAGTACCAGCACCCACACCAGGGCGTAGCCATAGCGCGCCCCAGCGGTGATATTCGCCGCCACATTACCGGGGTCCACATAGGCCACTGCCGCGACGAAGGCCGGGCCCATCAGGGCCACTAAAGATCCGGAACTACGCTGCTTCATACTTGAATTCCTCCACTGCCCCAACCAGGGCGGGTCGATATCGATGCCTTAGGCCTCGGTATCCAGGGAACGCCCCACCGCGTTGGCTCCCAACACGGCGCGCATCGAGGTAAAGGTGGCGACGCGGTCGTGCTGCGCCAGTGACTGGGGGCGACGCATCATCATATGTGAGGCACTGGCCGCCGAAGCCTGCGCCTTCGAAACTCTAGATTCTGCCAGGGTCAGCGCAAACACTGAGGCGGAATCTGCCCCCGGCGCAATGGTTTCACCAGTCACTGACTCGATCAGCTCGCGGTCCGCGGCAGAGAGGTGGGACAAAATCCACTGGGTGTGCTGGTCAACTACGGCCTGTGCACTGCGCAAGGCATCGTTATTCTGCTGCTGCATAGCCACCATCGCGGCCAGACGCTGCGCAGACCTGCCTTCCATCTCTACCTCCGTGGATTGTTTTGCTGACCCGTGTAATTTACCAGTTGATCCACGCTTCTCCAAGGTAATCCTCAGTCGGTGAGGGTGCTTTTTTCAGCCTGGACCACGCCCGCGCCCCGAATACGCGTATTTTCCAGGTTGTGACCTGAAAATTCCCTATTTCTCGATCTGAGATAATGTCTGAACAATGTCGGTGTAAACCGCGTCTACTCCCATTGCACTCAGGCGGCGATACTGCGCGTCATCATTTACGGTCCAGACGTAAACCGGAAGTCCCAATAGGTGGGCGCCCGCGACGAATCGTGGGGTCACCACGGTTATTCCGTGGAAAGTTTCCGGTACGGCGAGGGCACAGCGATAGTTTCGTACCAAGTGCGGTACCAGCCAGTGACGTTTCCCTACCGTTTTCGAGGTCGTCACCCCGGTGGCGTTGAGTGCGTAGACGTGGGTGATGTCGCCTCTCCCCAGCAGGTATCCCGGCGCTTTTCCCAGCGCGCGTGCCATTTTCCAAACCCGACGGGTAGAAAAAGATCCCAAACCGAATCTTTCTAAGTCCTTGCGGCCGCGCAGTTGTGAAATCACCACGTCGAGGGCGGCGGGTACTTTGGCGTCGAGATTCAGGTATATGTCGGGGTAGCGTTGGAGGAATTCCGCCAGTCCCAGGGGTGGTTCTTGGTTGGGGAGACGGTATTCGCACAGTTCATCCCAGGTCACGCTGGCGATTTCGATGTCGCCTTGGCTGGAGTGCCAATGCGTGTCGTGTGATATCACGCCTGAGCCGTCGCGGGTTACTTGCACGTCGCTTTCCAGGCCGCGGGTCCCTGCCCAACTCAGGGCAGCATCAAAGGCTTCACGAGAGTTTTCTATTGTCTGGGAATCCTGGGCGGATCCGCGGTGTGCCAAAAGGGCCGGCGAGTTATCGCAGCGCCGGGGAAAACTACTGAGCGCACACATCGGGGTTTCCTCTTGTCTTTGTTCGGGGTTTTGCCGGGGCACCGCGAGGTGCGGGTGGCAGGGGTTACTCGCAGCCTTGATTGATGAACACGGCTCCGTGTTCTCGCATCCAGGCATCGGGATCCAGTGGTTCCATCTTCGAATTGCGGATTTCAAAGTGCAGGTGCGCCCCGGTGGAGTATCCGGTGGAGCCGACTTCCCCGATTTGGTCGCCGGGCTTTACGGTTTGGCCTTCTTTGACAAAGATTCCGTCGGCGTATTCGTGCAGATAGCGGGCATAGAAGACTTCGCCGTCTACTTTAAACTTGATGGTGATGGTACCGGTGGCCATGGCTTTGATGCCCGCCTCGGTGATTTCCCCGGCTACCGCAGCGTAGATGGGGGTTCCGGCCGGTGCAGCCCAATCCATGCCTTCATGTAAAAAGCGCGTCCCCAAAATCGGGTGGACGCGCATTCCGAAAGGTGAAGTGAGGATGTAGGTGCCCGCGTACATGGGCCACACCAGGTCTGGGGTGCTGGGCACGACGGCGGTGTCGCCGTTGGCGGCGTTGTCGCGCTTCATGCAGCCAGTCAGTTGAGAGGCTTCGAGGACTCTAGAGCGCGAAGCCGAAACGGCATGCAGGTCGGAGTCAAAGCCACCCCAGTTCGCCGCGTTGCTAACCGCGGTGAGCAGGGATTCACGGACGGAAAAATCCAGGGAAGGAGAGGCGATGGAGAGGTTCGGATTCACCATCCCCGTCAGGGGCGCCACCACGGTGAGCGAGGCCAGGGCACCCACCAGAGCCACGCGAGTCAAGCTCCTGGACAGCTTGAAATTGGTCTTTTGCTGGCGGGATAAAGACTTCTCTAATTCCCGAAGTTCTTTGCGAGAGCACGGCTTTTCGTTTTCCACCAGATACCCTCCAGTAGGATTACAATAATATCGCAAGTTTATAACATGTAGATAACATCTCGCAAACCGCTTTTCTGAAATGTTTTCACACAAGCAACATCTGTAACTCTGGTTACACGAGCATGGGAAAATCCTGAAAAAACCCCGAAAACTCACTGTTCACGTTGCAGGGTGTCGCGCACCTCGCCCACCAACTCTTCCAGGATGTCTTCGAAAAAGATGACCCCGACGAGGTCCTCGTCATCACTTCCGGCGCTGACTCCAACCAGGTGGGTGCCCTGTTTTTGCATTTCACGCAAGGCATCTTCAACTTCCTGGTCGGCCGCCACCCGAATCAACTCGTGGGTCCTCCAGGGCTCCAGGGCCTGGTCGCGACGCTTAGGGTATACCGCGATAATGTCCTTGATGTGCAGATATCCACAGATCTGCCCCTCACGATCCGTAACCGGGAAACGGGAAAACCCGGTTCGCGCCACCTCGCGCTCAAACTGTTCGGGCGTCACGTCATAGGGCAGGGTCACCAAATGCTCCAGGGGAGTCATCACCTCGGAAACCAGCTCGGCAGAAAACTCTAAGGTACCCGACAGCAAACCCAGGTCATCCTCCAGCACCCCTTCGGCTTGGGACTTTTCTACGATAGAAGCCACCTCTTCGACGGTGAAGGTCGAATCAACCTCTTCGCGCGGCTCCAATCCCAAGCGTCGCACAAAGAAGTTTGCCAGGTGGTTCATCCCCAGCACCAGGTGCCGCAGCAACTTCTCGATCCCCACCATCACCGGGGAATACAGCAGAATCAAGCGAGTATGGGCAGATATCGAGAGGTTTTTGGGAATCATCTCGCCCAGCACCACGTGCAGATACAGCACAATCACCAAAGCCAGTACCACCGCGATAGAGTGCGCACTCAAGTGCGAAGCTCGATTTTTCTCTACCAGGGGGTCAACAGATTCGCAATCGCGGGTTCCGCCACCACTCCCAGACCGGTCGAGGCCAAGGTGATGCCCAGCTGACACACCGCCAGCATCATCGAAACGTGCTCCACCGCGAACAGAGCCGAAGCCGCCCCGCGTCTGCCCTCTTTCACCAAGGGTTCAATCTCGATCTTGCGCGAAGCCGTGATAGCGAACTCTGCTCCGACGAAAAAGGCATTCACTCCCAACAGCCCCACCATCACCACCAGGGAAATCGCGATACTCACTGGGCCTCACCCGCCACTTCATCCCCAGCAGAGCTAACCGGCGCCACGCGGGTGATACGTACCCGGTCGATGCGCCGCCCTTCCATCTGCTCGACTCGCAAGTTATAGCCGTTAACCTCCACCTCGTCGCCCTGCCCCGGCATCCGCCCCAAGACGTTCATGATTAAACCGCCCAGGGTCTCGTAGGGGCCTTCGTCGGGCAGCTCCACCTTGACTTGAATCAAAAGTTCATCGGGGCGAATCACCCCGGGAACCAGCCAACTATCTTTATCAACCGGTTTGATCCCCGCACGGCGCTGGTCGTGTTCGTCCGCGACTTCCCCCACGATTTCTTCCACCGTGTCTTCCAGGGTCACGATCCCGCTGGTACCGCCGTATTCATCCACCACTACCGCGACTTGTTCCCCGGAACGACGCAGTTCCAACAGTAAATCCACCAGTCCCATCACCTCGGGGACACGCGGCACCTCGTGCATCAACGAAGAAGAAGTCACCGGCACCTCGGCACGTTTCTCGAAAGGAACCGCCACCGCGCGGCGCAAACTGGCGATACCCAAAACATCGTCCAGGCCGCCCTCGCCCACCACCGGGAACCGCGAAAACCCGGTTTCACGCGCCTTCGCCACCAAATCCGCCGCGGTTTCAGACTGTTCCAGGGAACAAACTCTCCCCCTGTCCGTCATCACGTCTTTCGCCGAGAGCCCCGAGATATGCACCGAACGGGTAAAAAGCGAAGCCGTGGAAACATCCAGTTTCCCTTCTTCGGCACTGTGACGCACCAAAGCCGCCAACTCACGCGCCGAACGCACCCCGGAAAGTTCCTCGGCGACCTCGACCCCCATCCGACGCAACACCCAGTTCGCCGAACCGTTCAACACCGCAATCAAAGGCCGAAACAGCCAAGTAAAGCCCGTCTGGAACCGCACCACCGCGCTGGCGGCGCGAATCGGGTCGGCCAGCGCCACGTTCTTGGGAATGAGTTCACCGAAAATCATCGAGAACAGATTCGTCAGCACCAAGGCCACCGCCATTCCGATGGTGGTCGCCACTCCCAGCGCCAGCGCCGTGTGCCCCAGGGCATCCGTCACCAGTCGCCCCAAGGCTTTCTGGGTGGTGTAACCCAACAAAATCGTGGTTAGGGTGATGCCTACCTGGGTGCCCGAAAGCTGGGTGGAGAGCTGTTCCATGGCCCGTTTCACCAGGGCGGCACGACGGTCCCCGTTGGCAGCGCGACGCGAAACTTGGGTGGAGTCGGCCGCCACAAAGGAAAATTCCGCGGCCACGAAAAGCGCTGTTCCAGCGGTCAGCACAACTCCGACCAGAATCAGGAACCAGTCAACCAGGGCAGGGCTCATAGCGTAAGTTTTGGCACCGACCTATCGTTACTTCAGGGCTTGGGACTTTACCTGCGCCAAAGCTTGTTTGCGCTGTTTGCGGGTGAGCCGATCGAGATTATCCAGCATCGCCATGCCCAGACCCCCCGCCAGAGAAGCCCCGACCACCAGGCCGCGAGTGGCATCTTGACGTCGCTGCGGGTCGCGGATGGTCCACACCGGGTTATTCACCACCGTGATGGGCAGATTCACCAACGCCAGCACCGCAGCGTTGAGACGCGGCCACTTACCCAAAGCCAAGCCCGCGGCGCTGAGCGTGGTCAGCGCCCCGGTAACTTGCGAAAGCAGCTTGGCATCCGAAGTCAGCAGCGGCGGCAATCCCAACTTTTCCAAAGTGGGCTCCGTCTTTCGGAAACGTTCCACGTGGTCTTGGGGGTTGCGCAGAGCATCGATGCCATCCCACGCAAAAACCGCCGCCAAGAGGGGTCGGGCCATCCATCGCAATAAAGTTCTCACCCGGCTATCCTCTCATCTTCATGGAGCGGTTGCATAGTTTTCGGTTTCTTCTCCCGCCGAGGTCGGGTGGATAAAGTCAGTCCCCGGGTCGAGGCCCTATTAAGGTGGGTCCGAAAAAGTTGCGGATACAAGGTGGTGGCCTGGCGGCCCGGGTCGAGAACAGCCATCGGCGGATTCGGTGCGGCAGCGTGGGAGGTGGGGAGCGGGTAGGGAGCGGGTGGCGAAGGAGAAAAATTGTGTAGTGAGGCTAGATGTGCGAAAATAGGCGGGTTGCCTAATCCCGAGTCAAGGAGAAGAAGATGTCGAAGCGCGGACGTAAGCGTCGTTCCCGGGCCAAGAGCGCAGCCAACCACGGCAAGCGCCCCAACGCTTAAGAGCCCCAGGCGAATAAAACTTCAGTGTGCCGGACAACTCGTCGGGCACACTTAGTTTTTATCCCCCACCACAGGCAAACCGAAGAACCGAACCTCGAACTGGATCCCGAACCTCGAACCGAACCTCGAAGGGGGAAAATCACAGCGAACGCGAATCAGCCACGCTTTGGAGAATGCCTGTTAATCGGTGCGCAATCCTGTTAATCTGGGGCTATGGGAGCAAATCTGTGGCAGCCTAGCGGCGCTAATTTGGTGATTCAAGGCGATAATCTACCACTGTTGCGCGAACTGGAGGACGCGGCTTTTCAGCTAATCTATATAGATCCGCCTTTCAACACGGGAAAGGTCCAGTCTCGCCAAAGCATCTCCACCCGCAGGGTCGCCTCCCCGGGTCGAGGTACTCGCCAGGGTTTCAAGGGGGGAAAGTTACGAAAGTATTCGGGGACTGGCCACCAGCTACAATGACTCTTTCGCGCAGTACTGGGCATTCCTGGGGCCGCGACTGCGGGAAGCCTGGCGGCTGTTGAGCCCCACCGGCACCTTTTATCTACACCTGGATTACCGTGAAGTGCACTACGCGAAGGTGCTGCTGGACCAGATTTTTGGTCCCGAGTGCTTTTTGAACGAGATTATCTGGGCCTATGACTACGGGGCGCGCGCTAAACGGCGCTGGCCCGCCAAGCACGACAATATCTTGGTCTATGTCAAAGATCCCCGGCGGTACTTCTTCGATAACACCGAAGTAGACCGGGAACCTTATATGGCTCCCGGCTTGGTAACCCCACAGAAGGCCGCTAAGGGGAAACTCCCCACCGATGTATGGTGGCACACCATTGTTTCACCCACGGGCAAGGAGAAATCCGGCTACGCCACCCAAAAGCCAGAAGGTATCTTGCGCCGCATCGTCCAAGCATCTTCGCGCGAAGGCGACTGGGTGCTGGACTTCTTTGCCGGTTCGGGAACCACCGGGGCGGTGGCGGGAAAGTTGGGGCGGAAATTCCTCTTGATAGACGAAAACCCCCAAGCCGTCGAAATCATCACTCGGCGCCTCGAAAAGGCCGAGATTCCCTTCGAAACTCGCGCCACCTAACACCGGGACCACCCCACTCGGCCTCGACCCGGAACTGTACTGGATGGTACAAAAACCGCTGCCCCGGAAATGTACCAGGCGGTACAAACCGGGGCAGCGGGGTCTATGCAGTTTGGAACGGTCAGTCAAGTCACCGTTCAGCGACGGAAGGCATCCTCCATCAACTTGGCGGCCTGCTGCTTGTGGATTTGAGCCAAACCGGTAGAAGGTGCTGCCATAGCGGGGCGAGACACCACGCGGATGGGACGTTGCCCAATGAAGCGATCCTTGTTCAGGTAGAAGAAGGTCCACACCCCTTGGTTCTCGGGCTCGTCTTGGACCCAAACCAGTTCAGCGTTGGGGTACTGCTCAACAAGGGCCTTCAAGTCCTCGTGGAAGGGATAGTACTGTTCGAGGCGCACGATGGCGGTTTGGCGATCCCCTCGCTTGGCGCGTTCGGCTGCCAAGTCATAATAGACACGACCCGAGCAAATCAAGACGCGGATGACTTCGGCGGGGTTCAAATCGCCCTGGTCCCCGATCACGCGCTGGAAGCTGCCTTGCGTGAAGTCCGAAACCTGAGAAACGGCTTCCTTGCGACGCAGCAACTGCTTAGGGGTGAAGACAATCAGCGGGGTGCGCGGGCGACGATAGGTCTGGACGCGCAACATGTGGAAGTGGTTCGCCGGGGTTGAAGGTTGGCAGACCCACATATTGTCTTCGGCGCACAGCTGCAGGTAACGCTCGATACGGCCCGAGGAGTGGTCCGGACCCTGGCCTTCGAAACCGTGAGGCAGCAACAGTACCAGCGAAGAGTGCTGGTGCCACTTTTGCTGGGCCGAAGCGATGAACTCGTCGATGACGGTTTGCCCGCCAAAAGCGAAGTCACCGAACTGGGCCTCCCACAGGGTCAAGGCCTCGGGCCGCTCTACGGAATAGCCGTATTCAAAGCCATCGGGGCGTATTCCGAAAGCGAGGAATCATAGATCATGAACTCGCCCTGGTCCGGTGTCAAGAAGGACAGCGGGGTCCATTCTTCGCCGTTTTCGTGGTCGTGAATAACGGCGTGACGCTGCACGAAGGTGGCTCGGCAGGCATCCTCGCCGGACATGCGGATCGGGGTGCCTTCCATCAGAACCGAACCGAAGGCCAGCAACTCGCCAAAGCCCCAGTCGATATCGCCGTTTCGCGTCATTTGCTGGCGCTTTTCCAGCAGCTTGGCGATCTTGGGGTGGGGAGTGAAACCCTCGGGGATGGCGACCTGAGAATCGCCGATGCGCTGAATAACTTCCTCGCTCACCGCCGAGGTCCAGCCAATCATCTCGTCGTTGTTCTCTACCTGCGAAGCGGGCAAATCCCAGTCGTTACCGCCCGATTCGCCGCGTCGCGTCGGCTTGTAGCCGTGTTCGCGGGTCTCTTCGAAGATGCCCTCGAGCTTCTTGTGGAAGTCATCCAGAGCGGCCTTCGCCTCGGCTTCGGTAATGTCGCCACGACCGATCAAGTTGTTAACATATACCGTCCGAGTCGAAGGCAACTTGTCAATCAGCGAGTACATCACCGGCTGGGTCATCGAAGGGTCATCACCTTCGTTGTGGCCGCGGCGACGGTAGCACACCAGGTCGATGATGACGTCCTTGTGGAACTTTTGCAAGAAGCGATAGGCCAGTCCCGCCACGCGAGTCACCATCTCGGGGTCATCGGCGTTGACGTGGAAAATCGGCACCTGCAGGCCCTTGGCGAGGTCCGTTGCGTAGTAGGTTGACCGGGAGTTCGTGGGTGAGGTGGTGAAGCCAATCTGGTTGTTCACAATCACGTGGAACGTTCCACCCGTGCGATAGGCCTTGAGCTGGCTCATATTCAAGGTTTCATAAACCACGCCCTGGCCGATAAATGCCGCGTCGCCGTGAATCAACACCGGCATATAGCCGTAGTCCCCGGCAATACCGACCTTGTCCTGCTTGGCGCGGACAATGCCTTCCAGCACGCCGTCGGCGGCCTCGAGGTGCGAGGGATTCGCGGCGATATAGACCTGGGTGGTCTTACCTTCGAAGGATTCGTAGATAGACTCGGTGCCCAGGTGGTACTTGACGTCACCCGAACCCAGCACGGATTCCGGATCGGTATTTCCCTCGAATTCAGAGAAGATCTGGGCCGGGGCCTTGCCCGCCACGTTAACCAGCATATTGAGGCGTCCGCGGTGGGCCATACCGATGCTGACTCCGGACAGGCCGTCGTGAGCGGCATCGTCCATCACCCGCATCATCAGAGGAATCAGTGATTCCCCGCCTTCCAGCGAGAAGCGCTTTTGGCCCACGTACTTGGTGTGCAAGAATTCTCGAAGGCCTCGGCTGCATTCAAGCGACGCATAATCGAGGCGCGGACTTCTTTGCTAGGGGGCTCATAGGGCTTTTCGATTTCGGTTTGCATCCACTGACGCTGTTCGGGGTCTTGGATATGCATGTACTCCAAACCGCAGGTACGGGTGTAGGTGTCGCGCAGCTGGGACAGCAAATCGCGCAGCGTCATGCGTTGTTCGCGCTTACCGGCAATGGTACCCACCGGGAATTCGACGTCCAAATCCCAAATGCTCAAGCCGTACTTGCCCAGCGTGAGGTCGGGGTGACGCCGGACGCGGTAATCCAGCGGATCGGTGTCGGCGATCAGGTGACCGCGGGAACGATAGGAGTGAATCAAGCGCTGTACTCGCGTCGGCTTGGATTCCTCGCTGAACTCGTCGTATTCCGCGTTGCGCACCCAGCTATAGGGTTCGTAAGGCACGCGCAGCGAGTTGAAGACGCGCTCAAAGAAGCCGTCGTCCCCGCGCAGTTTCTTTTCCACCAATCCCAGGAACTGTCCCGAAAGCGCGCCCTGGATGACGCGGTGGTCATAGGTGGAGGACATATGCATAATCTTGCCGATGCCCGCACGCGTCATCTGCTCGTCCGAGGCTCCCGCCCATTCTGCAGGGTAGCCGGTTGCGCCCACACCCACTATGCAGCCCTGTCCTTCCAGCAGTCGCGGCGAAG
Source organism: uncultured Mobiluncus sp. (assembly GCA_916438445.1). Taxonomy (GTDB): domain Bacteria; phylum Actinomycetota; class Actinomycetes; order Actinomycetales; family Actinomycetaceae; genus Mobiluncus. Next base: position 1,787,303 of record CAKAGR010000001.1, read on the forward strand.
ACATCATGGTGCCCAAGGTACCGGGGTTGGTCAGGGTGATGGTGCAACCCGAATAGTCCTCCATCCCCAGCTTGCCTTCGCGGGCTTTTTTGACCAGCAACTCATAGGCATCAACGAATTCCTGGAAGTTCAAGGTATCTGCGTCGTGCACCACCGGGGTCACCAACAGGCGCGAACCGTCGTCCTTGGGCAAGTCAATCGCCAGACCGAAACCGACGTGCGCCATGTGGTTGACGAAAGCCTTGCCGTCTTTGACTTCGTAGCTGACGTTCATCTCGGGCAGCTCCGAGAGCGCCTCGACGATGGCGTAACCAATCAGGTGGGTGAAAGACACCTTGCCACCGCGGGTGCGCTTGAGGTGATCGTTGATCTGCAGGCGGTTCTCAATCAGAATCTTGGCCGGTACCCTGGCGGTAAGAAGTCGCAATCGGTACCGAAAAGTGAGGCATCCATATTCTTGGCGATAGCCGCGCCGATGCCCTTCATCCGAGTGGAAGTATCCTCGGTCAGTAGCGCCGCCCGGTTATCCACCAGCCGGCGGCCTGCATCGCGGCATAAGGCGAGCTGGGGGTTGGGCCTGCGAACGCGGAGCCGGGGGGAGGTCAGAACGGGTGACATCCTGAGAACGAATCTCTTTGTCCTCGGTCAAAGCTGCTAGAGCCTGGGCTCCCTCGTCGGTTTTCGCCACGGCTTGGGCGCCGGAATCAATCGAGCTTTCCGTTCCCATCAGGCCCAGACTCTCCATCTGCTGGAAATACTGCTGCCATTCGGGAGGGACGGAGGCAGGGTTTGCCTGATACTTTTTATGGAATTCTGCAATGAATTCTTCGGATGCCTGGTTAGACGTCTCTGTCTGCGACACGAGGTTCCCTTTCTACAAATTTGTATGGTTCTCTTACAGGATAATTTAGGACTTTTAGCCCAGGGAAATCACCCAAATCGGCAAAACTAGACAAAGATTTACTTCCGGCGTGGCATTTTTGAAAAATCCCGAGGTGACCTTTTCCTCAAATAGGGGTTCACCTGGGGTATTTGGTCATTTCCTTACCTTCAGTAGGCGGGCAAAATCTGCGAGACGAGGTTGCGGAAAGAAATAGTGCGTTGTCGCAGTTCCTCGCGGGCATCCAGACAGCAATCCGGGGAATCCGCCAAGTGCGTGCAGCCGCGCGGACAGTCTTGAGCCGCCTGGGCAAGTTCGGGGAAACCCTCTAGGAGTTGGTCCTGGTCTAATTGCGCCAGGCCAAACGAGCGCACCCCGGGAGTATCGATAACCCACCCGTGGCCCAGTGGCAGCGCCAGAGCCGAAGAGCTGGTGTGACGCCCTTTCCCAGTCACGGCATTGACGTGACCGGTGACGCGTTGCGCGCCGGGAACCAAGGCATTTATCAAGGTGGATTTTCCCACTCCCGAGTGCCCCAACAACACGGTTATCTCGCCTTCTAGTACGGTTTTTATCGTTTCGAGGTCGGTGGCGGGGGTTGTGTTAGACCCGCGCTTATCCGGAACTTCGCCCCCGCCGAGGTCCGCCTGTGGGTCGGGTGAGGGGGTGTGCGGTAAGGCGGTGGTATAGACCGGCATTCCAATGCGGCGATAGTCCTCTACCAGTTGGTGGGCGGGGTCCAAATCAGTTTTTGTAACGACCAGTACAGGCTTCACCCCTGCCGTCACCGCCGCCGCCATGGCGCGATCAATCATGCCGCGTTTCGGCGCGGGATTAGCCCCCGCCGTAACTATCAGCATCTGAGTGGCATTGGCCACAATCAACTTCTCTTTGCTGCCGGTATCGGATTCATCCCAAGAGCGACGCAGCACCGTACGCCGCTCCTCCACCGTGACGATTCGCGCGAGGGTATCACGCCGACCACTCACATCCCCTTCCAGGCCGACTCGGTCCCCCACGAGGACTCCTTTGCGCCCCAAGGAACGCGCTTTGACAGCTTGAACGGTCGTTCCACTTTTTGTCACCGCGGTGAAACGCCCCCGATCCACCTCGGTAACGAAGGCCGGCACGGCATCGGTATGGCTGGGACGATTCTTGGTGCGCGGGCGCGAGCCTTTACCGGGACGAACCCGGACCCGGGGGTCATCAGTGCCGATATCACGTCTGTTCAAGCGGTTCCTCCTGGACGGGTTTGATAAAGTCAGTCCAAAGCGCAGGAAAGTCAGGCAAGGTTTTCGCGGTACAAGCCACGTCATCTAATTGTACCGGTCGATACAATCCCATCAGCGCCGCGAAGGTGGCCATGCGGTGATCCGCATAACTGCGCATCTGTACCGCTTGGTTAAAATCTGTGCTTTCCCGTTGAACGCGCGGTTTTCCGGTAATAACCAAGTCGTCCTGGGCAGTGATTTGCACATTTATTCCCAAACGCGTCAGTTCCACTCTCAAGGCTTCCAGGCGATCAGTTTCGTGCCCGCGCAAGTGATGCAGATTGCGCAACACAGAAGTTCCCCGCGCGTAAGCAGCCAGTGCCGCCACTGTGGGAACCAGCTCTCCCACCTGAGAAAAATCGCGGTCGATTGCACGTAGCTCCCCACTGCCGCGCACGGTCAAAACCCCGGAAGAATATGTAACGGTCATTCCAAAATTTGTAAGAATACTGCGCCAGGCATCCCCGGCTTGGCTACTTTGCCGGGGCCAGGCGGGAATCGAAGTCACTCCCCCGACTATCCCCACCGCGGCCAAGAAAGGACCCGCATTGGATAGGTCCGCTTCAATATACAAGTCCTGGCCAAAAACCGCATCCGGTTGCACCGTCCAAAATGGTTTCCCCGCTCCGTCTCGATGTGCCTGGGCGTCGATGCCGCGTTTACTCAAGCACTCTAGAGTCATCTGGATATGCGGCCAGGAAGGCACCTGCTCGGTTTTGGAACGAATGGTGCAAGGATGCGAGAACAGTGGGGCCGCCAGCAGCAAGGCCGAGATAAATTGCGAAGATTCCCGGGCATCTATCTCGATTTCGGCGGGAATATCCCCCGCAGGCGGCCACAGAGTATAGGGAAAGAGCCCTCGGGCCGGATCATCGCTTTGCCACCTTCCGCCCAGGGTCTCTAGAGTCTGCAACAATGCGGTCATCGGGCGGGCATTGGCTTGGTCATCGGCACGGAAGCGAACCGTGCGTCCCAAGGCCAGGGCCAGTACCGGGATGAAACGCATCACGGTACCGCTCAAACCACACTCCACCTCTATTACCTCGTCCTCGACTCGGTCAGTCCCCGACCACAAACCGGGGATAGGCCGCACCCGCACCGCGCCTTCCTCGACCGGGGGCCACGGCGAAAACCGCGCACCCAAGGCCGTTAAGGCACCCACCATCAAATCCGTATCCCGGGCGTGCAACACCCCTTTCAGCTCTCCCTCGGTATCGGCGATGGCCGCTAAAAGCAGTTCACGCGCGCTCAAAGATTTCGAACCGGGTAGGCGCACCGAGGAGAAAATCGGGCCGGAGGCGTGAGGGGCATTCCAAGGAGTCACCCCCACAGCTTAACCTTAAGAGGCGAAAATCCTTATAAAATCCTGAGTCTAGGTTAGTTTTAACTCATGACAAAGCGACGCTGGGACGATGATCTGCAACTGGCCTTGAATCTGGCTGACCGGGTAGATGCCTTGACTACCGAGAGGTTTTTAGCCAATGACCTGCAGGTTTACGATAAGCCAGACCTGACTCCCGTGACGGATGCTGACCAAAGCGCCGAGAAACTGATTCGCAACACCCTGTCCCATTCACGCACCCGCGACGCCGTGCTGGGAGAGGAAGAAGGCCCCAGCGGCTACGCCGCTCGGCGCTGGGTGATTGACCCCATCGACGGTACGGCGAACTTTATGCGCGGAGTTCCGGTGTGGGCTACTTTGATTGGGCTGATGGAAGACGGTGAAATGGTGATGGGAGTGGTCAGCGCTCCGGCACTGGCAGGTCGCTGGTGGGCCGTAAAAGGCGGCGGGGCGTGGACAGGACGTTCCCGCAGTAATGTCAAGCAACTCCAGGTCTCCAAGGTTTCGGACCTGCGCCAGGCTTCTTTTTCGTACTCCGATATAGAGGAATGGGCCGCAGCCAAGCGTCTGCGCGGATTCATGAATCTGAGCCAAAAGGTGTGGCGCACCCGCGCTTACGGGGATTTCTGGTCCTATATGTTGGCTGCCAGCGGAACCGTAGACATCGCCGCTGAACCGGAGCTGAATCTGTGGGATATGGGAGCACTCTATCCCATCGTGACCGAAGCCGGGGGGAAGTTCACGAATCTTCAAGGCGTTGAAGGAGTGGCGGGGCCCGCAGCGGTGGTAACCAACGGCAGGCTGCATTCCCAGGTCCTGGAACTGCTGGGTTCCCCCACGGACTGAGCCGGTAACGGGGCGGTTTTTCGGGGGAAGGCGAAGGGAGCTGGATTCGATTCCAGCCCGAGAATTTGGAGGCGATGTTTCATCGCCGGGCCATGTCCTAATCTAATTACATGAAGTTTCTCCACGTTTCAGACCTGCACATCGGGCGCTGCATGGATGGCACCGCCATCTCGCTGCTTCCCTTCCAGGAACAGATTCTGGACCAGATTCTGGAACAGATTCGCCAACAGCACCCCGATGCCTTGCTCATCACCGGGGATGTTTTGGACAAGCCTCACGCCAGCGACACAGAGATGGACTGCGTGGCGCAATTTCTCCTTGCGGCCAGGCGTTTGACCCGGGTGGTGATGATTTCCGGCAACCACGACGGGGCTTCTAGGCTGGGCTTCTTGTCTGAACTACTCCAGGACGGCATTCACTTGGTGACGCGGGCCTCACAGGTGGGTCAAGCCATCGAAATTCCCGACGCACAGGGCCGTGTCGGGGCACTGGTGTACCCCATTCCCTATCTCTATCCCTATGCGGACCGCCAGGTGCTGTCCTACTGGACGGACTCGAATGCAAAGCTTCACCCCGATGCCTACCTGGCACAGCTGCTGGAAAAGGACGCCGCACCGGGCGAGGACACTAAGGGCACTGACTCTAAAAACACCGAGACAGACTTGGAGGCTGGCGCGGCGCCAGGCCAGAGTTTTCTACCGGGAAAGGCCGCCGTGGTCTTCGCCGCGGCCCTGCGGAGAATCGGAAACGACTTAGAACAACGCCGCAGTGACCTGCCCGTTGTGGGAATGGCGCACGATTACTTGGCCGATTTCACCCCAGATTCGCCTCCCCCTGCGGCGGGTAACCTCACTGCGGTGCCCACAGATTCCCTATCCACCCTGGGAGGCTCGGTGCGGCCGGGACGGGGAATGGACTATTTGGCCCTGGGGCATATCCATCGTTCCTATCCCGTGCACCACGCTCAGCCGGCCGCCTGGTATGCCGGATCTCTGCTGCCCTATCGCTGTTCAGATACCAATGACACACATTCCCTGCTGGTGGAAATCGACGCGCAACACCACGTTGCGGTCACACCGCTACCTTTCACTCTGCCCTATAGAGTCGCCCAGGTGACCTGCACCCTCGAACAACTCAAAACCGCTGGGGACACTGATTTTGCAACGCTGCGTGACCACTTCGTCACCATCAAGCTCACCGATCCCAGCTTGGAGCCGGGGGCACATCAGATCGCCAGGACGGTTTTCCCCCGGCTGGTGCGCCTGGAACACACCCCCGCACAATCCGCACCGGATGTTTCGGTTCCCCGCCCAGAACAGCTCAGTCCGCTCCAGGTGGCGCGAAACTTCATCGAAAACTACGCCCCTTCCGACGAGGAAATCTCTCTGTTAGAGGAACTGGTGTCCGAAGCCTTGAACCAACTGGATAGCGAAGGAGGTAAGTGATGCGATTCCACACCTTAGAGATAGAGGGATTCGGTTCGTTCTATCACCGGACCCGAATCGATTTCGATACGCTTTTCGCCAGGGGCTCTTTCTGATTTTCGGGGAAACCGGGGCGGGGAAATCCACGATTTTGGATGCTTTGGTCTATGCCCTTTACGGGCGCGTGGCTAATGCCAACGATGAATCTTCCGATGACCGGGCCCTGTCGAACTACTGGGACCTCAGCTATCCTCCTCGCGTAGAGCTGGTCTTCTCGACCCAAGATTGCGACCAAGTCAGGTACTACCGGGTTACCCTGTACCGTGAAAATACCTCAAACCCGGACGCAAGAACCCCACCCCCTGCCCAGGTCAGTTTGGAATCCAGCCCCAGCCTTGACTTCCAAAACTGCACCCTCACAGAAGGACCTTCCGAAGTAAATCCCAAGCTGATAGAGATAATTGGTCTGGACCGGGCCCAGTTCGAACAGATCGTGTTGCTTCCCCAAGGCAAGGTACAGAAATTCCTCACCTCGGACAGCAAGGACCGCTCCGTCATCCTGGAACAGCTGTTTCACGCCCAAGTTTTCAACCGCATCACCGATTTGGCGAAATCTCGCCTGCGGCAGGTCAGTGCCACGCGCGCTAATCATTTTCACGCCCAAGCCCAAGGGATGCAAAATATCTTCACCCTGTTGCAGCAAATCGAGTGGCAGCCCTCCCCTCCCCCGCAGTGGTCCCAGATTTGGCAAAACCTCCAAGATTTAGATGCAAATGACCCGGATAAACAAGTCCCGTGGGAACAAATACTCCCCCTACTACAGGCAGCTTTGCTGCTGCTAGAGGAACGGCGCGAACAGGCCAGTGCCCAGCTGAAAACCTCCCAGGATAACCAGACTCGGGCCGAACTCGCTTTACAGGCAGCTCGAGAGAGCGCAGAGGTAATTTCCCAGGCCCGAGCCTGGACCCAGGAACTGCAATCCCTGGTATCGCATCAGGCACAGATAGATGACTTAGAGGCATCCAACCGCGATGCTCTGCGCGCCCAAGCAGTGCTGGCCGCGGCCGCGAAAACCAAGGAACCCTATCGGGACGCCTTGGAATCGTGGCGAAAATTTTTACTGACTGTGGACCGAATCATCCTCGAGCACCCAGGCCTTAGCCATTTACAAGCCGAGGTGGACCTCTTGCAGCTCGAACCCCAAGCTGGTTTAGATAACGCCAAGCACATCAGCACGACAGTTAGCTCACTACTGGGGAATCTCGAGGATTTTACACAAAAGCGCAGCCTAGAACTACAGCAAACCATCAATCTTTTGGCGAAAAGAGACCAGGTTTCCCAAACTCTGCAAAGCGCCCAACTCGAGGTAACACGACTGGAAAAACTCCACGAGGCGAACCAGCTTCGCATCCGCCAGCTCAGTGAGCGCCACGAGACGGACCTAGCCAAACTCGAAAACGCCAGAAAATTAGCGGATTCTCTTCCGGGTGCGCGCACCATAATGCAAGACCTCGAACAAAAGCTGCAAAGCTTCAACGAATACAAAGCCTTCGAAAAGCAGTTCGAGCTCGCATCGCAGCAACTGGAAGCTGCCCGAGAAAACTATGCAATGCACACCCACGCCGAGTTCCAACTGCGTGCCCAGTGGATTGCCAGCACCGCCCCTCGCCTCGCCGCGACACTGGAGGAGGAACAGCCCTGCCCGGTTTGTGGCTCCACCCAGCATCCCGCCCCCGCCCAATCCACTACTCAGCCCATCGGTGAAGAGGAACTCCAACAGGCCTCACAGCTTAGCCAACTCGCCCAGACACAGTTAGGCGAAGCCTCGGATGCCGTATCTGAGCTGCGCGGTTCACTCGACTCCTTAACTAAGGTGCTGCGAGGCATCGACACCACCGCACTCGCCCAAGAGCACCTCCGTGCCACCGAGAATCTGCGCCGCTGCGAAACTGCCACCGAAGAGCTCGACACCCTGGAACAGCACCTCTCTGACACCGCCCAGGCCTTAGATGCTACACGAGCACTCACCGAGAACACCCAAACTGAACTCACCACACAGAGAACCCTTAGAGAGAGTTTCGCCGCGGAACTCGAAAAGCTTGCCGGGCAGATAGAAAAGTCTTTACCTGAGGGTATCAGCGCCGAACAAGCTCCCGAGATGATTCAGAATCTGGAACAGATGAAAACCCTGGGCGCTACGGCACGGGAGCAAGCCGATACCTGGCGCGGTGACCAGGCGCGTTACGCTGCCTTGCTACACGCCCTGGACTCGACTTTGCACGAACAGGATTTTGACACTCTCGAAGCGGCCCAAGCCGTGGCAAAAGCGGAGGCAGATCTGCAAAGGGACCAGGCCAAAGTCTCCCGATACCACGACGAGGTACGACAACTACGTGCCCAACTCGATACCCCAAAGTATCGTGGGTGCGCCCATCTCTCGCTGCCCCAACTTGATGAACTCGAAGCGGCGGCACAACAGAGTAAAACCGCCTTGGACCAAGCCCAGGACACGCACACGAAACTGCATACCTGGGCCCAAAGCCTTTGCACGCAGCGAGATCAGCTCCAGTCCCAGGACGAGCAGTGGCAAAAGACCGCTGCATCTACGCGGGTGGTGTCTTCTCTGTTTGCCAAGTTGAATGGTGAAACCGCGGATGGAATCACTCTCACCCGGTACTTCTTGTCCACCAGGCTGACAACCGTGGTCAAGGCGGCGAATGCCTTTTTGCAACAGCAATCTCTGGGGCACTATCGCATCGAACAGACCAATTCGGACAGCGACTCCCGTGCTCGAAACACCAAAGGCCTGGGTCTGGCGCTTTACGATGACTTCACCGGGAAATCCACTTCCCCCAAGTCCCTTTCGGGTGGTGAAAAATTCTATATTTCACTGGCTTTGACCATGGGTCTGTCCGACACGGTACAGAATGAAAACGGCGGAATCACTCTAGAGAACATCTTCATCGATGAAGGCTTCGGGCGTCTCGACCCCAACACCCGCAACAGTGTTATGGAAGCCCTGAACCGCCTCCACGACACTTCGGGGTCACGCTGCGTCGGTTTGATTTCCCACGTCGAGGACCTGAAAGAACAGATTCCACTCCAGCTCGAAGTCATCAACCGTCGCGGGAATCCCGGAGGCGATGCCAAACTGCGTGGTTCCTATCTGAAACTGCACGGGGTGGAATGAGGCCCCCGATGTACACTCTTTCAGTCCCGCAGACACTGACGCAGCAACTCGAGTTCCGAGGGGTCAAACCACAGCAGCTCCAGCGGGTCTTCGAGGTAGTCCGCGAAAGCCGCTTCGGATCCATGCGCTAAAGAGCTCCAGCGCTGTATGGCACCGGGTTCGTCGACGTGAATAGAGACCAACTGTTCCCATTCCAGTGGCTCGGTCAAGATTCTTTGACCGGGAAGCTCCGGGCCAACTTCACATATAACAGCTTCGCGCGGTGATACCGGTAACGACACTGCCTGCGCCACCGCCACCAAACAGCGCGAGGGTGAGGTGGCAGCTCGCACATTTACGTAGGCGGCTTGTTGCATAGCCACGTGTTCGGCCACTTCCAGTTCCTCCCCAGCCAGCGCCGGAACCTTACCGAATCCGTAACTTTCACAAAAGTCCTCGTCCACCGCAAAGGCAGCCCGGAGCACCAAACGCGGCGTTTCCTCGACAAAGGCACCTTCATCCAGTGCCAGATAGAGCCGCTGAGTGTCTTGGGTACTCATGCTTTTCCTTTCCGTGCTCGCAGTCTCCGCGTGACACCTCGACGGGGCAAAATCCCCAACAGAGACAAGATTTTTGACTGTAGCGCGTCGAAATCTTCTAAAACTGGAGCCGAGGGATTCACCGTGGCGATATCGCAACCGGCCACTAAAGCTTTGTCGAAGTCTTGGGTGGCTTGACGCACCATCACAGCTTCCCACGTGTTATCCGCCAGGCTCAACGCGCGGCGAATCGAAGTTTCCCAGTTGCTCCCGGCCACAGAGGCGCGGCCCCGATTGACCACCGCGAGGCTGGGGCACTGCCACAATTTCTTGTCTCCGGCCCAGACGTGGTTCATAATTAACCGTCGCATCCCTACCGGATCGGCGGTGCCGACCTCCAGCACCAGGTCAGCTACCGCGAAGGTTCCATCTTGAGCAGAATACCGTGAGGGCCCCAAAGTCATCAGGGCTTCGTCTGGATCACTGGCTCCCGGCGCCAAATCCACCACAATCCACCGATAGTGCTTGCGCAGCCACTCCAGCAGAGTCGCGAAAGAATCCTCGCTTACCTCACGCCACCTCTCAGCTTTGGTGATGCCGGATAAAAGGTCCACCCCAGCTCCCACATTCGTCACCACAGGGGCGAAAGTTTCCTCGCACAGTTGGGCCTGTTCGGCCAGACGGCACCCGTTCACCACTCCGGAAGCCCTCAGTTCCACCGCCAAAAGCTGCACCTGCGAAGGCTCCACGGTGTCTCCATCGACTAAAATCACGCGTCCGTAGCTGCGCAGATTCGCCGCGAGATTCAGTGCGAGGGTAGAACGCCCCGGCGCCCCCACCGGGCCCCACAGCGCGATGATTTTCCCATCTTCCGTGGGGATTTCTTGAATAGAGGCATTTTGGATTTCCAGCTGGTTTGGCGGGGGCGGTGGCAGGATTCGTGCCAGGGCCCACCGCAGAATCTGTTCGCAAAGATCAGTTGGGGCCGCGGGAACCCGGGGGTCTTCTTTCTGGATAATGTCGAAAGAATACTGGTCACGCGCCAGCGGCACATCATCCAGTGGGGCCAAAATCAACACACTCAAACCCGCGGCTAAAAGTTCCTTTTCCGCCTCGGGATTTAAATCTATTCGTTCCGAATCCAGCACCAGCAACTCGACCAACTGGGCACGAGCTATCGACAGCACCTCCGCATAGTCCCGGCAGCGCCTGACCAGCTGCATGGGAGTGTGGAAATCTTTTAGTCTGAGCAACAGCTCTGCCTCGAGGTCCGGATCTATGCAGGTCGCAATACCAGTGATGCTCATGAAACCACCGGAATTGCCATCAAGGGAGCTTCTATCCCCACTGCGACCAGCAGATTATTCAGCTCAGATTGCTCCACCATCACTTCGATGGAGACTTTCGAAGAGGTGCTCAAGGTACTTTCAGACTTCACCACTTCCACCAAAATCGCCTCGGTGGCTATCTGCACGGCCCGCGGGGCGGAGCCTCGGAATCAAAGTTGCGCCATGAATCCGCATCGGGTAGTTGCCACAGCTCCAAGTAGTCCCCGCCTTGACACGTTTGGGTAGGGGCGCGCAAAGCTCTACCACCACCGACTTCATATCGGGGACGGTCTCCATCAAGGCAGACTTTGGTACCAACTCGCCGGTATCGATGTTTTGGGTCGCGACGAGGTCCTTGGATAAGGGGGTGTGGGTAGAGAGGTACTTTCCGGCGGCGTTTCCTGGATTGGCCTGGATGGTTCCCAGGTCTTGGGGGCCCACGCTCTGTCCCACCACCAGGGGCTTCTTGGCGACATAGTAGGTGTCCATCTGCGCGGCGAGTCGAATCGCCAAAAGCACCAGGGCGACCGCCACTACCATCAGCAAGACACCGAGCAGGGCGCGCCGGTTATAGAACTTTCGAGGGTTGGAAGCAGCTGCTCCGATGGGCATCTTAGGGCCTTTCCGTCACCATTCCCTGCTAGATTTATACCAGAAATTCCTCTCAAACCCAAAGATTGTTTGGACATTTTCGATGTCGTTTGGTAAACTTACACGCATGGAACACAGTTTTTTCACGATTGCAGATTTATCCGACATGCTTCGCGTCTCACCCGGTGCCGTGCGCAACCTCATCAACCACGGGGAAATCAAAGCCATCCAGATCGGCGGACGGGGTTTGTGGCGCATCGAGGCCTCCGCTTTCGAGGAATACCTCAAGAGGCAATACGAGCAAAACGAAGCTCGTCTCGCCTCGGGAGAGGCCCTGGTCGAAGAATAATCCCCTGCCGGGCCCCGGCCTGTCCTCAGTGACGAGGACAGGCAACATAAAGCAAAGCCGGGAAAGGAATAGCGATGTTGCGCCCGTGGTCAGCCACGTCAACAAAGTCCTTCCCTACCCGTGCCACCGCACCGGTTACGGTGTGGTGGCACGTGGTGAAAGTCATCTCCAGACCTCGCTGCCACAGCTCCCTCAGGGCCGCAGCGAAAGGCAGATTTTTCTCCAAATAGTTCGCCCACTGCGGGGCACCGGCCAGATCCTGCACCAGCTCTATACCGGCACACTGGACCAAAATATCCATTCGCACCAGCCTGAGCCACAGCCACTTTTCGGTGGCCCTGTCGATTTTTCCTCGCAAAGACTCCCCGTTGGCTAAACGCAGCTCGACCTCTTTACCTACGCTGGCCAATATACGTCCCGAAAAGATAACATCCACCGCATCCTCTTTTGATAATTCCAGGGCTTCTAGCTGCTGGCGTTGCCGCAGTCGCGCGGAAAATTCCCCTGAAATATCGTCGAGATAGTCCATATTGTCCATGCCTTCAGTCTAGCTAGGGCCAGAGTGAAATATTTTCGCTTCCCAAAACGACCCCTAAAAATTTACACCTTACTATACTGAACTCAGACAAAAGCTATCAAGACACACTAAAAGGAGGAATATTGTCATGACAGTTGCAACGATAGTGAAAGCACCCACAAATGCAGACTCGACACCTTCCGAAACCACCACCCCCGACCGGAACCCAAACGCGACCCCCGACCCGGACCTTAACGCGACCCTCGACCCAGACCTACCCATCGTCCTCGACCCGGGGACATTACCCGCAGAAGAAGACGACTGGCACGACCCCTACAACCTGGCCCATCGCGCGCCGCGGGCCAACAGTTACCGTTTCCGCACCGAACCCTTCCCCACGGCACCGCGGCGCACCCCGTATCGGCGGTTTCTGCACCACCTGGTGATTGACCCCAAAGGACTGATGTCTGCGCGGATTCGTTCCCAGGCGCAGCACGCTTCCAGGGACTCATGCCTGGGCCGTAATCTGCAGACCTGGCGAAAGGGTGCCACCAGAAAGGACGACGGGGACGCAAAGGACAACCCCGAGGTCACTCCCCCCGCCAACTTGCACTGGGCATTTCGGGACCGGGAAGGCAATCTGACCGCCCCCAGCCCCAGATTGTGGTCGGCGAAAATCGCGCTGTGCGCCCTGGAAGCAGTAGAGGGGGTATCGTCCCCTCAATCAGCTGTATCGCTGGGTTTCACCTCCGCTGTATCGCGTCTTGGAGCGTCGGCGCGATCAGCATCGCCGCGGAGAACTGCCCCAGGCACTGCAAGCCAGTACGGATACGAAGGCACGGCGCCCGGTTCGTATCGTATCCGCGCGCTGCTACCAGGAAGGCGCTAACAGCTATGAATCAGTGATCGTACTGCACGACGGGTGGCGCACCCGGGCGGCCGCGGCGCGGCTGGAGACCGACCGGGGGCACTGGCAAATTACCCAGCTGCGACTGGGTTAGTGGCGTTTCTTGGCCGCCCGACGTTGGGCCCGGTTGCCCTTAGATTCCTCGGTAGAGCCATCTTGGCTGTAGGTAACCTGGGTATTCATTGCCGCGCGGCCGGTATCTCCCATCACCGTGCGGTTCGCAGAAGTGGAAAGCGCCCCGGCTCGGCGTCCCTTGGACTTCTTGGCGCTGCCCGCTGTGCCGGACCCCTGGGCCTGGGCACCACCGTTATCTTCAGCCCCGCTTGCAGCCTGGGACTGCGAGGTGGCTTCTTGGGATTCCTGGGCGCGACCCAAAGCGTCCATAAAGGCCTTGATATAGCCGAAAACACCCTGGATGGTTTCTTCCTTGACTCGGTCCATCATGGACTTAAACATCAAGTAGCCTTCGGTCTTGTATTCGACCAGGGGATTGCGTTGTCCCATGGCGCGCAAGCCGATGCCTTCCTTCAAGTAATCCATCTCGTAGAGGTGCTCGCGCCACAGGCGATCCACCACGCTCAGCAGCACACGCCGTTCCAGTTCTCGCATGGGAACCTCTCCCAGCTGTGCTACGGCGATGGGGTTCTCTTGTAGAGCTGCATCTGCGGTTTCGTACTGCAGCTTGGCGTCGTCAACCAGCTGTTCCTCCAAGAAATTCGTGGTCAAGGCGCTGCGACCGCCCACGGCTTCCTCGATTTCTTCCACGCTCAAAGACACGGGATAGATATTCTTGAGCCCCGCCCACAGCGTCTTCAGATCCCACTCGCTGGTTTCGGTGGCCTCGGTGGCTTGTTCCACCGCCCCGGAAACCGTGGACTCAATGAAGTTCGTGATGGTTGGTTCCAGGTCTTCGCCCTGCAGCACGCGGAAACGCTCGCCATAGATGGTTTCGCGTTGTTCCGTCATCACGTCGTCGTATTTCAATACGTTCTTGCGGATTTCGGCGTTGCGGCCCTCGACATTGGCCTGCGCGGTGGCGATAGCTTTCGAAACCATCCCGGCCTTCAAAGGCACATCGTCTGGCATCGCGCTATTCATCAGCCGCGCGGTAGCCCCCGTGTTGAACAGCCGCATCAAATCGTCTTCGAGACTGAGGTAGAAACGGGAGCGTCCCGGGTCGCCCTGACGACCAGAACGACCGCGCAACTGGTTGTCGATGCGGCGCGATTCGTGACGTTCGGTGCCCAACACGTACAGACCGCCCAGTTCCACCACCTCGTCATGCTCTGCCGCCACGGCTTTTTTGGCTTTCTCCAGGGCCTCGGGCCAAGCTGCCTCGTACTCTTCAGAGTTCTCTTCGGGGTCCAAGCCGCGATCCTTCAGGTTCTGCACCGCCATGAACTCGGCGTTACCGCCCAGCATAATATCGGTACCGCGACCGGCCATATTCGTCGACACCGTGACCTGACCCTTCCGACCAGCCATCGCCACCACCGCGGCTTCGCGTTCGTGCTGCTTGGCGTTCAACACCTGGTGCGGGATACGGCGCTTATTCAGCAGATGCGACAGATATTCGCTCTTTTCCACCGAAGTGGTACCCACCAACACGGGCTGTCCCGCTTCGTGCGCCTGGGCGATGTCCTCGACGATGGCGGCGAACTTGCCATCGGTGTTCTTGTACACCAGGTCTTCTTCATCCACGCGAATCATGGGGCGGTGGGTGGGGATGGGAATAACCCCCATCTTGTACGTAGACATGAACTCGGCCGCCTCGGTTTCCGCGGTACCAGTCATGCCAGCCCTGGAACCCTTGGGATACAGACGCACATAGTTCTGCAGCGTAATGGTGGCCAAAGTCTGGTTTTCAGCCTTGATCTCTACACCTTCTTTGGCTTCGATTGCCTGGTGCATCCCTTCGTTGTAGCGACGCCCGGGCAGCACGCGCCCGGTGTGTTCGTCCACAATCAAGACTTCGCCCTCGGGGGAAACAATATAATCCTTGTCCAGTTTGAACAGTTCCTTGGCTTTGATGGCGTTGTTCAGGAACCCAATCAAGGGAGTGTTGGAAATCTCGTAGAGGTTATCGATTCCCAGATAGTCTTCGACTTTGTCGATGCCCGGTTCGAGGACGCCGACGGTGCGTTTCTTTTCGTCGACTTCGTAATCCTCCCCGGCTTTGAGGTCCAGGACTATCTTGGCGAAATCGCTGTACCAGTGATTCACGTCGCCCTGGGCGGGACCCGAAATAATCAAAGGAGTACGAGCTTCGTCAATCAAAATCGAGTCCACCTCGTCGACGATGATGTAGTTGTGACCGCGCTGCACCAGGTCCTCGACGCGCTGAGCCATATTGTCGCGCAGATAGTCGAATCCGAATTCGTTATTTGTCCCGTAAGTGATGTCGCAGTTGTACTGTTTGCGACGTTCGGCCGGATCCATCTGCGCCATGATGATGCCGGTGCTCAGTCCCAGATAGCGGTACACGCGCCCCATCAGCTCTCCCTGATAAGACGCCAAGAAATCGTTGACCGTCACCACGTGTACACCTTTGCCGCTCAAGGCACGCAAGTAACACGGCAAGGTAGCCACCAGGGTTTTACCTTCACCGGTTTTCATCTCGGCGATATTGCCCCAGTGCAGCGCCGCGCCGCCCATAATCTGTTCACGGAAGTGCCGCATCCCCAGCACCCTCCCCGCGGCCTCGCGCACCGTCGCGAAAGCCTCTACCATCAAGTCATCCAGGGACTCGCCTTTTTCCAGGCGTTCTTTGAAATGGGCAGTTTTCCCTTTGAGTTCTGTCTCGCTCAGCTCCCGGTATTCAGCTTCGAGCCGGTCCACCGCATCTGCGACTTTCACCAGTTTCTTGAGGATCTTGCCCTCTCCCATCCGCAAAAACTTATCCAGAACGCTCACTTCAAACCTTTCTCGGCGCCCCCGGGGGCACCCGCCTTTCCTAGCGCAGTCTTCCTTATTTTAGGTGACCTCGGGCGCGATAGCTAATGAAGAGCCCACCTGCCATAAAGGTGCAAATACCACTTGGCCCCCACCGCAACGGCAGGGGCCAAGCACAGCTAACTAATCTCAGGAAGGATTGATGCTGCAGGTAGCATCCAGTCGAATCACGCCGTAAGTCCAACCTTGACGGTGATACACCACGCAGGGCTGCATGGATTCTTCTTCAATGAACAAGAAGAAGGGGTGCCCCACCAACTCCATCTCGTCCAGGGCATCATCCAAACTCATCGCCCGCGTGGCGTGCAGTTTCTGACGCACAATCACGGGAGAATCACCCAGTTGTTCCTCGCGTGACTCGCCGGGCTTCAACGGAGCTTTCGCCTCTGGTTCCGCTACGGCCTGAGGCAGGGGAACTTCCAGATCCACATCGGGCGGAATCTCGTAGCGACGATGGTCCTTGGACCGGTCGCGGACCCGGCGCAGCCGTTCAAACAGTTTCCCCGCAGCGATATCCACCGCGGCGTAGCGGTCCGAAGACGAGGCCTCAGCGCGCACTACCGGCCCTTTGCCATGCACGGTAAATTCGATTCGCTCGGCTGTGTCTGCCTGACGCGGGTTCTTTTCGTGAGTCAGCTCCACGTCAACCTGTTGGGTGCGCGGCGCCAACTGCTCGACTTTTTCCAGCTTCTCCTCGACGTAGGCGCGGAAATTCGGGTGAATCTCTGCGTTGCGAGCTTTGAGCGTGATTTCCATTTTGAGCCTCCTTTGGCTAGACGGGAAAGCTTCAGCACATCGCTAAAGCTAAGAGTTCTGTTCTCCCCCCTTTCTTTACAGGCTCCACATCGGCGTTTCACCTGCGGTCTTGCTTTACCTTCAGTTTAGTTCACTGTATCGTTTTCGGGGCTGCTTTGCAGCGCAGATTGCGCGAACTTTGCCGAGGCCACCACGAAACCCGCCAGGACCTCGGCCCCCCTCTTGGGCGAGCACCCGGTTCATCTCTCGCAGCGTCGAACCCGTGGCGGTGACGTCATCCACCAACACCACTTTCACTCCCCTCAAGGCGCCCCCGTCGAGGAAGACGCCGGGGTTGGTGGGGTGGGTTGCGCCCCCGTCGAGGACGCCGTCACGGCGAGGGGGGGAGGCTCGCCTGAGTCGGGGTGAGTTCCGGGGTGAGGTACATCTGCCCGTGGCGGTTATTCGCGCGTTTCGCCCCGCTGAGCCCTGCCTGGGTGGTGACCCCGGCGCGGAAACGCAGCACCTCTAAAACCGCACTGCTCTGAGCCAGGCCAGACTGCACCAGGCCGTGCATAATCCCCCGCGAAAAGGCCTGCGCCACTTTCGAGGGATGTTTGGGTTTGGTAGAAGGTGCCGGCACCACGAAAACTTCACCCAGCCCCATCGCTGATTTCCACCAGCCCGCAGCGGCGACTCCATGTACCAGATTCACCCCAGCGGCCTGGAAATAGGGCCGCAGTTCGCGCGTATCATCGTGTTTACCGGCCAAAATCAGGCGACGCAGCGCGTTCTCGTAAGGGGCGACCTCGAACAGGGAGAGGACCTCGTCCCCCGCCGCACCCAACTCTAAGTCCCAACTCGAAGGCTGGCCGAAAAGGCGGGCCAGGCACTCGTCGCACACCACCTGATCCCACACCCCGCAACCCAGGCATTCCGAAGGAAACAGCACCGCCCCCAGGTCGGCAACTATCTGGCGCCACGACATCCTGCACCCCACCTAGCCGGGATAGCGCGGAGAGAACACCCCGGTGGCTTCCGGCTGCCAGTTGCGTCCCGAACGCACATAGAGTTCCCCGGTGCTGGTGACGATGCAGATCTCGTTTTCTTCCGTTCCGGCCGCGATTCCCACCCCGTCCTTGACGCCGGGAATCACGGTTTCGGGGCCAAACAGGGGGACAATCAACACATTCGTACCATTCTCGGTCCCGGCCAGCACCGCCAGGGAATACCCCTTCAACCAAGAAATCCCCAGCAGCGAAGCAGCGGAAATATTCAAGTCTTTGGCCGCGCTCAGGGCGGTGGGGGTTCCCCCGTCATCACGCACAATCGTCGCCACCGTAACCACCGGGCCCTTATCGGTGCTGCGCAAAGCCGCCAGGCGCGCCCCGTCGGGACTGACGTGAATCTCTATCAGTTTCCCGCCATCTCCCCACGGGGTAGAAAGCTTCAATACGCTGGCGTTAGGGGCGATAACACTCACCGAAGCGGGGTCAGACTCGACCCCAGTCCAGATCCAGTTGCGCCGATCGATCGAGGCGGTCAGCACATTTTCCCCACTGAAAACCAGGAAGGACTGTCCTCGGGACCACACATACAGCCGGGTCCGGCTTCGGTCGGTAAAGCACACCACTTCCCCGTCCTCGGAAATTGAAGGATTACCCATCCCGACTCCCACCATGGACTGGGCCGAAACCAGTTCCCGGGTATTCCCCGAGTTGTAGCGCACCAGGTCACCATCCTGCATCATCACCAGGGATCGCGGGGAGCTGGCCGAAGTGATGCGGCGACTCACCTCTATCGGGGCGGCGCCATCCAACAACTCGACCCGAGAAATCCCCGTAATCCCCACCAGGGTGGACTCCATCTGCCAGTAGGCCAAAGCTATCTGGTTTTCATTCACCAGCGGTTCGGTCAGGTTCAAAGAAACCCGCGCCACGGAATCGATAACTTCCACAGATCCTCCGCGCAACGTCGTGCCCGTAGCGAAAGCCGAGGTCACGGCCCCTTTCAGGTCCTCGGGCGGGCCTTCGAGCAGGGCATTGACCAGATAAGTTGGCAGGCGCCGCTTGGGGTACCATCTAAGGTCAGGCACCAAGGTTTGGCTGTCAGTGCTGAGGAAACTCACAGGTGCTGGGGAATAGATTGTAGAGAAAGAAGACTGCGAGAGAATCACCCCGTCTTCGAGTTTGGCGATGCGCCACTGGTCATCAGCTCCTTTAACCAGGGAGAATGCCTCCTGCAGTTTAGCCTGGTAACCCGCCACGGTGTAGTGCCCATTCTCGTCTACGCTGCCCAAGGCCTTGGCTTTCACTGCGATGGAGCCGTCGGGGTTCGTGCTGAGTTCCAACTGTGAATCCGTGTCGAAAAATCTGAACTCGTTTGTCGGGCCGCCAATCCAGAGCGGTTTTTCGACAGCAGGAAGGAACGCGCCACGGTGAATTCATCGGAATACCCCGCGGCACAGGCACGAATAAAACCCGTGATAATCTGTTCCGGTGTCGCATTTTGCATCGGACCGGGAGCGCTGAGCCCCAGCATCGGTTGGGTGTCTCCCACAGAGATATCCGAGTGATTCACCGGTCCGGAAGTCGGCAGCATCGCGCAGGCACTCAACAGTGGCAGCGAGGCGAGGAAGGCCACCCAAGTTTTGGCGCGTGTGGGTTTGGGGGTGCTCGGTTTCATGATTCACCTCCGTTAATCTGTGGTGAATACGGGGTGACGAGGACGGTGTCGTGGTCAGTTGAAGACGCTGCGGTATCAGTGGGGGCAGCCTCGGCGGGGCCGGGACCGGTACCTTCCTCCGCAAAGGAGTCTCGAACCTCGACCCGGGCACCTTCCCCCGAACCAGAAACGGGAACCTCGACCCCACAGCCCACACCCGTATCCGCACTGGGGGGAGGAACGTAATCGTCCAGACTGGGTTCCTGGTAATCCGTCACCGGCAGAGGGGAATCTCCCATTTCCATATCTTGGCGCCTCGGCAGAGTCAGCAGGAAGGATGAACCGAAGCCCTCCTTGCCCCAGGCATCCAAAGTGCCGCCGCTGAGCCGCGTATCTTCCAGGGAAATCGCCAATCCCAAGCCGGTACCTCCCGTAGTGCGAGGGCGAGCCGGATCGGCGCGATAGAAGCGGTCAAAGACCCGCGAAGTCACTTCCCGGACTCATCCCCACCCCGTGATCAGAGACCCGCAGCGCCACCGCGGTCTGGGTCGAGGCCGTGGTTATGACCACCGGATTGCCTTCGGAATGTTCCAGGGCGTTTACCAAGAGATTGCGGATAATCCGGGTTACGCGTCTCTCGTCGAGTTGGGCGGCGCAGGGGTGTTTGGGACGGTCGAAACGCACCTCGCAACCCACGGTTTCGGCCAGTTGCGAGCAGTCCTGTATCACCGCCACCACCAGCTCGTTGAGGTCCAGCATCTCGAAGTGCAGGCGGGCAGAGCCCGAGTCGATCCGGGAGATTTCCAGCAAATCGGCCAGCATCGCGTCGAAGTTATCGATTTGGGCGTGCAGGATTTCGGCGCTGCGCTGCGCGGCGGGGTTCAGTTCTTCTTTCGAATCGTAGATGACGTCATCGGCAATACGTATCGTAGTCAGAGGGGTGCGCAGCTCGTGGGAAACATCGGAGACAAAGCGCTGCTGGAGACGCGACAGCCGGGCCAGAGTATCGATTTTGGATTGCAGAGAATCCGCCATCTTGTTGAAAGCATCAGCCAACTGAGCGGTTTCGTCTTGTCCCTGGGACAGCACGCGAGCATCGAGGTCCCCAGCGGCCAAACGTTCGGCGGTGCGCACCGTGCGTCGCAGGGGCACCAGCACCGAATACACCACCACCCAGGTCATCGAAACCACCAGCACCAGCACGGCCAGTCCCCCGCCCAGCAGCACTCGCATCACCAGGTTGGTGTTGGCTTGTTCATCGGCCAGGGAATAGAGCAGATAGAGTTCGTGTTTTCCCGACAGCGGCAGGGTAACCGTGGTGCCCACTGCGATTCCCGGCACGATACGCCCATCAGCCGAGGTTACCTTTACGGACTGCCAGTGCTGACCGGGCTGTTTCTCTACGGCTTTACGCAGTTCTGGGCTGATGGTTTCGCGAATGGAACCGGTGGCGACTTCGTTGATGACGTAGGCGGAACTTTCCTCGGGGTCGCGCAGCAGCAGCACCACCGGAGCCGAAGCCCAGGTACTGAGCGAAGTCACCGAGGAGACGGCTTCTTGGGCCAGGGATTGGACCTGTTCTACCGTAGCGACCTGTGCCTGGTCGAGGCGATTCTGCATGGTGTTGGCTGCCAAGGCAGATTCGGTCAGGACTTGGTTGAGCCTTTCTTGGAAAATCCCGTTGCGCACCGCGGTGGAGGCATAGATTCCCACCACTGCGAAAATCACCAGGGTGGCGGTCAACATGGTCAAAGCCATGCGCAGAGTCAGGGAGCGTCGCAGACGCCGCGGCATCCAGGATGACTGCGTGAGGTCCAAGACATAGCGAGTGGCCGTGTTGAGGAACTGGGCCCAACGCCGGCGTCGCCGCGAACGGCGAAAAGTAGGCGCGGCAGAAGCACTCACGCGTGCCCGTTCCCGATTCGGTAGCCCACACCTCGCACCGTCACCACTACCTGGGGATTATCCGGGTCTTCCTCGACCTTGGCGCGCAGTCGCTGGACGTGGACATTGACCAGGCGGGTATCCGCGGCGTGACGATATCCCCAGACTTGCTCCAAGAGTTCTTCGCGGGAAAAAACCCGGCCGGGTTTACGCGCCAGCGCCACCAGTAGGTCAAATTCCAGGGGAGTCAGATTCAGTTCGACTCCCTCGCGGCGCACCTCGTGCGAGGCCTGGTTGATTTCCAAACCCGCCACCTTCAACACATCGGCATCTGTGTTCTCCAGTCCGCGCAGACGCACCGCCACGCGGGCCAGCAATTCCTTGGGTTTGAAGGGCTTGGGGACATAGTCGTCCGCCCCTGCCTCCAGGCCAGCCACCACGTCTACGGTATCGGACTTTGCCGTGAGCATGATGATGGGGACGTCGGATATCTGACGCAGTTCCTTGCAGATCTGAATACCGTCCTTGCCGGGCAGCATCAAGTCCAACAGCACCAAATCTGGCTGTGTGGCGTGAAATACTTCTACAGCCTGTGCCCCATCGGCACAGAAACTGGGCACATAGCCCGCGGACTGCATGATGATGCCGATCATCTCTGCCAGTGCAGTGTCGTCATCTACAACCAGAATTTTGGTACCCATGAGGCTATTTTTTACACTGTTTTATAAAAAGAATGTGCGAGGAAGGCCGGTGACTTCGGGGGAAAACTTTCAGTATGGTGAACAGGAAATACCTCGCCACACATGGCAACATAGAGACAGATATATCGAGGAGAGAGTAAATGTCTGATCAGCCCAAGCCAAATAACCCTCGATTCTCCCCCAAGCATCTGGCTGGAACTGGGAGATGAATCCCGATTCCACCGAGGCTTCCTCCTCGGCTGGGAGCAACTGGCTGCCTCCCAGTGATTCAACGGGTAGTGGGGCTATTAATTCCGGTGCAACGAATCCTTCCTGGGGCACCGCCACAGAAAAATCCGGCGCCAGACAACTTGACCGGCTCGGGTTTCCAGCAGGTGCAACCCGGCATCATCCCCCTGCGTCCCTCACCGCCGGTGAAATCTTCAACGGCGCTATCCAAAGGGGTTCGTCAGGCTCCCGCGGTGATGCTGGGTGCCGTAATCGGAATCTGGGCAATTTTCTCTACTCTAAGCGGCTTGATTATTTATCTGCTCTTCCCCGCACAGCTCCAGTCATTGGAATCTATCGGTGAAAGCACTGTGGATGTAGACGTGATCGGCACCACCCTGGGATACCTGGAACAGTCAATCCTGTCCAGTATCCCTCTACGATTTTTAATCTCATCGCGGTGAGCCTCACCACCGGTCTGTGTGTGTCTGCCATCGCCTCCCTGGTCCTGGGGCGCGTCCCCTCCGTGGGACAGGCCTGGGATGCCGCAAAAAAGCACCTGTGGAAAATCATTGCCTACGGGGTGATTATCTTCGTGATAGAAACGGCCCTCATCCTTCTAGCCCTCGTTCCACTGATAACTTCTGTCCTCTATACTCTTGGCTCGCCCGACTCCGCAGGTGGACTGTTGACGGGGGCACTACTGACAATTTTGCTGAGTCTGGTCTGTTTCATCAGTGGGGTTTTCCTGCTGGTGCGGTTCCTCTTCACCGTGCCGATTATGGTGATGGAGGAAGCTGGGCTGGGGCAGGCCTTCAAACGTTCCTGGGCCCTCACCCGCGGCAATTTCTGGCGCGTCTTAGGCATCAATCTGCTGATGGTGGTGCTGCTGAGTGTCATCTTCGGGATTCTCTCGGGAGCATTGGGCACGGTTATGGGACTTGCCTACGCTGTAGGTCACTTGTACGCGTTACTAACCGCGATTTCCGTGGGAGTTTCTATGTTGATTAGCGGATTCTACGTCCCCTTCTTTAGCGGGATACAATCCCTGCTCTACATAGATATCCGGATGCGCCGCGAGGGCTTGGCCCTGACTCTGCTACGAGCCTCCCAATCCGAGGCACAGTAGGAGACGCCGTGCGCTTTCAGGTATTTCTCTTGGACGTGGCCTCGCGGAGGCCGCGTGAACCCGAAATAGATGCAGAACAGGGTCGGCGCCTGCTCCAAGAGGAACTTTCTCGTGATGTCTATCACAAACCGGGTTCTGTACTGCAAATGTTGTGGGAAAAATTCATCTCGCAGTTCAACATGCCCGAAGCTGGAATCACGGGACTCAACCTGTCGTGGCTGTTGGTGGCGGTAGTGGTGATAGCACTGGCTGCAGTGATTCTGTCGATTCTGGGCAGTCGCGAACATCGACGCAATGCCATTGTGAGTAGCGCCCCGCAAAACGCACCGGTTTTCGATGACCAAAGAACCGCCGTACAATACCTCGCCGCGGTACACAACGCCTTGAATCACGAGGACTTCACCACGGCCTTCCTCGAACAGTTCCGCCACGTCATCAAACAGGCCGAGACTTTTAGGGTGTTGCAGATAACTCCAGGTTTAACCGCCATCGAAGCCTCGGATTCCTTAATCAAGGCCTATCCGCATTTCCACGAGGACCTGTTGTGGGCGGCGCAACTATTCAACGCTTTGCGCTACGGACATCTGCGCGGAGATAAAGCCAGCTTCCAACGTCTGGCGAATCTGGACCAAAGCATAGAACAAACCACTGGCGAAACCGCGGGGATGACCTCGTGAGTGCTACTACCCCCACCATTTCCCAGGCCTTAGGCAAATCTCGTTGGATTGTGCTGGGGATTGCGCTGTGCTTGGTCTCCGGGGTTATCTTGAGCCTGGTATCAAGCAATTTGGATCGGACCCGATTCTCTATTCACAATCCCCGTGAGGAAGGCGTTATGGCCTTGACGGAAGTCTTGGCGGATCACGGCACCTCAATCAAAGACGTCTACACTCTGTCTCAAGCCCAAGACTATGGCACAAAGGACACCGTCGTGGTGGTGAATCCCAACAAGATCACCGATAAATCCCTGCGCGAGATTATGAACCTGGACACGAACCTGGTGTTCTTGGGAACTTATCTACAAAATAGCCGTTTCGAGCCCTATGTCACGGCCGTCGGGAAGTCATCTGGCGAAAATGTCCCTTCGCGTTGTGATTTCGCTCCGGCCCAAGCTGCGCATCATCTCGGCCCTATCCGAGGCTCGCTGCGCCCATCTCGGGTCCCGGACCAGGCATGTTTTGCCTTGGATCAACAAAGTTTTGCTTTCGTTTCTTTCACTAGACCAAATGGTTTAGACATCAGTTTCTTGTCCGACGCAAGGATCGCCACTAATACCGAAATCGTCCAGGCAGGCAATGCGGCGTTTTTGTTGAACCTGCTGGGAGGATACCAGAACATCGGATGGCTGTTGGGAGAAACTTTCCAGCAGTCCGAGGCCTCGGGCGAAGCTGGAGTCATCGGTTATCCCCCCCAGTTCCGCTGGGCCATGTGGGTATTCTTTGTCTCGTTGGTGGTTTTCGCCCTGGCCAGTGGTCGACGTCTGGGACGTGTAGTTCCCGAAGATGTACCGGTTCAGGTCCCCGGGGCCGAGTCGATTTATGGCCGGGCCCGCCTCTATCGCCAAGCCAAGGCGTGGGACCGTGCCGCCCAGTATGCCAGGCGCCACGCCGCCCAACGCATCACCGCGGCCCTACACCTACCCACCCCGGTCAGCCCCGAAACCCTGACCTCCCAGATTTTCCCAACTCAGCGGCTGGGAAGTCTCCCAGGTACAGCTCTTGTTCTTTGGGGATAAACCCATCAACGCCGGGGAATTCCAAACCCTGCTCAAAGACCTCCGGACCCTCACCGGCCTCGTCACTAACCAGAAAGGTAATGATGGAAAACGAAACTAATCCCAGTTTGCAAACTCTCTGATTTGCGCACCGAGATAAACAAAGTAGTCAAAGGACAAGACTCGGTGGTTACCGGTCTGGTGATTGGGCTGTTGGCCGGAGGCCACGTCTTGCTTGAGGGTGTGCCTGGGGTGGCCAAGACCCTGTTGGTGCGCACCCTGGCAGCCGGATTAGACCTGGAACACACCCGCGTCCAGTTCACGCCCGACCTGATGCCGGGTGACCTGACCGGTTCCTTGATTTTCAACGCGCAGTCCTCGGAATTCACCTTCCGGGAAGGCCCGGTGTTTACGAATCTGCTCCTGGCCGACGAAATCAACCGCACCCCTCCGAAAACCCAGTCGGCTCTCCTCGAAGCGATGGAAGAACACCAGGTCACCGCGGACGGCGTCAGTCGCGCCCTACCGGATCCTTTTATGGTTGTCGCCACCCAAAACCCCGTCGAGTACGAAGGCACCTATCCCCTGCCCGAGGCCCAGCTGGACCGTTTCTTGATGAAGCTCGAAGTACCCCTACCCAGCCGCGCCACCGAGCTGGAAATCTTGCAGATGCACCAGCAGGGCTTCGATTCTCGGAATCTGGGAGCCAACGGGGTTTCGGTGGTCGCTACTAAAGCGGACCTTTTGGCCGCCCAGCAACAAATCGCGCAAGTACAGTCCAGTTCCGAAGTGCAGGGCTACATCGTGGATCTGGTGCGGGCCACACGGAGTCTGGCGCAAGTAGAGCTGGGGGTTTCACCCCGTGGCGCCACGGCTTTGCTCGGCACCTCCCGGGTTTGGGCTTGGTTGTGCGGCCGCAACTACGTCACCCCGGACGATGTAAAGTCCCTGGTGATTCCCACTTTCCGCCACCGCCTACGTCTGCGACCCGAAGCCGAGATGGAAGGCATCAACGCCAGAACCCTGCTGGAGACCATCCTGTCTTCCACCCCGGTACCGCGCTGACCCGTACCTCGACTAGGACCTCGACTAGGACCTCGACTAGGACCTCGACTAGGACCATCGCAACCCGAAACCGCAACCCGAAACCGCAACCCGAAACCGCACCCCGAAACCTCACCACAGAACGGATAGAAAACGCAAATGGTTCTCACCCGGCGACTTGCCTTGCTGATAGCTGTGGGGATACCGCTGACTCTGCTGACTCCTTGGGCGGGGGCAGCAGTGACCTGGCTGGGCCTGTGTGCCCTGGCGTGGGGGCTAGACACAGCGCTGGCCCCCAGTCCGCGACACCTCCAGGTTTCGCGCCAGCTCCCGGTTTCGGCGCGGGCCAGAACCACCATCAACTACACCCTCAAAGTTACCAACCCCGCGAAGCGACGCTATCGAATCTGGCTGCGAGATGCCTGGCCGCCTTCGCTGCAGGGGCAACCCAAGTTCCACTCTCTGAGTCTCAAGCCCGCAGAATCAACCATCCTGGATGCCGGATTCACCCCGACCAGAAGAGGGAAGCTGGCCGCCGATACCTTGACGATTCGCAGCTTCGGACCCTTGGGTCTGGGGGCACGCCAGTTCAGCGCCCCCCTGCCCCAGCGCCTCCTGGTGTTACCGGAATTCCGCAGCGCCAAGTATCTGCCTTCCCGGCTGAAAACCCTGCGACGACTGGAAGGCAACACTTTGCTGACCCAGCGCGGTCAGGGATCGGAATTCGATTCCTTGCGCGAATACACCCCGGGAGACGATATCCGCGATATCGAATGGCGCGTATCGGCACGCAGTCGCACCCCAGTGGTGAAAACCTGGCGTCCCGAACGTGACCGCAACGTGATTATCTGTGTGGATACCTCGCGCATCGCCGCGACGCGACTCCAGGATTATCCCCGGTTGGATGCTTTGCTGGAGGCCAGTATGCTGCTAGGAGCTCTGGCTTCCAGCGCGGGGGACCGAGTGCATCTGCTGACCTTCGACAATCAGCTGCGCACCCACGTTCAACCCGAGCGCGGGGCGGGTTTCATCTCGCAGATGGCGGCCTCCTTGGCCACGGTCCAACCCTCGCTGACCGAGGCAAACTGGTCGGCACTGAGCGAGGAAATCCTGGGCACAGTGCGGCAACGTTCCCTGCTGGTGTTTCTCACCGGCGTAGAGGCGGGGACCTCGCGCGGGGCACTGCCCACCACCATCGAGACTCTTTCGGGATACCACCACGTTTTGGTTGCCAGCCCTACCGACCCGGAGATCTTGCGACTCACCCAGGACCTCCACAGCGCCCAACGCAGCCTGGTGGCGGCCGCAGCGATGACCGATCTGCATGAACGCCAAGTCGCCGCTGATTTATTGACTTTGATGGGGGCGCAGGTAATTCAAGAAGAACCCGAAAAATTCCCAGTGAAACTGGCCGATACTTATCTGGCCTTGAAGCGACAGGGGAGACTCTAGACGGTCTAGAAGGGATTGGCCGCCCCGACATTGGCACTACGGGGACAGAGGCGGTTACTCCGCGCTGCTCTTTACGTCCTCTATCAAAGTCAAGTGACCGCGTCGCACCCCGGGAATGTGGGTGTCACGAGGGGGTTCCGCCGCCGAAACCCGACGATCTACCGGTCCACTCGAGGTGCTGGGGTTCAAGTTTTGCCGGGGTTTATCGGAATGGCTCGCGGCCCGCACGGCATCGGCCAAAGCCATCAGTTCAGCGTCGTTAGGCGGGGGCGGCGCGAAAGAATCTGCCAGGCGAATCACTTGCCAACCACGGGGAACACTGAGGCGATCCGCGTGAAGTTTACACAGGTCGTAGCCCACGCAACCGTTCTGAGTAGCCAAAGGACCCACTATCACCGTAGATTGCTCGTGATCGTAAGTCATGGTTGCCACCGCGGGATTATTGCAACCCGGTTTCGAGCAGTTTCGCGCGTATCTCACCCCTTTAAGATAGCGGGGAAACCCCTTTAGGTGAGTTACCTCGCCCGGAGCGCCCCGAGTTGGGTATGGTGGAGGACGTGAGACAACAGCACGATGCCCCCGAAATAGATTCCGGTGGGGAACTGAGTTGGCAGGTGAATACGGGGGCCCGCCGCGCACGGGCCCTGACGCAACGTGACCGCCACAACCGCTCGGCACGAGGGATTCTGATTCCGGCCATGCTGCCGCGTTACCGGACCCGGCGCGAGGCCTTCGACGAACTGGTTCTCCAAGAGGTGCGGAATCTGGCTTCTTCCTATCCCGACTTGATGAAGATAAGTTTCGCGGTCGAGGACGTCCCTCCCTCTGATCCCGCACCGTGGGAGAGTTCTGCGGTGGTTTTGGGGCGTGGTTTCGGGGCGGACCGGTCGCGGGGACTGCCCGACCAAGTCGTGGTTTATCGTCGCCCCCTGGAACAGCGTGCCCGAAACCTGGTGGAGTTGCGCGAAATCATCCACGCCGTGGTGCTGGAAGAAGCCGCCCAGCTGCTAAATGTCCTGCCCGAAAACATCGACCCGAACTGGTTCAACTAAGCCTGGACTGCCTGGCATACCCGGCCGGCCCGGTCGGTCCGACCAAGCCAACCGAAGCATCCCGGCGCCTCACATATGGATAAATGTATGCGCGTCGGGCCCGTGCGCCTCGCGGAACCGCGCCAGAGAAGCCAGAATTTCTTCCTCGGCTTCTTTGCGCCCCACCCAGTTAGCACCTTCTACGGATTTACCCGGTTCCAGGTCCTTATAGACCTCAAAGAAGTGTTGGATTTCCAGACGATGGAACTCGGAAACGTCATCCAGTTCGGTACGCCACGAAGCGCGTTGGTCGCTGGCCGGGACGCACAGAACTTTGTCGTCACCCCCGTGTTCGTCCGTCATCCTAAACATTCCCAGCGCCCGGCAGCGAATCACGCACCCAGGGAAAGTGGGCTCCTCCAAGAGAACCAGGGCATCCAAGGGGTCACCGTCATTACCGAGGGAGTCATCCACGAAGCCGTAGTCATCGGGGTATCGCGTCGAAGTGAAGAGCATCCGGTCCAGCATTATCCGCCCCGTCTCGTGATCCACTTCGTATTTGTTGCGGTTCCCCTTGGGAATCTCGACTGTGACATTGAACTCTAGGTATTTTTCAGACATCGTCTTCCTTCTCGTTGGGTAAATCCACCCCTATTG
The DNA here is from genome assembly GCA_916438445.1 of uncultured Mobiluncus sp. GTDB lineage: Bacteria > Actinomycetota > Actinomycetes > Actinomycetales > Actinomycetaceae > Mobiluncus. The sequence goes on from CAKAGR010000001.1 coordinate 1,816,636, forward strand.
TTTCCAATTGTGCCACCATATACCAACTTCGCGGGTGCCTTACTATAGTTTATTTATCGAGGTCAACGGTCTAGGGGGAAATCCAATGGGTAAAGGCACCAAAGCGGGAGTCTGGCTGTTGCTGGGCGCCCCTAGGTTTAGGGGGCGGCTACCTGGTGGCTGACGGTGCCGACATCTTGCCCGGATACTTCACTTTCCAGGCTCCCCCTGCCCAAAGTTGCCCCTTTCCCCACCCCTTCCCCCTGGCGCTCTCGGCTTCCTCCCAGCCGCTCTTCAACTCGAAACCGATGTTGACAAGGCACGTTTTGCCCGGCTCACAAGGCTTTCCTCGACGATGATGGCATGCAAAACGCCCAGGTATCTTTCTGGGTGGGTGACCTCAAAGGAGTCACTATTGCCCAGTCTCACGCCGACACTGCCTTAACCGCTGCTTCCACTACCAAAGTCTTGACCTCTGTCGCGGCGCTGTCCCAGCTGGGTGCCGAGTCCCGCCTGCGCACGGTGGTGGCTTGGGATAATGCGGCTCGCAAGCTTTTACTTGATCGGTGGTGGCGATGTGTTGTTGGGGGAAGGCCCCGACGAGGTCGGCTCCACCGTGGGTGCGGCGGGTTTAGGTTCCCTGGCCGAGGACACCGTGGCGGCTTTGGTGGATTCCAACGGTAAGTCACTCTTGGCGGGCAAAGCTTTCTCGCTGATCTATGACACTTCCTGGTTCGGCACCCAAACCGAGAACCCCACTTGGCCCGAAGGCTACGCCGCCCACGCCACCCCGATTCAAGGTCTGGGCATAGATGCGGGGAAAACCGCGGGTGCGGATGGCGTAAGCGCTGCCGACCCGAGCGCTTACGCCGCCCAGGTCTTTGCCCGGCAGCTGGGCGACGTCAAGCTCGAAACCAAACGTCTGGGGAAAACCAGCACCCTGTCGGGCACCCAACCGGCCAACATCCAGGCCGGGAAATCCGGCCTGGCCACCACCGAACTTTTAGACCCCACCCGCAAGCTCCCCACGAAAAGCACCGACCCTGCCCTCGAAAAGGGACCGCAAGTCGTGGCGTATTCCCAAGGTGCGACCCTCGCCCTGGTGGTGCGCGAAACCCTGAAACCTTCGGATAACACCATCGCCGAAACCCTGGGTCGATTGGTGGCGCTGCATCGCGGGGCCACACCTACCTTCGCCGCGGCGGGGACAGCGGTGATGGATTCTTTGCGGGAACTGGGCATAGAACTGGGGACCTCTAAGCTGGCGGGGGCTTCGGGGCTTTCTCCCCAAACTCACATTTCTGCCAAGGCTTTGGCCAATGTGGTGATAACGGCGTCCAGTTCCAAGCATCCCCAGCTGCACGCCGCGGTGGCGAATCTGCCGGTGGCGGGGGGTGGATGGGACCCTGGCGCGGTCCTATGTAGGGACTCTGGCAGCGGGAAATCTGCGCGGAAAAACCGGGACTCTGGACGGAGCGCATTCCCTGGCGGGAACCTTTGTCTATGAAAACCAGGTTTTGGTCTACGGATTGATTATCGCGAATTACCCCTCCGAGGATTACGGAGCCACCATCACAGCGAAGCAGGCATTCTTGACAAAGTTGATTGACCCCCAGGTCACCGGTGAGGAAGAGAACTCCTCCAAAGGCACGTCCTCGACCAAAGAAAAGTCGAAGTCCAAAGAATCCAGTAAAGACGCTGAATAACAGGGAAAACACCACAACTCGCACTGCGGGAGGCATGCCGGTTGTCTCACATAACGAAATATAAATTTCGCTCTTTGGTTGGATTCTGTTACGGTGGTTGCCATGTTCAAACGAATGCCTCGCTGACGTGCACGTCAGCCACTCAGCAAACAGGGCCTCTGCCACCTAGTCCGGCAGCTCCTCGCCCTGGGCATTCCTTCTGTTCCTGCGTGCCCGTCAGAGCCAAAACTTTTGGAACATACCAACCATCAAAAAACTGACGCCGTTTCTATCTTTAGTCGCGCAACAGGTGCGAAAACAGCACTTAAACACGCAAGGAGAAAAATCATGACTAAGTCCACCATCGGCCCCAACTGGAACGACCACCCCGAATGGGGTTTCGACACCCTGCAGATTCACGCCGGCTACACCGGAGATGCCACCACGGGGGCTCAAACCATTCCGATCTATCCTTCCAATGCCTTCCACTTCCCCACGGTAGAGGCTGCGGCGAACCGTTTCGCCCTCAAAGAACTGGGGCAGATCTATTCGCGACTCACCAACCCGACCAACGACACCCTCGAAGGACGTATCGCCGCGCTGGAAGGCGGGACCGGCGCCCTCGTCACGGCCTCGGGACAGGCCGCCATCACCCTGGCGCTGCTGACCTTGGCCAGCCCCGGAAAGAACATCGTCGCCTCTCCCTCAATCTATGGCGGCACCTTCAACCTGCTGGCCCACACCTTCGAGAGGCTGGGGATTGAGGCGCGTTTCGTCACCGACCCGCGCGATATCTCCCAATGGACCGCCCTGGCCGATGAAAACACCATCGCTTTCTATGGCGAAGTCGTACCGAACCCTCAAGGAGACGTCCTCGACCTGGAACCGCTGGCCACCGCCGCGCACCAAGCCGGCGCCCCCCTGATTGTGGACAACACGGTACCCACCCCCTATCTGTGCCGCCCCATCGAATGGGGAGCCGACATCGTGGTGCACTCCGCTACAAAGTACCTGGGTGGTCACGGCTCGGCCCTGTGTGGGGTGATAGTCGACTCGGGGAACTTCGACTACGCCGATCCCACGGTGGCGGCGCGCTTCCCCGGATTCAACCAACCGGACACCTCTTATCACGGTCTGGTCTATGCACGTGACTTCGGGGTGGGCGGTACTTTCGGGACGAACCTGTCCTTCATCTTGAAGGCCCGTGCCGAAGGTCTGCGCGACCTGGGAGTCAGCGCCTCTCCCTTCGCGGTGTGGGCCGTGGGCCTGGGGGTAGACACCTTGAGCCTGCGCGTCCAGCGTCACGTAGATTCGGCCCGAACAGTAGCCCAATACCTGGAAAACAAGGTGGGACAGGGAGTCATCCAAACGGTGCGCTGGTCCTCGCTGCCGTCTTCTCCCTTCTATGAACTGGCCCAGAAGTACACCCCCAAGGGTGCCGGAGCTATCTTGAACTTCGACCTGGCCGGTGGACAAGCGGCCGGCAAGGCCTTCATCGAAGCCCTAGACCTCTTTGCGAATGTGGCGAATATCGGCGATGTTCGTTCCCTGGCGATCCACCCGGCTTCCACCACCCACGCCCAGCTCTCGGAATCGGAGTTGCAGCTCCAAGGCATCAGCTCCGGAACCGTGCGTCTGTCTATCGGACTGGAGGACGTAAAAGATATCCTGGCTGATATCGACCGCGGTTTGGCAGCTGCCGTCCAAGCGGGCACTACCGCCCAGGCCGCCTAAGGCCCGACTCCCCGCCTCGGACTCCAGAAGAAAGCTTCGCGATGACTCTCAAAGACCTCTATGCCCGTCCCAAACCCGGGCAGGAAGCACGTCTACATGTTTCCTTTGAGCTCTATCCACCCCGGAACCCAGATTCCACCTCCCAGGCCTGGGCGGGGATCGACAAACTATTGGACGCGCGCCCCGACTATGTTTCAGTGACTTACGGGACCAGCGGGAGCACCTCGGCTTCCTCGCAATCGGTTCTGACTCACGCGCTGAAGCGGTCGGGGCGCCCGGCCATGTCTCACCTGGTTTGCCTGGGTCGCACCAAAGACCAACTGGTCGAAGTGATTCACGACATGTTAGACCTCGGGGTGCGCGATTTCCTGGCCCTGCGCGGAGACGAGCCCAAAGGTGTGGAAAACTTCCAGCCTCAACCCGGACAGTTTCACCGCGCGGTACAGCTGGTGGGGTTGATTCGCGAGGTCGCCGCGGATTACCTGGGGGACCCCCACGCGGTTTCCATCGCGGTGGCGGCCTACCCCGCCGGCACCGTCCAGACCCGGATGGATGCAGTGTCCGCCCTGGCCGAGAAACAATCCGCCGGCGCGGACTTCGCCATCACCCAGGTATTCTATGACCCCAACCACTATGTAGAACTGGTGCAGTCGGCTTCTTACCAGGGGAGTCTACCTACCCATCATCCCCGGTGTGATTCCCTTTACCGACGCCAAACGCCTGGCGCGTCTAGAAAGCCTGACCGGGGTGGAGGTCCCCTGCCACCTCAAGGAAATCGCCGCAATCGAAGACCCGGCGGAACGCACCTTGGTGACGCTGGGGGCAACCCTGGATTTCGTCAATGACTCATCGAGGCCGGCGCTCCAGGACTGCACTTCTATACTTTCAATCGCACCCGCCCGGTGCTGGACCTAGTAGAGCACCTGCGGGCGCGCGGCTTCGGTCACGTCGAACACCAGGATTCCATAGACCTGATGGAGCTGGTGGCTGCCGCGATGCGCCGCCTCTCCCCCTAAACCGGGCGCCACCCACCGGACCTCGAACCGGACCTCGAACCGGGCGCCACCCACCGAAAACCGCCACTACCCCAGAATTTGAAAAGAAACCGAAACCCCGATAGAAACTAAGAAAAAAGGAGCATGATGACTAACTTCCCTGCCTACACCATCAGCGGTTACCCGCGCATCGGCGCGAATCGTGAACTGAAGAAGAGCCTGGAGGCCTACTGGGCCAACAAGATTGACCGACCCACCTTCGACGCGCAGATAGATGCCCAAGTGAAGGCCCGCATCGCACACCTTAGCGAACTGGGCCTGGATGCCACTTCCTCACAGCCAGCAGATTTCGTGCTCTATGACCAGGTCTTGACTCTGACTTGCGCTCTGGGCGCAGTCCCCCAGCGCTTCGGCAACCTGGTGGCGCGAGACGGCTCGCTGGACGTGGATGGTCAGTTCACCCTGGCACGCGGAGTGGACGACAAAGCCGCTCTGGAGATGACCAAGTGGTTCGACACGAACTATCACTATCTGGTGCCGGAAATCGGACCCTACACCAAGCTGGCGGCGGTGGAAAACCCCTGGCTGGAACAGGTGCGCGCCGCGGGGGGAATGCCGCGCGGCCGGTGCTGGTGGGGCCGGTGACTTACCTGCTGGGGGCCAAGCCCACGGCCGATGCCCCGGATAACTACCAGCCGCTGAACCGACTTCAAGACGTGCTGGGGGCCTTCGCTACCTTGCTATCGGAGCTGGCCGCGGCCGGGGTCCAGTGGGTGCAGCTGGACGAACCCGGTCTGGTGCGCGATACCTGGAATGTGCCCCGCGACGAGGTCCTGGCCAGAGCTCGACAGGCCTATGCTTTCCTGGGTGGTCTCGAGGATCGCCCCGCGCTGTTCGTGAACGCCCCCTATGGTGATTTGGGTAGCGACGGTCGCGAGGTTCTGGGCGCGGCCCCCGTCGAGGCCGTCGGTTTCGATCTGGTGGCGGGTGCGGTTCCTGCGAGGCCGGAGTTGGCGCTTTTCGCGGACAAGACCGTGGTTGCCGGGGTGGTTTCGGGACGTAATATTTGGCGTACCGACCTGGGCGCCGCCCTGGAGGTGCTGCGCCAGATTCGCCAGGTCTGTCCCCAGGTCTCGGTTTCGACTTCGACTTCATTGCAACACGTCCCCCACGACGTAACGGTAGAGGAAAACCTGCCCGCCGATGTGCGTTCCTGGCTGGCTTTCGCCGACCAAAAGATCACCGAGGTAGAGGTCCTGGCTCGCGGCCTCAACGACCCCGATTCGGTGCGGGAGGAACTTGCCGAAAACGCGCGAATCTTGCAGACTCGTCGCGAACACCCCGGGGTGAAGCGCGCCGAGGTTCGCCAGGCCACCGCCGCTCTGGGCGCCGCCGATCGCCAACGCGCCCCCTACGCACAGCGCGCCGCCGCTCAGGCTGCCGAACTGGGTCTGCCGCTGCTGCCCACCACCACCATCGGCTCCTTCCCCCAAACCACCGAGATTCGCCAGGCCCGCGCCGCGCATCGCCAGGGACAGATCAACGATGCCAAGTACCGCGAAGAAATCAAAGCGGAAATCAAGCGCGTCGTAGAGCTGCAAGAAGAGCTGGGATTGGATGTTTTGGTGCACGGCGAAGCCGAACGCAACGACATGGTCCAGTACTTTGCCGAACTTCTGGACGGCTTTGCCACCACCGAACACGGCTGGGTCCAGTCCCTATGGTTCCCGCTGCACCCGCCCCTCAATTCTGTGGGGAGACGTGGCCCGACCCCGCCCCATGACGGTAGAGTGGAGCGCCTACGCCCAGTCCCTGACCGCGCAGCCCATGAAAGGCATGTTGACCGGTCCGGTAACCATCATGGCGTGGTCTTTTGTCCGCGACGACGAGTCCAAACGCGAAGTTGCCGACCAGATCGGATTGGCGCTGCGCCAAGAAATCGCCGACCTGGAAGCTGCGGGAATCAAGGTGATTCAAGTCGACGAACCCGCGATTCGTGAACTGCTGCCGCTGCGCGGGGCCGGACGCGAGGAATACCTGGATTGGTCGGTGGGTTCTTTCCGCCTGGCCACCGGCGGGGCCCAGACCTCGACCCAGATTCACACCCACCTGTGCTATTCCGAGTTCAACGTGGTGGTTGACGCCATCGACCACCTCGACGCCGACGTGACTTCCATCGAGGCTTCGCGTTCCAAGATGGATATCTTGCCTGCCGTGCACGAACACGGTTTCGAACGCGGTTTGGGCCCGGGAATCTGGGATATCCACTCCCCGCGTGTCCCCAAGCTGGACGAAGAAGAGACCTTGCTGCGCGCCGCGGTTTCCGCGCTCAATCCCCAGCAGGTGTGGGTGAACCCCGACTGCGGTCTCAAAACCCGCGCCTACCCCGAAACTGTGGCTACCCTAAAGAACCTGGTGGCGGCCGCCCACACGGTGCGCGCCGAAATACTGGCGGAGAACTGAGTTGAATGCAACCCCCCTCGTAGACAAAGTTACGGGCGCCTGGCAACCCAGCGATCCGCCCGGTAACCGCCAGTTCGCCAACCTCGGGCAGATGCAGCTGGGAAAGCGGCGCCTTGCTGCCCGGGGTGCGACTGGCCTACGAAACCTGGGGGCAGCTGAACTCTGATGCCTCCAACGCGATTCTGATCGACCACGCCCTGACCGGGGATTCCCACGTCTGCGGCCGGTCGGGTCCGGGGCACCTCACCCCGGGGTGGTGGAACGGCGTGGTGGGACCGGGCCTGGCGATAGACACCCAGCGCTGGTTCGTGGTGTGCCCCAATGTGTTGGGCGGCTGCCAGGGTTCCACCGGGCCAGCTTCGCTGGCCCCAAACGGTAGAGCCTGGGGTTCGCGTTTCCCGCTGTTGACCACTCGCGACCAAGTCGCGGCGGAGAAACTATTGATGGAACAGCTTAGACTTTCCCGCTGGTTCGCGGTGGTGGGGACTTCCCTGGGGGGTCACCGCGCCCTGGAGTGGGCGGTGACCTACCCCCAGGCGATGGAAAAAGTCGTGGCGGTCGCCACCGGCGCCTCCACCACCGCCGAGCAAGCGGCGTGGTGCCACATGCAGCTCCACGTCATGGAGCTGGACCCGAACTATCGAGGTGGGGACTACTACGACAACCCTCCCGGCCAGGGCCCCTACCGCGGCTTGGCGCTGGCTCGCGAAATCGCCCACACGACTTATCGCTCCCCCAAAGAACTCCAGGAGCGTTTCGGGCGCGACCCAGGTTATCAGGAGGACCCGCTTTCGGGCGGGCGTCTGGCGGTGCAGTCCTATCTGGACTACCACGGCCTAAAGTTAGCACGGCGTTTCGACGCGGGTTCCTATCGGGTTTTGACCCGTTCCATGCTGACTCACGACGTGGGGCGCGGCCGCGGCGGTTTGGTGGTGGCGCTGGGCCAGGTCCAGGCCGAGGTCTTGTCTCTGGGCGTAGATTCCGACCGGCTGTTCTATCCCAATCAGCCCCAGCAGATTGCCCGGCTGACTCCCGAAGGGGCGCTGCGTCATCATTCACTCCGATTCCGGCCACGACGGATTCTTGATTGAAAACGACGCGGTTTCCGCCCAGATTCGCGATTTCTTGGCCTCCTGAGGGGCCCGGTTCGAGAGCACCCCGCGCGTAATCACCACCACTTCGGAGGGAAGTGAAATATAGTGCAGCATCACTCCGATAGTTCCGAACAAACCCACGGAAGTCAGGTATTTCAACTCGGTTTGTTTCATCACGGCGCTATTCTATGTCCTCACTACGGCGGATTTCCGCTCCGTCCACTAAGCGGAAACTGAGCCTGGCGACTAGAATAGAAGTGCGAGGGCAGCCCGTTTTTGGAGAAACTGAAGGCGCCCTGGGCTCACCAAGAAAATCCGAATAACCTGCGACAACGAAGCGAGGGAAATATGAAAAAGCTAATCAATGCCGTCGAGGACGTTACCAGCGATACCCTGCGCGGGGTAGAGGCCGCCGACCCCAGAGTCAACGTGGACCACGAACTGAAGGTCGTTTATCGCAAGAACCCCAAGCCCGGCAAGGTCGGTTTGGTTTCCGGAGGGGGTTCCGGACACGAGCCCCTGCACGGAGGCTACGTGGGTCACGGTATGTTGGATGCCGCCGCTGCGGGGGAAATGTTCACATCTCCCACCCCCGAACAGGTGCTGCGCGCCACCGAAGTGGCCGACCAAGGAGCCGGCGTTTTGCACATCGTAAAGAACTACACCGGCGACGTCATGAACTTCGAGATGGCCGCCGAGATGGCCGACGGGGTCGAGATCCGCACTGTCGTGGTCGCCGATGACGTGGCGGTTCAGGACTCGCTGTATACGGCGGGTCGCCGCGGGGTGGGGCTGACGGTTTTGGTGGAAAAGATTGTCGGCGCCGCGGCCGAGGCGGGGCGCGACCTCGAGGGTTGCCTGGCGGTGGCCGAAAAAGTCTGTGATCGCGGGCGTTCCATGGGGATGGCACTGACCAGCTGCACGGTTCCCGCAGTGGGGCACCCCACCTTCGACCTGCCCGAGGACCAGATGGAAATTGGTATCGGTATTCACGGCGAACCCGGTCGTGAACGCGTGGCGATTGAACCGGCCAAAAGGACGTGGCGCGTCGCCTGGTTGAACCCATTTTGGCCGACCGCGACTTCACCGGAGACCCAGTGATCGTGCTGATGAACGGAATGGGCGCCACCCCACTGTCCGAGCTGTACTTGATTTATGCCGACGTAAAGGATGTCTTGGAAGCTGCCGGGGTAAAGGTGGCTCGCGTCCTGGTAGGGAACTACATCACCTCCCTAGATATGGCGGGTTGTTCGGTGACTTTGCTCAGTGCGGACCAGGAACTGCTGGACCTCTATGACGCGCCGGTAGACACCGCCGGTTTGCGTTGGGGAATGTAAAGCTGGCGCGCACTTTTTCAGGCTCAGTAATAGTTGCAGCAGAAAGGATACAGATGGCTGATTTCACGCTGGATATCGCCAAGAAGTGGCTGGAAGAATACGCCGCTACTCTAGAGGAGCAAAAGGCTTACCTCACGGATCTGGATTCCTCCATCGGGGACGCGGACCACGGCACCAATATGGCCCGCGGGATGAGCGCCGTGGTAGAGCCCGAAGCCCTGAATCAAGGTGACTTGGGTGCGCTGTTCAAAAAGGTCGGCATGACCCTGGTTTCAAAGGTCGGGGGGGACTTCGGGCCCGCTGTACGGTACCTTCTTCTTGCGCGCCGCGAAAGAAGCCGGCACCGCCACCGAGCTGGATGCGGCGGGACTGGCGGCGGCTTTGCGCGCCGGGCTGACCGGAGTGTTGGATCGCGGCAAGGCCCAGCTCGAAGACAAAACCATGGTCGACGCCTTGTCCCCGGCTTTGGACGCGCTTGATGCGGCTTTGGCGGCAGGACAGGATTTGGCCCGGGCCGCTGCCCAGGCGGCCGTGGCGGGGCGCGAAGGCGCCGAAGCCACCACGCCGATGCTGGCCAAGAAAGGACGCGCCTCTTATCTGGGGGAACGTTCGATCGGGCACCAAGATCCCGGTGCGACTTCTTCGCAGTACCTGTTGGAAGCCTTGGCTAAGGCCCTGGCATAGATTGCTTTCGGCGGGTTGGGGTCGGACCTGGGTCTTGCCCCAACCCGCCCTTCGCTGTCAGAACTGGCGATATCGGTATCGCCTCCGAGGGCGGAAAACTTAAATACGCCTTCAACAGAAAGGATTGAATATGTCTAAAGTCGGAATAGTAGTGGTTTCGCATTCTCGGGCTTTGGCCCAAGCTGCGGTGGATTTAGCCATGCAAATGGTGCACGGCGAGGCCCCCGATATCCGCATCGCCGCCGGTATGGATGACGGCGGCTTCGGCACGGACGCCACCGCGGTACTGGAAGCCATCCAAGCTGCCAACAGTGGTGATGGGGTGGCGGTTTTCGTCGATTTGGGTTCCGCCTTGACCAGCACGGACCTGGCCCTAGAGATGTTGGATGACGATAGTTTCCCCGTCGAGGTCCTCAGCGCGCCTTTTGTGGAAGGCTTGATTACCGGCGTGGTACAGGCCGCCTCGGGGGCTGCTTTGCCCCAACTGGCTGCCCAAGCCAATGCCGCTTTGGGACCAAAGCAGGAACTTTTGGGTGGACCCCGGGATGTCGGCGCCGCCGAGAACGAGGGTGGCGTCAACCACGTCAACTCCGGTTCCGGTCAGGACAACGAAATTCAATGGGATGCCAGCGCCACGGTCGAGATCGTCAACAAAGTTGGTTTGCACGCTCGCCCGGCTGCGCAGCTGGCGCAGCGCGCTGCCCAGTTCGATTCCAACATCGAGCTAGTCAAGGCAGATCACGGCGTGGACGCCGCCTCTATGCTAGAGATCGCTACTTTAGGTGCGGTTTTACACGATGTCATCACGGTTCGCGCCACCGGTCCGGATGCCTCCGAGGCAGTCGCGGCCATGGTGGAGCTGATCAGTTCTGGTTTCTCAGAAAGCTAAAACTCTGTAGTCAGGGGCGTGAAATGCAGTATTCACCCGATATGTTGGGACCCGGTTTCGAACACACAAAGTGGGTAATGGGATCAGATCAGTATTCGCCTCGTTCGGCGACGCTGATTCGCTACAACCCCAACCAAGATCCCCACGCCGCCCTCCCCGACCGAGTAATCCCGGCGAATCTGGCCCCCGGGGGCGGTGTCGATACCCGTAGTTTGGTGATGTTGCCCCCGCAAGCCAGCCCCCAGCAAGAGGCAGAAATCGAAACCCTGCGCAGCTATCACGGTGTGGATGTCCGCACTGCCCAGGCTTCTCCGGTGGCCCCACTGCTGGATACCGCCCAGCAAAAGGACCCGGATGTGGTTTTGGAATACCTCCACGCAGAACTGAGGGGTCGCAGTGTGGAACTGGCCGAACGCTGGGAAGATCCCCCCACAAAGCCCAAGTTTGTCCTGATCTATCTCCACGGTTGGAATGACTATTTTTACCAGACCCACCTGGCCCGGATCTTTGCGCACCTCGGGGCGCGCTTCTATGCCCTGGAGCTACACCGCTACGGGCGTAATATGCCCCAGTTCCCTCCCGGTTTGCCTTGGAACTGCTATGTAGATGACTACCGTGAATATGATTCGCAGCTAGAGTGGGCCTTGCGCAGCGTCCGGGCCGAGAATCCTGGCCTCCCGGTTGTATTGATGGGGCATTCCAACGGAGGCAACATTATTTCCGGTTGGGCCGGGCGCAATCACGACAAGGTCGATGCTCTGATCTTCAACTCGCCTTGGATTGTCCAAGATCCGGCCGTGCTGCCCGCCGGGCGCCTGATAGAAGCGGGGCTGCGGCGCTGGGCGCGTAACCGCCACGTCTCTTTGCCGGTGGGCATCGCTTCGGCTTACCAGGATTCCCTCAGCGGTTATGGCTATCTGGGCTCTCCCCTGCCCAAACGTTTGATTCCCTTCCAAAAACGATCCCTCGGTCAAAGGCTGGGCGCAGATTCGCCGTTTCCGCCTCATCGAGGGCGCCCCGGTGGTGGCAGGCTGGCTTTCTGCCGTTCTGCGTAACCATGACTTCCTCCAGCGACACAGTGACTTTGGGCGACTTCCGGTCTTGTGTTTGACCGGCAACCACGTCCCCTGACCCCTTCTATGGTCCAGAGATTGCCCAAGTAGACCGAATACTTACCCGTCAGCTCGAGGCACAGGGACGCACTGCCTCCCAGCGTCACCGTCTCTACAAGGACTACCAGGACCGCATGAACCGCGCCCAGAAAGCCGGGACCTGGCTCCCCCATCCCGAGGGCACCCCTTATTACACGGAGCTGATTGGCTGGAGTGAAGCCGCGCGTCACCGCGACACAGTGCTCAACGGTGAGCTCATCGAGGCCAGGGCCCGGAAAATCTATCCGCGTTCTGCCGTGGTTAAAGCAGCTTTCAGGACTGCACGATTTATCACTGTCCCAACCACTGGAGCGGGTCGAGTTCTTTACCCAGATTGCCCAGTGGGTCCATGCCCAAGACTTCTGAGCCCCCAAAATAAGCAAATCTGACTTAGAAATAGGCAAATCTGGCTTAGGGAATAAGCAAATCTGGCTTAGGAAATAGGTAAATCCGGCTTAGGGAATAAGCAATTCCGGCTTAGGAAATAGGCAAATCCGGTTTAGGGAATAAGCAATTCTGAGATTTTCCCGGCGTCACTAATCTTCAAAATAAGCAAATCGAGTCCTAGAAATAAGATGATTTCCTTGACCTAGTGCGAATCGTTAAAACCAGCGGGCCCGGTCCTCTCGCCCGGAGAGAATCGGGCCCGCTGTGTCCCCGCGCCTAAGCGGCACTGGGCAAAGAGCTTACTTTTCCATCACGGCTGCGCGGCCGGCCTCCAGGCGCGCCACCGGGACGCGGAAGGGAGAGCAGGACACGTAGTTCAGACCGACGCTGTGGAAGAAGTGAATCGAGACCGGGTCACCGCCGTGCTCGCCACAAACCCCCATCATCATATTGGGTTTGGTAGAGCGACCGCGGGTCACACCGGTTTCTACGACACGGCCCACACCGTGGGTATCTATGGATTCGAAAGGCGAAACACCAAAGACCCCGGCCTCGATGTACTGGGGGAAGAACACGCCTTCCACGTCATCGCGGCTGAAGCCCCAGGTGGTCTGGGTCAGGTCGTTGGTACCGAAACTAAAGAAGTCGGCTTCTTGGGCCAAGTCCTCAGCGGTCATGGCGGCGCGAGGCAGCTCGATCATGCAGCCAATCGGCAGGTGGTCGAACTTCACACCGTATTCGGCCTCCACCGAAGCAATCACTTCTTCGGCCTCGTCGCGCTGAATCTGCAGCTCGCGGATGGAGCCCACCAGCGGCACCATGATTTCCGGCTGGGGATCCTTGCCTTCCTTCTTCAGTTCGGCAGCGGCCTGCACCAGGGCACGCATCTGCATCTTGAACAAGCCTGGCAGGTAGATACCCAGACGCACCCCGCGCAGCCCCAGCATCGGGTTCTGCTCGTGCATACGACGCACCGCCGCCAGCATCTTAGCGTCGACCTCGGACAGGGCTTCTCCCTTTTCCGCCGCTAAGGCAGCCTTGACTTCCAGGCTCAGCAAATCGGGCAGGAACTCGTGCAGCGGCGGGTCAATCAGACGCACGGTGACGTGCTTGCCGTCCATGATTTCCAACATTTCCTTGAAATCGCCCTTCTGCAGAGGTTCCAGGGCATCCAGGGCTTCCTGTCGCTCCGCCGAGCCTTCCCCGGACAGAATCAGGCGCTCTACCAGGGGACGACGGTCGCCCAGGAACATGTGCTCGGTACGGCACAAGCCAATACCTTCGGCGCCAAAGTCCAGGGCACGCTGAGTATCCAAGGGGGTGTCCGCATTGGTGCGAACCAACAGCTTGCGGACACGGTCGGCGTGGTTCATGGCGCGATCCACCGCGTGAATCAGGTCCTTGTCGTCCTCGTCCTTGCACACCGCCAGGCCGGCCTCGAGGCCCTTCGCCAGGTAGGTGGTGACCGGGGAGTCCATCACCGGGACCTCTCCCAGGAAGACCTCGCCGGTACCGCCGTCGATAGAGATTTCTTCGCCTTCGCGAATCACGGTGTCCCCCACGGTCATGGTCTTGGCCGCAGCGTCGACCTCGATCTTTTCCGCGCCACAAACACAGGTCTTACCCATGCCGCGCGCCACCACGGCGGCGTGGGAAGTCTTGCCGCCGCGCGCAGTCAACACACCGTTAGCCGCGACCATACCGCGCAAGTCATCAGGGTTGGTTTCGCGACGCACCAAAATACAGGACTCACCCGCCGCAGCCGTGGCCTCGGCGGCCTCGTTATCGAAGACTACCTTACCGAAAGCCGCACCCGGCGAAGCCGCCATACCCTTAGTAAAAACCGCGGGCTTGGCCGAAGCGTCGAACATGGGGAACATCAGGTTCTGCAGCTGCTCGCCGGTAACGCGAGTCAGGGCCTCGTCGGTGGTGATCAAGCCTTCGTCCACCAGCTGAGAAGCGATACGGAAAGCAGCCGCGGGGTACGCTTCCCGACGCGAACCTGCAACATCCACAGCTTGCCGCGCTCGATGGTGAACTCGATGTCACACATGTCCTGGTAGTGGGTCTCCAGACGGCGCATGATTCCCAGCAGCTCTTCGTAGGACTTCTTGTCGTGACCTTCCAGGTCCTTGAGCTGTTCGGTATTACGGATACCAGCCACGACGTCCTCGCCCTGGGCATTCATCAGAATATCGCCGTAAACTCGGGACGACCCGAAGAGGGGTCGCGGGTGAAACAAACCCCGGTGCCAGAGTCGTCGCCCATGTTACCGAACACCATGGTATGCAGATATTCACCGCGGTCCCCAGGTCGTGAGGGATGCGCTCGCGACGACGGTAAATCTGGGCGCGTTCAGAGTTCCAAGAACGGAACACGGCCTCAATCGCCATATCCATCTGCTTGCGCGGGTCCTGGGGGAAGGGCTGGCCGGTAGCATCCAACACAATCTGCTTGAAGGTATCGGTCAGTTCCTTCAGGTCCTCGGTGTTCAGCTCGGTGTCCAGCTTTACGCCGCGAGCCTTCTTCAAGTCATCCATGGCGTTGAGGAACAGGTCCCCGTCGATATCCTGCACGGTCTTGCCGAACATCTGAATCAGACGACGGTAGGAATCCCAGGCGAAACGTTCGTTATTGGCGCGCGCCGCCAAGCCCTTCACTGACTCGTCATTCAAGCCGACGTTCAGCACGGTTTCCATCATGCCAGGCATCGAGAACTTCGCCCCGGATCGCACGGATACCAACAGCGGATCACTGGGGTCGCCCAGCTTGCGTCCGACTTCGTCTTCTACCTCACGCAGCGCCTTCGTTGACTGCACGGCTACTTCTTCGGGAACGATACCTTCCTTCAGGTATGCCCGGCACGCATCCGTGGTGATGGTGAATCCAGGGGGGACAGGGAGTCCCAGATTTTGCATTTCGGCCAGGTTTGCACCCTTGCCACCCAGCAGGTCCTTTTGATCCTTATTGCCTTCCGCAAAACGGTAAACGAACTTAGGCATATGTTGAGCCTCCAAATTATTGAACTTATCGCGAAATTACGCGATTTGATTCTAACAATTTTTTCAGCTCTGCACTAAGCCGTCCGCCACGGCCAGCACCGTCCAGACCCGCCCGGCAGTGTCGGTGATTTGATACACCGGCATAGACAAGATGGAACCGTTTTTCTGTTTAATCGGGGCGTTGGTCAAAGTGGCTTCCACCAGTTCGATTTTCCCGTTTATCTTAGTGCCGGCTCCCTTCGGGTCGTACACATCCAGGGGTCCGAACTTGGGGTCATTCAAACGTTTGACGGCATGTGCGGGGGAAATCACCTGGTAGTCCCCTACCTTGGTTTCCTTGCCCAAGTTGGCCTTAATCGAGGCCACCCCGTTAGCAGTGACGACCGCACGCCAGTTCTGGGCCTGTTCCTGTCCGGGCAAAACCACGGGTACATCCACGGTGGTTATGCCGTCTTTCGAAGTGGCCCCGGCCTGGGCTCTGAGCACCTGTGCCCCCAGCGCCGCGGCTACTTTCTGCACTTCGGCCAAAGCTTGGGAAGTGGTGGGAGCGCTCCCAACCGCCCGCATCACGCAGCCCGGATCCTTCGGGGTGGCGCTGCGGGTGGCTTGGGGTTGCGCTTCTTCCTCAGTCGAGGTCTGCGGGCTGGGTTCCGGGGTGGTGGTCACCAAAACGTGCAGTTCCCCGATTTCCACGCTGGACTCCCCCGTCGAGGACTTTGCGCCGGGGGCCGAAGCCATGGTTTCGAGGTCCGGTCGTACTGCGGGTGGCAGGGGTTCGGCCGGGGTGTCGGTGGGTTCGGATGTCACCTGTTTCGAGGGCTCGGGTTTAGGCAGTTCGATGGGCTCGTCCGGGGTAGGTGTGGGTTGAGCGGTGGGGGTTTCCACATTGGGCGAGGGCGAGGTGGCGGGTTTCTTTGTAGGGTTGGTGGGGGTGGCGCGGGGTGAAGGCAGTTCCACATTGCCGTCACCTTGGGTCACCGGCACACACTCCATCTGCACCGCTGCGGGGTTGTCGAAAGACATATAAGTCAGTTCTCCGACAACTACCTGCAAGGTGGCTCCGTTGGGGCCACTGACGGTATACCCAGCTGCGCTCTTCTGGACATTGCCACCCATCCCCAAGCTCTGCGCCATCTGCTGCACCTGCTGGGTCGACATCTTGGTTCCCGCTCCCAGACGATAGGCCGGGGCGGTGGTGCTTTGCGTAGACAGTGCGGCTCCCGCGACGAAGCTGACGTCTCCAACTTCGCTCAGGCGCTGGGCTGCGCCGGGAATCAGGAAGCCGCGGCGCTGAGGCGCGGGCTATTAGTGGCCTTGTCGCTGGTAGAAATCGTCGGGGTGGGTGCCTGGGGGTCAGGCACCAGTTGGTTCCACCCGGTTATCCCCACTGCTGCTACCGCGGCGGCGGCACTGAGTCCAATCAGCCAGTTGCGTTTCCACGAGGGACGGCGCGAAGCCAAATCAACCACATTGTCGCTACCGGGGGCTGTGGCGCTTTGTGGACTCTGGCTCGGGGCGGAAGCATCTGTGCTTGCAGTGCTGTTGGAGGCTTCAAAATCCAGACCCTCGGCGGCCATCTTCGCCGCCACCTTCGCGCGCAGCGAAGTCACATCCACCAGCACTTCACGAGCTGGATCTAAGGCGCGCAGCTGTTGCAAAACATCGGGGTTGACCGGTGACATGTCAGGGTCTGCCGGGGTCATAACTGCTCGCCTCCTTTCCAACTCTGTGCGATTCTCCAGATTTCGGGGTCGAAAATCACGGTGATTTAGAGTGATTTTAATCTTCCACTACGTATCTGTAAGCAGCTGCGCCTTTCTTACAGTCACCCGTCCAAAGTTACGTATTTTTAATAATTTCCTCTTCCAGTCGCTTGCGCGCGCGCGACAGCGCGGCATCCGCGGCATTGCGCGAGACCCCCAGGTACTCGGCCAAGGCCTGACCGCTGAGCCCCTCCCAGGCCACGGCAATGATGATGCGCCGATCCCGCTCGCTGAGGGCTTCCAGGGCTTGACGCATCCCCGCGTTCTCGATATGCGCAATCGCGGGATCGTGGAAGTCGGTGGAATCCAAGGTCTCTTCATTTTCGCCCATCGGCAGGGCTTTCTTCTTGCGATACCAGTTCGACAGAATTAACTGCGCCGTCTTATATAACCAAGGTAATTCAACCCCGCTAGGAACTTCGTCTTTCTTTTTCCACAGCACTGTAAAAGCCTCGGCCGCTAAATCCTCTGCCTCGTCATAGGCTCCGTGTCGCACCAAGTACCGCACGATAGCCGTGGCGTGCTGGTTAAACACGCGCTCGAACCATGCCTCATCATGGTTCGCCGTCGTAATCATGCGGGACTCACTCCTAGGTCGGATGAAATGGTCTTAATGCATAGTAGCGCGAGAACTGCCGCAGTTGCATGTTTCCATGCAACTGCGGCAGTCGAAAAATTCAGGTATTAACTTATGCTCAATCAGCCTTGAGATTCACTCCCCGAGGGTGCGGATTGCGCAGATTGCGGTTCGACTGGTGGCTTGACCTGCGCTTTCGCTCCTTCTTCGGCTGCCAGTTCTGCCTGCAACAGGGTCTCGGCGGTTACTTCCTCCAAGCGGTGTTTGCGCGAAGTGCGTCCCTCCGGTAAGCCGTCCTTTCCGGTGAAAGTAAAGCTGGCGTCCTCGCTGAACTCCCATTCTGCGGCACCGTCTTGTCCCGGCTGGGCCAGAATCTGGGCCGGATCCACATCCACAGTCACGGTCTGTCCGCGTCGTAGCTCCTCGAAAAGGATCTTTTCCGACAGCACGTCTTCAATTTCTCGCTGGATGGCGCGACGCAACGGGCGCGCCCCCAAGGTCTTGTCGAAACCCTTGTGCGCCAGCAACGCCCGGGCGGCCGGGGTCAGTTCCAGGGCCATATCCTGGTCGAAGAGGCGCTCGTCGAGTTTGGCGATCATCAAATCGACAATCTGGACGATTTCTTGCTTCTGCAACTGGGGGAAGACCACTACTTCATCCACACGGTTGAGGAACTCTGGGCGGAAGTGCTGCTTGAGTTCTTCCTGGACCTTGCCCTTCATCCGACCGTAATCTGTAGCCAACTCTCCGGTTGCCTGGAAACCAGTCAGCACACCCTTATTGATCTCGCGGGTGCCCAGGTTCGTAGTCATGATGATGATGGTGTTCTTAAAGTCCACCAAACGCCCCTGGGAATCAGTCAAATGACCTTCTTCCAGAATCTGCAACAACGAGTTGAAGATATCGGGGTGTGCTTTCTCTACCTCGTCGAACAGCACCACGCTGAAGGGCTTGCGGCGTACCTTTTCGGTCAGTTGTCCACCCTCGTCGTAACCCACGTATCCCGGAGGGGAACCGAAAAGCCGCGAAGAGGTGTGCTTTTCCGAAAACTCGGACATATCGAGCTGAATCAAGGAGTTCTCGTCCCCAAAGAGGAACTCGGCCAAAGCCTTGGCCAGCTCGGTCTTCCCCACTCCGGTAGGACCGGCGAAGATAAAGGAACCACCAGGACGCTTGGGGTCTTTCAGGCCCGCCCGGGTGCGACGTATCGACTGTGCCACAACCTTCACCGCGTCGTTTTGGCCAATGATGCGCTTGTGCAGTTCTTCTTCCATCCGCAACAGCTCGAAGATTCGGCCTGCGACAACTTCGAAACCGGAATACCGGTAGACATAGCCAGTACTTCTGCGATTTGCTCGGCGTCGACTACCTGTCGCACCTGATCTTCGCCAGAACGCCACTGGGATTCCTTCTCGGCGCGTTCCTGAGTAAGCTGTTTCTCTTCGTCACGCAGAGCTGCGGCCTTCTCAAAGTCCTGGGCATCGATGGCGGCCTCTTTGGCTCGCTTGGTTTCGGCGATGCGGTCATCAACTTCCTTCAACTCGGCCGGCGCCGTCATCCGCTTTATGCGCAGCCGCGCCCCCGCCTCGTCAATCAAATCGATGGCCTTGTCAGGCAAGAAACGGTCCGAAACATAGCGATCAGCCAACTGCGCCGCCGCCGCCACCGCCGCGTCGGTAATCATGACGCGGTGGTGGGCTTCGTAACGGTCACGCAGCCCCTTCAAAATCGCCACGGTCTGTTCCACGGTGGGCTCTTCTACCTTCACCGGTTGGAAACGCCGCTCCAATGCAGAGTCTTTCTCGATGTGTTTGCGGTACTCGTCCAGGGTGGTTGCCCCGATGGTCTGCAGCTCTCCGCGCGCCAACATGGGCTTCAAAATAGAAGCCGCGTCGATGGCGCCTTCGGCCGCACCGGCCCCCACCAAGGTATGGATTTCATCGATAAAGATAATGATGTCTCCGCGGGTGCGAATCTCCTTCAAAACTTTCTTCAAGCGGTCCTCGAAATCGCCGCGATACCGCGACCCCGCCACCAAGGAACCCATATCCAAGGAATATATCTGGCGGTCTTTCAGTGTTTCGGGGACATCTCCGCGCACAATGGCCTGCGCCAGGCCCTCTACCACGGCGCTCTTACCCACGCCGGGTTCACCCACCAAAACCGGATTATTCTTGGTGCGCCGCGAGAGAATCTGCATCACGCGCTCCATCTCTTTGAGCCGCCCAATCACCGGATCGAGTTTATTATCGCGCGCCGCCTGGGTGAGGTTACGCCCGAACTGGTCCAAAATCGCCGAGTTCCCTTGTCCGTGCGGGTTATCCGAACGCCCCCCGCCCACTCCGACAGTTTCCCGTCCCGAACCGGCATTGGCGCCACCTTGGTTCCCACCCTGATAACCGCTGAGCAGCTCGATGACGGTTTGGCGCACATTATTCAAGTCGGCCCCTCAGCTTCACCAGGACCTGCGCGGCCACCCCGTCACCTTCACGCAACAGGCCCAGCAAGATGTGCTCGGTTCCGATGTAGTTGTGTCCCAGCTGCAGGGCCTCGCGCATGGAAAACTCCAAGACTTTGCGGGCGCGCGGGGTAAAAGGAATGTGCCCGGTGGTGGGTTGTTCCCCTTCACCGATAATCTCGATCACCTGGGCACGCACCGCTTCCAGAGAAATCCCCATGGTCTCCAAGGCGCGAGCCGCGATTCCGTCACCTTCGTGAATTAAGCCCAACAACAGGTGCTCCGTGCCGATGTAGTTCTGGTTGAGCCGACGCGCTTCATCCTGCGCCAGAACCACGACGCGGCGGGCCCGATCAGTAAATCTTTCAAACATGAGACACTCCAATCTTTACCAGACTAATCTATGTCCCCAGGCCCGTCGGCGCCCACTGTGTTCACTACTGGCTTATCGCCACCTCACTGGGTGCCTCGCTGCCACCTCAAACCTCCAGCAGAATCGTCACCGGACCGTCGTTGACCAAACTGATCTGCATATTCGCCCCGAAAATACCCCGGCCGACCTGCATTCCCAGTTCCTCCAGGCCCGTCGCCACTGCCTCCACCAGCCCCTCGGCGACCTCTCCGGGAGCGGCCTTAGTCCAGCTGGGCCGATTCCCTTTGCGTGCATCCCCATAGAGGGTGAATTGGCTAATCAGCAACACCGGCAACCCCAGGCTCAACGCGGAAACTTCGCCACCGCGCTTGCCGTCGTCAGAGTCGAAAATCCGCAGATTCGCAATCTTTCGCACCATGGTTTCAACCTGCTTTGGCCCGTCTTCGTGCGTCACCCCCAGCAGAACCACCAGACCGGGACCGCTAAATTCCCCCGTGACCTGCCCTTCCACCGTGCAGCTCGCCTGGGCTGCACGTTGAATCACCGCTCGCATCCTCTACCTCTTTTTCTGCTGTAACGTTGCCCGTTTCGAGGTCCTCACCAAGGTGTGGGGGGTCGCTGCTGGTAGCCGCCGTTGCCGCGTTTTCTCCGGTACGAGGACACCGCCGGGCGTACGTCGGTGAGGTAGACGCCGGGGATAATCAGCATCATCAGGGCTCCAAAAATTCCCACCGGCCCGGTGGGGGTCAAAGCCAGGAATGACACCCCCAGCGCCAAAGCGTTCAGCGCCGCCCAAAAGACGCGGCTGCGTTTCCCTTCCACCACAAAGGCTTGTTCAGGGGTGGTCAGGGCGTGCCACAAACTGTATCCCGACAGGGCCACAATCGCCGCCACGATGACGAAGCCCACCAGGACTTGCGCCGAGGTAATCAACTCTATAAAGCCCGTCACCTTGTGTTCCTCTCTGTACCTTGCTTAGTTATTCGCAAAACCGGTCCGAAACCCCTCAGTTAGACTTTACGAAAGGAGATTTCCCCCCGGTATTGCCCGCCTGGCACGCTCCGCTGCCCCCGCGGGCCCGCAGACTCAATACCTCGGCCAAAGCATCGGAATCCATGCGTTTGGGGTTGTCTCCGCTGGGGTCCACCACCGGGGTCTGGGCGGCACGCATTCCTTCCACCAGTAAAACTGCCTGCGGGTCGAGTCGTCGGGACACCAGCCCTAAACCGATGCGACCCTCCTGGGGGTGGTGCGCCACCGAAGTCAAGACACCGACCTTTTCCCCGGTGTCTTCGCGCAGAATCTCTGCCCCGACTGCAGGCAGTTCTTCCCTCGAACCATCCAGGTCTAAAAAGACCAGTCGGCGCGGCGGTCGACCGCGATTCACAAGTTTAGCTATGGTTTCCTGTCCGGTATAGCAGCCTTTCTCCAGGGCCACCGCACTGCGCAACCAGTCGATCTCGTGCGGCAAAACCCCCGGCATCCCTTCCCGACCCAGACGCGGCCTCCACCGCATCACCCGATCGGCCTCCCACAGGGCGAAGTCCGCCCACTTCACTCCCCCCTCGTCGAGGACCTCGTCAAAAGTTCGCGTCGTAACCGCAACGATACGGCGTCTACCCCCGTCGAGGCCTCCCGGGTGGGTTTGAAGATGTGCGGTATAGGTGGTGGTGTTCCCTACCGGGCCGGGCCACGGATCGCTGAACTGTGCCTGACTCAGCGGGTCCAGCTTTGCCTGCAAGGGGGATTTCTTTCCGGGAAACTCGAGGAAACCCAGGGTGCGTAAACTCGAAGAAAGGTCCTCTATATCAACTTGGGCACGGAAGCGCATGGCTTGCAGGAACTCGCGGCTGGCTTGGGGCTCCTCGGTGAATAACCAGGTGTGCTCTCCGTCCTCATAGATATAAAAGGCCAGGTCAATGTGTCCGGCGGGATCGAGAGTCAAGGCCTCAGTCGAGGTTCCCGGCTCCAGATTCGCCACCTCTTGAGTAGTAACGTTGTTGAGCCACTCCAGACGACCGCTGCCACCCAGACGCAGCACCCCCAGCGGCAGTTCGACCAGGGCTTCACCGCGGAAAAAATCCGCTGCATTGCGCCAACCGGGAACGGCGGGGAGCAGCGGTTGGCTGGGCCAATCCCGTTTTACCTCGGGGTAAATCGGCATTTTCCATCCTCTCTGTCTAGAACAAAGCCGCCAGGTTCATGCTGGGACCTTGGCCGACAATCAGGCGGCCCAACACGTAAATCGGCACGGCTGCAGCCAGAACCGGAACCAGTCCTTGGCTGAGCGCGGCGGCGATACTCATCGGCACCATCTTGGCTGAGAACAAGATATTCAGCACGGCAAAAGTGGTTCCCAGCACCACCCCCAGTCCCGCGCCGCAGAACAAAGCCACCCCCAGAGAAGGCAAATGCCCGCCCAAAAGCGTCAATACTTTTTCGTGGGCTGGTCCTTGCAACAGCACCGTGGCGCCTCCCGCCAACAGACCGAAAAGAGTGGCACCGGCAATACTGGATACTGCGCGCCAGCGAATCGGCCAGTTCGCGCTCAGGCTCATTCCAGCACACCCGCCCAGCAACGTGACCGCCCCAGGTAGCAGCAAGAAGTACCACGGGTCTTGGGTTTCCAGAACCACCCACGCACCGGCGGTGGAAACCACGAACACACCGGCCAGATTTCCCGAAACTGATTGAATCAAAGAACCACGATTGCGGCGCAGCATCTCGGTGAGGAAAGCGGCGATGACTCCCAGACCCACCACCTGGGTCACCACCGAGAAATCACCGAGGGCTCGGCCCAGACCTACCGCCAACATCCCCACAATCAGCAGCAGTATCTGGGAGCCGCGCCGGTTAGGCAGGCGCAGCAAGTCAGACCATCCCCAGGCAAAACCCAAGACTCCCACGGCGCTGGAGAGAGTCAACATTTCGTGCGGCAACAGAAAAGTCGCGCACATTCCCAAGGCACACAGCGCGGTGATGATTTCGGGGTGGGCACAGATAACGCGACCAAACAGACTCTCAGGGACCTTAGGCAAATCCCGCAGATGATCCTCGGCGTGTTCCACCCGGCGGTCTTTGCGTTTGATGGTGACCGTATCAGTCATGGAAGGGGTAGGTTCTGCGGGCATGGCTCGATTATTTCACACCTGCGCAATGGAGCCAAGCGCGGCGCTAAAAAGTTTGAAGGCTCCGCGAACGGAGCCTTCTAAACGACATCTGCACCGCAAAGCGCCTGTCGGCGCGAAGGCCGCTCGCAGCGGCTACAAATGGAGCCCGGGGCTTTCGCGACGCCGATGTCTTGGTATTAATGTACACGCTGTATCTGAAAATGTCGCGTGAAAATGAAAAAAATTTCCAGAAATTTTTCCGCAGACACCCCGGGAGCCACCGCCCAGCTTTCCGCAACGGACCTTAGACCTAATTGACCCCAGAAAACCCCGGTAAACCCCGATTTCACCGGGTTTTTACACCGGGGCTTGCAACCGATAGAGTACCTATGAATCGCCACAGAAAGGGTACGAAATGGGACTGTTCAGTCGCCACCGCAATGATGAGGGTTTTTTCGAGCTGCTTACCGATATCGCCAATAATCTGATTGAAGGCACCGCCTACCTCTCCAAGCTGGTGCAGGCTCCCGCTGCTCAACGCGAAAACCTGCGCAACCAGCTCCACGCCGTGGAAAACGAATGTGACGACCTCACTCACGAATACCTCAACAAGGTCAACCAGTCCTTCGTCACTCCCCTGGACCGCGACGATATGTCTTCCCTGGCGTACCTTCTCGATGACTGCATGGACCTCACCGACGAAGCCGGCGCCTTAATTGTCCTCTACCAGGTCAACGACCTGCCCGCGGACCTCCTCAAACAAGTAGAGATCCTGGAAAAATGCGCCAAGGTCACCGCCGAAGCCATGCCGCACCTCCAGGACCTACGCAATCTGCGCAGCTACTGGGTAGAAATCAACCGCATCGAGAACCAAGGTGACCAAATCTACATGCGCGCCTTTGTCCGACATCGTCAACCACACTCCCGACCCGATCCTGCTCATCAAATTAAAAGACCTCACCCAGCGTCTCGAAGACGCGGTGGACGGCTATGAACGCCTGGCCGGGCTGGTCGAAGGCATCTCCATCAAGGAGTCCTAAGTCGTGGATACCATCCTGATTCTGGCCGGCCTGGTAGTTGTTATCGCTCTGGTTTTCGACTTCACCAACGGCTTTCACGACGCGGCCAACGCCATCGCCACCGCAATATCTACCCGAGCCTGGAAACCGAAAACCGCCTTGCTGATGGCCGCGGCAATGAACCTGGTGGGATCCCTGTTGGGTACGGAAGTGGCGAAAACTATCGGTAAAGGCATCATCGATGTCGAGACTTTCGCCCTGGCGGTTACCCCCACCGAAAGATCGCACGGACTGCTGATTGTGCTGTGCGGCCTGCTGGGAGCCATCGCTTGGAACATCATCACCTGGGCTTTCGGTCTACCCTCTTCCTCTTCCCACGCCTTGATCGGCGCCATGGCCGGGGCGGGGGTTGCCAGCGGAATCGTAGTGCACTGGGGCACCATCACTTCTCACGTCCTCATCCCCATGATCGTCTCTCCCCTGGTAGGTTTCGGCTTGGCTTACATGATGATGACTCTGGTAATGCGCCTGGTGCGCAAAGCCTCTTTCCACCCCGTGATGCGCCGCTTCAAAATGCTGCAGCGCGTGTCTTCGGCCCTGCTGGCTCTGGGCCACGGCCTGCAAGACGCACAGAAAACCATGGGTGTCATCTTTATCGCCCTGGTGGCGGGTGGATACACCGACATGGCAGCCGACATCCCGCTGTGGGTAAAGCTGGCCGCCGCCACCGCCATCGCGGGTGGTACCTACGCGGGTGGTTTCCGCATCATGAAAACCCTGGGTTCTCGCGTCATCGACGTGAATCCCGCCAACGGTTTTGTTTCGGAACTGGTGGCGGCTTCGGTGCTGTACTTCACTGCTTTCATCTGGCACGCCCCGATTTCTACCACTCACACCGTCACCACCTCCATCATGGGGGTTGGCGCCACCAAGCGTCTTTCGGCGGTCCGCTGGGGAACCGCGGGCAACATCATCGTCGCCTGGGTTTTGACGCTCCCCGCCTCCGGCAGCGTCGCCGCCGTGCTCTACCTCATCCTCGAGTTCATCACCCGCATCTAACCCAGCCCTATCCCTGGGCCAAGTGCCGCTCTACCGCGATGATTTTCCCCGCGCCTTCCGGGGTGCGCAACAAATGCAGCACCAGGGCTTCGCCAGGACGCAGCCCCACCAGGGTCTGCCCCAGGAACTCGGGCCCCAGCATCCGCTGCCACGTGGCCAAAGCCGGTTCGTGACTGCAAACCACGGTGGATCCGGCCTCGAGGCACCGCACACTCAGCTCCTGCAGCAGCCCGCGAAACTCCTGGGGAAAACGACCTTGCCCCTCGTCGCCAATGATCTCGCTATAAATCGCTTGGATTCCGGTGGCTTTCAGGAAAGGCTTGACGCTTTGCCGACAGCGTTTCCACGGCGAAGCCCACACCCGAGCCACTCCGAAGGCTGACAGGATTGCGCGCAGCTGCACCGCCTGGCGTTTGCCGCGTTTCTTCAGGGGCCGTTCCTGGTCGGCTCCCTCCCACTTCAGCGGGTTCTTCGCCTTGGCGTGCCGCAGCAAAATCAACGCCTTGCTGGCACCCCAGCCTTCACCGAGGCGGCTCTTGGCCAGACGGGCCAACTCGCGGTCAAAGTCATAACTAAGCAAGGTGTGGACCTCGTCCAGCGGCACCCACCGCAGCTCGTCGATTTCTTCAACGGGGGCGGGCTTGATATATTCACGCGCCATCACCGCAGGTGACTGACGAGCCGAAGCCAACCAATAAGTGACTTCTTTAGCCGTGCCTTCGACCTGATATTGAAACACCCCCAGCTGCGGCCCCAAACAGGCTTGCACCCCGGTCTCTTCGGCGATTTCACGTACCGCTGTGCCCGGCAGGGACTCCCCTGCCTCCAACTTCCCCTTCGGAAAGGACCAGTCGTCGTACTTCGGGCGGTGCACCACAGCGACCTCGATGGGGGTATCTAGGCCATAGAGTTCCTCGGTTTCACTGCCGAGGTGGCGCCACAGCACCCCTCCCGCGGCTTGGATAACCCGGCTCGGGGACGGGGAATCGTTGCGCGGGGTGTTTGCGTTGGTTACGTTGGTGACGTCGGGGTTTTCCCGGGTCGAGGTCGAGGCCGCGGTTTCGGGTGGGGCCGGAGTTTGGGGGTCCATGCCTCACCTCCGCCCGGAAACCCGCGAAGAAGTTTTCGTCATCAAGGTCTCTTGAATGTCCTCCAGCCGCAGGCCCGCCGCATTCGTGTTGCAACGCACCCACTGCTGATCCGGCATCAGGCGCCACGAGGAAGTCGTGTCGGAAACGCCGACCCGCACCAGATTCACCAGGTACTTCACCTGTTCGGGATCTGTGATGCGCACCAAAGCTTCAACGCGACGATCCAAGTTGCGGTGCATCAGGTCAGCTGAACCGATCCACACCTGGGCATCGCCGTCGTTAGCGAAGGCATAGACCCGCGAATGCTCCAAGAAACGTCCCAGAATCGAATGCACCTTCATGTTTTCGCTCAATCCGGGGATGCCGGGTTTCAGCGAACAAATCCCGCGAACCTGCACCTCTACCTTGACGCCCGCCTGAGAGGCGCGATACAGCGCATCGGACATACGTTCATCCACAATCGAGTTGATCTTGAACAATATCCAGGCTTTCTTCCCGGCTTTCTTATTGGCAATTTCTTGTTCAATTTGGGCAATCAATCCATCCCGGATGGAACGTGGCGCCACTAAAAGGCGATGGAAAGTGGCGCGCGGAGCATAACCCGAGAGCTGGTTGAACAGCCTCGTCACGTCCTGGGCAACTTCGCGGTCTGCCGTCAGCAGCCCCAGGTCCTCGTAGCCGCGCGCCGTCTTGGGGTGATAGTTACCAGTGCCGATGTGGCAATAGCGTCGCAGCCCCTCGGGTTCTTGACGCACCACCAGGCACAGTTTGCAGTGCGTCTTTAAGCCCCACCATTCCGTAAACCACGTGCACCCCAGCGCGTTCCATCTTGCGAGCCCAGCCGATATTCGCTTCCTCGTCGAAACGCGCCTTAATCTCTACGATCGCCACCACTTGTTTCCCGGCCCGGGCCGCGTCTATCAGGGCCTGCACAATGGGGGAATCTCCCGAGGTGCGATACAAAGTCTGCTTTATCGCCAACACATTGGGGTCGTGCGCGGCCTGCACCACGAACTGCTGCACCGAAGTGGCGAAGGAATCATAGGGCAGGTGAATCAACACGTCGTGAGCCCGGATAGAGGCAAAGATATCCTGGGTCTTCGCTGATTCTTTTTCCGCCAGTCCCGCCGGGGTGACCGGCAGATAGGGACGGAACTTCAGTTGCGGAATATCCAAGTCGTGCAGGTCGTTGAGCCCGCGTAAATCCAGCGGAGCGGGCAACCTAAATACGTCAGAGGGCCCGACTTCCAGGTTCTCGGTCAGGAAATCCATCACGTGGGTCGGCATATCTTCGGTGACTTCCAGGCGCACCGCCGGCCCAAAGCGTCGTTTCGCCAATTCGGATTCCATCGCGGTCAAGATGTTTTCCGCGTCGTCTTCTTCCACTTCGAGGTCTTCGTTGCGAGTCACGCGAAATTCGTGGGCCGCGACGATGTCCATGCCGGGAAAAAGGTGGTCGAGGTGTGCCTTCACAATCTGCTCAATCGGCACGAAATACACCTTACCCCCACCCAAGACGACACCGGAAGGATCACTCTCGACGCGGTCCTCGCCCATCGCCACAAAACGCGGCAGCGAAGGCGGCACCTTTACCCGGGCAAAGTGATCCTTGCCTGAATTCGGATTGCGCACAATCACCGCCAGGTTCAAACTGAGCCCAGAAATATAGGGGAAGGGGTGCGAGGGATCCACCGCCAGGGGGGACAGCACCGGGAAAATCTGGTTGCGGAAATAACGGTGCAGTACTTCCTGTTGGGACTCGCTCAGCCGGTCCCAGTCGGTGATGGCCAGTCCGGCCCGGTCCAGTTCGGGTCGAATCTCTGTTTGGAAATAGCGATAGACATTGCCCATCATCTCGTGAGAGCGGCGACTGATTTCACCTTCCAGTTGGCGCGGAGTCAACCCGGAGGTAGAAACCGTGGCGAATCCCGCGGCGATACGACGTTTCAACCCGGCCACGCGCACCATATAGAACTCGTCGAGGTTCGAACAGAATATCGTCAAGAACCAGGCACGCTCCAGCAGCTGCAACCTTTCATCTTGGGCCTGTTCGAACACCCTCTGGTTGAAAGCCATCCAAGAAAGTTCGCGATCCGCAAAACGACCTTTGGGCAGTTTCGGCAACCCGTCAGCCCCGCGTCCTTTCACTTTTTCGAGCTGCAGCGGGGGGTGGGCCTGCAGCAGAGCTTTCTGGGCGTCTTCTTTGGGTGGTTTCTTGGTTTTCTCTGGTTTCTCGGTCGCGACAGGGCTTGCGGCCAGAGTGGTTTCACTGGAGCTGAGAGGCGGAGGTGTGGGTGAGGAGGGGCCGGTGGTTGGGGTTCGAGGAAATCGGCATCGTCGTATTCCCTGTGCCCCTTTTTCGGGGTCGGGAGCGGCGATGAAGTCCTCGGCTTTTCGCTTTTTCGAAAAGCGTTTTGTTTTTCGGCTTCGGGGTTCGCCCCCGTTTTCACCAGTCATCGGAGTCTGCGCCTCATTCACCCTTCATCCCTCCTGTTTCCACCGTCGAGGTCCGCCCCTCGGTTGGCTCCGAGGGTGCGGTTTCGTGTCCTTAGTTAACCCAGTTTAATCCAAACGGCTTTCGCGATACAGAGTTGCCGCCTGCAGCAACTCATCCGCGGTATTCAGCAAGGCGTTGTCTCGGGTGGTCACCTGGTGTTCCAGTCGCTTGGACTGACCTGGTTTGAGCCAAGTGGACTCACTGGCCGCCAAGACTCGCAGCACAGCCGAGGATTCGTCCAGGAAATCTGCGAACTCTGCGTTGAAGTCACTGCAAAGATGTCTCCCAGGTCTTGTTTCCAGGCTAAGAAGTCTAAGGTGTGGGCTCCGGCCACATCCAGGTACTTCGAGAGTTGGGGACTGTTGAGTCCCTGGCGGAATCGCAGGTCCACTCCGGTGGCGAAGTCAGTGACCCACCCGTGAATCAAGTGGAGTCTCCACAGTGTTCCCGGCAAGGTATCCGCGGGGGAATTCGCCCACAATTCAGCCAGTTCGTCGATGCCTTGCGCTTCGATATATCCCAGCAGGCGAGCTTTGGTTTCAGGGTCTGGGTCTGACCATTCCCCACGATTGGCACGGATCAGGATTCGCGCCGAGGTGTGCGCTGATTCGCTGGACAGCGCGGGGTCTTCTTCGCCTTCCAGATACTCCAGAGTCTCTGGCTCGATGATGGCGGGGCGACGGGGCTTCTTGATTTCCATGGCTGACTCCTTTGTTCTCGCTCTTTCCTTCATTATCCCCTGTCAGGGGGTCTTTCGTCCGATTTTACGCGAATTTTACGCTGCGGGATTTTTGGCAAGTTTTGCCCTCCCCGGCCGCCCTCGAGCTGACACTTTACAGAGAATTAACATTTCTCAAACCTAAACGCCTCATTCTGGATGGCGTTAAGCCCTATATGTGGGGGGGGTTCGCCTGAAATTCTCCTCGCAAAGGCGGCTTGGCGGCCGGAACCCTGAGTTCTGTTCTCCCCGCATTGAAAGCCGCCCGTCAGGAACCTGCCATTGCCCTGCGGGGCTAAACAAAAAACCGCAGCCACGCCGCGGTTTTCAGTAGGCCCAGAGGGGCTCGAACCCTCGACCCACGGATTAAAAGTCCGCTGCTCTACCAACTGAGCTATAGGCCCACAACCAGTATAGACAAATCACCCGACAGGTGAAAACCCACGCCACTAGGCTTCTTCCACCGCGAAGGCCTCGGCGGAATCCACCTGGTCCACCCCGGCTTGACGCAGTTCCTCGCGAGCCGCGACTCCCAGCTCCTCGGACACCGGAACCGTCAAGTCACGCAAAACCCGAGTCGGCCACCCCAAATCGATTGCGTCCAAGGCGGTTTCTTTCACACAGTGAGATTCCGCAATCCCCACCACATCTATATCGCTAATCTCGGCATCGCGCAGAATCCGTTCCAAAGGAGTACCTTCACGATTCACGCCCTCGAAACCAGAATACGCCGCCGCATGTTGCCCTTTCTTAACCGAGTCATCGATGGGTAGCGAAGCCACTGCTTCGTGCAGTTCTGCCTCGGGGGTGCCCGCAACCCCGTGAGGCGGCCAAGTATCAATAAAATCCGGGTTTTCGCTGAAGTGAGAGCCCGGGTCAATGTGCCAGTCCTGAGTGGTGACAATCAAGTCATATTCGTCTTGGTATTCAGTGACGAAATCAGCGATTCTCTCGGCCACCGCGTTGCCTCCAGCAACCGTCAGCGCCCCGCCCTCGCAAAAGGTCGGCTGTACATCCACAATCAACAAGGCCCGGCGCAATCCGTTTTCTTCACTCAAGGTACCCTCCTGCAATCACGAAGTCGAACACTTGCCAGTATATAGTCCACGCCCCAGCCCGGAGCCTAAAAACCAAGAAACCCGCCGCAGCGGGTTTTGGTGGCTCCGACCGGCGTCGATCCGGTGACCTAACGATTTTCAGTCGTTCGCTCTGCCAACTGAGCTACAGAGCCAGTCGCCCGAACCAGCGATTCACTGGATCGAACTGGCGACCCTGACGGGACTTGAACCCGCGACCTCCGCCGTGACAGGGCGGCGCGCTAACCAACTGCGCTACAGGGCCTAAATGTTCCTAGACGGAACAGTTGTTCTTTCGAACTGTACTCCCAACGGGATTTGAACCCGTGTTGCCGCCGTGAAAGGGCGGAGTCCTGGGCCGCTAGACGATAGGAGCTCGTCCGTCGCCTTTCAGCTTAGGACTTGAACTATATTAGGGATATTTTTCCCTCAGCGCAAAATCGCCAGGTTTTCGCTGCAATCACAACAATCTTACCGCGCCCAAACAGCGCTAAACCCTCAGATTATCCCTCCATCTGCCCCCAGCCCCGGCATCAACCACCAACCCCATCCCGAAGCCAGATTTTCCGCTATCCGCCTCGCCTCAAGGGCGCTAGGCTAGGGACATGAAGTATATTCCCGCGGTACTCCCTCTCGATACGCAACCCACCCCCAACTCTAACGACGCGACACAAACCGTAGCGGACGTCCTCGAAACGGGACTGGACATCGCCGCCGTCCTGGCAGCGAGCTTTGCATGGGTGCTGGGACTGGTGGTGGCCACCCAGATAGTGGGCTTCGTGTTGCGACGCCTAGGGAAAAAGCACCCGTTGCTGAAGTACCTGGAACGACGCTCCCGCATCCCCTCCCTCTTCACCGCGGCGGTGCTGGGAGTCATCATCTCGTGGGAACAGTCCGTACCGCAGAACCAAAGCTGGCACGAAAGCATCTCACATGGCTTGCTGATTGCCCTGATTTCACTATTACCTGGTGGCTGATGAATCTCTGCGGGGTCCTGGAGGACATGACTCGGTGCCGCATGGATGAAACCAACCGTCCCAGTCGCCTGTTGACTCAGGCACAGGTGCTGCACCGCGTCAGCCAGGCATTCTTTGCGGTCTCCGGGGTCATCGCGGTGGCGCTGACTTTCCCGGCAGCCCGCACCGCCATGAGTTCCCTGCTGGCTTCCGCCGGCATCATCTCGCTGGTAGCCGGCATCGCAGCCCAAGGAGTGCTGGCGAATATGTTCGCGGGCCTCCAGATTGCTTTCTCGGATTCCATCCGCGTGGGCGACGTGGTAGTGGTGAAGGGACAGCAAGGCACGGTAGAGGAAATCACCCTGACCTATATTTTGATTCACATGTGGGAAGGTAAACGCCTGATCTTGCCCTCCAAGAAATTCGTCGAGGACGCCTTCGAGAACTGGACCAAGAAAGACACCACCTTACTGGGGCCCGTTGAGCTCTATGTAGATTGGCGCCTGCCGATGGCCTCACTACGCACCGAAGTGGAGCGATTGTTGAACAACACGGACCTGTGGGACGGGCGCACCGCGAATGTGCAAGTCACGGATTCCGATGCGGAAACCATGAAAGTACGCGTGGTGGTCAGCGCTTCGAACAGCGGTGACCTGTGGGACCTGCGCTGCTACATGCGAGAGAACCTGTTGGATTGGCTCCAGGAGAGGCCCCTACGCTCTGCCACGCCGGCGCGTCGAGAGCCAGGAAGTCACCCACGTATCTATTCCTGACGACGAGATCGAGATTGAACGTCAGGTACGCAAACAAATCATCCAAGCCGCGGTCGAAGAAAAACAGCTCCGCCAGCAAAGCGCAGTCGAAGAAGCCAGCGAGACGGCTCCTCACACGGATCCCTACGGAGAACCCCTGCTGGATCAATACGCGCGCATGATTCAGGAAAAGCGTCGTTCCTGGCGTCTCAAAGCGCAACGTCTGAACAGCCAGACCTCCCCCGGTACCACACATGTTTCCCCGGCGAATATCGCCCCGCGGAATTCCGAACTGACCGAAACTAAACAACTCTCTACCACTGCCACACTCTCGGCGGAACGCTTCTTTTCAGGTTCCCCCGATGCCGAGGAGCGTCGTCGTCTGATCAGCGGATCTCGCCCCGAGAACACCAAGGGCACCAAGGAATCCAAAGATTCCAAAACTGAAAACACCGCGCCCGATACCGAGGATTCGGTATCCTCTGAAAAGCTCGCGCAGCCAGTCACCGATTCTCCCGACTCAGCTGACACCTCCCCTGCCCGCGATTCCACTGACCGGAAAGAACCCCGCCCATGAGCTCCCAAACCCTGCGTCTGCTCACCTTCAATCTGCAAAACGGTACCCCGTCACAAGGGTGGTCTGATCTTGATATTGACGGGGTCAAGGGCCGCCGCTCGGTTTACGGGTGGCGCGGTTTGGTGCGGGGTTGGGCCGGGCTGGTCGGGCCGAAATCGGTAACTCAACGCGCCCAAAATTCATACGAAGCCCTGCACGAAACCGCCCAGGTCCTGCGGGAACTACATCCCGACATTCTGTGTCTCCAAGAAGTCGACAAAGGGCAGCGACGCTCGGGTTACCTCCACCAAGCCGCTTACTTTGCCGAGGCCCTGGGGATGTCCTATTGGCGTGCCGCCGCGTCGTTCTCCGGCCCGGTGTATGGCTGGCATCGCCGTCCCATACATGCACACCTCAACCGCGAAGGCGGCTACGGCATCGCCTTGCTGTCGAAGTGGCCGGTGAAGTCCTGGCATTTCATGCGAATCGGCAAAGCCCGGACGAGGTTGAAGTGGGCGGGTGCGCCCTGGGAAGGGTTCGCCGGTGGGTTTTTAGCTGGAGTGCGGAACTTACCCGCGGCCTTCAACGGTTTTGGCATTGTTTTCGGTCAGTTGCGCGTGTTGCAAGCCGCCCGGATCTTGACTCCGCTGGGTGTTATCGCCGTGGGGAACACGCATTTAGAAACCAGCCGAAACGTGGCGCAGAGCCAGTTGCGGCGTGCTTGGCGTGCGGTACACCGCTTGGAAGAGGAATCCTGCGTGGTGGCCGGTGACTTCAATATTTCCCCGGCTAACGCCACCGAAGCTCTGCAGCTGCTGGATTCTGCCCAGCGCCCCCAGACTCACGGATTCATCGGTTCATACCCAGCCGAAAATCCACGTCTGTATCTGGATCAACTCTTGGCTACGGGCTGGCGCCTGGCGGCTTCCCCTCGAGCCGTGCGACTGCCGATTTCTGACCACTGTGCCGTGATTTACGATTTGCGCCCAGAAGCGCAGTAACCACCCCGCGCTCACCTACACCGCAACCACACGACCTCGCCCAGGACCGTAAGGCGGACCTCGAACATTGCACCTACCCGACCTCGCCGGGGTAAAAAACACTGTCGGCGAGGACCCGCAGGTCCCCACCGACAGTGAGAAAAATAGTGCCTTAGCCCTGGAAACGCGGGAAGGAGCTGCGTCCAGCGTAAACCGCGGCGTCACCCAAGGCATCTTCGATGCGCAGCAACTCGTTGTACTTCGCTACGCGCTCGGTGCGAGCCGGGGCGCCGGTCTTGATCTGGCCGGAGTTGGTGGCGACCGCCAAGTGCGCGATGGTGGTGTCCTCGGTTTCACCGGAACGGTGCGAGGTCATCGACATGTAGCGGGCGCGGTGAGCCATCTCTACCGCTTCCAGAGTTTCGGACAGCGAACCAATCTGGTTAACCTTCACCAGCAACGCGTTGGCGGTGTTGGTGTCGATGCCCTTCTTCAAGCGCTCGGGGTTGGTGACGAAGAGGTCGTCGCCCACCAGCTGCACCTTGCCACCGATTGCGGCAGTCAGATCCTTCCAAGCATCCCATTCGTCCTCGGAGAGCGGGTCTTCGATGGAAACAATCGGGTACTTTTCAATCAGGGCCTCGTAATAGTTCACCATGTAGGCGGTGTCGCGACCTTCGCCTTCGAACTGGTACTTGCCATCCTGGAAGAACTCGCTGGAAGCCACGTCCAAAGCCAGTGCCACGTCCTTTCCAGGTTCCAGTCCGGCGCGCTTGATGGCGTCTACAATCAGGTCCAGGGCTTCGGCGTTCGAAGCCAGGTTCGAGGGCGAAACCGCCTTCGTCACCCAGGCCGGTAGCCAGGCCCTTTTCCTTCAGCACGGACTTCAAGCTGTGGTAGACCTCGGCGCCCATCCGCAGCGCCTCGCGGAAGGAATCGGCACCGATCGGGGCAATCATGAACTCTTGGATATCCACGTTGGAGTCCGCGTGAGAGCCACCATTCAAGATATTCATCATCGGGACGGGCAAAACATGCGCATTGGGGCCACCCAAGTATGCGTAGAGGGGCAGACCCAAGGATTCGGCGGTGGCGCGGGCCACAGCCAAAGAGACACCCAAGATGGCGTTAGCGCCCAGCTTGCCCTTGTTCGGAGTGCCGTCCAGATCCATCATGACCTGGTCAATGTCGCGCTGGTCCAAAGAATCCATCCCCACAACTTCGGGGGCGATCACGTCGTTCACCGCAGCGACGGCCTTCAACACACCCTTGCCGCCGTAACGGGACTTATCGCCGTCGCGCAGCTCTACGGCTTCGAAGGCGCCGGTAGAAGCGCCGGAGGGAACCATAGCAGTGGCAAAGGTCCCGTCGATCAGGGTGACCTCTACCTCTACTGTGGGGTTGCCACGAGAGTCCAGAATTTCACGACCGTAAATGCTTTCAATGATTGCCAATTTTTGCTCCTCGCTTCTTCAAGGTTTGTGCAACGCCCGCGGTTGTGGGCGACATATCCTATTGTTTCGCAAATCGCTTCCCGTGTCACGGCCTTAACGCGAATTTCGCGTCGAGCACAACACCCAAAAGACTGCAAAACCCCGCGTCTTCACGCGACCCTGATTAAGATCACAATGCGCGGTCTTTCGTAAATTAGCTGGCTTGTGCCGATGCCTTAGCATGCTCGATCTGCTGGCCCAGGGAGACATAGCGATCCGAAAGATGGAAGCTGTTGTCATCCAGCAGAGCCGATTCGGCATCGGAGATGGCCTTTTGGATGCCCTGAGAGTTTTGGTTCTGGCACAGCGCCAGTCGAATCACATCTTTGGTGGAAGTGGAGGGATTCGACACCGGCAGCGCGTCAGCCAGCTGTGCGCTGATTTCACCCCAGCTGGGGCACGACGACAACTGTTTCTGGGCGCCGTACTTTAACAGCAGCAGCTGCAACAGAACCTGGGAACGCTGCACCGAGAAAACCTCGGGCAGTTCCGAGCTGACCTGGGCGATTTCTTGCTCGGTGATGGTCCACTTTGAGTTATAGGCCGCAGCCCCTGGTTTTGCCTCGCATCCAGACAGCGTGGCAGCCGCTATCACTAGGGCGCAAGCCCCCGCCGTTACTTTTGCCAGCTTCGCAGTTTTCACAAACTCTCCTCAGTTCCGGGGTGGTCCTCCCTCACCCCACACTTCCACTATAAAGGGATACCCCTATCCTAGCCCCCTCGGGTCTATTTTCGCATTCACCGCAGCCACCGAACCTCGACCACCGAACCTTTCCCCTACCCAAACCGAACTCACCTCAAACTATGGGTTTTATGATGGCGCGGATAAATTTCTCTACCCACTCCAGCAACGCCAGGTCCACCACCGGACTTGCACCAAGCCGGATTTCTGCACCGGCGCGGGAACAAAAACCTCTCGAGTGGCCAGCTTCAGACTCGCTCCCGGATAGAGTCGCTGTAACCTCGCCACCTGCGAATCCGCCAACTCCACCGGGGCAAAGCGCAGAAACTTACCCCGCGTCGTGATTTCCTGGATGTGATACTGCCGCGCCAAGTTCCGCAGTTTGGCGATATCGGCCAGCCGCAGAATCGAGGCGGGAACCGGCAGGCCGTAGCGGTCACGTACCTCGTCCATGATTTGATCGATTTCCTCGTCGAGGACGGCGTTAGAAAGTCGCGTATAGAGGTCCAGTCTCAGGGATTGGGCTTCGAGGTAGTCCTCGGGGATGTAGGCGTCCACCGGCAGTTCAATGGTGGTGGTGGTGTCCTCGGCGGGTTCCTTACCGTTGTATGCATCCACGGCTTCGCCCACCATGCGCACATAGAGGTCGAAACCCACCCCGGCGATGTGACCGGACTGTTCACCGCCCAGCAGGTTCCCCGCCCCGCGGATTTCCAGGTCTTTTTGGGCAATCGCCATCCCGACTCCCAGACCGGTGTTGGTGCCGATGGTTTTCAGCCTCTCGAAGGCAGTTTCGGTCAAAGTATTTCCCGGCGGGTAGAGGAAATAGGCATACCCGCGTTCCCGTCCGCGCCCCACCCGTCCGCGCAGCTGATGCAGTTGGGACAGACCGAAACGATCCGCGCGATCCACGATGATGGTGTTCGCGTTAGTCACGTCCAAGCCGTTCTCGACGATGGTGGTGGATACCAACACATCGAATTCGTGGTTCCAGAACGCCTCCATCACGGATTCCAGCTGGGACTCCCCCATCTGGCCGTGCCCCACCCGCACCCGCGCCTCGGGAACCAGCTGCGCCAGGTGGGCCGCTACTTTGTTGATGTCTTGGACGCGGTTATGCACGTAATACACCTGTCCGTCGCGCAGCAGTTCACGGCGCAAGGCCGCGGCGACCTGGCGGTCGGCATAGGCGCCCACATAGGTCAACACCGGGTGGCGTTCCTCGGGCGGGGTGGTCAAAGTTGACAGCCCGCGGATCCCCGTGATGGCCATCTCCAGGGTGCGCGGAATCGGAGTGGCGCTCATGGCCAAAACATCGACATTGGTGCGCAGCGCCTTCAAGGCTTCTTTGTGTTCCACCCCAAAACGCTGTTCTTCGTCGATAATCACCAAACCCAAGTCTTTGAAACGCACGTTTCCCGACAGCAACGAATGTGTCCCGATAACCACCTCGATGGCGCCTTCTTGCAGTTTCTGCTTGATTTCGCGGGCTTCTTTCGCGGTGGTGAAGCGCGAAAGCGCGGCTACATTTACGGGAAAACCAGCGAAGCGATTCACGAAAGTTTCCAGGTGCTGGGAAACCAAAAGGGTGGTCGGCGCCAACACCGCCACCTGTTTGCCGTCCTGAACCGCCTTGAAAGCCGCCCGCAACGCTATCTCGGTTTTCCCGTACCCCACGTCGCCGCAAATCAAGCGGTCCATCGGCACGGGTTTCTCCATATCGGCCTTCACTTCGTCAATCGAAGTCAACTGGTCGGGGGTCTCGACGTATTCGAAAGCATCTTCCAGTTCGCGCTGCCAGGGCGTATCTGGACTGAAAGCGAAACCTTTGGTGGATTGACGAATCGCATAGAGTCGCACCAGTTCGCGGGCGATGTCTTTGACGGCCTTGCGCGCTTTTTGCTTGGTTTTCGCCCAGTCCGCCCCGCCC
Organism: uncultured Mobiluncus sp.; assembly: GCA_916438445.1. Taxonomy (GTDB): domain Bacteria; phylum Actinomycetota; class Actinomycetes; order Actinomycetales; family Actinomycetaceae; genus Mobiluncus. The sequence continues at coordinate 1,855,126 of CAKAGR010000001.1, forward strand.
ATCTTCGACAGCGCCGGGTTTTCTCCACCCACGTACTTACTCAGCTGATCCAGCTGATCGGTCGGCACCCAAAGTTGATCCGCCGGCCCCCCGCGTTTCGAAGCCGAGTACTCCAACACCACGTATTCCCTGCTGGTGGCGTTTTTCCCAGTGCCAAGACTGCGTTTCTCCAGCTTCACGAAACGACCGATTCCGTGTTTGAGATGCACCACGAAATCTCCGGCTTGCAAACTGAGCGGATCCACGCTTTGCCTACGCCGCGAAGGCAGTTTAGGTTTCGCGTCACTGTGCCGGGATTTCCGCTTCCCCAGCACCTGGGAATCCGTCGCCACCCATAGTTTTTGTTGCGGCAGTTGAAAGCCCTCGTCGAGGGCGGCGGTGGTGATGCTTACGTAAGTTGCTGGGTTCTCGGGGTTCCACGAGGACGGCGCTACAATTTTCGCCGGTACCTCGTGTTCTTCCAGGAGGTCGCGTAGTCGCTGGGCGGTTCCTTTGGCGGCGACGGTAACTACTATCTGCCAGCCCTCTAGGCGCAGTTCCTCAATGGTGTCAATCAGGTTACTCTGCCCCGGAGCGACTTCCTCAACTACTTCTATAGGTAGAGTTACCGGGTCATCTACCGTAGCGAAAGGAGACAGATACACAGTTCTCATCTGAGCCTTGTGGGCAGCGACCTGCAGCTGCGCCCCGCTGAGGAAAGACGCGGTTTCTATCTGCAGCGGGGTTTGCCCACCTTGGGCTGCCGCCGACCAGCTAGCCGCCAGAAACTCCTGGGTGGTCGCCACCAGTTCTTCGGCCCGGGCCTGAGTCGCAACCGATCCAACGCCACCAAGCGTGCCCCGGTGGGCAGCAGCGAAAACAGCGGCACCATCTGGGCTCCCAGCAGCGGTGCCAGGGATTCTATACCTTCGGAATAAATCCCCTGCGCGGCCAGATTCAAGATTTCGGCGGCCTGGGGGTATTGCCCCGTCGCTTCGACTGCCAGTTCTCTGGCCCGCTCGTCCAACAGCAATTCCCGACACGCCGCTGCCGTTACCTGCCGGAAAGATGGGTCGAAAGTTCTCTGATCCGCCACAGTGAAGGGCCGGATTGAGTCGATTTCATCTCCGAAAAGTTCAATCCTGACCGGGTGTGGGTCAGTGGCGGGAAACACATCCACCAACCCACCGCGCACCGCAAACTGGGCGCGGGAGGTAACCATGTCGACCCGCTCGTAACCCAGCGCCACCAAATCAGACACGATGGTTTCGCGGTCATAGCTCTGCCCAATCCGGGCCCGGAACACCGGGAAGTCCAGAATCTGGCGATTCACCGGCGCCAGAGCGGCCCGAATCGGCATCACTAAAAACCGTATCGGCTGGGACTCTTTTCGGGCCGTAACGTTGGCGTTTTCCTCGACCGGGGTGGTCGGTGCCGAATGCAGTCGCTGCAGCGCCCAGATACGCTTCGACATGGTGTCTACTCGAGGGGACAACCTCTCGTGGGGCAGGGTTTCCCAATCCGAGAACAAAGCCACACCATCGGTAAATGCTTCCAGTTCCCGCGCCACCTGCGCCGCGCCTCTACCCGAAGGGGTCAGCACCACGGTCAGGGGTTGTTCCGGCAAAGCCGCCAGCAAAGCAGCGTAGGCCGAAGAGGGAGCGACCATTTGGTCCCGTCCTTTACCCGCTCCAGTTCGACACTTTGGCGAAGTGCGGGCAACAGTCCTGCTAAGTTCAACTCTGGGCCTTTGCTAAGGTTAAGTTATTCTCTGGTTCGGTTACTTTGACTTGGGGTTACTCAGATGCAGCTGGGCCTGGGCCTTGGCGAAGCCGTCTGAACCAAGCGATTCCAGACACCTCACGGCGCGGTCCCACATATCCGGCAAGTCACGCTGTTCTGTTTTCGAAAAGCGTCCCAGCACCCAGTCCACTACATCACCGGCCACCGGGCGCCCCACCCCGATACGCAGACGCGCATAGTCGCGGGTACCCAGGGCGGCATCGATGGACTTCAAACCGTTGTGTCCCCCGTTGGACCCGCCGATCTTCAACTTCTCGATGCCAAAATCCAAGTCGATGTCATCGTGCACCACCAACAGCCGCTCGGGACCCAGCTCATAGAACTTCAGCAAGGCCTTAACTACCGGGCCGGAAACATTCATAAAGGTCCCAGTCTTAGCCAGCACCACCGTGGGGGCATCCACTCCGTATCCCAGGCGCAGCTTGGCGCAAAGCGCCACGTTTCCCGCGCGGCTCAAGGCCTGGGGCTTGAGTTTTTCGTTGCGGCTGTCCAGGAAATGCTCCAGCACCAGATAGCCGGCGTTGTGTCGGGTGGCTTGGTATTCGATTCCGGGGTTGCCCAAACCGCACACCAGCCACGGCCCCGCCTCCCCTGCCAGGGCAGAGGGTTGGAGTCGTGGCTGGTGTGCGGGCATGGGCGTGTCTCTATCAGACGTAGCCGAGTCGGTGACTCACTTACTCGGCGGCCTGGTCGGCCTTGGCAGCGGCTTCTTCGTCCTCGGCCGGGGCTTCTCCCTCGGGCAGGTCAACTTCCGCCGGGGCCGCAACCGCAACTACTACGGTTTCAGCATCGGTGACGGCCTCGACGTCCTTACCCAGATCCAGATCGGCCACCTTCAAGACGGTGCCTTCCTCCAGGCCTTCCACCGAAACCTCGATGTGCTCGGGAATCTCGATAACAGGGACGGAAACCTCGATGTTCAGCAAATCATGAGCTGCCACCATACCCGCGGCCGGCTCGCCAACTAAGATAATGGGTACTTCGACGTTGACCTTTTCGTCGGCCTTCACCAGCAGCAAGTCAATATGCATGATGTTGCGCTTCAAGGGGTGGCGCTGAATATCCTTTACCAGCACCAGGGTCTTGGCACCCAGGCCTTCTAGGGCGATAACCGCGTTCTTGTCGTCCTTCACGATCAGGAAAGTGTCGTGATAGGGCAGGAATACGTGCTGCGGTTCCTGACCGTGACCATAGATAACCGCGGGAATCAGATTATTGGCGCGGGCGCGGCGGGCAAATCCCTTGCCGAAATCTTCGCGCTTCTCTACTTTCAAGGTGGGGCGTTGTGCCATTTTGTCCTCCATATCTGGGTTTTCTTCTGCGTTTTCCCGGCCGGACCGCTGCACTTGGCCTGCTCGCCGTCAAAAACAAAACCCGCAACCGCCAAAAGCCGGCCACGGGCAAGACAAACAGTCCCAGAGTAAACTCGGGCCGCGTCGATAACGGTGCTCTTCGGTCCGGTCAGCGACCAAACCGGGCGACACCCTCGCCGAGGCAACCCTAGAAATTTACTCTACCGGCCCGGTCTGGGGCAAATCATGTAATAATCGAGGACATGAAAGATGTCTTCGAAACCCTGCTGTCGCACCGCTCCATTCGAAAGTTCCAAACCACCCCGGTGCCAGTCGATGTCCAGGAACAAATTTTCAACGCGACTTTCCGCACTGCGTCTTCCCGCGCGATTCAAAACACCTCGGTGATTCGCGTCACCGACCAGGCTAAACGCGACGCCCTGGCTCAGGTATGTCGCCAGCCCTACACCGCCCAGGCCCCCGAGTTCTTGGTCTTCATCGTCGACGTGGCGCGTGCCATGCGGATCCTCGAAGAAAAGGGGGTCAGCCCCGAAGCTTACGCCGCGGCTCCCACCATGGATACCTACCGCGAGGCCTACACCGATGCCTGCCTGCTGGCCCAGTCCACGGTGGTGGGTGCCGAGGCACTGGGTCTGGGAACAGTGCTGCTGGGCTCGATTTTGAACGACCCGACCCGCACCATAGAGATACTCGAGATGCCGAAATACACTTTCCCGGTTCTGGGGATGCTGATGGGTTATCCCGACCAGGAACCGGAGCTGAAGCCGCGTATCCCCAACAATCTCCGCTTCATGGAGAATCACTACCAGGCGCCCGATTCCTGGACCGAGGCGTTGGGGGGAATACGACCGAGAGATGAATAACTACTATGACTTGCGCAGCGCGAACCAGCGCGAAGACACCTACACGAACCAAGTTGTCACCAAGATGACTCATCCCGACCCACGTCGCGCCTTGCTTTTGGAAGACATCAAGAACCAGGGTTTCTTGGTGTAGTTGCGGTTTTTCGCGGGGTAGTTCCCCCTTCGAGGACGGCGCTTCGGTTATTCGAAGAGGGCCGCCAAGGAGCCTTCCTCGTAAACCTGCTTGATTCCCCGCGCCAACAGCGGCGCGATAGAGAGCACCTTGAGTTGTTCAAAGCGGTGCTCCGGGGGAATCATCACCGTGTCGGTCACAATGACTTCGCGGGCCCCGCATTCCTGGAGTCGCTGTGCCGCGGGATCAGAGAGCACCCCGTGGGTAGCGGCCACCAAAACATCTTTCGCCCCGGCACGCAGCAGCACCCCGACGGCCTCGGCGATGGTGCCGCCGGTATCGATCAAGTCGTCAACCAGTACACAGGTGCGGCCCTCGACTTCACCCACTACCCGATTCGCCACCGCGACGTTGGGGCGTGTGGTGTCGCGGGTCTTGTGGATGAAAGCCAAGGGGTAACCACCCAGTCGATTCGCCCACTTTTCCGCCACGCGGATGCGGCCAGCATCGGGGGAAACTACGGTGACGTTACCCAGGTCCACGCGGGTGCGCACGTAGTCAATCAACACCGGCATCGCCATGAGGTGATCCACCGGACCCGAGAAAAAGCCCTGTTCCTGGGAGGCGTGCAGATCCACGCTCATCAGGCGAGAGGTGCCTGCGGTCTTGTACAAATCCGCCATGAGACGGGCGGAAATCGGTTCGCGACCCTGGTGTTTCTTGTCTTGGCGGGAATAGGGATAAAGCGGAGCCACGGCGGTGATGCGGCGTGCGCTGGCGCGTTTCAAGGCATCCACCATAATCAGGTGCTCCATGAACCACTTGTTCACGTCCCCGGCGATGGACTGGATGCAGAACACATCACAGCCGCGCACGGTTTCGTTATAGCGCACATAGATTTCTCCGCTGGCAAAGTCGTAAATCGACGCGGAAAGAACTTCGGTGTCCAGGGCGGCCGCCACGTCTTGGGCCAACTGCGGGTGGGCCCTCCCCGAAACGATTACCAAGCGCTTACGTGGGGCCTCAATCAGTTCTGCCATGATTCGTCCTTACTCGTCGAAACGGTTGCGTTCCCATTTTTCTGTTCTGGGCCTCGCAAAGCAAATTTCGCTGACCAGCGACTTTTCCCGCGCACCGAAACATGACCCGGGCCACCGTCTCAGTTGGCGTCCTCGCCGGGGTCGATACCGTTAGCGTCACCTGGGGCGAGGTCCTCGCCCTGCTTGGTACCGAACTCACCTCGGGCGGCCTTCGCGGCGTCGGTGTCGGGGCGGTGCTTCTCTACCCAGCCGGGCAGCAGACGCATCTTCATATCGTTCACCGCCAGTGACCCGGAGGGAATGTCTTGACGCACAATAGTTCCCCCGCCGGTATACACTCCGTCACCGATATTAATCGGTGCGACGAATACGTTATTAGAACCGGTGCGACAATACGAACCCACATTGGTGTGGTGTTTATTCACACCGTCATAGTTTGCAAAAATAGTGGCGGCTCCAATATTGGTTTGCTCTCCGATGGTGGCGTCTCCGACATAGGACAGGTGCGGTATCTTCGAACCGGCACCGACCCGAATATTCTTGGTTTCGCAGAATCCCCCTACCTTGGTGTCTTCACTGAGGATAGTACCGGGACGCAGATAGGTGAAGGGACCCACCTTTGCGCGATCGCCAATGCGGGAAGACAGGCCGTGTACGCGGAAAACTTCGGCGCCGTCGCCAATCTGCATATCGATCAAAGTTGAGTCCGGACCGATGCGGCAGTCTTCACCAATACTGGTGTTTCCGCGCAGCTGGGTGTTGGGGTAAAGGGTCGTGTCGGCACCGATTTCTACGTCGGCGTCAATCCAGGTGGACTGCGGGTCGATGATGGTTACCCCCTGCATCATCCAGTGACGGGTGCGGCGCCGGTTGTATTCGGCGCGCAGATCCGCCAGCTGGGCGCGGTCATTGCAACCTTCGGCCTGAACCGTGTCTGCCAGCAGCACCGAAGAAACCCGCAAACCTTCGCTGCGCACCAGTTTTATGGTGTCGGTCAGATAGATTTCGCCCTGGTCATTATTAGTTTCTAAAGTGGGCAATGCTCGCGCCAGGAATGCCGCGTCGAAAGCATAGATTCCGGCGTTAACTTCTTTGATTTGTTTCTGTGCATAGGTGGCGTCGCGTTCCTCGACAATGCCGGCAACCTGTCCGGCTACTCGTTGAATGCGGCCGTATCCAAAGGGGTTGTCGATTTCAGTGGTCAGCAAACACATCGCTGCCCCTTCGTCGACCTGGGTTTCCGCCAACTGCAAAATGGTCGAGGACTCCAGCAGGGGTACATCAGCGGAGGTGACGATGATGTTCCCCAGGTCCGGGCCAACTTCCTTGTAGAGCTGCTGCAAGGCACACCACACGGCACGTCCGGTTCCGGGCACTTCGTCTTGTTGAGCGATAACGATCTGGGGGTACACCGACTTGGCTTCGGCCGTGACGGCTTCGGCCTGGTGGCGCACCACCAGACAGATGCGCTGGGGTTGCAGCTCCATGGCGGTGTGGATGGCGTGTGACAGCAGCGTCCGTCCCGCGAAGGAGTGCAGCACCTTTGCCTTCTTCGATTCATCCGCGTGCCCTGGCCGGCGGCCAAAATAACGATTGTCCCTATCTGAGTCAAGGTGCGCCCCCTTCGTCTCTTGCATTCCTGTTACCATCCTAGCGTCGCATCCAGAAATCGCGCAGTGCCTGGCGCACCACCAGGCGGATGCGTCACGGAAACTGGAGTGGTTTTCTTATAGGAGATTAATCAATTGTCACCCGATATTACGAGTATCTGGTAGTCGAGGGGTGAAATTTGTAATTTGGGTATCATGGCGCGAAGAGACAGCGCCGTCACTGGCGCATCACGGTTCCGCCCCCAGGATTCGAACCCGAACTAAAGGTACCAAAAACCTCTGTGCTGCCATTACACCAGGGCGGATGCTCGCGCAGCGGCGCGATGCCCTTTTATTCTGCCATTTTTCCGCGGCCCTATCCAAGCCAAAATTTTCTCGGATACAAAGAATCTCGACGTCTAGAGGTGTTATTATGCCTATGACGAGTCTCACCCCGACACGACTGATTGGTTCTTTCATGGTGGAAAAAGCCCAAAAAACATGCTCCCTAGACGAGGTGGATACCATCCTCGAGGCCTGGCAGGCCCTGATTCCTGGCACGGATTTGACCCCGATGGCTGTGTTCTCCAGGGTTTCCCGTCTGTCACGTCACCTCGACGTAGCCCGGCGCGAGGCCTTTTCCTCTCAAGACCTCGAACCCTGGGCCTTCGACGTCTTGGCAGCGCTTCGACGCAGCGGCGCACCTTTCGCCATGACCCCAGGCGCCCTGATGCTGCAGTCCCTGGTCTCCTCCGGCACCATGACGAACCGCATCGATCGCCTCGAGGAACGCGGTTTGGTGCGGCGCACCGACCATCCCGAGGACCGGCGTGCCATACTGGTGCAGCTCACCGAACGGGGAATCTCGCATGTCGATGCCGCTATCGCGAAACTGGTGGCCCAGGAAACTCAGTGGCTCGGCACGATGAAACCTTCCGAGGTGCAGCGCCTGGCTGATTTGTTGCGTCGTGTCTTGTTACCTTTCGACAACCCGACTGAATAATCCTCACACCTACCCCCGCGCCAGCACGACGGTCTCTATTTCCGGACATTCAACCAGGCTTTCACCTACCTTTTGCGCCGTGTCGCGCCGGGAGCAAAGCACCGCCAGCGTTGGTCCCGAACCGGAAACCACAGCGCGTAGGCCCCCAGCCTGTTGTGCGATCTGGATGAGTTTGCCCAGTTCAGGCCGCAGAGACACAGCCGCCTCTTCGAGGTCGTTGTGCAGCTCGGTGGCCAGCCGCGGGCCCGGCACGGTCAGTGCCGTTTCGAGATCCGCCGGTAACTGCCGTGGAGCGGGTGCCAGTTCGGGATGCAGCCGGTCAAATCCCTGGAATACCTGGGGAGTAGAAAGACCACGTCGATTAATCGCCAGAGCCCAGTGGCATTGAGGTCCCGCCTCTAAAGGTTCCAGTTCATCCCCGTAGCGCCGCCCCAAGGCGGTACCACCCAACAGGGCAAAAGGTACGTCGGAGCCCAGACACGCGGCCAAAGCCAAGAGCTGTTCCCCAGACAAACCTAAGCCATAGAGCTCATTCGCTCCCAGCAAGGTGCCCGCGGCATCGGCAGACCCTCCAGCCATACCTCCCGCTACGGGAATATGCTTCTCTACCTCTACCTCGGTGTAGGGAATCTCTTTTCCGGTGACTTCCCGCAGCAATGCCAAGGCCCGGCGGACCAAGTTGTCAGGGCCGTCCAGACCCTCAACTCGAGGTAAGTCCGATGCAAAACAGGTGCGAACTGTGTCACCGGTACTTCCCCAAGGAGCGGGGCGCAACTGCAGATAATCACCCAGGTCTAGGGCACGAAACACTGTCAACAGGGTGTGGCGCTTATCCCCTGGAAGACCAGCCCCCACTCGCAACCACAAATTAACTTTTGCCGGGGCGAAAACCCCAATCCTGTCCTCGCCGGATTCCACCACCTTAGCCACGTACATATTCCCTTACCCCTTTTCCTCGAAAACGGCTGCCAAGCGGGCAAAATCCGCCACGTCGAGGCGTTCGGCACGCAACCTGGCATCAATCCCGCAAGCTTCGAGGATCTGTTCGGCCTGGGCAGGTGACCCCGCCCAATCAGATAGCGATTGGCGCAGAGTCTTGCGTCTCTGCCCGAAAGCTGCCTTCACCGCGGCGAAGGCAGCTTCGCGCAGCTCGGCGGGGAATGGGGGTTGGGGATGGCGGGAAAAGTCCACCACGGCGGAATCCACGTTAGGCACGGGGTAAAACACGTTACGTCCCACGTCGAAGGCCCGACGGCTGCGCCCCCACCAAGCCAACTTTACGCTGGGCGCGCCGTAAGCGGCCTCCCCCGGACGCGCCACCCAGCGATCGGCCACTTCGGCCTGCACCATGTTGACGGCCCGACGCAGCGAAGGCAAGGCCTCCAAGCAGTGCAGCAGCAAAGGAGTGGCCACGTTATAGGGCAGATTCGAAGCCAGCACCGTGGGAGGATCCCAGGCGCTGTCTTCCAGCAGTTGCTCAACACTTTGGATAGTCAAGGCGTCCCGGTGCAGCACCCGCAACTGTCCTGGCATCACGCCGCGGGCCTGGCAGGTAGCTTCCAGAGCCTGGGCTAAACGCGAATCGATTTCCACGGCGATGACGCGGGCACCGGCCTCCAACAGGGCCAGAGTCAAAGAACCCAGCCCCGGTCCGATCTCTAACACAGTAGTTCCGCTGTCTGGCGAATCTATGGCTAACTGGGCAATGCGCCGCACGGTTCCGGGATCGGTGACGAAATCTGACCGCGTTTCTTCGAAGGACGCAACTCTAGGGCGCGGCAAAGTTCCTGGACATTGCGCCCTCCCAGCAGCTGCACGCTCATCTTTGGCCTCGCTTCCGGGCGATAAAGGCGATAAAAATGAGGCCCGCGCACCGGGGCACGGACCTCACTTTTTTCACGTACTAAGGTTACAGCAAACCAAGTTTGCGGGCGCAAGCCGGCCACTGCCCCCAACCCGCGCGCTGCTGCAGAATCTGGGCGCGCATGGTTTGTTCCTCGGCGCTGGCTTCGCTGGGCAGCCCCGACCCGCCCATAGCGCGCCAAGTCGGCAGCGAGAACTGGTACATGCCGTAAAAACCGTTCCCAGTGTTGATGGAGGGATTGCCGTGGGATTCGCACTGTGCCAGTGCACCCCACACGCCTTCCCCAGCACTCGAGGCAGGGCGTTCCTTGGTGCCCACGGTCTGGAGCTGCTCGACTGGCTGCTTAGTGACTTCTTCTTTCAAGACTTCTTCGGAGACAACTTGCCCATCAACCGACTTGACCTTCTTAGTAACCGTCTTAGTGCCAACTTGTCCGGCCTGAGTCACGGTTTTCTGGTCGCGGTACTTGGAATCATCATTCGTGGTCTTGGTTTCGAAAGGAATGTCTTCCTCTACCGTGACTTGTTCTTCTTTGATGCGCACCACTCGCACCACCGCATCCCCCTCGGGGGTGAAAGTCAGGTGCGCTTCATCCAAGCCACCCAGCGTAACCTTGGCATGCGCCACCAAATCATCGATGGAATCGCTGGCCTTGGCTTTTACCTGCAGGTCCTGAGAGTCGGCCAGCAGTTGAACCTTTTGTCCCGCTGCGAACAGAGGCAGGGTTTCGCCGTTGCGGTCCTTGCCCTTGACTGCGATGAACTCTACAGCCTTTCCCGGCCACAGCTTCGCCACGGCCTCTCCCACGCTCTCGGCGGTGGTGGCGGCGGTGTCTTCTTGGTTATCTACCTTTACCGTCAAGCTGCGCGAAGACTCGATCTTTACTGTCATGCCCTGGGCCAAGGCGGTTTTCAACCCCGGTTCCACCAGGTCCTGGTCGGAAACCTTCACGTCATTATCTTTGAGCAGATCCGCCACGGTGTCTCCCCAGCTGGAGAGTTCCTGGGTTTTTCCGTCCACCACGACTTTCGCGCGAGTCAGCGACATAGCGTAAGCCGTGCCGATTCCCGCAGAAACCAGCCCCAAGGCCAGCACCGCGGCGGTGATTCGCGCACCCAGTCCTTGGTGTGTTTTCGCCGCGACTACAGCCTGGTGTCGCGGCGCATTGGCGCGCTTCGAAGTTTCACTGTGAACAGAGTGGTTCAAGACGTTTTCTTCCATCACCCCTAAAAAGTTACCTAAATGTTATAAATTTGTCCAATTTGTTATTTCGGCGGCTCTGAGCTGGGCATTCACAGCCCGTAAACCGCCGCCGAATTCGCCCGTACTTGCTCGCGCCACTTTTCTGACTCGACCCCGCGCAGTTCCGCCAAGAAATCCGTGGTCAGCCCCACCAAATAACTGGCGTTGGGCCGTCCTCGGTAAGGCAGCGGCGTCAGGTACGGGGCATCGGTTTCACTCAGAATCAGTTCAGCGGGCAGGACCCGAGCCGCTGCGTGGAGGTCTTGGTTCGCCGCGTAGGTCACGTTCCCCGCGAAGCTGGCGTACCAGCCGTGTTCGGCCAGGATGCCCGCCATCTCGGCGTCGCCGGAAAAACAATGGAAAACCGTGCGCCTGGGCGCCCCACAGCGTTCCAGCACCTCGATGCAATCCGCATGGGCTTCCCGGTCGTGAATCTGCAGTGGCATATCCAAGGACTTCGCCAGTTCAATATGCGCCGTGAAGGCTTCTTTCTGAACCTCGCGTCCCCGCGGTGCGGTGCGGAAGTAATCCAGGCCGCTTTCCCCGATTGCCACCACAAAGTCCAGTTCCTGAGCGGCGCGCGCCACCGTTTCGAGGGCCTGGTCGAGGGGGGTGTATTCGTATTCGGCCCGTTTCTGGGTTACGTTATCCGGTCCCGTGTCGAGGATCCCCTGGTGGCGCGGTGCGTCGTTGGGGTGGATGGCCACCGCCCAGCGAAGGCGGGAAAGTTCCGGGCTGCGAAACTGCCCGGCCCGCTCCCGCAAGGCTTGGACTTCGCCCAAGTTACAGGCCGAAGCCACCATCCACTCCACCCCGGCGCTGTGCGCCATCTCTACCTGTTGGTACAGGTCCAGTCGCACTCCCTCGGAGTCGCTGACATAGTCACCTTCCATGACCGGCAGGTGTGTATGGTTATCAAACAGACCTACCTGTCCCGGCGCTGCTGGGATGAGCGGTGGCCAGTTACGTGATTTCTTTTTCCCCAAAGTCGTTTGCTTTCCAATCTCAACCCTCGTGTTGGGCAGAGTATCGCGCCAACTCTTCTTCGACGATGCCTTCGTCCAGTTTTTTTCAAAGATCGGGGTGGGTTTGGCGACTTTTTGCCCGACCTTCACCGCGTGGCGTTCCCAAGTCGGTGCCGCGGTGTAGTCCCCCGTGATGATGGGGTAAACCCGGTCTGTCCCGTCGTCATTCTTAACATCCAGATCTACGACTTCTTCGATTCTGGGCATCGGCGCAATCTGTCCCGCACCGCCAAAGACCCGGTCCACCGCATTGGCAGAAGTCGGCAAGAAAGGCGACAACATCAAATTCAAATCCGCTACTGCTTGGGCCAAAACGTGCAGCACCGTTGCCAGGCGCGGCAACTGGGATTCTTCTTTCATCTTGAAAGGCTCCGTCACCGCGACATAGCGATTCGCTTCCCCGACCAGTCGCATCACTTCAGCCAGAGCGGCCTTTTGGTGATGTGCCTCAATCAAGTCACCCACCGTGGTGAATCCCGTTTCGAGGGCGTCCAACAGTTCGAGGTCGACGTCTTGAGTTCGCCTGGAGCGGGGATTTCCCCGAAACGCTTGGCGATCATGGAGGCGGCACGATTCACCAGGTTGCCCCAGGCCGCCACCAGTTCGCCGTTGGTGCGACGCACGAATTCCGACCAGGTGAAATCCGAGTCTTGGTTCTCTGGGCCGGCTGCCGAAATGAAGTAACGCAGCGCATCGACCTGGTAGCGAGACAACATGTCGCGCACATAGATGACGATTCCCTTAGAACTGGAGAACTTGGCGCCTTCCATGGTGAGGAATTCCGAAGAAACTACCTCGGTAGGGAGGTTCAGTACTCCCATGTCTCCGGGTTCTCCTCCCCTAGCCCCGCGACCGTTATAGCCCAACAGTTCCGCGGGCCAGATCTGGGAGTGGAACACAATATTGTCTTTCCCCATGAAGTAGTAGGACAAAGCTTCGGGGTCATTCCACCATTCCCGCCACGCCTCGGGGCGACCCACGCGACGCGCCCATTCGATAGAGGCTGAAAGGTATCCCACCACCGCGTCGAACCAGACGTAGAGACGCTTGGGCTGGTCCTCCCAGCCGGGGATAGGAATACCCCAATCAATGTCGCGAGTCATGGCACGAGGCTTGATATCTTGCAAGAAATTCTTGGAAAACTTGATAACGTTGGGACGCCAACCGCCGTTGGTTTCCCGGTCATCGAGCCATTCATTCAAAGCCTGGGCCAGGGCCGGCAAATCCAAGAAATAGTGATCGGTTTCGATGAACTGTGGGGTTTCCCCATTGATCTTAGATTTCGGATTAATTAAGTCGGTAGGGTCCAACTGGGAGCCGCAGGTGTCGCACTGGTCGCCACGTGCCCCCGGCGCACCGCAGATAGGACAGGTGCCTTCGATGTAGCGGTCAGGCAAAGTCCGCCTGGTGGAAGGAGAAATCGCGCCGCGCGTGGTTTTCACCAACATATAACCGTTGTCACGTACCTGTTCGAACATGGAACGCACCACCGCATAGTGGTTCCCAGTGGTGGTACGAGTAAAGAGGTCATAGGACAGACCCAGCTGCGCCAAGTCTTCGACGATGAGACGGTTATTCTTATCTGCCAGCTCCCGCGGGGTGATACCTTCGTTTTCGGCGGCGACCAGGATGGGAGTGCCGTGCTCGTCAGTTCCGGAAACCATCAGGACCTGGTGGCCCTTCATGCGCATGTAACGGGAAAACACATCCGAGGGGATGCCAAAACCAGCGACGTGACCGATATGACGAGGACCGTTGGCATAAGGCCAGGCAACAGCAGAAAGAATATGACTCATAGCCCCTGATTCTATCAACCACTCCGGCACCAAAAACCCACCCCAGTTTCCCCGCAACACCCACGAACCCCCAAAACGAGAACCTCGCCGGGAGGAAAACCCGACCTCGAACCGGGACCACAAAACGACCTCGACCCTGGGACCACAAAACGGCCTCGAACCGGGACCAAACCCGGACCTCGCCGACTAAATCCAGGAAGGCAACCACATGCGCCAATAGAACTGGTCGGCGGGGATAGGCATACCGGTCCAGATGGGGAAGAAGAATATCCCCGTGCCGATGATGACCACCAAAAGAACCGTCGCGGTGGCGGAGCTGAATTGCGGGGCCGACCACGGTGCGGGGATGAGACCGGCGCGAGCGACCCAGTCCTTTTCCCTGGCCACGCGCCACTCGCCGCGCATCACTCCCAAGACATAAATCAAACTCAACACCACGAAAGGAGTCAGCACCACGGTGTAGAAGGTGAAGATGGTGCGGTCGGCGTAAATCAGCCACGGCATCCAGGTGGCGCAGTACCCAGTCACGATCAGGCCCGCGCGCCAATCCAAGAAGCGCGCCGCGGCCACCACCACCAAGGCCAAGGCCAGGACTCCAATCCACCACAGCAGCGGATTTCCCAAAGAATTCACGGTTTGGACGCAAGTCTGCCCTGCGCAGTTTCCCCCGACTTTTTCATAGTAGAACGAGGTCGGGCGCAGCTGCAGCAGCCAACCCCAGGGATTCGCCTTGTAGGGGTGGTCGGCGACGAGGGTGGTGTGGAAGGTGATTAGTTGGAGGTGATAGCTGATCCACTCAGAGAGCAGGCCGGTGCCGTTGTGTCCCCAGGCTTTGGGATGCAGCGCCCAGCCGGTCCACGACAGAATGTAGACCACGAAGGAAATCGGCACCAGATTTAGGAATGCCGGGAAACCACCGGCCCACATCGCGCTGGAAATCCAACGTTTTTCGGTGCTCCACCGCGCCGTAAGTTCCCGGATGAAAACGAAGATTCCAAAGGCCGCCACCGGATAGAGGCCGGACCACTTGACGCTCATGGCGCAGCCGAAGGCCAGGCCCGCCGCAAAGAGCCAGGGGCGCCACCACAGAGCCGGGCCGTAGTTCCACCGTTGACGTGCGAATCGGCCCTTCGGTTTAGCCATCGCCGCTCGCAGCTGTTTGGCTACCCTGGCGGTGCGGCGCAACTCGTGGGTGGCCAGAAGCTCGCGCATTAGTCGGGGGCGATAACTGTTTTGGTCGCGCACCACGAAAAGCACTCCCAGCAGGATAAACATCTCGAGGAAGATATCCAGCACCGAGGTGCGCGACATTGCAATCTGTTCCCCGTCCACCCCCATCAGTACGACCCCCAGCATCGCCATGGGCCAGCTGCCCCACAGATGCCAAATAATACGCCCCAGCAGGAAAGCCGCGATGCTGCCCGCCAAGCAAGCCGCAATTCGCCAGCCCCAGGGGTTGTCGCCCAGTAGCTGGATTCCCGCGCCTATCAGCCATTTCCCCAGGCTGGGGTGAGCCACAAAAGCGCCGTCAACCGGCAGGGTAAAGTTCCCAGAAATGAAGGTATCGTCGTATTCCTTGGGCCACTGCACTTCGTAGCCGCGTTTGATTAACGAATAGGCGTCTTTGACATAGTAAGTCTCGTCGAAAACCAAGTCTTTGATGCTGCCCAGGCGCGTGAGCCGACTGAGGAACACCAGAAAGGCCACCGCCGCTGTCCCTAGTAGCCCATAGCGGTACTCCAGACTGCCTTTCCGGGGGCGTTCCTGCCAAGTCGCTTGCAGGAATGGCGCGGTTTTCTTGGTTTTCACGCCTTCAGTCTACCTCCCTGCAGGGCTCGCGTACGCGAGGGTTTCGGGGCAGGGTGGATGTTGTGGCCGATTGGAAACTTAGTGTCCACGCAGATGCGCTTCGTAGAGAACTTTGGGCGAGGCCCCAAACCACTGCGCCAGCAGTTTCGCGGCGTCTTTGGCGCGCAGGCCAAATTGTACCAGCTGTTCCAATTTTCCAGCAGTTCCGGCGGGACTTCTTCGGGCGTATCTGTCTCGCCGTGATTCGGTGCCCAGTTCTCCCCTTCCACCACAATCACTATTTCTCCACGTACTTCTGGGCCATTTTCGAGGGTTTCGAGGATTTCTCCCAGAGAGCCGCGCAGGGTCTGTTCGTAGGTTTTCGTCAGTTCCCGCACGAGGGCGGCGCGACGGTTTTCGCCGAAAACCCCGGTCATCGTTTTCAAGGTGTCGAGGACACGACGCGGGGATTCGAAAAACACCTGGGTTTGGGGTAAGTGGCGTAGTCTTTCGAGGGCCTGTTCCATGGCGTGGGCTTTGCGCGGCAAGAAGCCCCAGAAAGAGAAGCTGTCGGTTGGCAGCGCGGAATGCACCAGCGCCAACAAGGGCGCGCTGGGCCCTGGGATGACTGTAAAATCCACTCCCGCAGCCGCTGCGGCGCAGACCAAGCGATACCCCGGATCCGATATCCCCGGCATCCCCGCGTCAGAAACCATCACAACGTGCTGTCCAGATTGCGCAGCCTCCACCAGACTTTGGCTAAGGTGGGCTTCGTTGTGTTCGTGGTAGGCTACCAGCCGGGCATGGGTCTGCGCCCCCAGTCGGCGCAGTAAATCGCGAAGTTTTCTGGTATCTTCGCAGGCAATAATCTCGGCTTGCTCCAGTGCCTGGCACAGTCGAGGTGAGGCGTCACCCACATTCCCCACCGGGACCCCGGCCAGAACTAAGTTATGCGTAGCGAAAACTTCGGGAAAATCCATGTCTCTATTATCTCTTGAGGTGATGCGGATGCGAGAATTGTACTGTAACAACCGGTACAGTTTTCTTGTCGTCGCGAATTTGTATCGAACGGTACAAATTGTACTGCACGGTACAGATTATACTGCGCGGTACAGATTTGTCCTGTGCGAGGTCTCAAGCCCCCAACAACTGGGACAGGTAAGTCAGGGTTTCGCTGGCACCACCTTCGATACGCAAATCCGCGCGGGAGTCATAGAAAGTGAGCCCGCGATTGATAATCACCAGGCGGGCTCCATTTCCCATTCCCGCCTGCATCACGTAAGAAGCAGTCCCCACCGCCAAGGAACTTCCCACCACTAAAACAACATCGCTACGGGCCGCCGCCGCATACGCCCTCGACATCACCTCGGCGGGGAGCATCTGCCCAAAGAACACTACGGCTGGTTTCAGCAAACCCCCGCAGGCCTCGCAAGGCACGGTGTTAAAGTCACAAGCCTCGGCGGCTTCGCGGTCAGCCACCGCCAGAATCGCTACGTGCGCCGGGTCGAGGTCCAAAGGATAATCGGGGTTCGCCTGGGTGAGTCTTTCGTCTAACTCGGCGCGCGAAGAGACCCGGCCACAATCCACGCACTCTACCTTGGTGAAGCTGCCGTGCAGTTCGTAGACCTCGCGACACCCGGCCTTCAAATCCAAGCCGTCCACATTTTGCGTGGCGATTGCACTCAACAGACCTGCCGCTTCCAATCTGGATTCGGCGAAGTGCGCGGGTGCAGGTTCGAGGCGCAACATGGTTTTCCAGGTCTGGTGGTTGCGCGCCCACACCCAACGCTGCCACACCGGATCGGTGACAAACTGGTCGTATTCGACCGAGGGAATCTCGGTGTTGCCTTTACCGCGATAGTCGGGAATCCCGGTGTCGGTAGACATCCCCGCGCCGGTCACCAACACGGTTTTTCGTCCCTCCATCCACTGGGCCAGGGTTTCGAGCTGTGCTTTCGTTTCGGTCTCGGGGCTTTGCATAGTTTTCAGTCTAGAACCCCAGTGGGACCGAAGTGGCGTAATCTGGTGCCATGCTAAAAATCTATTCTCATCGCGGGCTCAATCGTTTGGCTCCTGAAAACACGATGGCGGCCTTCCGCCTGGCCTACGAGGCCAAAATTGAGTGGATTGAAACGGATGTCGATATCTTGGGTGATGCCACCCCCGTGATTCTGCACGACTCGACTTTGGATCGCACCACCGATGCCCAGGGTTCGATGTATGCCCTGTCCCGAGGAGATCTGGCGGGGATTTCAGCGGGTGCCAAGTTTCAGCCGCGTGTGGGCTCTGCCCCGGATTATTCGCATGAAGCGATTCCTCTACTGGATGAACTTGTGGCTTGGCTTTCTGATACCGGGATGAAGTGCAACTTGGAATTGAAGTCGAACGAGGCCGGTGGGGATATGTCGCTGCGTCTAATCGATGCGGTTGTGGAGAGGATTGCCGAGGTACCTCGCGAACAGCTCTTGATCAGTTCTTTCAACCCTGTCTTGCTGTATCTTTTACACCAGCGACTTCCCCTACTTGAGGTGGCTTGCCTCTTTACCAAAGACAATCTGTGGCCCGATGCGGTGTCAATCTGCGAGCTGGTGGGCGCGAAAACCATTCACCCCGAAGATTCCAGTTTAACGCTCAGCATTGTTTCTCGTCTAAAGGCGGCGGGTCTGCAGATAAATGTCTGGACGGTGAACTCAGTGCACCGCGCCCGCGAGCTGCAGTCTTGGGGTGTGGACGGCGTCTTCACCGACATCGCTGACGAACTAAAACCGCCCTGGAATAGTTACACCATCTTAATGCCGCGGCCCCCGCTTT